>DATKAP010000124.1:0-235563 GCA_035577905.1 Binatia bacterium
GAGTACAACGAAGAGCGTCCGCACAGCAGCCTGGGATACAAAACCCCGCAAGAGTTCGCGGCGGCGCACGCCGCAGGCTTCTACACCGCTGTACGAGAGGAAAGGGACTCAAACGCCGTCCCTTTCCCCTCGCGCTCCTCTATCCCGGCTCAAGCCGGACAGGGAGTCACTGAAACTTGTCGTATTCTTACGTGAACGAAATCGGGGGGCAGGTCAATCCGGCCGCTAATCCGGTTCCCTGTGTCGAACCTGCCAGTTCCAACCGCAAGCGAGGACCGTTACGGCAACTGCCTAGAAAGTAGAGTGCGGCTTGTTCTGGGTGTCCGGGGGTGCCCGAACTCAACCCTGTCGAAATCCTCTAAGTGCTTTGAAATCTTGGTGAGCGCGGCAGGATTCGAACCTGCGACCCATGCCTTAAAAGGGCATTGCTCTACCAACTGAGCTACGCGCCCGCCTTGTAGAATCAGACATTTCCGGCCGCACCGACGCCTGTATCGTTTCGTGCCCTCACTATTCCCTTTTAGGAGAGTGTGGTCCAGTGCAGTACATCCCAGTCGAAACGGAAGCCGTAATCGCTCTTTAGATTGTAAGGGCATCCTCGGTACGCGTCCAGTCGCCTCGGCGGCCTCCCTGTCCCTCTTCGCATGCTTCACGAACATAGGACTAAACAAAAGAAGAGCTACCTGACCCGATTCGCCTGGCTTTTCCCGCCTTATTGGATAGGCGAGCAGGTTAAACCGCCGGGCCGCGAGTTTCGGGGGAGGAACTCGCGGCCGAAGATGCAGACTGTGCCTCAGCAATCGGAAGCACCCGACATGCAAGCAGCCGACGGTAAACTCTATGGGATGACCTCGTGGCGAGGAACCCATGGCAAAGGCCACATCTCACTTCAATGCAATACAGTTGTGGCCTCCAGCTAAACCCGTCGTTTCCAGAAGATTGACAGCGAAAAAAGAAATGGATATCCTCCGACCCACACGCATCCCCCGCGTGCGTCTTTGGGCGGAGACACTTGCCGGGCGAGCCTTCCAAACAGGTTACAGAATTACTAGTGCGCTGGCGTGGCGGAGATAAGGCCGCGCTCGACGCGTTAATGCCTCTTGTCTACAGCGAACTGCACCGGATTGCCGCTCGCTATCTGCAGAAAGAACGTTCTGACCACACCCTGCAGAGCACGGCGCTGGTTCACGAGGCCTACGTGCGTCTGGCCGAGCAGGACCTTCCGCAATGGCAGAACCGTGCACATTTCTTCGCTGTCGCCGCACAGCTCATGCGGCAAATTCTGGTCGACCATGCGCGCAGCCATCGCGCCTCAAAACGGGGAGGCGACGTCTGCAAGGTGGCTTTGGAGGATGCGGGAGATAAATCTCAAGCTCTTGATGTCGATATCATCGCTCTCGACGATGCCCTGAAAAGCCTTGCCGAAATGGATTCTCAGCAGAGTCGAGTCGTGGAATTGAAATTCTTCGGCGGGTTGTCTGTTGAAGATACTGCGGAAGTCCTCGGCATCTCGGCTTCCACGGTAAAGCGCGATTGGATCACCGCCCGAGCCTGGCTGCACCGCGAACTCGCCCGGAGCGCATCCACGTGAAGGCACAGCGCTGGCAGCATGTGCGCGCCATTCTCGATCGCGCCATCGAACTGCCCGTCTCGGAGCGATCGCGGTTCATCGACCAAAATTGCGTCGACGATCCGGAACTTCGTGACGAAGTGGAGTCCCTACTTCGCTCCCATGAGGAAGCCGGAAGCGTGTTTCTCAAGCACCCTGCTGCCAGCCTGACGACGGCAGCCTTGGACCCCGCTAAATCCAGCCGCATCGGGTGCCGGATCGGCGTATATCAAATTCTCACGGAGATCGGCCATGGTGGCATGGGCGAGGTCTATCGCGCCGTACGAGCCGACGGCCAATATGAAAAAGCGGTGGCCATCAAGCTAGTTCGCGGTGGCTACGACAGCGGCCTCTTGCTCGAGCGCTTTCGTCATGAGCGTCAGATTCTGGCATCCCTTGATCATCCCAATATCGCGCGATTGTTGGATGGCGGCACGACAGAGGACGGAATCCCCTACCTCGTAATGGAATTAATTGAGGGAGAGCGCCTCGATAGCTATTGCGATACCAATCAACTTTCGGTCACGCAGCGACTGCACCTGTTCCGTCAGATCTGCTCCGCGGTACAGTACGCACACCAGCGCCTGGTCATTCATCGTGATCTTAAGCCGGGCAATGTTCTCGTAACACTGGATGGCGTCCCCAAATTGCTCGATTTTGGCATCGCGAAACTGATCGATCCCGACTCTCTTTCAGAGACCACCCTGGTCCGGCCGATGACCCCCGAGTACGCCAGCCCGGAACAGATTCGCGGGGAACCGATTACCACGGCTTCCGATGTCTATTCCCTGGGAGTTGTGCTTTATCAACTCTTGACCGGTCGCTCGCCATACCCCGGTGACACGCGCAGCTCCCATCAATTGGCAAAAGCCGTCTGCGAAACCGATCCTGCGAAACCCAGCTCAGTGGTGTTGAAGCCGATTCCAACAGCTTCCGAAGATCTGGAGGACACTCCGGATCGGCTCAGCAGCATTCGCGAAGGTTCTCCTGCAAAACTGCAGCGGCGACTAGCCGGCGACCTCGACAACATCGTGCTGAAGTCTATGCGCAAGGAACCTCACCAGCGCTACGCGTCTGTCGAGCAACTCGCCGAAGACATTCGCCGTCATCTGGAAGGTCTGCCAGTAACGGCCGTTAAGGGATCTTTCGCCTATCGTGCCGATAAATTCATTCGCAGAAATCAAATGGGTATTGTGGCTGGCGTTTTGCTCGCGATAACGCTCTTAGGAGGCATCGCGGCGACCATCCGCCAGGCTCGCATCGCTCGTAAGCAGGCCGAGATTGCCGGCCGCGAGCGAGCCCGGGCAGAGAAACGTTTCAACGATGTCCGGGAATTGGCGAACTCCCTGATCTTCGAAATCCACGATTCCATCCAGAGCCTTCCCGGCGCCACTCCTTCACGCAAGCTGTTGCTCGATCGCGCCCTGCAATATCTCGACAAGCTCTCGTCCGATTCCGCCGGAGATATAAACCTGCAACGCGAACTGGCCTGGGCGTATCACAGATTGGCTACGGTTCAGGGCGACACCACGCAATCGAATCTGGGGCAGGTACACGCTGCTGAAATCAGCAACCGCAAGGCGATGACTTTCTTTGAAGCCGTTGCCAAGGCAAACCCGAATGATGTAACCGACCAACTCAATCTTGCGATGGCTTACCGCTGGCGGGCTTTCTTCGACGTCTTTGAAACCACCGGACGCGCGGAAATTGATCGGGCTCTTGCCGTCACCGAACCCCTGCTGGGCAAGAACCCGAACAATATCGATGTCAAAAACGAACTTGCCCAGGAGTACATGATTAGGGCCGACATTCAGGATGCGGTCGGTGATCGGCTCGACGCAATCGAGTCATACCGGAAAGTGCGCGACCTGCGACAAGAAATCCTGAGTACAAACTCTGGCTATCCTGGCGCCCGACAAGCGCTCGCCAAGGTCACCGTCATGCTGGCGCACGAGATGGGACGCTTCGGACCACGTGACGAGGCGCTTCGCCTGATGACCCTGGCCATCGCCGATTTTGAAGCACTCGCCAGGGAAACAGGAGATCCGGGACTCATTCGCGAAGTCGCGGCGGCGGAAAGTCGTCGGGGCGATGTGGAGTTGCTACAAGGCGACCTCGCCGCCGCGCGCAAGGATTTCCAGAACGCATCGCAGCGGATAGAACGATTGGCCAAACTCGATCCCGAAAACAAAATGCTTCAGTCCGACATCTGGGTCGGACGCTTCGAATATGGACGAGCCCTGGCTGTCGGCACCCGTTACGCCGAAGCTCTACCGGTTATGAAGGACGCCTTACGAGGGTACCTGTCGTTGCGCTTGGAAGCAGAGGTAGGAGTAGGTTCTCCCGCCATGCGGGCCTGGATTGGAGAGGCTCAGGCGGGCACGCACGATCTGCCTGGAGCGCTGAAAAGTTTCGAAGCCGCTGCCGCTGGCTTGGCAGAAGATCAGGGAAACTTCGACGATGCGCGCTGTGATTTAGCAATGGTCGAAACAAAAATCGGCAATGTGCTTCTCAAAATGGACAACCCGATCCAGGCCAAAGAGCACTACGATAGAGCGCTAACTACCGCCAAACTGACCGTATCGATCGAACATAATGACTTCCCCGCCTTGTACGCCGCAGCCGAGGCATATGCAGGCTTGGGCGATGCTGCGCTCGCACAGTCGAGAGTGCCAGATAACATACCTGCTCGCGAGAAGCTGCTGACGAGCTCATGCGCTTCGTATCAGTCTGGCATCGATACATGGAAGCGAATCCCGCATCCCTCTCGCTACACGGGAAATGGTTACTTGTCTCGGGGTCCGGATGCTGTGAAGCAACAAATGGCTATTTGCAGGACGAAATAGCAGTGGGTCCGGACTTGCTGGTGCAAGACGCACACGCCCTTGAAACTCACTTCATCGGCGACGCGGCCAAAGCTTCCAATTCAACTCCAGAAAGTTTGCGGCAGTCTCCCAGAAGCTTATTCTGCACGGCGACATCGCGGGTATCCGGCTTAGGCGCACGACGACGCATGTGATAAAAATATTCGCCGCTCACCGTTGCCGCCGCATCATCGCTGACCGCCAGCCACACCTGGGTACGGTGCCCCTGGTCGAGATCATCGCTCGCGGAGGGTCCTCCCATCTTCGTTGCCACCCAGCCCGGCTCAACCGCGTTCGACAGCACCTCCGGCCACAAGCGGGCGACGGCAAATGCCAGAATGGTATCGTGCAGCTTCGTATCCGAGTACGCTTGCTGTCCCTGCCACGCGCGACGTTCCCACAGCAGATCCTTCAGACTCGCATCCCCCTGATGATGCAGTCCGGAACTCAGATAGATCACCCGCTTCGGTTTGCGAATCAGCGCAGTGAGGATGTATGGCGCAAGTGTGTTGATGGCAAATACGTGCGGTAGTCCGTCTTCGGTCTGAATCCGGTGGCCCTCGCGGTATCCCACCGCCGCATTATGGATTACGGCGTCGAATACTCCGAGGGCATTTACCTGATCAGCGACGGTCCGCGCCTGCCCGATACTTGCTAAGTCTCCAATGACGACCGTCTCGGCTCCGGGAACACTCGCCATGGCCTCGTTGCCGCGCGCTTCATTGCGCGCATGCAACACGACCTTGTGCCCCTCCTCTACAAGCAACTGCGCCGCCATCTTGCCCAAGCCGTCCGATGATCCCGTGATGAAGACTCGCGCCATCCGTTTTTCCCTTCCTTCCAACACCTGATGCCAACTCCGGCATCGAGGATTCAAGCCGCCCGCGTCGGCAGGACCTCAATGACAGCAACTGTCTCTATGTCTGTGCCACCAGAAAACGATCCATCCACTCCAGAATAAGCTTCCGCATCACCGGAAGTTCTACATGCTCGCAGTCAAAGAGCTCAATGCGACAATCCGCCTCCCTGCCATGCTCTCGATAGAGCGGCAACACATAATCACGAATTTTCTCAACCCCGGCTGGCGGCGTGAGCGGGTCACGCCGCCCGTTCACACTTAAATGCGCTCGCGGCACAATCAATTCGTTAATCTGCGCGGCCTGGAAATGCTTCAACAGCGAGGGCACGTAGTAGTAGATTCCATGTTCCTTCAACCCGTGCGTCTTAATGAGTTCGTCGTAGTCGGTCAGGCAGCAAATGTCCATGCAAACCTTGACTCTGGGATCGAGGGCCGCCAGCCACCAGGCTTTCGTTGCTCCCATCGACATGCCCATAGCACCGAGCCTCGCGCTATCGACCTCTGGACGGCTCGCCAGAAAATCAAGCGCACGGAATTCGTCAAACATCATCATTCCGTACAGAGCCTGTCCCTTCCACAGCATGAGCTTAAATGCATTCTGCTCGCCCTCGCTGCCGTCCGTTTCGTGTTTACGCTCGCCGAAGCACCAACTGTCGATTGCCAACGCGATAATGCCTTTTTCAGCGAGGACTGGCGCATAGGCAGGTTGCGCCTTGACCCCGACGAGTAGCTGTTCTTTGCCCAACCCGTACATCCCTGCATGCCAATGGATGTAGAGCATTCCCGGAGCCGGGTTCTGACGTTTGCGCGGAATCAGCAGCAGTGCGGGTACCTGCTCAGTTCCATTCAGATCGAGAACCCACCGTTCCAGTGTGTAGTTCTCGTGTTCCTCCCTGGTTACGAGTTTCGGTGGGCCAGGCTCGTGCTGCCAGGGAAGATCACCAAGCAATCCCCAAAGCTCTTTCCGGCGCTGTTTCTGATATGCGGCAAAGGAGGAATCGTCGGATACGGCTGCAACTTGAACTAACGAACTCCGATTTGTAGCCTGCGACGCTACGAGCATCGCAGAACTCTGAAGAAACTCGCGCCTGGTGGAAGACTCAGCTGGCGGTGTCATGAACCCTCCGCAACAGCGTAGTCTAGCGAGGAGCCTCCGAAACACCAAGGCTCTCCCGAACGACAGCCCGAATCAGGACGTAACGCATTTATAGATCTTGGATCGCGGTTGGTTGAGTGGCAACGTTCTCTTCCTACTCTGCATCTGGAACAAGAGATCGCTTTTTCCTGCGCATTAACAAGATACGGCCCTTCCACGCTGTTTGGAAGGCTTACTCCATTCACAATATTCTCGGAATGAATCCATGGCAGGAGCCTTTCGGCGAGGCGTCAGAAGAGTTCTTGGACCGCTTCCTACTGAGCGCCTTTTAGCGCGCTATGCGGTTGCTTCCTTGGCGGGAGTTCTCGCGGTAATATTCCGCTGGATATTGGACCCGGTTCTGGGGCACGTCGCCTTCTACGTCACTGTCTATATTGCGGTGGCCTACTGTGCGATTGTGTGCGGGTACGCTCCCGCCATACTGACGGCCGTTCTTGGCTTCGTGGGAATCTTCTACTGGTTCGTCGATCCACGCCATTCGTTCCTGCCGGCTCGCCCTGCTGAAGTTCACGGAATTGTGGGCTGTTTTCTGGTCAGCAGTGTTCTCATTACGCTTGGAGAGGCCAATCGCAGCAAGCAGTTGCGACTGAACGAGAGTATCGCTGCCCTTACCCGTGAGATCAGTGAACGGCAACGGGCTCAACGCAGTTTGCAGGAAGCGCATGATCAACTGGAGCAACGAGTACAGGTTAGGACTTACGAATTGTCGGAGGCGTTGTCGCGCCTGCGAGCCGAAATGGACGTCCGCGAGCATACCGAGGAACAGATGCGTCGGCTGTCCCTGCGTTTGATGACTCTGCAGGACGAAGAACGAAGGCACATCGCCCGCGAATTGCATGACACTGCCGGTCAAACTCTCGCCGCAATGAAGATGTCCATCGCCTTGATTCGGCAGTTTGAGAATCAGCGCCCCGGACTCCAGGTTCTTGTCGACGACTTGAATGCGCTTACGGACGCTGCACTCCAGGAAGTCCGCACGACCTCCTACTTGCTGCACCCGCCGCTGCTCGATGAAGCGGGGATAGCCTCGGCAGCCCGCTGGCTCGCTGAAGGTTTCGCCCGTCGTAGCGGGATCCAGGTGACATGCGAGATTGCTGCGAATCTGGAAAGACCTCCCAGAGAATGCGAACTGGTGCTCTTTCGCGTGTTGCAGGAAAGTCTCACCAATGTTCATCGCCATTCCGGAGCTTCGGCCGCTACGATCCGTCTTCAGCAACATGCTGGTGAAGTTCAACTCGAAATCAGGGACAACGGTAAAGGCATTGCACCAGAACGACTCCAAGTTCTCGACAAACCCGCCGGCAAAGCTGGTGTCGGCATCACCGGGATGAGGGAACGCGTTCGTCAGTTCGGAGGCCACCTTGAACTCCGCTCGACACCGGCTGGGACCACGGTATCCGTCATCTTTCCGCTAGGCGCTCCAACTGGATCATTCCGACCCTCGATGAGCGTCTCCCGGGAATGAGTCTCTGTTCGTCTTCACTGGCGCAAGCCAAAGATCTCGAGTATCT
Source organism: Binatia bacterium (assembly GCA_035577905.1). Lineage (GTDB taxonomy): Bacteria > Acidobacteriota > Terriglobia > Terriglobales > Acidobacteriaceae > Sulfotelmatobacter. Next base: position 8,000 of record DATKAP010000124.1, read on the forward strand.
TGTCCGACGCTGCCAATACGCGTCCATTCGCGACAACGGGTGTGCCAAACCCGATTCCTGTGCCCATTCCATCGCGGCTTCCATTCATGCTGCTGTTCCACAGCTCTCTCGATACGTCGGTCGCATCGTAGGCGTGCAGGATACCCTGCCCTGCCACAGACTTTTCGTATGCCCAGACAATTCCATTCTGGTTCCCACTTGCCGACACCACGGTGTTTGCTCCGCGCAATCCATAGGCGGACGGCGAGATCGCCACCGGCGTCGGGTTCAGCAGCCCGTCCTGAAACTGATATTGCTTCAATTGCATGCTGGAAGCTGCCGCATAGAGATTTCCATTCCAATAAGAAGGATTACCGTACAATCGGTTCCAATTGGGTCCTTCCGCCACGTCGCCGGTGGTCGCGTCGGAGCACGTATTCGCTCCAATCATGAATTCTTGCGGAATCTGGTTGTCGCCTCCGGCGTTGAATTTACCCATCGTATCGGTATTCACAAGAAAGAATCGCCCCTCTTTGCTATAGGCCGCCGCCAATTTCAGTCCGTTGGTGAAATCGGTGGGAAGCAGCGCCACACCTCCCGAACCCAGTTCCAGATCGTGTAGATCGATGCAAGCCGCATCGGATGGTGTGAAGGAGTCCATTATTTGGAAGCTATTCCCACTCAGCTTCAGTTTCAGCATACTGTCGCCGTAGTTATTGCCTCCCTGGTCGGCGTTGAAGCTGCCGTCCGCAGCATTGAGAAAAATGTTCCCGTCCCCATCCACCGCCGGAGCTGCGCCCCCCTGCCAGAACGCTCCCCCGCCGCCGTAGTCCGAAGGCCCACTCGCGGAATCGATAGACTGAGCCTGCGTCGTGGAATTGAATACAGCAATCTGCTGCAGGGTCGAAGGATCAAAGGCCATTAACCATCCGTGATAGACGCCCCAGTCGGAGAATGATCCCCACGCTACCAGGATTGCCCCATTTACTTTGGTTAGTCCGGGACGCTGGTTTTGATTCGAGGGATCAAATGCAATTTGTCCATTCACGCTGCCCTTGCCGTCGCCCGGTACGTTGGCCGTGATCTGCACGCTCCCCGGACCAAAGCCGTTACCAGTGCGAATGTCGATCGCTCGCAGCCATTGTTCTGGCGTGCCGTTCCGTGACAGGGTCGTCACAAAATAGAGAGCTCCCGTGGTCGCATCGATATAGGGAGTGCCCGTGATGCCGACCTCGCCGCCCAGCGTGGTGCGGCCGCCAAAATTGTCGGGCATGGTCGTGATTCCGTTCGCGGGATCGACGTAATGCCGTTCCCAGAGAGACCCGGCTCCGGGGTTCTCCGCATCGATCGCGTACACGCTGTCGTGCTCGGTCGCGATGATGACTACATCGTGTGTCCCACCACCTCCCATATCTAAAGCCGAAACGAACAACGGCTGCGCCATCACGATTCCATCAGCTTGAAAACTCCCAATCATTCCGAACTGATTCATATTCACATTGGCTGGTGTGAGCGTAGTCTCGGCCGCGTAGAGCCCGCTTTCGGATGAATCTCCCTTCCACATCAAAACGCCTTTGAACACCGCATCCGATCCTGAGTTCACGGGAGGCGGCTGAGGCGTCGGCTGAGGAGTAGGTTGAGGCGTGGACTGATGCATTCCCTGACAGCTTAGAACGAAGAATGCGAGGAATAACAAAATGCACGAATGTGTCATCTGCGGCAGGGTGCTTTTATCCATTTCATCTTCCGTATTCTTGCCTAACCTTAAGCGGCGATTCGATGTACAGCGCCCACTTCATGGTTGTATAAGGTCTGAATCGATTCGCCTGAGTCGCTGCCTCAGGCGCAGTCACAGTCCGGTCCTTGATGCCTTCACGTCTCAGACTTAGAACTTCCCACTACTTGCGGATGAAATTTCCTGTAGGTGAAATACAGTGCTTCTGGTATTGTCATTTCAATTCTTCAACCTCTCAGCCCGGCGTGGAATTCCCAATCCTGTTTCGGTGGTTGTCTCCGCGTCATTTTGCTGGAAGAGCGTTTGAGATCGCGGCCCGGGCCATTTGTTCTTGCTGTGCTCCCTGCGTTCCCGCTTACGCAGAGGGATAGTTCGCGCACGGCTCGCCGCCGGCAAGGCGCAAGCAAATAATCATCTGGAGAAGTGTGTTCTATGCGAACGTGTGCCTTATTCGTGTGTGTCGCAGTTCTGCTGATTCCCGCAGCATTGGCCGGTGTCAATGTGAGTTCGCCCAGCAACGGCTCAACCGTTCAATCTCCCGTTCATTTCAGTGCGACAGCAGGCGGCACATCCTGCTCGAAGGGTGTCGCATCAATGGGCGTCTACACAGCACCCGGCGTTCTCGCTTATGTCGTCAACGGGACTAAACTGAGCGCCGATCTCTCGCTTAGCTCCGGGACCTACAACACCACACTTGAGCAATGGGACTACTGTGGTGGTGCGACCACCACACCGCTCACGGTAAAGGTCATCAGCAGCGGAGCCAAAACCTTCTACAGTCTGCAATCCAGCAAGGGATGGAAAGGATATGGGGAACTGCCGCCGAAATATGACATTTGCACCTCGTGCTCCGGCGTCTCCTGGTCCTTGACGCAAGGAGTATCGTCTCCTTCCATGGATGGGAAATCCGCGAAATTCTTTATCGGCGGATCGACGCCCTACGCAGATGTTCTGTGGAACAACCACCTGATCGGCGATGGCACTTCGCAAGGCATGCCCGACAGCAGCCACTCGATCGTTCCCAACGTCCACGACTTCATCTACGACACGTACTTCTTCAGCTACGATCTGAACAATTCCGAAAACATTGAATTTGACGTCGCCCAGTTCTTCAATGGTATGGGCTTCATGTATGGAACTCAATGTGAAGTGACCAACGGCGAGGTTTGGGATGTCTGGGATCCGGCCAATGGCAGGTGGATCAAGACTAGTATTCCCTGCAAGCCCAACAAGAATGCATGGAATCACGTCATCATCAAGATGCAACGTACTTCCGATAATAAAGTGCTGTATCAGTCCTTCACGCTGAATGGCGTGACTCATGACCTGAACTGGAAGTATGGGCACTTCTCGGTTCCTGGCGGATGGTATGGCATTGTCATCAACTTCCAGCTCGACGGCAACTACAAGCAGTGGGACTACAGCGTGTATCTCGACAAGCTGAACCTCACCTATTACTGAATCCCTTCCTGCATAGGGGTCCCCACTTCTGGCGGATTTTGCCGGAAGTGGGGGTTCGTCGCGCCCGGCGTGATCAGCGAATCCCCGCGCTTCGAGATTGCGTGTCCATCCAACAATCGTTGGCATCGGAGGCCGCCCAATGCTGGTCCAGCGCTGCATGTATCTGTTGATCTCGCATCTGCCCTCCTGCGCCAGGGAAAACCTTAGACTCCGCACAGCTTGGTTTCAAGAGCTTAAAATTCCACTTGCGAAGCACCCCAGGAATCCGCCATTTGAAAAGCTGCAAAACGTCGTATGGCGGGCTTATGCTATGTTGCGATGGCAGCGAGGCAGGATGCGAGAGACAGATCAGGGCATACCTAGACGGCAGGGCCGGGCGAAAATTGCAGCCGCGCTCTTCTTCGGAATTTTGCTAGGCGTGCTGGGCCTGACGATGATTGCCCGGCAAGCGGCTTCGTCATTCTGGAACCACTGGGCAGGACAGTTGCTGGGGCGCGGCACGGAGATCGACGTAAGCCAGCCGACCGTTGTGAACAAGATCCAGCAACTCCAGCGCCTGGAAACCGTGATGTACACGATGGACAAAGTGGTGAGCGGCGAGAAGGAGAACCCGATCCTGCCGAGCTTTCTGGCGGGAGATCGCCTGCTCATGATCGTGCACGGCGAAGTCGTGGCGGGTGTGGACTTCAGCGGACTGAAGAGCGGTGATGTGGCCGTCGAGGAGAGGAAGGTAGTTTTGCGGCTGCCCTCGGCGCAGGTCTTTTCCACTCGCATTGATAATGAGCGAACCAAAGTGTATTCACGGCAAACGGGATTGCTGGTCCCAGTCGATCCGAATCTGGAGACGCAGGTGCGCCAGGAGGCTGAGAGGCAGATGCAGAAGGCCGCGCTGCTGGATGGGATTCTGAAGACGGCGAACACGAATGCCCGCAGCACATTGACTAGCCTGCTGCAGGGGCTGGGGTTCGAGAGCGTCGAATTTCAGTGAGGAGTGGATGCGGTTGCGGTGAGTACCTGGTGCCTAACTGTGCTTGACTGAGTGGAGTTCGGGACTTCCCAGAAGAGTCAATGGGCGCAATCGTGTTGTTAACGACACTTGCGCTTTTGGCATCTACCAAAGCGTACAATCACGCTTGTCGGGGTGACACTATGAAAAACCGAATCGCAATTTGGGCGATCGTAGGATTGCTAGTCGCTGTCTTTTGGGCGGTCTTTGCCTTCATGACTTTCCCATCAACCGACCGAATGCGTGATGCTTGGCCTCTCATCAGTTTCACCTGCCCCATTGCGATAGTTGGAATGCATCACGCTGTCAGTCTCTACGAAGTTCTTGCCGCTAATGCCGTAACGTATGCGGTCGTTGGTCTGATTGTGGAAATGCTGCGGCGACAATTCCACCACGCGTAATAAGTGGCAGAGGCTAACTCCACATTCTCGGCCTCAGGCGCGCCGTTATCCCCAAAGGTCTGCTTAAAACACCCCTCGGATGCATCTCCAGATACGTACTAGTTAACTGAGGGGTCTTCTTGTTTGGATACAAGAAACTGTTCTCTCTGAGGAAAGCATTTCGGGTTTTTCGTAGCCATCGCGCACTCGTTGGCCTCTCTGTAGGTCCCGAATGTGCCGTACTCATAGTGGGTAAGAAACTCATTTTCACCCGCCGGACGCGATACCAGTTCCCGAACCACGTAGGCGGTTTTCATGTTGCGATTCTCGCTTCCCGTGACGTCCTGTGCAATACGACTGTCTGCTGAAAGGGGCGAGGTGGTTGCCTGATTGTCCAGATGTGCCGCAACCTAGTCGGGTCTGGGAAAACCCCTAAGACGCAACATGACAATCCCCCTCTCATGGGTACCGATTCCTACGCAACGAGTGCAATTCTTGCCTTAGCCAACCTCGAAAGACTCAATGCTCTGATGCGGCAGATACAGCGGCTAACTTCGTGCTCAGGGCGAGGTTAGTCCGCCCCATCGACTTTGGTTCTACGCTTGCAAGAGGTCAAGGTAGTCATTGCTCGACCTTGGTCTTCACAGAGGGCTGTTCCATGACATTTTCTATTCTGCACCATTGGAAGGAAGCGACCACGCGGTGTTCCATCTGTGGCTGCAGGGTCACCCTCGAATTGAGCAAAACGGACGAAAGAGGCAAGGCCGTCCACGAGTGTTGCTACGTGCGTAGAACACTCTCAAAGTTTAGAGAGCCGATGGATGACCTGGCGCAAAGCTGGGCACTCACGCCCATTGATCCGACTGCCTCTGAACCGGCACTAGCCGACATGCATTGGAGAATTTTCGGATTGATCCGGTTGTAGCCGCCGTGTCTCAATCGCCGCCTTCTCACGTCCCTTGGTGTTTTGCACGGTTGGCGAAATATCGATTACGCTCAGCTTCCCTCCATGCTGGGAGATCAAAGTTTCACGACTGACCAGGCAACCACCGTAAACGCCTGATGCCATCCAGGCATCCAAGCCCGCATGCTTCGCCCTTGCATGCTTTCCCTGCTCCTTGCGGCGACGTTCTGTAGCGCGCAGAACGCGAATAATCCCACCTCCTGCGAACTCTCCAACAACACCAGTGCAAGCCCGCGCTACCGCGGTGGCAGAGCCAATGCCGCACCATCCAACATAAGTAAACTCCCGATTCGCTCGCTTCTCTACCAAGGTTCGAACACGCGGATTTTCACCCGTTACATGCCCTGGTTCGGCGATCCCAAACACCGCGATATCGGCTATCGCTCCGATGATCGCGAGCAGATAACCCACCAGGTCACCGACATGATCAGCCGCGGCATTCAGGGAGCCATCGTCGATTGGTATGGTCCCGACTCAGGCGCGAAAAATGAGAGCACGATCCTGCTCATGAAAGAAGCCGAGCGGCAACACTTTGAATTTGCCGTCTCAGAAGACGCCGGCTCGCTCGGAGATTGCCAGAAGCGAGGCTGTGACTTAACCGACCAGCTGATCCATGATCTGAAGTACGCGGCAGAACACTTTGAAAACTCACCCGCCTATATCCGCTTCAGCAATCGTCCAGCAGTCTTCTTCTTCGGGCTGGAAAAATACGCAATTGACTGGAAGCGCGTGCGCCACAGCCTTCCTCTCTCCCCCTTGCTCTTCTTTCGCAACTCGGGCTCATTTGCCAACGATGACGCCGATGGAGCTTATTCCTGGATCGCTCCCGAAACCGCCGGTCCAAGTGATCCGATGGCGCTGCAATATCTCGAGCGCTTCTACTCCAAGGCGCAGCAGTCGAACAAAGTCGCCATGGGTTCGGCCTACAAGGGATTCGATGACGCCGCCGCAAGCTGGGGCAAGGGCCGCGTGATTGCGCAGCGCTGTGGTCAAACCTGGCTCTCGACCTTCGCGGTTGCAGGACGCTTCTATTCCCCCAGTCATCAGTTGCCCGCATTGATCATTCCCACCTGGAACGATTACGAGGAAGGCACAGAGATCGAAACCGGCATCGATAACTGCGTAGAGGTCAAAGCCTCAATCCGTGGAAACACTCTCGCGTGGAACATCTCAGGCAGTGAGAATACGATCGATCACATTGCCGTACTGCAACAGAAATCGGCGGGATGGAGCGAAGTCGGCGAGTTCCCAACGTCCCAGCACTCCGTCTCATTGCAAGATCTGCAGGTATCGACAGACACTGCCAACCTCTGCGTGGCGGCGATTGGGAAGCCATCCATGCTGAACCATTCCTCCGGCCCGATTGCTTTTCAACAATAATGAGTAAACCTCGACCTCCGGACGTTGCGGTTATTTCGAAAAATCCGAGCTCCAGTTCGAAACTGGGTAGCCCACACAACACGCCGTTCGTTGTGTGGGTAGCTGCAACAATCGTCACTGAGCCGTTCTCGGGGAGCTGGTTTGCGTGCGCCACCAGCCAGCTCTCCGACTAGCTCCACAAAGCGCAATTCAGGGGAAGCGCCTTCGGAGGTCGAAATATGTTGGGGTCAGGTAGCTTTCCATCAGTTCGTTTGTGATCTTGAAACGCAGGTCGTATCCCAGGACCGCTTTCGTGATTTCACTTCGCCGTGCGGTTTCCATCGCAACACCTCGCCCGGAATTCTAGTGCTGGCCTGCGTTTTGGGAGAGTCATTACTTTAGTCATGTACTTCTGGGCATTCCGGCTAGATTTTCAGCAGCATCAGGATAAAACTTCCATCTCAGAGGTCGGGCCATCTGTAACGGGCAGGAGGCTCCGAGTATGACGGCAAGCGTCTATTACGCGGTTGCTAACGGACAGGGTGACGTCGATTCAGATTGTTTCAGCTCAACAATTGAGCTGACGAGCACAGGAGGAGCGCTGGAGATTACGTCTTCGCGATAGAGAACGGTATCCCCAGACCCCTAACAAACGAAGAGGAGTTCGAGACTTTCTTTCATGGTCGAAGGAACAACTCAGCAGGAGGACCTCTCTTTCTTGTCTGGAACCGAAAAGAGAGCCAAACAGAAGAGTATGAGGTTGTCTTGTCCGGAAACCGTACCAGCCCCGAATGGCCCGTGAGCACGCCCGATACAGAGCAATGAATGAAAATTAGGCGCATAAAAGACGGCCTCTGGGACCTCGGTAGTCGTGGAAAATTGGAACGCACCCGTCAAAGGTGACTTCATAGTGAGTCTGAACAATCCCGAAGACCAATGGACCGAGGCTGAAACGGCCCAAATTGAGCAGTTCAAGGAAAACCTTGATTACGAGGTGACGCGGGACTGGCGGTAGTAAAAGCGGTACTAACCAAACGACAGGTTGTGAGCTGAGTCCCTCCAATGGCAGATAGAATCCTCATCGCAGATGATGAACAGACGATTCGCGAGATCGTGTCATCAATGTTGTCCGCAGCCGACTACACCTGTCGAGAGTGCAGTTCGGGCACTGATGCCTGGCAGACACTCACGAGCGACGGCCCGTTCCAACTCGTCCTTTACGACCTCACGATGAAGGATGTGGACGGGGTCACCTTTGCGGAAAGTGCCAAGCAGTCATTCCCCGACACACTCTTGGTCGTGGTGGCTTCCGTTCATGATATCTCTGCCGCCATCGCCGCCATTCGCAATGGCGCGTACGACTATTTGCTGAAGCCTTTCGTCCGCGAACAATTGCTCGATACCGTCCGCCGTGCCCTGGAAAACAATCGTTTCCGAGTGGAGAATCGTACTTATAAAGCAAACCTGAACTCGCTCGTCAAAGCGCGAACCGAACAACTCCAAGCGGCGGTGGGGAATTTGGAGCGATCTTATGACATCACACTCGAAGCTCTGCATGACGCGATAAACGTGAAAAATCGGGAGACGGGGGGCCATGTCCGTCGGGTGACGCTATTTACTATCGCAATTGCTCAAGCTATTGGCTTGCCGCGTGAACGTATCGCCATGATCGCCAGAGGCGCTTATCTTCACGACATTGGCAAGATGGCGATTCCTGACAATATCCTAATGAAGCCGGGGCAGCTTGACCCAGACGAGATGGCCATCATGCAAGAGCACGCTTATCGGGGCTATCAGATCGTGAAGAAGATTCCATTTCTCGCGGAAGCTGCCGAGATCGTGTACTCACATCACGAGTGGTTCAACGGCAAAGGATATCCTCGTGGATTGAAGGGTGATGAAATACCACTTGGGGCCCGGATCGTCTCCATTGCAAACACGCTGGATTCGATCACGTCTGATCTTCCGTACCGTGAAGCGCAGTCGCTAGAGGCGGCGCGGGCCGAAATCCAGCAGTTCTCGGGAAAGCAGTTCGATCCGGAAATCATTAGGGTGTTCCTCGAAATGCCGGACAAGATTTGGGAAGACCTGCGCCGGGAAGTCAGCGATCACTAGATCACTAAATGACCAGAGGTGTGTTTGTTTTCCGTAGTGGCCGCCAATGACTCTCAGGCAAGTTTGAGCATCCAGGGATCAGGTAGTGAAACAGCGAGGTGCGGCATGGATAAGAGCAAAGAAGTTGACAGCGATTTTCAGCGTGACCCGAAGTATCCGTCTGTATGGAGAAGTAAAGTTCGCGATACAGATATGAGCAAACTAGTTGTGGGGCAAGATGTTTTTCTGCGCAGCGGGGGATATGGTGATTGGGGCAAAGTCGTCGAAGTTACACCCACAGGCGTGATAGTGCAATCTGACCCCTGTTACGGTGATGAACTGATCCGATTCGGCAAAAACGGTGTGGCTTGCGATAGCAGCGATCTCGACGTTGACAACTACAAGAATATCGTGCTGTTTCGATACGGCAAGACGGGGTATCTTATACCTGCACCGTGTGACAGGGACTTTGACATCGACCGATGCCGGAATATCGTATCCCAATACGACGAGACGAAGATTATCCCTCGTGCGGGTCTTCACAGTGGCATTAACAATTATGAGTTCAGGCAGCGTTTTTGGGAAAGCTTTGAATGCTTAAAAAAGCACAGCGGATACAGCAAAATTCCCGGCACGGAATGCGGTGCCTGGAAACTGTACCTAGGCCACAAAGAAGCAGGCATTGTCCTGAAAAACGGTAAGTTTATTCCAGGGGAACCTGGTAGGTCGTAATCACGGGTTTCTTCGTATAAATCCAAAGACCTTGTTCGCCTTCCTCTATCGGCATTCCCCCGCGAATAAACAGTACGGATGCCAAAGCGTTGCCGAATTTCTCACTTCCGTAGATACTTGTTCAACCTCTCATCTGCGGGGTGAGCCCGGGGACGTTCACCGGTTTTGTCGCGGTGCGCACTGGAGATGGGGAACGTCCTTTATCGGTGCCCGAATTCCCCCACATTTTCCCGCGCCTACATTTTGGAAAATTGCTAAACGTTCCGTCTGTTTCATAGGGTTTTCAACTTATAATGCGCGGAACTCCCACCCGAGCGGAGGAAGCTATGCCACTTCTACCTGAAACCCGGAACTTTCTGGCGTACCTTCAGAAACACAGGGAAATGCGAGATCGGATCAAGGCGGGTCCGGATAAGACCATTCTCTACGCGGGGGATGGATTCCCAACTCTCGGCGGGAAACGTTTTACACCGATTTGGCGGGAATTGAAGAGCTACCAAGGAAGGTATCAGCAAAAACATCAGAATCACCAAACACAGCCACCCAGTGTCGTTGAAACGCTGCACGATATTCTGGAAAAGTTGCCAGCGCCGCCTCCTAATGTTGGGACCTTGCAGAGCTATGCCGAAAAACTCGCGGAACAGGAAAAGCGGGCGAATGGTCCCCATGGCGCAGGGGTTATTTGGCGAGCCTTGTCGGGTATTTTCGCAAGTAATGCCCAAGGAAAAGTATGGTTCCTCGTGGGATCTCACGTGGATCCGGATACGAAGGTTTTCGCTCTGACCGAGGTGCATGTGCTCCGGAGAAACGCGAACATCAGTTCTACATCCAGGGATATGCTGGAGTACTATGTGCGTTGCGTTCAGAAAAGAGATCCTGACATTGCTGGCGGTTACTTACCATCGGATCTCTTAGCCGGCTAGCACTTGCTTCGGGTAATCCGGGCACAGACGGGACGTACCCCGGTTATCTCATCGAGACGGCAGACTTCCAATGCCGGGGACGATCCAATCGCGGTTCTACCTCCTGCCTGCGTGCTAACATGCACCTATCCGGCTCGCCCACCGACTTGAGCCATGGGGGTTCACGATGAGTCCAACTACACGGCGTAGTTTCCTCAAAACAGGTCTCGCCGCCGGCGCCATGGCGACCTCAGGAATTCTTCCCCTGTTCGCCGCCAAGCGCACCGCGACCGATACCGTGGTGCTTGGCCGCTCAAAATTACAGGTCACGCGGCTGGCCTTCGGAACCGGAACAAACAGCGGTGCGGTACAGGCCGCGCTGGGACAGCGGGAGTTCACGCGGCTGATACGCTATGCCTACGATCACGGCATCCGTTTCTTTGAGACGGCTGAGGCTTACGAGACTCCGGCGATGCTGGGAGAGGCCCTGAAAGGCCTGCCGCGCGACAGCTATCAGCTGATGAGCAAGGTCACTACCTTCCACCCGGGGATTGACCCGCAGGCCAAGTTCGACGAGCTGCGGCGCACCTCGCAGACTGAGTACTTTGACATCATGCTGCTGCATTGGCAGCATACGCCCGACTGGCCAGAGACTACGAAACGCTGGCAGGACGGGATCCTTCAGGCGCAGCAAAGAAACATCATCCGCACGCACGGCGCCTCGGTGCACGGACTGCCGGCGCTGCGCCAGATGCCGGGCACACACTGGCTCGACGTGGGACTGATCCGCATCAACCACAACGGCGCACGCATGGATGGCCCCACCTATGAAGACACCAACCACCCAGACAACGTGAGCGAAGTGGTCGATCACATCCACAAGTTGAAGCACGAAGGCCTGGGCGTAATCGGCATGAAGCTCTGCGGAGGCGGTCAGTTCCAGCGTAGTCATGACGATCGTGTGAAGGCCATGAGATTCGCTTTCCAGAATGCCGGAGTGGACTGCGCCACCGTCGGATTCAAGAACACGCAGGAAATCGACGAGGCGATCAGCAACATGAACCTGGCGCTTGCTTGACCTATGGCGCACCCCTCCTTTCGCCACTTTGTTTTCTTGCGCTTAGCTGTCATGACACAATCGTATATCCCTTTCCGTGATGACATTGTGTTCCTGCGGGAACACTTTTCCGACCTAAGCGGACGCGAGCTTCACAGCACAAAGACCGCGATTGCTGATTAGAACTCACACCCCGCTCGAGCCAACATCCGGCTGAGTAGGCCACCTAAGTCCAATGAGAAAGGCCGCCCGTAGGCGGCCTGTTGTGTCGTATGTTTCGGTTAGTCCCCTGCTACTGGTTCCGCCAGTTCCGGTTTCGTCTCTGGCGCGTGATGGCCGTTGCCATTGCCATTTCCGTTTGGCTTCGACAGTGCGCCTAGCGGGATGAAGCCATCCTGCGATTGCACCGGCTTCTCTTTCAGCACGACCTCGCGATACAAAGCGGCCATGCGCGCGTTGTAGGCTTCGTCGTTCTTCTGCGGACCACGCGCCTCCGCTGCTGCCTTCGCATCCCGTGCGCGTTTCTTTTCTTCGCGCGCGTTCTTTGCGATGCCCAGCTTGTCGAGATCCTGCTGCTGTTCGTTGGTTACGATCTCTTCGCGCAGCTTCAAGTAGTCGACATGCTGCTCTTCCATTTTGACTTTCTTGCCGCCGGCAAAGATTTCGTGGCGTCCGTGCTCCTCGTACCACTTCGTCAGCGTGGCGGTCATGTGCATCTTCTCGATGATGTTCCGCCATCCCACGCCCGTGTTGTAGGCGCAGAAGGAAATCTCGCCTTCCTGAGTCGCGTACGGAATGATGCACTGCTCCGTCCGCCGGAAGTCATAGTTGAACAGGTCCTGGAACCACATACCCGCGATGAACAGGAAGTTCCAGCGGTCGCTCGTGCGGCGCTTCATCACATCGTCGATCGTGCGGTCCCCTCCAACCTTGCCGTAGTTGTGGCCGGTGACGTTGTAGTTCTTGTCGAACTTTCTAAGCAGATCGATCAATTTGAAGTGCGTCGGCGACTGGTATGGATCGTAGTTCTTCATGAGACAAAGCGCCATGCCAACGCCAGTCAGGAATTTCCCGCGCGCCCCGTCGTTGACCTTCGCGATGTCCCGGGCCAGTTGATCGCCGTGCAGGAACGCCGTGACCGGAACCGCTTCCTTGGTCTCCTTGTCGATCATCACGGCCATGCCGGTTCCGCAGTTCGGGTGACAACCGCAGCTTAGCTGGCCCCAGTTGTTGTTCGCGTCCTTGGCGTGCATCAGGTCGGCCCAGTCGCTGAACGTTCCCATGAAGCTGATGGGGAACCAGTCGCGGGCGGGCTCGCCCAGTCCGGTCTGATTCTTGACGTCATGCGCGAGATGCGACAGCGTGTATCGCTGCGCCGCGCGACGCTCATCGGTCACGGCTTCGTCGCGGCCGGTAAACGACACGGGTTGAAAGCTGAGGAAGCTGATCGTCTTGGGATTGTCGAGCGCAAACTTGATGATTCTTCCGACCTGCTCGTTGTTGATGCCGTTCACGATCGTGATCACGGGGACGATCTCGCATCCGGCCTTGTGCAGGTTCTCGATCGCCTTCAGCTTGACATCGAACAGGTTGCCGACCATGCGGTGTGCGTTGGCGGCATTGCCGATGCCATCGAACTGGAGATAGGCGTAGCGCATACCGGCTTCCACCGCCTGTTGCGCGAACTCAAGACTCTTTGCGAACTCGATGCCGTTGGTTGCAGCCTGAACCGAGTTGTATCCCACCTTGCGCGCATAACGAACCGCGTCAAGGAAGTACGGCGACAGCGTCGGCTCGCCACCGGAGAACTGCACCGACATCTGGCGGCGCGGCTTGATGGTAATGGCGTTGTCGAGCATCGTCTTGATTTCTTCCCAAGTCAGTTCATGCACGAAGCCGACCTGGTTCGCATCCATGAAGCACGGATCACACATCATGTTGCAGCGGTTGGTGAGGTCGATCGTCAGCACGGCGCCGCGGCCGTATTTCACCGTGGACGATCCGTGATGATGCAGGTGCTCGTCGTTATGGGCGCGAATGTCGCGGCCCGGGAAAACATCTTCGAGATGCTTCGAGAACTCGGTGTCAATCGACATCACGTCCTCGAAGTGGCCGTGCTTGGGGCAATCCTTCACCATCAGGATCTTGCCTTCGCGCTCGACAATCTGCGCTTTGATCTCACCGACTTTTTCGTTCATCAGCACTTCATGCGGCAGGTGCCCGTCGAGAATCTGCTGACGGATTTCGGGGACGCATTTTGGGCAAAGGGAGTCTGTAGTGCGAGGCCAACCGAGCGGGGGCTTGGATTTCTCGTACGACTTGAGCAGCGGCTTGTCGGACCACTTCGGCGTAGGCGAGGGGTTGGGATTGATGCGGTTCAAGCCGTCGAACACAACCCAAGCGCCTTTCGCGGCGGCGACTGCAACCTTCTCAACGTACTTGATCGGCTTGCGCATGATAGCGATTCGCTCCTGACTTTTTTCGCTCAGAACCTCAGCTCCGAACGTCAAGCTTGCTTTTCGATTGGATAGCCGAGGGCCTTGTTGCCTAGTGCTATCCCTTCAACTGCGTCTACTTTGGCCTTCGCTTCGGATGAACCTGAGAAGCTGTTAACGCTGGCTACCCAAGAATGCCGAAACACCGGTCTAAAAACCGGACGCTCCGCAAATATTCCTGGGTTTTATCTGAAGCTATCCTATTGGATTGCCAAGAAATCCCAATGAAGATCCCAACGAACGGTGCAAAATCGGGGTTTAGCGGTGTCTGGGGGGATTGTACGGTTGTAAGTTATTGAAAGCAAAGGACTGGATTAATTTCGCGGCTTCCTCTAAACCGGCCACCCGACGCCGGGCGAACTGCCCGATCTTGGATAGCTCTATCAGTCTTCGAGTTCGGAGGTGTCGTTGCAATTCTGAGATGCAATCAGCCCAATCGAAGCGGCCAGGTCGCGAACTCTCTCCAGATCACCCTTTGGAGTGCACTGACCGGCGTCCTGATAACCGAGCACGGCGTAGTAGATAGCTCGGTCGAAAAAGTGATTCAGCAGCCGCTGTAATTCCAGTTCACCGTAAAGCGCCACGATATTGTCAGCGAACGATTGACGCCGCAGAAAATGCCAGAGGTGTTCCCGCGACAGTAGGAGGGCCCAGACAAGTTGATGTAAACGAATCCCTTCGGCTGCACGGCGGGCCCCAACGGCTCGAAAACGCGACTCAACGTCATTCTCGGTCTTCTGTAAGAGCCATTCCCCAAGATTGCGATAGACCTCAGCCGCTGCAAGTCGCAAGTCTTCGGCCGCGATCTCCTTGAAATCCGAGGTGCGTTCGGATTGGCGGATCTGCGCGGTCAGTCCCTGCGCCAACTCCGCCGAATGCTCCTCGATGAGCCGTACCAACCTGATACCCAGCATCTTCCGCCTCCATTTTATATCGTATCACGATATATCATCCCAGCAAAGAACGGCGGACCTCGAGGCTCGTCGGTGATTGCAAACAAAACTGTGGAATTAAAAATCCCCACCTCTGGCAGAATCGGCCAGAAGTGGGGCACCCAAGAGTCGCTCATCGGCAGGGCTCAAGTTGGCGGACGGACGAATGCGGCCGTCGCTACACACTCAGCCCCAGCGTGGCTGCTCATCCAGACTGATACCTAGAGCTGTCTTTGCGACAACTTCATGTGCGAGGAACGAATTGGCAGGATGAATCCGGCCTAGCCGAGCGTCGCGCATGATGCGTTCGTAGCCCACGGAGCGGAAGATTCCTGCGCCGCCGGTGACTTCGAGCCCGAGATCCACAACCCGCCAGGAGCCTTCCACGGCACGGTATTTGGCACTCATGATCTTCAGAGGCCACTGCGCGCCATGATCGACTCCTTGCGACCATTCGCGTGCCACAGTGTCGAGGTGCGGACCGATGGATTCCAGTTCGATCACCATCTCGGCGATCGTATGCTGGATTTCCGGGTGATAGGCCATGGAGCGAGTCAACGCCATCGAACCCTTCGACTTGGCCGCGGTAATCGCGTGGTCAAGCGCGCGCCTGGCGAGCCCGTAATAGACGTTGGCGAATCCCAAAAGACCCCAGGCGAAGATCGACACAATAAACGCATCAATCCCTGCCGCTCCGGGTGCCAGCACACGGGCCACGTAGCGATCAGGAATGAAGGCGTTTTCAAGCACGGTGTCGTCACTGCGCGTAGCGCGCATGCCAAGAACATCCCAGGTTTGCTTGACTGTATATCCGGTGGACCCCTTTGGCAGAAAGGCATGCACGACTTTCGGCTGTGTTGGGTCGCTCATATCCATCCCGTGTAGTCCAAAGCGCGTCCAAACGGGAGTAAGACTGCCGAACATCTTGCGCCCGGTGAATCGGTATCCGCCTTCGACGCGTTCCGCTTTTGCACTCGAAAGCAGAAGAGGAACATCGTTGCCGCTCTCGGCGTGACCGGCGGCAAAGATTTCACCAGCGGCCGCTTCCTTCAGAATCCATTCCAGTGAGCTGTCGCCCCGCCGCCAGAGATCGGCTGCGACACCCACCCAATAAAGGTGCATATTCAGGCCAAGGGCGGTAGCTGGTGCGTAGTAGGCCAACCGGCGCTGTTCACGGAGAACTTCCGCCAACGACATTCCTGCCCCGCCGAATTTCGCGGGAAGCGGCATCAGAAGATAGTTTGCGGCGCGCAGTTCTTCGAAGTCCTCCCCGAAGAACCGGTTCTCCCGATCGTAGTTGGCGGCTCGTGATGCGAATCGCGCCAACATGTCCTCAGTCAACACGGAATTCGCCGTTGACCGCTCGGCAGAGTTATTGTTTTGAGGAGAACGGCCATTTCCGCCGATGCTCTCCTCGAATGCAGTCGTAGTCTTTGTGAGTGGCTCCATGGTTGCTTCTTCTCCTTAGTCAGCGGGAAATTCTATATTGCGCGATCTGGCGGCGGAATTCAGGACGGCAGTCTGATCGACATTCTCCCGGCCGAATCGTAGCGGGAGAATTCCCGGAACCTGCTGCTTGTATCTGCGATATGCGTCACCATACGCCCGGAGCAGATCTCGCTCCTCAAGCGGAATTGCCATTAAGATGTAGCCGGTCGTGGCCAGCGCGAATACGAGATGAGCCACAGTCATCCGGGGCGTTGCCCAGAAGATGCAGAGCCAACTGAAGTAGATCGGGTGCCGTACGACCTTGTACAGACCGGGCGTCCGGAACGCTAACCCCGAGTACTCCTGCCCTCTGAAATGCAAGTACACCTGTCGCAATCCGAAGAGATCGAAATGGTTGATGAGGAATGTTGCCAGTAGGAGCAGGATCCATCCCATGGCGTAGACCAGGTAGATCGCCATCTGCCCGAGTTCGTTATCGACCTGCCAGATTACTCCTCCGATCGGGCGCCATTGCCAGAACAGAAGAATCAGTGCGACGCTCGAGAACAGGACATAGGTGCTACGCTCGGCGGCGGGCGGGACGATTCGCGTCCAGGCGCGCTTGAACCACGAGCGAGCCATGATGCTGTGCTGCAAGGCAAACAAGGCAAGAAGACCGGCGTTGATCGCCAGTGCCTCGGCAATCGATCCTTCCACTCCCGAATCGATCGTCCGGGAAACGCCAAAATCCCCAACAAACGCAATGGCATATAGAAACGTCGCAAAGAACACCAGGTAACAGAGCACCCCATAAAGTAACGTCATACTGCGTCCAATCATGTGAACCCTCCCCAGACCCGGCGTTTGGCCTATAATCGGTCCACTCACATCCGGGCACTGCTTGCACGCTAGTCGAGGGTCTGGCGGCAAGTAACGAAGGAACGCCAAAGAAAAGCCAAAACGATAGCAAGTAAGGGGCTGATGCAGCACAGGCAGGAACGTCTCTGGGGAGACTTGGGGCTCCGGGAATGACCAACCCTGAAATCGCAAACAATGCGGCGAATTACTGTTTCGGCGAGTTCGTTCTGGAACCCGCCCGCGCCTCGCTATTGAAGAGCGGGCAGGACATCAAGCTGCGCCCGAAGGTGTTCGATGCCCTGCTTTACCTGATCGAGAACCGGGGCCGACTGGTTCCGAAAGAGGAGCTCATTCAAACGCTTTGGCCGGAAGCCTTCGTCACGGACGACTCACTGGTGCAGTGCATGGTGGAACTACGCCGCGCCTTGGACGATCGCACACAGGAGATCCTGAAAACAGTTCCCCGCCGAGGATATATTTTTGCAGCACCAGTTACGATCCAGAGCGAGGAAGCCGCTACCAGTCCAGCCCCTGGTGGCACGCTTCCGCCAACCGTTCGAGTAGATCCTCGACTCCCTGTCGCGCGCACACCTCTGATCGGACGGGAGCGCGAACTCGAGTCGGTCGAGCAACTTCTGCGCGATCCGGCCGTTCGGCTGGTGACGCTGACGGGCGCCGGCGGTTCGGGCAAAACCCGACTTGGACTTGAGTTGTGCCGGGAACTCTCAGGGGTTTTCCAGTCCCACGTATTCTTTGTGGCGCTGGCGTCGCTTGCGGACGCGGGGATGGTTCCCGCTGCCATTGCCGAAGCAGTGGGTATTCGCGAGACAGGCGGCCGCTCTTTGCCCGATCTGTTGAAGGACTATCTGCGAGACTCCGAGCCTGCGCCCGTCCTACTTCTCCTGGACAATATGGAGCACATTCTGGCTGCCTCCAGGTTTGTGGTCGAGCTGATTGAAGCTTCCCGATCGTTAAAGATACTGGTCACGAGCCGTGCACCCTTGCGGGTCTACGGCGAATACGAGTTTCCAGTCCCTCCCCTGGCGTTGCCGGACTTGCGTCAGATGAATTCGCTCGTGGCGCTCGCCGAAAACCCGTCAATCACTCTCTTTGCGCAGCGAGCGCAAGCCGTGAAGCCAGATTTTCAGCTCACGGCGGAAAACGCATCGATCGTGGCCGACATTTGCTCCCGCGTAGACGGCCTGCCACTGGCGATTGAATTGGCCGCGGCTCGCGTCAAAATGCTGCCTCTCAGCGCGATCCTCGCGCGGCTCGAAAGCCGGCTTCAGCTTCTGACGGCGGGACCGCGCGACCTTCCCGAGCGCCAACAGACCCTGCGCAATACCATCGACTGGAGCTATGGGTTGCTTACGGAACCCGAACAGAAACTGCTACGCCGACTCAGCGTTTTCTGGGGCGGGTGCACTTTGGAGGGGGCGGAAGCCGTATGCAACACCAAAGATGACCTTGGGGCCGAAATCTTCGAGCTGATGTCCTCGTTGATTGATCGGAGCTTGATTCAACAACGACAGCAGAACGATCTCGAACCCCGATTTCGCATGTTGGAGACCATTCGCGAGTATTCCTTCGAACGGCTGCAACAAAGCGGCGAAGAGGCCGCCACCAAGCGCTCCCATGCCGCCTACTGCCTGATTCTGGCTGAGGAGGGAAATCCGGAGTTAAGCGAGACCGAGCGTGCTGCCTGGCTGACGCGCTGCGATGTGGAGCACGACGACTTTCGCGCTGCCCTCGATTATCTCTTTCAGATTCGCGATCTCGACTGGGGTTTCCGCTTTTGCACGGCTCTGTTTCGATTCTGGGACATGCGCGAGCACTCCGCCGAAGGACGCACCTGGCTTGAGCGAATCATCGAACTCGCAGGAACGGATTATCCCCGTGAGCGCGCTAAGGCATGCCTGTTCCTAGCAGCATTCACCACCGCGCAGGGCGATTACCGATCTGCCGCCCACTTTTCAGAACTGGGCCGGTCGCTCTTTGAGGAGCTCAACGATCCGTGGGGTGTTGCGCTGTCGTGGAACGCCTCCGCCATTCGGGCACGCGATCAAGGAGACTATGTTACCGCGCAGACCAACTTCGAAAAGAGCCTGACATTTTTTCGGACGATGTCCGACCGGGTTGCGACCGCCCGCTGTCTGCACAATATCGGAAACGTCTCCAAGATCCGTGGCGACTATGCGCGTGCCCGGATGGCTCTCACCGAAGCAATGCAGATCTTTGAGGAACTCGGGGATAGCAGCGGAGCCGCCTGGGCCCTCAACCAGCAGGCAGACGTCGCCAGGGACCAAGGCGATCTCCCAGGTGCTCGAGCACTCTACGAGCGAGCCCTCCTCGCGTTTCGAGGCGCTCAAGAGCGCTGGGGCCAGGCTCGCTCACTGGCGGATCTGGGCACCATCGCTTGCGAATTGGGCGAGCATTCCTCGGCGTTTGCTAACTTTCGCGAGAGCCTTGAAATCTTCTCCAGCCTGGAACATCGGCGTGGCATTGCCCGGGTGCTGGAAGGACTCGCGTGCTATGCGTCATCCCGGGAAGATTCGCGCCGAGCACTTCATCTGGTCGCCGCCGCTTCTCACCTGCGGAAAATGGTCAGTGCCCCGCTACCGCCAGCCGAGCAATCCAAGCTCGACCAGAAGCTGCTGAGCGCGTGGCAGCAGCTTGGGGAATCGGAAGGTAAGAAGGCATGGACCGAAGGCTACGCGATGACCATGGAGAACGCGATCCGTCACGCTTTGGCGGAGTGAACGCTAGCTCAGGTTCTGGGGGCCGATCAACCTGCGCACAGCAGAAACGCGATTGGCGGGAATCTTGCTCCGGCGGGAATGTTCCCAGATCATCTCCTCATCCGGCGCCAGATACACGCAGTAGACTTTGTCTTCCGTCACATAGCTATGCAGCCACTGAACCTGGGGGCCGATATCTTTCAGCGCTTCCAGCGAGCGTAGCGACACTTCCCGAATCTGCGCGTCGTTCAGCGACCCGGCACCCGGAATCTCGCGCTCAATGACGAACTGCGGCATAAGGCCCTTAGTCTACACCAATGCCGGTCTTCCGCGCCTGAACCAACAAAAAGGGCGGAGCCCGAAGGCCCCGCCTGTGTTGGGTAATGGGGAATGCTTTAGGTCAAGTGTAAGACCGGAGGGGAAAATTGCTGCCGAATAATCGTATCGGATAGTTATTCTGGTTCCAAAATGGGAATAAGCGATTCGCCAGAATCGCTTTCCCCAGTCCCACGCTCACAATCAATCCTTTTATGTATGTACAAGTTTGTATTTTCGGAGGAGGGACTCATCATCATGGGAAAGGCAGACCTTGTATTCGTGAGAGTCGTCTCAAAACCTCCGAATTTTATGGGGTGACAACTTCGGGGGGGGGCCTTACAATTCAGTTAGGAAGTGTCCCCGAAGGAACTTGCCCCCGTGTTCCCTCCCCATTCGGCGTGAGGATGGTTTGTGGTGATCAGGATGGCTGGGCCAATCCACGGTGCAACTTGCTCATAAAAAACTATCTTCTGGGCGCGGTCGTGTTGGTGTCTGTTTTTTCGGTGCCTCTTGCGGCAGCCGGCGCGAACCCAGATGTCAAGGCCGTGGCCGCGGCGGTGGACGCGCATTACAACCACTTACGCTCGCTGGAGGCAGAGTTCACCGAGATCTACCGGGGTTCCGGCATGGACCGAACGGAATCGGGCACGCTGTGGCTGAAAAAACCCGGCAAGATGCGCTGGGAGTATCGTTCTCCAAAGGAAAAGCTCTTTGTGAGCAACGGGAAAGATGCATGGTTCTACCTCCCGGACGATCGGCAGGTGCGAAAGGAATCGGCCAAGAAGCTTGAGGATGTTCGATCTCCGCTAGCATTCTTGCTAGGTAAAACCAAGTTAGAGAAGGAGTTGCGAGGTCTCTCAGCGGCCCCTGACATTCGCCCTTCACAACCGGGCAATACCGTATTGCGAGGAGCGCCACAAGCTTTTGCGGACCGGATCAGTGAGATTGTCCTCGAAATTGCACCGGACAACCGGATTGTTCGGCTGGTCATGCAGGAAGTCGACGGGGCATCAACCGAGTATTGGTTCAATGACCAGAAAGAGGACGGGGCCGTTGCTGATAGCCGGTTTGAGTTCCGGGCGCCAGCCGGGACGGAAGTGGTGGAAGGAGAGTTGGGGCAGTAGCCAGAAACCAGAAATAGGTTACTTGCGGTACCTCCAGAGGCAGCTTTGGGGTAGGTGGACGGCTTAGAATGTTAGACTGAGCGGTAGAATCCGGCTGGACAATTCCTTGAAAAACAAGGACAAATGGCAGAATTCGTGATCAAAGTCGCGGACGACCGTGGGCGCGTGCAGCAGCACGTGGAACAGGGTATTTCCGAAGCCGAGGTACGCGACCGATTTTCTGCCCAGGGATACCTTGTCTATTGGGTCAAGCCGCAAGGCATGATGGCCGGCGGCCTGCACCGGCGCAAGAAGCTGAAGCAAGATACGTTTCTGGTCTTCAACCAGCAGTTTCTGACCCTGATCCGAGCCGGCTTGCCAATCCTGAACTCGCTCGAACTACTGATCAAGCGGCAGAAAGATGAGCAGCTAAAGACCCTGCTGGAGAACGTTCGTGACCGGGTCAAAGGCGGAGAACTACTGTCGGACGCCTTCGCGGCCCAGGGCGTCGTCCCCAAAATCTATACCACCACCCTGATGGCTGGCGAGAAAAGCGGCAATATCGACGAAGTTTTAACGCGTTACATCAATTTTCAGCGGATGGCGATGACCTTCCGCAAGAAGCTCTTCGTCTCACTGATTTATCCCACGCTGCTGGTCAGCGTGGTGCTGATCATGGTGACGTTCCTGTTCACCTACGTCGTCCCGAAGTTCGCGGATCTTTTTAATAGCTTGGACGCAAAGCTGCCCGAGATCACCCTCTTCATGCTGAGTGTCGGCGTGAATGCCCAAAAGTACGCGCCATTTGTGTTGGTTGGCCTCGTCGTCGGCGGGATTGTGTTGTGGAAGTGGAAGGATACCGATCGCGGGGCGGACCGGATCGACCGCGTTATCTTGAGTTTGCCGTTGCTGGGCGAGATCCGCATCAAGCATCAGGTCGCGAGTTTTTCCCGAATGCTCTCGACCCTGCTGCAAGGCGGATTGCCTCTGGTCCCGGCGATGGAAACAGCCGGTTCCGCGATGAGCAGCCGGCGCATCCTAAAAGGGGTCGCGCGGGCGAGCGTCCGCGTACGGGAAGGTCAGGGGCTGGCGCCCAGCCTCGAAGAGCAGAAGATCTTCCCCGAACTGTCGGTGGAGATGATTGAAGTCGGCGAGTCGACCGGCGCACTGCCGCAGATGTTGAACTCGGTCGCCGAGTTCTATGAAGAAGATGTGCAGACGGCCTTGGGCGCGGCCATGGCGCTGATTGAGCCTCTAATCCTGATCATCATGGCAATTTTCGTCGGCGGTGTGTTGATTTCGTTGTACTTGCCGATCTTCACCTTGGGCGTGAGGTGAGCTGAAAGCAGTGAGGATGAGTGCGAGGAAACAGAATTGGCCGTGGGCTCACCATTAAAGAATGAGGGTAGTTTGGCGGGGACAGGTAATGGCAACAGCAGATAAGAAATCTCTCTTCGTAGGCGGCGGCAACGGCGCTCCCCTTAGTCCGACCGGTAACGTCGTATCGGATCTGGAACGGGCGCAGGACGTCGCGCGGCGCTACCGCTGCGAGTTCATCGACCTCAGTGGGTATGAATTGCATCACGAGCTGTTCAAGCGAATCCCGGTGGAGTTGATGTTCCGCTACAACTTCGTGCCGCTCGAAGAGACCAGTGACGGCAAGCTCGCGATCGCGATCGCCGATCCCAGCCAACTGATGATGATTGACGAGATCAGCCTGCTGCTCAAGCAGCGCATCGTCACCAAGGTTTCGACCCTCAAGCAGATCTCCGACATCCTGAAGAAGACCGAGCAATCCCAGCGCGTGCTCGAGGAAGCCAGCGAAGGCTTCACCATCATCCGCGAAGACGAAAACACAGGCGCGGAAGAGACGCTGACCATCGACAAGCTGACGGCCACGGGCGACACGAGCCCGATCATTCGACTGGTCGATACCACAATTTTCACCGCACTGCAGCGGCGCGCCTCTGATATTCACATCGAGACTCGTGATGATTCGGTAGTGATCAAGTTCCGTATCGACGGTGTGCTCACCCAGGCCATGCCGCCGATCGGCAAAGAGCACCACTCGACTGTGATCTCGCGTATCAAGGTCATGAGTGAACTCGACATCTCCGAGCGCCGCGTGCCCCAGGACGGCCGCTTCCGCGTCAAGTACAACGGGCGCGCCATCGATTTCCGCGTGTCGATCATGCCCTCGATTCATGGTGAAGACGCGGTGCTCCGCGTACTCGACAAGGAGTCGATGAGCGAGAAATTCCGCACGCTCACGCTCGACGTGGTCGGCTTTGATGACGACGACCTGCGCCGCTTCCGGCGCTATATCAAAGAGCCCTACGGCATGGTGCTCGTTACGGGGCCGACAGGTTCCGGTAAGACGACCACCCTGTATGCCGCCGTCAACGAGATCAAGACCGACGAAGACAAGATCATCACCATTGAAGACCCGGTCGAGTACCAGTTGCGCGGTATCACGCAGATTCCGGTCAACGAAAAGAAGGGTCTGACATTCGCGCGCGGCTTGCGTTCGATCTTGCGCCACGACCCCGACAAGATCATGGTCGGCGAAATCCGCGACGCGGAAACGGCGCAGATCGCGATCCAGTCTGCCTTGACCGGTCACCTGGTCTTCACCACCGTTCACGCCAACAACGTCGTCGATGTGATTGGACGATTTCTGAACATGGGCGTTGAGCCATACAACTTCGTTTCGGCTCTAAATTGCATCCTGGCGCAGCGGTTGGTCCGCTTGATCTGCGATTCATGCCGTACGGAGGTGCACTACGCGCCAGAAGTGCTGGAAGCCAGCGGCCTCGATCCGCAGCAGTGGGGCAAGGTTCCGCTGTACGAGGGCCCGGGGTGTATCGAATGTGCGGGCACGGGATTCCGCGGTCGATCGGCGATTCACGAATTGCTGGACTTGAGCGACCGCATCCGCGAAATGATTCTGGCGAAGAAGCCGACATCCGAAATCCGGCGGGCCGCCCGCGAGGAAGGCATGCGTTTCCTGCGTGAATCGGCATTGGACAAAGTGCGGCTCGGGTTGACCACGCTGAAGGAGATCAATAAGGTCACATTTATCGAGGCAATGAGATAAGGCAGGTTTCAGAGGGTCAAGGTTCAGAGTCTGGGCGCAGGATTTCCGACCCCGTCTTTTCCCCCGCCGAAAATCGCGCGTATCCGAACTTTGAAGCGCTGGACTTTGCCGCCCTCGGATGTGCTGTTTCAGCTATTGCATTTCTTGAGCGGACGGTTTCTGATTTGAAAGATAAAGGCGTAATTCGGAGATGAGTCCAACACTAAATACAGCCAAGCCAAAATTGGCTTGCGAGATCTCCGCCGATCGCGTCTTAGCGGGGCGGGTGATCGACAATGGTAGCGGGCTGGAGGCCAGCGCTGCCCGGGAACTGGCTCCCGGCAGTGTCGTACCCGATCTGGTCGAGAACAATGTGCGGCAACGCGGGTCAGTACGTGAGGGCATCGAGAATGCCCTTGGCGGCGTGGCAGGACGCTCGAAAGATGTCATCGCCATCGTTCCCGATGCGGCCGTACGCGTCATGCTGGTCGAGTTCGATACGCTGCCCTCGGATCAGGAGGAAGCTCTCGGGGTGGTACGCTTCCGTCTGAAGAAGTCTCTTCCTTTTGACGTGGACAAAGCGAAGGTCTCTTACCATGCGCAGAAGGTCGGCGACGAAGTGAAGGTTGTGGCGGCAGTCGCGCTCGGAAGCGTGATCGACGACTACGAAAGCACGTTTCGCGAAGCGGGATTTGAGCCCGGCATCGTGTTGCCGTCGACTCTTGCGGCGCTGGGTGCTGCCGACGGCAAGAAACCGACCATGGTCATCAAGGTCGATGCCCACACCACCAGCATCGCGATTTTGAATGAGGATCAGCTGCAATTGTTCCGAACTCTGGAAAATGCGCGTGGAGTCACCATAAACGGAGAGCAGTTGGCCGAAGAAGTATATCCCTCGGTCGTTTTCTTTCAGGACACATATCACCTGAATATCGAGCGGATTTACGTGGCAGGGCTGCCGGAGTCCGGAGGCGCCGCTGCCGCATTGCGCACTCAGACGGGAGCGGATGTCCAGGAGTTGGTATCCTCGGCCCAGTTAGGATCGAGTTCTGGTGGCGCTGTGCCACGTTGGAGGATGGCGGGAGTAGTAGGTGCGCTGGTTTCGTAGGCGGTAGTCACTATTCGGTAATAGCTTACAGACGCTGGCCACTAACTGCGCGACGAATTTGTATGCATATTGATATCAATCTGGCGAGTCGGCCGTACGAGGATGCGCGCCAGTTCTGGATGCGCTGGGGCAGCGCTCTGGGCGCACTCGGGCTGCTAACGCTCGTGCTGCTGGTGCTCGATATTACCGGGTACGTGGCTTCGCACCATGATCGCGCCATCATGGCGCAGACGAAAGCGTTGATCGCCGATCGTGATCGCACCCGAGCCGAGGCAGATCGAGTCCTGAATTTACCTGAGAACCGAACGACTCGCGATCAGTCGCGATACCTGAACGAATTGATCGAGCGGAAAGCGTTTTCCTGGACGCGCGTGCTGGAGAACCTCGAAAAGGTGATGCCGCCCAGGGTGCATCTGGTCTCGATCAGTCCGCAACTGGATGAGAACAACGAATTGGCTCTGAAGATGACAGTCGCGGGCGACTCGCGAGACCGTGCGGTGGAGTTGGAACGGCGCATGGAAGAGTCACGTCGCTTTGTGCAGACCGCAATCACGGCAGAAAGGCACGTGGACTCGCAAACGGGCGACACGGAACAAATCGAGATGGCCGCGATTTATGTTCCAGAGCTACTCACCCAACCGGGTACCTCAATGGAAGCGAAGCCTGTCAAAACTCAAAAGCCGAAGACGGCCGCTCAAAAGCCATCTCCCAGGAAGAGGATACAACACTGATGCCCGACCTGAGGCAAACCCGCAAGAAACTGAAGCTGACCCTGGCGATCTTGGGCGGAGTGGATCTGCTCGCGGCGATTCTATACTTTTCTCCGCTGGTGGGCTCGGCTGAATCGCGTCAGTTGCAGCGCAACCAGCTTCAGGCCGAGCTGACGACCAAGACGCGACAGGTAGCGCCGTTAAAAGACCTGCCGGAGAAGATCGAACTGGCAAAGCGTCAGATCGGTGATTTTTACAAAGACCGCTTCCCTTCCCAGAATTCGCAGATCTACGGCGCCCTCGGCAAGGTCGCAGCTGAAAATAGCGTCAAGATAGAGCAGGTGCGGTACAAGCCCGCAGATACCAGCAGCAATGGGCTGCAGCCGATCGAGATGGAAGCGGACCTCTCCGGAAGCTATACATCGCTGGCCCACTTTATCAACGCAATCGAGCGTGATGAGATGTTTTTCGTCATCAATAGCATCACATTGGGCGGTGAGCCCCAAGGCCCGGTGAAATTAAGCGTTAAACTTGAGGCGTACCTGAAAATAGGGACAACCTAGTGAAGCTGGGATTTGAAAACAAGAAGCAGACAACGTGGGCGATCGTGCTCGGGGTCATCGCCCTGCTTGTGTGCGCATATGAATTGATCCCACTCATCGGAGGATCGTCTTCCTCGGATTCGAGCGCGCAAGCCGCATCCCCGATTGTGCCCCGCCCTGCGACGTCGAAATCAGGCACGAAAGCGTCTGCCAAGGCCGGCAAGAAATCCGAGGGGGAAAATCTCGACCCCACGCTGCGTCTGGACTTGTTAGCAAGCAGTGAGAAAACGCAATATGAAGGTGCCGGCCGGAACATTTTCGTTTCTCAGCGAGAAGATGTGGAGATCCCGAAGCCGGTGGCGCCGCCCGTTGTGGACAACTCTCCGCCAGAGTATGTCGAACCCAAACCGACGCCGCCACCGCCGATTCCCCTGAAGTTCTACGGCTTCGCCAGCGCGCCGGGAGAACCGAAAAAAATCTTCCTCAAGAACGGAGACGACGTGTTCGTGGCCGGTGAAGGCGAAATTGTGGACCGCCGCTACAAGGTCATCCGCATTTCAACTTCATCCGTTGAGATTCAAGACATGGTCTACAGCGGTCCGCCGCAGATGATTGCTCTCACCCAGGGAGGGTAAGAAACCTGGTGGCCAATGGCTATTGACCAGTGGCTCAGCTAAAGCAACCGATTCAGGCCACTGACCACTAATCACTGGCCACTGATTTTCGATGTTTTCCCGATCACAACGACGGCGCGGTCGTCATCAAGAGCAGGGATACGTCCTTCTAAGTCTGCTGCTGATGATGGCAGTCATGGCTATTGTAGCCGCCACGATCGTCACTGATCTCAAGTTCGAGATCCAACGTGACCGCGAAGAAGAGATGATCCACCGCGGCGTGCAGTATTCGCGCGCGGTTCGCGCCTACTACAAGAAGTTTGGCCGCTATCCGGCCAACATCGAGAATCTGGAAAATACGAACCAGCTGCGCTTCCTTCGCAAGCGCTACAAGGATCCCCTGACAGGCAAGGATTTCAAGCTATTGCACTTCGGCGAGGTAAAGATGGGGATGATGGGGATGGCGGGCGGAGGAGTAATTCCCGGCGCGAGCACGATCGGAGCGAATGGGAGCTTAACTCCGAACAACCCTACGAATTCCAGTTTCGGACAAAGCAGCCAGGTCCCGCAAAAAACCGGCGCTGACTCCGCGCAAGCGGGGGACTCAGGAAGCGATTCCCAAGCTGCCTCTGCTGGCGGAACGAACGACACCGGCGATCAGGGGTCTTCAGATCAGTCGGGGCAGACGTTTGGAGGTCTGCCGATCGTTGGAGTCGCGAGCATGAGCAAAGCAGGCACCATCCGCGAATTCGATAAGAAGAAGAAGTACAACGAGTGGCAGTTCGTTTACGATCCCAGCATCGATCGGGGCTTTCTGATTACGACTCCGTATCAGCCGCAGTTGCAGATGTTCGGGACCGGCCCGCAGAATATCAATGGTCCCGGACAGAACCCCACTCCAGGCTTGGGCACGTCAGCACCGGGCACGGCCGCACCTCCGCCACCCCCGGGGACCAACAATTCAGGAAATCCAAGCCAACCCACCGATACGCCCGTGCAGCCATAGGCGTTGTTGCAGATCACACAGCAAAGGCCTCGCTATACGCGAGGCCTTTTTTTTCATTGGCTTCGTCCGGCGAGCCGCCGAGGCAGCTCCAGCTAGACGCTGAACGATGAACCGCAACCGCAAGTGCTCTTCACATTGGGGTTCTCGAACTTGAAACCCGCGCCCTCCAGCGTCTCGACATAATCCACGATGGCGCCGTTAAGATACATCACCGAAGTGGCATCGACGAACACCTTAAGACCGTCCATATCGAAGGTCTTGTCCATCATCCCGGCGCCGTTCTCAAACTGCATCGAATAGGAAAAGCCGGAGCATCCGCCGCCAACGACTCCAATGCGCAAGCCCGCCGGCACGGGGTTCTGTTGTGCCATGATTTCCTTCACCTTGGTGACGGCATTGGCAGTCAGGGTAATTGGGGCTTTTTTGGCAACTTCGGGGACGGTTGTTGTGGCCATTCGTATCTCCTTGGCTTTAAAGCTGTTTTATTATAGCAAAGTGTTTCCGACCGTTTCGTGGACAGCCCACAATGGTAGGAATCATCTACCCCATTTTGATGCGGATTGCAAGGGGGAAGTCGCACTGTTCCGATTCTGTAACAGGCCGGTGTGCTGTGGATTAAATCATCCCCGGGGACTTGCCAACAGGGCTATAATCGTGCCGTTGAGGCCTTCCCCGGGACTGGATGCGGGGTTTGCGTGCCCCTGCCAGAAAGTGGAAAGCCGCTGTGGTTGGGTCGACTCTGCCGAGGTGGCTTATGACGCCAATTGAAATCGTCGGGGGTCTGTTTGGACTCTTCGCCGTAGGTTTGATCGTCCTTCTGATCTACAAGAGCACGCTCACGATGCACGAGGACGATCAACTTTTCCTGGATGATGCCAATTCTCACATGCAGGAAGAGCAGACGGAATTGCTTACGAAAGTCAATAAGCTGACGATTCCCATGCGGGTATTCAGCATCGGTTCTGGAGTGTTCCTGCTCGCGTTCCTGGCGATGCTGATTTACCAGAAGCTGAACGAAGTGCAGTAATCGTCAGTCGCGAAGCGTTGAATGCCAGCGACGCTTCCCGCGCGGGAGCCTCGGATGCCCTCGCGCGAGTTTTCTTTTGCCCATTCAGCCTTACTGGCAACATAGGCGTTGAGCAGTTGCCCCGATCCATTCGCCGTGCAATAGTCGCTGACCCTGCCTCCGCTGTTCGCTGCGTTGAATACCTCGTTTCGTTCCAACTCCACGACTGCGACTCTTTGCCCTCGTCGCTCCTCGGCGAAAGCGATCTTCCCCCCGAGAAATCGGGCTGCAATCTCAGGTGGCAAATCACGTTCATAGCCAAAGAACCTCTCCTTCAGTCGAGTCCAGGTTGCCCAATTCTCGAGTAGCGGATGGGTGGGCTCATACTTCGTCGAGAACACGAGCGCCACGTCGAAGTTCGATCGGAAGTCAGCCGCCGAGAGAAGTTGCTCCAGCGAGAAATTTTCAATTCGCACAACCCGCATCGGTCGTGTCACATAGCCAAGCCAGGGCCGCGTCAATTCGTCCGATGCCGGCCACGCGGTGAGTACGCGCGCCATCGGGTAGCGCGCTTCCAGGAATCGCTCGGCGCTTTGGTGCAGTGTGACATAGTCGCGATACGCGAGATTGTCTTCGGGAGAAAACCCGTACGGAGGATTCCAGAACCAGGCGATTACAAAAGCAGCGGCGACAGCGGCCACGGTGATGATCCAGTATCGAAGCCGCCTTCGCAGGGTGGAAACACCCAGAATAATCACCAGCGGAATTGCTGTGAGCAGATAACGAGCCAGTACCGCACCGCCGATGAGCGCCATCGCGAAGACATAAGCAGCAATGACTACGAAGAACGTCGCCTGATCCGGGATGGAAATGCGCGGCCGCTCGATGTCACCGTCCCTGACCGGCGGCAACAGCATCGCCAGCAGCATTCCTCCCGTCAGAAACCAGAGATGAAGATATCCGAACGCCTGCCACAATCTCAACATGAATGCCAATGCGAATCGCAACGGATTCAGGGTGGCGGCGACGTTGTAGCGAAAGAATTCCGGATTGCCTAACACGTAGCCCGTGCGCGCGTAGTGATATCCGTACCAGCAGACCAGCGGAAGAACAGAAATCGTCAGCGGAAGAATACGTTGCAGGTCAGATCGCGGAGTGCCGGTCTGCCACAATCTGCCTAGCCGCACATTCTTTGCTACGAAACGACCCGCCAGTTCCCACACAGCAAGTGCGATGGGAGCCAGAATCGCGGTCTCCTTAGCCAGAACCGCGAGAGAAAACCAAATCGCCGTTGCAGACCGGCGCCGCTCAATGTGAGCAACAAGCCCCCACATCGTAAGCCCGGCTGCCGCCAGGTCGACCTGCGCCAGGGAACTCTGCGCAAAAAACACAGGATATAGACCGGTACACACGGTTGCGCCAACCGCAACCGATGTGTTCGCTACCTTCTCGGCCAACCGAAAGACTCCCCACAAAGAGAAGGACGCGATCACAATCATCGCCGAGCGCGCCACCGCGGGAGCGTAGCCAAAGCAATGCCACCACAGCGCGATCCATGCCATCACCAGCGGCGGATGCGCATTCGAAACCGTAGTGTGAGGAATCAGAGTCCCGCTGAGAAACAGATCCCGGGCAGCAGGAATGTAGTAGCCCGCCTCGTCCCAGAAATATGGCAGGTGGAGCAACGGCGCGTGCAGCAGGAAAAAGACTACAAAGATGCCGGCAAACACCAAGGCAGGCTGAGGGTTTGAGCGCATGAGGAAGTTAACTATTGCCCAACTCGAAAAGATCTGGACCAGTGGACCCAACGCCTACAGCGGCTGAACGCCGGTCCTGAAGCCCGCTTAGTGCACAGGCCCGGGAGGCGCCATTCTCGGATCCAGCTTGATCTCTCCGAACGCACTTTCATAGCTGGAAACGTTCTGTTGTAACAAACCGAGAAGCGCCTTGGCCTGTTGCGGGCTCACATAAATCCCCTGGAAATTCCGGATCTCTACCTGCGTCTCGGTTTGCTGCTGCAATGTGCCAAAGACCAAAAAGAAATCCCAGATGTTCACGCGCATCTGCACGCTGTTCGCATAATTTTCACGGTAGGAAGAATCATTCGTTAACTTCACGTTCGGTTGCATCGGATTATTCATGGCTGGAAGTGTAAACGACTTTTGGCTGCGCGGTGCAGGATGGCGTCCTGATATGACAAAAAGTGTCAGCCGAATGCTTGTTTGCGTCGGGTAAGACGCGACGCCAGGTTACCCCCGCGGCCCCTGTCGTCCCAGATTGCGATTAGAAATACAGCACTTATACGTTCTACAGCCATTACTTTGGGTAGTGCCTAATGGCGTCGAAAATGCGATAGAGTCTGTGTTTGGCCCCTCGTGGGGCGTACGGAACATTTATGACCCAAAATAACGATCAGGCGATGATGGAAGAAATCGTTCTTCCCGAACATCTGCTTCCCCTTGGATCTGTATTGGGCCAGGGAGTGACGGCGCTTGACCTATGCATGGTCCTGGCGAAGATCTTTCGTGTGCAATACACCGAAGTTGCCTTGTTGCGCCTCGAAGGCGGACTGCTGCGTTTCATTTTTCCAGAATACCTGCGTACTACCGGCGCCATTCCACTCTCCAGCAAGGCGGTTGCGGCGCATACGGCTCTGAGCAAGAAGGCGGAAATCTTTAATAATTTCGCGCGTGTGAAACATGCCAGCATCTTCGAGACGATCAAGCCCGAAAACAATGACGAGGCTGCTGCGCCGGCCCCCATTCAGAAGCTAATGTCGGTGCCTGTGATGGATCGTGATTCCGCCGTGGTGGGCGTGATCCAGATTTCACGCAAGGGGTTGGATCCGAAATTCGCACAAGATTTCAGCCGCGAAGATTTGCACGACCTGGAACTGGTTGCCGGACTGCTGGCCACAGCTCCGGCCTTGATGTCGAACTAGGACTGCGTACGCTGTGATTGTGTAGTCCCGGAAGCTTTCGTCTGGGGTCGCGCGCACGTCGCAATGAACGCGCTTGATATGTTCCTGCGTCCCCGATGACCCGTGGGCTCGTGAAGCGCCCCTTCGCTACACTCAGGCTTGCGGTGCGGACGAGGCGTCCGCCCCTACACAAGGCTTTGGACAGCTCCCCCTTAGCGAGTGGACTTGGCAAACACCCGCAGGTCGGCCCCAGTCATCTCCTTCGGTTCATTGGCGCCGAGGATCCCAAGCAGGGTGGGCGAAATATCCCGCAATGATCCATTCGGCTTCAATGTGAACTGCTTCGCGTTTTCCGCGACCACGATGAAAGGCACCGGATTGGTGGTGTGCGCCGTATGTGGTCCACCCGTCTCGGGATCGATCATCAACTCGGCGTTTCCGTGATCGGCCGTGATCAGCATTGCCCCGCCTTTCGCACGAACCGCGGACTCAATGCGGCCGAGGCAAGCATCCACGGTTTCAACAGCCTTCACGGTGGGCTCGATTTTTCCCGAGTGACCCACCATGTCGGCGTTGGCAAAGTTCACGATCATCACATCGAATGTGCCGTCCTCAGTGGCCTTGACCACCGCGTCGGCGATCCCCGAAGCACTCATCTCGGGTTTGAGATCATAGGTCGCCACCTTGGGTGATGGAACCAGAATCCGATCCTCGCCGGGAAACGGCTGTTCGACTCCACCGTTAAAGAAATACGTCACGTGCGCGTACTTCTCCGTCTCGGCCACGCGAAGATTCCGCATACTCAGGCCGCCCATTACGTTGGCCAGAATGTTGGCCATCGACTCCGGTGGAATCACGACCGGCAGGCTGAAGTTCTTGTCGTATTGCGTCATGCAGACATAGTCCAGGTTCTTCGGAACGCGGTCGCGCGGAATCGTTGCATCGAGATCGGCCGCTCCAGGCAGGTCACTACCGCCTTTTTCATTAAGTCCACTGTTGCGCGTAAGCGCCCGCGTAATCTGCCGAACGCGGTCCGCGCGGAAGTTGAAGCAGATGCAGGAATCTTCCTCGTGGATCTTGGCGATCGCATGTCCGCGGCTGTCGGTGCAGACAAACGGAACCACGAACTCATCTGTGACCCCTTTGTTGTACGACTCCTTCATTCCCTGCACCGGATCTGTCTGCTTCCCGCCTTCAGCATCTGCAAATACCATCGTGTTGTAGGCTTTCGCAATGCGCTCCCAGCGCCGGTCGCGGTCCATTGCATAGTAGCGGCCATTCACGGTCGCGATTTTGCCGCAGTTGTACTCGCGCATTTTCTGCTGTAATTGCTCGAGATAACCGGCGCCGTTGGTCGGCAGCGTATCCCGCCCGTCCATGAACGCGTGGACAAAGACGCGTTCGAGCCCGTTCTGCTTCGCCATCTTCAGCAGCGCGTAGAGATGCGCCTGCTGGGAATGCACGCCACCATCAGAAACCAGCCCGAATAAATGCAGGCGCCGTTCACCGCTACGAGCGTGCTTCATGGCTTCCAGCAATACAGGATGCTTAAAGAGTTCGCCATTCTGGATCATCAGGTCGATGCGCGTGATGTCCATGTGCACAATACGGCCGGCCCCGATGTTCAGGTGGCCAACTTCGCTGTTGCCCATCTGGCCTTCAGGCAATCCAACATACGGCCCGCTGGTGTGAATCAATGTATTGGGATACTCCCGCAACAAGCGGTCATACGTCGGCTTGCGGGCGAGAGCGATCGCGTTGGCTTTGGTTTCGGCTCGATACCCCCAGCCGTCAAGAATGATCAATATGAGTGGTTTAGGACGGTTCACTGTTGGAGCATCTCCCTGTACTGACTATGAAGTAGAGATTCACGGCTTCGGCGCTGGCTGTGCCGACTGAGCCATCTTCGCAATAAAGTCATCCATCTGCTGCATCATCGCGCCGATGCGACGGCGCCCGATTTCGCCGCCAACCTGCATGCTTTCCTGGGTCATGGCGGGCTGCTCGCGTTGCAGCTTCTGTCCGACAGGAGACGAATAGAAGGCAAGAATCCCGTCCAGGTCTTCCTTACTTAGGTGTTTCTGGTAGATCGGAATCATCGCGTCGATCATCTCGTCGACCGGCATGTTTTTGAACATGTCGTTCGCAAATTTGTCGACTTCGGCGAGCTGCTCTGGAGTGGGGTTCGGAATCTTCTCCCTGAATCCCGCCTGGGCACCCAATTTCGCTTGTTTCGCCACGCCCTCAAAGTACTGGGTCAGCTGCGACTTAATGTGGAGAACGTCCATGAACTTCAGTACTTCTTCCTTGGAGGGTGCTGCGGCCGCGTCCTTCGTCTGGGCGATTCCGAGAGCGGAAAAAAAGCAGACAGCGACCACGGTCCCAATCAGTTTTCGCATCGCACCCTCCATGCTGTTTGGATCTTGCTAACCCTTGTAGTTGAGTGCCGCCAGCCCCAGGAACCGTGCCGTTCCGCCCAGTTCCTGCTCAATCCGTAGCAACTGGTTGTACTTGGCAATGCGATCGGTACGCGATGCCGATCCGGTCTTGATCTGCCCGGCTCCGGTGGCCACTGCCAGATCAGCAATGAACGTGTCCTCAGTCTCACCGGAGCGATGCGAAATCACCGAGGTATATCCATTTCGCCGCGCCAAGTCGATGGCGTCGAGCGTCTCGCTCACGGTTCCGATCTGATTGACCTTCACCAGGATCGAGTTGGCCACTTCCTTGTCGATCCCCTCCTGCAGGAACTGGATGTTGGTCACGAAAATATCGTCGCCGACCAACTGGATTTTCCCGCCCAGTTCCTTCGTCAGATTCCGCCATCCCTCCCAATCGTTCTCCGCCAGCCCATCTTCGATGGAGACAATCGGATAATCTTTGGCCCACTTCGCCCACCATTGCACCATCTCATCCGACGACTTGGTCGATTTATCTGATTTCTTGAATACGTACTTCCCATCCTGATAGAACTCGCTCGCCGCCGGATCGAGCGCGATTGCGATCTCTTCGCCGGGCTTGTATCCGGCTTTGTTGATAGCTTCCAGCACAACTTCGATGGCCTCAACGTTGGATTTGACGGACGGCGCAAACCCACCCTCATCACCCACGGCTGTGTTGTAGCCACGTTTCTTCAGGACGCCTTTCAGAGTATGGAAGACTTCCACGCCCCAACGCAGCGCTTCCGAGAACGTGGGTGCCCCGACCGGCATCACCATGAATTCCTGGAAATCGACGTTATTGTCGGCATGCGCTCCGCCGTTCAGGATGTTCATCATCGGAGTCGGTAACGTATTCGCTCCAGCACCGCCGAGATAACGATATAGAGGAATATCGAGGCTCAGCGCCGACGCCCGAGCCGCTGCCATGGAAACGGCCAAAATCGCATTGGCCCCCAAGCGTCCCTTATTCTCTGTCCCGTCCAGCTCAATCATTCGGGCATCCAGGCCACGCTGATCGAATCCGTCCCAGTTCGCCAGCGCTTCGGCGATCTCTCCATTCACATTTTCGACTGCCTTCAGGACACCCTTGCCCAGGAAGCGGTTCGTGTCGCCATCCCGTAACTCAACGGCTTCGTGCTCACCCGTTGAAGCGCCGCTCGGGACGATGGCTCTTCCCATGGATCCGTCCGCCAGAAAAACCTCGGCTTCCACGGTGGGGTTACCGCGTGAATCCAGTACTTCTCGCGCATGAATGCCTGCAATATTTGACATAGAAGTTTTCTCTTTCCTCTTTATGATTTCCGTAATGCCGCCGGATTTGGACCCGGCGCGGATGATTGCTGTTGAATGGTCGGCGCCCGGTTAGCGAGTCCGGAGCCGGCATAGACCCGTTCCATCCTGTCGGTGAAACTCACGATTATATCGGATGGACATCACCGAAATGTGACTGGAGCACACCTTTCCGCAACCAAATTCCATTTCGGAGCCCTACCACTCGGCCACTGTCAGAACCTCTTATCTCTGCTGATTCCCCTGGTACTGTATGCAGCTTGTCGCCTTCCAGCCACCTGGTCTAGAGTCAGAGGAAGCTTCGATTTGGAGGTATCCCCATGAAATCGTGGATGCTCTTGCCCTGCTCGCTGCTGGCAACCGTGCTAGCGGCCCAAACACCCGCACCAGTGCCCGCGGGAACCGCATTGATGGTTCGCCTCGACACGACCCTCGCCACCTTTAGCAACAAAGTCGGCGATCCATTCCGCGGCAGCATCACGCAGCCGGTGGTAGTGAATGGTCAAACCGTCATTCCCGTCGGGGCGACTGTCGAAGGCCGAATCACCAAAGTAAGCGAACCACGCCGAATCTCGGGCAAACCCACGATCAGTATCCTTCCGGAAGCCGTGGTCCTTCCCACCGGCGAGCGTTACTATCTCGACGCCACGCTGACGGACACGAGCGTAAAGGACACCGACGTAAACCGGGAAGGCCAGTTCAAAGGATCAGGCCACAATCGCCGCGACACTATCGAGCAGGGCGCCGGCACAGCTGGTGGCATGCTGGTTGGCGGCCTCGTCGGCGGGCCTGTGGGCATGGTCGTCGGCGGGGCGATCGGCGCCGGCGCGACCACAGGACATTGGCTAGTCAAGCGCCGTTCCGCCGCCTTACCTGCCGGAACCGAACTCACTCTGGAACTGAATCGTCCCATGACAATGACGAACTCGCCGGCACCAACTCCGACGGCGAGCGCTGTTTCACCAAGTGGCGGCAGCAAATAACTCGTCTCCGGATTTGCCGGGAAACGCCGAGCGGTCAATCGCTCGGCGTTTCCCCTTTTCAGCTTTCGCCATCAAGCTCCGAACAGCAATTCCCCCTCACTGACCATCTGCAATTCAATCCATCCTTCCAAGGGCAATGAGTCCACCGGCAACCTGTTTTGCCACAGACTGAATCGCAGCCGCACTTTGCTGGTCGGCGCTACCGGCACAGCGGATTTCTTCTCGGCCCTCTTCTCCGAACCGGTGGAAGGAACTGCCAGCAGCCAGTTCAGCGGTACCTTGAATTCGAAATTCCGCATCAGGACGACCTTCACGTGCTCATTGGGCTGCGCGGACGATGCGAGCAGATGCTCCGCTGCTCCGTTCTCGACTCTCCATTCATGCATCCTACCCCCGCTCGCAGAGGCATCCACTCGCAGTGTGCGCCGCGGCCGTGGCTCGCCTGCCGCCCATGACTCCAGGTTGACCACCACCTCAAAGTCCGCAATCGGGACTTTCCCAGCAAAATCCAGACGTCCGTAAAGGAAGGTCGCATCAATGCCGGCATATACCGAATCCAGCAGAAACTGCTTGCCATGCATAGCCCCGGCGCGATGATCCGCTGTATAGACAGCGGCGCCCATCCACTCGAAGTAGCGCACTTTGTCGCCGGTCACCCGTGGATGGATATACGCTGTCTGCGGAATAAACGAGGGCCGCACTTCGAGACCAGTGATCGGCTGCGCCAGGTAATCCGGCGGGGATGCGCCCAGCGCCTGATACACATTGGAAAGATGCTTGCGGTAGAGTTCATCGAAGTCGCGATCGTTGGCCGAATGATGCTCCGGCCCATACCACCAGTTCCAGTCGCTGCCCTCGGCAATAAGAAGTTCGTCAAATGCCAGATTGCGTTGCGCTTCTGTAGCCCGCGCTGCGTTCTGGGCATAGTACTCACGCGCATGATACAAGTAGTCCCACGCGCGATTGTCTTCCGGCGCCCCAATCCACACATTGAAATTTGCATTGATCCATGAACCCGGGGTCAGCGAGGTCATTTTGCCGAAGTCTTTGTGGCGGGCGATTGCCTCGGATATCGTCACCGCCTCGAGCCCCGGCTCGCGCTGCAGCGCTTCATAGAACCGGCGCAAAAATTCGCGCCCCGACTTCGGGTAGTATTCCCACGCATTCTCGCCATCGAGGATGATCGGCACCAGGGCATCGCGCCCCTTCTCCAGCACTGGGCGAGCCGCATCTTTGATGTTTCCAAGTAAGTGTCGTGCGGCATCCTCAGGTGGCATGCCGGAATACACAAATCCGATGAGGTCGGAAATCGTGTGATCGCGAAACACCATGTGCATTCGCGTCGAACCGCTTTCGTAATGATGGATGTTGTAGAGTCTCTCGGCGAGGTCCCCCGGAAGCCTGCCGTTTCCGTCTCGTGCAAAAAAAACGCCGGTGCTGCGGCCCAGAACTCCCTCATCGGTGGCCATCCATTGCACGCCGAGATTGTGCGCAATCGCCAACACTTCCTCAGACACGCTGCCTTCCGACGGCCAGATTCCTTTTGGCCGCACGCCGAATACGTTCTCGTGCAGATCGAGCCCGCGTCGAAGCTGCTCGCGCGCATCTTCGGGGTGACGAAATCGGTTTTGTGGCAACGGCAAACCGGGCGAGGAGATCGCCCCGGCGTTCGTGTCGCTTACCAGGGGGAGGATGGGATGATAAAACGGCGTTGCGGAGATTTCGATCGAGCCTTTCTTGGCAGCGGCTGCATGTGCCGGAAGAACGCGTCCCAGCAATTCCCTCTCGCGTGCGATCACAAACTTCTGGTCTTCAAGCGAGTAGTTGTGGCCTTTTTTCACCAGCGCGGCAACATCTTTCTCTTCGAGGAAGAACTCGTCAAACCAGGCAATCTGGGAAAGCACTTGCAGGTCAGTGAAGTCCTGCGCCTGGAAGTAACGCTCGGCGCGTTCCGGATGATCCCCGTGTTCCCGAAAACGCTCCCACAATTCGCGGTATCGCGGATAGCGTCCGATCACGTTCTGGGGATTGGCTTGAAACAAGTACTGCAGCGCAAACCTGCGCTCTTCGACAGTTAAGTCCTTCGTAGGTTTCGCCGCCACTTCCAGAAACGGATCCTGTGCCGTCCCGGCTACGTAATCCTGGATCTGCACCATCAACGATGGCACCAGATTGAAATTCTGATGAACATTCGGAAATTCATCCAGCAGCTTCACCATGCCGTAGTAGTCTTTCAGTGCGTGCAGTCGCACCCAGGGCAACCGATATTCGCCGGTGACCAGATCTTTATAGAAAGGCTGGTGCTGATGCCACAGAAGAATGACGCGCAGAACGGGCATGATCGGAAAACGTCAGTCTAGCACGCGGCTTCAGCCCGCTCTGGGCGGTCGCCACTTCAGCAAGGCTCTTGTTTCCCTCTGCAATCCTGCTCCGGCCTACAGAGAACACCGAGTTTCAGACCACGTGCCGGTCCGGTAAACTAAACCCCTGATACTTCCATGAGCCCAGAAACCGTTGCTACCGCCCCGCACCTTCTGACCGAGAACGATCTCTACCTCTTCAACGAGGGCAGCCATTATCGGATCTACGACAAGATGGGCGCCCATCTTTTCACCCACGAAGGTCATCCGGGAGCCATCTTTAGTGTGTGGGCGCCAAATGCCCGTTCGGTTTCCGTGGTTGGAAGTTTCAACGGGTGGGATCCCAGAACCCACCGTCTGGAATCGCGGGGTTCGTCGGGCATCTGGGAAGGTTTTGCTCCCGGCGCCAGCCAAGGCAATCTCTACAAATTCCACATCGAGTCGAATCGGCACGGATACCGCGTGGATAAAGCCGATCCCATTGGGCTGTTGCACGAAAAACCACCACGCACGGCGTCGGTGATCTGGGACTTGAACTATCAATGGAACGACAGCGAGTGGATGCAGAAGCGCGCCGAGCGCAACTCTCTTCGTGCGCCACAGGCCATTTACGAAGTCCACATCGGCTCGTGGATGCGTGTCCCGGAAGAACACAATCGCCCGCTCGCCTACCGCGAAATGGCGCCCCGTCTTGCCCAGTATGTCGGCCAGATGGGCTTCACCCACGTCGAATTCCTGCCGGTGATGGAGCATCCCTTTTACGGTTCATGGGGATACCAAACCACGGGATACTTCGCGCCTACTTCTCGTTACGGCACTCCGCAAGATTTCATGTACCTGATTGACTACCTGCACCAGCACGGCATCGGTGTAATCCTCGACTGGGTCCCATCGCACTTTCCTTCTGACAGCCACGGCTTGGCCTACTTCGACGGCACCCATCTTTACGAGCACGCTGACTCGCGCCAGGGATTCCATCCGGACTGGAAAACACACATTTTCAACTACGGCCGGGCCGAAGTCCGCAGTTTCCTGATGTCGAGCGCGATGTTCTGGTTAGACAAGTACCACGTGGACGGCCTGCGCGTGGATGCCGTCGCTTCCATGCTCTATCTCGACTACTCCCGCAAACAACACGAGTGGATTCCAAACAAGTTCGGCGGTCGCGAAAATCTCGAGGCTATCGACTTCCTGCGGCGCTTTAATCAAGAAGCGTACAAGGAGCATCCTGATACCCAAACGATCGCGGAAGAATCCACCTCCTGGCCTATGGTTTCAAAACCGGTCTACGTTGGCGGACTCGGCTTCGGAGAAAAGTGGGATATGGGCTGGATGCACGACACGCTCAAGTACTTCCAGAACGATCCGATTCACCGCAAGTACCATCACAACCTGCTGACGTTCCGCATGCTCTACTCCTGGCACGAAAATTTTGTGCTGCCCCTCTCGCATGATGAAGTTGTGCACGGCAAGGGCTCGCTGATCGGCAAGATGCCCGGTGATGAATGGCAGAAATTCGCCAACTTGCGTCTGCTCTTCGCTTACATGTACGCACAAGCGGGCAAGAAACTGCTTTTCATGGGTGGAGAGTTCGGCCAGGTCCGCGAGTGGGCTCACGATTCCAGCCTCGAATGGCACGTCCTGCAATATCAGATTCACCGGGGCGTGCAAGCCTGGATGGAGCAACTCAATCGCTTCTATCGCAATGAACCGGCTATGCATGTGTTTGATAACAGTCCTGCCGGATTCGAATGGGTAGACGCGAACGATAACCTGACCAGCACCGTCTCTCTACTGCGCAAGAGCGAGAACCCCCGGGACACGGTTCTGGTTGTCTGCAATTTCACGCCTGTGCCTCGGACGGGTTATCGTGTGGGCGTGCCGCACGGCGGCTACTGGCGAGAGGTGCTGAACAGCGATGCACGAGAATATGCGGGCAGCGGCCTGGGCAATCTGGGAGGAGTCCATGCCGACGAAATCCCCATGCACGGTCGGCAGTTCTCGTTGAAGTTGACGCTCCCGCCGCTGGCGGCGCTGTTCTTCAAGGCAGCCTGAACGGAAATCACATAGGGGCAGCCGCCTCGGCTGTCTCGCGAAGGCAAAGCCGAGCGGCCCCGAAAATGGGTCTCGATCCTGGGCCCTTCTGCCGCGCCGTACCTTGGTCCGCATCTCATCGCCCAAGCTTCCCATGCTATCCTCGCCTTAACGGGTCTCGGCATGCGGATCCTCACCCGATATGTCCTCAACGAAGTCACGGCGCACGCGCTGATTGGCGTTGCCATCTTCACCTTCGTACTTTTCACGCGCGACCTGGGACACATCCTCGAACTGGTAGTCCGCGCCAGCGCGCCGCTGCCCAGTGTCCTCGAAATCTTTTCCTTCACGATTCCGCTGGCCCTTACCTACACCTTACCGATGAGCGTCTTGGTGGG
Organism: Binatia bacterium; assembly: GCA_035577905.1. Classification (GTDB taxonomy): domain Bacteria; phylum Acidobacteriota; class Terriglobia; order Terriglobales; family Acidobacteriaceae; genus Sulfotelmatobacter. Next base: position 50,029 of record DATKAP010000124.1, read on the forward strand.
AATTCTCATCGGCCTCAGCCGGCTCGCTGCCGATAGCGAGATCACCGCCATGCGGGCGAGCGGAATCGGCATCTGGAGTTTTCTTCGCATGCTCGCGGCCTTCGTACTTGGGGCCTGGTTCCTCGCGATGGTCAACGGAGTGTATGTCGCCCCCCGCGCTCAGGCCGCCCTGGGCCGGCTGGAAGACCGGTTGAAGGGCTCGCAAGTCTCGTTCGAAATCCAGCCGCGCGTTTTCTATGAGGGATTCCCCAAGAAAGTGGTCTACGTGCAGGACGTCAAGAATGCCCAAGGCGCAGCGGTTTGGAAGGGCGTCTTGATGGCCGACCTTAGCGATGCCGCCAACCCGCGAATCACCCTTGCCAAAGAGGGCATCGTGATCAGCGAGGGTCCCGACCGCCTGCACGTTCACCTGGTCGACGGATCGGAGCATGAGACTGACCCCAAGGATCCCGACCACTATCAAATCTCGACCTTCGAGCAAACCGATATTCCGATCGAACTCCCGTCGACGGAAAACAAGGCGGACGAGTCTCAGCCTGCCGGAGAAATGGACACCGGCACGCTGCGCCAGAAAGCTCTCAGCTCAGATGTGGCCTCAGCCCGCTGGTATTCGATTGAGCTTCATCGTCGCTTCGCTCTGCCAACCGCCTGTTTTGTATTGGCTTTAGTAGGAATCCCTCTGGGACTCTCTTCCAAGAAAAGCGGCAAGTCGGGCGGATTCGTACTGACGATCCTGCTGGTGTTCGCCTACTACTTCGTTTCCTTGATCGGGGTCTCATTGGCACGGCAAGGCCGGATCGCACCCTGGCTCGGCGCGTGGCTGGCCGACATTGTCTTCCTCGGCTTGGCGGCGTTTCTGCTTCTTCAGGCGGAGAGGCGGCCTTTCGAACTGGCATCCCTTCGATTGGTTAAGCCCAAAGAACCCGCCCGTGTGAATGGCTTCGGCCGCAGCCGTCGCGAAAACGCCTTCGAACGCGCCTCTACTCGCCGCCGCGTCTTCAGCGCCAGGTTTCCGACGCTGCTGGATGACTATGTCCTGCGTGACTTCTTCGTGTATCTCGGGATGATCCTGTCGACGTTCATCGTCCTGCTACTTGTGTTCACCCTCTTCGAGTTGCTGGGAGACATCCTGCGAAACAAAGTCCCAGCGCTTGTAGTCGCAGAATACCTGCTTACTGTCACGCCCTATTTGCTGTACAACGTCGCGCCGCTTGTCATGCTTCTTGCCGTCCTGGTCACCTTCGGATTGATGGAACGGTCGAACGAAATCACCGCCATCAAGGCCACGGGGACCAGCATCTACCGGATCGTCACACCGGTTATCGCGGCAGCCGCAGTGCTGGCGGGAGCGCTGTTCGTCGCCGACCAACTCTATCTGCCTCACACGAACAAGCGTCAGGAAGCTCTGCACAACCAGATCAAGGGACGACCTCCGCAAACCTATTTACGCCCTGACCGCAAGTGGATCTTCGGCCAGAACAACGATATCTATTACTACCAATTCTTCGATCCAGATCGCGATCAGTTCGGAAACATCAGCGTCTTCCAGCTCGACAAAGCGACCTTCACCATCACGCGCCGCATCCATGCCGATCGTGCCCATTGGGCCGACAACCTCAATAAATGGGTGTACGAACAAGGTTGGGAGCGTGTTCTCAACGTCTCCGCAATCGTGAACTATCGGCCCTTCGACGTGTCCACATTCCCCGCTCTGCAAGAGACTCCGAATTACTTCAAGAAAGAAGTGAAGCAATACAACGAGATGAACTACAGCGAGTTGCATAGTTACATTCGCGATTTGCAGCAGAGCGGATTTGACGTCGTTCGTCTCAGAATGCAGTTGCACGAGAAACTTTCATATCCGCTGATCACGCTCATCGTAGCCATCCTTGCGATTCCGTTCTCGCTGTCGACGGGGAAACGGGGCGCCATTACCGGAGTAGCGATTGGCATCGGTGTGGTGGTGTTTTATATCGTTGTCACGCGATTTTTTGAGGCCATGGGAAATCAGAGCCTGCTCCCCGCCGCCTTGGCGGCGTGGGCTCCCGACCTGATTTTTGTTCTGGTGGGCGGCTATTTGATTCTGAAAGTACCCACATAGGGACAGCCGCCTCGGCGGTCCGTGGGCATTGACGGCTACTTCACCGCGACCCCAAACGGATAGTTGTCGGTAGTGATGGGGGTCGCCGTCGTAAGTGCACCGGTCGCCGGCGTAACTTGATACTGCGACACCGACGCCGACCCGTAATTCGTCACGAACATCCAGTTGTCATCCCTACGAATGGCAATCGATTTCGGCTGGGTTCCGGTCGCCACGGTGGCTGGGGTCAGGGCGGTCAAATTCCCCGAAACCGGACTTATCTTGAATCCGGAGACAGTATTTGAGAGTGTTCCCACCACGTACACATTGTTGCCGTAAGGATCGACGACAATGGGCCCCAAACCGTTGGCACTGCCGGTTACCGCAATGGGCGACTCCGCAACTGGAACCAGGCTTCCATTAGCATTCGGACAGGGAGGGCTCTGGGTCACTACCGTACAGATCGTGTAGGCGTTGATCTTATTGTGCAGGTTCCCGCTCACATACGCGAACCGAGCACACGGATCGACGGCGACTCCTGCCGGAACCGCATCTGTGCTGAACCAAGGTACACCTGTTGGGTTCGGGTTGCCCAAAGCGCCGGTAGAAGTGTCCACGGAGAACTCCCAGACAACATAATTGTCTGCGTCTACCGCATAGAGAAATTCAGAGGTCGGGGGAGTGTTTCCAACCGTGCACACCGCATTCTGCACTCCGTTAATGCCAGTTCCGGGGAAAACCGTTGGCGTGGGCGCTACGGCCACGATGTTGGGCGTGCGAAATCCTTGCCCGTTCACGAAGTTGAATGTTCCCTGAACCCCAGTGAGCGTGCCGTCGCTTCCAATCGAGTAAACACATACTCCGTATTGAGCGCTGGTCTGGGGGCAGGCGGTTGGGGCTGGCGACTGGCCCCAGGAGTTTGTGCCCTCGGCCACAAATAGAAACTTACCTGTCGGATCCATCGCCAAAGAAATCGGATTAGGGTCAGGTGTCAGATTCCCGATCTGTGCCGTCGACCCGTCAGATTTGATCTGGAAAACCGCAATTCCCGGTTGAGAGGCATTTTGGCACACGCTGCTTGCGTTGAAAATCACGTAGGCATACGTTCCCGCGGGATTCGCCACCATGGAGGCGGGCGAGCCATTCAGAATGCAAGTCTGATTGCTCGTGTCGTTGGTCGAGTTTGCGAGAGACGACACATGCCCGCTGTTCAGATTGAGGCTGAACGTCTGGATGACCGACGAGCCTTGGCTGCCCACCAGAACCAATCCATTCGACGACGAGTTGTAGCTGCTTCCGCACGCCACGAGCAGTCCGGCAAAAATAAGACCCACGAACCCGAGCAGCCAAAATCGTTTCGACATTCTCTCCATCGTCTCCATTTTGAGGTGAGCTTTGCGCGAGCAGACGCGCCCGGTACCCGCCGTCCGGGTTGCTGTAGTCTGAAATGCGGGAAATCTCAACCTATTTGTGTATCAGGAAAGCGCAGGAAGAGCAATCTCCCCGCCCCTTGGTTGGAACCTTAAGCAGCCGCATGGAGTTGCCTGCATGGCCGCAAGCTGCCGCAAACCCAAATGCTTTTGTCGTTCTGAGCGACGTTCTTTGCCGCGGAGGACCTGTTCCTTTTGCCGACGCTTTTACGCTCCCTCGACCACCGGCACCGCTTCACTCGGCGTTTGAGTTAGCGCTCCTCCCGCGATCAGGGGCAATCGAATCTCAACCACCAACCCGGTTCCTTCCCGGTTCGCAGCACTGACCTTACCCCCGTGGAAGCGCACAGCCCGCTCCGTGATTGCCAAGCCGAGTCCGACGCCGCCTGTCTGTCGCCCTCGGGCGTCATCAAGGCGATAAAAGGGTTCAAACAACTTCGACAGCGCCTCCGGAGGAACCCCCGGACCTGAGTCGCTCACACGCAATACCGCTTCCTGTCCGCCAGCTTTTTCTTCGCTGATGAGTTCCACGTCGACGGACGTTCCCTCCTGCGTATAGCGGATGGCATTCCGGACCACGTTCTCGGCTGCGCTGTGCAGCAACGATGCATTACCACGCACCTGCCAATCACCCTCGGGAATTGAGGTATGCACATGACAATGGCGCGCCTGCGCTTCAAACTCGGCATCTTCCGTCACGCTCAGCACAATCTCATCGAGCGCGACTGGTGTCTGCGGCACGATCTGCTCGCCGTCTTCCAGTCGAGCCAGAGTCAGGATTCTCCCGATCAACTCGTTCAGCCGGCTGGCCTCGAGTTCGATTCGGTCCAACATGTCCGCGCTTTCCACGCCGGCCCGCTGGCGGGCCAGCCCCAAAGCCACGTTGAGCCGCGCCAGCGGCGAACGCAGTTCATGCGAGATGTCATTGAGCAGCCGCGATTGCGCCTTCAGCAGCGTTTCAATACGCTCCGCCATGGCGTCGAAATCGCGCATCAGACCGGAGACTTCGTCGCTGCGCGTCGCAGGTGCGCCTGTCCGGGTGCTTAGATTCCCGGCTGCCAACTGACGTGTCGCCGTACGCAACCGCACAATTGGCTTCGTCATGTACCACGACAGCAGATAACAGACGATCCCGGACGAGATGATGGCGATGATCAATCCCGGAACCGGCAAGCCCCGCGGTCCAAAGAACACCCGCGGTCCCGGCGGCAGTCCAAGTACGAGCGTGTAGCGATGCTTGCCATCCGAGGAAGCCCGGGAATCGCGCTGCAGCGGCGGGGCGGGGAAAGCGAAACCATCGTGCGGGATGCGTGGCCCGCCTGCGGCCACACGCATAGCCCAGTCCGGGGCCGGGCGACCTGAGAGCTCGCCCCCGTGTTCATCAAAGAGATAGGCGCGCACGTGCTGGCTGTGGTCAAGACTTTCGAAGTAATCGCGCAGGCCCTGCTGCCCACCTTCTTCATACGCACTCACGGAGTCATTCAATATAGTGGTCCGCAAAGCTTCCCAGGTAGAAGTGCGAGGGCGTAGCGCAATCGTTACGACAATCGCTAGCACCACAAACAATGCCTGGGCTACCCAAAACGAAATAAAGATTCTTAAAAAGAGACTCTTCATTGGCAGTATCGAAATTTCGAACGATCTAAACTCGAACGACTGTTTTGAGCCTTGGCTCCAAGCAAAACCTAAGGGGCTTCCAGCCGCATTTGCGAGGAGTCAGAGTCTCGAACAGAGGGCTTCGCACTCCTTCAAACCTCTCGTCTAGACTTTTGTCTTCTCCCGCGGCCTGGCGAAGATATACCCAACCCCACGCACCGTTTTGATGTGCTCGTCATTATCGGTGTCTCCCAATTTCTTGCGAACCTTGCTGACGTGCATATCAATACTCCGGTCAAATGGCGAGAACTTGCGGCTCAATACCGCGTTGACCAGGCGTTCACGCGGTACGACACGCCCGGCCTCGCGTAACAGCACCTCGAGCAAGTTGAACTCCACCGAAGTCAGGTCGACCGGCTTGCCCTCGAGGCGAACCGTTCGGGTTGCCGGATCCAGTTCTACGTCGCCGACTGACACCGTTTCCGGCGCCGCAGGAGCGCCCGCGTCACCGTGCGTTCTGCGGAGCACCGCCCGAATGCGTGCCACCAGTTCACGCGGATTAAACGGCTTCGGCAGGTAATCATCCGCTCCAATCTCGAGCCCAACAATCCGGTCCACGTCTTCGCCGCGCGCAGTGAGAAGCAGCACCGGCAGTCGCGACGTCGCGCGGACTCTCCGTAGCACTTCGAATCCGTTGATGCCCGGCAACATCACGTCGAGCACAACCAGCAAATACTCCCCCGCCATCGCTTTCTTCAATCCGGTTTCGCCGTCGTGCACACACTCGGTCGTGAAGCCTTCAGCGCGCAAATACTCCCCAACCAGATGACAAAGCTCAACGTCATCATCAATAACGAGAATGCGATCCATTGCTCTTTTGATTTTGCACCTGCGATCCCAGTTTTAGTGGTAAAGAATTGTCAACCGCGCGCTCGAAGCGCTTCAGGGAGTGCTCTCGACCACGCCCTCCGAAAAACGGGTGAACGGCCCAACCGACCCTTCCCACTCCCTACCCCATTACAAAACTTTACTCCGGTTGACCGACTTTTTACCGCTTTTCTTGCCCAACTCGTGTTTCCATCTTTGTACGGACAAACCGTTCACCCGGACGACAACAGGAGTTATCCCATGAAAGTAATTCGTTTCCGCTTGCTGATCGCCTTCATGGCGGTTCTGATGGGTTCAGTAATCGCCAAGTCCCAGACTGCAGACGACGCACCCCCACCTCCCCCGATGCACGGCCACGGCATGGGAATGGGCATGCCAGGTCATTTGCCCTTTCTCGCCGCGAAGCTCAATCTTACCGACGACCAGAAGACGCAGATGAAGTCCGTTATGCAGAAGGAGCGTCCGACCATTGAGCCGCTGCACCAACAGGAGCACCAGATCGACCAGCAGCTCCGGCAATACGTTGAAGGTACTTTCGATCAAGCCAAGGTAGCAGCCTTAGCAGCGCAAAAGGCGCAAGTCCAGGCAGCTATTACCGTGGAGGAGACTCGCATCCACAACCAGCTTTATCAGCTGCTTCGGGATGACCAGAAGACTCAGCTCAAACAGATGGAAGCCAGTCACGAAGCCCGCATGCAAGAGCGGATGAACAAGCAGGCTCCTGCTCCTCCCGAGGAGTAACTGCCGCGAAAGCTCCTGGTCCACGGGACCAAGAGTCTGTCACGCACGACGCGAGGCGGTTTTCCCGCAGGCCGCCTCGCGTCCCGGAGGATTTTGAAATGATGTTGAATGACTCTCTCTTCTCCGATGCCGGCTGGCTTTTTTTCGCGATCTGGAGTATCGCCATCGGCATACTGAGCATCGCCGCTTTTGGTCGCGACTTACGTTCGTCAAGAGCAACTTCAGAGTCGAAGCCGCGACGCAGCATGTAGAGACAGCCGCCCTGGCTGTCCGCCCGGCGAAGCTGGGCTTGCTTTTAGCGGATCTTATCGCACCTGCGTTCCATCCGGCAGAAACATTGGATACCCGTCCCAAGGCTGTGCCATCCCGATCTGTTCCGCCGTCGCATTGCGATTGTAAGGAAACAGGAAGTTTCCAAAGCGCAGATGGAGCATCGGGTCCTCTGGATTGCGTGCGATCGCCCACTGATACTGCGTCACCGTGTCGTTCGGATTTTCGCTGGGTGGCTCAGCCCCCCAGGCAAAGTGAAACAACTGTTCGGAGTGATTGAGCTGGTTCGTAAAGGGCGCTTTCTGCAGCCGCCCGAACATCTCGTTCGCAATCCGCCACCGATCAAACCCGGTGAGCGCCAGCAGCCGCTCGCACTCCGCCTCCGACAGCGGGACCAAGGCCTGACTGTCTTGCGCAAGCTTGGGCGCAATCTCGGCAAACATCGCCCGAGCCAGCAGATAATTGCCTTCTGGTGTCATGTGCACGTGTTCATAGATCTGATCGGTGCCAATAATTCCGTTGGGAGCCGCGTCCGAGAGAACTTTCTCCGCATCGACAAGGGTTACTCCTGACCTAGCCGCCACGGAGCGATTGATCTCATTGATCCGGCTGTCAGCGCGAAAGCGCAAAGTGTCCAGATCGCGAGCGCGAAGAAAATGTTCCCTGGCCACTTTGTAATCGCCTAACTTCACCGCGATACGCGCCATACGGAACTCAAGTTCGGCATACTCATCGTCGATCGCGGCGGCAGCCTGATACTGCTTCATTGCCTCTGCCGGGGAATTCGCTACATCGAACTCGCCACCCTGGTTTACCAGCGCTGACCATCGGTTCAGATCGTTGGGGCTCAGATTCTTCCGATGCAGCGACGCAAACGGGGCACAGTCCTTCAGGTTGGTCGCCACTGTCGAAACAATCACTTTCGCGCCCGCCGCCTGCGCTATCCGGATCGTCTCCCCCAGATTCTCTTCGTAGTTCGCGTATGCTTTTGGCATCAATGGCGAACTGGCCGGCACTTGCTCATCGAGGAACATCTCCATGCCGTGCCACTCGCGCTTCTTCGTACCTAGTTTGGTGACCAACTGCCCGATCCGGGTGGATCGGAAGAAAGTGCTCGCCCGGACCGCCGACTTGCTCATGCCAACGGAGGTGAGCATTGTCCCTGGCCCGTATGGCCCCACGACTTCATTGTTCCCCGAATAGATGATGAATAAATCCGGTTTCTGATCCGCCAATCCCTCGGCAATTCGCAGCACGACGTGCGAATTGATGGCCACGCTGCCGGTATTCACCACCTCGAACTTCATCGCGGGAAATCGCTCTCGCAGCATGACCTCAAGATACCGGCTGAACCCATATGCGCTGTCGGGGTCGCCCATCGCCGCCGACTCCCCCAGCACGAAAATGCGATAGGTATTCGGAGCCTTCGTCTTCGGGACGCTATAGAGTCGTGGAGTCTGCACCATCCCTGCCGGGAAGTAGGGGGTAGCGAAAAACAGGTTGTAGCACGACGCAGGAGTGCCCTTCACGGTGCACGGAACAAGCAGACTGGTGCTGAAGCCGAGACCTGCAATCCGCAGGGCAAGTTCAAATATCACGAGAGCGACAACCGGGATGAAAACAGCCGCGGCAACCTGCAGAGTCCATCGTCGGCGCATCGGCGGAGCGTCTTGCGCCGCCTGCGTCGCGGCGTTTGCGTCGACCTTCTCGACGCCCGCAGTCATAGTTATTTCGTCCCCGCCTGTGCAGTTAGATGTTGCTCGGCCTGGGCAATCAACTTCTCCACCTTGTCGCGTTGCGCGTAGTCAGGATGCGCTTCGAGCAGCCGTTTCCACGAAGCGATGGCGCCGTTCAAATCCATTTTGTCCTGCCACTTCACCATGCCTTCATTGAACAGTGCGTTCGCGTGCTTCCCGTCGATCTTGAGTACGGCATCGTACTCCTGGATCGCCCGGTCGGGTTGCCCCATCAGGTGATACGCCGTCGCCATATCGGTACGAACGTCGGTAGCCTTGGGATCAATTTTCAGCGACTGCTCGTAGTACTTCACTGCCTCAGGATACTGCTGCGCATCGTAGTATAAGTTGCCGATCTGATAGAGCAACGCCGCGTTCTTCGGCTCCGCCTCGAGCTGCTTCAGCAGAGGCTGCGCTTGCGTATCTGCCACCTGCCGCAACTGCTCGGCGCTCGGCTGTGCTGCGGGACTCGATGGCAGCGACGAGTCGCCAGCACTCACCGGAGCTTGCGCCGAAACGTTGTCTGACGCCGGTGCCGAACCTCGCACCAGATATCCCACTGCCACCCCAACCAGCAGGCAGATCACCGACAACACATACGCCTGGGTGCTCGTCCACTGGCCAGCACCCGGTTCCTTGCCTTCCATAACTGATCTCCTTTTCCCCAATCCACAGACACCCGCATTCTCGCGTGATGCCGGGTCTTAGGGGTGTGATTGCAATCACACTCGCCCGTGCGCCTGCCAACCGCGCATCTTCGCCAGCCCCAAATTCCTGCGCGATAAACCGCGGGAGAACCTCAGAAGCCCCGCGTTATCGCCCAAGAGAGCTACATCCTGCTGCTTCAGACTATCGTAAGGTGTTGTGGAATTTGGACTTAAAAGGGAGGAGTCGGGAAGTCGCTTGGCATTCGACGTGCACAAGACGTTATGGCAGTCTGTGGGTAAACTCCATCACTGCCGGTTTTCTTCAGCGCCGTAAGGAGACTATCGAGTGAGCGACCAAGATCCGAAGTTTTGGAACAATGCTCAAGCTTACGGGATGGCGATCATCTGCCTCTTGCTGGGCATTGCCGCCGGTTATCTGCTACATGCCCCGGCCGTGGCCAGTCCTTCACCGTCGCTCGGAGCTGTTTCCGCGCCGGCATCCCCATCGACCGCCGCTCCACAAATGCCGTCGGCCGCGGACATGAAGCGCATGGCTGACAAGCAGGTCGCTCCCTTGCTGGCAGACCTTGAAAAGCGTCCAAATGATCCCGATCTCCTGGCAAAGATCGCTCACGCCTACATGGCGGCACAGCAGTTCCAGAGCGCGCAACAATATTACGAGAAATCGGCGGCCGCAAAGCCTAGCGTAGATGCTCTCAACGAACTGGCTTTCGTCTACGTGAAGCTCGGCGACCTCGACCGCGGTATTGCGGCCCTGAATCGCGCGCTCGCCATCGATCCCAAAAATCCCCAGGTGCTCTACAACCTTGGCTACTTCGAGTGGAAAGGCAAAGCCGATCCGAAAGCTGCCATCGCAGCCTGGCAAGCTTTTCTGAAGGCCGATCCCAACAGTCCAAGGAAAGAGCAGGTTGAACAGATGCTGGCGCAAGCGAAAAAACACCTGAGCATCCCTGCAGGTACGAAGACTGAAAAGCCTGCGATGTAGTTTAGGTTCTGGGATGCGCCAAACGCAGAGAGCCACATCCGGAGAGGTAAGAGTGTGGCTGATCTTTCGTTCTATTTCAATCTCTGGAGTTTTTGTTGGCTTTCGGCGGCCAGTTTGTAGGCGACGTAGTACTTATAGATATTGTCAACGTACATCACCGTCTCTTCCCCGATGTCCTTGGCGACTTCCAGTTCCACGTTGCCGAACCATTTGTTTGGGTTCAACCCGTCTCCCGCGGCCCGCTTGCGCAAGCGAACAATCCGGTTCGGCCCCGCGTTGTAGCTGGCGAAGGTGAACAGAGTCCGGTTCACCTGATCTATGGCAGGATCGTCGAAGTAGTTCGTCAGAATATTATTCAGCATGCGAACTCCAGCCAGAATGTTGTTGTCGGCCTTGCTCACATCACGAACGTTGATGGGAGCCGCTGAAGCATACTTCGGAATGACCTGCATGATGCCGACCGCGCCCGCCCTGCTTCTTTTCTGCTGGTCCAAGAATGACTCCTGGTAGCCTTGCGCCATAATCATCAGGTAGTCGAAGCTGTATTGCGACGCGTACTTTTTGAAATACTCCACGTACTCAGAGAACTTTTTCATCTCCTGCCTGGAAGTCGAGTTCTTCACCCATTTGGTGTTCTGCAAGTATCGGCGCAGCAGGGTGTTTCCGAACGAGGTTCCTTCTCCGTGCTTTTCAATAAACTCGTCCAGCAGCTTCTTCAACTCAGGGTTGTTCTGGCGTACGACCCAGGCTAACTCGCCATCTTCCTCTATCACCATTTGCGGCTGCAGCTTGATGTTGGGCAGGACCTGTGCCCATAAAGTCGCCCTGTGCTGCATTGCCGCCGTGGCCGGAATTAGCCCGGCATTCACCATCTCCACCAGATCGTCTTCCAGGAGATTCCTGTCAGCTGCCTTTATAGACAGGGGTGGCTTTTGGCTCCTGACGCGTTCCTGGCTGATTTTCGTCAACATGTCGTACGCAGCCGTCAGCGGATTCACGTAAATGTCTGCTCCCGCGAGATCATCAAAACTTCGCGCACTCCCCAGTTCCTTGCCGGTTACGATGAGATGAGTAACGTCTTTCTTAGTGGGAGTCGTGAATGCGAAGTTCCGATGTCGTCCAGGTGTAATGACCACACCTTGGGCAATGACGTCACCGATTCCCGCTCGGAGCGCCGGGCCGAGTTCATCTGGCCGCATCGGAATGAACGTAACCTTGATGTCGAATGTGCCCGTATTCAGCTTCTTGTTCACATAAGCCTGCAACTGCTCCAACATTTCGTAGGTCATCCCTTTCGGCTTGCCGTGGGAATAGAAAAAACCTATCGGGTTGATGACCACGAGCGCTCGTATTCGGCGCTCCCTGAGCATTTCATCCAAGTCTCCGGTTCGGCGTCCGAAACTCGTAGGAAGCACCAGGAGTCCCGATTTCTCATTCCTCACGCTCTCGTTCGAAACGTCCTCTGGCGGGACGAGATCCGAGCCTATCGCATCGGCGTCGGTTTGTTCTGGGAGGACGTCAGTGGAGCGCTGTGCCGGGGCGGTGTCGGTTAAAGTCTCCGATTTGGATGGAGGTTGCTCTTCCTTGTTACACGAGACCAAAGCGAAAACCAACAGGGCGAGTAAAGGTGTCAGTCCGACGCGGAAGTAGTTCACCGTCTGCATCCAATCATATCGAATGCCATTGGCAATTATCGCAGTCGACGCTCCCCTGCCGTCTGTGACAACGCTCACAATTTCAATGATCTGTGCTATTTGCAGCCGATACGCTAAGTACAGCGATAACCGATATCAGCAGATGGTAGCGTAAATTGGCCTTGATCAGTCAGTCGCCCTGTGAAGTGGAAGCTGAAGGCACGCCCCAAACGCAAGAAGGGGCAGGTTCTTGCTTCAGTGGGCCTCGGCCTTCCTGTGCGTGATATCACACAGCATTTTGTGTGAATTGTCGCCACGAAATTCCGCGACAGTCTCGTAATCCTCCATAAACATTAGAAATTTCGCTCGTCCCGCTCATATTCAACTGGCAGCACGCGTGCAAAATCGCGACTGAGGATTCCGTGCGTAAGTTGACTCGCACCGCAGTGGTGGTCGTGGCTCTTAGTTGCCTCGGCACCCTGGCGCAAGGACCACCAACTCTGGACACCTTCACCAGTCCGGATGGAAATTTCCAGTTCGTTTATCCCGAAAGCTACGAACTGCTGGTTGGAGAGCGTATCCTGAGAGCCACACAAGGTCGGCAGTCAACCCTTCCCGTGTGTGATTTTTCGACCGCGGTAGCGTGCGTGATCTATCCCCTCGAGAGCGAACGCGAAACCAGGCTGGAAGCCGCGGGATTCACTGTCGCTACCGTGGCGGGTGCAAATGAGTCGGACTGCCTTTCCTATAAGGACGACAAGGCGCGTTCGCGAACACTTGATCTTTCTTCGACCTCCATCTCCATCCGATCGCGCCCATTCCGGCATGCGTCCGGCACGAAAAAGATTCCTGGACACATGCAGTCATCCGATTTCTATCGAACATTCACGCGGCAGAAATGCTACGAGTTGCAGATCCAGGTCTCGATTTCTGAAGATTCCGCCACCCAGAAGGTTTCGGTTCCGAATTCGCTTGGAGACGCAACGGCGCATAGTGCCAGGGAATCGCTTAAGCTGATCCTGTCTTCGGTCGTATTTGAAAACGAATAGGATGAGTAATTTGCCGGGGTATTGAAGTTCGCGATGAGGCAAGCTTTCCGATGAGTGTGGCGCAAGACCTGATCAGCTTATCCAGACTCCGCCTGTTACGGCTTTTCGCACTCACCACTCTGATCGTCGGTGTTGGCCTGAAGTGCTTCATGGACAAGCTCGCTGTCCTCGATCCCGACATCTGGTGGCACCTGTGCGTTGGGGACTGGATACTCCAGAATCGCGCGTTCCCCCATAACGGAATCTTCTCCCACACGGCCGCAACTCGCCCCTGGATGGCCTACAGCTGGGGATACGAAGTCCTGCTGGCGCGCGCCTACAACTGGTTCAGCTTCATTGGTGTGGGCGTTTTCGGAACACTACTCACCATTGCGGTCGCTCTGGCGATCTTCGTCATGCTCTACCGCATCTCTGGACGCTTCTGGGCGGCATGGGGGCTCTCGATCGCCGTCTATGCCGCGTTTCTCTTTAACATCGCGCCGCGGCCGGTGTTCTTCTCAGTCATTCTGTTCACGATCGTTCTGACATTGCTATTCGACGCCCAACGCACCGGACGGGTGCGCCTACTTTACTGGCTGCCGCTAGTTTTCCTGGTCTGGGCGAACATCCACATTCAGTTCATCTATGGTCTTGCCGTTATCGGCCTCTTCGCGGGCGTTAATCTGCTGCAGCAGATCGCGATGCTTAAGCGCATCCATCCAAATTTCCTGGAGTCGCATGGCCTGCCCATCGTGCCCCCTTTTTTGGTCCTCGCCGCCTGCGTTGCGGCGACCTGTGTCGGACCATACTCGTACCACCTCTATCACGAAGCCTTTGTGATCTCGCAATCGAAGATCATGTACAAGATTATTCGCGAGCTCCAGGCACTGAGCTTCGAGTACTTCAACCAATATCTGGAGTTGCTGTTAGCCGTCGGTGCCTACTTCGCTATCGGCTGGAAGAAGAAGATCGATCCGTTCAAATTCGCTCTGCTGCTTTTGGCCACGATATTCGCGTTTCGCACCTGGCGTGACGCCTGGTTCCTCTGCGTCGTTGCTGCCGCAGTCATCGCAGACGTCGCCACTCCGGAGCAGGAGACATCCACTCGTCCGATCCCGCCCGCAGAATGGGCGGCGGTGGCCGTCGCAAGCCTCGTCTTGCTTGTAGCGGGTGCGCGCAGCACCGATTTCACCACGCGCGGTCTGGACCGCGCCATCACCGGTGAATACCCTGTGGACGCCGTGAATTTCCTCCGCCGCAACCCCGTCGGAGGCCCTCTCTACAACAGTTTCGACTGGGGGGGATTCCTGATCTTCTACATGCCGCAGTATCCGGTGTCGATCGATGGCCGCACCGATCTCTATGGCGACGCCATGGACGAGCAGTATTACTCCACGCAGGAAGCCGACCCTTCCTACATGAATGACCCTAGTCTCAATGAAGCCGGTGTAGTCCTGTTGAAGAAGAAGTTCCCCATCGCCACCCAATTGCAGTTAGACCGTCGATTCCGCGTGATCTATCGTGATGATCTGGCCGTAGTATTCGCGCGTAACTGGTAGCGCCACCTGCCCAGTAAAACGGAATGCACCCAGATGCCCCACTTCTGGCAGACTTTGCCTAAGTTGAGTGCTTCAAAAGGCATAGGAGGAGGGAGCTTGCTACTTATCGACTCTGATCGCTCTGTGGGACGAAGACGTCCGCAAGATCGTCGCTGTAGACAAGGCGATACTCAACTCGAAGAGCAGGCAGATTCTTGAGCGCCTTGGAAATAGCTGAATTCCGCTGCAGAAGCAAGGTCCCGGCGCGAGCAATGATCGGATGCGCATCTAACCGCTCCTTCCCGCCAACCACATCGAAATACTCGCTGAGAATCCTGTCCCCGTAGAGTTCCACGCGGCTATCCACAACAACTGGATATTGAGGCAAATACCAGCTTAGAAAGCTTCCAAATGCATACTCATTAAATAGCGGTTGCGGCAGCCGGTTCGACGCGATGAAATCGCAGGCGCTCATAGGAAAGTTTTGTCGGATTCGATTCATCAGTGCATTGCGATCCGGCAGGCGAACGCCAGCGATCACGACAACGATGGCCGTAATCGCCACCACTCCCCATTTCCAGCCGGATGTCATCTCCGGCTGCCGCTGGCCGGCACGACGCTTGATGATCGATGTCCTCGAGAGCACACCCACCGCCGCCAGCACGACCATCCACCCATCCTGTTGAACGCGGAATGCGATGGCAGTCCCGCCAAGCAGCACCAACAGCTCAAATAACTCCAGCGACCGTCGCCTCCCGAGCGCCAGAAACGCCATCATCACCATCAGCATGAGTGCGTAATCTTGCGGACGCCGAAAACTCATCGCACTCAAACCAGCAAAATGCTGGAAAGCAACATCGCTGTACAAAGCCTGTAGAAAATTCGCCAACGGTCGATACCCATAGGGTGTTACGCATGTTGCGAGCACTGACAAAGCGGCGATTGCACTCACCAGCTTCAAGGGCAGCGGCAAGATTGCTTTGCTGAGCCACGACACACTCAGTGTTCTTAACCAACGCTCGATTGCCAGAGCAGTTAGGAACACACCAAGTAGAATCAGCCCCAGAACAAACCCAACATGAAAATTCGCCCAGACGAGAAACAAGACCGGCAGCCAGTACAGCTCTCGCACCGATCCGGAATACCGGCTCTCCAGCAAAAGCCTTAACTCGATTGCGAAGAATAAAATCGAAAAAAAGTAGGGCAGCGGCTGCAGTCCCAGAACATATTGCGCAATCGCTGAGAGCGCTACCGCTTGCCAGAACCCGGCGCGCCCGGAACGCGCGAGCAGAAAGGTAATCACAGCAACCGCCGCCGCAAACCCCATCTGCAGGAGTGGAATCGCCCGCAAGCCAAAGATCCGGTAGGCGGTTCCCAGAACTAGGTCAAAGCCCCACGAAGAATCATTCCAAGACCGGTTCGAGTATTGAGAAAACAGGCCGCTGCGGGGAATCGCGTGATTTTCCAGTATCCAAGTTCCGGTTCGCAGATGAACCCAGACATCGGGTGCATTCAGAGATGAAAGACGCACCGACTCGTACACCGCGGCGAACGAGAACAGTAGCAGCAGCGCCAAGGCCCACAATCCAAGCTGCCCCCGCGATACAAGTTCTTCGCGAGCCGTGGGTGGCACAACGGCAGGATTGACCGATGCATTCAAGGTTGAATTTTGGTTGACCCCTTAAGGCTTCGAGACCGGACCTCTGTTCTTAATGTTGCAACCCGCTGCTGCGCATGACCACGCCTTTCGCCGCTGCGGCCGAGCCGTGCGCATGATTGTGACACGTCAGCGAACAAGTGCCAGTGGTCCGGTCGTAGGAAATCGGTGCACTCCCGTTCGGGCCCACAACACTGACATCGAAGTTCACCAACCGCTCGCCGGTTCCATTGGCGGTGCCGGGGCCCATGCCATGGGCCGTATGGCAAACTGAGCAGCTGAATCCATCGTTAATGTGGCGCGAATGCTCGGCCCAGCTTGTATTGTTGTCGACCTGACTCTGCAGATCGTGGCATTTGCCGCACAGCGCGTAGGGCCCATTCACGCTGAAATCAGGAGTCGGGTACAGATTGGTGATCGCCTGTCCCGGAGCAGGCGCCTGGCTGAACTCATACCGGCGCTCGAGCAGGTGCGTCCACTTCGATCCATGCGGCCCGTTGGGACCGGTACCGCCGAACTCGCGATTGTCGTCCGCGTTGTGACAATCCGTGCAGAAGATTCGGGTGCCCATCGCCCGCCCCTGCGTCGTGCCGTCGAGATTCAGCATGTTCGGCAACAAGCTCGGCTGCGGCAGCGCGCTGGTCCGATCATGCATGACCGGATGGCTGGAGGCTGCGGTGGCCGTCATCTGCGGAATCAGGTTCAACGCATCACTTCCGTTCACAACTGCACGCAGCGGCAAGTACCCAAAGATCGCCAGCGCCTGTTTGCCGGTACTGCTCCCATGACACCGCAGGCAGTTTTCATACTGATTGACTGCCGGAGTGACGACCGTAGTCCCATCGGTCGAACTGATCCCGATCGATCCCGCCTGCGGCGGCCGAATTGCCGGAGGCAGCGGCGTTGCGAACGAACTCTGCTGCATCGACGCATGCGGACTGTGGCAGTCCACGCAAGTCGCATGGCGGTTGTTGTTGAGCAGCGGGGCCTCAGCCGTATCGTGGATATTCACGCCCGAAGGATATGGATGCGCGATCTTGGAGAATTCCGCGTATATGTTCGGAATCGGTGGTGAGATATTCGATCCACCGTTGTGGCACGTCATGCAAGCCTGCGTCGCGGAGTCCATGTTCGGGATCGGCGGCTGCGGTCCACGCAACAGCCGCGGACCCGCCAGCGAATTGTGCGGCATATGGCACGACAGGCACGCATTCTGTGCCACCGTCCCGTAGCTGCCCAACGCCGGGCCATTCGCGATGGCAACTCCCGAAGTAGCGTGGATGCTTCCCGACCACTGCGCCAACGGATTATTCAGCCCATTTACCGTCCGCGGATTCACCTCGTGGCACGACAGGCAGAGTTGTCCGCTCGAACTGTCGCGCACCAGGAAGTTCTTCGAAACCGTGTCGACCATCTGCGAGTGCGGAGTGTGGCAACTCGTGCACTCGACATCGTTATTGATCAACTTCACGGCGTGAAGCGGATCCGCCGTCGTGTGGCTCGACGCGAGCGACTGTACCAGGTCGGGGGCGTCCACCAGCGGCGTCTTCAGGCTGAACGGATGCGAGCCCTGCAGATCGGACCCGAACTTGTCTGCCGGATACATGTTGCCGCTCATCTGAATTTGCCCGTACGGCTGCGTCTGTCCCACCGCCACGGTCCCGTCGTGGCAACTCAAGCACAGGCTGCTGTCCCCGCCGAGCATCGGTTGCAGGCTGGTATTGTGCAGAGTCGTACTACTGTAGGACTTGTAAATCTGCGTGGAAAGCGTCTGGCTCCACAGCGCGCCATTAGGATTCTGCACACCGGAGTGCGGCACATGACAGAACAGGCACGGATCCAGCCCACCCTTCACCGGCGAAGTCCCGCTCAGCGACAAATTATGCGAACCGAGCACATCCCCGGACACCTGCGCCTGGCACGTCATTCCCCACCAGCACAACCCGAATATAAGAAGGAAGTACCGTCTCACTGCGGTCCTCCTTGGGCCGTCTTCGGCAATCCGAAATATCGGAAGACCTGCACGCGGCGGTTGTAGGAATCCACCACAAAAATCCGGTCTTCGCGGTCAATGAACAGCCCTGCTGGCAACTGGAACTCTCCGAGTCCGTTACCATGCGCGCCGAAGTAGTAGAGCAGCCGTCCTTCACGGTCAAAGATCTGCACTACGCCCCATAACCCATCGACGACATAAAGATGTCCCTCGGAGTCGACGCCAATTCCCTTGGGCCGGAACATCGTTCCGCTGGAGTCTCCTACTCGCCCGACTTCGGTTTCGAATCCTCCCGAGCGGTTCAAAAACTGCACTCGGAAATTCATCGCATCGACGACAAACAAGTCCTCGCCCTTCACCAGGACCTCAGTCGGCAGGTTGAACTCAACGGGACCATTGCCCCGTCGCCCGATGGACTGCACAATGGCACCGTCCATATCCAGTTCGAACACCTTGTCGCGCAGTGTGTCGGTAATGTAGATCCGTTTCGCCGCGGAATCCACCGTGATCCCCGTCGGCCGCTTGAAGTATCCCTCGCCACCTTTCAAGCTTCCGATCGCTCGCTTGAATTTCCCGCTTGGCTCAAAAACAAAAATCTTGCCCGCCGTCGAATCGCTGACGTAGATGTTGTCCTCTGCATCCACCGCCACGCACTGCGGAGTCTGCATCGACTCCCGGCCCTTGTCTCGCCGCTCAATGAACTTGTACTTGTGATTTTCGAAATCGAAGATATGAATTCCATTCGCGCCGGGATCGGTCACAATGGCACGTCCCCGGGAATCCACGGCGATGCTGTAGGGACGAACCAGTTGAGGGTGGTCGGGTTCGCCAATTGCCAGGTCCACCAGTTTCTTCAGGAAACCTCGCTTGCCCTCGACTTCTTTTTCCGAACTGAAGCTGCGCTCGTACTGCAGCTTGCGCCCGCCTTCCAGCAGAAGATCGGGCGGTGCGGGCTCCGCCACCTTTTCCTTTTTCGTCTTGGACGCCCACAAAGGAATTGCGAGCATAAAGAAGATGCATGCCAGCCAGACGCCCGGTCGCACAACCCTTCCCTTTGCGAGCCTCAGAAGAAGTTGAACCATCGCGAGAACCCGATGAAATACGTGGTTATATCAATCGGTTGCGTGCCGACCGTGCCAATACTCTGGCTCAACCGCGTGTATCCGCCGTTCAGGAATACCTTTCGCAGCCGGTACTGCGCCACGACATTGATCAATTCAGTATTGGTCGCGGTTGTCACCAGCGGATCAACGGTATGTCCGTTCGACTTGGAAAAGCCCGCACTGACCGTGAGCTGCCGTATGGGCGTGGCTCCCGCATTCAGACCCCATCCCTGCGAGTCGTACGAAGTGAGAGCACCGAGCAATACCGGCGGCGGCACATTGCCGGGCACGGGCACCAGCCCATTCGAGGTCAAAACGGCCTCCCCGCTCGACCTGTTAAAGAATGTGTTCAACGTGTACCCGCGATGCATGAATGTCGTCCACACCCGGTCCGCTCGACTGGTTGACCCGGAATTCGCGGTGATGCCGCTGTGCGCGCCGCTGTACCCGGCCATAAAATAGGTTCGCTCACTCAAGCGCCGCCTTGCGCTGCCCAGATAGGTAAGTGACGATGTTGTGTACACCAACATCACGGTCTGCACATTCTGCGCATAGCTGAAATTGGCGTTGAAATCCCATCCCCAGTGTTTCCGGGTGTAGTTCACCGTTCCCACGAATCCTACTCCGGTGTTGTCAGTTTGCTGCACCGTATTTACCGCTCCCACTGAGAATGACAGGCCCTTCAGCAAGGAATGATCGAAGTTAAAATTTGCGCTCCCGAAAAATTGTGTCGCCGAATACGTCTGCCCGAGAAACGATTGATGAATATGACTGACATCGGCATGTACGCCAAGGTACTTGAACAACTGGTAGTACACGTCTGAGCCCACCAACTCCGACTTGAAGCTGCCCAGGGTTGCCATATTCAGCACAGCGCCATTATTCAGCACCCCTTCGGGCACACTGCCCAAGAGACTGTCATTGTAATTTGCGTTGAACGCGACCCCCAACTTACTCGTCGGGTGGAATGATGCAATCCCGTTTACGGTCGTTGACCCGCCCGAGCTTTTGGCCGAG
This sequence comes from Binatia bacterium, assembly GCA_035577905.1. GTDB lineage: Bacteria > Acidobacteriota > Terriglobia > Terriglobales > Acidobacteriaceae > Sulfotelmatobacter. The sequence continues at coordinate 70,393 of DATKAP010000124.1, forward strand.
TAAGAATCTGTGTAGTCATAATCGTAGTTGAGATGGTTCCACGTGACCCCGAACATGCCCGCCAGGGGCAGCGAATGTTGAACCGTCGCCGCGTAGGTGTTGCTCGAACTCTCGGTCTGAACCGGTACCAATTGACCAACAATCTGGGAGAAGTCCGCATCCACGTTGCGATGAATGAATTGGCCCGTCATCTGGTAGCCATTCCATCTGTACTGCGACACAAGATTCAGTGTGTGGTCGGTCTCGTCATTTTGCCCTTCCAGCCCGATGATCGAATTGGAATTGTTGTTCACCGAATAATTTGCAATCAACGTCGGCCAGTCCGGCACCAAGGCGCTCCACCCGATGCCAAACCCCTGCGTATTGGTATGTTGGGCCAGTCCAATCTCCGATCCCGGCACGCCGAACTGAGACGTCGCATTAAACAACCGGTTGTACGACACCGTGCCCGGGAAGTGACTGCCGTTAAACAGATTCACATTCGAAGTTACGCCAGTCGTGTTCGTCAGGCTGCCAAAGACAGAATTGGTCTGCGCTCGGTTATAAAACGGATCAACATTAAAATTCAGGAAATTTGGACTGTAATAATTGCCGGTTAGAGTGCCGTCTCCCGAAAAGCCCAGAGAGTGGTCCGACAAGCCTTGATCGTTTCCGCCCGCATACGAAACCCCGAGATCCCCACTCATGCTCATGTGAAGATTGTCGCCCACTTGCATCTGGGCGGCACAGGGTAGCGCCAGCAGTATCACCCCCGCCAGCCATCGATGCGCATTTTGAATCACCCGCTGCATTTCCTACCTGATTTCTAGCCAGAGATCCTGATACCGCCTGCAAGAACCGGCTTGTGCCGGTTGCTTCATAAGACCTCGATCTTGGCTGTCTTCCGCAGCTTCTTATTGAGTTCTGCACGAACCTGATCGGTCTTGCTCTTCTGCATATCGCTCATCAGCTTGGCCTTCACTTCCGCAAAGGGCGCAAGCCCCGCCGCAACATGAGCGTTCAAGCGGAACAGCGTGTAAGCCGGTCCCAACTGGATCAGATCGCTCACCTGCCCAGGTTTCATCGCCAGCGCGGCAGCAACCACAGGAGGCGGGAGCTTATCCCGCTCCACCGCCTTGCGGTCGCCCATGTTCACGTGCCAGTCGTCCTCGGAGATCTTCTCCGCCAGCAAGCCGAACTCCTGATACGTCTTGGTCGCTTTCGCCTGTTTCAGGGCGCTCTCCGCCTTCTTGCGCGCCTCTTGTGCCATGTCCGGAGTCGGATTCTCCGGCGGGATGATCGAAATCGTCTGGATGCTGAACATCTCCGTACGTTGAAAGTTCTTAGGATTGGCTTTGTAATACGCCAGCGCGGTTGCCTCCGTGACTCTCGCCTTGTCGCTCACTTCCGTCTTGAGCATGTCTTCAATCAGCAGTGAGCGTCGGATCTTTTCTCGCATCAGTTGCTTCGAACCGTGCACTTCCTTCTGCAATACCTGGTTGAATTCCTGTTCGCTGGAGAACTGTTTGCGGAATTCCACTTCCGCGGTCCGTAAGCGTTCCGGATCGACTGTCCGCTTCTCCCGTAGCGCCTCCTGATAGAGGAGTTCTTCGAAGATGATCATGTCGAGTGCGCCTTTGCGCATCTCGGGCTCCATGTCTTTCGGAATGCCGTTGTGAATCTTTGCGTACGGGAAGATCACCTCGACCTCGCGCATCAGATCGCGATCCGTGAGCACAGCTCCATTCACTCTTGCTACCGGATTCCCTGACGAAGGCGGTGCGGGTGTGGGCGATGTCGCCGTGGCTGCATTCGCCGCTTTCGGTGCCGTCAAAGTGGGAGCGTGTGAGGCCACAACCTGTGCGCTGCAACCGACCGCAAACGCCAGCACCGTACTTCCTATCGTTTTCCCCAACCCCACTTGGCACCTCATTGCATCCCCTCCACTCGAACCTTCAAAAGTGGGGGAGAGAGACCTCCTCTCCCCCAGGCAATTCAAGTTAGAACTGCGTGGACACGTTGTTGATGCCGAACGCCTCGTTCGACTCACCAAAGTGGCACTGACGGCAGAACTGGGTCGCTGAGGCAGCTCGTTGCGGGTTGTTGTTGCCAGCGCCCGGGTTATACGGCGAATTGATGAAGAAGTACGTCGGGTAAGAGCCGCTACCGACGATCGCCGCGCCAGCCTGCTTGCCGCGGGGTGCCACATACACGTACATCGCGTGCTGGTTATGGCACGTGGTGCAGGTGAGGTAAGCATGGGCCGGATTTGTGTCACCTTCAGGAATGGATACGCCCCAGCCCCACGCGCTGCCGGCGAGTGCCGGATAGCCGTAGTTCGCCGCAAACTGCACGTACGCGGCTGAGTTGGGTGCGATGTTGGTGATGCCGTTCGTCGCATCGACCGTAATGGTCAATGGGCTGGTGGTGGTGTTATTCGTCCAGACGCGGGCAGCGCCCAGGTTCGCTTGCGTTCCCACCGGGTGGTCGTTGCCGTAGCCGGAGGTGTTGCCGTTGCCGCTGTCGTTGCCAAGCAACGTCGGGATCGGACGAGTTCCATATGCCGTCGCCGGCAGAAGACCCATTCTCCGCTCCCACGAGTCACCGTTCATCATCTGCCCCTTGGCTACCACGCCGTCGTGGCAGGCCAGGCACATGGTGATCTCGCGCAGTTCGTCAACTTGCGTGGTGTAGGCGGCCGCTTCACCTGGCAGAGCTTCCACGTAACCGCCGGCAAACGTAATGTTGTAACCCAACAGCGGGGTTACATCCTGTCCGAAGAGAGCTTCCGAACCGGAGAGAGGATCATTGAACGCTACTGCATTGGCGGCTACGTTGCCACCGCCACCCGCTGCGCCGCTATGCGGGGCATGGCAGCCGGCGCAACCGCGGCCGCCGTTCTGGTGGGCGCCGAGAATGTCATATCCGACCAACCCGGAGCCCTGCGTGTAAGTCTGTGCCGCAGCCAAGCCGGCAGCGATCACGACCACAAACAAGACGAGGAATAGCTTTTTCATAAGGTCTAACAACCTCCTGTGTGTAACAGCTGTTACAGCTACCTCTACCGCTAGACTGCTATTGCTGTGTTGCCCGGAGCCGGCTTCCACCGGCCCCGGTTTGGCCATTCCGGAATGGCCAAACTCTATTGCGGCTTCTGTGCCGCAGAATCCGCCGGGGCTGCCGGCGCGGCATTCTCCGCCGCTCCTGGCTTAGCTGTCCCCTGAGATCGCCGCTGCTCTATCTCCGCCTGGCGCTGCTTGATCTGCGCCCGCGCCTCGTCGTCGGTGAAGTAGCGGAACATCTGCACTCGTCCCGGATATTGCTCCGATGTGAAGATGCGATTGTTTTTGTCGATATACACCCCGGCCAGCGCACGGAATTGCCCCGGAAACAGTCCGTGCCCGCCCAACCACATCAGGAACCTTCCATCGGCCGTGTAGCACTGCAGAATGTCTTGCACCGCGTCAGCGACCCAGACGTGCCCATCAACATCGATCGCAATTCCCTTCGGCCGTGAGAATGTTCCCGGACGGTCCCCAGACTTCCCCCATTGCCGAATGAAGTTCCCGTCCGCATCGAACACCTCGACGCGGTTGTTGTACATATCGGTGACATAAAGATTGGCGTCGGCATCGACGGCGACATTGGTGGGTACCGAGAATTGCCCCGGTTCCGTCAGCGTATGCTTCTTGCCTGCCGTGCCGATCTTGCGAATCAGGTTCAGTTTGTCGGCGTCATACACGAACACCTGATCGAGGGCCGCGTCCGCCACATACAGGAAACGATTCTCGTTGTCGATCGCCAAGCCCCCCGGATCCACAAGTCCACCCTCAGAAATCGATCCCTCGATCTTGTGGTTTTTGTCGAAGACCAGGACATGGTGGAGCTTGGTGTCGGAGACGAACAGGCGATCGGAATCGTCAATGGCTAGCCCGATGATGTCTCCGAAGTGCGCGTGCACTCCGTTCTTGATCATCTGCAGGTCTTTCGTCTCCGTATTGAAGACGAAGATGGCTCCAACCTTCCCGTCGGCGATATAGGCATTCCCCTTCGAGTCCACCGCGATGCCGTACGGCGTCCACAGCGCGAACAGCGGCTTTCTGTCTAATCTCTGCCCTTGCGATTCCGCACCCGCCATCCGATCCATCCATGAACTCTTCTTCTTCTCACTGTCGGGCACATACTTGTCGCAACAGAAGTAATTCAGGTACTTCACGCGAGTCGGAGCCGGAGGATTCGGCCACACCAGCTTCGAGTAGTCGATCCTCTCCAGAACGTTGGGCGGCGGGGCAGGCTGCTGCTCCTTCTTTTTCTTATCTGCGTGGACCGGTGATGTCGCCAGACTCAGGCAGAACAGCAGCCCCACTAGCACCACTACAACCCGCATATTTCCTGAGGGCGCTTTCATTGTGTCTTTCCGCCTTGTGGTTGCGCGCTCTGCGGCTGTGCACCCGCAGGCTGGGCTCCCTGCGCCTGCGAACCCTTGGCGCTGGTCAGTTCCGTGTGGCAGCTCATGCAAAACGCCATATCGTTGGCCTGATCCTTCACCAGCATTCCCGGCTTCCCGCCCGAATGCGCCTGATGGCAGGTCAGGCAATTGATCGGCTTCAACACCTTGTTCATGTTCGTCGGGTCGACGATGTCGATCACCGGATGCCGGTCCACCGGATGCCCATGCCCGTACTGCAACGGCAGCAGAGTCACTTTCCGGAAGTAGTTCTCGGGCAGCTTTACCTTGCCGTCGAAAATCGTGACCAGATGCTCACTCTCGAGCTTCTGCGGAGTCGCATCCGGCCCGTGGCACTCCAGACAAAGCTTGTTGATCGTCGTGGCGCGCAGCAGGTGCTCGTTGTCGCCGCCGTGCGGTTCGTGGCAGGTTGCGCATCCCTGTACATAGGCCGGTTGATGCAGCACGGCTTTCTTCATCTGCTCGGCCTGATCGCTGTGGCAGGCCAGGCAGGCTTTCACCGGATCTGGCTGCAGGAATCCTGGAGACTTTCCAGCGTGAGGGTTGTGGCATGCGATGCAATCGCCCTGCGCACCCGGATGCGGCACCTTCGCCGCTTCGATCTTTTTTGCCTGCTCGTCATGGCAGCTCACGCAGAGCGCGCGCGAGTCACTATTGGTCAGGACAACTTTCCCATCCTTCGCCGGCTGATGGCAGCTCTCGCACATCTTGCTCTCGAAGGGAACATGCAGAAACGTTTGCATCAGCTTCGGTTTCGCCGACTCGTGCGGATTGTGGCATTGCAGGCAGTTCGATCCGGCGAACGGCTGATCCTGATGCGCCTTTTGCAGGCTGGCGTCCTTGGGGTCGTGGCACTCCACGCACAACGCCGGAACATCTTTCTTCAAATGCGCCGCGAATTCGAGCTTGTCGCGTTCGCCGTTCTTGTGGGTCAGGTGGCAAGTCTCGCAACCCATATCCAGCGCCGCGTGCCGGCTGCCATCTTTCGGAACATTCACTCCGATGTTGTGACAGCGCAGGCAAAGATTCTCTTGCGCAGTTGTGCCTGACGTCGGCTTCAGAAGTTGATTTGGATTGTCGGACTGGTGTGGATCGTGGCACTTTACGCAGTCGCGAATCGCGGGCGGATGGATCGTCTGGCCCGGCTGCACCTTCTTCTCGTCATGGCAGCTCAGGCATAGCGCCTGCGTGGTGGTGGTCATCAGCTTGACCCGGGTAACGTCCCGATTCACCCGGACTTCGTGGCAGCTCAGGCACCCGGTCGCAATGGCGGAGTGGACTGCCTTCCCCTTACTCTTGTCTTCGTGGCACTCCAGGCACTTGGCCGAATCCACATTCTTTTCGAGAGGAACCGGGTGGGTTTTCGCGAAGGCCGGTGAGGCGGCCAGGATCAGAAGGCCTGCAACAACCAAGAACTTAAGGAGTTTTCGCCCGGTACGTTCCGTCTCGACTTGGAGGGTTCGACCTTGTAGCTCTGGGGTCATGCCACCTTCGCAATTGCACGACCGTGCCCGTACTTTTGCGAGTGGGGATCAAAATTGATTAGAACTGCAACTATCTAGAACAGAACGAGTTGTAAGGGAGAGACTCGAGTGTTGCGGTTTTCCACAATCCAGTCTTTCTAACCTAAATGGGCTTTCTCCCACAGTGGGACTGGTGAAATCGCGCACGCTGGAATACGTCTTTTGTGATTGAAATCACATGACTTTCGCGGTGGGTGAAATCTCAAAGGCACCGCAGCCGTGATGAGTGTTATGCCGCATTGCTGGCACACGGCGAGTCCGAGGTAGTTCGCCAACCTATTGAAGCACAGCCTCTTGCAATCGCCAGTGCGGTTGGCGTAGTACGTGCATTGCCTCGGACTGAGGAAGCGAACTCTATGGCCCTGTCACTTCGGTCCACCGCGAGCAGCACTTGGAAAACTCTAAGCTCGATCAAGACCGGCGTTGTCCTGATCATACTGGTCGTGATCTTCTCGGCCGCCGGCACTGTCATCCTGCAGCGGCCCATGACAGATCCGGACGACATGGCGCGCGCATATTCCCCGGCCATGCTGCGTTTCCTCGATGCGACCGGGTTGACAGACGTTTATCACACGCGCTGGTTCCTGGCGCTGATGGCGTCGGTCAGCCTCAGCATCATCGCTGCTTCGCTTGAGCGCTTCCCCAACGCCTGGCGCTATTTTGCGCGTCCGTACAAGAGTCCCGATGAGGGCTTCCGCAGAGTTCTTCCTGTTCAGGCGCACATCTCCATCAAAGACGAAGAGCAGGGGCTGACCGCGGCCGAGCGTGCCTTCCGACACATGCACCTGAAGTCGGAGCGCATTGTGCGCCCCGACCGCTTTTCGCTCTTCGCCGAGCGCAACCGCATCTCGGAGATGGCGGTTTACATCGTCCACACCAGCCTGCTTCTGATCTTCTTCGGCGCCATCATCGACGGGCTGTACGGCTGGCGCGGCTTCCTGATGCTGACCCCAGGCTCAACGGGCAGTCAGATCGAGATGAGAAACGGCACATCGCGCACACTGCCCTTCTCCATTCGCTGCGACGGTACAGGCGAAGAAACCTATAGCGACGGCACTCCAAAACGCTGGTGGTCGAAGCTCGCGGTCGTCGATGGCGACCGTGAAGTCTCAAGCAAGGAAATCGTCGTCAACGATCCTCTGGTCTATAACGGCATCCGCTTCTACCAAGCCAGCTATGGGCGTACCGGAAAGCTCGATCGCCTCGTGCTCCATGTCATTCCCAGAAACAGCGCTACCAATGCACAGGAGATCTCGCTCAGCCCAAATCAAGTTGTGTCACTCGATGCCGACACAAAAGTTCAGATCGCGGAGTTTATCCCCGACTACGTGGTGCAGGATGGACACGTTTACGCGCGCAGCAACGACGTCGTGAATCCCGCGGTACACCTGATCGTGACTTCGGCTAGGAGCGAGAAAGCAATAAATTTCTGGCTCCCCGAGATACCCGGTGTCGCCGAGAACAGTTCCTCCCCCTACAACTTCGAACCGAAAGATCTGAAGACGGGCGTGTTCACAGGACTGGAGGTCTCACATGAACCCGGCCAGTGGGCAGTGTGGTCGGGTGTCCTGCTGATGGCGATCGGCTTGACGTTCGTCTTTTACGTGGTCCACGTGCGCTACTGGGTCGTCCCGGTGCAGGACAAACAGGGAGACCTCGCGCTTTGGGTCGGTGGATCCGCCAATCGCAACCGTGACGCCTTCGAGCAGACTTTCAAGCGATTTGTCGAGCAGATCGAAAAAGAACTGAAACCCAAATTCGAGGAGGCCGCGGACCAGCCAGCCGCAGGACTCCCCAAAACAACATCCGCCGGAAGGTGAGTCCGGCGACTGGAGAGAGAACAGACTATGGCCCGCGAAGCAAGAGTCGAACAGCATCCCGCAACCGGAATGACCCTGGTCGTCATGGTGGGGTTGAGCATCGCCTTCCTGCTGTTCATTGCTTTTTTAAATGTAGTCAAAAGCGGAGATATCTTGAGTGAAGCCAACCTGTTGTATGCCGCTCTGGTGTTCTACGCCGGGGCAGGCGCCCTGTATCTGGGGTTCGGCGTCACGGGAACTGAGTCTTACATCAAGTTTGCGTCTCTGGCCACCTGGGCCGGCCTCATCGCTAACACGGCAGCGGTGGCGCACCGCTGGTACGAGGCCGGCCATCCCCCATTTGCCAGCCTGTACGAAATGCTGTTGAGTTTTGTATGGACGCTGGCCGCGCTCACTCTGGTCGCGGAGAAGCAATACGGAGTCAAGGTAATCGGCACCGTCACGATGCCGGTTGCCATCGTCGGCGTTGTGCTGATGCAATTACTGCGCAGCGAAGTCCGTCCGCTGGTCCCGGCGCTCCAATCCACATGGCTGCACGTACATGTCACGCTGGCTATGCTCGCCTACGCCGCCTGTGCACTGAGTTTCGCGCTCGCCATGATGTTCCTCATCCAGGACAAGCTAAAGACGGAAAACTTCCTGGCTGCGACAACCACGTTCACCGTGGGAATCTACGGCGCAATCCTGACGCGCTTTGAAGGCTGGGGCGGCTTCAACGTCATCGCATGGGATCCCGAGAACAAGTCGGAGGTCTTTCTCGCCAAGAATGTGCGCCTGTTCGTAACTATTCCTGATCTCGGCTGGCTGATGCTGCTGGTGTTCGCGGCCGTGGTTGCTCCCCTGACGCTGTATATCCTCTCGCGAGTTCAGAAGAGCGAAAGCTTCATTGGTGTCGCCAACCGTGCGGTCTTCGTCAGCATCCTGCTGCAATCATTGGCGCTGCTGTTCTTCATCCTTCGCATTCGTGACGGCCGATATCCTTCGCTCGATGCCGCGGGTCTTTACCCGACTGCTCTCGGGACCAGCCCGTTCATTCTCTCCGGGCTGGTCGGAGGGATCTTCGCCAATCTGCTTTACCTGTTATTGCTGTGGCGGCGCGAAGACCTCGAGCGCCTGTTACCCGATGCCGAGGCTCTCGACCGCATCACGTACAAGACGATTTGTATTGCCTTCCCCCTGCTCACCCTGATGATCGCCGCCGGCGCCTACTGGGCCAACAAGGCTTGGGGCTCCTACTGGAATTGGGATCCCAAAGAGACGTGGGCGGCGATTACCTGGCTGGTTTATGCCGGATACCTGCATATGCGGATTACTCGCGGCTGGCGTGGCCGTCGGGCGGCTTACTTCGCAATCCTGGGATTCGGAGTCGTTATGTTCACGTTCTTCGGTGTGACGTATCTGCTCAACGGATTGCATTCGTATGCCTAATGCGGCGAAAGAGATGACGAGCCCAGAACCGAACCTGGAATCGAACGAAGCAGTCGTTCCCGCGCGAGCGCGCATAAGCTCGTTCAGCACCGGCGATGCCAGTGATCCGGCGGTGGAGTCGCTGGCGGAAGTTGGCGCTCGCCAAACCGACGACCCCGAACTACCTTGGCTTCGTATCAACTGGGAAATCAAGGCGCTGGTGCCGATCGCGTGCGTCCTGCTGGGCGGGATGCTGCTATTCCTGCTCGCCACCCTTTCCTGGCGCGATCCTGAACGCCACATCGTCTTGTTGGTCGCAGGCTCAGGGGCAGTCGCGATTTGCGGCGCCTTGCTCGTTGTTCTCACCTACACCGTGCAGCGACCCATGGTCGAACTGCAGCAGAAGATCGCGGAACTGGGCGGCGGCGATCTCAACGTCTCCGTTAGCTTCGCCCATCGTAACGATGAAATCGGTGACCTTGGCCGCAACTTCAACCAGATGGTGAAACAGCTTCGCGAGAACCGCGAAGAAATCGAGCGCCTGCACCGTACGCAGATGTCGCGCGCCGAACACTTCGCCACGCTTGGTGAAGTGGCGACTGGGTTGGCCCACGAAATCCGCAATCCCCTGGCAGGGATCGCTGGAGTGATCGAAATCATCGGGCGCGACCTCCCCTCCTCCAGCCCGGCTCGCGCCGTGGTCAAAGATGTCCGCCAGGAGGTCGCTCGCATCAATCACATCGTTACTGATCTGCTGCAGACTGCCCGCCCCCATCCGCCGAAGGTACGCAAGAGTGATCTGAACACGACGGTCGAACATGCTGTGATGCTCGGCCGACAGCAGGCATTGGCAAAAGGCATTGAAATCGCCTTGCACAAAGATCCCACGTTGCCGGAAGTCGAGCATGACAGCGATCAGATCCATCAGGTCCTGCTCAATCTCCTGCTCAATGCGCAGCAAGCGATCGATGCAAAAGGAATAATTGAAGTCACGGTCGAGCGAAAGGCGTCGACCGCCGTAATTGAAGTAAAGGACAACGGCCGCGGCATCGCGCCTGATCACCTGCCCAACATCTTCCGCCCCTTCTACACCACAAAGGGCGACGGCACCGGCCTGGGCCTCTCGCTCGCCCGTCGCATCGTAGAAGACCACCACGGCCGCATCGACGTCACCAGCACCGTGGGCAAAGGCACGACGTTCGCGGTGGTGCTGCCGCTGCAACGGAGTGCGGCGCCCTCCGCATAATAAGCCCGCATGCACGGAACAATACTCGCGCGGTTCAGACGATACATAGAAGTTAGGGAGCAGTTTGAGTCCCGCGGGCGGCCGCGGTCGAGAAAAGAATGCCTTTTGTAATATGAGGAACTCTGGATTTCGGCATCAGATGTCGTCCCACACTCTTGCTATGGGCAGGCGCGGCTGCAGAAGAACTCCCTGTCGGCTCCTGAATGCTTGTGGTTACCAACCCGGGCTCCAGGTACGGAAGAGGTGCTGGACCTGCGATTGAGCTGAGATCCACCACCGCAATTCCTGTCCCTGTGCTTCCGGTGATTGCGATCAAGACGTTGTCTTTCCCATTCGCCACCAACGCACCATAGCTTTGAGAAAGGCTAAAGGGAAGTGAAATGCGCGAGCGCAGAATTCCCAGGCGACCGTCGAAAACATCGATGCCGTTGGTGGACGGCTGAAACAACAAGCTGCCATCGGCGCTCAATTGGGCCCCGTAGACGTATGAGACACCGCTTCCGTCATGGTCACTAAGAACCAGGTACGACGCGGCGTTCAGATCCCTGTCAAACAGAAAACTGGTCGCCTCCAGGGTTGTCTGGCCGCTCGCGAGAGTCAGGTCGTAATCTCCATAGCAGCAGGTGCCCTCCCACGTGTCCTTCCCTTCCCTTCCGTAGTAAGCTAAATCAATGCCCGTCGAGAAGATTCTGGTGGTCGACGACGAGCGCCTAGTCCGCTGGTCGCTCCGCCAGAAATGTGAAGAGTGGGGATACCAGGTCGTCGAGGCGCCCGGCGGAGAGCCCGGTTTGCGCCTGGCGCAGCAGGAATCCCCCGACCTGGTCTTGCTCGATGTCCGCATGCCCGACTTGAACGGTATCCAGGTCCTGGAGCAGATCAAAAAGGTTCCTGATGCTCCAGCCGTCATCATGATCACGGCCGATCCTCAACTGGATGATGTCAAGAACGCCTTGAAACTCGGGGCTTACGACTTCGTCGGCAAACCGCTCGACTTCGACGAACTCCACGTCACCATCCAGAATGCACTCGAGGCAACCCGCTTGCGCACCGAGGTGCAATCGCTGCGCGGCGAGGTTCGCCGTCACGCCGGATATCACGAGGTCGTCGCCGTTTCGCCCAAGAGCGCCGAACTCATGAGCTTCGTGCAGAAAGTCGCGGCTAGTGAAGCAACTACCATCCTGATTCAAGGCGAGAGCGGCACCGGCAAGGATCTGATCGCGAAAACAATCCACTACGAGAGTTCCCGCCAGCATGGACCGTTTGTCGCCATCAATTGCTCGGCGATCCCTGAGACGCTGATGGAAGCCGAACTCTTCGGCCACGAAAAAGGCGCTTTCACCGACGCCAAGGCAATGAAGAAGGGCCTGTTTGAAACGGCCAACGGCGGCACGTTATTCCTGGACGAAATCGGCGAACTCTCTCCGCTGCTGCAGGCCAAGCTGCTGCGTGTACTGGAAGATCAGGTAATCCGGCGCATCGGCGGCGTGCGCGACATGCAGGTGGACGTGCGTGTCGTTGCCGCCTCGAATCGTGACCTCGAGAAGGCTGTCCGCGAAGGCCATTTTCGCCAGGATCTTTACTACCGTCTTGCGATCATCGCCATCTTCATTCCGCCGCTGCGCGAACGGGCGGAAGACATTCTGCCGCTGGTCGATTTCTTCATTGACTGGTACAACCGCAAGTTCAAGAAATCGGTGCGCGGTATCAGTCCCGACACGCGTCGCCTGCTGCTTGCACACAACTGGCCGGGCAACGTCCGCGAGCTCAAGAATTCCATCGAGCGCGCGATGATTCTGGAAGACGAACCCATTCTGCGTCCCGTCTACCTGCCGTTCGCGGTCGGGAACGCTGCCCGCGGGGGCTTGACCGCATTCGAGGCGAGCAGCGCACCCTCCACTGATGGCGGCAAGCAACTCCCCAATGGTCGCGCGCTTCCACGCCTGTACATCCCAGAAGAAGGAACTTCATTGGAAGAAGTTGAGCGAGCCATGGTGGAACTCGCCATGCGCCAGGCCAACAACAATCAGACCCAGGCCGCACGCCTTCTCGACATCAGCCGCGACGCCCTGCGCTATAAGCTCAAGAAGTTCGAGTTGGGATCGGCGGGAGACGAAGAAACCTCAGATCCCGTGTCAGCGGAGAATTAGCCTGGGCTTCCTTTCGGAAGCCCAGATGCGCCGATTTATGAATATGAAGTGGCGCGGCAGTAAGAACTCTCATCCTCTGGCGGCGTGTTCCTTTGCCTTCGCGATGTACTGCTCCACCTGCTGCTTTTGCGGATAATCCGGATTTGTCTTCAGCAATTTCTGCCAAGCCTCGATGGCGCCTTTCGGGTCGGCCTTCCCCTGCCATTTGATCCAGCCCAGGTTAAATAGCGTTTGCGGATGCCCGGGCTTGTACTTCAACGATGTCTCCAGCTCTGCCAACGCCCTCTCGGCATTGCCCGAGTACCAGTAAGCCGTTCCCATGTCGGTGCGCACATCCGGGTTCTCTGGATGGATGGCCACCGCGCGCTCGTAATACTGGATTGCACTCTGGAACTGCTGGGCGTCGTAATACAAATCCCCGAGTTTCACCAGAGCGTCGTAGTCAGCTGGATTCCTGTTGACCGCATCGAGAAGCGGTGCGACGGATTGCTGCAACGCGGCTTGCACTTGAGTGTCATCCGAAGGAACACTGGTGCTCGGCGCGGCGGCTACGGTTTGTGGAATCGAGGAAGCCGATCCGCGGAATAGGTACCCCAGCACCACTCCCAGCACGATGCAGAATGCAGCCAATGCATAGGCCTGCATGCTGCTCCATGGGGCCGAAGCGAGGGGCTCAGTAGTTGATGGCAATGGCGGTTTGTTTTTTTCGCTCATTTTCTTCCTGCTTTGATCTGGTGCCGGCAAGCGCCTTCTGCGGCGATTCCAGGTGGAACAAGCGCGTGACCGCCTTCGTCATTTGCTCCTGCTCCTCCTTTTCCGGAAGGTCCTTGAGTTCGCGAGCCAGGGAGCCGGCAATTTTATGGATGACATGTGCTGTAACGGCGTGAAGCAATTGATCCTGCTCCCGGTTGAACGGCCCGCGCTCTCGGATGAAGGACTCCAGTTCTTGCCGGCAAATCTCGTCGAGACGATTGCGCAATGCCACGGTGGTTGGCACGGACGTTTGCGCCTGAATCTTGCTCCAAAACTCCTGTGCCTGGGTAGCAACTGTCCGCTCCGCCTCTTCCGAAGCCGCCATGCGGTCTTCGGTGCGTTGCTGCACGGCGCGCTCCAGCCCCTCGAGATCGTAGAGCATGATGCCGTCGACCCGGCGCACGTCAGGATCGACATCGCGCGGCATGCCGATATCCATGATCACGAGCGCAACGCGATTCCGTTCGCGTGCGATGCGCTCCGCTTCATCATGAGTCAGGACTACATGCGGACATCCCGTAGCTGCGATCACAATGTCCGCTTTGAGCATGTACTTCCAGCGGTCGGCGATAGTAGCTGACGTTCCGCCCAGCGTCTTTGCCAATTCCTGCGCCCGCGCCGGAGACTGATCGATCACCACCACCGATCCGGCGCCATGCGCGATGATGTGACGCACGGAGAGTTCGCACATCTCATCGGTGCCCAGTAGCAACACTCGGCGGTTCTCGAGCGTCCCAAATATCTGGCGCGCCAGTTCCAATGCCGCGGTAGGAATGGAAACTGCGAGCTTCCCGATCGCGGTATCACTTCGAACCTTTCTGGAAATCTCAAGCGCTTTAGTCAGAACGGAGTTTAGGAAAGGACCTGCCGAACCAACGGTGCCTGCCTGCTGCCATGCAGCCTCGACCTGAGCCGCGACCTGCGGCTCACCCAGAAACAGCGAATCCAGTCCCGCCGTCACTCGAAAGATATGGGTAAGAGCTGCGGCATCCAGCAGGCGATAGAAATGCTGCCATTCGCTTAACTTCAATCCGTAGGAGCTGAGGAATTGCAGCAGCGAGTTGGCGGCCAGCGTCGGCTCGCTAGCCCAAACCAGGAACTCCGTGCGGCAGCGTGTGCAAAGCACGGCAACTTCCTCGATGCCATCGGCGCTGTGCAACTGGCGCAGAACTTCGTAACGGCGGTTCTCGCCAATCCAGAACCGCTCTCTCATAGCCAAGGGTGCGATGCGATGATTCAGGCCCACAACCATGAGCGTCGGTTCCAAGAGACTTACCTCGTGCGCAAGATGCAAGAGGAAATCGCAAGCGCATTGCCAAATAATTCTCGCGAAAGCGCCAGTGCCTCGGTCTTTGTTTTCAGCGATTTCCGCATTGCCTCTTGATGCCAAATCTCGGCTCACTGCGGCATATCACGCGGACGCGGGGAGTCTTTTGGCGCGATCTCCCGCGCCTTCAGGAAGTTAGCGCCGGAGCACAATCACGACCGATCGTGATTGGAATCACTGACCATCTCCGCTTACTCCATGGAAACTGCAATACGGTTCGTCAGTATTCATCGCGTCTTGAGGCTTGTTCGCGAGTGGCTTCGGCCCGGACACTGCCGGCAGGACTTTGGAAGCAGGGAAAGGCAATCATGAAAACTCTCAAACTAGTCATCTTTATCGTGATGATTGCGCTCGCATTGTTCTTGATTTTGCCCAATCTCTCATGGGCGGCAGACGATGGCGCAACGATTTATAAAACCAAGTGCGCGGCTTGCCACGGCGCCGATCTTGGCGGCAAGCCAGCGGCGAAGATTCCCAGCCTGGTCACTGATGACTCCAAAAAGGTCTCCGATGCTGATCTGACCGACGCGATCGCCAACGGCGGCAAGAGCAAGAAGGCCTCGCACGCATTCGCCAACAAAGGCATGACGCCCGACCAGATCAAGATGGTCGTCGCCTATATCCGCGAAGCGCAGAAGAAGTAACGCTTCGGCCGCTCGCAGTTGTAGCGGTTGATGAAATGGTGTTGGTAGAGCAGGCTCTAGCACAGCCGTTATCATGGGCTGACTCCAGGGCTTTAGCCCCGAGGGGCCTGAAGTTCCAAAGCAGGATTGCTGTTCCTTTGATGCGACGTCGCGCCGTCGAACCAGGCAAACGCGACTCAGGAGAGTGAGTGATCCGCTCGCCGGCATGATCTGGCACATCGCCGGACCGCCGGATGTCCTCTCTTACGCACGGAACAGCCAGCCCGGGTCTCGGTGCTCACCCCCAGACCCGGGTTCTTGTTTTTACGCTTGTCAGGGTTACGTATGGCCGTTACGCCGCACAGACTCTCTCGGTGACAGTCAAGTCGCCTGAACTGCGGAATGACTCCGGCCCCCTGTCGCGTTCCTTAGTAATGACTTAGAGATCTCTTGAAGCAAGTGCAAAGCCATTTGTGGTGCCCAAAGTTACTTGCCGTGCACCAGCCGTTTCGCATCATAATGAAGCTATCGAGGAGCCCCTGGGATGCCGCGAATTACGATTAAAACTGGTTTCCGTGATTCCGAAGGTCACGAAGAAAAAATTGACGGAATACATTTGTGACGTGCCGGCTGCCCGAACGTAGCGACTCGTCTTCTCGGATGCCTGGTTGAACTTCGTGCGATGGCGGCAGTTTGTGATGTGCACGCGCGCCCCGAAGCTAATTAGTTCCCTCCGCAAACCCCAATCTACGAAACGTTTCCGCGTCATTCTCTGCCTTGTTTGCAGGAAAGTTCCCGCTCACGTATGTGAGCTGCACCTGACTCGGACGTAAGGCTGCAGATATTGCCTGTCAATCGCAGCAGGTTACGGTGCGACTTCCAGCGGGTAAACCTCTCTCAACAAGCACCTCCATATCGCATGTCGAAGTGCACACACAAGGAGATTCCTATGATTGCGAGAAACAACGTTTACCTGCCGAAGATGGCGGGCAGGACGATGGCTGCCATTCTTCTTTGTCTCTTGTTGCCGCTTGTCGCTGTGGCCGGGGACGAAGATAAAGAGCAGGAAAGGGTGAAGTCCTCGGGTGAAGTGCTCAAAGAGTTGCTGAATGGGCCGAGTGGAATTCCACTCAGTGTGTTGAACAAATCCGAGTGTGTGATTGTTCTGCCATCGGTGAAGAAAGCAGGATTCCTTGTAGCGGGTCAGTATGGCCGTGGGGTCATGAGTTGCAGAAGCGGCGAGAACTTCGATGGCACGTGGAGCGCCCCGATCATGATGCAGTCAAGTGGCGGCAGCTTTGGTTTGCAGGCGGGAGGAGAGGCGACGGACTTTGTCGTCCTAGTAATGAATGACAAGGGGGCTCGCGCTGTGCTTCACGGGAAAGCAAAGTTGGGTGCAGATGCCAGCGTCGCGGCAGGACCGGTTGGCAGAGATGCGGAGGCGTCTACCAATGCGGGAATGAGCGCCGAGATGCTTTCCTATTCCCGTGCGCACGGAGTATTCGGTGGAGTGTCACTTTCAGGAACGTCCCTGGGCCCTGATTCGGGCGCCAACGAAAAGGTGTACGGTCAGAAGGTCGACGGAGAAAAAATTCACGAGGGCTCCGTGAAACCGCCCGCATCCGCAGACCTGCTGCTCTCCACCTTGGAAGAGAAGTCACCGAAGAACGTGTCTCGGGGAAAGTCCTGAAGCCTCAGAGAATGTGAGTTTCTTCGGATGCTTCTGGCCCGGAGTTTAACGAAGCTGTGAATCCTTTTCCGTTTGTTTACGTCGCATCGTTTCTGGAATAGCTGTCAATCGCAGCAGGTTACTGTGCAACTTTCGACGAGTAAATCTCTGACCTAAGGGCTTCCCATCTGGGGGCGCACATCGACCACAAAAGGAGTGCTAGCGAGATGCCTACGACACCGTTCAAAGGAGTAATCAAACTTGACGTCCGCGATTCCAAACCAGACTGGGGGCCCTATCTTCCCCCGAAGGCGCCCGAAGGCGCTCCGAACGTCTTGTTTGTCCTCTACGACGATACCGGTCTTGCGGCGTGGTCCCCATTCGGCGGACGCATCAACATGCCCACGCTACAGAAACTAGCCGACAATGGACTCACCTACTCTCAATTCCATACGACCGCGCTGTGCTCACCGTCCCGGTCAACATTTTTGACGGGGAGAAATCATCACCTGAACGGTATGGCGGCCATTACCGAGGCGGCCAGCGGATTCCCCGGCGCGAACTGCCGACTGCCACCTCAGTGCGCCACGGTCGGTCAGATTCTTCAAGACGCCGGGTGGAGCACGTTCTGGATCGGCAAGGATCACAATGTCGCCGAGCAGGACGTCGCCTCAGGTGCAAGCCGGAAACAGTGGCCCCTGCAACAAGGCTTCGATCGATTTTATGGTTTCCTGGGCGGCGAGACGAACCAGTGGTATCCCGATCTGGTGGAAGACAATCGATTTGTCGACCAGGAGTATGGACCGGGAGATGGATATCACCTTTCCAAGGACTTGGCGGACCATGCGATCGGAATGATTCGCGATCAGAAAGCCAGCAATCCTTCGCGTCCCTGGTACATGTGGTTCTGCCCCGGAGCCAACCATGCGCCTCACCACGCTCCGCAGGATTACATCGACAAGTACAAAGGGAACTTCGACGATGGTTATGAGGCGTACCGCGAATGGGTGCTGCCGCGCATGATCGAAAAGGGGATTCTGCCGGCAGGCACACAGCTTACGCCGATCAATCCTTTGCCCGAAGATGTTGCGAACGCCGGCGATATGGTTCGGCCGTGGAATACGCTGAACGCCGACGAGAAGAAATTGTTCTCCCGACTGGCAGAAGTGTACGCGGGCTTTTCTGAATACACCGACGCGCAGGTAGGCCGCATCATCGACTATCTCGAAAAGAGCGGACAGCTGGAGAACACCATAGTTCTTTACGCTGCGGATAACGGCGCGTCAGGCGAAGGAAGTCCCAACGGTTCCGTGAACGAAAACAAATTCTTTAACGGCTACCCGGATGAATTGTCGGAAAACCTGAAGCTCTACGACAAATTGGGCGGGCCCGACACCTACGAGCACTATCCCACGGGGTGGGCAGTCGCGTTTTCCACGCCCTTCCAGATGTTCAAGCGCTACTCGCAGTATGCTGGGGGCACGTGCGATCCGCTTGTGATCTCATGGCCCAAAGGAATCAAGGCAAAAGGCGAGGTGCGGCATCAATACCATCACTCGACCGATATCGTTCCGACCATCCTGGAGATCTGCGGCTTGGAGATGCCGAAGCTTTATCGAGGAGTTGAACAATACCCGTTGTCGGGCGTTTCGATGAAATACACCTTTGACGCCGAGCCTGACGGACCAACGCAAAAGAAGCGCCAGTACTTCTGCATGCTTGGTACGCGCGGCATGTGGGAGAACGGCTGGAAAGCTGTCGCCTTGCACGCGCCGCTGACCGGCAAGGGCAATTTCGACAAAGACGAATGGCAACTCTACAACACGGATATGGATCGCTCTGAATCGAAGGACCTGGCGAAGGAGCATCCGGAGAAAGTCCAGGAATTGATCAAGGCATGGTTCGAAGAGGCAGACAAGAATCTGGTACTGCCTCTGGATGATCGCACCGCCTTGGAACAACTGAATGTGGAGCGGCCGTCGGATGAACCGCCCCGAGAGAGATTCCTCTACTATCCGGGCACCGCGCCCGTCCCCGAGGGAGTAGCCGTCAACACGCGAGGCCGTTCGTACAAGATCATCGCCGATGTGGAGATCAAGGACTCCAAGTGCTCGGGAGTGATCTTCGCCCACGGATCACGCTTCGGGGGCCATTCTCTGTTTATTAAGAACAAGAAGCTGTATTACGTTTACAACTTCCTGGGCATCAAGCCGGAACAGCAATTCGTTTCGACCGAACTGAAGCCGGGAAAATGCACCTTGGGTGTGGAATTCACTCGCGAAGGAGCCGGGAAGTACCACGAGTCGACAGGCACGACTAAGCTGTACGTCAACGATAAGGTCGTAGCCCAGGGCCCGATGCGGACTCAACCCGGAAAGTTCACTCTTTCGGGCGACGGTCTTTGCATCGGCCGCGACAGTGGAGACGCCGTCAGCCAGGAGTACGAATCTCCCGGAACATTCACGGGAGGCACGATTCAGGTGGTGGGTGTGACCGTGGAAAAAGCGCAGTATCTCGACTTGGAGAAACTCGCGGCTGCGGCGCTCGCTCTCGACTAAGCGAGGAATCGACAAGACGAATCATCGTGCGGCGGAACTCAATTCTTTGACAAGAGTGTTGAGCTTCCGCCGCATGAATGACTGAAGCATGCTGGTGCCACGCAATCGGTTGTAGGAACCATTTTGCCCGTATCATGCCGCAAGGTCGCGAGACCGGCGGCCCAGCCTGGCTTCCGCGGTCACCTCAGTCCCGTTCCCAGGCCTTGAGCTGATCAGTAACTGCCCTTCCGCCATCCTCAGACGTTCGCGCATCGTCGCAAGTCCCAAGCCAGTCGTGGCGCGCGACGGACTGAACCCGCATCCGAAGTCTTTGATTGCCATCCGCAATATTCCGTCGTCAGCGCTAATTTTCAGCTCAATCCGTTCGGACCCGCTGTATTTTATGGAATTGTTGAGCGCCTCCTGCGCTACACGGTAGAAGCAAAGGGCAACACCATCTGCAAGAGGAGAAGGAACGTTCAAGGCCGTGAACTGGATATCGCGGTGATGCTGTCGTGCCAGTTGCTGGCACATTCGACGCAATGCGACTTCTAAGCCCAGCAACTCTAGCCGGCTGGAATGGAGACGATGCGACAGGTTGTGAACGTCGGAAGCAATTTCGTCGAGTTCCTGCATCACCTGCTGCACCCAGCCTTGTTTCGTCGTCTCTTCAGTCTGACTGGTGATCTCAACCAATAGCATGGCGACGCGCTGTCCAATATCATCGTGCAACTCACGGGCAACGTGCTTCCTCTCTGCCTCCCCGGCACTGATGAGGCGGCCGCTCAGGCTCCTCAGTTCGAGCTCTGACCGCTTGCGCCGGCTCACCTCGATTTTCAGTTTAATAACCTGCAGAAACTGGAGCGCAAGCACAACCGCACCGGTCATGATGTACCACTTGTATTGTTCCCAGAGAGTGGGTTCCCGAAACTCCACGATTGTTCCCGCGGGGAGTCTGCTTTCCGGAAGTTGCCAGCGATGCAGCTGTCTCCAGTCCACCTTGACCAGGTTCGCCGGCGCCTCGGCAACTTGAGAAGCGATCTTCTCCCCGTGCATGATACGCAACGCCATTAGGGCCGCTTGTCGGTCCCCTGCGCTGAAATTCACTATGCTGCCGCCTACAGCACCTTGACCTAAGTACGAAAAGGCATAAACCGGTACATTCGAAGAGACCGACAACTGAGAACAGACCTGAGGAGGTGAGTAAACTCTGCCGCTCGGATCCTTGTTGAATTCCTGGTAGAGAACGATACTGTGCGGAGGGAGCTGAGATACCTTACTCAGAAGTTCTGGGAACTCCAGATCATCCAGGTACTCGATCTTGACTCTTCCGGCAAAACGCTGCAGTTCGGCTTCACTTGAGCGCCGCTCGAACTGCTCCCATTCCGACGTTCCCACAACATAGAACACTCGATCCACAACAGGGTCCAGGTGCAATGCCAAGTCGAGTGTGCCGGCGAGGTCCAGCGTACTGGAAACTCCGACAAATTGTGACGGTAACTGCTTCGGAATCATCGCGCGCACAATCGTGGCAAAGACTATTGGAGTATTCGGCCACACATCTCGACCTTCATTCAGCAATAACTGGAGGGCTATGGGACTTACAGCAAAGATTAAATCGAAATGCTGTCCTTCGTACTTCTGGCTCAGGAATCGCATGAATTGCCGATCGTCAGTGTCCAGCCTCTTTTCGTCTCTGTATTCGTTGAATACCTGAATATGGAAATCGCGATCCGTCGCGAAGACATCTTCTATTTCCTGATCAGCAGCGGTGTTATAGGGCAGCTTGGGAAAACCGCCGTGCACGACGAGGACGTTTTTGGGTGTTTGGGCAAAGGCACAGCTTACCGTGATCGCCAGGATTAGTGCGGCAATCAGCCTCTTAGATATCGAGGGTCTGAACACTTGACCACCAGGCCGCCGATTGGCGGACGCGAGCCTGAACATATTACCAGCCCTTTATCTATCGCGAGAACAATATAGGGAGAATTAGAAGTTGAGATCCAAAGCCAACTGGATCACTCTTGGGCTTACGGCAGTCAACTGGACGATTCCAAAGGTGGGGGAACTGAAATTATTGTCGGGGTTTGAAAATTGCGGATGATTGAAGGCATTGAAGAACTCAGCGCGAAATAGCAGGTTGCTCTCCCGGGAAAATGGTAGCGGGATCGTTCGAGAAATCGAAAGATCGGCGTTCGCTTGTCCAGGGCCGTTGACGATTCCAGTCCCGCTATTACCGAAATCCGTTCCAATTCCGTCAGCTCCGATGATAGGCGGGGTTGTGAAACACGCTTTGTTGAAATAATTGCTTAGCTTCGACTGTACCGATCCCCTTGTGACGAGCTGAGCCGGCGAACAACCGAGAGCCAACTGAGCACGATCCTGGCTGATACCAAATATGTTGGGGGAATTGACGGCAATAACCGTCATGGCGCTGCCGGATTGGACCGTCACTACTCCGGCTACCATCCAACCCGTCGTCAGCAGATGTGTGATGCCCTTCCCAATCCCTGCCCAGGAATACGTTGTACTGAACACGAATCGATGGGTACGATCAAAGCTGACCCGGCCGCGGCGCGCATTCGGATCGTTCTGATCTCCGCGAGTAATAGCATTCCCTGATGACGTGGCGTTGACGTTGGCTCCGTCGGTGTCCAGCGTTTTGGAAAACGTATACGACGCGAGAAACTGAAGTCCACGGCTCAGGCGCTTCGTCAGGCTCGCTTCCAGTCCGTTGTACCAGGACTGCCCAGCCGATTCGTTGAGAATCATCCCATTGGGCGTAAAGCCGACAATTGGAACTCGATCTGGAATGTTCAGGATGGTGTTTTCGACCTCACCGCGCACGGGATGATCGGGCGTCGCCGGCTGTGCCTGATTGAAAGATCGGAACCGTTGCAGGTCCGTGCCTCGGGTTCCAACATATCCCAGTTCGAAGATCCAATCAGGGCCAAGTTCCGTCTGCACATTGAGTCCGTATTGCTGTACAACTGCGGAGCGAAAATGGGGAGATACGGTGTCCAGGCTTCCCACCGTACTCGGCAAATATTCCGGAAAGGACGGAAATGAATCCTCCGTTGGGAATGGCGTTCGAAAGGGAGTCTGAAAGCTTGCGCTCGCGTTTCCCGGGCCGGAGATGATTCGGGTTACCGAAAAAGGCGGGCTGAACACGTTCTGGAAGAAAGCTTGCCCCGTGGGACGCGAGAAATACAATCCGTACCCGCCTCTCAATACAAAGGATGAGAGATGAGGAACGACTCTCCAGGCAAAACCCAAACGCGGCGCGACCAGATTCTGTCCCTCTCCGTAGTTTCCAAATTCATTGCTGGCCCGAAAAACTCCAGGCGGGATCGTGCCCGCAAAGTTGGATGCTGCCACATAGCCTGCGACGCTCCCTTCCGGTAGAGGGTTTGGGTCAGCTCGCGCAACATCGAAGGAAGAGTTGCGGCCTAACTCATCGGCAAACTGCCCGAGCCGCTCATAACGCAATCCTAAGTTGACCGTGATTGTCTTGCTGACACGATAATCATCTTGTCCGAAAATCGAGCCTTCCCAGGCTCTGTACTCGCGGTCCAGCAAACCGAAATTATCGAGCGATTCAAAAACGTTGCTGAATCTCGCTGTGCCATTCTCGTTCGCATTCAGGCCTAACAGAAAGTCGGGCCAACTGAGGAATTCCACAAAGGACCCAATGCCGACCGTGTGAAGATTGTCCTGAATTCGCGCGATCGACCCTCCAAACCGCACCCCATGTTTGCCCCTAAGCAAACTGAACGTGTCGCTAAAAGACAAACTATTTTGTGTGATGGTCCGTGGAAATGCCGGGGCGAAACTGACGGATCCGAGGATCAGTAACGTTGGCAGTTCGTTTGCACGGTTCATTTCGCTCTCGGTCACGCCGACATCAGACCAGTGAAATGGAACCGAAGGAATCGTACTGGTTGCGGTGTGCAAATAACCAACTTCCGCATCATTCAGCGTCGCGTTTCCGAAAACGTGAGTGTGAGACACGGAGAGAACGCGAAAGTCAGAATGGCTGTTACCAGGGAATCCACGCGTATTTCCCGTGGGGTTCACCGCACTGCCCGGAAAAGTTATAAGCGCCTTGTCATTCGCAAAAAAGAAACGCGCGGCGATTCTGTCAGCTTGCGAGATTATGTAATCCACGTTCGTCGTAAATTGGTCCTCGTTGAAGTGGCACGGCTCACTGAAGGTGGAGAATCCTTGACTGGAAAATGGCTTGGCAGGGTTCACAGTCTGCGGGCTGGGAATAAGGAACGCTCCATCGGGCAGTTTGAAATTCAGCAGTGTCAGTGCAACAGGATTTATGTTGGACCCATCGGATTTCACTGCAACTCCCCCGTTCGCTCCTGACATGCCTCCGAATAAGGCTCCAAGAGCGGCTGGCGAGCGATCGTCTGTCAACGGTGGAGTGCTCAGCGCTACGCTGCATGCAATGCGCGCTTGACCGGCCGCTAGTCCATTGATCTGGCGCGTGCCTTGATACGAACCGAACGCAAATAATCGATCCTTCCGGATCGGCCCGCCAACGGTAGCTCCGAACTGATTCTGCTTGAGAACGCCTCGCGATTGATCGGTCCGGTTACGAAAGTAGTCGTTCGCGTTGAGCGCGTCGTTGCGGAAAAATTCAAACACGCTACCGTGCAAGGCATTGCTTCCGGACTTACTGACGATGCTGATATTCGAACCCGCATACCTTCCGTAAGAAGCATCGTAAAGAGCCGTCTGCATCTTGAATTCCTGGATGGTATCCGGATTGGGAATAGGGACTCCTCCGCTGGCTGAACTGCTTCCCTGCACATCGCTTGTGCTAACTCCATCGATCTGGAAATTGTTGTCATACGAGCGGCTTCCGTGAACGAAAATCCCATCATTAGACATCTCAATTTGCGATAAGCCGCCTCCCCCCAGACCCAGTTCCATGGCGTTGTTTACACTGGCAGTAACACCCGGCGAAAGAACCGCGATTTGTGTGAAATTCCTTGTGACCAGCGGCAGATGCTGCACGCCGATCTCATTGACCACGTGTCCAAGCGCAGCGCTGTCGGCCTGCACCAACGACGCATTCGCGGTCACATCAATTTGCTCTCGCGCGCCTTCGAGTTGCATCTGCAATTCCAGGCGGAGAGTTTCAGTGACGTTGATGTGAAGGCCAGTACGGTGCAGAGTGGCGAACTTAAGCTTGTTAACATCGAGGACATAATCGCCCGGCTGCAGCAGTGCGAATGCGAAGAGACCATCCGCATTGGAGTTGCCCGATTCGACCTGATTGGTTTGAATGTTCTTCAGGCGAATGGTTGCCCCCGGAACCGCCGAGCCGCTTGGATCGAGAACGCTGCCAACTAATGCTCCTGTTGTACGGGTCTGCGCGTGGCAGCACACGACAAGTCCGATCAGGACTGCACCCGCCTTGTGAGTCAGACGCCTCAACTGAAAGAACCATCGCCACTCGCGATTTAACGCGGGTCAGTTTGGCCGCGAACAGAGCGTTTCGTCTGCGCCCACGCTTCGCGAAGGAATTAGAAGAAGGACTTGTGAAGCAATCGGGCTACATCCGCAGGGGATTGAAAAACGAGAGAAGTATACACGCACGCTCTCGAACCCGTCGTCCATCTGAAGAACTTGGAGCTGGCTACGGTGCCCTTGACTTGGCACCACTGCTCGTCTGCGTGTATTCTTTCCTCCACGTGGGGTTTGCATTGCGCGGTTTTACTTGAAGCCGTCTCCTCTAAGACGCCCGTCGGCCGTCTCCATTCCCCGTTTCCGCAACCAATCGGTCACCCTTGAAGAGGATCCTATGAAGAGGCGCGAGTTCCTATGGCAGACCGGCACCATGTGTGCCAGCTTGGCATTTTCAAAGGCAGTCCCACTTGTTGCCGACACGCTGGCTTCGGCCTGGCGAACTTTTGAAGTGACGTCTCGGGTGGAAGTCTTGAAGCCCTCCGGAGTAACGCATATATGGCTACCGGCAGCGC
Source organism: Binatia bacterium (assembly GCA_035577905.1). GTDB lineage: Bacteria > Acidobacteriota > Terriglobia > Terriglobales > Acidobacteriaceae > Sulfotelmatobacter. Next base: position 95,888 of record DATKAP010000124.1, read on the forward strand.
TCATCCGCGAAACACCGTTTCAGAAGACCCTCGCAAATCATTACGTTGCCGAGGGAGGCACAGCGAAATTCTCCGAAAGTAAAGAGGATTCGCTCGGAATTGTGTCGGCGACTTATCCGGAACACACCAAACCGGTTCTAAGCCTGACCAGCCGAGTTTCGCTCAAGAATTACGGTGTCGATTTCTCTGCGCCGTCAAAGGTCGCCGGCGCTTCACGCGCAGAACTGGAATACTTCCTCAAGCCCAGCAAATACGTGCCCACCGACGGCATTGTGAAAGAGACAGCCGACAAAGCCACGAAGGGCGCCGCCACCGACATCGACAAGGCGCGCGCCATCTATGAGTGGATCGTGGAAAATACCTTCCGCGATCCAAAGACTCGGGGCTGTGGGCGGGGCGACATCCGCTTCATGCTCGAGTCAGGCGACTTGGGCGGCAAATGCGCCGACCTCAACCCACTCTACGTCGGGCTGGCACGGGCCGCTGGTCTCCCGGCGCGCGACGTTTATGGAATTCGCGTCGCCAAATCCGACCTCGGCTACAAGAGTCTCGGCGTGGCTACAGATCACATCTCAAAAGCCCAACATTGCCGCGCGCAGGTCCACCTCCGTCAATACGGGTGGGTTCCGGTCGATCCTGCGGACGTGCGCAAGGTTGTGTTGGAGGAGCCACCGGGAAACCTCAAGTTGGATGACGAGATCGTCTCGAAGGCGCGCACGCGGCTGTTCGGATCCTGGGAGATGAATTGGATGGCTTACAACTACGCTCACGACGTCGCGCTGCCCGGATCGAGTGAACAGCCGCTCGTCTACTTCATGTATCCGCAAGCAGAAACCGCAGACGGTCGCGTCGACCCCTTCGATCCGGACAACTTCAAGTATGAAATCACGGTGAAGGAAGCAACCTAGTCCATCCGCGGCTTCTTCTGCAGAAAAATGGCGCGGCTCCACGCCGCGCCGATTTCCTGTGCGCGTGCCACATGGCATGGACGTTACCTGGGAACAACTCCTCGCTGCGTGACCAGATAAACCGCGAAGCTTCCCAACCAGTGGCCACCCTCATAGTGCTCACCTGTCACTGCGGCCAGTCCGGCTCTCTCGTGGGCCTCGGCCGCCGCGTTGATCGCAGACAGGCGTTGATCAGTTTTTGCTAACGCCGATGCGATGCCCTTCAACATCCACGCGCGGCTAAGATTCAGACCATCCAAGTGCGCCAGTTTGGGATCGCTCGGGTCGGGTGATACCACCGGCTGCAGCCATGTAGTGCTCTCTGAATTCGAAATTTGCGGCATGAATGTGCGGAGCCATACCGCAAACTCGCTGCTGGGCAGTACCCGCCGCATCAGGTCGGCCTCTCCCAGACATGGCGACAGGAAGTCTTCGCCCGATGGCTCGTACGCCAGCGGGCAATCCGTGTCATGCAGGTAGAACTGCTTTGCTTTGGAGTTTAGCAAGTCCGCAAATTTCTCATCGGCTGCGCCCCTGGCGTAGTCGAGCATCAGCCCCATTGCGAAAGCAGTCTGATCGTGTTCGCCAATGCGCACGGGATTGGAAAGCTTGGGCAGCCAACCATTCAGCCTTTCGAGCACGACCTGTTCCAGGGGACGCAAGTTGGCCGCCATCTCTCTTGCTTGCGGATCGTCCCACTCGCGCAACTCCGCCGCCAACTGCAGCAGCCAGGCCAGCCCATAGGGACGCTCGAAGCTGGAGCGTCCTTGTCCGCGAAGATATGTAGCTTCCTGCGCCAGATTCTCCGCTGTCAGGCTCTGCCTCAAGGCATCGCGGGCTGCAGTCACGAACGGAGCATCCGGAAACGTCCTGACGAGCCGGACCAGCAACCAATGCCCGTGTGCCGAGGAGTGCCAATCGTAGCAGCCGTAAAATGCCGGCGTGAGCTTCCGCGGCGGAGCCACATCGGCATCGCTGTTTAGCGTGTGGCTGATGTGATTGGGATACTCTTTGTGCACACACACAAGCGCCAGGTTCGCAAACCGTTCAGCCGCTTTGACGTCGAATATGGGGATGTTCTGATTCTCGCGCGCGAGAGCCTCGCCAAGATTCCAGTAAAGAAGAAACAAGCAAAGAACGCATTTCATTCCCAGATACTTTAAACGAATCATCTGGCGTTGGCCGGAGAACTTACTGCGAGCCGCGCGATTCGGTGGAACTCGTGGGTTGCAGGGAATCTTGTTCAGGGTGGTGTCGTTTGGATCTGACCACGAAGATGTGATAGGTGGCCGCGTCCCAGGCATTGTGGATGCCGACGACAAGTAAAAGCAGCGCCGCTCCTCCAACACCGAACATTGGGCTGTAGGTATCGGTGCGAGCTTCGTAAGCCGATGTAGCAAGCATCGCGTATCCGACGAAGGGCAGAATCGCATGAAACAACCAGTCCTCGGATACAGGCCGATAAATCGTCTGCACTCGCATGCGCCGGGCGATGATCAGTGCGTACGCCACTCCGCCGAAGCCAAGTATCCCCAGCAGAACCGTGACTATGCCCATGCCGCGCCAGGGCGCGCTGAGAAGTGCTGACAGCAACAAGACTGCTCCAAAGTGAACAACATTCGGCGTCGCAAATGCGTTGCCGGCCTCGGCCTGCGAGGCCGTACGGGGCAGGTCGGCCAACAACGCCATGACTACGAACTGCAATCCGATCAGCGCGCCCGCAGACGAGCCGAGAATGACATAGAAGTTCTCCCATCCGGCGAGAGGATTCATGCGGTTAGTTTCGATGGATCACGCCCACATTCGTGTTTCTTGCCGCAGGCGGGCGATATCGCGGGTGGGCGCGCTTCCGAAAAAGCGGCTGTACTCCCGGCTGAATTGCGAAGCACTCAAGTATCCTACACGTTGACTCGCAGCTCCCGCGTCCATCATGGCGGAGAGCATGAGGCGCCGCGCTTCCTGCAACCGCAGCACCTTTTGATATTGCAGCGGACTCATCGACGCGACTGCCTTGAAGTGCTCGTGAAATGACGAAATGCTCATGTGCACCATTTCGGCCAGTTCCTCCACTTTCATGGGTTGCGAATAGTTCTCACGCAGCCAGGAAACAGCCTTCGCGATTCGCTGCACGTTTGACTCGGCAAGTCCCATCTGTGCCACGCGAACACCGATCGGGCTCCGCAGAAGGCGGATCAGGATCTCTTCCGTCACCAGGGGTCCCAGCAGTTCCGCCTCGCCCGGATGTGCCAGGCACTCCATCAATCGAATTGCTGCGTTGACAATGCTCTCGTCGACCGCGGCAAGGTAAACAGCGCTCCTCTCCTGCACCGCAGGCAGCCCTCGGGGAAACACCTTCAACACGAGGTCGGCAATTTTGTGCGGATCAAGTTCCAGACGCAGCGAAAGGTAAGGCTGGGAGGGGGTCGCCTGCGTGACTTGGGCCGCTACCGGCAGAGCCACTGAAAAGACGATCATCTGCGACGAGTCGTATTCGTACACCTGGTCGCCGACAATAACGGTCTTCGCGCCCTGGGCAACGATGCACAACGAAGACACCCGCAGCGCATGCACGCATTCCTTATTTACGCGGGAGATCCGGCTGACCATCAGGCCCGGAATGCGCAGATCAAAGCTCCCGTCATGGGGGGCATAGGCGGCGAGAAGGCGGGCCAGCTTCATCGTCTCGGGAGCGTCATCGCCATCTACCCTGGCGCGCCGCGGGAATAGTGCGAGCTTTCCATTTGCCTTCATGGTCTAAAGCATACCTCTATTCCTGTCATTCCTTGCCTTTGTTCACCGAAGGCGATTTCGGGAACTTTCCTTGAATTTGCGACGTACGGTGCTCCGAGGGGATCATACTGCGCCCAAGGAGACATCTTTTGAACAAGCACAGAGTTTGCATATTAGTATGCCTAATTGCTCTGGATATTAAGGCCCGGGCCCAGGCGTCCAACCAGCCCGCTCCTGTGGCCAAGGCAGCCGCGCGCGATGCGCTTTATCAGACGATCTCGCAACTCGACAAGCAGGTGTTCGACGCCATCGATCGCTGTGACATGAGGGCCGAGGAGTCGTTCTGGGCGGACGACGCTGAGTTTTACCACGACAAGAACGGACTCCTCGTCGGCGGCTCGCAAATCGTCGATGCCATCAAAAACAACCTCTGTGGCAAGGTGAAGCGCGAACTCGTGCCCGGGACGCTCGAAGTCTATCCCCTGGGAGATTACGGCGCGGTCGAGATCGGAGTTCATCGCTTCCTACATCCTTATGAACAGGATCACGGCGTCGTTGGCCAGGCAAAGTTCATCCACGTCTGGCAGAACAAAGGCGGCGTTTGGAAGATTACGCGCGTGATCAGCGTCGACCATCACGAGGCCAAGTAGAAATGCCTTGCTTGCGATCGTTGTTCTCCGATACGCTACCCCTTCAAAGCCGCCTGTACGTATGCCGGCTTCATTGGAAGCCTCCGCATGATCTTGCCGGTAGCGTCATGCAGAGCCGCTGCGATCGCGGGCGCAGCCAACGCGTTCGCTGCTTCTGACCCTCCACCGTACGCGCCAACTTTCGGGTTGTGAAGCAGCACGACTTTGATCTCCGGGATATCTGACATACTCGGGATCGGATAGCTGCTCCAGTCCTCCGTGATAATCCTGCTCTCATCAAAGGTTACTTCTTCGAATAACGCATGGCTGACTCCCATGACCGCACCACCTTCGCACTGTCGCTTCAATTGCATCGGATTCACAACGATGCCCGGATCGACCGCGAGAGTGTACTTTTCGACTTTGATTGCCCCCGTGGCAGGCGTTACTGATATCTCACAAACAGCGGCCCAGTAGGTTCCACTGCGCAGCATGAGCGAGACTCCGCGGCCTCGCACCGGCGACGATCCCGTCGAGACGGCACCCGGGCGTGGCGACGGACGCGTGTCCCAGGCAGAAGCATCACGCACTGCCTTCAACACACCGATGGCGCGCTCTTCACTAGCGTGCTCGATGCGGAACTGAATCGCGTCCGCACCGGCAAGCGCAGCCGCCTCGCTCATCGCCAGTTCGCGCGGATAATTCTGCTGAAACTGTCCGGGAGTTCGCATGCTGTGGTCGCGCAGGCCGACGGCGATGGGCGAGACTTTCTCCCCCACCTGATAGGTACCGTGGCCATGCTCTGCGACGTTGGGAATCGGAGCATAAATCCAGGGATCCTCAACGCCATTGGCCGTATTCGTTACAAAATCTCCATGTGGATTCGGCGGGGCCATGGTAGGTAACCCGGCGAGAACCGCCCCGATTGGCCGGTCGTCTTGCATAGCCGGCATGAAGTGATCGACTTGATAAGCCGCGATTCTGGCCCTTTCATCCAGAGCAACCTGCACGTCGGAGAAAGCAGCCGACGACTGCGTGGACCACTGCATATCATCAGCGCGCATCCACTGCACACGTACGGGTTTTCCCACCGCTTGCGACAAGAGCACGGCTTCGTCTTCCGCCCCGGCGTTTCCGCCATTCGAACGTCCATAGTGCCCGGGCCCCGGGTACGAGTGGACAATCACATGATCCAGCGTTGTCTTCAGCATCATGGCAATTTCGCCGCGCAGCGCCTGTGGATTCTGGTTGTGCGTATAAATATGGACGGTGCCGTCGGGTTTGACATCGGCCACGGCCACGGTCGGCCCAATGGGCGCGTGCTTCATGTAAGACAACTGATATGTCGCGGAATGCTTCTTTTTCGCAGAGGCAAGGATCGAGTCCACATCGCCTTTGTTGGCCTCTCCTTTCGTGACGGTTGCGCTGGTCCAGTCGGCTTCCTGGCGAAGGTGTTCGTAGAGTCTCCCGTTGCCCGGAAGGCCCTTCCAGTCGGTCCATTTTGTAGCGCCCGCTACCTGTTCGGCGGCCTGGATCGCTTCCCACTCGGTGGGCGCGATCACTCCCACAAGGTTGCCCTTCACAATGACTTGTGAATTCGGAAACTTGGCCTTGTCTACCTGTCCAGCGGAAATGAGGGTCGAGCCCAGCGTTTTGGGATGCACCACGCGTGCGTGCAACATCCCGGGCAAACGCACATCGGTGGCCCAGGTTTCTCTCGCCCGCACCTTCGAGCTGATGATGGAATTCTTGAACGACTTGCCGATGATCGTGTACTCGCTGACCGGCTTCATCGGCGGATTGCCTTCGATCGTTAGCCCCATGATCCCGGTCAGATCGCCCTTCACTGGAATCGTGAGCTTCAACTGCTGGTTCTTAACCAGATCACCGTAGGAGATGCTCTTGCCGCCTCCAGAAACGATGCCTTCTTTCACCGAAAGCTTGTCCTTCGCAACGCCAAGCTTTTCCGACGCGAGATCAAGCAAAGCCTGATAGGTGTAGGCGGCCGCTTTGCGGATGTTCGGCATCCCGTGCCCAAGGAAATCGAATGCGCCACTGCCGTCGGGCGTCCGATCGGTGTCTCCGGCGATGACCGTGGTGATGGCTTCGAAAGGAACGCTCAACTCCTCCGCGACGATCTGGCGGTACGCGGTGAACGTAGACCCCTGCCCGAAGTCGCTCTTCCCTGTGCGAATGAGTACCGTGCTGTCGGGATGAATCTCGATCCAGGAACTCCCGAGAGTAGGATCGAGTGAGTTCATGAACGTGGCGGGTTTTGCCGTATCGCCCTTCAGAAGTTCTGGTCCTGCGAAGCTGAACCCGACAACCAGGACGCCACCCGCTTTAATGAACTGCCGCCGCGAGAGAGTCGGCCCGACAACTGTCGTTGGTTTTTCACTCATCGTGGCCATCGCTTACCTCCCCTTCGCCATGATCGTGGCGGCGTTTTGTACTGCTTCAATGATCGCGAGATAGGTTCCACAGCGGCACAGATTGGGCGAGGGCCCGGAATTTGTATATGCGTCCTTGATCTGCGCGACCGTCGGATTGGGATTGCTTTCGAGCAGTTCCGTGGCCTTGATCATCATGCCGTTCTGGCAGAATCCGCACTGCGGAGTCTGTACTTCGATCCAGGCTTGCTGCACCGGATGCAGCGTGTCCTTCGCTTGCTCGGCGGAAAGGCCCTTTTGCTTGGCCCAGCGGGCGGGCAAGCCTTCAAGCGTGACGATCTCCTGTCCGGCAACGCTGGAAACAGGCGTGACGCACGAGCGTGCTTCCTTGCCATCGACCAGAACCGCGCAAGCCCCGCACTGCGCAAGCCCGCAGCCGAATTGCGGACCAATCAACTCCAGATCGTTGCGTAAGACATAGAGCAACGGGGTATCCTCGGGCACGTTTACCTCGCGCCGCATTCCGTTCACGTTCAAGGTGAGCATAAGAATTTCCTTTCCAGGTCACTTCCGGGATTCGGATGGCCCGCGAACTATCTCTCTGTTTTGAACCCCAGCCCACTAAGCCAACAGCCAGTTTCGGTTTTTGACTGGAAGCATAATTCGCCTATACGCCTACTTGGCCACGGTTGCAAGCCGCGGAATCAGAGATCCGTTATGGCAAAGAAGCGAGAACCGCAACATCGAACTTCGAATAGTATTTCTTCACGTCGCCGGGCCCGTACTTATTACGGAACTTCTCAACGACAGACGCTACCTGTTTTCCATCCGTGATAGGAGTAACGCTAAGTGCCGCCTCTGAACTTCCCGCCTTGACTCGAATCTCCGGATCCTCAAGGACGTTCTTGTACCACTGCGTATCCGTGCCCTTCACCGGCAGCAGGTAAAGCTTTCCGTCGTCGAACACGAACCAGACCGGATTGGAGATGGTCCGTCCTGACTTCCTTCCTTTGACGCTGATATCAATTTCGCTCGATCGGGAAAGTTGGTCCTTCAAGGAGTCTTTTTGCGCTGACATGTTTTCCTCCACGGTTGAACCTTTAGATGGAAAACTCTTGCCTCAGGGTTTTGAGAAGATCTCTTTTGCAATCAGGATGGCGCTCATTGCATTCGGCCATCCGGAATAGAATGCCAGATGTGTGATGACCTCAATCAATTCTTCTTGCTTGACGCCATTCTGGACAGCATAGTTCAGGTGAAACCGCAGCTGGTCCGGGCGATTCAGTGCTACCAAAGCGGCCACGGTGATCAGGCTGCGATCCCGCTTTGACAGTTCCTTCCGCTCCCAAATGTCGTCGAACAGCACTCGATCCGTCAGTTCCACCAGCTTCGGCGCGAAATTGCCGATCAGATTCTCTGCTGCTTTCGATTCGCTCATGATGGACTGCCCTTTCTGAGGACACGCCACGAAAAATCAGTAATGCTCCCACGCGACTCTCCACTTTTCGTTCGGATCCGGCGACTTCACAATCAGCAGATTGCCAGAAAAATCGTACATGCGCTGCAGGTCTTCTCCCACAAGCGTACGGACGAGTGCACCTTCAACGTGAAAAGTAAAACTGTGGGCATCGTTAATCTGATACCTGCCAAAGGATGCCTCGTAGCCGCCTTGCGCATATTGCACAGGCGCCGACCGGGTCTGCGAGGGCGGTGTCCGGTACATAACCTGGACCGACATGTGGCCATCCCTCGAATACACGAGCAATCCCGTACAGTCGGCCTTGTGAATGTTCCCCTCGGCATCAGGCTCTTCAAGCCATGCCAGCCGCCAGCCACCAAGAAATCTATCTTGTGCGTTCTGGTTGGCGCCTTGCCCGGACGACAGCAGCGGCAGCAGAAGGACGATTACCGTCAACACGCCAGACGTGAGCCTTTTCATGTTCTCCAGTCGCTTCGTCGCACTCAACGATTAATCATGCGCTGCGCCGCTTCCGGATACCGCTCTCCGACCAGGGTGATTTGTGAAGCCGCTCGGTCAATTTGCCGGAGATCCTCGGGTGCGAGTGCGACACCCGCGGCACCGAGGTTCTCTTCCAGCCGATGCAGCTTCGTGGTGCCGGGAATGGGAACCATCCAGGGCTTTTGAGCAAGAATCCACGCCAGCGCGATTTGAGCAGGCGTCGCCTTCTTCTGTTGAGCGAATTGGCTGAGCAGATCGACTAGTGCCTGGTTCGCCTTGCGGTTCTCCGACGTAAAGCGGGGGACGATGCTGCGAAAGTCTGTCTTATCGAATTGCGTATCGTCCTTGATGGCTCCGGTCAGAAAGCCCTTGCCCAGCGGACTGAAGGGAACAAATCCAATGCCCAGTTCTTCGAGCAGCGGCAGGATCTTCTCTTCCGGCTCTCTCCAAAAAAGCGAATACTCGCTCTGAAGCGCGGTGACCGGTTGAACGGCATGGGCTCTGCGGATGACCTGCACGCCCGCCTCCGACAAACCGAAGTGCTTCACTTTGCCCTGCTGGATTAGATCCTTGACAGCCCCGGCGACGTCTTCGATGGGCACGCTCGGATCAACACGGTGCTGATAGAAAAGATCAATGACATCGGTTTTCAGGCGCTTCAGCGATGCCTCAGCCACATCCTTAATATGCTGCGGCCGGCTATTCAGGCCTGCCTGCTTCCCCTCCCCGTCGATGTTGAAGCCGAATTTAGTGGCAATCACCACCTGAGAACGAAAGGGAGCGAGAGCCTCGCCCACGAGCTCTTCGTTCGTGTAGGCACCATAAACCTCGGCCGTGTCGAAGAACGTCACTCCGCGTTCCACCGCCGCGCGGATCACCGAAATTCCCTGCTGCTTGTCCACGGCGGGGCCAAAGCCAAAGCTCAGACCCATACAGCCGAATCCGATCGCCGACACTTCCAGACCGCTCTTTCCCAGTTTGCGCTTCTGCATGGTTTCTCCTCCGAGTCCGCTCTCCGCAGCGTCCGCCTCGGTCACAATGAGAATAGCCCGCCTGCACTCGCGCTCTTTGCTCGTTTCGATGAACTTCTTGCCTGATCCTCCGAGGCAGGCGCATCGGTAGCGGCTTTCTTGTCGATCCTCTTTAAGCGGACAGTCTCAGCTCGCGAATTGCATCTCCGGCGCCACTCAGGTCAGCCAACCGCATCTCGGAGTACTTCCGAGACAGGATTACCCCAGGTGCGCCGGCGCGGAACGCCGCCAAAACCGCCTGCTTTACGCTCTGCGGCGTGCACTTGCTGTGGTTGGGCTCGGTCGGAATGTCGATATCGATGCCGGGCCAGATCTGAGTCCTGGTGCCTGCAACACCCTCCAGGGCCCGCTTCGTCTCGCGGAACACGTAGTCGGCAGAGAGGCCGGTACGGGGAATCTGGTCATAGCTGCCCTCCTTGAGCCCCATCACCGCGTAGTTGAAGTCAAGCAATCCCTGCTTCGAGAGATCGGCATAAATCGTTGAGCCGGCGTTGTCGATATAGAGGGCCATCCGCTCGCCGCCGCAGTTGTTGTACATCACCACCTTGATGAAATCCGAATAGTTCGAGAGTTCATGCAGGTCCTGCTCGGCGCGGTAGATGGGATTGAACGAGTTGTTGTGCCAAATGTGCCAACCGACAGGCACGCTGGGCTTGGCAGTCTTTACCGTTTTGTAGATCGCTGCGTACGTGTCGCGCAAGCTGTCAGTCCACAGCATTTCCCATGCCGGCAGTTCGGGATATCGCAAGAGCAGCCGCCAGAACTGCACGTAGTAGCCGTCGACCGGCCGCTTTCCACTGCGCGAGGCACGTACAAATTTCTCCAGCTCCAGGAATCCCTGACGCGCGCGATCCGGATTGATTCCGCGCTCTTTCGCCTTACTCCGGCAGAACTCGCAGAAGCAGGTCACCTGCCCTGGATCGACCGGTGGCGTGTCATGGGTGGCACCCAGGCTGTCGCAAAGCGCGCCCTGCCGCTCCGATCCCCACATGATTCCGTCAATGTCGTAGGAGCGCGCGTAGTCTTCGACCAGGCCGGTCAGAAAATTCCGGTAGTCGGGATTGTTGACGCAGAGAGTCTCGGCATTGCGGCCGTACAGATCCCGCTCCTGCACCTTCTCGATGTTCGGCAAGTCGGTGCGAAACACGTCTTCAAGCCAGCAGATGACCTTGATTCCGCGCTTCTTTGCCGCGGGTAAAACTTCAGCCAGGATGTCGAGGTTGCCGTGATCGGGCGCGCGCGTGTCTTTCAGAACCGTGTTCTTGTAGAACTCGGGATGCGGCGTGGCGAAGTTCCCGCCGTGAAAGTTGAGGTCGTACTCTTGCTTGCCATGATCGGGCAGCGGCTGGCCGGGAATCTGCCGTCCGGCGATGCCTCGACCGTAGGTGAAGACCGCCAGAAATAATGTGTTGACGCAGCCTCGTTCCTGCAAGACATCCAGGACTCTCTCCGTCCCTTCATCGACAAACGAGACAGCGCCAACCTGGATGCCAATCGTTTTGGAGGTGCTGGCAGCCTCGGATGAACCTGGGATGGCCAAGGCGGCGCTTGCGGCCGCAGTGATCTTCATAAAATCGCGCCGGTTCACATCCGACGTCATGGATAGCTCCGTGGTATCTGGCAAACAGCCCAGCGTGGGTGATTGACCAACTCAAGGTACCTGCGCACCCTCGGTCCCGACATAGAGGGCGTACAGCGACTGACTCGCAGCCATGAACAGGCGGTTCTTCTTGGCGCCGCCGAAACACAAATTCGCGCAAGTTTCCGGCAGATGAATTTTCCCAATCAGTACACCATCCGGGGCGAACACATGTACTCCATTGAAACTTTCAGCACCCCATCCGGCAGCGGACCACACATTGCCATCCACATCGCAGCGGATACCATCCGAGGAACCGGGCGCGAGATTCACAAACATGCGTCCATTCTTCAGCCGCTTGCCATCATCGACGTCATACACGCGGATAGGCCGGGGATCGCCCGAGTGCTTCGGTTCGCCAGTGTCGACGATGTAGAGCTTCTTCTCATCCGGAGAGAAACAGATCCCGTTCGGCTTATCCATGTCGCTGACAACGAGAGTTAAGTCGCGCGTGTTCGGATCCAGCCGATAAACGTTGGCGGAAAGTTCAAAAGCCGCCTTGTGCCCTTCGTAATTCGACATGATCCCGTAGCCGGGATCGGTAAACCAGATCGCGCCGTCCGAGTGCACCGCAAGATCATTCGGCGCATTGAAGGGCTTGCCCTGATAGTGATCCACCAGAACCGTGATCGTGCCATCGTGCTCAGTGCGAGTAACGCGGCGCGAATCGTGCTCGCACGTGATGAGCCTTCCCTGCCGGTCCCGGGTATTGCCGTTGCTGTAATTCGACGGGCTGCGGAAGACGCTGACTTCGCCGGTATCCTCGAGCCAGCGCAGCATGCGATTGTTGGGAATGTCGCTGAACAACAGATAACGCCCGTCTCCAAACCAGACCGGGCCTTCGGCCCAACGCGTGCCCGTGAAAAGCCGCTCTACCGCTGCGGTGATAATCCTGTACTTGGCAAATCGTGGATCGACAACTTCGACTGCCGCATCCGGATAAGGCACCGGTGTCTTGACCTCCTGCGGTTTGTCGTCCCCGCTGGCTCGCGCCAGTGGATCAAGCGCCAGCGCGCTCATGGCGCCGGCCGTCAGATTCATAAACGTGCGTCTCTGCATCGTCACCTCCGGGAAGAATTCCGCCCGGGGAACCTTATCACGTCTCGCTCGCGTGGGCATAACCGGTATCGATTGCCGCAACTCGGACGCTCGTGCTATCTTGCCGCCACCCGAAGGGGGAGCATCCTGTGGGACACAAGCCGCATCACCACGACCATGTTCATCATCATCACCGGCCCGCCGCGCCGACGCGCCGTGACTTTATCTCTTCCTTAATGTGTGCTGCTCTTCTGGCTCCCCGCGTTCTCGGTCAGCAAGGATCCCAGTCTCCGTCCGAGATTGCGGAACAGTTCCGCCGCATGTCAGAGGACTACGAGAAAGAAGGTCTGGCCCAACCGTTCAAGGGCATCACCACCAACGGCGAAGTCATGCCCGGCCTATTCGAAATCAAGCCGGCCGGAGTCTCCACCGAACCCGTACGCAATGCGGCCGCGGCATTCATCGCCACACTGAATCCCGTACAGCTGTACAGAACCATCTATCCGGTCGATGACATCGAATGGCGGAAGTGGATGAATCAGCACTTTTACGCGCGCCAGGGAATTTGCTTTGCCGACATGAACGATCGCCAGCGTGAAGCCGCCTTTGGCCTGATGCGCGCCTCACTCAGCACGCAGGGCTTCGAACTCACGCGCAACATCATGCGGCTGAACGAAACCCTGGCTGAGTTATCCGGAGATCACGACTTCCTCGGAGAGTGGCTCTACTACATGCAGATTTACGGCAAGCCCTCGGCCACCGAACCATGGGGCTGGAAGTTCGAAGGCCATCACGCGATCATCAACTACTTCGTCCTCGGAGATCAGGTCGTGATGACGCCATTGTTCATCGGTTCGGAGCCGGTGAAGGCGACGTCCGGCAAATATGCGGGGATTGAGATTCTGCAGAAAGAACAGCACGACGGTCTGGAGTGGTTGAAGACCCTTCCGGAAGCACAACAGAAAAAGGCAATCCTGAACTTCTCCAAGACCGGCAACAACAATCTGACGGAAGCCTTCAAAGATAATGTGGTGATCGATTATGCCGGATTGCGCACCAACGAATTAGCCGGCCCGACACGCCAACGCCTGCGCGACCTCATTCACCTCTACGTCAGCAACATGGACGACAGCCACGCCCGCGTGAAGATGGACGAAGTCGACCACCACCTCGACAACACTTGGTTTACATGGATCGGCGGCGTACAACCCGACAGCGTTTTCTACTACCGCGTGCAGAGCCCGGTGATTCTGATTGAATTCGATCATCAGCGTCCGGCCAATCTCAGGAAGTTCGCTGCCGACCCGAACAGGCCCACGCAGCAGCACATCCACTGCGTCGTGCGCACGCCCAACGGGAATGACTACGGGAAGGATCTGCTGCGGCAGCACTATCTTGCCCATCCGCATACAACCTAGGCTCATAATCCCCAGTTCGAGAGCAGCGTTGACGGCTCAAGCTTGTACTAATGCCCGTGTCTTATCTCGTCAACCATCGCCCAATCGGATTGTTAGTCGAGCTACCGGGCTATCACTTTGCTGCCCTGCTTTGCCAGGCAGCGCCCGGCAAAGCAGCAGCAAAGCGAATCAGAAACGACTTCAGAACGGCTCGTACTTTGCGTTCACAGTACCGGTCTTGCCTGCTCCGAGTGAGAGGACCCAGAACAGTTCCACCGAACCGTCAACGGAGGCTTGATATCCGGCGTAGTTTGCACCCGGGCTGCAGGGATTGGGGGCACCACTCGTCTTCTGGGCGATCCCCTCGAAGCCATAGGGTACGTTGGGTTGCCCGATCTCCTCGAGCATTACACCCAGGGAAGCATGTCCGAGCGAGTTGTTGAGTGCCGCGTAACCCCAGGCACCATACTGGCTGGAGTCGAAGGATTCAGAGAAATTGGCGTCAGTAAACGGAGAGGCCGCAGGATCTATATCGGCATAACGCACCAGGTAAGCGGTTTTCGCTATCCCGGTGTTGTTCTTGAGCGCCATGGTAATCTTCGCAAACGGCTGCACTCCGGCCTGCTTGGCAATCGTCTGGGTCAGGGTCCACAGGCCATCCGTGGTGGTTCGGGCGATCTTTACCGCGCTCGCGGTACTCGAAACCAGAACAGGCGCGCCCCAGGTTCCGCTATCGAAGTACGACCAGTCGTAGTACGAGACGCCCGTTGAAACGTCGCAAATGCCATAGCCTTCGCCGACGCCGCCTTGGGCAATTTGATCAAACCCGCTCGGGCTTTGGAGCGACGCGATATTCCCGTTCACAGTCACACAAAAACTCAGGAAGCTGTTGAGCTTTCCGGGAACGGTAAAGTTGTACGTGCAGGTTTCTGTGGATGGCGGTGCGCTGGCATTGCTTTTCACGTTGATCGACGCTGCGCTGGCGGATGGATCGGCCTTCAATGACGGCATCAGATCGGGCCTGTATTGCGCCTGAGCTAGCGCTGCGAAAATCGTGGATACCACTGCAAACATCAGAATCGCTTTGTACTTCATTTTGAGTCTCCTCATAGAGTCGAATTTAGTGATGGGCCCAGCTTCAAGCGCCGGCGCTAACCGGAGCTCCGTGAGGGATATGATCCGCAGCGCGAACTGCTACCCCGGGGCTTGCGCAGTGAGGAAGAACTTTTAATTAGTTCAGAGGGGAAAATCGTGGGAGGAATCGTTCAAACTACGTACCGAACTGCAGGGAGATTCCCATAACTGCGATTGCATGTCAAGGGAAAAGCGCCTGAAAATGCAAGATTGATGAAGAAAAAATTCACGACAATGACTGTAACGTTGAGCTGAATAATCGCACCCCTGAAGGTGCGGGCGAGGGATCTCTGTCAGAAATCAATGAGCTCAAAGCGTAGTGGGTCTCCCGACATAACGACGTGACAAATCCGGTTACACTCACCGACGATCTCTCGTTCCCACCAGCCGCATATACTCACGCAACGTCACAAACCGATACCCGCGTGCCTTGAGCTCTGAAATCAATTCCGGCATGACCGCGGTAGTCGACGACAATTCATGAAACGCCAGGATGTGCGTGTACACTCCATGCTTCTCGCGCTGCTCGATCTGCTTCAGCACCCCATCCGCCAGCGAAGGCTTGGGACAACCTGCCGGATGCCTGCCGGCGCACAAATAGTCGAGCGAGTTCACATCCCGTAAGGCAATTGGATTCTCCGAAGAGATGGTCAACAATTGGTATCCCTGCCGCTCCAGGTCACGTCTGGCATCATCCGTAATAATCCAGTCCGGAGGACGCAAATAACGCGGCTGCGTGCCCGTGACGGCCTTGATCGCCTCCGCGCCGCGATTGACATCGCTGACTACCCACTGTTCTCCGCGCTTATGCTCCGCCGTGCGCAGTTCGATGTGGCTATAGGTGTGATCTTCCAGTTCGTAGCCATCGCCTGCCAACCGATGCGCGGCATCGAGGCACGTAATCCCGACATTCTCTTCGGCCCGCTTCTCTCCCCAGGTATTCGGCGTCAGCCGCCACCCCACGACGAAAAACGTCGCTTTCACGCCGTTGCTGTCGAGCACGCTGATCAACCCGGGGCCCGCATGTTCCCCCTTCGACCCGAACAGCACATAGGGCCGCGGCCCATCGTCAAACGTCAGCGCAATCAGCTTGTCGGAAGAGAAAGCGGCTCCCGTAACAAGCAGAACTCCGAGAAGCACAACCAATCTTCGGAAAGACATGGGATCACCAAGTATGATTTCAGACGTGTCGTTTTATTATTGGTTCCCGGTCTTCCCGCCGCCTAATTACCTTTGTAGATGGCCCGTCGGGCGCCGGTAACCGGAGTGGAAGGCGCATCCTCTCAAACGAATTCCGAAGACTCTCTCCGCGCCTCGGCGAACCCTCCGCGATCTCAGCGGTTTAGGATTTTCCCGAACGGCCTCCTAAAATGAAAAACAGGAACATGTCGTAGACTCTCTATATGCCAGTAACGATCGAAACCCAGAACACCGGCGACGCGACCCTGCAACGCGACCTGGTCGCAAGGATCGAGCACATCCTGGCGGACCGCCCAGGTGACTGGCGGGTCGTAATCTTGGGCTCCAAAGGAAGTGATCGCTGGGACCTGAAGATTACCGGACCCAACGCCTTCGAACGTTCTTACACCCTGGAAGGCGACTTGGGGCAGCACGAACCAACCACGGTTGCGGCGATCATTTCCAAGATGTTGCCTCCTAGAGGCTGATGTTGGGATGGTCTCCGCCTTTGAGACTCCGTAGCAACGAACAATATTTCACTGCTCCTCGCAATCAAGCTCAGCATCCCATAGATGTAAAGTCGACGAATTGCTTTCGGGCTCTCAACGAACAATGGAAGGTCTACGGATGCAAAGCGAGTCAAGACGCCGATTCTTGAAGACTGCCGCAATCTCCACCGGTGCGATTCTTCTACCGCGAATAGAGATCCTGGGTGAAACCAGCACTGCGAAAGCCCCTGCGCAAGCCGTCGCGTCCCAAACCGCAGACTACACTTTGCGCATCAAGGTTTCTCCGGTTGAGATCGCTCCCAACCGCATCATCTCCCTCACTACCTACAATGGCCAGTTCCCTGGGCCGCTGATTCGCCTCAAGGAAGGACAGCCCGTCACGGTCGACATCTTCAACGACACGGATGCTCCGGAACAGCTGCACTGGCACGGACAGCTGGTCCCCGTCGATGTTGATGGCGCCTCGGAAGAGGGGACGCCGTTTGTCCCCGCGCATGGCCAGCGCCGAATCACATTTACTCCGCGTCCCGCGGGTTTCCGCTTCTACCACACTCACAATCGCGGCGGGGTAAGTCTCGCAGCCGGGCAGTACGGCGGAGAGGTTGGCCCGGTTTACATCGAAGGACAGAATGCCCCGGGCAATCATGATCGCGAGGTGTTCCTCGTCCTGAAGGAATTCGAACCGACCTTCAGCCGCGGCGGAGACATGCCTCAGGATTTCCTGCCTCCACTCGAGGTAAAGGAACTCAAAGACCGGGGTGAATCCGCGATGAAGGCGTCGCTGGCGAAAGGCATGCCGCACGGATATGAGGTCGGCTATCGATCGTTCACCATCAACGGCCGCATGCTCGGACACGGCGAGCCCATCCGGGTGAAGCAGGGCGAGCGGGTTCTGTTTCATGTACTCAACGGAAGCGCGACGGAAATGCGCAGCCTCGCCTTGCCTGGGCACACGTTCCGTGTGGTTGCGCTCGATGGCAATCCGGTGCCGAATCCTGTCTCGGTTCCGGTTCTCTGGCTGGGAACGGCCGAGAGGATCTCCGCCGTCGTGGAAATGAATCACCCGGGTGTGTGGATTCTGGGCGACCTCGACGATGATGACCGCCGCCACGGCATGGGGATTGTCGTTGAATATGCAGGCCAAAAAGGTAAAGGCGAGTGGGTCAAGCCTGCGCCCTTCCACTGGAACTACCTGCGATTCGCCAATCCGGGAGCAACCAGCCCCGCTCCCGACGAGACCTTTGAAATGACGTTTGCCAAGGACAACGCCGCCGAAGACGGATTCAATCGTTGGACCATTAACGGCGTCAGCTATCCCATGACCGGAGAAGTCCAGCCGGCGGCATTTCATCTGAAGGAAGGCAAGCGATACCGCATCCGCATGCGCAACGCCAGCGATGATATCCACCCGATCCATCTGCACCGCCACAGCTTTGAACTCACGAAGATCTTCGGGAAGCCTTCATCTGGAATCCTCAAAGATGTGGTGATGCTGGGCGGCTATCAGGAAGCAGAAATCGACTTCGTCGCCAACAATCCCGGACTAACACTGTTCCACTGCCATCAGCAGCTCCACATGGATTTCGGCTTCATGACCCTGTTCGACTACACCTAAAAAGAGTACCGGTGTGGGCCCATGAGGGCTTGCATCCAGTGTGTCGTCGGCGGTGTCGATGGGGAGGGGATCCGCTCGCCCGTGAGGAGATTTGGAAGTGAAACCTTCCCAACCTGGCTCCTCCTGGTTTTCAAGGGTTTTGAGATACTACGTGAGCGGGTAAGAAAGGTGTATAGTCGGTGCCGTCTTTCAAGCCGAAAAGGAGATTTCCAGATTAGAAACCTGTCAACGCCGTCTTCTCCGTAGCCAGACGATTGGAGCGCGAATCGGCGCGACTGGCTCACCTGCTGAGGAAGAGTCAAGCTGCGTCCGGATAAGTGGGTGACTTGCGCTGGCCCCAAAAGAGGCGGGTGGCGAAATAGCAGGTTCTAACGCGTTTGCTAAAAGCTGTACTGGCAAAAGGCATCATGGCAGACCCGGCGAAAGCATTCGTGAGCTACTCGCGCGCGGATACGGACTTCGTATTGCGCCTCTGCCAAGACTTGCGCGCCGCCGGCGCCTCGATTTGGCTGGACCAACTCGATATTCATCCCGGTGAGGACTGGGACGAGGCGATCGAGCGCGGACTCTTCGAGTGTGGACAGATGCTGGCCGTGCTCTCGCCCAAATCGGTCTCTTCCCAGAACGTGCTCGACGAGATCGGGTATGCTCTCTCGAAGAAAAAACCGATTATTCCGGTCCTGCATCAGGATTGTGAAGTCCCGTACCGGTTGAATCGGATCCAGTATGTCGATTTCCGGACCGCCTACGACGAACCGCTAAAGCATCTTTTGTCGGCGATTGGAGACGCGAGACAGGACCCGAAGACCATCCCGGTGCCTGTGGCCCATGTCACCTCCCGCCGTTTGTACCTTTTGGCCGGGGCCGGGTTCGTCGCCATCGCGGGCCTCCTCACCTGGTACACCTACAGCCATCGAAGTGTTCCGGTGGCTCTCAAGCCCGCCGTCGAAACGCAAAATCCGCAACCGGTCACGAAAGACCCGTCTCCTCAATCGACCACGAGCCCTGCGGCAGGGAATTCCCAGCCCGCGCCAAAAATCTCGTTCCGGGACTCCTTTCGCACTACGCTACTCCGCTACGTTTCCGAAGCTCCGTCCGGATTCCAAACGCTGGGAGCACAAGAATGGGTGGATTGGACCCCGTCCGTAAGCCTCCCGGGCGCGGTAAGCTGCCGCGGTTCAGGCTACCCCCAGGAACCAGTGATTGAGTGCGTCCTCTATCGCACCGACTCGGAGGTTGAGGCCGCGAACAAATTCGAGGATCTGATTGAGTTGACGCAGGCTTCTTTGCCCGAGTGGGAAGGACACCGCATGAATATGTACGTCGCATTTTTCTCGAGCAAGAAGGTGTCCTCGCTCGTGGGTCTCAACGTCGTGAAGAGCGGTGACCATTTTGACGTCCTGCTGTCGGTGCGCCCGAAAAGGTAGAACTGCAATCGGCAAGCACGGGCTCGAACTGACGAGTCGATGGCTTATCGGAGGCTATCCAACTCTTACTTGGTCGGACTCCAATCTATCTGAGCCAACACAGGTTCGCGATGCATCCGGCGTAGCCCTTCTTTAAGTCCTCGTCAGAACTGCTCTTGATGGCGTTGGTCGCAGCGGTGTTCACCAGGGAGAAATGAAGCGACCAAATGTTCGTGGCGCTGGATGCTGTGTACACCTGGAGCTGGCCCTGAAACCGGCCCCAGTCGTCGTGGTGCAGTGACTTGCCGCCCTTGGCGCCTTCAGCAGACCAGACTTGATGGCTTGACTTTCTAATTTGATCGACGGAGGGCGCAAACCCGTCGAGGTCCACCAGCGTGATACGACTGTGGTCCCCTTTAATGCGCGAGTTCAGCTCGTTCGCAATGGCGCAGCCGCTCGAATGGCCAACGATGTAAATAGTATCAGCGCTGGAGCCTTCGACTTTCTTGATCGCCGTATCGAACTGCTTGAAGCCGTTGACGGCGGCTGTATCACCGGACCTCGCGCCGTCCGGGTAGGGGAATGCATCATACACCACGTCCCCACCGCAGATGCTATTGGCGCTGGCCAGCCAGAGTTCCATGTCGATTTTAGAAGCTTTAAATCCGCCGAAGAAAACAACGTAGACGCTCATCTGTACTCCTTTTCAGAAGTGAGCTCCGTGAGACAGTAGTGATCAAGACGACAGTTTCGTTTCAAAATACCGCGCTGATTCGCAGCGTCCAAAGGGATGATGCGTGTAATGGATTTTTCACCCACTGAACACATTTCCTTGAGCGGACAATTTCGCTAACGTTGGCTCCGGGTGAAATACGAATGTATGATATGCCGGTTCCCGTACCCTCACTCGTCCTGTCGAACCAACTTGGAGGAAATCATGTCCACCGTTCTTGTGACCGGTTGTAGTTCGGGGATCGGTTTAGAAACAGCACTCGCGCTCGGCAGGGCGGGGCATGCCGTATATGCCACCATGCGCAAGCCTGAGCGGGACCGAAGACTGCAAGAAACGGTGCAGCAGGAAAAATTGCCGGTATCCATCCTGGCATTGGATGTGGACTCCGACGAATCTGTCGGGGCGGCCTTTGCGACTGTCCGTTCCAAGACGGGATGTCTCGATGCATTGGTTAACAACGCCGGCATTGAACGCCTCGGCTCGGTCGAAGAGCTACCTTTCGAAGCTTTTCGTGCCACGATGGAGACAAACTACTTCGGCAGCTTGCGGTGTATTCGCGCGTGTTTGCCGGAGATGAGGAAACTCCGCAGGGGATGCATTGTGAACGTAACGTCGGTCGCCGGACGAATCTCGGCTTCCCCGATGTCTCCGTACGCAACTTCGAAATTTGCGTTGGAAGCTCTCAGTGAATCACTCGCTCAGGAAGTGAAGCCCTTCAACATCCGGGTCGCAATCGTCGAGCCCGGAATCATTGACACGCCAATGGCGCGGCGAGTCGCGGAGCCGATAGTCGGCTCGCAATACTCCCACGTCAGTCGCTTTTTCGGTATGTTCGTGGCCGCCCTGGCGAACCCGGCGGAACCCGCGATTGTGGCGAACAAGATTGTCGAGATCATCGAGAGCAATTCGTGGCAACTCCGCTATCCAGTCGGGTCGGATGCGCAGCCGTTCCTCGACTGGCGGGCATCAATGAATGACACGGAGTGGGTTAACTGGGCAGCCTTGGATGACAATGGCTGGTACGAGCGGGTTTCCAGAGATTTTGGGTTGGACGCACGCCCTAAGCACCAAAAAAGTTCCACATAGAATATGTTTCTTTCACTTAACTGAAAGAGCAGCCTCAGCCGTTGTTTGTTATGACTCATTGGCAGCCCGAACGTGGTTTTGAGTGCAATGGGGAGGTTACACCACTCGACTGGACATTTACGCTGCTTGGTCGTCCGCAGGAGGGCTCGGGTTCGCATCTGGAGTTTGGGTTAACTCTAAGGAAAGTTCCAGAAGCCGTTGCCGCATGAATCGGCCTTCGCATCCGTCTGAGAATCTGCAGCGCTCACAATCGAGCGTGTGCATCCCGAAGATTTTCAAGACTCCGCAGATGATTCTTTTCGGGGCCATGGTTGCGCTCGCATTCACAAAGAACCTGATAAAAGTTTCTGTTAGCACTGCTTAGGCGGCACAGTGAGCGCCAAATTGCGCCAAACGAGCTGCGTGTGACTCGAATCACGTTCTCTCCAACTCGTTCCTGAGAGCCTGCGAGGACTAGTTGCGGAGGGGAGTCATGTCAACCATACAAGAAGTTCGAGCCGCCGAAAAGAAAGTGCAAGTAATTCTTCGTGAACTAAGAAAGACTGATCTGACAAACCGGGACGACCTTCACGAGCGGCTGGCGCAGGCCACTGATGAATACGTAAATGCGGTTTCCGAACTAAGGATGTAGATGGGCTCGCGGCGATTGCGCTCACAACCCGGTTCGGGAGGTTTTGAGTGCAATCGCGATGTTTCGCCAATCATGCACTCGCCGATGATCTTCGCAAACATCGCCTGTGCTGCCACCAATCGAGCAACCATCCGACGGCATAAAACCAGACGACTCCAGCCACTGAGAGGAAGCCGCCAGAAAGGCGTCGTTCGCGGCGCACTTTTCCACAGCCCGACAATGTGACATCTGCCCTTGCCTTCCACAGCCTCAATCGCCGATCATGAATCGCCGAGATACTCTGAGCGCGGCATTCGCGCCATCATCTAAGTTATTTGAAAAGAATATTTTGCGTGTAAGTCCAAGCGCTTCAAGATTTTGCGGCGATTATCGCACTCTAGAATCGGACAACTACAATGTTTTCAATATTTTGCGAGACACCCCCCCCAAAAAAAGCGCGCGCGAATAGATGACCTAAGTCCAACATCTTCAATATTTTGCCCGCAAAATATTGAGCAGCAAGATTTTATTTTGAGTTTTCCCCTAAGTGAAGGATTTCAGGAGATCGGGGAGGGGGGATTTAACGAACAAGTAAACTTCCCCCAAGCGCTTGAAAACGCATCTAGCCTGGCCCACGCTCCCCGCCCCTGCCCCCGCCGCGAAACGCGTCACCGCACCCTGTGATTCAAATCACAGCCTTTTTCCCACACCAAAACGTACTCTTGAGCTTGCTTGTGGGGATTGTTTCTTAGGAGTCGCCGAAGGGGGTTCGTCATGGCTGTGGTTGCTGGCACTACTCCAAATATGGGCCATCTGGCTCATGATTTCTCCAAAAATCCATTGCTCGTGTACTGGGAGATGACCCAAGCTTGCGGCCTTGCCTGCAAGCACTGCCGCGCTGAGGCGATGCCAACGGCGCATCCGTTGGAACTCAACACGGAAGCAAGCAAGCGATTCCTGAACCAATTGGTGGAATTCGGCAGTCCCCTCCCCCATCTCATCCTGACTGGAGGCGATCCGCTTAGCCGCCGCGACATCTACGAGTTGATCGACTATGCGAACGGTCTCGGACTGGAAGTCTCGATCACCCCGAGTGCCACGCCCGAACTGACGAACCAGGCCATCACGAAGCTCAAAGAGCACGGCATCCAAAGTCTTGGCCTCAGCCTCGATGGCTCGTGTGCTGAGAAGCACGACGCCATCCGCGCCGTCCCGGGAACGTTCGACCGGACCATCGAAGCCGCCCGCCACTGTGGACGTCTCGGGCTGCCTATCCAGGTCAACACTCTTGTCGCGGAAGAGACGGCGGACGATCTGCCCGCGATCTACGAACTGCTCTGCCGCGAATTCCCCGTCATGCGCTGGAGCCTCTTCATGCTGATCTCAGTCGGGCGCGGCAAGGCGTTGAACGAAGTCTCACCCGAAGAAGGCGAGCGCATCATGCGCTGGGTCTTCGAACTCTCGCAACACTCACCCTTCCAGGTGAAAACGACTGAAGCGCCCTCATACCGCCGGATCGCCCTGGAAATCATGCGTGGATCGGGAATGCATGCGCCGCAGATGAAGACCAGTTCGGTTTACCACGGCTTCCAGATTCGCGACGGCCACGGGATTGTCTTCGTTTCGAACCTCGGCGACATTTACCCCTCGGGATTTCTCCCGCTGCGCTGCGGCAACGTGCGCAAAGATTCGCTGGTCGAGATCTATCGCAGCTCCGAAATTTTCCGCCGCCTGCATTCACCCGATCAATTTCACGGAAAGTGCGGGGCCTGCGAGTACAGCCACATCTGCGGAGGCTCGCGCGCCCGCGCATTCGCCTACACGGGTGACCCGCTTGGTACAGACCCGTTCTGCCCGTACGAACCGAGTCCTGCGCCGCACGCAGGCAACTAAGCAATCTGCGCAGGCGTGGATGAATTCGAGTCGGTGGAAAATGGGGACTCTCTTACAGTGCAAGCAAGCGCCGGCGGACCCCGAGCAGCCGCATTTAGTTGACAAGAGCATCCTCGACCGCAAAAAGCTTGTCCGCCGAGCCCACCCCGACCGCTCGCAACTGCTTCGCCGCGGTTTCCAGTGCGCCTTCCTACTTCTCAACGTTTGGATCGGCGCCGCGTTCTATGTCTGGGTGCGCGCGTTCGAAACGGGCAACCATCTGCGAACAGCAACCCGTCCTGCAGGCGTGGAAGGCTGGCTTCCCATCGCCGGAATGATGAACTTCAAATACTGGCTGACCACAGGACGCGTTCCTGCGACGCATCCCGCGGCCATGTTCCTGTTCGTCACGTTCGTCGCCATCGCGTTTCTTCTCCGCAAAGCGTTCTGCAGTTGGCTCTGCCCGGTCGGCACGCTCTCGGAATATCTCTGGCGCGCCGGACGCGAGATCTTCCGCCGCAACTTTCGCCTGCCTCGCTGGTTCGATATTCCTCTGCGTGGATTGAAGTATTTCCTACTCGGCTTCTTCGTGTGGGCGGTCGCAAACATGCCGGCCGATTCCCTCGAACAGTTCATGCACTCGCCGTATGGCGCCATCGCCGACGTGCGCATGCTGAATTTCTTCCGCTATCTCGGCGAAACGGCGGCGATTGTGCTCGGGGTCTTGGTGATTGCGTCAGTGTTGATCCAAAACTTTTGGTGCCGCTATTTGTGCCCCTATGGCGCGCTTCTCGGTATCGTTTCTTTCTTCAGTCCCGTCCGGATTCGGCGCTCCGATGAAACGTGCATCGACTGTGCCAAGTGCGCCAAAGCGTGTCCTTCGTCGTTGCCGGTCGACAAGCTGATCACGATCAAATCCGCCGAATGCACCGGGTGTCTCGAATGTGTGGCGGTCTGCCCCGCCGAAGGCGCGCTGGACCTCTCGCTTCCTCCGTGGACACGCTCGCCGAAACAAGGCCGCATTCCCGCCTGGGCGATGGCCGCCGCAATTGCGGTTCTCTTTCTAGGAATTGTCGGATTCGCGAGAACCGCCGGCTACTGGAACAGTGATATCCCCGACTACCTCTATCGCCAGTTAGTACCCCAAGCCAACCAAATATCCCACCCCTTCGAATGAGGTGAGCGAGAGATCAATCCGCTGCCGGGAGTCTGTGAGACAATCTGACTACTGATGCGCTCCGCCGATGTATCGAAGCAGGTTCAACAGAAGAAATCTGCATCACAGAAACCGCACGTCGAAGGCTCAGGACTGAAGTTGGCGAAGCAAATCGCGTGGCCTGCGCTGTTGTTCTGTCTTGGTCTCGCAATCTATATACCATCGCTGAAGTTCGGTTTCATTCTTGATGATCACCGCTTCACAGGCGATCCTCGCATCCAGGAATCCGGCCATCTCTTGGACTACTTCACGAGCTACGTGTGGTCGCAGTTCACGGGAGGTCCCCCGAGTTTCTATCGTCCAGTCTTTGTGTTGTGGCTGCGACTCAACTTCCTACTGTCGGAGCTATCGCCTTGGGGCTGGCACTTGCTGAGCATTGCCAAACATCTGCTGGTGGCAATCACGCTTTGGTTGCTGATGTACAGGTTGTTGGGTGATCGGGTGGCAGCGTTCACTGCCGCGGCTTTGTTTGTGCTGCATCCCTCACACACGGAATCCGTGAGCTGGGTTACCGTTCCAGACCCACTGTTAACACTTGGTCTTCTGCTTGCGCTGCTGTTTTACCTCAAATATGTTGAGAGCCCTTCCACTGTTTCGGAGAATTCAGCCCGGAAATCCCGAAAAGCCACGGAGAAAAAAGCACGGACGGGGTCCGGGAAATGGCTGTTCGCTTCTGCGCTGGCATATCTTGCCGCACTGTTCGGGAAAGAAACTGCAATCGTTTTTCCGATGGTGGTTCTGGTTCTAGCAATCACGTCCAGGGGAGGTCAACCGGCAACGGAGGACCGTTCCCGGAAAGATCGCGCTGAGGTTCGACGAAGGGCATTCGGCCCAGTCGTGTTGTTCGCGGCTGTTAGTCTCCTCTACTTGCTGATTCGCTGGAGCGTTTTGGATGGCAGGCTCGCTCCCGCCACGCAGCATTTGCCCTGGAGCACCGTCGTTCTGTCTTGGCCGGCAATGCTGTGGTTTTACGTGAAAGCCATCCTCTGGCCGGTAAGGTCGTATTCGTTCGCGGATCCGATTCTGATCGGGAGCTTCTCAGTAAGAGGCGTGTTGCTTCCGCTGCTGATGTTACTTCTCTGCGCAGGAGCGCTCACAGCGTTTTGCGTCTGGTCTTGGCGAACCGCGCGAAATCAACTCTTCGAACGCGAAGCCGCAAAGGTTGTTTTTGGGCTGATCGCTGGCGCGCTGCTGCTCATGCTGCCGCTTCTTCCGACTCTCAACCTGAATGCGCTCAATCCGGGAGATTTCCTGCATGGGCGTTACGTGTATCTACCTCTGGCGGGGTTGAGCATATTAGTCGCAATCGGAGTACATCTTGCGAAGAGACTCCGATGGGTTTTGCTGTGCGCCGCGGGTGCGCTTGCGATTGCATTCGCGCCGTTGACCTGGTCGCAAGAAAAGCAATGGAAAGATGACTCTTCGGTGTTCACGGTCGGGCATGAACTTGCTCCACACAATCGTCCGGTGGCCAGAGGCCTGGCCGACACACGCGTACGAGCGGCGCTCCTGATTGCAGACGACGGACGTTGCAACGAGGCCATGCCGGTTTTCGACGAAGTGAACCGCGAGTACCCGGATGATTGGTATACGTGGGCTGGTCGCGGAATCTGTTTTGTGCAAAGCAACGATCTCGTCAAGGCTGAGGAGGCGCTCCACCGAGCGGCCGATCTCTCGCAGGACCCCACCGTCATGCAGCAGTGGCAAGCGCTGCGAAGGCAGATGGGACTGCCGTCGTCAGTTCCTCCGAACTAGGCGATTGCGCTTTCTACGCCAGGAAGATTTCTGGATTGATTGTTGGTCCGTCCAGATGGCCAACCAGACGTTTCTCCAAGCCCTCACGGGCAGTGCCCATTTGTTGCCGGAGACGGTCTTTTTCCGGATCCGTCAGTGGGGCGAAGCTCTTCGCTATTTCAATGTTGTGCGCCAGCATTTCCGGCTTCGGCATTCCTACTACTGCAGTCGTAACAGGCAAGCTCATAGAGTAGCGAAGCAGCGAACTCATGTCTGCCTTCCCTGCTCCCTCTCCTACCAGGAATTCCTGGCCGGTCACTTTCATGGCGATTACGCCCAAGTTCTTTTTGTTGGCTGCAGGCAAGGCGAGTTCTTCGAAGCGGCCGTTGCGGGAAGCATTGAGCGCCATCTGCACGCAGTCGAGGTCATGGCGCTCGATCGCTTTGGCCATGACTTCTCCGTTGGTGTGGCTGGTCATGCCCGCGAAGCGGGCCATTTTCTGCTCGCGAGCTTCCATCAGGCCCTTCAGCGCGCCATCTTTGGCTTCGATCTTCTCAAGGTCCTCTGCCTGGCCGAGACTATGAATGTGGACGAGATCGACGTGATCGGTCTGCAACCGCTTGAGGCTTCCTTCCAGGCGACGGAGAAATTCGTCGCGGGTACGATCAGGAATCTTGGTGGCAAGCCAGACATCTTTCCGGCGGGTCGCCATAACCTTGCCGACTCGAGTTTCGCTCTCGCCGTCGCCGTACGCATAAGCGGTATCGAGATATGTGATGCCCAGATCGATGGCACGATTGAGGATTGCGGTCGCGGCGTCTTCGTCTTTGTACATCAGGAACCGGCTGCCGCAACCGAAGGCAAGGATCGAGACCTTCGCTGCCGTGCGTCCCAAGGTGCGCGCCGGAAGGACATTCCTGGCATCCTCTGCGTTAGAGACATCCTTGAGCAGCAAGAGGCTTGTGCTGGCAGCGGCGCCGATGCCTACGTTTTCAAGAAATTCGCGGCGGGAGATCTCCTTGGCCATAGTTCCTCCACAGTGGACCAGTGCATAATACCGCTTTGAGGAGGCGTTTGGCGGAGAGGAATCGCGGAACGCGGCGGCTGCAAGCGAGAATATCGGAGTCCATCCCACTGTCACTACTTACAGTGTACTGTTGGGTGCTCCGTTGTTATCCGTACGTAAATCCAATGTGGACGGCTAACTTGGATCGGCACCACAACAATTTGTGTGAAATTCTTCAAACCATTGAAAGGGACGCTTTAAAGTATGGTTCGAACCCCAAATGCCGTGGCCTGCTGCTGCCTGATTCTTCTCTCCGGGTTGGCGACCAAGATCCTCATGGCGCAAGCAGCGCCGCAACCTGTTTCATCCCCTGCAGTAGTGCAACCGGTCGATCCTAATAAGGCGCCGTCAGAGTTTAACCATCACATCGCCGGTTGGGCCTTGATTGGAGTCGGGATCGTGGTACTGG
Source organism: Binatia bacterium (assembly GCA_035577905.1). Taxonomy (GTDB): domain Bacteria; phylum Acidobacteriota; class Terriglobia; order Terriglobales; family Acidobacteriaceae; genus Sulfotelmatobacter. Next base: position 124,218 of record DATKAP010000124.1, read on the forward strand.
CGAGCCAGACTTCTCCCCGGTTGAAAGCCCTGCGTTATGTGTTGCCCATTCTATTTGTGGGTGTTGGATTGTTTCTTGCAGTCTGGAGCGACGGCGAAATCTGGCCACGCGGAAATCTCAGTTGGGCGTGGCTCATCCATCACGACGCGGAGGCACGGCAGCATAAGATTTACGCGGTGCTACTGATCGCCATCGGCGCGATCGAGTACTTTCGTATCCGCGGCTCGCTGTCCAAAACGTGGAGAACCTGGGCTTTCCCGGCACTCGCGCTCGTGGGGGCGAGCATGTTGCTGGTACACGATCACACCGGCGGTTCCGGAGCAAACTCGCCGGAAGCACAGGCTTACCTTGTAAATCCAAGACTCAATGTCGACGGGACGGAGCGCAAGACGGACACTTTGCAGTCGACATCGATGAGCATGGATCATGACGGCATGGGAATGGATCACACCGCCATGGATCATGGCGCGATGCCGATGGACCATTCTCAAATGACGATGGGATCGACAGCAAACGAAAGCTCCCATTCCCAACACCATCATGAGATGTCGGCGTCGATGCTGCTGGTTGAACGGGAACATTTCTGGTTCATGATTGTGGGAATCGGCGTCGCTCTGTTCAAGTTTATTTCGGACGGCAAGCTGTTTCGCAGCCCTCTGGTCGGGCATCTGTGGCCTGCCTGCATGATGTTGCTGGGATGTGCGCTGGTGCTGTACCGAGAGTAGAGACGCCTGGAAGCCAGAGATAGCCGTTGACGCAATAGTAGTACCGCGCGCCATTTGTGTCGCAATCGCTGGGGCGCTGTGGGTCTCTCAGGAGTACAGTCTGATTGGCTCAACCACGCGGGTGATGGCACCCGTTGGACTGGGCTGGTCCGGCTTGAGACCGCAGCGGAGAGATGCAAAGAGGCCGAGAAGTTGTCCGAGCATTACATCGAGAGCCGGACGGTAGTTGTCCGGAAAATCCATGGGGCAATTCAGCGAGAGGCGGTAATCCAGGAATTCTGAAAGGTCTGCACCGTCTCCGACAGTAACTCCCAGCCCCACCCGGCCGAGCCTTTTGCGATCGATCTCGCGCAGCAGATCGAGTTCGTAACCGCGCCGGCGAGCGTCACTCGACAGAAAAGCCACAAAGAGGGTCTGGTTATCTACGCTCGACATCGGACCATGACGGAGGCCCAGCGGTGTTTCGGCCAGCGTGGTGATTTTCCCCGCGCTCAATTCGACCACTTTCAGCGCGCATTCGTCGGCGACCCCGCGCAGCGCTCCCGATCCCACGAAGCAGGCCCGGGTGCATCCGAGCGAGGTGACTTCAGCGGCGGTTTCAGCCGCGACCGGAAGGAACTGACGGCCGCACTCGGACAGACCTGAAATTACGGCCTCGAATTCGGCGAGGTCGTCGAGGTGAGCTGCACACTGGCCCGCGACGAGCATGTTGCTGAACGAACTGGTCATGGCCAAGCCACGGTCGTTCACGGCATCGTCAAGTACGAGAGCCAAGGCGCGGTCAGGGTAGCTGGCGCAGAGTTCCGCCATCTTTCCCTGTTGATTGCACGTGATGACCAGATGGTGAATGGCGCGGTTCCGTTGCAGCGCGCGCTCCAGAACGGCCACGCCCTCGGGACTGTCTCCCGAACGGGAAAAGGAAATCCAGAGATAGTCTTTGCCGGCAACATGAAAGTCATCGAAATCCGTAAGCAGAGTTGTGCTGGGGATGGCCCAAGCATTGCAGCCCCACCGGCGGCGAAGGAGTGGAGCAAGCGCGCGGCCGGTGTAGTCTGAGGTTCCCGCACCAACGAGGTACACGTCCGGAGAAGCTGTGCCGCGGCCGATTCCGGCGCGCCGCAGGGCGTCTGCCAGCTCGGACTTGCGCGCCCTACAGATTTTGTACGTAGTGCCCCAGGTCTCGGGCTGCTGCCAGATTTCGCGGGGAGTATGCTCGAGGCCCCGCTCCAACCGTTCGCGCGCGGGCATGTCCAGCAGCGCCTGTAACGGATTTCCCACTACCCACACCTCCAGGAGGAAGACACCGTAGTCTATTACAGGCCGCGGCCGGTTGAAAAGGTTTCGAAAGAAAAAGAAATACTAGTCGCAAGAAAACGTTAGTTTGGCCGGAAACTCGGCTGGGCAAGAAACCGACGCGGCGCGAACGGCAACTAAGATACTTTCCCGGTGTTTGCATTCATATCCAAGGAGACGAGATGACGGGTGGAGCAAATTGCGCAAGAATCCTGGCCCTGGCGGGGGCTCTCGCGACTATGGCCGCAGGAGTGGCTTGCGAGCATCACTATTACCGCGTGTACGATCCTTACTACACTGACTACCACAACTGGGACCGGGACGAGATTGTCTATTATCAGCGATGGGCGGATGAGACGCATCGCGACCGTGACCGGGATTTTCGCAAGTTGCGCCCGGAGGAGCAGAAGGAATACTGGACGTGGCGGCACAACCATGGCGACCACAACCGAGATGATCGGGATCGCGGCCATCATTGATGGATAGATAGAGCGTCAGCGGGTTAAGCTGGCCAGGGCGTGTTGGGTAGTCGTCAGGCGTGCGCCGAGCTGGGCGAATTCGGCAAGGGCCTTCTCGCCGTCCACTTTCTTCAACGTCTCAATCGCATCGGCGACTATGGCGACGCGACGTCCGCGCTCAAGCAGGCCTTTGACGGCAAAACCGACGCAGTATTCGGTTACCACACCGAAGACCACGAACTCCGCCTGACTTCCCAGCTTCTTCAACAGCGCGTCGGCATGGCGGCTCTCGAAGATGTTTAGTGTCTGCTTTTCCAGCAGGATTTGCTGAAACCTGGTCAGATCGTCCGGCAACTTTGCATCCGGTTCATTGGGGACGCGCGCAACATTCCCCGTAATCGCTTCGGGCACCAGTTCGGAGCCCGGCGTGCCCTTCAAACAATGAGGGGGGAAAATCTTGAACTCGGGGTCATCAGGCGTATGGAAGTCTCCGTGCGATACGAGGAAAACCTGTCCTTGACGTGCGGCATCGGTGAGTCGACGGATGTTCGGCAGCAATTTCTCGGCTCCAGGAACGTAAAGCTTCCCGCCAGGGAGAACGAAATCCCGCTGCACGTCCACTTCCCAGAAAATGAAGTTCTTGGAGACCATGCGTTATCTCGAGGACTGAGCAGCAACAGTCGTGCCCACTAGCTGCTACCTGCTTGGATACGCTAAGCTAGCGCAACGATTCAAGATGCAGAAGCACAGAATCATTCTCGCATTCCTTCTGACCACGCTGCCAATGGTCGCGCAGAGTCCGATTCCCGATTGGTGCCGTCCCCTGCCTCGCCCTGAATACAGATCACTAGAACGCGTGAAAGTGAGCGATCCGTGGTTTGAAGTATATAAGCCCACTGCCGGGGTATTCGCCATTTACGAACCACACCAGTCAGAGGAAGTGATCAGCTACCTGATTCTTGGCGAAAAGCGTGCCCTGTTGTTCGATACAGGTATGGGCATCAGCGACATCAAGAAGGTCACAGAAGAACTCACCGTGCTGCCCGTCATCGTGGTGAATTCACACACTCACGATGACCACGTCGGCGGGAACTGGCAGTTCCCTGAGGTTTACGGCATGGATACGGATTTTAGCCGCAAGAACGCACGGGGGTCGCGGGAAGATGCTCAAGCTGAAATTACCCCGAGTGAGATCTGTGGAGCGCTGCCCGCGGGATTTGATTCCAAGACGTTCGCTACCCGGCCTTGGAAAATCAAAACCTTCACGCATGACGGCGACAAGTTTGACCTAGGGGGGCGGACCATTGAAGTGCTGGCGACTCCAGGACACACTCCCGATGCGATCACGCTATTCGATCGCGCCAACGGACTCCTGTTCACCGGGGATACATATTACCCAGCTCCCATCTGGCTGTTTCGCCCGGAAACAGACCTCGCCGCTTATGTTGGCTCTATTCGGCGACTATCGTTACTGGAGCGGCAGGTCAGACTGGTACTGGGAGCACATAACATTCCGGTGGCTACACCCTCAGTTCTGCCTCGGTTGGTCTCGGCATTCGATAAAGTCCGAGCAGGCGAGGTTCCCGCCATCCCATCTGGGCCGGGCAAGGTGCTGTACAAAGTGGAAGGGTTTTCCTTTCTGATGAGGCCTGACGCTCGCTGATTTTGACCCAGGTTTCTGAATTCAGGGCGGGCTAATCGCCCAAGTCTGGCTCTCATACAACGGGGCGTGGGTCAGAAGCATTCTAATGAGGAGATACGGCACCCAAGAGGGATTGACTTCAGCAACAAACTCTGGCAAAACAGATCGAACTATGTTGCGGTGGAACATCAATGCGTCGACGCTGCTAATCCTCAGCATGGTCGTGCTGTTCATGCTGGTAATTGTCGTGCTGCCGGATGTCGATCTACCAGACACCGCGTTCCACCAGCAAACAGCACCATTGGTGGTCTACGCACGGGCCACGATGGCACCGGCGATCGTCGCGGTCGCCGTGTTGTTCCAGCTTCCACATACCGTTCAGTTGTGGCGTCCTGCTCGCGAGGTTGAATACACTGCCTGCGAGTTGGACCCCAACTTCCGACCCATCCTGTTGCGTTCGATACGGCGCTAGGTCTGATTGCTGACTGCGCTCAAGCTTGCTTCGCATCCGCGAAGCAGGAAAGGGGGCAGTCCGGCGAGAACTCTGGGCTCCCGGGGGGGATTTCCCGTGTCTCGCCCTGCCCCACTTTCACTGCCTGGACTGATAGATTGAGGAGCATGGAATGAGTTTTTACCGTACCGAAGCGGCCGACTATAGCAATCTGCTGCAAGAAGCCGCAGCCCGAACCGGGTTCAGCGCCTCTGAGATGCAGGAATTGCTGGAGTCCGAGCTAGATATAGATCAACTGCTCACCTACATTACGGCCGTCGTTTCGAATCGCATGAACTGATCTGTCCCATCGGCCGGGAATCAATTTGCACCTCTCGATTCCCGGCCTTTTTTCTGCTTTCTCGGTTCCTAGCGGAAATTCACCGCCCTATGTTCTAATCTCGGCGTTTCGGTTCTGGGCACAAACCTATGCGAAAACTTGTCACGTTGACACTGGTATTGGCCTTCTGGCCGGCTTTCGGGACATCACTGCGGGCGCAGAGCGTTGGGACTTCTGGTGCTCCACCGGCGGATCTCAACGCGTACGTTGCTAGATCGATGAAGACCTTTGATGTGCCGGGCATGGCGGTCGCGCTTGTGAAAGACGGAAAAATCGTCTTCGCGAAAGGTTACGGCGTCCGGAAGCTCGGCGATCCCACACCAGTGGATGAATTCACCATGTTTGCGATCGGGTCGAATACAAAAGCATTCACAACGGCGGCGCTGGCTACGCTCATCGATCAGGGAAAACTCTCGTGGGACGACCGAGTGTATGAGCGGCTTCCGGGATTCGTCATGTACGATCCGTACGTTTCCCACGAGATGACGATCCGCGATCTGCTGACGCACCGCAGCGGCATGGGACTCGGGGAGGGAGACCTGCTGTTCTGGCCGCATTCGACTTACACACGAGAAGAGATCATCCACAAGCTGCGATTCATGAAGCCACAAACGAGTTTCCGCAGCCGTTATGCTTACGACAATCTTCTGTACATGACGGCGGGGCAGATCATTCCGGCTGTTACCGGAACGTCATGGGACAACTACATACAGCAAAGAATCTTCGAGCCGTTGGGAATGAAGCATTCGACCGTGAGCAGCAGAGATTTCAAGCCCGGGGATGACTATGCGTGGCCGCATTCGCGGGTAGAAGAAAGACTACAGGTGATTCCGCTGGAAGATCTGGACAATGTGGGACCGGCGGGCTCGATCAACTCGTGTGCCGCCGATATGGCGAAGTGGGTCCAGGTGCAGTTGAATCGGGGCAAATTTAGCGATCGAGAAGGGCGGCTGTTCAGCGAACAGCGCTCGCGGGAGATGTGGTCGCCACAGACGATTCTACCCACGGGCGATCCTCCGCCCGGACTGGCTGGACTCAAAGCTAATTTCGCCGATTACGCGCTGGGATGGGGGCTGCGCGATTATCACGGGCGCAAGCTCGTTGGACATACCGGTGGAGTGGCTGGATTCGTGTCTCGCGTGATGCTCGTGCCAGACGAGAATCTTGGCGTCGTGATTCTTACCAATGCGGAGGAGGACGGCGCTTTTGACGCGATTCTGTACCACATTCTCGACTATTACATGCAATTGCCGAACACTGACTGGATCGGGGCATTCTGGGCGGTGAAAGATCGGGAAGAAAAAGAAGCTGCCGAGGCCATGAAAAAGGCGGAAGGGGCGCGGGCGGGTAATTCTAAACCGTCGCTGCCGTTGGAAAAATATGCGGGAACCTATAACGATGCCTGGTACGGGCCGATCAGCATTCGCCTGGAAAATGGAGGCTTGGTGATCAGCTTCGATCACACACCGAACATGGTCGGCGATCTGCAGCATTGGCAGTACGACACATTCAAGACGCACTGGCGAGTGCGCACGATTGAAGATGCGTTCGTGACATTCGCGCTGAACCCCGACGGATCGATTGCGAGCGCGAAGATGGCGGCGGTGTCGCCGCTGGCAGATTTCAGCTTCGATTATCAGGACTTGCTGCTTAGGCCTGCCCTTGCTTCGGAGAAGAAATAAGAAAAGGTCAAAACGTCACCGGTCTCCACAATGAGCGCGGAGACTGAGTGGAAATACCTTCACTCATGTCCATGACGGAAAGTGCGATTTTGCCGCGAGTCGAAACCGAAGCTCAGGCGCACATCTCGGATTTGCGCAAGGAACTGGGCCTGGTCGACCTGGTTCTGGCGCAACTACTGATCATCATTGTGGCCGATTACATGGGAACGGCCGTCAAGGCAGGAACGTCGCATGTCTTGTTCTGGATTGTCGCCATCGCAACATTCTTTATTCCTCAGGCGCTAGTTGTCATGCACCTGAACCGGCGGTTGCCAGTCGAGGGTGGGCTGTACGAGTGGGCGCGCATCGCGTTCGGCGATCAGACTGGCTTTCTGGTGGCCTGGAATCTTTGGCTGTACGCCATCATCTACGTGGGTCTGGGGGGGCTGCTGACAGTTTCCTTTGCGTCCTACGTGATTCCAGGTGCAGCGTGGATCGCATCGAGCAAGGGCCTGATTATTGCGGCTTCATTCGCAATGATCGCTTCGACCATGTGTGTCGCCGGGCTCGGGCTGGGGATCGGCAAATGGATCAACAATCTGGGAGCCGCAGTTTTTTTGATCACTATCGTCGTGCTGATTGTGATCCCGTTTGCGAATCGCTGGCATGGAGACCTGCGCGAGTACCACCCGCTGCGGCTGGTGATGCCGCCGATGACACTGTTCAGTTTGAGCGTATTCAGCAAGATGACGTTCGGAGCTCTGACGGGATTCGAATACGTGGCGGTTTTCGCAGGAGAGTGCCGCAAACCGCAAAGCCATCTGCCACGATCGGTCTGGCTGGCGGCGCCGATCGTCGCGCTTACTTACATTCTTGCCACCAGTGCGATCCTCGCTTTTGTTGATCCATCGGCTGAGGATGTGGTCGCTCCGATTCCGCAAGCTTTGAGCCGTGGTTTTCATACGTTCGGGGGATTCAGGGTGGTTATGCCCTTTGCTGTACTTTTTCTGCTGATCTACTACCTGGCGACCTTCTGCGCGTTCTTCACAGCGAGCACACGGCTTCCCATGGTGGCCGGGTGGGATCATCTGCTGCCGGAGTGGTTTTCGCGGCTGCACCCACGCTATAAGACTCCAGTCAATTCAGTGCTCTTTCTTGGAGCTGCCACGCTGCTAGTTGCGATCGCAGCACTGATTGGAGTGGGTCATGAGGAGTCGTTCGAGTTATTGCTGACATGGAGTTTTACCTTCTACGGGATCGCGTACCTCGCACTCTTTGCCATTCCGGTGCTTGCGCGCAAAGAAAGGGAGCTGCGCGGGGATGTGTGGCTGAGGGTAGCGGCGACATCGGGGTTTCTGGTGACGCTCCTGTTCGTGGTGCTGTCGGTGTTTCCCATCATTCATGTGGGTAGCTCGTGGAAGTACTCGGTGAAGATCGCGGGCGTGGTGCTGGGTGCAAACGCTCTCGGGTATTTGATTTACAGAATGAATCCGCGAAAGAGCGCACGCGGCAGTTAAGCGATTCGCCGCCTGCAGCCGAGGGCTCGCTCGGCGGACAGCCGAGGCGGCTGTCCCTATATTTAATGCAGAAAGACGTGAGCAGTGTCTTCTACGCGGATTGGTGACTTCCTTCGCGCGCCTGTCGCGACATTGTATGCAACCAGTAGATGGTTCTCGACAATGAGCAGTTCCTTATCGTTGAGCCATCCGATTAGAGCGGCATGCGGCAGAAAGGCGAGGCGGCGCGGCGCGTCGTCGATGGTCTTGATTTCCACAGCCGGCAAGTCCAGCAAAGCTTTGCGTATACTCTGGGACTCCTCAGGATTGGCCTGCCCCTGCTCGGATAATTGGATCGGCTTGTTGCTCGGTGCTGTCGCGACGATCGTCATGGCAATGCTTGATGCGTCAGGCGAAAGGCGAGCGTTCGCGGTATAAAAACTGACGTCGTAATCGGCGTTCTTGTATGTCGCCTGCTCGTCAAAGACGATGCGTGTCTTACTATCGGTAACGATCAGGGTTTGATCGTTGCTCTGGTTTGACCATCCGCAGCAACCGGTGTCGGGAATCGCCTCCACGATCACGCTTCCGCCGGGACTTGCGTCCAACACCCGCTGCAAAGGGTCAGGGAACGCAATCGGAGTCCACTTGCCGCCTTGCTGCTGATACCGGGTACTTGCTTTGTAGGACGTTGTCGTCTGACCGGCAATGAACTGTGTGGTCAGGAAAAAGTTCTCGACTCCACCATCGGGAGCCCATACCGCAAATGACGGACAGCTCTCCTCGCAGCTTCCAGTGGGACAGCGGCAATCGGGCAGCTTCGAGGAGGTGATTTCCTCGCGTGCTTTGCTTTCCAGATCGGTCTGCCAGGCTTGAAAGCTATTGGTGGTAGAGAGGTCGAGGCCCTCACGCTCCAGGCGGCGGGCTTCATTCGCAAACCACAGGAGATGAGTTCCGTCGGCCGAAAGGTACGGGACGGGAATGAGTTCGGTTACCGCCTGATTCGATCCTCGCTCCTCTTCCTTGTGCTCGAGGTTTTGATCGATGGAGAGGGACGCGTGCCCATTCCAGAACCAGACCTTACGCGGGCTGGCGGTGTCAGCGTCGGAAAGCGGCAACGGAATCGTTGGGGCAAAGAGAATCTGGCCTTGGCGGTTGACGGAGAGGCTGGCGGGAGATTTCGCGGCTTCGTCAGGAAGCTTGGTGCGTTGCTTCGGGACAAAGGTTGCGGGGTCGTATTCGACCATTTCGCCGGCAGACTGCAGGACCCACAGACGTTTGCTCTGAGCGTACAGCGGAGTAACCACGAGGAGCAGAGCGACTAGGTGTCGGATGTTCTTGGACATGCGGGTAGCCCGATTGTGATTGAACACTTTTCCCGGCACTTCCGTGCCGGGCTCTCCCATATCGCCGCTGCGCAGCCAAGCAGCGGTTCTGACACTGATTGTACCGATCAGGGACTCTCGTAACAGACTCCGCCGCGCCGGCTTCCGGGTACGGGAACCTCGAGGCTCAGGCTATCGTAGACCCCGAGCGACCATATGGGACACTAACAGATCGACTGGCGCACAACGATATGCATTGTGCGTCAGAGTTGACGATCCAGGTCAATTCAGTTGGGCGACCGGCAACTCAATGAAGCTGGCCTGATCCGACGAGTGGAAGATGCGCTGTACCGCTTTCTTATATTCCTCCGGCTTAGCCCAGAAAATGTTGGGCACAAAAGTTTGCGGGTTCCGGTCATATAGCGGAAACCAGCTGGATTGCACCTGAACCATGATGCGGTGGCCCGGCAGGAAGACGTGGTTCGCGGTCGGTAGAGCCCAGCGATAAAGCAGCGGCTTGTCGGGAGCGATCGGCTTCGGCCTTTCGAGACTTTCGCGATAGCGGCCACGGAAAATGTCCATCGAAACCGCAAGTTGGTATCCGCCCATTTCTTCCTGTCCGGGCACCTCGTCTGGATAGACATCAATCAACTTCACGACCCAGTCCGCATCGGTTCCGCTGGTTGAGGCTATCAGATTGACCACGGGTTGTCCGGTGATCTTTACCGGTTCCTTCAATATGTCGGACGTGAAGGCGAGAACATCAGGACGCCCGGATGCTTCACGCTGATCGTCCACGAGCCATTGCGGCCAAGTGAAGCGGCCACTGTATCCCACGGGCTGACTTGGGCGAGCACGATATGGGACGGGCTTGGCGGGATCGGAAATGTACTCCTCAGACGCAGCGTCGCCGGGTTTCGGCGCATCGAAACCTAGCTTCAATCCTGCCTGCATGTAGAGTGGCTTGGCATGCACTGGGCAGCCGGACTCACACCCGGCAGGCCACGCGGGCAGCCGTCGCCAGATGTTCGTGCCTGTTTCAAAGGCTGTGACCGTAGCGAGATTGGCTTTGGGAGCGCCATCTTTCAAGTACTGCGCCAAAAATGGCTTGAGAATGTTCTGGCGAAAATAGAGGCCAGTGTCACTGCCGAATTTCAGAGCGCCGAGCGAACTGGCGTCGGAGATCTCCTGGCCGTGATGCCATGGGCCCATGACCAGAAAGACCTTGTCGTTGCCGGTGTCTTTTGGCTTCACCGCCTTGTATACGGCAGGCGCGCCGTATATGTCTTCCTGGTCCCAGAGGCTGTCGACCAGCATCATCGGGACCTTCAAGGGCTGCGCGGCAATAATCTTGTCCATGGCTTGCTGCTGCCACCAGGAATCGTAGGCAGGATGCTCGAGCAGTTTTCGCCAGAATCCGACCTGCTCCAGACCATGACGGCGGCCTAATTCGCCGGCCGAGCCTGCCTCCAGGTAGAGGTCGTAGTCGTCGAAATGATCGGTCCACCAGTGCTCAGTGTTAGAGCGGGTCGCCTCCTGATCGTAGATGTACGGCATGTTCTGCTCGCGAAACGCGCCGTTGTGAAACCAGTCATCGCCCATCCAACCGTCGACCATGGGATTCATAGGCACGGAAACCTTCAGCGCGGGATGAGGATTGACCAGCGCCATCAATGGAAGGAAACCATCGTAGGAAATACCGAGGATGCCAACCTTGCCATTGCATTCGGGGATGTTCTTCACCAGCCAGTCGATCGAGTCGTAGGTGTCGGTGGAATGATCAACGGCCGTAGGATTCAAGGGCCCATGCAACGGACGATTCATCACGTAGTCGCCTTCGGAGCCATACTTGCCGCGGACGTCCTGGATAACACGGATGTATCCGTCTTCGAGGATCACGTCGACGGCATTGTCGTATCCGTAAAGAGCTGTGCCCAGATGAGAGCTGGCGCCGTGACTGGTTTGTGCGCTCGCACTGTAAGGAGTCCGGGTCAATAGGATGGGGGCGTTCTTCGCGCCCCTGGGGATCATGATGACAGTGTGGAGCTTGACTCCATCGCGCATGGGAATCATGACGTCGCGCTTGATGTAATCGAAGCTGCCGTTGACCGGGTGGAATTTCTCCGGAGTTTCGGCGGGCAAGGAAGCGGGCTGCTGCGCAGCCATAGGCCGCGACGACATAGAACAAGCGGACAGAGCAATGAGCGCGCATAACACACGAACATCCAGAGAAGTTCTCATTTACGAGTCCTCAGAAGTGGACGATGTTAACTCGTTCTCCGGCACGTTGCCAAATGAGGAAGCACCGGTGGTAACACGTGCGCTGATTACCTTTCGGCGTTACCTTGCGAGCATCCCTCACATTCACCTTGGTAATGCCCACGTGCGGGCTTGGCAAAACTACACTTCTGCGCGGGGGTTCACACTCGCATGACGAACACCATTACCAAGTCGCTCGCAGTCCTGGCGGTCGGTGGTCTGATGTTTATCGGATCGGCGACCGCACAACAAGACAACACTTCCGGTGCGGGAGCCGGGAATTTCGATCCTGGTCATCCGCGCGTCAACCAGATCAATCGGCGGGAACAGAATCAGCAGAACCGAATTGCCAATGGCGTAAAGAGTGGCCAACTCACTCCCGGAGAGACGCGGCGGCTCGAGCGTGGCGAACAGCGCCTGGAGAACAACGAAAAGAAGGACATGGCCAAGGACAACGGCCACCTGACCAAACAGGATCAGCGCCAGCTCAATCGGGAAGCCAACCACATGAGTCAGCGAATCTACAAGGACAAGCACAACGCCAAAACTAACTAGCGGTTGAAAGGTTTTGACTTGGAGGAGAGAGCCGCAGCGTTCGCGGCTTTTTTCTTTTGGAACACAGTTATCGAAGTGTTCAAACGATCGCGGAAATGGTAGGCTACACAATTCTGTTGGGGAACCCCGAGACGTTGGCTAGAGGCCGCACTCGCAGTCTTTTATAATGGTGGTGAATCCCAAGGAACTGCACCTGGTCGCGGACTCGTTTCGACCCCTGCCGCTCGTATCTGTTTATGCCGGTTGATTGCATCAACCCTAAACCCGGACTTGAAGTCGCAAGCCTGACGGATATTGGGCGGCTACGCGGCAACAACGAGGATTCATCCCTGTACTGGGAGCCTGATTCCGACAAAGAATTCGTTCGCAAGGGCCGACTGGCCGTGATTGCCGACGGGATGGGCGGCTATGAAGGCGGGCTGGAAGCCAGTCGCCTGGCGGTTGAGACGGTACGATTCGTTTACGACCGGGACTTTCACGATAACCCGCAGAATGCATTGGTAAACGGGCTTCGCTCGGCTCACGACGCGATTCAGCACTATGCCGTGAAACATCCCCAATTCGCCGGGATGGGTACCACGTGCACGGCCCTTGCGATCATCGAGCGAAGCCTGTATTTCGCGCACGTGGGGGACAGCCGGCTGTATCTTCTTCGGGCGGAGGGACATTCGCGGCTCACGCGCGATCATTCATACGTAGGCCGGCTGGTGGAGAACGGCATCGTCCGCTCGGAAGACGCCGAGTCGCATCCGCAACGCCACATCCTCACGGCTGCGTTGGGGTCGGGCCGCGAAATCGTGCCGGATACTCCGGAACATCCCATTCAACTGGAAGAGGGTGACGTGCTGGTTCTCTGCACGGACGGACTCTGGAGCGTGGTGGGCGAGGCGGAACTCACGCGGCTCGCGCTGTCGGAATCGCCAGCTGAGGCATGCTCGAGGCTGGTGAACGCGGCGTTGGAGCGAGGGGGCCCGGACAATGTCACGGTCATTGTTCTCCGGGTTGCTGGCAACTAATCCCCAGACTTTCGTTGGGTTTATATATAAGGACAGGTGGTTTTTCCACAAATTGTAGAGGGCGAATAGCTGCAACTGCTTGCACACCCATGCGTTCCGGACCCGGAGCCTGTTGTCTAAGTAGCTGATTCAAAACCTCTTCGGGCGTCAAACCTATGACGACAGATTGGCAGGGAGCGTGCTATGCCTACAGGATCACTAATGTCTATTAATTTAATTATGTTTATGGAATAATTCGACCCATGAAGATCTCCCAGAAAGGTTTGTACGCGCTGCAAGCCATGATGATGCTGGCCCGGCATCATCAGCAGGGCGCGATCAAAATCCGCGACATCGCCTACGAGGAAGTGCTCCCGGAGAAGTTCCTGGAGTTGATCCTGCTGGAGCTGAAAAATGCGCGGATGGTAGAGAGTGTTCGTGGTGCGAAGGGCGGGTATCAATTGCGCCGCGAACCCGGGAACATTCGGCTCAGTGAGATCATCCGACTTATCGATGGTCCGCTCGCTCCATTTGGGGATGCCGAGCAGTTGCGCGAACTGATCGACCGCGATCTGGAGCACCGCGCACTGTACCAGGTTTTTCTCGATGTTCGGGACGCCGCGGCACGCATTCTTGATAACACCACTCTTGCGGATCTCATCACCAGTGACACGCGACGAACGGGCAAGTCTCGCAAGCATCTCAAACTTCAAAAGAAGCAATCCGCCAGCATCCTCCCCATGGTGGTTGGAGGTCATAAAGGTGAATAGAAGATTGGTGCTGGGCATTTTTTTCTGGCTTAGCCTTTCGGTCTCGGGTTGGGGCCAAGGTGATGTCACCGCGGTCCGTGTAGGGGCCTTTCCGAATATCACGCACGCCCAGGCGATGGTCGGCAAGGCCAACGGGTGGTTCGACAAGGCGATGGGCCCGAAGGTGAAGATTCAGTGGACCAGTTTCAATGCCGGCCCTTCCGCAATTGAGGCGCTATTCGCGGGTGCGATCGATATGACATATGTCGGTCCGAATCCCGCGATCAACGGCTATGTCCGTTCGAACGGAGAAGCGCTGCGCGTGGTGGCAGGAGCGGCCAGCGGTGGAGCGGCGCTGATCGTCCGTAACGATGCAGGGATCAGCAAGCCGGAGGATTTTCATGGCAAGCGCGTAGCCTCTCCGCAATTTGGGAATACGCAAGATGTGGCACTGCGGAATTGGCTCAAGAAGAATGGCCTGAAGACGAACGACAAGGGTGGGGATGTGCAGATCATACCGATGGCCAATCCTGATCAGCTGACGCTTTTTTTGAAGAAGGATCTCGATGCGGCCTGGGCTCCTGAGCCTTGGGCAACGCGGCTAATCCACGAAGGCAATGGGCGATTGTTCGTCGATGAGCGCTCGCTGTGGCCGAATGGGCAGTTTGTGATCGGCCTGCTTGTGGTCAATTCCAAATTCCTCCAGGCGCATCCGGACCTAGTGAAGAACTGGATTCGCGCACACGTCGAACTGACCGACTGGATTGACGCGCATCCGGCAGAGGCGAAGAAGCTGCTGAATGAACAGATCCAGCGGGAAACGAACAAGGCGCTGCCTGCCGATGTTCTGGACGAAGCCTTCTCGCGCATGCAGGTCACTTATGATCCCCTGCACTCGGCATTGAACACGGCCGCGCAGCAGGCGTTTGAAAACGGCTCTCTCGGACGCGAGATGCCCAATCTCTCGAACCTTTACGATCTGACGCTTCTGAATCAAGTTCTTGGGGAGAAGAAGCGAAAGGCAATCCAATGAGCACCAAGGCGCGCGCAGTTTCCCACCAGTATCCAATTCCAATTGAACCGCGCGCGCCTGCACGTGCAGCAAAGCTGGGGCCTGTTTGCGTCGGTCATTCCGATGCGAGCCAGGCTGCGCCGATCGCGAAGGTCGGCCTCAACGAGATCTGCCTGAGCTACCGCACGCAAACTGGAGAGCGGCTGCTGGCGCTCGATCACATCAGCCTGCAGGTGCGGGCGGGCGAGTTTGTGTGTATTGTCGGCCCGTCGGGTTGCGGGAAGTCGACGCTGCTTCATCTGATCGCCGGTTTGCATTCACAGACCTCGGGGCAGGTTCTGGTCGATGGACATCCGGTGCAAGGACCTGGAACGGATCGCATTCTGATCTTCCAGGAACATGGGCTGTTCCCCTGGCTGACCGTTGCCGAGAACGTTGAGTTCGGTATGAAGATGAAGGGAGTACCCAGGGCCGAGCGCATCGAGAAGATGCGGCACTATCTGCGGCTGGTGCATCTGGCGAAGTTCGAGAAGAGTTATATCCATCAGCTATCAGGAGGGATGAAGCAGAGGGTGGCGATTGCTCGCGCGCTCGCGACCGAGCCAGACGTGCTACTGATGGATGAGCCGTTTGCGGCGCTCGATGCGCAGACGCGCGACCTTCTGCACGATGAACTGGAGCGTATCTGGAACGAAACCGGTCGCACCATCATTTTTGTAACTCATAACGTGCGCGAGGCTGTTCGCCTGGGCGACCGCGTGGTTCTCCTCACCTTCCGCCCGGGGCGGGTGAAGAGCGAATTTCCCATTTCGCTGGCACGCCCACGGAGTCTGGAAGATCCTGAAGTTGCACTCACAGCCCGCGAGGTTCTCGAGGAACTGCGCGATGAAATCAACCGCTCCCTCGAAGCCGAATACGCGGCCGGCGTGAAGCCTCACATCGCGCCTGGGGAGGAAGCATGAAACGGGCAGCACGGTACGTCATCTTCTACGCTGCGCTACTAGCGTTGTGGACTTTGCTCGCGAAGCTGAAAATATGGCCTCCATACCTGTTCCCCACACCGTGGGGCGTTGCGGAATCGCTCTACGCCGGGTTTCAGGATCACACCTACTGGATCGCGATTCGCGTCAGCATGCAGCGGGTGTTGATTGGCTACGGCATCTCGGTGGTGCTGGGGATGATTCTCGGTCTCGGTGTGGCCAGCAACAAATTCCTCGAAGACACGATGGGAGGTCTGCTGGTCAGCCTGCAAAGCCTGCCGAGCATCTGCTGGTGGCCGCTGGCGCTGCTCTGGTTTGGGTTGAATCAGAACGCGATACTGTTCGTGGTGATCATGGGGTCGCTGCTCTCGGTCACTCTTGCGATGGAAGACGGGCGCAAACAAATGCCGAAAATCTTTGGGCAAGCCGGCCGCAACCTGGGCGCGAAGGGGATCAAGCTGTTCTGGTATGTCTTGCTGCCGGCAAGCCTGCCGTTCATCGTGTCAGGACTGAAGCAGGGATGGGCTTTCGCGTGGCGGTCGCTGATCACGGCTGAGATGCTGTATTTGAGCCTAGGCCTGGGGCAGGTTCTGATGATGGGCCGCGATTTGAATGACATGAGCGCGGTCATCGCCGTTATGCTGCTGATCATTGCGATCGGCTACATCATCGACGGGGTGGTTTTTAAGGCCATGGAGCGGCATCTGCAGAACAAGTGGGGTCTGGCTCCCGCGAACTAGAAGCGCCGCATAAGTTCGTTGCCGACTAAATAATTAACACGTCCGCAACAATCAGGGTGGAGTCTTCCGTTAATCTCTACTATGTTTATTGTATTAATTCATAAAATGGTATTGCCCGCAGTTCATGGCTCCCCATGCCGTTGGGAGTCAGAGAGATTTCCGTTCGCCTGTTAGCGAAACCGAAATCACTCCAGCTGTCTCCCCCGAAATTGGCGCAGGACACTCAAAAAAGGAGAGGACCGTATTTCCATGAATAAACCACGCAAACGATGGTTAACTGCTCTGACCTTTTCCGCTCTTTCAGCGGGAGCATGGGCACAAACGCAGACTGCCGCAAATGTAGCTCCGGCAGTTCCTCCGGCCGAGGCGCCAGCGAGCCCGGCACCTTCCCCCGAGCAGCAGCTCCGTTCGGAACTTGACCAATTGAAACAATTGGTCCGGGAGCAACAGCAGAGAATCGAAGCTCTCGAAAGCGGCCGCAAGGCAGATCCACCGCCGGCAATCGAAGTCGCCTCGACGACGCCAATCAGCAGCGCCCCAGCGAAGGCTCAGGATTCGACGCCGGCGCCCCAAGCCAACCCTCCTCAAGCCCCAAACGTGTCCCGTGCGCAAACAGTGCAGTCCGGAAGCTCTGATGAGCGCATCCGCACCCTGGAACGGGAAATCAAGGCTCTGGGTCCGCTCCACTTCAGCGGCGACGTTCGACTGCGCGCAGAACCATTTTTTGGAGGTCCCAGTGATCAGTCGATGGACCGGGCGCGCGCCCGCATTCGGGTCCGCTTCAATGCCAACGCAAACCTGGGCTCGCAATTCCGTACCGGTATCTCGCTCGCCAGCGGCGACATCAATGATCCCACCACGACTAATCAGACACTCACCGGTTTCTATACGCGTAAAGCCGTGGCGTTGGATCAGGCATTCGTCGAATTCACTCCGGATCAGTTCAAAAATCTGACTATCATCGGCGGTAAGTTCCACTATCCCTGGTTCAACACCGAACTTACGTGGGACAAGGACCTGAACCCGGAAGGCGTGGCCGAAACGCTGGGATTCAAGATCGATACGCCTGTGCTCAAGCGGATCGCACTGATTGGTTTCCAGTTGCCCTTCGCCGAAGTCGCAGGAACTTCACCGACTGACAAGCGAATCGCCCAGCAGATCACCTACGGTGGCCAGCTGCAGACTGCGTGGCAGCTTGGTCCGCGAGTTACGCTGAGCGCGTTTTCGGGGTACTACGACTACCACGGCGCCGATTCAATCGCCTTTGCCCTGGCGCGAGCGAGCTCCAAGAACCCACAAACTCCACTCGTCGGCTTGTTGCCATTGGGATCCGGCAACCCCGTCCAGGATTCGACCTACACCACTACGGCAACAACCATCATCACGGTCAACGGAACTGCTTATCCGACTGGAGTCACGGCTGTGACGAACGCGCAGTTCGGTTCGAAATTCGGCTTGTTTGACAACCTCGCGAAGATCGACATCAACACCGGGAATTCTCGCTTCCCCGTGTCGTTTATCGGCGACTACGTCCAGAACACGCAGGCCTGCGCAAACGTGAAGAACATTGTCCCGGCTCCGGCGAACACTGCTACGACGACTTACAAACAGACACTGAATGCAGCCTGCGCCTCAAACCAGCGGCGCGGTTACTGGGCGGAAGGACGAGTGGGACGGCTGCAAGAGAAGAACGACTTTCAGTTCGGATACACACGTATTTATATCGAGCGCGAGGCCGTAGTGGGCAACTTCAACTACAGCGACATTCGCCAGGGAACCAACGTGAGTCAGCACCGCTTCGACATGTTTTACATGTTCGACAAGAGCGTGCAACTTGGGTTCACGGCTTTGGTCGGACGTCCGCTGGCCAGCAGCGAGCCATGGCTCGAGCGCCTGCAGTTCGATACGGTGTTCGTCTTCTAGCACCGGACACCTTCTGAAGAGACGATTCTTCAGAATCGCCGCCGGTCCGGTTTGGTTCTCTCCTTTATCCGGACCGGCGGTGTTAGATTCAACAATATTCTGTACCTGACCCCACATTGTGGCGGATTGTCTTATGAATTCGAGACGAACATTTCTGAAGCAAGTTTATGGTGCGACGCTGGCTTTGGGTACGGTGTCGGCGGTACCGTCATGGGAGATAGCCTTCGGTCAAGGTGATTCCGTGGCAATTCCAGGCGAGGATGGAATGCTCGTTCGTTCAGCGCGATTCTTCGATCTGGAAACCCCAGTGGAGTACTTCGATCGATGGCTCACTCCTGTGTCGCGTTTCTTCGTCCGGAACCACACGCATGAGCCAAGCGAACTGAGTGCGGAGAGTTGGCGCCTCAGCGTCGGCGGCGAAGTAGAGAAGCCGCTCACACTTGCGCTTGCGGATGTAGGCAAACTGCAGTCGCACTCGGTGGTGAACACGCTGGAGTGCGCAGGGAACGGGCGTAGTCTTCATCGTCCGCAGGTTCCGGGCATTCAGTGGGGAAAGGGTGCGGTGAGTACCGCGAAGTTTTCAGGTCCACGATTGCGCGATGTCCTGCAGCAGACCGGTGTAAAGGCCAGCGGCAAGCATGTGATGTTCCGTGGGCTCGACGAGGTCCCCGGGAAGGTGCCACCATTCATTCGCAGCATCCCGATTGAGAAGGCTCTTGATCCCGATACTCTGATTGCGACGCATATGAACGATGAGCCACTGACGAAGCACCATGGTTTCCCCGCCCGCGCGCTGGTGCCAGGATGGATTGGCGCTGCCTCATGCAAGTGGCTGACGGAGGTTAGAGTGCTGGATTCGGAGTTTGTGGGCAACTTCATGAGCCCTGGATATCGATTTCCCAATCAGCCAGTGAAGCCGGGGGACTCCGTCAAGCCGGAAGACACTCACGTACTGACCGGGTTGAACGTCAAATCGGTTATTTCGGGGCCGTTGGATGGATCTACTCTGAAGGCGGGAAAGCTCAGAGTACACGGAGCGGCTTGGGCGGGCGAGGCGGATATCGTGAAGGTAGAAATCTCGACCGATGGCGGCTCGTCGTGGAGTGTTGCGGCGTTGGGGCGTGAGCAATCGCACTACGCATGGCGTCTATGGAGCTATGACTGGGACGCCAAACGAGGAGACTGTGTGATCCAGTCTCGGTCGACTGACAGCCAAGGACGAGTACAGCCTGCCGCAGCCGTCTGGAATCCGAGCGGTTATCTCTACAACGCAGTCGACGAGGTGAAGATCCATGTCGCATAGGTCCGTTCTCGTCCTGTTGCTGATGTTGGCTGGTGGTGCGGGCGTAGCGAGACCTGGTGCCCAAGCTGCGAAGGTGAACGAGGATCTTCCCGCGGGAAGCATGCAAGCGAAGGCCACGACTGCGTGCCTGGAATGTCACGAGGCGCGCATCATTTTGCAACAACGCCTGAACAAGGCGATATGGACGAAGGAAGTCGACAAAATGGTGAAGTGGGGAGCGGTTGTGGATCCGAACGATCGAGATGCATTAATCGAGTATCTGAGTTCGAACTTCGGAGCGGAAAGGCCTGCTTACGAACCGATCCGGACATCTTCGGAGAAAAGCAGCAAAGTGAACGCAACGAAGAGTCGGCAACGGTAGCGGACGGCAAAGCGCTACCGACCCAGTATCCTGCAGGGCTTCCGGACACTACGGTAGCGCCGCTGATAACAAGCCCGACCTATGTCAAGAGTATAAGAATGGGAATGCACTACTCATAGTGCATTGGGAGATACCGGGCGTGTCAGCGCCCTTCAGGCAAAGGGCTGGCGGCTGAGCGGCGTGAGTTGCTCGTGCCCTTTTCGACGCGATGAGCTATCGGCCCCCCATGACTTACTTCTCAATTAGTTTGTTATCTGAGTTATTTCTTGTCGGTCGCGTCCTCGGAGCCATCACTTGTCTTGCTATCCTCGGATTTCTCAGGGCGTAAAAGTGGAAAGAGGATGACGTCGCGGATGGTGTGTTGGTCGGTGAGCAGCATGCACAGGCGGTCGATACCCAGTCCGACGCCGCCGGCCGGAGGCATGCCGTAGGAGAGGGCGCGGATATAGTCTCGGTCCATTTGATGTGCTTCTTCGTCGCCGCGCTCGCGTTCTTTCAACTGCGCTTCGAAGCGACGGCGCTGGTCTTCGGGGTCATTGAGCTCGCTGAAGCCGTTGGAGATCTCCATCTGACCGGCAAAGATTTCGAAGCGCTCGGTCCAATCTGGCTCGTCGGGCTTTTGCTTGGACAACGGGGAAACAGCCGTGGGGAATTCGTAGATGATGGTGGGCTGCATGAGATGCTCTTCCGCCGAGGCTTCGAACAGGGCCGCGATGGTCTTCCCAGCGGGAGCGTTCGGATCGTAGGGCATGTGAGAATGTCGGGCGTTGAAGCGCTCCACTAATTTCTTGACGTCATCGTGGGTGGCGAAGTCACTTATCTCAGGCTTGGCCCCCGCGCGTTCAGGCCAGAATTGGATGATGGCCTCGCGCATCGTGAGCCGTTGCCAGTTCGCCCATTCGAGTTCGTAAACAGTTTCCTTGCCCTCTTCCGTCACGGTCCACTTTGCTTTCGTACTGCCATTAACGGCCTTTGCCGCTTCAGTAATCACTTCCTGGGTGATGGCCATGATGCCCTGATAGTCGGTGTAGGCCTGGTAGGCCTCCATCATGGTGAACTCGGGATTCCAGCGCCAGCCGAGACCCTCATTTCGAAAGTTGCGATTAATCTCGTAGACGCGATCGAACCCGCCAACGACAAGCCTCTTTAGATAGAGCTCGGGCGCGATGCGCAGGTAGAGATCCATGTCGAGCGTGTTGTGGTGGGTGACGAACGGTCGCGCGACGGCGCCGCCAGCGATGGGCTGCATCATCGGCGTTTCGACTTCGATGAACCCGTGAGCGTCGAGCGTGCTCCGGACCGACTGAACGAGTTTCGTGCGCTTGAGAAAGACTTCGCGGACTTCAGGGTTCATCACCAGGTCGACATAGCGTTGGCGGTAGCGCAGTTCGACATCGGTAAGGCCGTGCCACTTCTCGGGCAGCGGCAAAAGATCCTTGCTGAGGAAGTCGATCTGCTCGACGTGCACGGTGAGCTCGCCGGTCCGGGTGCGGAAGAGATACCCGCTGACACCGACCTGGTCGCCGAGATCTAGCAGTTTGTAAAGCTCAAATCCGCTATCTCCGACTGCGTCTTTTTTGACATAAATCTGCAACCGCTTGCCGCCCTGCTGAATGTGGGCAAATCCGGCCTTACCCATCAGGCGGATAGCCATGATGCGGCCGGCGACCAGGACACTGATTCGCGAGTGTTCCAGCTCCTCGGCCGTTTTGCCAGAGTAGTCAGTAAGAATCTGCTCGACTGTGTGAGTAAATTCGTATTTCGTACGGTAAATCGGCTGTCCGAGCGCCTGAATTTTTTTCAGCTTCTCGCGGCGCAGCTCGTAAATGTTTTCGTCAAGGGCCAAAGGGAATCCTCGTTCCTTGTGAGGAAGGGAGATTATAAATGGGTTGGACGGAGAGTCTTATTTGGCCGAGGTCCGTGCTCATCGGATTTCGCACCACGACTTCACCGAAAGACAGGAATCGTGGTCGGCGCCCGATTGCAGCAGATTTGAAAGCCAAGTATTACGGCTTGGCCGGACTGACGGGGTCGTCATCCCGGAAAATGGCCCACGCTGTTAGCCCGACAACTGCAGCACCGCCAATTCCAATCGCATAGGGCGAGTTCAGAATTCCGCCGGTTGCACCGGGGCTGGCCCCCGCCGCCGTTTTGCGATTTTTGTGTCCCTTTTTGTCGGAAGAAGGTGCGGAGGACTCGTCGCGGGTGGTCTCTTGGCCCTGAGCAAGAGTGACGGTTTCTTTGCCGTCGTTGACCGTGACATCGCCTTTTCGGGCTGAAATCCTTACTGTTCCGTCGATGTCCATGACGTTAAACTCGGTCCAATCATTCGAAGTGGGCACGATCGTCACGTCACCGGCAGTCGTTGCCATCAACTTGGAGGTCGAAACCCTGACGGCACCGTGATCAATTTTGACCGAGGTTCCTTCGAACTGAACGAGAGAATCCGCAAGCACCTGGACCGTGGAGCCAGGCTGATTGATGTTGGCGACGGCATCCGCGCGCGTCTGGAGAAGATCGCCCGAGAAGATGGCCGAGGAGGGTCGGGGAACGTGCGTGCCATTTACCCAAGCATGACCGCTGGTATAAAGCATTGCCGCGTTGGAGTCGGCCCCGAACAACGAGAGGGGGAACAGCACTATTAGCACACTACTGACCATACCGCGTAACGCGGACATGCCCATTCCCAAACTCCGTTAATAACTATGTTGGTGACCTTTCGGAAATCGTACCTTCCGATGGAGTTGTCCGTCAATGGGATTTGTGCTATGGCTGTGAGTTTTCGGTGGAAAACTCATGATTCGAAATCGGCGGATTGCCGCTCTGGATAAGCCATTCTGATCACCTCCAGCGCTCGACGACGTTCCACCACAGAGTGCGCACCCACTCGCCCACGAAGGTTTTGGCCCATTGCCGGTGTGTCCACCAACGTGTTCCGAATTCGGTGGGCTCATGGGTAGCAGCTACGGAAAAGGTCTTATCGCGGAACTCGTGTCGAAAAATGCTGAGTGCACGGCGCGTGTGAAAGTCGGAAGTGACGATCAGAATGCGGGAGCCGTCCTCGGGAGTGAGGCATTTTTCAACGTCGTGGGTTTCCTCCCGCGTGGACAAGCCAACAATCGGACATAGACGGACCGAAGCCGAATCGGGCAGGCTGTGGACAAACTTCTCGGCCAGATCCAGTTGCATAAAGTCGTATATTTTCACGTCCGCTGGAACATCGAGCAGCACGCGTCGCGCAAAGCCGTGATGTAAGAGCTCAAGGGCGCGCGCAGGGCGACGATCCGTCTCGCCGGCAAGCACGAGGATAAGATCGGAAGGCTGGGGAGCATCGATGACGAGAACCCGTCCGCCGGTGAACGCGAAGGTAATGAGAACTGCAAGGACAAGAAGGGTCGAAAACAGTAGAGTCCGGGTGCGTTTGGGCGTTCTAAGCAAGAAATCGCACCTCACGGAGTAGTAATGAGGATGCTGAAATACCCCCCACTTCTGTGCTAGCGGCGAGTTGGATCGGGTACGCTAAAATTAAGTGCTTATTACCCTTTTGTCGGTGTTGCCCCGGAGGTCTCATGTCTACCTACTCTGCCGCAGATATGTCGATCGATCAACTTAAGAACAAGATTCAAGAACGACAGGCCCGGCTGGGCATCATTGGCCTGGGGTATGTTGGGCTCCCCTTGGCTCTGTTGTATAGCGAGAAGAAGTTCAAAGTCACGGGATTCGATATTGATCCACGGAAGGTCGAAACTTTAGCCAAGGGTGGGTCATACATTTATCGCATCGCTCCCGAGGAGATCCAGGCGGCCCAGGCAAGCGGCTTCGCGGCGACTGCCGATTATTCCCGATTGTCGGGGATGGACGCCATCATCATCTGCGTCCCCACTCCGTTGAACGAGTATCACGAGCCTGATCTCAGCTTCATCACCAGCACGACACATTCGATCGCACCTTATCTTCGGGCCGGGCAACTTGTGGTTTTAGAGAGCACCACATATCCGGGTACCACCGAAGAAGTGATGATCCCGATTCTGGAGAAGGAAAACAAGGCAGGGCTGAAAGCGGCGCGCAACGGGGTTTTTACTGGCAAAGAATTCTTTGTTGCGTTCTCTCCTGAGCGCGAAGACCCAGGCAATACGACAGTCGCGCGTCCTGATATCCCGAAGGTAGTGGGAGGGCTTGATGCGCAAGCGTCGGAATTGGGCCGTGCGCTGTATGGTTCGATCTTCAATCGTACGGTACCCGTTTCATCTCCGGCTGCAGCCGAAATGACCAAGCTACTGGAGAACATCTACCGTTGTGTCAACATCGCCTTGGTCAACGAGCTGAAGCTGCTATGTCTGCGCATGGGAATTGATATTTGGGAGGTGATTGAGGCGGCATCGACTAAGCCCTTCGGATTTCATCCTTTTTATCCCGGGCCTGGCCTAGGCGGGCATTGCATCCCGGTAGATCCCTTTTATCTTTCCTGGAAGGCAAAGGAGTGGGATTTCCGGACGCGATTCATTGAACTCGCGGGTGAGATTAACATCAACATGCCATACCACGTTCTGGCGTCGGTGAGCAGCGCCTTAAACCAGCGCAAGAAATCCGTAAACGGAGCGCGCGTTCTTGTGCTGGGAGTGGCCTACAAAAAAGACATCGACGATCTGCGTGAATCGCCCTCTCTGACGATCATCGAGCTGCTGCAGAAAGAGGGCGCTCAGGTCAGCTACAACGACCCGTATTTCCCGTTCATCGGGAAGGGGCGGAAATATGACTTGCAGATGACGCGTGCAGAATTGAAGGATCTGGGTCAGTATGACTGTGTGCTAATTGTGACCGATCACTCGGATTACGATTACAAGCGCATTGTGCAGGAGGCTCAGCTTGTGGTGGATACCCGAAATGCTACCAGGGACATCCAGAGCCCCAAGATCGTACGCTGTTGAAAAAACGGACCACGTCGGCCACCGTCGGAAAATCTACCTTGTCTGCAGTGTAGTTTTTTGCACGGCAGAGCCCTAAGGGTTATCCTGTAGTGGTGGGACTTATCCCGTAAGTCATTTACTGATAATTACTTAGGACTATTCACAGGCATTTAAAAGTGGCCTCTCCCGTGCATGCTGTATGCTGAAGGAGTAGAGTCTGTGGTTGTACTCTGCCCTTCCCAGCGTACCCTCGATTTTCGGGCAGGGAGAACTTTTGGATCGCCCAAGGGGTTTAGCTCGTGAGGTCGCAGCCTGAATTATGAGTCCGCGGTCGCAAGAGTCCGTCCTGTTTTCGTCGTTGCCCAGATGGAACACACCGTGGTCTGAGTTCGTGCTCAGCTATGGGGTGCAAGCGGTCATTATTGGGATTCTGGTGTGGATCCCGGTTCTGCATCCCGAGATTCTGGAGCCACCGAAGAAGGACTATCATGCAATCGAGTTGGTTCCCACGCCGGTTCCGGTGAATCACGAACCGCAGCGGCAGCTTCCGAGACCGGTCTTGGCGGCGAAACTCGATCCGATTGATCCCCTTCCATCTGCATTGCGTCTGCCCGCTCCGGTAATGAAGCCGAGGCCAAGGGTTGAGGACGCGCCCCCGCCAGAAATCAAGGTTGCCACCAAAACTCCAGAGGTCGTCCCGGCCACGAGTGCGCCTGTGATGCCGAGGACGATCAAAACAGGAAGCTTTTCAACAGGCAGTTCGGCCCCGCAGACGATAGAGCGTGCGCCACAACAGGTGCAGACCGGGGGATTTGGTGATCCCAACGGAATTGCTGCTCGCACTACGCAAACGCGGGATGTCAATATTGCATCTGCGGGCGGCTTCGACATGCCGACAGGACCTGGCTATGGAAATGGGACTGGCGCTGCAAGCGGCGTGCGTGGAGTCGTCGCCAGTACCGGATTCGGCAATGGCGTGGCTACGGGACCATCGCCTACGCAGACTGCCGGAACTGTAAAACAGGCGGGGTTCGGCAGCGCTGAAGTTCCTGCTCAACCGACTGCCCAGTCCCGAGGAGCACAACCTGCTCCCTTAAAGGTTATTCCCGCCGAAATCCTCTCGAAGCCTACCCCTAGTTATACGGATGAGGCTCGAACGAAGCGAATTGAGGGAGAGGTTCTCCTCGAAGTCGTTTTCGAAGCAACAGGAAAGCTGCGCGTTGTAAGAGTTGTGCGGGGCCTGGGGCACGGGCTAGACGAGAATGCTGTCCGTGCAGCCGAACAGATTCGTTTCAAGCCGGCTTTAAAGGATGGCCAGCCCTCTGACTCGACAGCGGTCGTCCACATCATTTTCCAGTTAGCGTGATCGACTCCCAGAAGGTTTCTATGACAAAGGTAGGTTCGGGTTTGGTATTGGGGTTCATTCTCCTGGCTTCGCTGTTGGTGGTAGGGCAGGATTCTGCTTCTTCAGCAGCGTCAACTTTAGATACGAAGGCGATGCCGGAAACTTCGGCTTCGACGCAGCCCGCCCAAACGGGGGGTGTGCCGAGTGGTGCACTTACACTTAACGACGTTCTCGACCGTGTTGTGCAGCGCGAGCACTATTTCATGGCACAGATGCGGCACATGCATCCGTTGGTCGAAACTTATCTTCAAGACTTGAAGAACGATCCCAACGGAAATCCTTATCCGGTGAAGGACCAGTACTTTCTCGGCCGCCTGGAGATGAGTGATGGCCCCGAGGACGTCTCCTTCGTAGGCCAGCCGGGGTTTGGACATCGTATGTTCGCCAAGCTTACCGGGGTCTATTCCCTGCATTATCTGCCCATGGGATTCGCGCAGATGGTGGTGCTTGATTCCGATTTCCAAAAGCGCTACTACAGGTTCAACTTTGTTCGGCGTGAATTTCTCGGTGAGGTTCGCTGCCTGGTAATTGATGTTCAACCGCGAGAAGGGGAAAAAACGGCGCGGTTCCAAGGTAGGATTTGGGTCGAAGATCAAGATTACAACATCGTCCGCTTCAACGGAACGTACTACCCGCAACCCAAAATCAATTTCTTCTTCCACTTCGACAGCTGGCGATTGAACATGCGCCCGGGCACATGGCTTCCGGCGTATGTGTATACGGAAGAGTCAAATCTGAAGACGGGCCTTTCGAAGACTCTTCACTTTAAGGCGCAGACCAGGCTCTGGGGATACGACTTGAAGGGCTTGGCCAAGAACGAGGAGTTCACCCAGATTCTGGTGGACGCTCCTCAATCGGTCAAGGACCAAAGTGATGTGGGTGCTGATGCCACCCCGGTCGTTGCCCAGCGCATGTGGGAAAAGCAGGCGGAGGAGAATGCTGTAGAGCGCCTGCAGAAGATCGGCTTGCTTGCGCCTCCGGGCGAGGTCGACAAGATCCTGACAACGGTCGTGAACAATCTGTTGATCACCAACAATATTGATCTGCAGAGCGACTTTCATTGCCGGATACTCTTAACGTCTCCCCTGGAGTCCTTCACAATTGGGCACACAATCGTCATCAGTCGGGGGCTTCTGGACGTGCTGC
This sequence comes from Binatia bacterium, assembly GCA_035577905.1. Lineage (GTDB taxonomy): Bacteria > Acidobacteriota > Terriglobia > Terriglobales > Acidobacteriaceae > Sulfotelmatobacter. The sequence goes on from DATKAP010000124.1 coordinate 151,983, forward strand.
CGGATGAAGCGTCGTTAGCCATGGTGATGGCGCACGAAGTCAGTCACATCGTGCTCGGGCATCATTTCGACACGAAACTGGCTTTCAACGACAAATTGTTCTTTCCGGACGAAGAGTCCTTTCAGCGTCTCGATTTCAAGCGGACGGCGGCAGACGAAGAGGCGGCTGACGCAAAGGCGTTGGAACTGCTGAAGAACTCGCCGTACAGGGATAAGCTTGGCAATGCGGGATTGTTTCTGAAAGCGTTAGACCAGCATGCTCCGGATCTGCCCAAACTCATCCGGCCGCACCTTGGAAACGGCCTCGCCGGGACCAAGAGCACACGAATGTCGACTTTGCTCGCTTCGGCTCCCGCGCTCGATGAGAAGAAGCTGGATCAGATTGCGGCACTGCCGCTGGGCGGACGCATTAAGGTCGATCCTTGGACTGACCAGGTGGAACTGTCCAAGGCGAAGCCTGTGCCGCTTGTGTACTCGCGGGAAAAGATGGAGTTTGAGATTACGCCGTTCTTCCCTTATCTAACGCGCATCACCACCGGAGCGGAGAAAATGGCAACGGTTGCTACCCCTGAAGCACAAACCGGCCCAAAGTGAGTTTGATGGATTTGAACATAGGCAACGCGGCGCGGGGATAAATGCCCGGCGAACGCAAGGGCATTCTGTCGTGGTGGCGTTAGCTTCTACTGAATGGCGCTACCGACTTGGGAGAATACGTTGTTGGCATTCGATCCGATGAGTCGAATCGTGCCCACAACAATGACGAGAATCACGGCTAACATGACGGCGTACTCTGCGATGTCTTGGCCGTGCTCATCTTTCCACAACTGCTGTAGAAGGTTTGCCACGGGGCTCCTCTTCAAACTTCCGGACTCAAGAGATCCTGCTTGGCTTGCAGAGACAGTCGCAGGCTAGTCCTTAGCAAGAACTATAAACAGGACCGAAGGCAGAGCCAATGGCACATAAGTGCCATGCTGACAGGATTCCAGTCAGGCGATGCTCTTCAGAGGAAGTGCTTGATTGACCGCAAACAGAGCCAGTTCCAGGCGCGTCGAAACGCCCAATTTGTCGAAAATATTGCTGAGGTGGTGCTTGACGGTATCTTCGCTGATTTTGAAATATTCGGCGATTTCCTTGTTGGAATAACCTGCGACGACGGCGGAAACGATTTCCAACTCGCGTGGTGTGAGGCCGAACTTTTTCTGGCGGGCTTCATCGTGCGACGACTGCATGAGAGTGCGCAAGTACTGCACCAGGTTCGAGACGCTTTCGCGATGTACCCAATACTCGCCCGCCATCACCGTCTGTATAGCTTTTAGTAAAACCTGAGTGGCGGAATCCTTCAATACTACGCCCCGGGCGCCCAGTTGAAGTGCTTCTACAATCTGACCTTTCTCGATAGCAGCGGTCAGCAGAATCACTCTCACGGGTGCGGCATTGGCAGGCGTACTGAGTTCGCGCAACGCTTCCAATCCCGGGTGTTTTGGCATAGCCAGATCGAGCAAAAGGATATCTGGTTTCAATAGTCGCGCCAGTTTCACCGCTTCGGCCCCGTCGGAAGCCTCGCCTAAAACCTTAAGGTCGGCCTCCGCCTCGAGCAAACGCCGCAGCCCATCACGAAAGATTGGGTGATCGTCTGCGATCACCAGCCTAATTTGCTGTTGTGGCTTTCTAAAGTTCATGCGACAAGTCCCCGTTGCGCGGCACTGTGACTTCCAGGCGCGTTCCTTGGCCGGGATTCGATTCTACCGTGAGTTCTCCGGCAATCAAACCTAACCGTTCCATGATGACCATTGGCCCAATTCCGGCCTCTTTCATTTGTTGCATAGTGCAACGGCCGGAGAACGAGAATCCTTTTCCGTCGTCTTCCACAACCATGCTCCATTTGTCCGCAATGGTCGTCAAGCGCACCAGCACATGACGTGCACCGCTGTGCTTCCTTACGTTGACCAAGGATTCTTGCACAATCCGCAAAATTTCGCGGCAGACACTCTGCGCCATATCGAGTTGGTCGAGATCGGTAAGAAATCGGGCATTAATGCCAGTCTCCCGCTGAAAGCGCTCCACCGTATCCCTCAGCACGACCAGGAGACGGTCCGGCCCCACGTCGATCGCCTTCATCTGCTGCATGAGTTCTCGCAATTTGAGGACCTCCTCCCGCAGCAGACTCTGGATTCTACCCAGTTCACCATCGATTGGCCGGTTTGCTTCCGCTTGTCGACGTAGGACATCGACTTGCATTTCGACAGCGATCAGCGACTGGACGGCACCGTCATGAAGCTCGCGGGCTAAGCGTGCGCGTTCCGCCGCCAATGCCCGGCGGCGCAATCGATGCAGGAGATAGACGTTGTAAACGGCGGGGCCCACTTGATGCACCATATCGAGGAGAAAACGGAGTTCCTCCTGTTTTTCGCCCCGCCATGATGGATCGAAAAGGAATACCCTCCCTCTCCAGTCGCCCCCAAACAAGAATGAAACCGTAATCAGAGAATTGAAAGGTTGCGCCAGCCGCAAGTGGGACAATGGGGCGAGATCGGTCACCGTCACCTGGTGTCCTGAATCGTCGAGGGCCACAGTCTTGCTGCGATCCCCGCTCACGGACGCAAAGCAGACCTCTCCAGGGAAATGGTCGAGGAAAGCTTTAGCATCGCGCACCCCGGACTCTAGCCAGCGAAACTCACCCTGTGCACTTCCGCTGGGTTTATTCATTTCGCCAGCAAAGACGCGATGACTGTGGGTCTCCTGGGAGACAATCATGAGGCGCGATGCGCCGTACATGGAGACGATCTCGTCAAAAATCTGCTGGATGGTGCCGGTGAGACCCGCTTCCACACGCACCCGCGATAGCATGCCCGTAACCAAAGCCTTCTCTGCCCGCAGATGCTTCTGCTGCTCGGCGAGATAGCCCAGAAGTAGCCCCATCACGAGGAGATAGATCGACAGCATGAAGAGTCGTTGTGGGTCAAAATCGGGAATGTTGACGTTCAGTCCCGTCAGAGAATGCAAACGCTGTGATCCTCCGGGGCCAAGCCATAGATCGACGACGACCAGCTTTTCAAACCACAACAAAACCACTTCTGCGGCTGCCGTGCCGAGCGTCTCCCATAAGCCCCAACGATAAGCTGCTGCCGCAAGAGCGAAAAAGAAGAACAGAAAGAAGGGCGTCCGGGGGCCCTCAGCGAAAATGGAGATTACGGCAGGCCATACGACGTCGCCGGTGTGTACCAGGAACCGGAAAGCGGAAGTGGATTGCTGTCTCCGCTTCAACAGCATCAAGATCAGAATGGCATTCGCCAGGTAAAAGACGAATAGGCCATAAGCAGCCCAGGAGCGCCCCAACTCAGTCGGATCCATGCGAATCGCGACTAACGTCGCGCCTGCCAAAGCCACACGGGCGGTAGCCAGCCAGCGTTCAATACGGCGCGTTTCACCTGGGTCCGGGGGGACTCTGAGCCTCCAGGACTGACGATAGCGCTCAACGCGAGAATTCAAGGGTTCACGGCCCTGGCGCGAATGCAGCTGCATATTATTGATAAAGAAGGATACCGACAAGTCTACTCGGTTAACCAGAGAAACAACAGCAACCCGGAATTTCGGCCACAAGGTTACTACAGTAACCCGGCCTCTTGCGATCTTCCCATCTAGAATAGCTGCTTTGAGAGTCTTCTTTTGAGCAAGCGATCCAAAATCTGGCTGGCCATTGTGGCGTCCTTGATGTGTGCCGCATTTATTGCGGCAACTTTTCTGCCGCGATCGTTCGGGCTGACCGCGCTCAGCGATATCATCCAGTCGTTGTTGTTATTGTCGGGCGCCGTGGCATTTGTGCCACTGGCGGTGGGTACTCGGGGACGTCTCCGCTTCTTCTGGTCCCTCATCGTTCTGGGAATCACTTTCTGGTTGGCGTATCAGCTTTTCTGGACATACTACGAAGTGGTGCTGCACCGTGATGTTCCTGATCTCTGCGCGTGGGATGTCATTCTCTTTCTGCACATGGTACCGCTGATGGCGGCGCTTGGGATTCGTCCGCAGTTCTCGCGGGATGAGTACTCGTCCCGCGTGGGACGCCTGGACTTTGCATTGCTGTTGGCCTGGTGGTTCTATCTTTACGTTTTGCTTGTGATGCCATGGCAGTATGTTGTCCCCGAATTGACGGCCTATAACCGTAATCTCAATGATGTTTACTCGGCTGAAAAATTGGTCTTGCTCACGGGCTTTCTAGGTTCATGGAGCGCCAGCCGGGGCGCGTGGAGGAGAGTCTTCGCATCGTTGTTCGCCATGAGTTTCTGCTACTCCGGAGGTTCTGCGCTGGCAAACTTTGCGATCGCGCGGAAAACCTACTACACGGGGAGTATCCACGATATTCCTCTGTTTGCCGCGATGGCTTCTCTCACCTGGATCGGGCTCCGCACCAAGCCCGATGAGCTTGAGGCGGATGCTTGTGCCGGGTCTTCGGCCTACGGTCTATGGGTGGCGCGCTGCAGCATGATTGCAGTGTTTTCACTTCCACTTTTCGCAGTTTGGGCATTGTCCGAGGATCACGTTCCGTCGAAGATTCGTGTGTTCCGGGTGTGTTTCACGCTTCTGGCCGGGTTTTGCATGGGAGTGATCATTCTTGTCCGGCAGCGCATCCTTGATCGGGAACTCGTGCGTTTGCTCGATCACTCACAAGCTGCTTTCGAGCAGTTGCAGCGCCTACAGGCACAGATCCTGCAATCGGAGAAGCTGGCTTCAATTGGACAGTTAGTTGGCGGTGCGGCTCACGAACTGAATAACCCGCTCACGGCCATGCTCGGCTATTCCGATCTGCTGCTTAACACCCCTCTGAGCGCGAGTCAGCAACCGCTGGCCGCCAAGATTGGTCAGCACGTTCGACGCACCAAGTCGCTGGTCGCGAGTCTGATCAGCTTTGCCCGGCAGGCGCCGGCACCCAAGACGCAGATCGATCTGAACACTCTGGTACGAACGGCAGTCAAGCTGACTGAACCTCACTGGAAATCAGTGGAGTTGGATGTCCAGAGCCGCTTCGATGCCAGACTCCCGAAGGTTCTCGGGGATTCTAATCAGCTGCTTCAAGTCTGCGTACAATTGGTCAGCAACGGTTTACACGTACTAAACGAGCGCGGCGGCAGCATCCTGACCGTCAGCACCGAGCAGAATACGGGAACCTGCCAGCTTAAGATCGTTACCCATGCGGCTTCCGCGACGGAAATTGAACCGTCTTCTCCGCCAGATTCTGACGATTCCGTGGGCTTGACCGCATGCCAGGGAATTGTGCAGGAACACAATGGCCGAGTGTTTCGCGAGCTGCTGGAAGACGGCACGCTACTGCTATGCATGGAACTGCCTGCCTTGGACCCCAGAGCTAGCAAGGAACCAACAGTCACGGCAACGTGGCAGCCTCAACCGTCCGCTTGAGTTGCCCGCAGGCAGCGAAGATGTCTCGCCCGCGCGGACGGCGCACAAAGGTCGGGATACCCGACTTAATCAACACATTCTGGAACGCCGAAACCCGGTCAACAGCAGGAGTAGAAAAATCAATCCCTGGCCCCGGATTCAAAGCGATCAGATTCACTTTGCATCGAACGCCTTGCAGTAGATCGGCGACTTCGACTGCATGCCGACTCTCGTCGTTTACTCCGCTGAGCAGCACGTATTCGAAGGTAATGCGTTCGCGGTTTCGCAGTGGGAAGTCACGCGCCGCAGCCATCAGTTTCTCCAGATTCCACTTGCGGTTGATTGGCATCAGTCGCGTGCGTGCTTCATCATTCGAAGCATTCAGTGAAATGGCGAGTTTCGGGCGAATTGGCTCTAGGGCCAGATCATAGATCCGCGGCACGACTCCTGCCGTTGACACAGTCATCCGCGATTGCGGGATGCCCACCTCTTCGACGAGCAACCGCACGGCCTTGATGAAATTCTCATAATTCAAGAAAGGCTCTCCCATACCCATGAACACAAGGTTGACTCGATCCTGGGGCGGAGAAACGTTCTGATCCGAGAGGACCCGTAATACCTGCCCGACTATCTCGCCAGAGGTAAGGTTTCTTTTCACACCCAGCAGCGCCGTAAGGCAAAACTGGCAATCGACGGCGCAGCCCACCTGGCTAGAGACGCAGATGGTAGCCCGGTCCCACGTGCGGGAACCATTTTCCACGGAGTCGCCAGCATCGGTGCCATCTCCCGATTCCCCGCCATCTCCTTCCGGCATCCACACCGTTTCGACGCTCTGCCCGTCCACAAATGCGATGAGGTAGCGAACAGTCCCATCTTTAGAAACAAATCGTTTCTCGACAGTTGGGGACCCGATGGAGTATCCCTGACTGAGAAGGTCAGCCCGAAATCGCTGGGGAAGCGTTGAGATCTGATCAATAGACTCCACCCGGTTTCGATAGATGGCCTCCAAGAGTTGTTGGGCACGGAAGCTTGGCTCTCCGGCCGCTTCGACCATAGCGGAGAGTTCTGCACGATCGGATCCGAGCAGCAGATTAGGGGTAGTTGAGTCATATAACATTGGCGTTAGCCATCCGGGGAATCCGCAGCGAAATTGCTAATTCCAGCCCACTGCTGACTCTCGTAAATTACTGACTACAAAAGACTAAACTTATTTTCGCACACCCTACGCCCCTGTGTAAGAATAGTAACGTTCCCTCTCAGCGCGTGTCTATCTGGGGTTTTGTAAGGATACTGGCAGGCCACTCTCATGGCTCACGAAGTCCGTAATATTCGCCGTCAGAAACTACCCAATGGCCTGACGGTGATTACTGAACAGATGCAGCACATCCGCTCGGCATCGATCGGAGTGTGGCTGCAGACTGGCTCGCGCGACGAAGATCCTGAGTGGAACGGCATCTCGCACTTTATCGAGCACATGGTCTTCAAGGGAACCAAGCACCGGACCGCGGAGGAAATCGCGCGGCAGGTCGACTCCATTGGCGGAAACATGGACGCGTTTACGGCTAAGGAGTGCATCTGCTTTAACGTCAAGGTTCTCGATGAGCATATACCGGTGGCGCTGGATATTGTCAGCGACCTGGTCCTTAACCCCATCTTTGATGCTTCCGATATTGCCCGGGAGCGCGGCGTGATCATGGAAGAGATCAAGATGGATGAGGACAATCCGGATTACCTCGTCCACGAAATCTTCACTCAGAACTTCTGGAAGGATCACCCATTAGGCAAACCGATTCTCGGGACGAAGGAGACGGTTAAGCGGTTCGAGCGGGAACCTGTACTCGATGCTTATGTGCATCGCTTTGCACCGGGCAACATCATTGTCTCCGCGGCTGGAAATCTAGATCATGATCGCTTTGTGGAACTTGTTCGTGGCCATTTCGAACACATGAAGCCGATGAGTAACGGCTTCCATTCGTCCACTCCGAAGATCTCTTCTCGTATTATTCTCCGGAACAAGAAAGCACTGGAACAGGTTCAGTTATGTATCGGCGTGCCGGCTCACCCGATTGCGCATGAGAAGCGCCACGCGGGATACGTTCTGAATACCCTTCTCGGCGGCGGTATGAGTTCGCGGCTGTTTCAGAACATTCGGGAGCGGCAGGGTCTAGCATACTCGATCTACAGCGACCTGAATCCCTATCGTGATACTGGGTGCCTTGCCGTCTACGCAGGCACTTCCTTGGCCTCGGCTGCCAAGGTTGTGCAGTCGGTCGTGAGTGAATTCCGCAAGCTCAAGATTGAGGCAGTATCCGAAGACGAGTTGAACCGCTCGAAGGCGCAGTTGAAGGGGAGCCTGATGCTTTCGCTTGAATCAAGCACCTCGCGAATGTCGAACCTTGCACGTCAGGAGATGTATTTCGAACGCTATTACGACCTCGATGAATTGATTGAAAGGATCGAAGCGGTCACGGCGGAAGACCTGACTCGTCTGGCTAATGAGTATTTCAAGCCGGAGTTTGTTGCGGTTACGGCTCTGGGCAACCTGAACGGGCTGAAGCTGTCACGCGATCAGTTATCCTGCTGATTCACCTCTACCTCCACTTCCTCCAGGCGCCTGTAACTTCTTCGCACGCAGCACATCCCATGTTCACCGCAGGCCAGGCCTGCTAACAGAAATCCTGAGGAGAAGAAATGAAAAAGACCTTCGGCAGATTGATGTTGATGTGTGTCTTGAGCAGCGCCATGGCGGCGTTTGCTCAAGACCAAATGAAACATGACAACATGAAGAATGACGATTCGCAGCACAACTCGATGAACAGCGATCAGATGAGAAAAGACAAGAAGAGCAAGAAAGCTGCGAAGAAAGATCAAATGAAGAACGACAATATGAAACAGGACAACATGAAGCATGATGACATGAAGAAAGACGATTCGAAGAAGGACGAGATGAAAAGCAATTAGGATTCAGCATTCTGGCGCGGGCATAGGTCCGCGCCAAACTGATTTGTGCTCTTCGCACGATTCTGAAGACTCTCATTGACCGTGAACCCACTCTTCCACACCGATTGTGCCACCCGAACTGGCTTCTAACGCCTCAAAAGTGAACGGGATAGACGCCGTTTGCAGGTACTTCCGCATGCATCTCACGCAGGGCACGTAACCTTCGCGGATCGCCTCCTTTGCGGTCAACGTGCGCACCTTGTCCTTGTTGTGAATGAACTCGCAACCAGCGACGTGGAATTCTTTCGCCCCTTCAGTAACGACGACAGGCATATCGGGCGGAATATTGCGGCTGGCCTGGGCGTGCTCGGACCGCAAGGGATGTGCAACTGTGAGCGAATTAGCCCAACGCAACCCTCCCGCAATTAGCGCTAAAGCAGCTACCGGAACAAGCCATGCCGACCAGGACGACCAGGCCCTTCGGCGAACTCGCGCACCTTGTACCAGCCTGCGCTCGAGTCGTCGTCCAAAACCCGCTGGCACCTCGATCATGCGTTCGTCGCTATACAACTGGATTACATTGCGAGTCCCTTGCAGTACTGAAGTGCACTTCTTGCAGGTCCGGAAATGGTCATCCATCGCCGCGCGCAATCCAGTATCCACATCGCCTTCGATGTAATTCGAAATCTCCTTCCACACCTTTTCGCAGTTGACTACCATGGTTTCGTTCCCTTCTCGAAAGGCAAGCGGCTGAACCAGCCCCGCTCCCAGCCTCCGGCGAGCAGATCTCGCAACATCAGGCGTGCCCGCAGCAACCGCGTTTTCACCGAGGCTACGGAGATTCCAAGTGCCTCAGCAGTCTCCTGAATGTTCAACTGTTCCATATCTCGCAGCACAAATACTTCACGATATTTACGGTCGAGTGAAGCCAGAGCTTCAGCCAGCTTCTGCCGCACTTCCTTCCGTTCGAGCGCTTCGGAAGGGATTTCTCTCCAGTCGGCGAAATCGCGTGGAGTATATTCGCCCTCTTCATCGCGGTTGTCTTCAATGGCTTCGGTCATCCGCGTCCGCTCCCTTCGCCGGCGCATGAGGGCTTCGTTAACCGTGATCTGTATCAGCCACGTACTGAAGCGAGACTCGGCACGAAACTGGCGAATGTTGGCGAGGGCTTTCAGCATCGCCTCCTGCGCTACGTCCTCGGCATCAGTCTCATTGCGCAGGATTGCCAACGCTGCTGCGTAAACGCGCCGTTCGTACGGGCGCACCAGCTCGTAGAAGAACTCAGTTTGGCCACGTTGCACTTGCGCGATTAATTGCTGCTCGCGCGTCGAGCCTTGTTCCGGATTGGTCAAAACAATATTCAGTTCGGCCATCCCGCTCCGCTGCGTCAGTACTCCGGATCTTTCTTCCAGCCAGTCAACATGGAGAAGAAGTTGTTCCAACCGTGCAAAAGCACCATCACCAGATGCCCGAACACGAATGCCAGCATCGCCCACATCACAAGAAAGTGACACAAACGTGCCCAGTGGAAACCGCCCACCAGCCAGGCGAGCCAGGAGAGTTGCACTGGCTTCCACACGGCCAATCCGGTGAGGACTGAGAGAATTCCCAACGCTACAATGCCTGTGTAGGCCTGCTTCTGAAGGGGGTTGTAAGGCTCGCGTTGCTGCGGCTTTGGACCAAAGAGAAAGTAGTGCTTCACCATCGGCCAAACGCCGGGAAAATCGTGGCGAGTAAATAGAACCTGTTTATAGTTGCCGCTGAAGATCTCATAGCCGAGATAGATCAACCCGGTTGCGATGTAGATCCACATGAAGGTGAGGTGCCACTGCAGTGCGCCGCCGAGCCATCCTCCGATCGCGAACGCCTTCGGCCAATGCAGCAAGTCTTTCTGCGGGATCTTGGCGCCGAAACTGGGAAACGCACGAAAGATCTGCAGGCCGCTGCCTACCATCACGAAGAGTGACACCGCGTTAACCCAGTGGCATAGACGCACAACCAGCGGGTGCTCATACGCGGCGCGGCCAACGAACTCGGTTTCATCGTCTTTCTGACGAATGATTTCGGTTAGTGTGCTGCTCACGCATGTTCTCCATTCATATGCTGATTCATGAAAGAAGCAACCGAGATCCCTGGGCCGCCTTCACGGATGACCACACGACAATATTTAGAGCCCGTAAAACTCGGAATATCCCTGGTCTTCCCAATACCCAACCTTGTCGAGAATGTTTGTGACTTTCAGGTCCGTCAGGTACTTCGCCTGCTTGTAGCCAATTTTCGTTGGAATGTTCAGACGCAAGGGGGCACCATGCTCGCGCGTGAGGGGCTGGTCATACATCTCATAACAGAGCAGGGTTTGCGGATGCAGAGCGGTCGCCATGTCCAGTGATTCGTAATAATCATCGGCGCAGCTGACGCTGATAAACCGTGCTGAAGTATCGGCGCCGATCATGTTCAGAAAATCTGAAAGCCGAGCACCACCGAAACGGCCTATCACGTCCCATCCTTCCACACAGACATGGCGGGTGTTCTGGCGGATATGAGTCAGCGACTGTATCTGCGACAGTTTGTACTCACCAGGCCTTTGCACAGCCCCACTTACGGTAAGGCTCCAGCTTTCAAGGATGACTCCGGGATCGTCGACGTCATAGTCGTTGATCGGAAACATATCAACCGGAGTCAAGTCGGAATCTTCAAACGTGGGCGCGAGGTGCCCTTGACGAAACAACCGCTTTGACGCCCAATCGCTAAACCCCAATCCTCTCTTCAAGAGAGACTCCTGCAGGCTGGGGAGGGCGAAAGCCCCCAACAGCAAGACAGGCGCAACCTTCAGAATCTCGCGGCGAGACAGGCGCGCAAAGGCTGCTTCGCTATTAGGACTGATCTTCTTTGGGTCACGCTCTGGTTGTCGTTCTGAGGCAGGTTCCGACGCAGCCTCGGCCACCTCGGCAGGTCTCGACATAGTCGTCCCTGTCCCGGCTGCCACTTCAACGTTCTCCGTCTTGCCAACCTGTGCCGCACTCGGTTTTTGTGAATCCATAAGCTTCCCACAAGCTTCCCACGCCTTCTCATTGGATTCGGCGGGCCCCACAAAGTTACGTCAACCGATCATATTCGGTCCAGAGATTGATGGACATGCGGGCCACCCGAGTATGGGGGAAAAGAATATCACTGGCCTTTGCAGTGGAAGGCGGAGCATACTAGGCGAGACTAACAGCTCTTATCCATGCTCGACGAAAAGGCGCGAAGTCCTCGAACCGGGCGGCCTCTGCTGCGCGGGGAAACACCATCAAGTCCGCCGCGGCAGCGGCGGGTGATGGTCCTCGCACTTCTTTTGCTTCTGGTGTCTTTGGGTTTCGTTCTCTATCGGGACCGTGACTTTTGGTTTCCCGACACAGAAGAGGCCGACGATCAGCCGCTCTCGGCTCCGACGACGGAAGTTACACCATCCGCCAGCACGGCTCCGAAGGGTGTGACAATCCCACGCCAGAAAAAGCAACGGGTGCACGAGTCGGTGCCGGTCAATCCACAAGTCGACCAGGATTCTCCGAGCGGGGCGACAGTTACGGCGACCAGAACTGTTCTTCCGCCACTTGAAGTGGAAGTTGTGGCTGGCGATGCACACCGAACTTTGCGCCCCGGCACCAACTCGGTGCATGTGGACTTGCAAGGAACCCCACCGAGACCAGGTTCTACATTGATGCAGGATGATACAAGCCAGAGTGCCGCCCAGGTAACTACCCCCGCGGCGCAGCGTGCCCTTGTCTCGAGCACCGCCGAGGTCGTGAGTCATTCAATCCAGCCGGACTATCCAATGCTAGCGCGTCAAATGAGAGTCCAGGGTTCAGTCATCATGCAGGCTCTAATTGGGCGCGATGGATTGATCCAAGACCTGCGCGTTCTCAGCGGACCACCCATTCTGGCCAATGCCGCCGAGGAGGCAGTTCGCCAATGGCATTTCAAACCCCACTACGTGGGCTCGCTGCCCGTCGAAACCAGGGCGAATATTACCGTCAATTTTACGATATCCACGAATTGAGCCGGAGACCGCCGTGCGGGAGTATCGTCCGATTGACAGACTTTTCGCAGATGCGGGTTTGCTGCGAATACTGGCGATCGCGGCATTTGCAACCTCTTTCCTCATATTCAATGCAACCATGGTTCTCGGATCCCGAAGGATCGCCCATGCTATTCACCATCTCAAGCTCGGCTTTTTCGAACGGAAGCAGTATTCCCAAGAAGTTTACGTGTGATGGGCCCGACGTTTCCCCGACGCTTGCATGGACCGAGCCACCCACTGGCACAAAGAGCTTCGCGTTACTGGTGGATGATCCGGACGCGCCGGCGGGAAATTGGAATCACTGGACGATGTGGAATCTGCCCGCCACTTTGCTGAGCCTCCCGGAAGGGGTCAGCAAGGACGCACGGCTTTCTGACGGGACGGAGCAAGGCCAAAATGACTTTGGGAAGACGGGCTACAACGGCCCGTGTCCCCCGCCGGGCAAACCTCATCGCTACTACTTCAAGCTGTTTGCCCTCGACAGTCAAATCGAGCTCAAGCAGGGTTCGCGGAAGGGGGATCTAGAGAAGACCATGAAGGGCCACATTCTGGCGCAAGTCGAATGGATGGGCACCTACCGACGTTAAGGTGGTCCAAGCAATGGCGCAAGAAAATAACGGGCGCCCCGAAACTCTTTCGAGTTCAGGACGCCCGGGCAGCCCTCCCCCAGAACTGCTCACCAAGCAAAATAGAACGCTCCTGTATTTCTGCCTATGGCACTTCCGTGCCATGACTCCTCCAGGAAAGACTAAACCCGCATGTCGAAGAGGCTCAGAGACTTGCGCTGTTTTCACCGTTTTCCGACCGCTGAAGTCCCTATGAATTCCTGCCGATGAGCGTCTCAGGACCCAGCCTGCATGTCCGCATTCGATGAGTTCGACGTTTGCCGCAACATTCTAGAAAGCCTGCTGACCGGTGTGTGTGTCGTGGATATGCAGAAGAAGATCATGTTTTGGAGCGACGGCGCCGAGCGCATCACCGGGCGCCTCCGTCACGAAGTCATCGGACGGTATTGTGCGGCCGAAGCTCTGCTGCATTGTCAGCAATCCGGCTGCGAGTTCTGCGGCGAGGAGTGCCCCCTAGCGCGCGCGATGAAGACTTGTCGCGCTGTCGAGGGCTCGGGATTTCTCCACCATAAGTCCGGATATGAGATTCCGGTACGCGTGCGAGCGGTTCCCGTTCATAACCCGCATGGTTCGATCATCGGTGCGGTCGAAACCTTCGACGAACTGGAGCAGAGCGACATACATCCCGGTGAAAAAACTCTGGCTGCCTGCTTCGACGATGTGACTGGTGTGGCCAGCCAGGCACAATTCCTATCTGGTTTGCGGGAGGCGCTCGCCGCATTCACCGAGCGGAGCGCTGTCTTCAGCGTACTTCAGTTTCGCGTGGAAGGCCTGGGGCGGTTCCGCGCGGCGTTTGGGCCTGATGCCGCTTCTTCTCTGCTGCGAGTCATTGCCCGTTCGCTGGCAAGCGATTTGTGTCGAACCGATATTGTCGGGCGTTGGGCGGACAATGAGTTCATCGTGATCTTGAATGGCTGTACCGGCGAGTCGCTACCAACGGTGGGCGAGCGTCTGCGGTGCGCTCTGGCCAATGATTCCATCGAGTGGTGGGGTGAACGGCGTTCTCTGCCGGTTTCGATGGGCGAGGCCACAGTGCAGGCTGAAGACACGACTGCATCGATTCTGGAGCGTACCCAGAAATCGCTCGATGTCGCTTCGGAACAGCACAGGCGTGTTACCACCACAGGCAACAACCAATCTCCCGGGAGCTAGCAATGTTCGCAATTATCGGCATCGTGGTAGTTTTTGGGTGCATCGTGGGCGGGTATCTCATGGAGCACGGCAACTTACGCGTGCTTCTCCAGCCGGCAGAATTGCTGATTATTGGGGGCGCGGCGGCAGGCACGGTTCTGATCTCTAATCCGCTGCACATTATCAAGAAGATTGTGGGGGGCATTGGCGGGGTCTTCGGCGGTTCGAAATTCACGAAGCAGACATATGTCGCTGCGCTCAAAAGCATGTACGACCTGCTCAATCGCGCCCGAAAGGACGGACTGATGGCGTTGGAAGCGGACGTTGAAGAGCCTGAGAAGAGTCCTGTCTTTTCCAAAAACGAGACCTTCCTCAAGAACCATCATGTACGGGATTTTGTGTGTGACTCTCTGCGGATGGCGATTACGGGATTCGATGCTTTCGAACTGGACCAGATGCTCGATCTTGATATGGAAGTCCACCATCATGATGCCACTCAGCCGACCACCGCCCTGAGCACGATGGCGGATTCCCTGCCGGGTTTGGGAATCGTGGCTGCGGTACTGGGCGTCGTCATCACGATGGGCGCACTTGGGGGGCCGCCGGAGGAAATCGGACATAAGGTTGCCGCCGCGCTCGTCGGCACTTTTCTCGGCATTCTGCTGTGCTACGGGTTCGTTGGTCCGATTGCATCGAACATGACGAAGTGCGCAGAGGAAGAGCACGCCTTTCTCTACGTCATGCGAGTCCTGATCGTTTCCTTTCTGAAAGGGACGGCGCCGATTATGGCGGTGGAGGTAGCCCGGCGCGCGGTTCCAGGCCATGTGCGGCCTTCATTCAAAGAAATGGAGCAGGCTTGTCGCAGCGGAGGTACGGCACCCCCAGAGGCCGCGGCCGCGGGTGCAGGCTCGTAATTTGAACCATGGACAAAAGCCGCCCCATTGTCGTTCTGAAAAAGAAAGCTGGACACGGCGGCCATCATGGCGGCGCATGGAAAGTGGCGTATGCGGACTTTGTCACGGCCATGATGGCCCTGTTCATCGTGCTCTGGCTGCTCAACAGCAGCAAGCAAGTTCAGGAAGCAGTCGGAGGCTATTTTAAAGATCCCACTGGGAGCTCCAAGAAAGTCGGCTCTAACATGCAGGGTGGGGGTGAGAACTTCGTGCTCACGCGCGACAATATGCCGAAGCTGAAAGAACAACTGCAAATAGCAATGAGGCAGATGGCCGACTTCGAAAAACTCAAGAGCCACATTGATATGACTGTCACAGCCGAGGGTCTGCGCATTGAATTGACGGAGTCCGCAAGCGGCACCTTCTTTAACAGCGGCAGCGCCAAACTCAACAATGACGGTGCGGAGCTGCTCAGCACCCTTGCTCAAGAGCTTGGCGGACTTCCTAACAAGCTCTCCATCGAAGGCCACACGGACTCGCAGCCCTACTCCCCCTCGGCCGTCTATAGCAACTGGGAACTTTCTGCCGACCGGGCCAATGCGGCCCGCCGAGTCATGCAGGATCACGGTATTCGCGCGGATCAGGTCACTCAGGTTCGTGGATTTGCGGACCAGCACCTTCGCAAGCCGGACGCACCTCTTGATCCTGCCAATCGACGCATTTCTGTGATTGTCCAGTACATCGTGAAAAACGCCGACGACGAGAATGCCAAGTCTGCAACTGAATTAGGCAAGCAAGAGCAGCCGCACTCGCAGTGACGTACCGACCTTTAGCAGTGAGCCTGACCGTTACGCGTTCGCGGGGACCAAAAAGCCGCCAATCTCGCACCCGTCGACGACGCTCGATGGCCTCTTCGAGGGCCAGTTACCCTGGGCTGACTCCGAGTTTGTCCGAGGTGGCGCCCGGATTGACCACCTTTCCCAACTGTGCAAGACTGGCCCACCGGAGCGAGTATGCCCCGTAGGACTTCTCACTCGATCAGCGCATCGATGCTTTTGGGGCTCCTCTCATTTCACGCCATCGCCCAGGTCGGCGGCAGTTACGGTCACCCCGAGGAGTCGAGGGTTGTCACCCTCACGACTTCTCCGAACACCGGCATCATCACGTTCAAAGTCTTCGCCGAACGGAACGGCAGCCGCCTCAACCGTCAGGCCGTGGTGAAACTCGTGAATCTTGCCGACCAGACTGCGACCTGGCGGCCCACTGGCGACAACGCCGAGGGAGTCTTCACCGACATCCCATACGGCGACTACGGCGCGGAAATAAGCGCGGTTGGGTACCTCAGTTCGTACCAGGAACTAAGAGTCATCAGCACTCATAGTGCTCTGGAATTTGACATTGTGCTACATCGCGATCCCGCGGCCATCAACTTCGACGTCGATGATGCCGGTCTATCGCCTAAGGTTCGCAAAGAGGCGAAGCGGGCCATTACGGCGCTTAAGTCGGGAAGACTGGACGACGCCCAAAAGCATCTCGACGAAGCTTATAAGGCGTCGCCTTCGGACGCGAACCTGAATTTTCTCCTCGGCTATCTCTACTTCCAGAAAAAGGATTATGAGAGTGCCAGCAATTATCTGACCGCTTCAACGAGGGTCAACCGGAACAATCTTCAGGCACTCACCTTGCTGGGGCGCTCCAGCCTTGAACAGAGAAACTACCCGGCGGCGCAATCCGCGCTCGAGCAGGCTGTCATGGCAGATGAGGACAACTGGCTTCCGCACAACCTTCTCGCTGACGCCTATCTGCACGAAAAGAATTACGACAAGGCTCGCATCGAAGCTCAGGTTGCAATTGCGAAAGGTAAAACCGCTGCCACACCCGCACAGCTTGTCCTGGGCGAAGCACTTGTAAACCTGGGCCGCGAAAAGGAAGGCGTGGAAGCATTGAAGACGTTTCTGGAAAAGTCACCGCGACATCCTGTAGCCGGACAAGTCCGCAGCCTGATCGGTGAGCTTGAAGAGCATGCTTCCGAGTTGAAGGACGAAACTCCCGCGACAAAAGTTCAGATCGCCGGGGTAGATCCTCTCTCCGCTCTCCCCGATCCGAGCCTTTCAGTAAAAGCTTGGCGGCCTCCCGGCATCGATGACATCAAGCTTGCTGTTGCCCCAGAAGTCGCCTGTCCGTCAGATCAGGTCATCGGCGAGTCAGGAAAACGCGTGCAGGAACTCGTGGATGACTTGGCGCGGTTTTCCGCGATTGAAGAACTCGTTCACCAGACTCTTGATGCGTACGGAAATCCGGTTCGCACCGAAACTCGGAAATTCGCATACGTGGCATCTATCTCTGAAGTTGAGCCGGGGTACTTGGCCGTCGCAGAAGACCGCGCCGCCAAACTTTCCTTGTCAGACTATCCCGGTAACATTGCTAGCACTGGCTTTGCCACGCTCGCCTTCGTCTTTCACCCGCATATGCGTGACAACTTCGACCTGGTGTGCGAAGGACTTGGGGACTGGCATGGCAAGGCAAGCTGGTTTGTCCGTTTTCAGCAGAGAAGCGATCGCCCCAACCGCATGCACTCCTACAAGGTAGGAGACCAATTTCATCCTGTGCCGCTCAAGGGCCGAGCTTGGATTAGCACTGACAAGTTTCAGATTATGCGTGTCGAAGCGGAGATGGTGAAACCTATGCCCGAAATCCAACTCCTTAGCGAGCTCCAGGTGGTCGAGTACGGGCCCGTTCCCTTCCCTAAGAAAAACACGACGCTCTGGCTTCCAAAGAGCGCCGACATCTATTTCGATTTCCGCAAGCACCACTATTTCCGCCGGCACAGTTTCGATCACTACATGCTCTTCTCCGTCGACAGCGAGGAGAAACCCAAAGCACCGTTGAAGACCGCCAAAGATGGTTCGGAGAAGGGCCACTCATAAGCGACAGCGCCGTGCAATCGTGACCGATTCATAGCTGACTGCTTGGATGGCACCCGCCAATCTTTCAGAGTGCCACCATCCATTCCGGCACCACCTCTAGAACCTGAAGCTGAGACCCACGGTCGGTACCGCAGTGTGAGTCACCGAATTTGTAGCCAGGGCGCCAAATCCGAAGTCCGGAGTACTGTAGACCATCCCGCGATACTCAGCGCGCAGCGATAATCCCTTATAGATCCCGTAATTGATTCCCGCGCCGTAGACGAAGGCGCCTCTGGTCTGTCCTTGCGCGCCCGAAAGGGTATTGAACTGATTGTCAGTAGGTGCGAAACGCACGGCTCCACCGCCAACCAGCAAGTACGGATTGATGCGCGAGTGGCTGTGCGACGGGAGATTCACGACCAGGCTGCCAGTAAAATCATGAATTCCAGATTGAATACGAAATGCGGCAGACGAGAGCGAATATTTCTGGGTATTAAGACTGTAGCCGTAGGCTCCTTCCACGGAAATCCAGTGATTCAGATGATAGCGATAGGTACCCAGGAACCCGCCACTGTCGGTAGCGCTGTAAGCAGTGTCGTTTCCCGCCGTGCTCAGTGTAAATAGCCCCGTGGCCTGCGCACTGATTTCCGAGCGGTTCTCTTGCGCAAATGATGCCAACGTAAAGCCAAGCGCAATACCCACTGCCATGCCCACCCTTTTCATCACCGAAGCTCCTTTCGATTTTGGTGCATTCGCAGGAATCAGCACCCTGATACATCGAACGCATCGTGCGCCGGAGAGAACCCGCACATCTTGCTGGACGATTCCGATCAATTTGCTGGGATGCGACGCTTTTGCGGCGACGTTGCACGAACCCACCTAGAGTTTCGTCAAGCTCGCGTAAAGTTTTCTATGGCGCTAGTGCAATTCGGATTCGTCGCTCGTTTCCCGAGCATTGCAGATTGAGGCGCGTTTACCAGAGGTAAGTTGTGAAACAATTTTCCAGAGGAAACAAAATGAAGTTTTCATTCGAACCCATCGGATACGTACGCAGCCCCTATCAGAGCACGCAAGAGGTTCCCAAGGGCTTGGGCGCCAAGCATGAGGCAGAAGGTATTCTTGAGATCTTGCCACAGTATGAGATTGGCCTGACTGACATCGAGGGGTTCTCGCACCTCATTGTGCTTTGGGTATTCGATCAACTGACCGAAGAAGACAGGCTAGAGTTGATCGGGACACCGCCCTCCGACAATCATCCACACGGCGTTTTTGCGACGCGCTCTCCGCGTCGTCCGAATCCCATCGGACTTACAGTCGTCGAACTGATGGGCCAGGAGGGCCGGTCATTGACAGTCCGCGGCATTGACATGCTGGACGGCACTCCTATCCTCGACCTCAAGCCCTACCTATCGAACATCCCGCCGGAAAAGCTGCGACGAGGATGGCTGGCTGAAGCGGAAGCAAGAACTCGCACCAAATAGGTAGTGCAGGGTCTGGCGCGCGGTCCCGGCCAGGCAAGTCATCCGGCGAAAGTCCTAGTTCTGCTCAGTCGCGCGAATGCCGTATTTCGTGAGTTTGTATGCGAGCGCGCTGCGCGACAGTCCCATGCGCCGCGCCGCTTCAGCCTGCGCCCCGTGAGTTGAGGTGAGTGTGCGAACGATCAATTCCTTTTCTGCCTTTTCCAAGACACCGGTCAGATCGAACGAATCCATGAAAGGAATCGAAAGTCCGGGAGCATGCGCGTTGCCGTTCCCGTTGGCCGTCGCTTCTTTTGGAGTGATGGGCAAGTCGTCGGCCCCAATTTCCTGATTGCTGCTCAAAATGTACGCACGCTCAATCAGGTTCTTCAGTTCGCGCAGATTGCCGGGGAAACGATATTGCTGCAGTTTGGCCAGAGCCTCGGAATTCAGACGCCGCCGGGGCATTTTAAGGTCTGTTGCTACCTGGTTGCAGAACACGTCGCTCAGTCCCGCAATATCCTCGCCGCGATCTCGTAATGCGGGAAGGTGGATAGGGACGACAGCCAGACGATAAAACAAATCCTCGCGAAACTGCCCATCCTTCACGCGCTGCTCCAAGTTTCGGTGAGTCGCGACGAGCACGCGAACGTCCACGCGCCTAGGCCGCGTAGAGCCCACTCGCAAGACCTGCCCATCGGTAAGCACTCGCAGGAGTTTGGCCTGGGCCGCGAGCGACATCTCTCCGGCCTCGTCCAGAAAAAGCGTGCCCTCATGCGCTGCTTCGAAGAGCCCCTGCCGTTGTCGGTCGGCTCCGGTAAAAGCACCCTTTTCGTGGCCAAAGAGCTCGCTCTCCAGCAACGTTTCAGTGAACGCTGCGCAATTGACCGCCACGAAAGGCTTTGCCGCTCGCGGACTGTTGCGATGAATCGACCGCGCGACAATCTCCTTGCCTGTGCCAGTTTCACCGGTGATCAAAACAGTGGTGTGCGTGGGAGCAACGCGTGCAATCCGCTCTCGCACCTCATGCATAGCGGGGCTATCGCCATAAATTTCAGAAGCACCTTCAAGACGAACGACCGCATCCTTCAGCAGAATATTCTCACGCAACAGCCGGGTACGCTCACACGCTCGCTGCATGGTAGCGCGGACTACTTCCGGCTGAAACGGCTTGGTGAGGAAATCAAATGCACCACTCCGCATACTCTGGACGGCCAGTTCGATTGTGGCCACTGCGGTAAGGATGATCACTGGAAGAGTGGGGTCGTTCTCGTGCGCTGAGGCCAGCACGGTCAATCCCTCGCCGTCCGGCATCTTTTGATCCGTGATCACTGCGTCGAAGTCGCTGGCAGCCAGATTGCGCTGTGCCTCTTCCACACCTCCCGCTTCCCAGATGTGGTGCTGGTCCAGACGCAGGTTCGAGGCCAGAATGCGACGCATGTTCGGCTCGTCGTCAACGATCAGGATTCTTCCCATTGTCTAATTCCCCTGTTGCTGCGGCGTCTGGCAGAACATCGGCATGATTAAGGAAAAACAAACTCGGCCCGGTTCGTTTCCGGCGAGCACGAGATCGCCCCCCTGGGCCCGTGCGATGTTGCGCGCGATCGCAAGTCCCAGTCCCGTCCCCCGAGGCTTGGTGGTGAAGAACGGCTCGAAGATTCTGCTCAGAGCCGGTTCTGTAATCGGCGTCCCAGCATTTTCGATGTCGATGCGAATTTTGCGCTCATCGGTGTCATGCACGCGGATTAGAACCTTGCTGTCAGACGGTGATGCGTCAACCGCATTCAAAAGAACATTCATCAGCGCCTGTTGTAATTGGGTTCCATCGGCGCAGATCGTAAGCTCCACTGGAACGTCGAGTTCGAAGCGAACTCGCTTCTTGCTGGCGTGAGCTCGAGAAGCATCGGCGACGTAACCGACCACGTCGCCTACCGACATTTCCGAGAGACTCAGCGGCCGTGCGCGCGCGTAGTCTAGGAATTCCGTGGTCAAGTCGCTCAGTCGATTCGCCTCATCGGCGGCTATGGCAAACATCTCCTCGCGTTCTTCGCCGCTCAGTTGCCTGGCAGTGGCGATCGAACTGGCGATCATTGCCACGGGATTTCGGATCTCATGGGCAATCGCACTCGAAAAACGTCCCACTGCCGCCAGCCCTTCCTCACGCAACAACTGATTGCGCGCTCGCTGCAATTCAAGCAAATTGTTTGCCAGTCGAGCATCCTTCGTTCGGAGATCGGCGAGGAGCAGCCAAACCAGAAATCCCACAATGAAAAACAGCACGGAGGTGATACCAGCCTCGTAGTATTCGCCAACGTCCAGGGGCGGATGTTTGTCGAAAAACCAACGCACTTGCCAAAACAGCGATACATCCACGACCGTGACGACAGCCACGATGGCAGGCAATTCAAAGCGAAATGCGGCCTCGAGAACCGGCACCATCAGCAGCGCAAAGTAGGGGGTATCCTCCTTATCTGTGAGTATGCTTAACACGATGGCAAGGGATATGTTTAGGGCGATCGACGCCCAAGTGAGAATGGCCAACTCCTTCGGTTTCAACGCGCGCGTGAGGCTCCGCAGCCATGCCCATTCCGCCGACTTGATAACGGTTCCGAAACACACGGCCAGAATCAGCATCTGCCGCGGCTTGCCCCAGAAAGAAGCGAAATAGAGGTGCAATGAAAACAGTGCGATTAGGATCAGGAGATTGAGGCCTATCAGAATCGATTCCTGCCTGCGAAAGGAATCTAGATCCGACGCGACCAAAGATGGCGATTGGAACACTGAGTTGAACTGTCCTCCTAGCTTCTGGATCGAAACGCTGATGGCCGCGTTGACCTGTTTCCCGTCTTCGCTAAAGAATGCGTGCCGACGAATTTCAAGTATGTGATCCTCATCACAGCCGCTAGAGTTGGCCACGCCCTCCAGATGGCAATTCTGCTCGGGACTCGTACAGAAAACTTTCCCTGTACCGTTCAAAACCCTTTACATCCAGCCGCCTCGCTCTGGAGTCGAAGGTCAGTTCAATGGTGCCGCTTCTGGATGCTTCCCCTCCCGATATGATGATGAAGAACGCGGTTCCGTATGACCAAGCGGGTGTACCTTTAGTGACTGGTGCATTCCGCCATTGGCTCGCTAGACTTTAGAGAAGCGTTCCTGAAGCAAGGGGTAATTGGGGTACAGTGCGCCATCACAATCCCGGACAGGCGTCTCATACGATACAGGAAAGTCCAAAGCGCAGATCCTTTCCGCCAGTTGCCTTGCACTTTGCTGTCCGAACCGGAATTTTGCTCATAGGATTGCTTGTCCTCAGCGGCATTAGTTCCGGGCAAATCTCGCCCGGCCCTCTAGCGCGGGCACACCAGTCTTTGAATGGATCGACCAACTGCGTGGCTTGTCACAAGTTTGGGGGGCAGGCGGCCCTTAAGTGCCTGGAATGCCACACAGAGATCGCAAGCCGGCTTAAGACTCACCGAGGACTGCACGCAACTTACAATATTCCAGCCGGCTCGAGCCAAGAGTGCGCTCGCTGCCATTCCGACCACAATGGCGAAGATTTTCCCCTGATCAAATGGAATACCAAGACCTTCAACCACAACGAGACCGGTTATCTACTCGAAGGCAAGCACGCCGGTTTGGAGTGCAACAAATGCCACACCGCCTCGCATATTTCTCAACAGGAGCGACCGACGATCAAGTATAAAGACCTGAATCGTTCGTACCTTGGTTTGTCGACCGCCTGCGTTCCATGCCACGAGGATTTTCACAAAGGGCGACTGGGCCCAACTTGCCAGTCATGCCACAACTTTGTCGACTGGAAAACCATCAACATAGCCCAGTTCGACCACAGCAGGACCCGCTATCCTCTAACCGGCCAGCACATTCAGGTACAGTGCGCCAAATGTCACACCAACGGCGCCGATGGCAAGCCGCAATACGTTGGCATCCCCTTCAAGCTGTGCTCCGATTGCCACAAAGATCCGCACCGCGGGAGCTTTCCGCAAGCCTGTTCGTCGTGTCACAACACCTCTGGATGGAAGAAACTCTCGCTGCAGAGCGTGAA
Organism: Binatia bacterium; assembly: GCA_035577905.1. Classification (GTDB taxonomy): domain Bacteria; phylum Acidobacteriota; class Terriglobia; order Terriglobales; family Acidobacteriaceae; genus Sulfotelmatobacter. The sequence goes on from DATKAP010000124.1 coordinate 175,446, forward strand.
TGAGAAGTTCGACCACTCCACGACAAAGTACCCGCTAGAAGGCAAGCACGTTACAGTCGAATGCGGAAAGTGCCACGCCAACGGGGATTTCAAAAAGCCGCTCCAGTTCCAGAAGTGTACGGATTGCCACAAGGACGCCCATAAGGGACAGTTTACGAAGCGCCAAGACGGCGGCCAGTGCTCCTCTTGCCACAACGTACAGGGCTGGAAGCCTTCGCTTTTTACGGTAAAGGAACACGCTTCTACCAAGTACCCGCTTCAAGGCGGACACACACGCGTGCAGTGTGCGCAATGCCACCTCCCCAAGGGCGAAGACACGTTATACCGGCTAAAGTTTGCCGTTTGCACCGACTGTCACAAAGATCGCCATTCAGGACAGTTTGCAGCTGCACCATATTTCAACGCTTGCGACAAGTGCCATAACCTGGACGGATACACACCTTCTACTTTTACCCTCGCCAAGCACAAGCAGACCCGGTTTGCATTGACGGGGGGCCATGCAGCGGTGCCTTGTGCAGACTGCCACAAGGAATCCGCCGAGTTCCAGCCCAAGGATTTCATCTATCACTGGAAGACGTTGAACTGCAGCAGTTGTCACGAAGATGTCCACAAAGGGCAGTTCAACGAGCGCATGCAGCAGGTGCGGGCGGACGGAAGCCCAGCAGGGTGCGAGGCCTGTCACACGACTAAGTCATGGAAAGAACTCTCGGGGTTTGATCATTCCAAAACAAAGTTCCCGTTGCTGGGGGCACACCGTGCGACGGCCTGTATCGACTGTCACAAGCCTCCGAATCTAGGGACCAAGCTCATCGATGCCGACTTCAAGGTGGCGCCGGTGTTGTGCGAAGACTGTCACGAGGACATCCATGGAAGGCAATTCGCCAAGGGCGAGACTACGCCTTGTGCCGACTGCCACAACTCGATGAAATGGAAGCCGTCCTTGTTCGACCACGAAAAGCGGACCACATTCCCGTTGCGCGGGGCCCACCAGAACGTCAAGTGCGGAGAGTGTCACAAGCTTTTCAAGGAGGTTAGCGCTAAGCAAGTACTCTTCTACAAGCCTACCCCTAAAGACTGTGTCTCATGCCACGGCGCGAATCCCCCAGTAGCGGGTAGCAAGAAAACCGGCATGTAGAAGCATGTCAACTGGCAAACCCGCCAGCATGTACTTCTGTGTACTTGAAGGACTACAACCTCCGGGCCCCCATCCACATCCCTTGCCGAGGTATATCTTTAAGAAAGCTTGTCGTCCGCAGTTGCCGCTTCGACCAGACTAGAGTATTTTGTACAACCACTTGGTCTTCACTACGCGCCGGATCGAAGGAAAAAGCTGCCAAACAACAGGGCAGGAGTTACACGGAAAAACTACGGTAATGGCCGATTTCGTGGGCTAAACCCTGACCCAGCGAACATTCGGACTCTCACTGGCGTAACTTTTGGCTAAGCTCTCAAACTCGATACTCTAGTTGGACTGCGAATTGCAAAAGCCGATCTAAATACATGTCTTCGGCTGCGTTTTTTGATTCCTGGGGTTAAGAGAACGAAAGCAAGGTGCAGGTCATGGGCGCAGGGGGTATCCCTAAATCTGTTTTGGTGATGGTTCTGGCGCTTTCCGGACTTTCTGGAATCGCGCGAGCGCAGGCCTCCGAGGGCACGCACAGCCCGCATGGCAATTTAGCGCTTCCCTGCCAGAATTGCCATACCGCGAGCAGTTGGAAGCCAATCCGGGCGGTTCCCGAGTTCGACCATAACCAAACGCGTTATCCCCTGCGCGGCATGCATTCTGCCGTGGCCTGCACTTCGTGTCACGTAAAGATGGTGTTCTCGAACGTCGGTCAACGTTGTCAAGACTGCCATGCCGACATCCATAAGCGTCAGCTAGGAGCCAACTGTGAGCAATGCCATACGGTTCGTGGATGGCAGGTTTCGATCAAGGACGTGGAGCAGCACAACAATCGCTTCCCATTGACGGGTGCCCACGCCGCTGTCGATTGCGATTCCTGTCACAAAGGGGGAGCTACCAGCAAATTTCAGCTCATGTCGACGGCGTGCTATTCCTGTCACCAGAAGGACTACACGTCGACCGATAATCCGAGTCACGTGAAAGCGCAGTTCTCCACAACCTGCGAGAACTGTCACACGACGGACAATTGGCTGAATGCAAATATTACGGGTTTTGACCACAGCTCAACCGGCTTCGTTCTATCCGGCGGTCACGCGGTCCCTCCCCGGCAATGCGCCGACTGTCACGTAAACAACAATTACACCCTGGGCGCGTTGCCGTGCATTGGATGCCACCAGAAAGACTTCGCAAGCGCGACCGCTCCGGTGCCACATGGCGGTTTTCCCACGACGTGCGAAAACTGCCACGATACGGTGCAGTGGAGCGATGCCAAGTTTGATCACTCGACCACCGGTTTTGTGCTGACCGGTCTGCACACGGTTCCTCCCAGGCAGTGCGCCGATTGCCACGTCAATAACAATTACACTCTGAACAGCACCGCCTGCGTGACCTGCCATTTGAAGGATTTCCAGGGTACGACCAATCCCAACCACGTCGCATCGAGTTTTCCGCAGACCTGCGATCAGTGCCACAACACCAGCAGTTGGACGAATGCAACGTTCAACCACAATCTCACTAACTTTCCGCTGACCGGATTGCATACGGTACCGCCGCGGCAGTGTACGGATTGCCACGTTAACAATAACTACACGATCACCAACACGGCTTGTGTGAGCTGCCACCTGAAGGATTACCAGGGCACGACCAATCCCAACCACGTCACCTCGAACTTCCCGCAGACCTGTGATCAGTGCCATGACACCAGCAACTGGACGGACGCCACATTTAACCACGCCAGCACCGGTTTCGCGCTCAGTGGAATGCACACGGTACCACCGCGTGCTTGTACCGATTGCCACACTAACAACAACTATACGATCAGTACCATGACGTGCGTCAGTTGCCATCTGAAGGATTTTCAGGGCACGACCAATCCCAACCACGTCACCTCGAACTTTCCGCAGACCTGTGATCAGTGCCATGACACCAGCAACTGGACGGACGCGACGTTCAACCACAACACGACTGGATTCCCGCTTAGCGGCATGCACACGGTGCCACCGCGCACGTGCACGGATTGTCACCTCAACAACAACTACACTTTGACCAATACGGCGTGCGTCAGTTGTCATTTGAAGGATTTTCAGGGTACGACCAATCCCAACCATGTGTCATCCAATTTTTCGACGACCTGCGATACATGCCATACGACCGCCGGGTGGTCGCCGGCCACATTCGACCATAACAGTGTCAACTTCCCGTTGACGGGCATGCATACCGTTCCCCCACGCGCATGCACCGACTGCCACATCAACAATAACTACAACCTGACGAGCAATACGTGCGTTTCGTGCCACCTCAAGGATTTCCAGGGGACAACGAACCCCAACCACGTTGCTGAGGGATTTGCACAGACGTGCGACACGTGTCACAACACCGCGGCCTGGCAGCCGGCGCAGTTTGATCACTCGACTTCAGGGTTCCCGTTGACCGGTTCGCATACAGTCCCGCCGCGCGCCTGTACCGATTGCCACGTTAACAACAACTACAACATTACGAACACTACTTGCGTCAGCTGCCACCAGACCGATTTCAATAACGCGACATCACCGGTTCCTCATTCTGGCTTTCCGACGACTTGCCAGCAATGCCACGACACGGTGCAGTGGACCGACGGGAAATTCGATCACTCCACAACCGGTTTTGCCTTAACCGGAATGCACACGGTTCCGCCGCGTGCCTGCAGCGATTGCCACGTTAACAACAATTACAGCCTGAATAGCACGGCATGCGTGACCTGCCACCTCAAGGACTATCAGGGAACGACGAATCCGAATCACGTTACTGCGAATTTCCCGCAGACCTGTGATCAGTGCCACGATACGAGCACCTGGACGGACGCGACCTTCAACCACAGCAGCACCGGCTTCCCGCTCACCGGATTGCACACGGTTCCCCCTCGGCAGTGCACGGACTGCCATGTCAACAACAACTACAGCCTGAACACCACCGCGTGCGTGACTTGTCACCTGCAGGACTACCAGGGCACCACTAATCCGAATCACGTTTCGGCCAATTTCCCCCAGACTTGCGACCAGTGCCACAGCACCTCTACATGGCTGAACTCGACCTTCAATCACACCAGTACTGGATTCGCGCTAACGGGGTTGCACACGGTTCCGCCGCGTGCCTGCAGCGATTGCCACGTTAACAACAACTACAGCCTGAATAGCACGGCATGCGTGACCTGCCACCTCAAGGACTACCAGGGAACGACGAATCCGAATCACGTTACTGCGAATTTCCCGCAGACCTGTGATCAGTGCCACGATACGAGTACCTGGACGGATGCGACCTTTAACCATAACAGCACCGGCTTCCCGCTCACCGGATTACACACGGTTCCGCCGCGCGCCTGCACCGATTGCCATGTCAACAACAACTACAGCCTGAATAGCACGGCATGTGTAACCTGCCATCTCAAGGACTACCAGGGAACGACGAATCCGAATCACGTTACTGCGAATTTCCCGCAGAGTTGCGATACCTGTCACGACACCTCCAACTGGATGGACGCGACGTTCAACCACTCCAGCACCGGATTCCCGCTTACGGGACTGCACACAGTTCCGCCGCGCGCCTGCACCGATTGCCATGTCAACAACAACTACAATCTGAACAGCACCGCGTGCGTAACCTGCCATCTCAAGGACTACCAGGGAACGACGAACCCGAATCACGTCAGCGCGAATTTCCCACAGACCTGCGATACCTGTCACGACACTTCCAACTGGATGGATGCAACCTTTAACCACAACAGTACGGGGTTCCCGCTGACCGGCGGTCACACGGTACCGCCGCGGGCCTGCACTGATTGTCACGTTAACAATAACTACAACTTGACCAGCACAGCTTGCGTCACCTGTCATCAGACTGATTACAACAACGCTACTTCGCCGGTAGCCCACGCGTCAGCTGGGTTCCCGACAACGTGCGATCAATGCCACGACACCGTTCAGTGGACGGATGGCAAGTTTGACCACTCGACAACTGGCTTTACGCTGACCAACGCACACCTGGTACCGCCGCGCCTCTGCACGGATTGCCACGTTAACAACAACTACTCACTGAACAGTACGTTGTGCTACTCGTGCCACCAGAAGGATTACGCGGGAACGACAAACCCGGCGCACGCATCAGCCGGATTCCCAACGACCTGCGAAACCTGTCATGACACGATCGTCTGGACCGATTCCACGTTTAATCACAACAACACAGGGTTCCCACTAACGGGTCAGCATACAGTACCGCCGAGGGTATGTACCGACTGCCACGTTAATAACAATTACAACCTGACCAGCAATGCTTGCATCACGTGCCATCAGAGCGATTACAATGGCACCACTAACCCGGCGCATGCCGCGTCGGCGAATTCCGTATTCTTCCCGTCCGCGCAATGCTCGACCTGTCACACCACGAGCGCGTGGACAGGGGCAACCTTCAACCACACGCAGTACACGCAGTTCTCTGTGAACCATGGAAATGCGAACGGCCAATGCACGACGTGCCACACCACTGGAAATAACTACGCAGTCTTCCAGTGCATAGACTGTCATGAACATGGGGCCGATAATGCCAACAATTTCGACCACCCTAAGGTCAATGGGTATGTGTACAACAGCGTCAACTGTTATCAGTGTCATCCAAGTGGTCGAGACTAGCCGGAGTCGCGGACTCCGTGAAGTATGGCAGTAGATGAATACGCGCCAAATCGCGATCCCTTTCGGGGCCGCGACGGATCCGGGGCTTAGCTCTGTATCCGAAAATCCCCCAGGCGGCAAGTGGAGCGCCAGCGAGTGTTGACAGAGAATGACGGCAGCTCAGAAACATCTTTGGATCGCATTGCTTTTGTGGTCGAGTGCTGCGGCACAGAATCCGATCCCGATCACGGTGCGGAAAGTGACCACTGCCCGACAGGGATCCGACTTGCGGATCGAAATCACGGTCAGTGCTCCGGTTAAGCCGTCCGTTGACACTGCCGCGAATCCGAATCGCATATTGTTGGACTTCCCGAACACGATCTGCAACAACAGCACCAAGAGCGTTTCGGTGCACGCCAACGGCGTGCGGCAGGTGAGAACCGCGCAGCACAGCACCAGTCCGTATATCACTCGAGTTGTACTCGACTTGGATGAGGTTCGTCCGTACGTCGTCACAGCCGAAGGAAACAGCATTATTCTCACTGTTGCTGGCGAAGAGAAACATGCGTCGCACGGCGCACCGGTGGCCGCGACGTCCGGCAACATGTTAGCCGGCGTCTTCCGCCGGCGCCGGGATGGAACTGGCCCGGTAATTGGCGATAGCACGAAGGAAGATTCACCATCACTGCCTACACCGCCTCCGGCTGTAGCGGGCCCCGAATTCCAACCACCTTCGAGCGTTTCTTCAGCCACGGCTCTTCCCCCGCCACCACCTGCGGTTGCTCGGGCACAAACGACTGCTGCGATGCCCTCGAATTCGACCGCATCGGGCACATTCGAGCAGAAACAAGTCTCCGTTACTCCCAAAATTGCGGAACCTCCGGTCTCTCCCCCTGCTCCGGTTGTTTCCGCCATGCCTAAGGTGGAAGAGAAACCCGTCGGAATTACGGCTGAGTCCGTTCCAGCACCGCCGCAACCCGTTGTGCCGGCGCCTACGGGCCCTCCGGCGGCATCGCCACAACCGGCCCCCACAGCGACCGTTTCGCCGGTTGCAACGCTGTCACCCCAGCCGGAAGGAAAGGCCTCCGAAGTCACAGCGGCAACATCTGCCCCTGCGGCTGTTCCGGAAGTCGCAACTCCGTCTGCCGACGCAACTCCGACTACGAGCGGAGTTACCGAATCGGCCGAAGCCTTGCCTTCGCCGGCAGAACCTGAGCCAACAACGTCGACAACTACGCTTATCACCCGTAGCGATGACCCGAGCCTACACACGGTTTTTCGAGTGAAGTATGTGGCTGACGGCGTTGCTTATTTGGAGGGCGGACGGACGCAGGGTCTGACGGAAGGAATGAAGCTTCTGGTGCGAGATGCAAACCACGCGGCCAAACAGGGGGAAAGCGTCAACGCGGCCGATCCCAAAGTCGTCGCTGAACTCGAAGTCTCTGCGGTTGCTGAGACATCCGCCGTGACGGATATTCACAATCCCAAACGACCCGTGAAAGTGGGTGATCTTGCGTATCTGTCCAATGGCGACGCTGAGACCCTAGTGCAGCAACGGACGTTGAGCTCGACTCGGCAGTACCCGGCTGTGATCGCATTCACCGAAGGAGACACGCTCGATGAAGAGGCGCGCCAAGAGGTTCCACGGCCGCCTTCACCTTCTGTAAACCGAGCGCGTGGCCGAATTGGTTTTGATTCCATCGAAACATTCAGCCACGGCGCTAACACCGTGACCAGCACTAATCTTGGGGTTGTTTTTCGCGGGGACGTCACGAGGATTGGCGGGACTTACTGGAATCTGAGTGGCTATTGGCGCGGTCGTATCACTCGTGAGTCAGAGGCGGCACAGAATACGCTGCAGGAAACACTCAACCGCACGTACCATCTGAATATGACCTACGACAACCCGAACTCCGCACTGGTCGCTGGTTTCGGCCGCTTATATCTGCCCTGGGCTCCCAGTCTCGATACCATCGACGGGGGCTACTTCGGAGTACATCTTAGCAAGGGAACGATCCTCGGAGTCTTCGGCGGCTCAACTCCCGATCCTTCCTCATGGGACTACAGTCCCGACCGGGTCATCAGCGGTGGGTTCGTGAATTTCGACGGCGGCGGGTTTGACGCCTGGCATTACAGCAGTACCGTCGGCGGCGGAATCAGCATGGTGAAATGGCAGTTAGACCGTCCTTTCATATTCCTCGAAGACTCTGTTTCTTATAAGCGAACGATCGCGCTTTACGAATCAGCACAATTCGATAATCCGAGTGGAAACGCCGTTACGGCGTCGCCTGGACCGGGCCTCGGGCGCAACTTCACTACCCTGCGCGTCAACCCGATGGCGCGTGTGGAGATCGATGCGAACTACAACTATTTCCGCGATGTTCCGACCTTTGATACGACTCTGGTGGGCACGGGCCTGCTTGACAAGTTTCTGTTCCAGGGTTTCAGCGCAGGTGGACGCGTCGAGGTCTTACCCCAAATCTGGATTAGTACTACTCTGGGTCGCAGCAACCGTAGCGGTGACGCTCAGGCTTCCCTGAACCAGATGTACGGAGTTACCTTCGGCCGAATTCCCATCATAAGCCTGCGTGCCGACGTTCATTATTCTCGCTTCAACAGCTCCTTCGGAGACGGCCACTATGAGTCGCTCTCATTATCGCGGCAAGTAAGAGACCACCTCAGGTTCGAGGCCCTTCTGGGGCAGCAGGATTTTGGTTCCACGCTCACCACGGGCAATCGCAGCCGTTTCCTGACGGGAACGGTCGAAACAACGCTGGGCTCGCACTATTATCTGCAAGGAAACTTCACTACCAACCGTGGCGACCTCAGCTACGACCAAATCATGCTCTCTATGGGCTACCGCTTTGACAACAGGAGGAAACGCGAATGACAAATCGACGCAAAATCGCAATCCTGGCTCTGAGCGCCGCCTTCGTTTCTACTCTGCTGGCCGAATTGAGTTTTGCTGCGGAGTCCGGCGCCCCGGATGCCCAGCGTCTCAACGGGATCCTTGAGCGTACCGCCGGGCAGACTTCCGTCTTCCTCGATCAGTTCTCCGACGTAAAGTGCACGGAGCAGGTCCGCCAGGAAAAACTGGGAAAGGACAATAAGGTCGAACTCAAGGAAGAATCCACTTATGACTACCTCGTAATCCTGACGAACGCGGGGGGCGAACTGAACCTGTCCGAGTCGCGCATCCCCGTTCACGAGGCCAAGAAGGATCGGAAAAACACCTCCATGCTCTTAAGCAATGGCTTCGCGACGTTGTTCCTGGTATTTCATCCGATCTATGCCGATGCATTCAAGTTCACTCTTGCTGAGCAGGACGTCGTGGCTGGGCACACACTTCAGAAGGTTACGTTCCAGCACATCACCGGAATGAAATCGCCCGCCGCCCTGGCTCTGCGTGGCAGGGAATATCCGCTTGAGCTCACCGGGACTGCGTGGATCGATCCCGAGACGGGGTCCATCGCGAAGATCGAAGCTGGCATCGCAGACACGCTGCAGGATGTTGGTCTGAAGACGCTAACATCCGAAATCGATTTCGCGCCTCTCAACTTTGCCGATACCAAGCAGCCTTATTGGTATCCCATCCAGGCCCGCGTGGAAGTCGAAACCGCTCGCCAGCACTGGCGGAATTTGCATCAGTTCACCGGCTACAAGAAATTTTCAGTGAGTACAGAAGAGAAGGTCACACAAAAATGAGTGCAACTGCTACCGCCCGCATTGCCGAGCGCACCGCGCCGGTCATCGACACTGAGCGAGGCCATCGCATTCGCCTGCGACTGCTATATTTGCTTGCGATCGCAACGAACCTCGCCATCTTTATTTATGGCTTCGACTATTACAAGCTCGCAGCGATGGACCGCCCGTTTTCGCCCAAGCATCACATGTTACGGCCCAGTGGCCCGATCGGGCTCTACCTCGGATTCGTCGGTGTCGCTTTGTTCGTCGGAATCTTTCTGTATCCGATTCGCAAGCACTGGGCCTGGCTCGGTCAGATTGGCAAGACCCGTCACTGGCTTGATATCCACGTCCTAATGGGCCTGACTGCGCCCTTCATCATCGCGTTCCACTCGACGTTGAAATTTAAAGGTATCGCTGGCATGGCATTTTGGATCATGTTTGCCGTCTCCGCCAGCGGCGTGGTCGGACGTTATCTGTACGCTCAAATTCCGCGCAGAGTTACCACCGTAGAACTATCCATGAAGGAATTGCAGGAACTGCAGGAAACTCTGTGCCAGGAATTAGCCTCGCAGAGAATACTTCCCGAGGCCGATCTGAAAGCCCTGTTGCGATTGCCTAATGCTCAGCAAGTAGCTCGACTTCCGATCCCGATTGCCCTGCTGTACATGATGGTCCTGGATGTCGTTCGGAAATTTGGTGTCGCGCGTCTGCGTCGTCACGCTTCAGGCCAGTCTTTTAGGACGTTCCTTGGGTTCGTTCCTTCGCAACACCGGGAACTCGAAAAAGCAATTCATGCGGCTGCAGAGCAGGCTGCACTTTCTAAGCGCCTGCTTTTCCTCTCACGCTCGCAAAAAGTCTTCCACCTCTGGCACGTAGTTCACAAACCTTTCAGTTACGCCTTTGCAGTACTCGCGCTGATGCATATTGGCCTGCAGTTCGTTCTGGGTTATTTTTAGTCAATGGATACGTTTCTGACGTACGGCATTGGTGGGATCATTTGCTTCTTTTTTCTGTTCTTTTATCTCAAGAGCCTAAAGAGGCGGGAATCCAACGCGCGCGAGGCCGCTGAGAAGGGCAAACTCTTTTCTGAGGGGCCGAAGGCCCAGCATCCACATATCGATAACAACTACTGCATCGGCTGTGCTACGTGCACCAGCGTATGTCCAGAGGGGGACGTCTTGGCGATGATCGGCGGGAAGGCCGTGATCGTGAACGGCCACAAATGCATTGGCCACGGACTGTGCGCCGATGCATGTCCCGTCGGCGCGATAACAATGGTCATGGCGAGCCCAGGTATGGCTGCCGATATGCCTCAGCTCACACCCGAGTACGAAACCACAATCCCCGGCATGTTCATTATCGGTGAACTTGGCGGCTTGGCACTGATCAAGAACGCCGTGAATCAAGGACGCGAATGCATCGATACTATTGCCGCCAAACTCGGGGCCAATCCGGCTCGCCCGGTCGATGGTACTTACGACGTTTTGATTGTGGGCGCCGGTCCCGCCGGAATCAGCGCTTCGCTACGCGCAATTGAGAGCAAACTCAGCTACATCACGCTTGAACGCGACGAGATCGGAGGCACCGTCGCCAAATACCCACGACAGAAGTTGGTAATGACCAGTCCGGTGGAATTCCCCATGTATGGGAAATTCAAAAAGATGCAGCTCTCCAAAGAAGCTCTGCTCGCCTTCTGGGACATGGTTCTGAATCGCTCCGACTTTAACTGCTCGACAGGTGAGAAGGTGGAAGACATCCAGAAAGGGCCAGACAGAATCTTCACTGTCACAACAGCCACGAACCAATATCGCTCACGTACCGTTGTGCTTGCTCTTGGACGTGCTGGCGACCCGCGAAAGCTGGGGGCAAAGGGTGAGGAGTTGCCTAAGGTAATGTACCGCCTGATCGAAGCCGACCACTACATCAACAAGAAGATTCTCGTCATAGGCGGAGGCGACAGTGCCGTCGAAGCCGCCATGGGACTCGCGAACCAGAAAGGCAACCAGGTCACGCTCTCTTACCGCAGCGAGCGCTTCAGTCGAATCAAAGAGCGGAATGCAAAACGCATTGAAGAGTACACGAAGTCTGGGAAGGTCCGCGTACTGTTCAACTCCAATGTTTTGGAGTTCAAACCCGAATCAGTAATTCTTGAGATCGCCGGTAAGCAGCAGGAGATCCCCAATGACTTCGCCTGGATTTTCGCAGGAGGCACGCCACCAACCGCGTTTCTAAAGAAGGTCGGGATTGGGTTTGGATCTCGGGATGTCACGCTGGAAGTCAGCAAAGCCGCCAAGCAGGCAGAAGCCGAAAGGAAGCAACTCTCGCAGATTGCTGTTGCTCCGGCGCATTAGATGCTTGACCTTAGTCCTTGCGGTGGACTTTGTTGTGCACCCTCGAATTTCCCTGCCTGGCACCCGGCCGACGTCGCTGGGCAATGGAGCCACGCGGTAATTGTCCCGTGCACGATGCAGGGGCAGTCTCAGAGCTCTGTGGACGAGAGGTGCCATGAGCATCCAAATAACGAATGCATGTCATCAAAAAAACGAGTCGAGTGTTGCCTGAAATATTGTTGACGGGTAAGTCGGGCCCTCCTATTCTTTGATTGCAATGACGTTTTACGTCAACCACCGCCATCATCATCACGCGCATAGCGCGTTGGCGGGGGTGCACCTGACTTAACCAGCACTCATAGCAAGTTCAGCCCGCTGACGCATGGAGCGCAGCGGGCTTTCTGTTTTTCTGGAGAAACGGAATGAATGCCGAACTCGACTTTGACAAACTGGGCGGTTTGATTCCCGCCGTAGTGCAGAACGCCTCCGACGGCGAAGTGCTCATGGTCGGATTTATGAATCAAGAAGCTCTGGCCCGTACCCTGACGAGTGGTTATGTGACGTTTTTCAGCCGCACGCGGAAACAATTGTGGACAAAGGGCGAGACCTCAGGCAATCGCCTGCGCCTGATGTCTGCCAGCACCGATTGCGACCGCGATACTGTGCTGGTTCGCGTTGAAGTCGAGGGTGCAGGGCTAGTCTGCCATCGCGGTACGCGCTCATGTTTCAGCGAGGATTTACCTTGGCGCAGTTCCCAAGGTGCCTCCACAAAGGAGACAGCATGAAGCTCCGCATTGGCATTCCCAAAGGAAGTCTCCAGGAAGCGACGCTCCAACTCTTTGCACGCGCCGGTCTTCCTGCCTACACTAACGGTCGGTCCTATTTCGCCACCACTGCCGATCCTGAAATTGATTGCTTGCTCATCAGAGCTCAGGAAATGGCCCGCTACGTTGAGCACGGAGCGGTGGACGCCGGGCTTACAGGCCTTGATTGGATCGTCGAAAGCGGGCTCGAAGTTGTCACGGTCAGCGACCTGATCTACGCCAAGCGCAGCCGCGGCAAAGTCCGGTGGGTGCTGGCGGTACCTGAGGATTCTCCCTTTCAGCGTGCGGAAGACCTGGCAAACCGCACCATCGCGACAGAACTCGTTAGTGTGACACGAGGATATTTCGGTAAGAAGGGCATCGACGTCCGCGTTGAGTTTTCCTGGGGCGCAACCGAAGTAAAAGCCCCAATGCTCGCCGACGCGATCGTCGAGGTCACTGAAACCGGCAGTTCCCTTCGGGCAAATCGCCTCCGTATTCTCGAAACGGTTCTCGAATCCAATACACAGTTGATTGCCAACAAATGCTCTTACGCTGATGCAAGCAAACGAAAGAAGATCGAAAACTTGGCTCTAATGCTACAGGGCGCGATGGAAGCACAGGAACGTGTGGGGCTCATGCTGAATGTCAGAAAAGAGAATCTCAATGCAGTGCTCGGGGTGCTGCCTGCATTGCAGAAACCGACGATTTCTCATCTGAGCGATGAGGATTGGTTCGCGGTCAACACCGTCATTGACGAATCCGCAGCATGGGAAGTAATCCCGCGTCTCAAGGAGGCGCAGGCTCACGGCATCGTCGAATATCCGCTGAACAAGGTGGTGTTGTGATGCGGATCCTCTCTGGCCAAAAGGCGCTCAGAATGGTCAAGCGTCTTGCTGCGCGCTCCACCGAGCTTACTGTTCTTGAGCCACGCGTGCGCAACATCCTCAAGGATGTCCGCAGCAAAGGTGATCGCGCACTACGCCGCTACGCAGAGCGATGGGATGGCCTCGCGACGGATCAACTGCTGGAAGTGAGCGACGAAGACATGGCAACCGCATGGAAGACACTTCCATCGGAAATGCGCAGGTCGCTCGGTGTGGCAGCCCAGAATATTCGCCGCTTCTGTGATTGGCAGAAGCCCCGCTCCTGGACTCGAAGGCGCAGGGGCATCTCTCTGGGTCAGTTGGCGATCCCGCTGGAGTCGGTTGGATGCTATGTGCCCGGTGGACGCTATCCCCTGGTTTCCACTCTGCTCATGACTGTCATTCCGGCACAAGTCGCAGGCGTCAAGCATATCTGTGTCGTTTCCCCAAGACCGTCGACCGAGGTCCTTGCCGCAGCAAAAATGCTCGGCGTTCGCGAACTATACCGGATCGGTGGGGCGCAAGCCATCGCGGCCCTTGCTTACGGAACGAAGACGATCCGCCGCGTGGATAAAATCGTCGGACCTGGGAATGCTTACGTGACAGCCGCCAAGAAGTTAGTCTCATTTGACTGCGCGATCGACTTTCTGGCAGGTCCAACCGAAGCGGTCATTTTGAGTGAGTCCGGTGATCCAAAATTCATCGCCGCCGATCTCGTCTCGCAAGCCGAGCACGATCCCGACGCACTGTCCATCTTCATCACGACAAACCCGACACTCGCTAAAAGGGTCGAATGCAACGTGAAAGAACTTGCCACGAAGAACCCCATCGCCCAAAGCTCTCTGCGACGACGGGGAGCTGTTCTCGTGTCGGAATCGCGTGAGCAGGCTCGCGAGTGGGCAAATGCCCTTGCCCCAGAACACATCACTGTTGCTCGGGAAGACGTACCTTACATTCGAGATGCCGGCTCAGTCTTCGTCGGCGACTACTCTCCGCAAGCGGCGGGTGACTATGTTTCGGGACCCAACCACGTGTTGCCTACCGCAGGACAGGCGCGCTTCCGCGGAGGACTGAGCGTAGGGGACTTTATGAAACTCATAACCGTGCAGGAGCTTTCCCGTGAAGCTCTGCAACAAATAGGAAAAACCGTCGAGACTCTGGCTCAAATCGAGGGTCTGCGCGCCCACGCTGAATCGATACGCATAAGGTGCGCGAATGCTTAGGCCCCGAAGAGCTGTTGATTCAATCCCCGCGTACCATCCCCCGCTTGCAGGACGGGAAGGACTGCGCCTCGATTTCAACGAAAACACGGTTGGCGCCTCATCCCGCGTGCTCGCGCGGCTTAGCAAGATCACCGCCGAAGACCTGGCGCGCTACCCGGAGCGACAGCCGAGCGAAGCGATCCTTGCGAAGTACCTCACCGTACCGGAGTCAGATTTACTTCTGACAAACGGAGTCGATGAAGGGATCCATCTGCTCTGCCAGGCATATCTCGAACAAGGCGATGAGGCCTTGGTCGTGGTTCCGACGTATTCGATGTATCGGATCTACATGAGCGCGACCGGGGCCGAAGTCACTAGCATTCCTGCCGGAGATGGATTCACATTCCCCGCTGGTGCCGTTCGCGAGCACATTACGGACCGAACGCGCCTGATTGCAATCGCCAATCCAAATAACCCAACGGGACGACTGGCTCCAACCGAAGACATCATCCAGATCGCGCGTTCAGCACCCGAGACTGCGATCCTGGTTGACGAGGCCTATTTCGAATTCTGTGGAACGACATTTCTGCCATCCCGTCGCAACCACAGCAATGTATTCATCACCCGAACTTTCTCGAAGGCTTATGGGCTCGCCGGTCTGCGGGTTGGTGTTCTGATTGGCGATCCCGATCAGATGTTTTCATTGCGGCGCATCTGTTCTCCCTACAATGTCAATGCCATCGCACTCGCGTGCTTGCCAGAAGCCCTGGCTGACCAGAGTTATATCGAGCGATATGTCAATGAGATTCTGCAATCGCGTGCGCGTTTAGAAAACACGCTTCAATCTCGCAGCATCCCGTTCTGGCCGAGTCAGGCTAACTTCGTGCTTGCGCGCGTAGGCTCAACAAAATCGGATTCGCAGGCGTTCGTCGAGCAGATGCGTCGACGCGGCATCCTCGTCCGCGATCGCTCGTCCGATCATGGCTGTGAAGGTTGCGTGCGCTTCACTCTAGGCCCGGAGGAGCAGACGACGCGCTTGTTGATCGCGCTCGACGAAGTTCTTGAAGTACTCGCGATAACCAATGGAGCAGCGGGCTCATGAGAAAAGGCAAAATCCATCGCAACAGCAAGGAGACGCAGATTCAGGCATCGCTCACCATTGAGGGGCGCGGCCGCTACGACGTCTCCACGGGCATCCGGTTTTTCGATCACATGCTCGAACTTTTCGCCCATCACGGAGGCTTCGACCTCACACTCAAGGCCCGTGGCGACCTCGACGTTGATCAGCACCACACTGTCGAAGACGTCGGCATCGCGCTGGGACAAGTCTTCGATAAAGCGCTTGGCACGAAGCGTGGAATCCTCCGAGCTGGTTATTTCCTCATGCCCATGGATGAAACAATGGGCATGGCTGCAGTTGACTTCTGCGGACGTACAGCCGCCGTGGTCGACACAAAAGTGCGTACCCGACTGGTCGGCGATCTTCAATCGGAACTGGTGGAGGACTTCTTCGAGGGCTTCGCTCGGGGCGCCCGCGCCAACGTGCATGCACGCGTTCTGTATGGTCGATCCAGCCACCACAAAATTGAAGCTTTGTTTAAAGCTTTCGCGCGCGCGATTCGTGCCGCCTGTTGGCTTGACCCCCAGATGGTTGGCCTGTTACCGAGCACCAAAGGAGTTCTATGATCGCGGTTGTCGACTATGGCGCCGGAAATCTGGTGTCCGTAAAGAAAGCGTTCGAATGGCTCGGACAAGAGTGCGCCATCACTTCCAATCCGGCGGATCTCCAGCGTGCATCTAGAATCGTACTTCCCGGTGTCGGTCACTTCTCCTCGACCCGCTCACTGGAACGCTCCGGATTGTGGCAGGCGATTTCCCAGGCCATCTCACGCAAGATTCCCTTTCTCGGGATCTGCGTCGGCATGCAATGGATGTTTGACGGCAGCGAGGAATCGCCTGAGACACCGGGCCTCGGTCTATTTTCTGGAAAATGTACGCGATTTCCACAAAACGTGAAGTCGCCGCATGTCGGCTGGAATCAACTTGAAATCGCGACCACTTCCCGCCTCTTTCGTGGATTATCGGCTTCGCCATTCGTTTATTTCACGCATTCGTATTATGCGCCGCTCAACGGCACAACTGTCGCCCGCTGTGAGTATGGGGGAAGCTTTTCTGCAGCAATTGAACGCGATCTCCTATTCGGTGTCCAATTTCATCCCGAGAAATCAGGCGAGGCCGGACTGCGGCTTCTCGCAAATTTCTGCGCCATTTGACATGTTGACCAAACGCATCATCGCCTGCCTCGATGTCCACGACGGCCGCGTCGTCAAGGGTGTGCAATTCACTCACCTACGCGACGCCGGCGACCCCGCCGAACTAGCCAAAGCGCACAGTGCGGCGGGTGCGGATGAGATCGTGTTGCTTGATATCTCAGCGGCACATCAGCGCCGTGCCACACTGCTCGAGACCGTTCGCCGCACCGCAAAAGAGCTATTCATTCCGTTTACCGTGGGCGGAGGTATCCGGACGCTCGACGAGGCTTCCGCCGTCTTCTTATCCGGTGCCGACAAGATCAGTATCAATTCCGCTGCGCTCGCCGATCCAACACTGATCACAACAATTGCAGAGCGCTTCGGCTCACAAGCGGTCGTCGTGGCCATCGACGCAAAGCGCTATAACGAATCGTGGCAGGCCTTTACGCATGGGGGACGCACCCCGTCAAACCGAGATGCCGTGGAATGGGCTCTGGAAGCTGAATCCCGAGGAGCAGGAGAGGTCCTGCTGACCTCCATGGATCGCGACGGCACAGCCCGCGGTTTCGACTGTGAGCTGACTCGCGCCGTTGCCGACCGCCTCAACATTCCTGTGATCGCATCCGGAGGAGCCGGGGGCGCCGACCACTTTGTCGAGGTCTTTCGTGAGGGACATGCCGACGCCGCACTAGCAGCTTCGATCTTTCACTACAGCCTCAGCTCCCTCGCTGACCTCAAACAACACGTTTGCGCACAAGGTATTTCTGTGAGGTGGCCGTGCTGATCCCATCGATCGATTTGATGGAAGGCAAGGTCGTTCAACTTGTGCAAGGCAACCGAAAAGCGCTCGAGTTTGACGATTTACAGGAGTGGATCGATCGCTTTTCCAAATACCCATTGGTACAGGTCATCGATCTTGACGCAGCCATGGGCCGCGGCGACAATCGGAGCCTGGTGGCGGAAATCGCCCACCAGATTCCCTGTCAGGTCGGCGGCGGAATCCGTTCGATCGATTCCGCCCGCTCAACGCTCGAAATGGGCGCGCAGCGGGTTATTCTCGGCTCGTCGCTGATTTTGGAGGGCGTTATCAACTTTGTTTTTGCCCGCGAGATCTCAAGTCAATTAGGCCCCGACAAGCTCGTGTTCGCTGTCGATTCCCGGGGCGGCTACGTCTCCATTAAGGGCTGGCAAGAATCCACTCCGATTAAGGCGGCGGAGATGATCCGGGCTCTCGAACCCTTCTGCAGCGCGTTTCTATATACAAATATCGACACTGAGGGGTTGCTACAGGGAATTCCACTCGATCTGGTTCGCAACTTACGGAGTACCACTTCTCGCCGCCTGATCGCCGCCGGAGGTATTCGGAGCCAGGACGAAATTGCCGCGCTCGACGCCTTGGGTGTTGATGCAGTCGTCGGCATGGCGATCTACCGGAATCTGATCCCGGCCTGAACTGTTATCAAGATTCGTTCGTCGCACGATTTCCCGGCTCAACTGCTCCGACCTCTCTTCGATTCGCTCCTCTGAGTGATGGCATAGCCAGTGTTTGGAGTGTTACCCCAATCGACTACGGGGGTCGCCTAGTAGGAAGTACATTACCAAAGAGAATTACTGGGCAATAAAATCTCTCGTGCGACCTCAAGCGAGTGGCATAATGATCGTGGATTTGTTCATCGGTAATTGCCCTCAGTCCGCGCCCTGAGGGTCAGCCAAGCCCGCGTCCACGTCGTCTGACATTGCAAGGGGCCAAGATGCGACGTGTACCTCATTCCTGGCGAGAAGCCTATGAATCGGCGTTGATAGAGTCTGATCCCATCAAACTGATCGGACGTATTGAATACGCACTCAACGCCTTGGAAAGACGCTATTCTGAATGGGGGACTTATCCAGGAACACCGGCTGAGCTGGCGGCAATACAAAAGTGCATCTCCGCCCTTCAGCGCCTGATGAAGCGAACGCAACCAGGAACAGACGGCGGTATTCCGTTGATACCGAAGGCCCCGAGCAGCCGATCGGCTTGTCATCTCGATATCACCCATCAACCATAACCCTACACTTCTTCCTTTGAAGCACTTGTGATCGGACCTGTCAGCAATCAGAGTCAAACATACGGCTCATGCAGGTGAACTGGCGCGGCCACTCTCCGGACACGCAGATTGATCGCTTCCACAACCACCGAGAAACCCATTGCAAAATAGATGTAGCCCTTGGGTATGTGCAGGCCAAGGCCTTCGCCAACCAATGAAACGCCAATCAAAAGCAAGAAGGACAATGCGAGAACTTTCACGGTCGGATGGCGATTGATGAAGGAACTGATGGGCCCCGCAGATAACATCATCACCACGACAGCCAGGATCACCGCTGCAACCATGATGGCTATTTCATCTGCCATGCCGACGGCAGTGATGACCGAATCCAGCGAAAAGACAATGTCCAGTACCGCGATCTGAAGAATGACTGCTGCAAATGACGGGCGCACGCGAGCCGAACTGTGGCCCTCTTCCCCCTCTAAGCGCTCGTGAATCTCGACAGTCGCCTTCCCGAGCAAGAACAGTCCACCGCCAATCAAGATGACATCGCGTCCGGAGATGGGGCGCCCCAAGATGGAAAAAAGAGGAGCCGTCAGCCTTACGATCCAGACCAGGGAGAGCAGAAGCAGGATGCGCATGCCCATTGCTGCGAGCAGGCCTAACCGTCGAGCCCGGCTTTGCTGTGACAGCGGAAGCTTGCTCGACAGAATCGAGATGAAGATGACATTGTCGACGCCCAGCACGATCTCAAGAAACGTCAGCGTGATGAGCGCGAGGAGACCAGAAGTAGTGAAGAATGCATCCATGTGGAATCTCCCGTGGAACTGAACCTGCATATTAAGAGCCAGCCCCACAGGTTTCAATAGCGCGGAATGGGCCTTGACCGAGTGGTCTAAGCCCTAGAATTACCAACTGGGCAAGGAGAACTGCAATGAATCGCAGGACATTTCTACACACGGCAGCCTCGGCTGTTGCGGCTTCGCATATCGTGCCGCAATCGCTTGCAGCGGCGACGAATTCACAAGCGCAAACGGTAGCTCATGACGCATCTTCCGCTCCCGTCAAGCATCCGCGTGCGATCGCTATGTGGGAGTTTTCCTGGATCGAGCGACGGTGGCCCGGTGCCGGATATGAGGACTGGGATCAGGCTCTCGATGATCTGGTGGTCCGTGGGTACAACGCCGTGCGGATTGATCCGTTTCCGCATCTGCTAGCCGCTGATCCGCACAAGGCGTGGACGCTCTGGCCGGAGTGGAATACGCAGCTGTGGGGATCGCCCGATGTGAATCGCATCGTGTTGCTGCCAGGGTTGTTTGAGTTTTTGGGGAAGTGCCGCGAGCGCGGCATGATAGTGGGGCTCTCGACCTGGTATCGAAAGGATGACGCTGAGACGCGCATGACCGTCACCGGGCCCGAAGTAATGGCAGCGAACTGGATCAAGACCCTGGACCTCATCTCACAGGCTGGGTTCATCGATTCGATTCTTTATACCGATCTTTGCAACGAGTGGCCGGGGGAAGACTGGGCTCCGTTTGTGAAGCCGCACATGACCTACGGCGACTGGGCCAAACCCGAATCGCTGGACTACATGCACAAGGCGATCGCGCTCGTCCGGGAGAAATATCCGGAGATACCGCTGCTGTTCTCCTGCGCTGAAGACCGTCCTGAAAACTACCTCGAACATGGTTTGAGCGACTTTGACCTTCTTGATCCGCACATTTGGATGGTCCAGCAGAACAATGGAGAGTTCTACAAACTTTCCGGATATGGCTATGAGCGCTTCGATGCCAAGGGATACACGAATCTGAGCCTCAAGTCGGAAGACCTTTATCGTGGGCGGCCAGAGTACTGGCAGAAGCTACTGATAGACACTGTCGACCGTCATGCGGCGGTTTCACACCAGATGAAGGCGCCCCTGATCACGACCGAGTGCTGGGGCGTTGTCGATTACAAGGATTGGCCGTTGCTGAAATGGGATTGGGTGAAGGATTTGTGCGCGCTCGGCGCACAACGCGCGGCTTGGACTGGGCAATGGCTGGCGGTCGCCACCAGCAACTTTTGTGGTCCTCAATTTGCGGGAATGTGGCGAGACAAGGCCTGGCATCAGCAGTTGACACACGCGATCAGGACCGCGGAGATTGCTCCTCCGTTGCGGCAGGGGAGACTTTACGCACGCCTGTAAGAGACACCCATCATGCCAATCAACATAACAAACACTCACTCTCAGTCTGGTTTCCGCACTGCTGACGGCTAGACTTCAAGTCGCCTGATGCCCGTGATCGATTCAAAACCTTGGTCAAGAATACAAGCAACCAATTCTTGAACATCCGCAACCAACTTAACCGCTGCGAAGGCAGCACCGGGAGTTCACCGGAATGAGTTTCTCTTCTCCGCTCAGAAACGTTCCGCACGTTCAAACCGATCAGCCGGGTTTTGGGGAGTTCATCAGCATACAGCAGTAGATCCATCCAAACGCGACGCCTTTCAGGCAGAGGAGACATCATGAGCAGGTCCCTGTCTTTTTCCCGTACTTTGTGGTTGCTAGCTTTCATTTCCATAAGTGCATTGCTCGCCAATGCCCAGTTTCGGGCTTCGTTGCGCGGAACTGTTACCGACCCAACGGGCGCCGCCGTCCCGGGCGCAACCGTGACTCTGACGAACACGGCCACAAATCAGAAGATGGTCGCCACGACGGATGCGAACGGAATCTATCAGTTTGGCGCGCTGCAGCCGGCGCCATATTCCCTCACCGTAGAGCATCCTGGTTTTAAGGTGCGGATGCTGGAACATGTCCAGATCATCCCTGAGCAGTTGAATGCGCTTGATTTGCAACTCGACCTCGGAGATGTACAGCAGACCGTCACAGTATCGGGAACCGTGCAGCCGCTCGATGCCGAAACGGCCACTGTCAGCGGAACGATTAGCAGCAATCAGATTCAGCATATGCCTTCGTTCAATCGCGATGTCTTTCAGTTGGCGCAACTGGCTCCGGGGACGTTCGGGGACGCTTCGCAGGCGGCAGGCGGCGGTGCGTTTAATTTGCCCGGCAATCAGGGGCCAGGCGGAACTCCGGGCGGATCGGGTGGGATCTTTGCGACGGAGAATGGTCCGCAGGTTCAGAATGCGGGTGGGCAATATGAGACGAACAGCATTAACATCGATGGCATCAGCACAGTGAGCGCGGTGTGGGGCGGAACGTCAGTGATCACCCCCAGCGAAGACTCGGTTGAGACCATGAAGGTGGTCTCGAATAGTTACGACGCGCAAAATGGGCGGTTCACCGGCGCGCAGATCCAGGTGATCACCAAGGGTGGCTCGAACCAGTTTCATGGCAGCGCGTTCTTCAAAGCATCGCGGCCGGGACTGAATGCCTATCAGGCTTGGAACGGAGTAGGCTCGAACCAACCGGGGACGCCGGCTGCGCGCGGATTGAACCGGGACGAGAATCGGTTCAATCAATACGGCGGCAGTCTTGGCGGGCCCATCTGGAAGAATAAGATCTTTGCGTTCTTCAACTGGGAGACAAGTCCTCTGGCGTCGTCAACGACGGCACAGGGCTGGTATGAGACGTCGCAGTTCGACAGCGCAGCAGCGACGGCCGGCAGTATTGCGGCCAAATATCTTTCCTTTCCAGGGAATGCTGTCTCGTCCAACAGCATGATTCAGCGGACTTGCTCGCAGATCGGTCTCGTGGAAGGAGTCAATTGCAACACGGTTACGGGTGGTCTCGACGTCGGCTCTCCGATTAAGACGGGGCTGGGGCTTCAGGATCTGACCTATGGAGGAAACCCTAGCGCACCCGGCATAGGAGGCGGGTTGGATGGGGTTCCCGATATTGCGTTCTTCAATACCGTCAATCCGACGCACACATCACAAATGCAATACACCGGGCGCGTTGATGCGAATCTCACGCAGAAGGATCGTGTCACTTTCACGATCTATTACGTACCGGTCAGCATCAACAATTACAACGGACCGGTGCGGTCGGCGAATCTGTGGCATCACTCGCAGACGAACAATGCTTACACGGCGATCTGGAACCGCACGATTTCAGCCACGCTGCTGAATGAAGCTCGGGTGAATGCTGCGGGATGGCGCTGGAACGAGGTGGCAAGTAATCCTCAAGAACCGTTTGGGCTGCCGGCGACGTCGATTGATACGATCGGTGGGACTGTCGCTAACACGAGCGCGGCGACGGTGCAATATTTCGGGCCACCGGGACCGAGCATCTTGAATCAGTGGACCTACAGCTTCTCAGATGTCCTCACAAAGATTCACGGACGGCACAGCATACGGGTCGGTGGCGACCTCACTCGGCTGTTCTATTTGAATGAAGTGATTTATGCGGCGCGTCCGGGGTTCGGTTTTCACAATATATGGGACTTCGCCAATGATGCGCCGTATGGCGAGGGCGGGAATTTCGGCGGGCAATTCGATTTCCGGACCGGCGTTCCATTCGCGAACCGGCAGGATGATCGACAGAATCTGTGGGGGGTGTTCGCGCAGGACGACTTCAAGGTGACGCCCACATTGACGCTTAACCTAGGATTGCGCTGGTCGTACTTTGATTCACTCTACACGAAGCAGAACAATCAGGATGTGATGTTCTTCGGGCCCGGGGCGAATCCGCTCGACGGACTGCACATTCGAATCGGAGGAAACCTGTACACGCCACAGAAAACGAACTTCGGTCCGGTGGTCGGATTTGCGTGGTCGCCGATGCGTTTGCAGAACAAGGTCGTGGTGCGCGGCGGATTTGGGATCAACTACAACCAAAACGAAATCGCAATCACTGCGAACGCCTCCAGCAATCCGCCGAATGCGTCGAAGCCGTTCTTTCATTGTGACTTTCCGTTCACGACGAACCCGAGTTGCGGGGGCACGGGAATTCTGTATCAGACGGCAGGTGACCTTCATTCGATCTTCGGGTACGCGCCGAATCCGGCGGCGATCTCCACGCTTACTCCTGAAAATATTCCCGCGGCCGGCAACCAGGTGCTGACCGGATTCCAGGGCGATCCTAAAACGATTGCGAACTATCACTACTCGCTCGATATCCAGGATCAAATCAGGCCGGACCTGATCTTCACCTTGGGATATCTGGGGAATCAAACGCGGCACCTGTTCGCGCATTCCAACTGGAACGCAATCGCTACTGCCAATGGATTCGCGTTGAATCCGCTAGTCAATACCATCAACTTCTGGGGAAACATAGCAAATGGCAATTACAACGCGATGGTAGCGACGCTAAGCCACAACTTCTCGCATACTTTCCAGGCGACGGCGACGTACACCTGGGCGCGTGCGATGGATGAACTGTCGGGACCGTACTATCAGGATCCTTATCCGTTCGACCCGAAAAACGCCTATGGACGCTCGAATTACGACGTGCGCAATGCGTTCAAGCTCTATGGACTATGGCAGCCGATGTTTTTCCGTGGAAGCCATAACTGGATCGAGAAGATTGCCGGTGGATGGTCAGTCAGTGGAATCTGGAACTGGCACACAGGGTTCCCGTGGGATCCGTTCTACAACGCGAGCACGAACTTCTACTATCAGAACAGCGGATATGCGCAATTGCGGCCCGCCGCGGTACTGTCGGGTTTCGGATCGAGCACCGACCAGGGTGTGTTCGAACAGACAACGAATCCCAATTTTGGTGGGGACGGCACGAAGTTCTTTCTGCCGCCAACGTTTGTACCGGGCCCATCTTTTCCTGCAACGGCTCCGGCACCGACGGCGGGAATTCGTCGCAACAGCTTGAACGGGCCGGGTTATAACGATATCGACCTGAGCCTAGCGAAAGCGTTCGGAGTGCCGAAGAATCGTGTTCTCGGCGAAGCCGCACGGTTCGAGATCCGCGCCGACATATTCAATCTCTTCAATACGACGAACATTAATGTAGCCACGATCGACGGGGCGCTCGGGGCCGTCGATCCGACAGGAGCGGTAACCAGCGTAAACTCCAATTTCGGAATTGCGGGAGCGGCTCTTGGAAGCAGGACGATACAGTTGCAGGCAAGGTTCAGCTTCTGACGCATCATTTGGACTAGAACTCCGCAGTGTGTCAGGACGATACCAGTCCAGAAAACCTGCGGAGTTCCTTTTGCTGCTCGTCGGCCAAGTACCTCTTTCCAAACATAAAGATGGTCCCAGCGGAACAGATCACAAACACCCTCTCGTTCTCTCCCTTAAGACGAACTCCGGGCCACCGAACTCGCCAGCAGCAATACTCTCCTGTGACTTCAAATCCGTCCTCGTTCATGTTGGTGGTAAACTTTTTGCCTGCAAGATCTGCGGTGCGGTAGACGCGGCGATAGTACCTGCCCGGGAAGAAATTGATGAATCCAATGGTAATCCACCAGATGCCCATCAGCGTTAGAAGGAACTCGGACCAGTGAAAATCAGACCGGCTCTGGCCGACAAGCAAGAAAAGCACCCCGCCTGCGATCGAGAAGGTACCCCACTGAAGACGCTTTCGATCACGAGTGAGCTTTAGATAAAGGAGTTGGGATGCCACGTACTCTTCAGGACCGATCTCGTACTCGAAGTTCATGCGTGCCTAATGAAATGAACCTGAACGTTACTACTTCGATTGTTCGGGATACTCATATACGCCACGGCCGGATTTGCGCCCCAGTCTTCCTGCCTTTACGTACTGGAGGAGCAATGGAGCCGGACGGTATTTGTCCCCGAGAGTTCTGTGCAGATGTTCGAGGATATTGAGGCGGGTATCGAGGCCGACGAGATCGACCAACTCAAACGGGCCCATGGGATGATTCAATCCCAGCTTCAGGGCCTTATCGATATCCTCAGCGGACGCGATTCCTTCCTGCAGCATATGGAAGGCTTCGTTCCCGATCATCGCGTTAATGCGGCTGGTGATGAAGCCGGGGCTCTCTTTGATGACCACAACTTCTTTGCCCATACGCTTGCCCACTTCTACCGCAGTGACGAGCGTTTCTTCATCCGTTTCGAGCGCACGCACGATTTCCAGCAACTTCATTTTGTGCACCGGATTGAAAAAATGCATCCCCACACATTTATTTGCGCGGTAGGTAACGCTGGCAATTTCGGTCACGCTGAGCGAGGAAGTATTTGAGGCGATGATTGTGGTCGGGCGACAGATCTTGTCGAGGAGTGTGAAAATCTCAATCTTTGATTCCATCTCCTCGGGGACGGCTTCGATGACCAGATCAGCTTCCCGAGCAGCCTCTTCGACGGAGCCAGCGTATTGGAGGCGGCGGAAGGCGGCGTCGGCATCAGCAGCTGTAACTTTATTCAGTTCGACAGCCTTGTCGAGATTGGTCCGGATCTCGGTCTCCGCTTTCCTGAGAGTAGCGGGAAGGATGTCCTCGAGAATGGTGCGGTAACCGCCAAGCGCGGACGCATGGGCGATGCCGCGTCCCATGATACCGGCGCCGATGACAGCAATAGTCTGGACCGTCGGCACCTATTTGTCCGCCTTTTCGAGATCGGCGAGACAGGAGTTGAAGGAATCCGCAGCTTTTTGCATGGCTTCGGCCAGACGCTTGCGCTCTTCGGCGCTCATGCTGGGGATGTAAATGCAGATACGGCGCAGGGTCGCCGTGATGTCGTCTACGTAGTTCATTGCGCGAATCAGTTCTCCGGTCGCTACCGCCATGAGGCTCCTCTTTCAACGCCAAAATGTGTCGAACGTTCTATTTTGGACGGGTGGTGGGGATTTAGTAAAGCGAGGTCTCACAATAATCGAGCAGCACCAACACGACCGAGAATGAAGCCTACACGGTCATCGACGGGACCTTGCGGGAGTCCCACCAGTTCGTAGCCCAGTTCTTCGTACATGGATGCCAGGGCCTCATACGTGCGCACTGCTTCGTTGAAATCCTGCTTGCGTTCGCGATCCTGGTGAAAGATCTCCTTCCAAGGCGGTGCAACGAAGACAGTGGGGTTATATGGGAAGACCGCAGCCGCTTTGTTCATATGCTCAGGCACTGAAAGGTTTGAAAGTCGGAGATACCCGAGCACATCCGGAATGCCGCGATCGAAGAATACGGGCCCATTGTGCTCCGCGGCGAGACGGTACGAGCGAATGTCCCAGGACAACATGAGTTCGGCAAACAACATCCGGTCCGCCCAGGGGAGGGCGCGTCCTTCTATTGCCATCTGATCCTGAATAATAGCGCGACCGGCTTCCGGGGCCGATGCAAAACCGCGTTGCCGCAAGCCTTCAATGATCGAACTCTTTCCGGAACCCGGGCCGCCGGTGATGATATGGAACCGCAGTACGTGATTGTTCACGGTGTGATGCTTTCTCAGAATGTGCATGGATGTGTCTTAAAGTATTGGACTTTACAAGCATATAATCCGAATCAATTCTTTTTATGGGGCTTAGAGTTCGTGCGTTGAATCGAATACTCGTATGAGAGAAGACTTTGTGAGACGGTATATTTTCGCGAGCGATTTCGATCAGACGCTCACATTTAACGACTCCGGGTATGTCTTGGCAGACCTGGTAGGAATTCCCACAGAGGAATTCGAACGCAAGTCCAAAGGCATGGCAAAGATCAATCTGGTGCAGCAGGGGGCAGAACTTGCATATTTGCTCTTGCACGATCCGGAGTTTCGCACGAAGGTCCG
Organism: Binatia bacterium; assembly: GCA_035577905.1. GTDB lineage: Bacteria > Acidobacteriota > Terriglobia > Terriglobales > Acidobacteriaceae > Sulfotelmatobacter. The sequence continues at coordinate 203,001 of DATKAP010000124.1, forward strand.
CAAGGAGCATCTCCGCGAAGTGGGCAAGCGGATCCGGTTGAAGAGTGACATCAAACTTCTGTATCAATTGCTCGAATCTGGGATCGACGGGCATCAATTTGACTTCTATGTATTGTCGGCGGCACCGGTGGAAATTGTGCGCTCCGCATTGGAAGATATCGTGCCTCCTGATCACATTTATGGAACTGAGTTCCGTTACCAGCCTTCTGGTGAGATCGATAGTATCGTCCGCGCCACGGCGGGGTACGGAAAAGTCGCGGTGCTGGATAATTTGCTCGTCGAAAAAGTTGCTGGCCCCGATCACGTAATCTACACCGGCGACGGCAGTTCCGATATCCACGTGATGCTGCACATTAACTCGCGGGACGGGTTGACGATCGCCGTATCGGAGTCGCGCAATGTCTCTCAGATTGCGAAACGTACAGTACTCAGCACTAGCGCGCTGGCTGTGCTGGCTCCGATCCTGGAAGAAATCGCGGGATGGGAGCGGTACCGGATTCGCGGGTTCTTCGAAGCCAATGGCATGCTCATCCAGGAGTGGGAGCGGGTGCGGACTGATTGGCTCACCGTACGCGCGGCCGTGGAACCATGCGAGCGGGAAGACGTCTCGGATCTAACTGTAAACTCGTAAATAGTCATGCTGCGCAACGAGAATCTGGTCGCATTGTCACGACAGCATCAGCACGCATTGGCGCTTTGCGTTCGGATTGAACGGGCCTCGCCAATTCCGGAATCCGATCTTGCAGTGTGGCAAACGGAGATTGCCCAGCACTTTCGCACTGAAGTTCGTATGCATTTCGTGGCGGAAGAGCAACTTGTGTTTCCGCCCGCGCGAGGCTTCCCGAAAATGACACTGCTGGTTGACGACCTGGTGTCGGAACACGCATGGTTGCGCGATCGCTTTGCCAGGGCGGAAGCTCAGCGATTGTCAGCCGCGGAGATTACCGAATTCTCAAGGAAACTCTCGATACACATTCGCAAAGAGGAGCGCCAGTTATTCGAGGGTCTTCAACAATTGATGAGCCGCGAGCAACTCGCGGTGATGGGGCGAGAGCTGGAGGAAGCGCTGAAAAGCGCGGAGCAGGTGTGTGCTTTGCCAGGGAAGAAACTTCAGCAGTTGTAGTGAGTGCGTGCGACCTCGCCTGCAATGGTTCATTCTCTCGTATAGGGTTCGGTTTCTTTTCTCCAGCTGCCCCTGGCTTAGGCGATAGGCTTACTCTTTAGCCGCTTCACGGCTGCGCTATAGGCGACCTTGAGTGTCGGCGTAGATGCCGGGTGCTACGCTGTGACGGCGTGAATTTTGCGGAAGGCCCGCGCGGCTTCGCGCCCCATATAGCGGTCGAGCACAGCCGCATCCGTCTGGCGCAGATCCACCACGACCAAGCCATCCAGCACGTTCGAGAACTTACGGTCGACGTTGAAGCCAAGTAGTTTGCCGCCGATTTTCGCATACTGCCGGAGCAAAATTGGCAGGCCTTTGCCGTCGGTCTCCACGTCGGTGATGGGCTCTGACAGCTGGTCGAGGTCATGCAGGGCTCGACACATCGCGCGGCAATCCCAATGCCGCAACAGGCCAGAACGGAATGGGCGGCGCGGTTCGATCAGCCCAACCAAGCCATCATCCTGCATCCGCGACTGGAAAAATCGGTAGATCATCTCGCGCGAGGCTTTGCTGTAATCGTTGCTAATGCTGACCGCTCCGAAAAGAATCGATATTTCCAGATGGCTTGAAATCAGCCGGGCAATTCCCTTCCAGAGAAGAAGCAGAGGAGCGTATTGACGCTGATACTCAGGGCGCACAAAGGAACGTCCTAATTCCAGCGCCGGGCCGAGATTCTGAAACAGCCGTTCGTCGTAGTGAAACAATGTGCTGGTGTAGAGTCCCGCAATCCCACGGGTCGCAAGGATTTCGGCCGTATTACCAGCACGATAAGCTCCGACAAGCTCACGCTTAGATTTATTCCAAAGCAGGACATGCCAGTAGTACTCGTCAAACGAATCTAGATCGCGGCTCTTTCCTGTTCCCTCTCCGGCGCTACGGAACGTTAATTCGCGCACACGTCCGACTTCAAGAAGTAACTGCGGGATGTCACGTGCCATTCCGAGGTGAACGGAGAACTCCGCACTTTCAGCGAGGCAACGATCCCCCGATAGCATCCGAATCTCGCGTACCAGCAGATCTTCGCGAACGGGTTCTGCGATCGGTTCCTGGATCCTGGAGGCCAACTTTGACCGTAGGACGGTGGGCCACGAGGTTCCGGCCTTTCTTCTTCGGGCCAGCAGGTAGGTCCGCCAGCGGAGATACTCTGTAGCTTCGCGGTCGCTGGCAATTGCCTGGATCGCTTCGACTGGGACAGGACTCCCGACGCGGACTTCAACCGTTTTTCCTTCCTGGTTGAGAAACTCCTGCAACAGAAAAGCAGTCCGCAGCTTCGGATGGATCATGCCGAGCAACTGGAAGCCAACGCCATTGTGTCCGCAGAAAAATACAGGCAAAGAGGTTGCGTGGGTGCGACGAATCAGGCGCACAGCCGTATCGTTCCACTCCGGATCGGCGACATGTGCTGTCGGCATATGCCACTGCGAACCTTCTCCGGCCGGGAAAATGGCAAGCATGCCTCCTCTCTCGAGCCAGGCCAGTGCTGCGCGGATGGGTTTGCGATTGGATTCAGCCGAGCGATCGGTTTGGAAGGGGTCCACGAAAATGCAGTTGTCCCACAGTTCGGGGACATCACCCAGCACGAAGTTCGTGAGGACCTTTACATCGGTGCGAACTCGGGTCAGTAGCACTGTGAGAAGGGCCCCATCGAGAACGCCATGGGGGTGATTCGCCACAACAACTACGGGGCCGATGGCTGGAATTCGGCCTTGGTCCGCAAAATGAACCTTCAACTCGATGCGCATCTCGGCCAGGAGACCTTCCAGACGAAAACCCTGCTGCGAGTTCTGGACTCGCCGGTAGAGATGTCTGACTTTGTCGACCGGTGCCAACTTTCCCGCTAGGCCGGGAAAATGAGCAACGCGGGATAGTACCTCGGCGTGCGTCTCACTCGACTCAAGTTGGTTTGATGGCATGGTATATCCATATGAAAACCGCGTTTCAGGCGAATGAAGAAGAAATTAAAATTCGGTGAAATGAGAAGCCGGAACCATGAAGGACAAGAAGCGAAAAGCAAAACTCGAGATGCGTAAGGTAAGCAATAGTAACCACCTGTCAGGACAACCGGCGATTCGCCTAGGTTTCCAGACGGTAGCGCGTCTCGGCTAGTGCGTAGAGCCGGCGCCACACGAGGCGATTGATGGTGACTACTGTGGCGGCCATCAGAATGGTGGCGGCGAGGAGAAGATCGAAGTTGCCGCCGTCGGTCGCCTGGCTGATGGTGGCACCGAGGCCGACCGTAGTGTAAGTGTGGCCCTTGAAGTGGAAGTACTCGGCTACGATGCTCGCATTCCATGCGCCGCCTGAGGCCGTCACCAAGCCGGTGACCAGGTAGGGAAAGATGCCTGGCAAGATCAGCTTTTTCCAGCGCTCAATCCCTCCGAGCCGGAAAACCGAGCAGCACTCCTTCAAATCCGTCGGGATCGCGATAGCGCCAGCAATGACGTTAAACAGGATGTACCACTGCGTTCCTAATAATAGTAGGACGATGGACCCTAAGCCAAGCCCTCCGCCGACCTTGATGAGCAGCAACAGAACCACGGGAAAGAGCGCTGTTGCAGGAACGGAGGCCGCGATCTGGGCAAGCGGCTGGGCGATGCGCGCTAGTTTTGGATTGAAGCCAATCGCGACGCCTAACGGAATGGTCCACAATGCGCCGAATACGAGGGCGAGGTTCACACGGAGGAGTGTGGCTATGAGCCCGATGCCAATTACTCGTACCTCAGCTTTCTGCAGGCTGAAGAGCAACATCGCGACTCGCACAATTCCATAGCCCAAACCGGCGAGAACTGCGATGGCCAGCGTGCGCATTAGCCAAACTTTCCACCCGGTGAGCCGCGCGCCCTCTTCATCGCGATGCTCTCGGGCGAAGAACAGGATCAGTTTTTCGCGCAGCGGCTGCACGGTGTGCCTGCTGAGTTTCGCGTAGCCGCGTGAGTGACGCAGAAGATCTAGGACCCAAGAGCGGGGGGCTTCGGTGCTCTCGACCTGCTCATTCTTGAACTTCTCCGCCCAAGCGATAACAGGGCGCCATACAAACTGATCGAGCAGCACAATGACCGCGATCATGGTGGCAATGCCCCACAGAATGGAACGCGTGTCGCCAGCGCTGGCTGCGGTCTGCAGGTAAGATCCAAGTCCCGGCAGGCGGAAATCGCGCGAGCCGAGCACGAACATCTCGCAGGCCATGAGAAAAAACCACCCGCCGGCGACCGACATCATGGAATTCCACACCAGACCGATCGCAGCAAAGGGCAATTCCATCTCAATAAAACGCTGACACCAGCTGAAGCGATAGACTGTGGCGGCTTCGCGCATTTCTTTCGGAATGCTCTTCAGAGAGGCGTAGAAACTGAATGCCATGTTCCAGACTTGGCCTGTGAAGATAAGCAGGATGGCGCCGGCCTCGACTCCGAGTTGGCGGCCCGGGAACAGGGCGACCATGGCAAGCATTACACCCGGCAGAAAGCTGAGAACCGGGATCGACTGCAGGACGTCGAGTAGAGGAATCATGAAGCGCTCGGCCCTGGGGTTGTAGGCGGCGATGTACCCATAGACGAGCGTGAAAGCTAAGCTGAGCACGTAGGCGATTGAGATTCGTAGGAGCGAGTATCCCGCGTAGGCGGGTAACGCCCACAGGCTGCGCGAGATTTCGACTTCGGGAGTAAAGGGACCGAGCCATGTGCGGCCGACCTGGAGCACACCGTAGAACAGCGCCATGGCGGCACCAAACATCAGAAGGTCGGGAAGGTAGGAGATCTCGACGCGTGGCAGTTGTGTCCAGAGCCGGTAGGCCGAGAATCCTCGCGGGCTGATGTCGTTCTTAAGACGCATTCGCTACTCTGATTTGAATGAGAAGTGCTCTTTCTCTGCATTTTGCAGAAAGAATCCTAAAACGCTGAGGTCTATAAGAGGTTCCTTTGAGTAGCCCCGACAACCGCCTACCCGTTCGCTTTCATCTTCAGATGCTCAGGACGATCCTTGCGTGCTTACCGATGCATCTGGGGATGCGGGAGGCTCTGCCTGCATCAGTAGATTCTTCTCACGGTCATAGTCAAAAATCTCGGCGTAGCGGCCCCAGTTCATCGCGGTCTCGAACTGGCGCTGAACCTCGTCCTGGGCGAAATGCTCGTCGAGGATATCGTGAAAGAATTCGTCATTGATGGAGTGATCGGCCTTGCGCTTGAGAATGCTGTCGATTTGCTTGAGGATCGTCACGCGCTCGAGTGATGCCTCACGAAACAGGACCTTGCGACGTTGGATATCGGCGTCGGCAAATTCGACCCCTTGTGGCGTAATTTGCACATCGCCTTCTTTGAGGTGCGCAAAGCCGAGGAGAACGCCGGCTTCGAGAATCGGCAGTAAGTCTTCGACGTCCATGACCAGTTCTTCTGACAAGCGGAAAAGGTCTTCACGACCTCCGCGATCGCGAAGCAATTCCAGCAGCCCCGCGATTCCCCCGACACGTGCGTGAGGCAGCATCTGGTAACGGGCCGTGCGGATCGGCGCTTCCTGCTTCTTAAACGGTTCCTTCGGTAGGCCACCTGGAGGCAGGATGATCTCAGCTGTCGTCTCGGCGTCGGGCAGAATGTGTTCGATATCAGGTTCTGTCATGACTTTGTAAACGTAGTCGACGAGTTCGACAAAGCGAGCGGACTTGCGGTCGCGCGGATGCTTCAGTCGGATGTTGAAATCCGAGCGAACGCGGGCCGGATTTCTTCCCAGAACCATCACGCGGTCTGCAAGCATGACGGCTTCTTCAATGTTGTGCGTCACGATGAAGATGGCGCTGGTCGGCATCTTCTTGTTCAGCCAAAGTTCTAGAAGTTCGTTTCGCAGGTTCTCTGCCGTGAGGACATCGAGTGCGGAGAACGGCTCGTCCATGAACAGAACTTCGGGTTCGACCACCAGTGCGCGAGCGAATCCTACGCGCTGTTTCATGCCTCCGGAGAGTTCCTTGGGATAGGCGGTTTCAAAGCCGTCTAGACCTACCGTATCCAGAGCCCTCAGTGCACGTTTTCGTCGCTCCACCTCAGCAGCGCCTTTGGCCTCGAGTGGTGCTTCGACGTTCTGGATGACGGTCAGCCAGGGGAAAAGCGCAAAGCTCTGAAACACGATGGCGACATTGGGGGTCTGTCCATTCAGCGGCTTGCCGTGCCAGAGGAGTGCTCCGGACGATGGCTGTGAGAGTCCGGTCAGAATTCGCAGTAGCGTCGACTTTCCGCATCCCGACGGGCCGAGCAAAGCGATGATCTTGCCAGCCTCGATAGCGAGGTTGGTCGTGCCCACGACCTGGATACGGGTGCCGTCGGGCTGCGGATAGGACTTCTCAACCGCGACGGCTTCAATGATCGGTTCGCTCACCCTGAGACTCCATTACGTTCTATACACGATTTTGCGGTAAAACGCGTCGCTTTTAATTGCTTGTTCACATTCTGACCAGAGACCCTCGATACGAGGCGCCATTGGTGCGTGAATTTTCTAGAGATTCTCGTCTCGGCGCTTTCGGTGCCGGGCTTCCCCTGCCGCCGGTCCATGGCCGGCTGGCTGGAATCTGTCGCGGCAGTAGTGCTCAGTTATTTTCGTCGCCGGGGTTGTTTACCCGCGCTGACTGGCAATCATTCAAGCGAAGAAGTCGTCATCCGTAGAATTGGCGAACGGCTTCGGCAGACGGTCGGTCAGTTCAGCCAGCAGGGCAAGTTTCCTAGCAATATCAGGGTTCAATTGATTCTCATCGAAGCGCCAGCGCCAGTTTCCCGCCTGAACGCTTGGAGTATTCATCCGGGCCTCGCTGCCGAGACCGAGTACATCCTGGAGCGGGGCTACGCTCAGACATCCCGGGGAAGTCTGGGCGGCGCGGATACATGCCCAGTGAATGCCATCTTCGCAATGACCGAGATACGTTTCGGCATTGCGGCGTTCGTGCTCGGCTGCGCCGGAACGCCACCAACCCTGAACGGTATCGTTATCATGAGTTCCCGTATAAACGACCTTGCCGGTCGCTCGGTGGGGCAGGTACATATGGGCACCTTCATCGCCAAAGCCAAACTGCAGGACCGACATACCAGGTATCTTCAGGCGGTCCCGCAAAGCGTGGACCGCAGGCGTGATGTAGCCGAGATCCTCGGCGAAGAAAGGCAAACCGCCGAGGGCATTGCGCAAAGCGTTGAACAAGTCATCGCGCGGGCCATCGACCCACCGGCCGTTTACGGCGGTTGGATCGTGGGCCGGAATTTCCCAGAACTGGTCAAATCCACGGAAGTGGTCAAGGCGCACACAATCGCAATGCTGCGTTGCCCAGTGTAAGCGCTGAACCCACCATTCGTACCCGCGCTGCTTCAGGACATCCCAACGATAGAGCGGATTACCCCAACGCTGTCCAGTCTTGCTAAAAAAATCAGGGGGGACGCCAGCCACGACTTCCGGTTCGAGGTTGGCATCAAGGCGGAATAGTTCAGGGTGAGTCCAAACGTCGGCGCTGTCGTAATTGACGAAGATTGCGACGTCGCCGACAATGCGAATCGCACGCTCCGCACAATAGCGGCGCAATGCCCGCCACTGCTCATAAAATGCAAACTGCAGCGCGCTCCGGAGCATGATGTCGTCCACAAGTTCCTGACGCGCTTTGTCGAGAGCGGCGGGTTCGCGAGCGGCGAGTTCTCGCGGCCATTGATTCCAAGTGTCCAGTTTGCGGTGGGCGCGCAGCGCGTCAAACAGGGCGAAATCTTCGAGCCACCATGCATTCTGTGCTCGAAAAGCTTCGAACCGGCCACGAGCTGCGGGCGAAGCCGACCGCAGAAAACGATGCGCGGCTTCAAACAGCAGTGGAAGCTTTTGCGCGAATACCCGATCGTATTCAACAACGCCGGAAGCTGGCAAAAGGGCTTCCAGTTGAGCGCGGTCGATCCAGCGATGATCGGCCAGACGTTCCAGGCTGATCAATAAGGGATTACCAGCGAAAGCCGATGTGGATGAATACGGTGAGTTTCCGTAGCCCAGAGGCCCAAGAGGCAGGACCTGCCAGATACCCTGCCGCGCAGAGTGAAGAAAATCTACAAAACGATTGGCAGCGGGACCGAAATCCCCGATCCCGCCCCGCGAAGGCAGGGATGTGGGATGGAGCAGAATACCGGCGGCACGGGCAAAGGACATGATACTGCCGCTACATTCCGGATTCGCTCGCGGTGCGGGCTAGCGCTTTGAGCTCTTCCTGATTCCGCTTAATCTTGCCAGACTTCGTCATTTCATCGACAAGACTCGAGATGAATAACTGGAAGCGCTCCTGCTGTTTCCCTTGCAACAGAGAATCGCGAATCTGATCTCGCTTGGCCGCAAAATCCGCCTCGGTGGGCTGCTGATTTTCGAGAATCTGTAGCACGGCGGCGTCGCTGCCGCTGGTGATTGGTCCGCTGATCTCCCCCGGCTTCATAGTAAAGGCGACCGAGGCCTGCCCCGACATCGATCCCACTTCGGGGACCTGGCCATCGGGAAGAACCAGATCGCTGCTCTTCATGGTCGCGCCGAGTTCCCTCGCAGCCTTCTTCAAGTCATGTTCAGCCTTGGCGCGGTCGGACAGTTCCTGTGCTTTCTGATTCAGGAGCGTTCGTGCTTGTTCATTCTTGAATTCATCTTCTACGCGAGTACGAATCTCCTCCAACGTCGGGGTCGCAGGCGGCTTGATTGCCAGTAATTCGTAGACCGCGGTTCCCTGCGAAGTTGGAGCCATGTCGGGCGGAGCTTTTTCTTGCGCCGCGAAGACAGCTTCCATGAATTGCGGCGAGGGCCCGAGACCCGGCAGCATGTCGCGGCGGGCGAAGAAATCTGAGGTAATGACGGGAATGTTTTGCTTCGCAGCCGCACCATCGAGTGTGCTGCTGCGCGCGTCTTTCAAGAGGCTGTCGGCCACCTTCTGCGCAATCTGCTGCGCCTTCTGGTGCTTCAAAGCCGGCTCAATCTCGCTCTTAACGTCATCGAGCGACTTGAGGTGCGCATCCTGCTTATCATCCACGCGGATGATGTGGAACCCATAGCTGCTCTTGATCAAGTCGCTGATCTGGCCTTTAGGCAACGAGAATGCGACCTTTTCGAATTCCGGCACAGTCTGCCCGCGTCCGATCCAGCCCAGAGAACCACCTTCCTTGGCACTGCCAGGATCTTCCGAGTACTTCCTTGCCAGATCCTCGAACTTTGCACCACCTTTGATCTGCTTCAGCAGATCCTCGGCGCGCCGCTGAGCCTCTGCCGCGCCCTTCTCATCGACTTTGCCATCCGGACCGGGAAGCGGTGTCTTGATCAGGATATGGCTCACCTTCACTTGCTCGGGAACGCGATAGGCATCGCGGTGATCTCTGTAATAGTTGGTCAGATCGTCCGGGGTGACCTGAATACCCGCCTCGATCTTGTTGGTATCGATGACAGCGTACTTGATTTTCCGTCTTTCCGGGATCGAGTTGTTGTAGGTCGAAAGATGGCTCTGGTAATAGGCTTGTAATTCGCTTTCGGTCGGATGCAGGCCCTTTTTGATGTCATCTTGTTTCAGGACAGCGTAATCGAACTTCACCTTCGTACTCTGTTTGATGAACTGGTCGTGAATCTCGTTTTCGCTGACGGTCGCGGTGCCGGAAATCAGAGCCTGCAGTTTGCTCAACAGAAGGTCGTCGGCTACGGAGTTTTCAAACTTGGTCGGCGTCAAGTTTGCTCGCTGCAGCAGGTCCTGGTATTCCTGCTCTCCGATAAAATTACCGCCAGGAAAGAAGGTGGCTGCATAACGTCCGTGCTGCAGCTCTTCTTTTACCTCGTCGGGACTGACGCGCAGGCCCATGTGTTTGGCTTGACTGATGAGGGCCTGTCGCGTAATGAGTTGCTCGGCGGCGCGCTGCGAGAAGAAAGGCAGCAGCATGCTCATGTTGGCGGAGCTTCCTTGGGGCATTTGCTGCTGCAACATCTGCCGAGCCGTTGTACGCACGTCATCGGCCGAGATCTCGGTGCCGTCGACCTTGGCGACAAAGCCCTTGCCGGGAGCGCCGCTCAGAAGGTCTGTTCCTAAGCCTCCGGGAATCAGCGTGATGACCATCGAGGCGCAGATGATCAGCAGTAGACCTCCGAGGATATACTTCGTCGTCTGGCCAGACTGTTGCAGAAAGCGAATCATGTTCTTATCACTCCGGAGCGGAAAGCCGAATTTTTAATTATAAACTACAGGATGACTCCAAAATGAAGACCTGCCGGCTTCTTCTCAACAATTCGGCTTATCGGGAGACACAGCAGCCGCGTAATCCCGAAACTTGCCAAAAACTGGCTATTGAAACGAATTAATAGAAGTGTTATCCCTTTCTGAAACATATTTCGAAGATCCCAGTGCCGAACTACGACGCTACCCACAAAGGAGCACCATGAAATCAGGCAAGCAGCTGTTCATTGCCGTCTTAATTCTCCTGTCGCAGTCTTTCTTGCATTTCTCCGTCTGGGCGCAACAGAAATCTTCGGCTACCGCTACGTCGAAGCCAGGAACCGAAAGCAAAGTGATGCTCCGCGAGGGATGGGAACTGCAAACGTCTGCGAAGGTGGAAACCAAAGGGGAGGTAATCTCGACTGCAGCGTTCGCACCCAAGGGATGGCATACCGCAACAGTTCCAACAACCGTCGTGGCAGCTTTGGTGAAAGATAAAACCTTGCCCGACCCGTTCCCGGGGATGAATCTGCGGAGTTTTCCCGGCGTGACCTACCCCATTGGCGCGAATTTCTCGAACATCGAGATGGCCTCTGACAGCCCCTACGCTGTCTCGTGGTGGTATCGCAAAACGTTCACGGTTCCCGCGACATACGAGGGCAAGACGATTTGGCTGAAGTTCAACGGGATAAATTATCGCGCGAACATTTTTCTCAATGGAAAACAGATTGCGAAATCGGACGACGTAGCCGGGGCATGGCGCACCTACGAATTCAACATCACTGGTAATGCGAAGCCCGGCGCAGAGAACGTGCTCGCGGTGCAGGCGTGGGCGCCAACCGATCACGATCTCGCGATCACGTTTGTTGACTGGAATCCGGCTCCGCCGGATAAGAACATGGGACTGTGGCGCGAGGTTTACCTGACTACGGGTGGGCCGGTTGCGCTGCGCTATCCGACGGTGGTTTCGAAGCTGAATCCGCCTGCCAATGACAGTGCACAGCTTACGGTTAGCGCGCAGGTGAAGAATGGAACCGATCAGCCGGTGAAGGGAAAGCTCAGAGGACTTATACCCGAGATGACGGCAGGAGCCGCGTTCGAACAGGATGTCGAACTGGCGCCGAACGAATCCAAAAATGTGACGTTCACGCCCGACAAGTTCCCGCAGCTCGTGTTCACCAGCCCTCGGCTGTGGTGGCCGGCGCAGATGGGTAAGCCCAACCTCTACAAGCTCACCATGCAGTTCGAGATGAACGGCACGATCAGCGACCAATCACACACCGAGTTCGGAATCCGCGAAGTCACGTCTGAGGTCAATTCAATTGGCGGACGCGCATTCCACATCAACGGCAAGAACATTCTTATTCGCGGGGCGGGATGGACTCCTGACATGATGTTGCGCGAGACCTCTGAGCGCCTGCATGACGAATTTCGTTATGTGGAGGACATGGGGCTCAACACTGTCCGCCTGGAAGGCAAGCTCGAATCCGAGGAGTTCTATCAGATTGCCGATCGGCGGGGCATCCTGGTAATGGCGGGATGGTGCTGCTGTGATTTCTGGGAGCGCTGGCCGCGCTGGCAGCCGCAGGACTTTGAAATTGCCAGGCAGTCGCTGCGCGATCAGATCTATCGACTGCGCAGCCATCCCAGCCTGGTGATGTGGTTGAACGGCAGCGACAATCCACCGCCGCCGGATGTCGAGCAGATGTATCTTGACATCGAGAAAGAATTGTTGTGGCCAAATCCGGTGGTGTCGTCAGCTACCGGAAAGAAGACCAGTGTAACCGGTGATAGCGGCGCAAAAATGAGCGGGCCCTACGAATACGTAGCTCCCAGCTACTGGCTGGTCGACACTCCTGAGGGTCAACCCAGTCGCAAACTGTGCAATCCCGGGGGCTGCGGGGGTGCCTACGGTTTCAATACCGAAACCAGCATGGGGCCTGCGGTCCCGCCGATCGAAAGCATCCAGGCAATGGTCGGCAAAGATCACCTGTGGCCGATCGATGACGCATGGAACTATCACGCGGGCGGCGGAGAGTTCAAAACGATCAGTGTGTTCAGCGAGGCGCTAGCGAATCGCTACGGCAAGTCGGACAGCGTGGAAGACTTCGCCATCAAATCGCAGATGCAGACCTACGAAGGCGTGCGCGCCATGTATGAGGCGTACAGCCGGAACAAGTACCAGTCAACGGGAGTGATTCAGTGGATGCTGAACAATGCCTGGCCGTCGATGATCTGGCACTTGTACGACTACTACCTGCGTCCTGGCGGCGGATACTTTGGCGCAAAGCGTGCCATGGAGGCGCTGCATCCGGTCTACGGCTATGACGACCATTCGATCTGGGTGGTCAGCAGCCAGTACACAGACGCCAAGGGGTTGAAGCTCACGACCAAAATCTACAACCTCGATGCAAGCGAGAAGTTTTCACAGCAGAATGAGCTGGATGCTCCCGCCGACAGCACGGCGAAGATCTTTACGTTGCCGGACGTCTCCGGCTTGAGCACTACCTACTTCCTGGTGCTGAAACTGCAAGACTCCAGCGGAAAACTCGTGGGATCGAACTTCTACTGGCTTTCGACCAAACCGGAAACGCTCGACTGGGCAAAATCGACATGGTGGATGACTCCTACCTCGTCTTACGCCGACTTTACGGCGATCTCGCAGATGCCCAAGGCGAAACTGAAAATCACGGATCGAACCGAGCGCGAAGGCGAAGATGCCATCACAAATGTCACTCTTGAGAATCCGAGCAAGAATTTGGCGTTCTTTGTGCGGCTGAAAGTCACGAAGGGGGCAAAGGGTGAAGAAATCCTTCCGGTAGTGTGGGAAGACAACTATATTTCGCTGCTGCCTGGAGAGAAACGCGAGGTGAGCGCAGCGTACCGTGCGAGCGAACTTGGAACAGCGAAGCCTGTCGTGGAAATCGGCGGCTGGAATATTGAATGAGCCGACTGGGCGATCGCATAACCCGGAGTTGAGTGCTCCAAACCACAAAACGGCGTCTGTGGCGGAAACACTTCACTTGAAACGGGTCACTCGTGTTGTGAGACCGACAAGATGTTCCCGTCGGGGTCCTTGAACCATGCCACTTTGGTTCCGCTAGGGGCGGTCCAGATCCCGAGTTCGTCTTGCTGGAAGAATCCAAAGATCTCGAATCTCACGCCCTTCTTGGCGAGGCCGCGCACTGCGTCCTCAATGTTTGAGACCTTCCACCCAAGAATGGTGAACTGCGCCGGCGTGAACTCCTTCATCTTGGTTGCACGCAGCATGGTGCCGTTCGCCTCGAGGACGAGCGCAAAGGCGTCATCGGAGACAAACCGCAATCCTAGCACCCCCTCGTAAAATACGCGCGCTTTATCCGAATCCTTGATTGGAACAAAAGCGATGATCTCAGTTGTCCCCAGCATTTCAGCCTCCGGCGATTCTCGATTGCCACAGAACTTAAAGAATCTAGCGGATTGCCTATTAGTCTTTCTTCCGCTATTGTGACAACAAATGTCGAGAAAGCGACAGGGCGTACATGCCTGTCCCAGCCTGCGGACACCGGTGGCCACACTCGCATACGACTTCAGTCCTGGACATGTGATCCCGATTCATTTTCACCCTGAAGACCAGCTCGTGTATGCGACACGTGGAGTGATGACGGTGCGAACGCACCAAGGCACATGGGTGGTGCCGCCACGGCGCGCGGTATGGATTCCGGCGACAACACCTCACAGTATCGCCATGTCGGGACTAGTCTCGATGCGCACGCTGTATCTACGGGCGGGTATGGCGCGAAAACTCCCCCGGAATTGCTGTGTCGTGAATGTTTCACCACTCTTGCAGGAATTGATCCTGCATGCCTGTCAGTTCCCTCGCATGAACCGAAGGGCAAAGACGCAAGCGCATCTGATTGACCTCATGCTGGATCAGCTTGAGAGCGTGCAGTCAATTCCGCTGCAGCTTCCGGCGCCGGTGGACCCACGTGCGCAGAAGGTTGCGGCGATCCTGCAGCGTGATCCGTCCGATGTGCGCTCTCTGGCAGCACTTTGCCGACAAGTCGGCGCAAGTAAGCGGACAATCGAGAGAGCCTTTGAGAAGGAAACCAATCTTTCGCTGGGGAAGTGGAGACAGCAGTTGCGCCTGCTTCACTCGCTGCAACTGCTTGCTGCGGGGGAGAAAATCGCGAGTGCCGCACTCGATGCGGGCTACAGCACACCAAGCGCTTACATCTCGATGTTTAGGAGAGCACTTGGGACGACGCCTAGGAAGTACTTCGAAACCGCACGAGGCTTCACTTAATTCCGACAGTCGATTCGGGACCGAAAGCGTCTATGACTCTTCGGGGGGTAATTCGAAATTCACCAAATCGCCTCGAAAACCGCGCGTCTTCCATGCGCCGGCGGCGATACCCACGACCATCCAGATCCCGCCAACAATCCAAGCCTTCCAGCTAAGATTCTTCCACAGGAAGAAACAGATTATGAATCCTGCCAGCGGAGGTGTCCAGATTGCAATCAGGGCCAGACCGAGAGCCGCAGCAATCAGCAGAATCCAATGCGATCCCGGCCAAAGAACAAGGCCGATTACAGCAGCCGTCAACACCAACGGGGGGATCCCGCTGTGTCCGCCTTCGCGAACATAGTAACGAACGAAAGCTGCCATATTAACGCCCATGAAGGCAATCAGGGCTCCGAAATTCAGCATCTCTGCCCCGAGCCCGTAACTGAACAGACCGAAGCTGACAAGCAGTGCACCGGCTAGCGCAATCGCTCCAACAAAAACTACATTGTTTCGGGGTACATGCCGCTTCGGATCCACGACACCGAAAAACGACTGGGGTAATGCCTTGCTGCGTCCCATGCCGTAAAGCAAGCGGGCAGCGCCGATCTGCGCACCCATTCCTGAGCCGAAATTAGCCACCAATAGAGTGAAGCCGAGAATGGCAAACATCGGCTTCCAGGCGCGTCCGGCGACGTACGTGAAGGCAGTATCACTGTTGGGAAAAGGCTCGTTCGCCGGCCATACCAATTGCGCGGCGTACACCTCCAAGGCGGAGAGGATTCCAATGACCAGACAGGTCAGTACAGTGGCCAGCAGAATGTTGCGTCTTGGATTCTCCGCCTCTTCTGAGAGGGTGGAAATACCGTCAAAACCGATGTAACTGAGCACCGCGATCGATGTGGCGGCCAGCACCGCCTTGGAGTTGAAGAGACTCGGATCATAAAAGGGACGAGTGAAGAACGAAGCGCCGTCGTGAGGGTGACCGAAAATGTACCGAGCCGCCACCATGAAGAAGATCGCAACCACAGCGCCCATGCCAGCAGCGAGTATCGTATTGACACGTGCGGACGTTTTGATCCCCTGAATGTTGAGGAAGGTGAACACTGAGCCGAAAAAAATCGCCCAAAGCCAGTACGGAATACCAGGCGCGAAAACGAAAGCCTGCTGGCTGCACCAGATGATGCAGATCATCGGATTGAGCATGTAATCCATGGTCATGCTCCATCCAGTGACATATCCAAGCGCCGGATTGATCTCCTGTCCCACGTACGTGAATGCCGATCCCGCACTTGGATATGCACGAGCCATGCGTCCATAGCTAAAGGCAGTGAACAGCATCGCGACCATTGCGATCAACAGAGTCGTGACCACGTGTCCGTGACCGGCGTCGCTGAGTACTCCGAATACCGACATCGGCGCCACTGGCTGGATAACAATGATTCCGTAGAGTATGAGGTCCCACAGAGTCAACGTGCGACGCAGTCTAGGAGCAGCAGAAGATGCGGCAGTGGAAGTTTCCATGAGAACGGCTATTGGATTATGGATACGGCGGAGATGTCAATATTAAAACGATTCTCTACGTGACTCATCCCTAGCTTGCAGGTTCAACTTGTGCTGGACAACCAAGAGTCGGCCGTACTCCAGCTCTCATTGCTTGCGCTTCTCACCATAGTCGAACCAATACCCCCGTTGCTCGTTGCCGGACATATGGCGAGTGTTGTATTCGAGCAGGTACCTCACGTGTGCGTCGTCGAGCGGGAATGACTTTTTCGGCGGATACGGATACTCGCCCATGCTCAGGAACGGGAGTGGCGCGACGTAGTTGCCCTCCGCGGCGTAGAAGTCCATATCTTTTTCGTAGCCGTTGGCAGCGAAGAAGTAGTCGCGCACCCAGCCGGGCGGAAGCGGCGGCAGATGCGAAGGGTCGAAATCGAGGCGGACCTCGTCGCCCGAGCCAAAAACTGCGAGTTTGTCGTCCGTCGCCGCGAGAAGGCGAAGGACGTCGCCATAACGCGTGTACGTTCCCTGCGGACGTGTGTAAGGACCGGTCGCGCTCGTCTTCTCGTAGATGTAGTGCACATTGCCTGGAGGCAGACCTTCGATCTTGTATGGATAACCGTGAAATTCAAGATCGGCACGCAGCATAGGAACTGGAGTTAACCGCAGAGATTGGTTCCGGTTGCCGGCCGCCTGCAAGGTGCGACTGACCACGATGCTGTCCCAGTAGATTTGTAGATTCGTGGTGATGCGAATCTTCTGTGTGCCCTTGGGCAGCTTGCCCGTGAGATCGGCGGTCATGGTGCGCGGACCGCCGGCAGGGAATCCCATATCGTCAATTACCCGTTTCCAGCTTCCGTCCGCCTCCTGGGCCTCGACGTAGGGCGCAATCGGTTCGAGCTTGGATTGCGCCGCCGCGTACATGCTGTTGGCGGTAAAGTATTCGATTTCGCCGTGCATCAGCAGCCAGAGCGGGCCGCCGTTGTACCGCTCACCGAGATCTAGTATCAGGATGTGCGGCTTGGCAAATCCGACAAATTGCGTCAGGTCGAAGTCGCCGAGGAATCTGTGAGCGAGTAAGTCGGGCAGCACGTTGTGGCCGTGTTCGTCCCAAGCGGCAGCGGGCGGCTTCGCGTCGTGACTTACGACGACTTTGAATTCTGGATACGGTGGATTCGAGGCGAAGTATTCGTTGGGATAGGCCTCAAGGTCGGCGGGATGATCGACGGCCAGAAGGCGCACCTGATCCAGATAGACGGCTTCTTCGAGTGGTTCCATAAAGCGGAAAGACAGAACCGTCGTTGGACGTTGGTCGCTGGTCGTTCGCAAAATGCGGTTCGAGTGCCCGGCTTCCCCTTGAGTCTGGGAGAAGTGGGGGGCCTCCTTCTCACGAACCAATCCCGTTGGAATCTTGATGTACTCGACCGGGCGCGGGATATCGCGCTGATTCGGGCCAATCCAGTGGCCAACGACCGCAGCGCCGAGCATGTCGGCAACGAATTCATAGCGCTCGCCGTTCCATGCGAAGAGTGTAGGGCAGGAGCTGCCGCGGCGGTCAATTTCTAGAAATTCTTGCCTCTTGTCTCCGGCGATCTGGATCTCGTCCTGTAGCACACCGGTGGGCCAGAGCATTCGGACGATGTCGGCTTCCTTGGACTGGCCGAGGCCTACGATGATGTCAGTCGAGTTCTGGCCGAGATAGCCGTTCGATCCATAGATTTCAAATTTCTGGCGGTTCCCGCCGGAAAAGACTTCGATCTTGGTGCCAATGGCAGATTTGTTGTCGTTTAATCCTTTGAGCGAGAGCTTCAGCCAATGATTCTGTGTCGCGCCCTCGTTCCGCAAGAGCACAGCAGGACCATGATTCTGCGTGATGAACAGATCAGTAGCACCGTCGTTGTCGTAGTCGCCGGTGATGATGGCGCGCGGGCTCTGGAGATGAATCTTGTCGAGGCCCACGTCGCTGGTGACGTCTTTGAATCCGTCAGGGCCGAGGTTTCGGAAGAGGCGGACTTCGCCTTTGCCGCCTTTCGTTTCGCCGACCGCCACCAGATCAACCCAGCCGTCGTTGTCGTAGTCAAAGGCGGCGACGCCGAAGGCTTTCGACCACTCGACCCCTGGAAATGAAACCGAATCGAACGATTTACCTTTACTGTTCCGCCATAAACTGAGACTTTTCCCGTTCGTCCAACCGGAGTGTGTGAAGGCAACGTCCATCCAGCCGTCATGATTGAAATCGAGAACTGCAGAACCGGATGGCGGTCCAGGCATCGCATCTGACCACAATTTCTTAACGGCAAACTTCCCTTCTCGCGGATTTTCAAGAATCGCCGGTCCAAGATCGGCAACTAAAATGTCTACCGCCTTATCATTGTTGTAGTCGGTGCCGATCGCGCCCTCTCCTCCGGATGCACCCATAGTCTCGAATCCGAGCGCCTGGGTGACATCGGTGAATTTTCCGTCTCCATTGTTGCGGAACATATCTCCCCATTCCGCCTTGTCCCCGCTTCGGGTTACCAGCAGGTCGAGGTCGCCGTCGTGGTCATAGTCAATGAAGGTAAGCCCGAGGTTCAAATTGTTCGTCAGAACGTTAGCTTCGTTTGAGACGTTCTGGAATTTGACTCCCTTCTCGTTATGGAGCAGCAGCACGTCATCGTTCCGGCTGATAGCTAGATCGGTGAAACCATCATTGTCGTAATCACCGGCGGTGCAACCAATAGCGTGGAGATTCGAGTCTATCCCCATCTTTGGAGTAACGTCTTCGAATTTTCCGCTCCCCACGTTGTGGTATAGAGACACGCCACCTTGAGAGCCATTATCTGCGATGAAAATGTCGGGTTTGCCGTCGTTGTCATAATCGAGGAAGCATGCACCTGGACCGAAATCTCGGGATGATTCGGATACCGTGGGAGCCTTGAATGTGAATCCAGCCGACTTCGTCACATCCACAAACTGCACCTTGATCTGCGGCGGCGGCTTCAACTGCGCTTGGAGCGACTCGACCGCGCGCGAGTACTGGCCCTGCTCGCCATAGGCTAGGCTCATGGGGGAGCCGATTTTGTTTTGTGTGATGTACTGGAATTTCTTCAGGTGCTCGCGAGCGTGACTTCCGTCGGAGGACTGCTGGTAGGCGCGTGAGAGACCGAACTCAGCTGAGGCATGCAGAGGGTTGATCTTCAGAGCTTGCTCGAAGGCTTGGATCGCCTGTGGGAACTCCTTCGCCTGTACATAGGCCGTACCGAGGAAATACCAGCTGTCGGCGTCGGCTGGATCGATTTCGGTAACGTGCTTGAAGGCGTCGATCGCGGCCGGAGCGTCTCCGGTGTTCTTCGACAGCAGGCCAAGGCTGTACCATGCGTTGGGATTTTTTGGGTCTTGCTTGAGCGCGTCCTCAAAGGCCGCCTTGCCTTCGTCGATTTTCTGCAGGTTGAGATAGGCAACACCTTCATTCAGGCGTGCGATCATGAACTTGGGATCGGCGGAGAGCGCTGCTTGAAATTCTTTCAATCCCTTTTCGAAGAGTTGCTGATTCATATAGGCGCAACCCAGGTTGTTGTGCCGCGCAGCTTCTACAGGATCGGGTTGAGACGCGGGGGCCAAAACGCCTAGGGCGGCCAGGATCGCGGCTAAGAAGGCTGATGGGATTCTCACACTCATTCCATAGAGATTTAACCACAGAGGAGACACCGGACGCAGCAATGGCAGTTGTCGATTAGCGATGAGGTGGTATATAGCCCAGAATGACAACCGGTTGGCCAATTGCTAATTACCAACCGCTAATTGCTTCTCAGCATGTGCACGTGCGGAATACGGTCGATTGGCGATGATTCCCTTCCCTTCCTGCACCGTCACCGTCTGGCCAGCGTTGACGTTTGAGAGTTTGCCGACTTGGCCGCTGGGCCAGTGGATCTCAATCGCATCGGCCTTGGTGTGCGGGCCTAAGCCGAAGGTCAGGATGAGTTCGCTCTGGGAGAGATAGCTCGAGCCAGAGCGCAGCATCTTCCACTGCTTGTCGTTTCCGGCGATGACGCGAACGATAGCACCGATGCCGTCGCGATTGGATTTCGTACCGACGAGCTTGATCCGCAGGCTCTGATTCGTACCTCCTTCGTTATGGAACAAATAAGCGGGACCCGCGTTGGTCGTGAGCAGGATATCCGGAAAACCGTCATTATCAATGTCACCGTAGGCAGCAGCACGGGCAACTTTGGGTGCGGCAAAGGACTTGCCCATCTGCGCAGTGACTTCGGTGAATTTTCCTCCACCAAGATTGCGGAACAGGTGC
Organism: Binatia bacterium; assembly: GCA_035577905.1. Classification (GTDB taxonomy): domain Bacteria; phylum Acidobacteriota; class Terriglobia; order Terriglobales; family Acidobacteriaceae; genus Sulfotelmatobacter. The sequence goes on from DATKAP010000124.1 coordinate 223,378, forward strand.
GGAGGTTCGGCATAGCTGACACGCTTCTGCACGCGCTCGATCTCGTTTTCGATGTGGCCGTCAGCGACGAAGATGTCGGGCCAGCCGTCATTGTCATAGTCGAAGAAAAAGCAGCCGAAACCCAGCGTAACGAGAGTTCCCCGGCCGATCTCCGATTGTGGCGCTTCGTCGACAAACAGGCCGTTGCCTTCATTGTGATAGAGCGAGACCATCTGGTTGGCAAAGTTGCTGATAATCAGGCTCGCGTGACCGCTGCGGTCGTAGTCGGCGGCGTCCGCACCCATACCGGCGCGCGCAACGCCGTCTTCGCTGAAGCCGATTCCAGCTGCCACGCCTCGTTCTTCGAAAGTACCGTTCTTCCTGTTCAGGTAGAGCTTGTTCGGCTGCGTATCATTGGCGACCAGGATGTCGGGCCAGCCGTCGAGGTTCACGTCAAGAATGGCGATACCCAGGCTCTTCGAAGTGGGATCCCCGAGTCCGGCTTTCTGCGTGGCGTCTTCGAACATGCCGCCACCCAGATTGTGCCAGAGACGTAGCGAGGTACCCTTGTACGATTCGGGTGTGCAGTAGGACTTATGAGCACCGTCGATTGTGCAGTAGAGATCTCCTTGTTCGCTCCACTGGACATAGTTCGCGACTACGAGATCGAGTTTGCCGTCGCGATCGTAGTCGACCCAAGCAGCGCTAGAGGAGAATTCGCTCGGTCCCCACATGCCGGCAGCCTTCGTAATATCGGTGAAGGTCCCGTTGCCGTTGTTGTGGAAGAGGTGGCTCTGGCCTAACGCGGACACGAAGAGATCGTCGAAGCCGTCATTGTCGTAATCACCGACGGCGACACCGAATCCGTACATCAGGACGGCGAGTCCCGTCTTCCGCGTCGTGTCAGTGAAGGTGCCGTCGTGATTGTTGTGATAGAGCTTTAGTGTTGTTGCACCGCCATGGGGATGACCAGGGAAATCGTCGCCGTTGATCAGGACAATGTCAGGATATCCGTCATTGTCATAGTCGATGAAGGCGCATCCGGGTCCCATTGTTTCTGGCAGCCATTTTTTGCCGAAGGCTCCATTGTTGTGGGTGAAGTGGATGCCGGCCTCAGTAGTGATGTCACGGAAATGAACTTGGGCCTGGGCAGGGAGAACCAGAGAACATAAGATGAACCGGGCGGACACGAGGACAGGGAGGAATCTTGAGCAACAGCGTGCTCCGTGGCTCCATGACTCACTATTGAATTCTCTTTTCCGAAGGAACATTTTATCGGGAGGCTCCGGCTGCGGTTGAAGTGTGGCTCGCTTCACTTTGCCGGACAGCCCCTTCGACTGTGCTCAGCGCAGGCGCAGGCTTAGCGGCTTTCCCCACATGAGTCGTGGTGCCTAATGGCAAGGGGACCGAGACGTGTTCGTGAACGGATTGGCGCTCATTGTTGTCTTCAGGATGGAGCTGGCGATATGGGCCGGTGATCGCCTGTGAAGACTCGTCGGCTTTGAACCGCATGTAACGCGCTTGGTGTTCTTTGGCCAGCTTCTCGTTGCCCAGGCCGTTGTAGCAGAGCATCAAGTTATAGTGCGCCTGCAAGTCTTCGGGGTCGATTTCGAGCACAGATTGCAGGACCCTGACTGCCTCGTCGTATTTGCGCTCGAGGAAAAGTACGCGGCCCAGATCGTTTAGCGCCACGCGGTCCCGCGGGTATTGTGCCAACACGCTGTGGAGCCGCGTCGCCGCTCCATCATAGTTGCCATCAGAACGAAGGACTTTGGCGTAGAAGAAGTTGGCACGTGCCAGACTTGGAGACAACGATAGAGCCTTTTCGAGGACCGTACGCGCTCTCGCCATGTCCCCTTCTTGCACGGCGCAGCGGCCGATGTTGACCCAGCCGTCTGGATTGTTGGGATCGGCTTCGGTGACCTTTTCGAAAGCGGCAGCAGCACCCTTCAGGTCTCCCTGCAGGAAGAGCCCGATGCCATAGTCATTCCAGCGCTGCCACTCTTCTTTGCGGACGATCGTAGTCGGCTGCGGTGTGGGAGCGTTGTGCGCGATTACTGGCAATGTAACTTCGTCTTCGGCCACGGGGACGATGGGCAGATCGGGAATCTCCTCCTGCTTAGCGGAGACTCCGTTCAAGGACGCCGTGAACAGCGTTTGGCGGTCATCGTAATCGGGCGCGACCGCGTCAGGCTTGCTTTGATCTGGGACCCCCGCAAACGCTTCGTGTGTGCCGTACCAGGAGAACTTGCGATAGCAGAGTCTTGCATGCAGCGTGATTTTGTTGCCGGCATTTTCAGGTATGTGGATGCGGTAGTGGACGGTGTCGGCCGCACCTGGCGGGATCAAACGGACGTACACAACCGCGCGCGTCGCCCACGCATTGCGCTTGTTGATGGGGTTGCCGTGGGCATCGATCTGCAGCGAGCGATAGAAATGGGCTCCCTTCTCCACCGGGCCGTGGCCGTTGTCTTCGACCATGCCACTCCAAAAGATCGTCTGACCCTTCTCATCGCTGCCTTTCAGTTCCAGCCACGTGTCGTAGGCGTCGACGGTGCCACCCGGGAAGAAGTGGCCGACCTTCTTGGTTCGTACCACAACATCGACTCGAACTGTATCGCCGCGGCGTAAAGCCGGCTGCACACGATTCAATGGGGCAGTGATAGGAGCGACATCGCCCGCAGCGGCTACCGAAACTTTGCTCTCGGATTCCTCTCCGACCGCGAATGTCGTTGAGATATCGGATTGCGTCGCCGCGCCAGGCTTCAACGGAGACTGTGCGGGAGACAACGCGAAGATATCCACCGTCAGCTGGCCGCTACGGAGGAAATCTTGCGTCAGCTTCAACTGCGCCGCGTCTTCATTTGCAGTAGGCACCGCGGTGTTCGCCGCCGGGAACCGGTGCGAGTGCACGAATCCGTTGATGTTGCCCATGTCCTTTGACGCTTCGGCGGGCATGTGGCAATCAGCGCACTGCTGCGGCTTGGACGGGTAGTAAAACGAGCGAGCACCTTGGCCTGACACGCCGCTAGCCTGCCAGTTGTCATACTCGTTGAATCCGCGGAACCAGCGATAGTGATTAACGGGAACATCGAGGTGGACCTTGTGGCAAGACGAGCAAAACTCCGCGGTCTGATCGCGCATGAACGGTTTCAGGAAAACTCGGCGGTGGGGCTCGGGATTCAGCTTGATGAGGAAATCATGCAACTCGCGTGCGATCGGATTCTTGGTCGCGGCAAGTTCATGCAACTTGGGATATTCGAGGTAGAAATCCGCCTGGCCCATCGTGCTCTTCACCTTGGCAATGGAGTGACACATCATACAGCCGAGTCCAGCCTGGGCCTCGGGGCGATGGACGATCTCCTTGATGGGTGTATCCATCAGACCCGCGTAGAGCACAGCGGGGTCGTGGCAACCTCCGCACCACTTCGATGGCTTGGTGCCGATCGTGTCCTGCATATATTCGATGGACTTGCGGTACCACTGATTATTGAAAGAAGAAAAGTGGTGCGCGGAGCTGAACCACTGGTTGTAGATGTCCTCGTGGCAGCGTTTGCAGGAATCGGACTCCATGAAGAACTTGCTGGGAATTTTCTGATTGCCGTAAACCTGCGCAGAGCTTGGAAAGAACGAGCCTTCAGGGCCGTCACCCTCGCCATTCATGGTGTCCGGAGGCATTGTGGGATTCTGGATGTGGTTGCGAGTCTGCCAGCTTTCGCGGATGTAACGCGCGCTGTATCCAACACCGCCGAGCAAACCCAGAACGACCACCATGCGGATCGCGTTGGCCGCCAGTCGAGATCCGATCGACCCGGCGTCCGATGAAGCGCGTGCGCACCAACGGCCGGCCAGCAGCAGGCCCACTCCGGCCACCGAAAGCACAATGTGTAGATAGAGCTTGTTCCACTCGGTTCGCAGCGTTCCAGTCTTGATCAGAACCAGCCCCAGCACGGCACCGCCGGCCATCAGCAGCCAGCCCACTCGGGTGGTATAGCTGCCTGATCGCAGAAGACGAATCAGTAAGGGAAGCAAAAGTACGGTCGCTAGCACGCCTCCCGCGGCATGCAGGAACACAATGACCGCATAGAAGACGTTCGCTTGTGGAAACGTGTAGAGGTAAACCGCGGAGGCAGCTAGAAAAGCAATCAGCCACTGTAAGATTCGATCGATACTTCTTCCGGAAGCTGGCATTTCCCGAATGGCGACAGCAAGAGGATGTTTCGCCTCGGTCCCACAGTGACCTAAGCGCCGCCCTCTAACTTAGCTAGTCGTTCCGGACTGAGGAATAATAGAAAGATATTAGAGTGCTCGGACTCTGTGGTGTCTCGGACGACGTTGGCGACCCCTGATCTACAGGTCCCTTGGTTGGACCCCGAGCGCGTGATCAACGACTGCGCAGAGTGTTAGGCGGTCGACCGGCTTATGAAGGAAATCGAGCGCTCCGAGTTCTCGTGCCGTCGCCTCCGTCGCTGTTTTTTCCTCGCTGCTGACTACAATCACAGGAATCTGCTGGGTTTTGCTGGACAGGCGCAGGCGTTTGAGGACTTCGATTCCGGTGCCGCCGGGCATGTTGATATCGAGCAGGATGAGGTCGGGAGTGGAGCGCAGCGCTGTCATCCAGGTCTGCAGGGCATCAACCGCAAAGAGAATCTCGAACTTGTTCGGCAACAGAAATGACGCCAGCATCTGCCGTTGAAAGCGGGAGTCGTCAGCAATTAAGACCTTGGCCATTGGACACAACACGGGGGCGAGCCAACTCCCCGCCTTAACTACCATCGGAAGAATCAGAGACAGTCTTTAGCCTCTGTTCGGCACGCTTTACGCCAATTCTGCCGGCTAGGGAATGGGCGGCGTCCTTTCCGGGCCGACTTCCTTTTCAAGGACCGCAGCCACCGATAAGACCACTTCTTCCTCCCAGGGTCTTCCGACAATCTGCACTCCGATAGGAAGGCCTTCGGGCGATTGACCCACAGGAACCACCGCCGCTGGATTGCCAAGCAGATTGAACCACTCGGTATAACTCCAGGCGTCGAGATATTCGACAGTTTTGCCATCGATGATCCAGTTTCGCTCGCCATGGCGGAAGGCGGGAATGGCCGCCGGCGGACAGAGCAGGATTGGATAACTGCGCATCTGTTCGAGAAAGCGCGCGCGTAAAACATCACGAGCAATCCATGCATCGATCACATTTTGTCCGGAGAGGCTTGGCTCTGCGGCTGACCAGTCGAGGAACTGCGTGAGTATGGGAGTCTTGTCCTTCTCGCGGCCTTTGAACATCGGGTCAATCAACATGCCGCCAGCTTTGACGAAGAACTTCTTCCACAGAAGGCGGGCCTCCTCGAGACCCTCGGGACGAAATGGTTCGACGTGGAAACCAGTACGGCTCAGCGCTTTAGCGGCAACTCGGACGGCACTCCGTATTTCCGGAGTGACCGGTGTCCGAGCATCGTCTTCGAAATAGCCGATGCGGAGACGCTTGAGTTCACTTTCCTCCGGCCAGCGGAGCGGGACCGGGGCGGCACAAGTCTCGCCGTCATCGGGACCTTGCAGGACCTCGAATAGAATCTTGAGATCTTGAACTGTGCGGGCCATCGGGCCGACCACTCCGAGCAGCGCAAATGGCCCTCCGGACGGCGGGAAGTGGCCGGTGCAAGGAATCCGACCTGGCGTTGGCTTCAACCCGCAGATTCCGGTGAAATGCGCGGGAACGCGAATCGAGCCACCACCATCGCTGCCAACGCCAGCAGCGGACATTCCCGAAGCGATGGCCGCCGACTCTCCTCCGCTCGAACCGCCCGGTGTGCGTTGTAGATCCCAAGGCGAGTTCGTCCGACCGTAGAGAAGGTTGTCGGTTTCCCATGCCATCAGAAGTTCTGGGGTATTCGTCACCCCGAGAATGATCGCTCCAGCACGCCGGAGTCGCTCGACCAACGGAGCATCGAGGCTGGCGACATATCCGGCTCGCAGACGCGTTCCCGCTTCGCACCTCATACCGGCAACATCGATCGAGCTCTTGATGCTGATCGGCACACCATGCAGCGGGCCAAGAAAACTGCCGGTCGTGAGTGCGGCTTCTGCTTCGCGCGCTCTTCGGCGCACACTGTCGCGATCGACTTGCACAAAGGCGTTGAGCTTGGGATTCAAGCGCTCAATCTTGGCTAGATGCAGGTCGGCCAGTTCCAGGGGCGAAATTCTCTTCTCGCGAATGTGTAGCCTCATTTCAACAGCCGGTGCAAGTGTCAGATCGGTCATTGCGATTTCTCTTTGAGTAAAAAAATTTTGGAACCTACTGGCAGAAGTTGATCAGAGGCGGGGGCAATTGCATCCGCCATTATTACCAGTGCTTCCTCCTTGTGCATTAGGCGCCGTGATACGATCGTTTGGTTTTGTAGCGGGCTGCAATGAGTACTTTACCGACCCAAGTCGGTGATTTCGGAGATCGAAGAAAGATTGTCATTGAGTAGTTCTAAGAGTGTAGACGCGGCCGGATTCGCTCTCAAGGCACGTGAACGGGTGTTTGTCCTCATCTTCGGACTGGCTACGCTGCTCTACCTGGTTCAAATATTCACTCCGCTCCGGCTCACGACCGACGGAATTTCCTACCTCTCATTTGCGGACTCAGCCGTTCAAGGCAATGGACTGAGTGCCATCCGCCATAGCAACTTTTACCTTCCGAAGGGATACCCGTTCTTCTTATTCGCCTTGATGCGGATGGGATGGTTCTCATCGGCCACTCTCGTTGCTTCGAATCTGATCTTTCTTGCGCTGGCATTGGCGTTAAGTTTTCGAGCTTTGATCAACCTGCGCGTTGAGCGTGAGCTTGCATCGATAGGCTGCTTGTTCACTTATCTTTCCTATGCAACTGTCAAACACGTCACACAAGCGATGAGCGATTTCCTCTTTTTCTTCTTGCGGCGTTTGCGTTCTGGCTTATGACGAAGAGAACCAGGTACAGGTGGCTCACTGTTTTGCCAAGCTTGTGCGCAGTGGAAGTTCGACTCCTTGGACTCGCACTGTTTGTACCAATTGCTTTTCTCATCTGGCAATCTGCCGCAAGGCGTCCCAAGGTTCTCGTTCCCCTTGGCTCGGTTTTGGCGTGTTCACTGGCCATCGGGATCTGGACTGTGCGGCGTTATTTCGCTACAGATTCGTCGCTTCTCCAGATTTATGGCCTGCGGCGTTTCCTCTGGCTCTCGAGCGTGACACACTGCGAGGATTTTGGACAATTGATCATCAACGTCCCCTGGACGAAGCTCCCGGCTTGGACCGCCGAATTGATCATCGTGACCGGAGCGGCGGGCCTGGTTGCGTTCTTCATCGGAGTAATCGCACTCTACAAGTCCTCAGCTCTGATTTCGTTCTACTTGACGGGGTGCGCCATCCTGATACTTCCGTGGCCTTACACGGACCCGCGCTTCTGGATGCCCGTGATGCCCTATGTCGTTGTGGCAATCTGGAAGGCGATAGTTCGGATATTCGCGAGGGTACCTAAATGGACCTTGATTGGGTATACGGCCCTCTTCTCCCTTGCCGGGTTTGGAGCATTGGGGTACAGCACATGGATCACATTCTCGGGACCTAAGTTTCCCGATCGCTACGGAAGCGGCGACCTTCGAAGTGCCTACATCGCACGCTGCTCAGCCGAAGCCGACTCGATAAATCGGGACGCACTCAATTTGCTTCGCCGATACGAGTGGCATTGCGAGGCAAGAAAGTGAGCGCAACGGAAGGCTATTCCCGCGCGTACGGACTGCGTCACGGTGCTGCTCGATCAGACAGGAACGCAATGCAGTCAAACCCATTCTTCTCCGAGGTTGCCCTTGACGGCCGCCTCGGCGGCTGCGATCTTGTTACAAATGTTTGAGCGGATTCCAAAGAGCGTGTTGGTAGGCGTTGTTCTGGTGGCGGTGTTTCTTGCCCTCTATGCTGCTTATACGCGCCCTTGGTATTTCACCGACTATACCTATCTCGGCGGAATCCTGTTTCTCGAAATCTTAGCAGTCGCGATCTGGATGTACCGGCGAGTCTTCTTCGGCTTTGTGCTTCTATCGTTCCTTCTGGCTGGGCTAAACCTGCCTGTTGGCAGGGGATGGGCGGCTGCGCGATGGCCAGTTCTTGGTGTGGGAGCGTTCGTCGGCGTGTTGATGGTGCTGAAACATCGGGGGTATCACTTCGGTTTTTTTCATCTAGCTGCTTTTTTTGCAGTCCTCGCCGGTCTGATATCTGCATCGGTCTCGCTCAATCCGGATGTCGCGCGCCTTAAGGTGCTTAGCCTTCTTCTATTGTTCGTCTATGCTGCGACGGGGGCACGAGTTGCTGTACCCGCGCGCGAAACCAAGTTTTTCCATGCTTTGCTCACTGGATGTGAAATATTTGTGGGCGCCAACGCCGCTTTCTACGCGCTCGGCATAGAAGCCATGGGGAATCCGAATTCACTTGGTGCTGTCATGGGGATGGGGGCGCCAATACTGTTATGGGGTGCTCTTCTAGGTGGTAATGCGTACCGGCGTAGACTACTGCTCTATGGGATATGCATCTTTCTCGCATTCGTGAGTCATGCACGTGCCGGCATTGGGGCCGCATTTGTTTCTTCGGCGGTGCTGTGTCTGGCAATGCACAGGTACAAACTGATGATTCAGGGAACAACGTTGCTGATAATTGCACTAGCGGCCGTTTCGCTGTTTAATTCCGGATTCATCGCATCTCTCACTTCATCCGTGGTATACAAGAACAACTCTTACGGCATTCTGGACTCTCGAGTATCGCCGTGGCAATCTGCCATCGACAACATCCGCGATCACCCTTGGTTTGGAATGGGGCTGGGTACCACAGCAGCGAGCGGTGGTCCCGAACAAGAGCAGGGTACTTTCGTGTCGTCGGGAGTTGTGACAGCGGAAAATGGAAGCAGTTATCTATCAATTGTCGCAGGGGTCGGGATCCTGGGAACAATTCCTTTTGCTGCCCTGCTACTCCTGTTGATTAGCAAGATCGTGCGCACGGTCTTGTTTGTGCACAAATCTGGGGCCATTGCCAGTCCCGCTTTTGTTTTAGCCGGGGTTATGATCGCCGGGATTTTGCACGCGATTTTTGAGGATTGGATGTTTGCTCCGGGCAATTATCTCTGCGTCTTCTATTGGAGTCTTGCATTCATTTTTATCGATGTTGCTCCTCAAGGACGCCTGTTAGGTCAGACGGTGCCATGGACTTCAACCCCAGGCCACAGATTGTCCCCGACCGCACCGGCTATGTGATCCTCTTTGTTTCAGAAGACGCTGTAAGACTGGTTTCGGTTGCACTCCCGACGAGCGAAAGCGAATGAGGCGGCCGGTCAGCGCCGCGCGCCGGAGCGGATTGGTTTCATCGCGCGATCGAGAGCCATTTTTTCTTGGGCTGTCAAATGGCGGTATGAGCGTTTTCCTAGCGCGCCAAGTTGCAACGGCCCGATTGACACGCGAATGAGACGAAGGACCTCTCTGTCGAGAGCGGCGAGCAGGTGGCGGATCTGGCGGTTCTTACCCTCGTCGAGGGTGATCGCAAGCCAACAGTTCTTTTCGCCACTACGCAAAAGCCGACATCGTTTGGCCCGCAGAAGCTCTCCGTCGACCTTGACTCCCTGTTCTATCATCTGGGTCACTTCGTAACCCACGACCGCATCAATCTGAACATGATAAATCTTAGGCAAATGCGTTTCGGGTGCGGCGATGCGGGCTCCCCATTCTGAGTCGTTCGTAAGAAGAAGAAGTCCTTCGCTGGCCTTATCCAACCGGCCGACGGGCGCTATCCATGAGAGAGATCGCTCTTCTGGATTGAGAATGGAATACACCGTTTCTCGACCTTTCTCATCGGAAGTCGTGGTTACCAAGCCGCGAGGCTTGTTCATCATCAGGTAGATTCGCCGCGCTTGCTTCACCGCGTGGCCGTCCACCTCAATGCGATCGCGGTCGATGTGGCAGGGAGTTTCGGGATCGCGACGAATGGCACCGTTAACTGTCACAATGCCGGCACGAATGAGCTTCGCAGCTTGCGAGCGTGAGCAGTAGCCCAGCTTGGACAGGGCACGAGCCAGGCCAGTTCTGCGCGAGTCATGTTCGGCCACAGTTCCATGCTACTCGAAGCGCGACTTCCCCAGCGTGGCGGGATGGCCAAGGCGGCCGGCCCGCACCACTCCTCGGAGATTGCAGCCACCTTGCTACCATACTCTGCAGAGGAGATCTTATGGCTCATCAGCACCCACCGCGTTTTCTCAAGATTGTGGACGACGCTCGAACCCGTATTCGTGAAACCAATGTGGACGACGTGAAAAAAAGGATGGATCGCGGGGACAAATTCCTCCTGGTTGACGTGCGCGAGGAGAGCGAGTTCTCCAGGGATCATCTTCCTGGTGCGATTCATCTAGGCAAGGGAGTAATCGAACGCGACATTGAAGGGCGTGTACCCGACCTGAGTGCGGAGATGATTCTGTATTGCGGCGGCGGATTCCGCTCAGCCCTCGCTGCCGACAATTTACAAAAGATGGGCTACACAAACGTGATCTCGATGGATGGCGGCATCCGGGGATGGCGCGAGAAATCATATCCCCTCGTGAAGGGGTGACCCGATTCTCACAGGAATCGAACGATTTTGTGATAAGCTGCGCGCGTCCCAACTATGAACGCCCGCATCTTCTTCTGGTCGCTGACCTCGGCGCTCGCCGGATTTCTGTTCGGCTTCGACACGGTAGTTATCTCCGGCGCGGAGAAAACAATCCAAGCTCTCTGGGGACTAAGTGACAGCGTGCACGGCATTGCCATGGCCTCGGCTTTATACGGCACGGTTGTAGGATCTCTGATTGGTGGTTGGCCAGCGGATCGATTCGGAAGAAAAACCACGCTGCTTTGGATTGGCGTTCTCTATCTGCTGGGCGCTGTGGGATCGGCACTCGCTGCCAATGTTTGGGTCTTCATCGCCGCCCGCGCGATTGGCGGCCTGGGTATTGGCATATCGACCGTCGTGGCACCGATGTACATTTCCGAAATTGCGCCTCCCAAGCATCGCGGACGCCTGGCGGGAATGTTCCAGTTCAATATCGTGTTCGGCATTTTGATTGCTTTTGTGTCGAATGCTCTGCTCGCCGGTGTCGGCGAAAACGCCTGGCGATGGATGTTGGGCGTCGCCGCATTTCCATCGCTGCTCTATGCTCTGCTGTGTTTGGGGCTGCCTGAGAGTCCAAGATGGCTGCTCACCAAGAGGGGTGACCGGGAAACTGCCGTGAAGGTGCTGCAAGAGATAGAGCCAGAGGCTCCCAATGGTGAGATTGCAGCGTTGGCGGATGAAATTATCACCGCCTCCACCGAGCAAGTTTCATCCGGACAATTCTGGACGCGACGATTGCGTAGGCCAATCCTGTTGGCATTTCTGATCGCGTTCTTCAATCAACTCTCGGGAATCAATGCGATCCTCTATTTTGCCCCGCGTATCTTCGAATTGACGGGGCTTGTCGCCAAAGCAGCGCTGTTGCAATCGATTGGTATCGGAATTACGAATCTGATTTTCACCTTCGTCGGTCTTTGGCTGATCGATCGACTCGGGCGGCGAACGCTCCTTTACATCGGATCGTTCGGCTACATCGTGTCACTCGGATTGACAGCCTGGGCTTTCTTCTCGCGGCATTACACGATTGTCCCGCTCTGCATCTTTGCATTCATCGCCGCTCATGCCATCGGCCAGGGAGCCGTTATCTGGGTATTCATCTCCGAAATATTCCCCAACCGCCACCGCGCTGAAGGGCAGACGCTCGGCAGTTTCACGCATTGGATATTCGCGGCACTGCTCACCACATTCTTCCCAAAGATGGTCTCCGTGCTGCCACCGGGTTACATTTTCTCGTTTTTCACCGGCATGATGGTTCTTCAATTGTTGTGGGTTAAGACGATGGTCCCGGAAACCAAGGGAGTACCGCTGGAACAGATTCAGCGACAACTGGGCATCGAGTAGTGATTGATTTCCAAAGTGAAACAGGCAAGGTGCTTGGGCTACGGTGCGCCATTCGACTGAGAATAGGAATAAAAGATGACTCCGGCGGGCGAGAACGGCGGCAACGGGAGAGTTGAATGCTATAATTCGACTTTGCGCTTTCCGCCAATTCCCACCGTGGGCGCGTAGCTCAATTGGCAGAGCAACTGACTCTTAATCAGTAGGTTGAAGGTTCGATTCCTTCCGCGCTCACCA
>DATKAP010000125.1:0-6709 GCA_035577905.1 Binatia bacterium
TTCGAGTTTGGTGACCTGCCCGCCGGTGATAGTGACTGTCTGAGTTACAGGCGTGTAGCCGTAGTTGACCAATTCCACCTTGTGGTCGCCGGGACTCAGTTTCAGCGATTGATGGCGGCTCGCTTCGCCCACTGCGTGGTCATCCACGAAAACGTACGCTTGTTTAGGGGTAGCGTGAATGGCGAGCTTGCCGTCCTGAGCAAAGCACGGCAAAACGCCAGCCAATGCCAGCAGCACGGCCAGTGTTGATCGGCAAGAAACGTTATTTTTAGTCCTCATGGTCTTTCCCTCTTAATCTGCACGTTAAGCCTAAGCTTGAGAAAACCTTGTTACCACTGGCAATTCGAACAGACTGGCATTGGGACTGCCGTTCACAGTGTCCGTTCCAGAGCTTTTGGCGCGATAATGCGCTTAACTTCTGGACCGGCGCTAAAGCTAAACCCGAGAAACTGGAAAACACCACACCGTCGCCGAGCGGCACTGCTGGCACTGGGAGTCCGTCCGCGACTTGCTAGCCACACGGCTGGCAGCGGACGCGGCCCTTGGTACCTCGCTCGGGCCAAAGCCCTCTCGGTAGGGCTTTCCAATGCTCACTTCAAATCGCTTGGACTTCCGACGTTGATCGATGGGTATTAGCGCAACCAACTCGAACCGCCGTGTACGGACCCGTACGCACGGTGGTGTGGCAGGGGTCGGCGGGTGACCGCCGCCCCTATGCCGATCTGACGGGCCAACCGGAAATAACTGTGGACGACTGATGGGCCGCAAGTCAAGAAAGGGCTTCCTATCCGTGGCCAAACTTATTCTACAAGTCCAGCGAACAATTCGCACACAGACCTAGTTTTCCCCGCGATCTCGCTTTACCTGGGCCGAACCTCCGAGGCGGCCGGGGCGCTCCGGCGCAACTCACTGACGCTGCAGTGGAGTCGAAGAAGACTCTACTTCACACCCACCACCTTGGGCACAACGCCCCTCGGCCTACGCCATGTGCGGCAAGCCCGACAATGCCATCAAGTGGATCTGTACATGTGTAGAATCGGGCTTGCCCAACTGTCTCCTTTTCGACTGTGATCCACACTTGCACGGACTTCACAGCCGTTCGTAATTCGTGGCTCTGAGGTCCGACCTCCGCCGCGAACACGATATAAATCAGGAAGAATTCGCGAGTTAAGTTGTCCTCAATGCAGGGCATAATTCCGTATGGTGCCAGGAATCCCTGAATCGGTCCACGCGTTCCCCTTACTCTCCTTGCCACCACTTCATCTTCGGGATTTGCGAAACCGCCCTGAGTTCCATTAGTACCTCTAGCTCGTGCTGAATCTGGTAGAAACGGACGAGCCGCCGCGGTGAAAGCGCCGTGGCGAACTGTGTGCGATATTTCTCATCCAGCTTGTTCCTCAGCTTCAGTTGCTCGAACCTTCGGTTCAACAGTTCCTGCGCTTTGGCATCCGTCATCTTGTCGTAATTGTCGACGTAGTCCAGGATCACGGCGACGCGGGCATCGAGGAATTTGCCACGCTCAGCCATGTAAGACTCATAGATCGGCCAGAACCGCTTGGCCTCCTCGTCGGTGAACGTCTGCATCCCTTTGCTAATGATATCTCTGGCCTCAGCCTTAAGGTCGGTCTTGAGGAGCTGAATGTATTCGTCCAGGTCATCTGCAAACGCTGGCATGGCAAACAACAACGCTAAAACAATCAGAAGTTTCTTCATGTCCATTACCCACCTTGTTGGAATTGGTTATTTTGCAAGTTCTGAGCCTTGGAGATCTGTTCTTGTGTCGTAGGGAACTCTCCTCTCTTCAGGCGGATTGGTTACTGCTTGGTCTTCCGAACCGGTGCGGGTGCTTTGAGCAACCGCTCCGCCCGGGCTTCCGTCGAGGCGGAAGCAGCGGCAATCCGCGACGGAGAGCAATCCGAACCCCGGCCGACCCGGTAGAGAGTACTGGCGGTACTGTCTCGCTCAAACTGGCAGGACTGACAGGGACGCTCACAAATGCGCGTGGCAAGGCCCCCGCCGCGCTGTTCGAGTCTGTGAACGGCGCGACGAATCGCTTGGCACCCCTGCAGCCCAGTAGCAGAGCGAATCATGTGGGAGGTTGACAAAGTGTTCTCGAAGTAGACGCGACGTTGGGTTTTCGGAAGCTGTTCTGCCCGAAACCCGCGAAACCGGGGGGGCGCAGCCGAGATCCCCACGAAGCGGGTGCCAGCAAGGGAACGTCATCGACATCTCACAACCTACAATCGCGCCGCACGCGTTTGGCTGGTTAAGCACATATTCGGCTCTCGTATCAGGAGTATTCGATAATTGATGCCATTCTGATGGCAACCGAGTGCCGAAGCCAGAAGACATGAGAGTGCTGACAGTAGTGCTGATTGGATCGGGCCCTCGAGAATGTGCAGTTTGGGGGAGTGTCCAATAAATGCGAGAACGAGCATTCCCGATGTGCTCGGTCAGTCTCAGATTCGGCCGCCAGTTTTTGATTGCCGAGCAATGCGACCCGAACGAGTCGCCACAAAATCCCCGGGCGCGCCTCAATGTCACACAGCGGGAAAGTCACAATTAAAGAAGCTGTGGTAGGTATTCAGTTGCTGTCGTCGCGACGCTTCAGGGTCGGGCGGTCATCGTCGTTCCCCTTGTCATCTGTACTGTTGTTGTCAGTGGAGGACGTCCGCCGCAAGCTGGGTTTGTTGCTGTCCTCCTTCTTGTCCAGGATCTTGTGACGGTTTTCAATCGCCGCCAGCCGCGATTTCACGTCGTCAAACTCCGAGGTCGAAACCACATACTGGGCCCGTGCCGGTAGGATATGCTCGATCTCCTGCTGTGATTTCTCGATGCGATCCGGGGTTTGAGGATGGGTAGAGAATGCTTTGGCCAGCGTCCCCGGCTTCTTCTTTTCCTGTGCCTGGACCTTTTCGAAGAAGCTGATAAAGGCTAGAGGATCGTATCCCGATTTGTACATATACTGCATTCCTAGGTAGTCGGCCTCGGCCTCGAAACCACGCGAGAAGTGCAGGAACGTCAAGGGCAAGGCCAGACCCGCTGCCTCGTAGGCGGCATAGCCGACTGCGCCCCCAACGAAGATCAGGGGAATCGAAGCCATCTGCATCAGGTTCCCGCGTGTGTTCTCGCGAGCGGCATGGCAAGCCGCCACGTGCGCGATCTCGTGAGCCATGACACCGGCTAGCTCGGCTTCTTCATCCGCTGCCAGAATCAATCCGGAATTCACGTAAAAAAAGCCGCCCGGCAGGGCAAACGCATTGATGTCATTAGAGTCGATCACCTTGATGGTGAACGGCACCTGAGCATCGGAGTTGCGTACCAGGTTCTGTCCCACCCGGTTGACGTATTCCGTGACCACCGGATCCTGGATCAGTTTTGCCGTGGATTCCACCTGCTGGGCATACTGCTTGCCCATGGCAATCTGTTTCTCCACTCCATACCAGTTGCCCAGGCCGGTCTTGCAGCCGACATTGCGGTTTCCCACCGCATTAACATCCGTCTTACCGCCTTCGTGTTTTACCTTGTCGGGGTCTGCGGGCTCAACCCTGGTCGCAGTGGACTGGGACCGGGTGCTGGCGGCGGCATCCTGGTTCTTCGTTACAGCTCCGCCTTGGTCCTGCGCCAAACCCACGGGGGATGCGTAGGCCGACGCCAACAGCGCTGCAGCTACCGCCAAGAACCCTAACTTCATGATGGACTCCAGTTTCCGTCCAGCCCCGGAGGTCTCTGATTCGATGATGACTTAAACAGTCGCGGGGGCGTTTTATAGTTCGACCTGCAGGTCGGCACAAAGAGTGGCCGGGGTGCAATGGGGACCGCGAACAGTACATAGTCTAACCATCGGTGGCAGCTTGGGAAACTGCCACTTCTGACAGGGACGCCCCCTGCTGCTCGTTAGGTAATTCCTGGAGGGGTTGAGGAATTGCGCCGCGGGAAAACTCCAACGTAGAGTAGTGACTTGGCGAGCAAGGAGTTCCAGGAAGCGAATGCCACGCTCTATCTTCCTTGGCCTTCGCCTGCTTGAAGTTACGCGTTTCCGACAAGAGCTGCTGCAGACGAACCTATGTGAGCGGTTTGGCCCGTACAGCTTTGTCGGGCGAAGAGCCAAATGCAGTTGGAAATCGGCGTTCGTTTTGAACAGGCTTTCTCAGATTCTGTCGTTCCAAGCACGAAGCTACATTCATTCGCAGCACTCTAAGACCGCTCATGGCATTGACCAGAGCTGCCCTTTCCTCATCGGTTCCAGCGTGGTCTTGAGAAAGCACCAGCCGCCTCTGGTGTATTTCAGACTCGGCTGTCTGAACGCGCTCCTGCATCTTCGTCCAGTCGGTTTCGAGCAGGGCGGCTTGATATGACTCTTGCCAGCTAGACCTGGTCGGCACTTTGCCGTCTCGGCAAGAATCAACTAGCGTTTGACTCATAGCTATTTGACGCTCCGCAATCCTACGCAGGCCGTCCAGCGTGGTTAAAGCATCTCGCAAATCGTGTCGTTCGCCATTCAGCGATTTCGTATGACCATCTTCAATTCGATCAAGAATGGCACTGCGAGCGAGAGCGACCCATTCGAATACCTTTCCGGGGTCACGCTCCCAACATTGCCGCCTCACAAAGTGACGCCAGTCCGGGACAAAATGAGTCTGTTCAATGTTGCTCGTCTTTTCGTTTTATAGAGTGAACGCGGTGTCAGCGTCAACTCCTTCATTTGTAAGCGATTACATAGCGTCTGGGCATTCTGCATTAGGTGCTCTTTATTCGGAATCGCGATATCGTATGATGCCGACGGCGCCGCAGCCTTGTGACTGTACGAACCGAGAACCGGTTTTAAGGTGACCCTTGAGGCCGAGAATTTCCGCGCTCTGTCTTCTTGGCCTTCGCCTGCCTGGATTAGGCGTTCCCGACCAAAACCCCAGGCAAACCTCAATCGTCGGTTTGGGCTTGGGCTGGGCTAGACTGGCAGGGCGTGTCCGGGAGAGAAGCCGTCATGCGAATAATTGCAATTTCCCAACACGAATGTAGTGAGCTATTGAAGCGCCTATATATCGGCAGGCTGGGATGTGCGTTGGAAAACCAACCACATATAGTGCCTGTTTGCTTTTCGTACGAGCCTGACTCCATCTACATTTTTTCAACTGTCGGCAAGAAGATTGAGTGGATGCGGCAAAATCCCAAGGTTTGTCTGCAAGCTGACGATATAGTAGATAGATCGGATTGGCTTAGCAGTCCGTGGTGCATGTAGCGGATTTTCTACAAAGCGGGCGACGTAGCCGGGTGCGCGATCTGGCGACGCACCTGGCGACCGACCCGGAGATACGGCGGCAGCGAAGGCGCTGCTGACTTTTCCGGTTCGAGAACAGCAAAACAACGCGTACCACGAGCCTGCCCAAGCGATTTCTCAGTTCCCGCGGCGTGCCCGCTCCCAGTAGTTGGCGCAGGATCAGGCTCAGGTTGAATGCGCCCACCTGCACCAACTGCCGCTTCAGAATGTTGTCGCGTCCGCGAAGATGGCAGCGCCGCATCCCGCCCGTCTCGTAGCAGTGCGCGAAGCTGCGCTCCACCAACTCGCCGCGCCGCCGCAGTAAACTCTTGCCGTACTCGCCGCGCACCCGCCGCCGGTTCGCGTACACCGCTTGCTGCTCGGCCGCTTTGCCCGCCCAGTTCCGTCTCCCCTTTGGTTTCTTCTCCGGAATGTAGCTGCGCACCCCGTACGCCTTCATCCGCTTCACCACCGCGCCGCTGTGATATCCCTTATCCGTCACCGTCTCTTCGATCCCGGCCAGGTTCACTTGCGCTGGGTCGTCGGGCCGTAACTCCGCTTCCCGCCCGACCTGCTCCGCCACTGCCATCCCGGCTTCACCCCGCGTTTCATCGAGCGTCGTGGTGTCGCCCTTGTCCGCTCCCTGCAGCGTGACCGCCAGCACCGCGCCCGTATCCAGATCCACCGCGTGCTCCGCCTTGTGCGCCAGAGGCGTGCGCCCGTCCTTCATCTTCGCAATCCGCGCATCCCCGTCCGCCGGACTCTTCCACTCCTTATTCGACGTGCGCTTCTTGCGCTTGCGATCCAACCGCGCCAGCTCTTCCCGCGTCGGCGTCCTGATCCCCGAGGCCTTCGCCAGCCCGCGCAAAAACTCCTCGTAACTTGCCCCCGTGTCCCGCCGCACAATCGAGCGCATCGCCGCGTTCGCCTCCAGCGTGGTCGCATCAATCGCGATCCGCTGGCCCTTCAGTAACCCACGATCCGCCAGCACGCCCAACACCCAGGCGAACACTTCGCCATGCGTATCCAGGTCGATCAATCTTCGCGTGCGCGAAATCGTCGCGTGCTCCGGGGTGTACTCGTCCAGCGCAATGCCCACAAAACGCCGCAACGCCAGCGAGTCCGCCAGCCGCCAGGCAATCCCCCGCTCCCCCCCCGATGCCCTCGAAATACCCGATCAGCAGGGCCCGAAAGTATATCCCCGGCGTCAGCGACGGACGCCCGTACTTCTCCGCATAGAACCTCGCGCACCGGCCCTCGACAAACTCGTCGAAGCGCTCCGCCTCCAGCAACTCATTCCAGCGCTGATAAAACGGGTGTCCCGGAGCCGACGCCAACTCGCTGTGCACGATCCAAATCTCATCTTGTTTCTCCCCCTGCTTGCGCCTCCCCATCGCCATGCGCCGATTCTACGAACAAAGTCTGTGGATACCTCAGAAGTTTTGGTTGACG
>DATKAP010000126.1:0-5603 GCA_035577905.1 Binatia bacterium
GTTTCCCGCGCAATCCATCGCGATCATGGGGCTCGCTAAACGCTGGAGAGAGGCGCGGACCGCCATGGTAGTTGCCGAATGCGGAACGGGAAAGACGTTGATCTCGATGGGAGGTGTACATGTCCACAGTGACGCGAAGCCGTACACCGCGCTGGCGATGGTACCTCCACACCTAGTCGAGAAGTGGGCGCGTGAAGCGTTTCTCACGTTGCCAGGAGTACGAGTATTTCTGATCGATGATCTCCGCAACGGAGGAGATGAGAACAAGGCGCATGGAGTGAACGAAGTCCGGCTGCGACAGGGCCGCATCGTGCGCGAAGGCTTCCAGACCAGTCTCAGCGAACTGCGCTTACGAAGGTCCTCGACGACTCCCCGGCAGCGCTGGATGTCATTGTGTGGACGACCATCCTTGTTCATCGTCGGCCGCGAACGGGCCAAGCTCGGATACTTCTGGCGGCACGCTTACCGGGTACCGCAGTCGGGTCCGTACCTAGGTTGCGTCGTCAATTCCGACACCGGCAGGCCCGTCATCGTGGATGAGAGCCGATTGACGGTCGCCGAATTTGAAAAGGTCAAAATCGCAGAGACGGTCGAATCCAGAAGCGATAAACCATGCCGGCCTATCCATAGCGCGCTCTGGCAGGCTGATTCCCAAAAGATCCGCCGCATGGCACCGATTGAGTTTATTGGGCGTTACATGCCGGGCTGGTTTGACTACGCCATCTGCGACGAAATCCATCAACTGGCCGGTGACACCGCGCAAGGCAATGCCCTGGGGACCTTGTCTGCTTGCACGGATCGGATTGTGGGCTTGACTGGAACACTCCTTGGCGGGTATGCCGACGACCTGTTCAACACCCTGTTCCGGCTCGAAGCCGCAAGGATGAAAGAGCACGGTTATGAATGGGGGACGACGGGGCGGAGTTCCTTCACGCAAGATTACGGCGTCCTCGAAACGATCACCAAGGTAGAGTCTTCGGACAATCGCTGTTCCAAGTCGAAGGCCACCAGCACTGTACGCCGGAAACCGGGGGCTTCTCCCTTGCTCTTCGGCGAATTCCTGATGCAGCTCTGCGCGTTCGTCTTCCTGGAAGACATCTCCGGAGAGCTGCCACCTTATGAAGAGAGCTATCTGAGCGTTTCCATGGACCCGCCCATGATGGCTGCGTATCGGGAGCTGGAAGATGCCATTCGGAAGGCCTTGAAGGAACACCGCGGGAACCGTTCAGTCTTGAGCACAATGCTGAACACCTTGCTGCTCTATCCAGACCATCCCTATGGACTCGGGACCTTGTACGGCGCGGAGTTCGATCCCGAACTGAAGCGCAATGTTCGATTTGTCATTACGGAGACGCAGGACCTACCGGAGGAGCAACTGTATTCCAAGGAAAGGAAGCTGATCGAGGAGATCAAGAAAGAACTCTCCGAGGGAAGACGCTGCCAGGTGTTTGCGGTGTACACGCAGAAACACGACGTAACAGCACGCTTGCAGCGGATTTTGAATAACGAGGGAATTCGAACCGCAGTTCTCAAGTCGAGCGTGGACACTTCCAAGCGGGAAGCCTGGTATGCACGGCAGATCAAGGAAGGTGTGCAGGTTGTCATCTCCCACCCCAAACTGGTCGAGACAGGTCTCGATCTGCTGGATTTTTCAACCATCATCTTTTACGAGTCGGGATATTCACTGCACACATTGCGGCAGGCGAGCCGGCGCTCGTGGCGCATCGGCCAACGGAGGCCGGTTCGGGTGAAGTTTCTCTGTTATGAAGGCACGATGCAGACAGCATGTCTGCGCTTGATGGGCAAGAAGCTCCTCGTGGCTCTCACGATGGAGGGCAAGTTCGCGGGAGAAGGACTTCAGAACATCGATGAAGACGATGACATGCTGTCGGCGATGGCGCGCGAACTCGTCGAGAGAAATGGCATCGGTGAAAGCGCAGATTCGGTATGGAAGGCTCTGTGCACGGAACACAAGAAACTGTTTCCATCGACTGCCTGCCCTGTTGATGATGGCTCTTCCGTCGAATTGGCTCCCAGCCTGCTGGCCGGCCAGGATAGACCCGCTGCCCTCATCGAAGAAGCTATCGGCAGCGATTCGGTCTTAATCTTCGGGCAACGGCCGGGGTCGCTGGGCAGAAGGCCCCGTGGCAGGGCGGTTGTTCCCGAACAGGCATCGTTGTTCGGTTGAGACGAATACCCCTGTTTCATTCCCTTTGTTTCTATTTTTTCATTCTCACCCACGCAGAAATCACAATTCAATCCAACAAGGAGGAAGAAGTATGTCAGGGACAAGTACGCTTATTGGCTATAGCGGCCACACAGTTGGCCGCGAGGAACTGGCGCTGGTACCTACACCGCCAGCAACCGAAACGCACCGCCCGATCCCACATCACGAGATCGTGCAGGCATTGGTTGAAACTCTAGGGTTTCGCCACATCGGAGTCGTCCACGATGAGTATGCGGTGTCGCCGGACGGGATGAAGATGTTCGGTGTCCTCGATCTAGCGACCGAGATGGAGGGCTGCCGTTTCTCCATCGGGGTGCGCAACTCCCATGACAAGAGCATGCGGCTGGCAATGACCTGCGGGTACCGGGTGTTCGTGTGCTCGAATATGGCGTTTTCGGGAGACTTCACGCCCGTGCTTGCCAAGCACTCCAAGTCGTTTTCCCTGATCGACTGCCTTTCGGTCGGTGTGGACCGGATGCAGCGCAACTTCGAGCCCATGCGAAAGCAGCTGGAGGCGTGGCAGCGATGCGAAGTCACCGATGTGACAGCGAAGGTGGTCATCTACGAGGCGTTTGTCGAGGGCCAGCTCGAAGCGCCGAAACACCTGGCCCGGACCGTACATGATTTGTACTTCGAGCCGAAGTACGAAGAGTTCCGGTCGCGGACAATCTGGAGTCTGTCGAATGCCTTCACGTCGGCTTTCAAAGAACTGGAGCCGATTCCACAATTCAAAGCCACTGCGAAATTGGGAGAGTTCCTGGAATCGCGGTTCTCGCAATCGTTTTGACGCGGTGCGGCGGTGCCCGGCCGGACCGCCAACCCTTATATTACGATCTTTCGCCAGCAGTCATTGCGAGAAGCTCTGTCCCCGCATGTGGACAATCTTTTGGGTAACCGCTCGCGTCAGTTGACATGCCGCAGGTTTCCGCGTTTTCATTCCTTGAGCAGACCGACCATGAGCACACGAGATAGTCGCAACCTGTGGCATCTGGTCTGGGCTGTTTGCCTTCTAACTTCATGCCAAGCATTCAGCCAAGCCACCGCTGGCACGATTTCTGGTACGGTTCAAGATGCCCACGGGGCCCTGGTTGTCGGCGCCAGCGTAACCGTCCGCAAACTCGACACAAACTCTGAGCGTTTACTGGTAACGGAATCCGACGGTAGATTCAGATTTCTGGGGCTTGCGATTGGTCCGTATGAATTGACCGTTGAGCATACTGGGTTTGCGAAGTACGCACGGGGACCTATTCGGCTCCTGCTCGATCAGGATGCGGTGGTCAACCCAGTCTTGCAGGTTGCAACCGCGGCCGAGACGATTACCGTCAAGGACGATGCGCCGTTGCTGAACACGACAAGCCCGGAAGTCGGTGTGCGATTTGATCAGCGCCGGTTAACCGATCTTCCCACCCTGCCCTCGTTAGGCGACGGCGGATTTCGTGACGTTTTCGCATTTGCCCTCTCGGCACCTGGAGTCAGTCAACTCAACAGCGGAAACCAGGTGTTTGCAGCGGGCACGAACTTCTCAGTGAACGGCTCGCGTCCTCGCAGCAACAGCTTTACGATTGACGGGCAAGACGCGAACGACCCTGTCAGCACGGGGCCGCAGTATGGGCTGAACAATCCCGAAATCGTCCAGGAGTTCCAGTTGATCACCAACCAGTTCTCGGCTGAATATGGCCGGGCGGCGGGATCGGTCGTGAGCGTAGTCACCAAAAGCGGGACCAACGACTTCCATGGCTCCGGATTCTGGTTCCACAATGACAACGCTTTGAACTCCTGCAGCAATCTGGACAAGCGTGCTGGATTGACAGATCCGCGTTTTTGCAGTTTGCTTTCCGATGGCCGAGATGAGGCGCCATTCAGAGTTGAAAACCAGTTCGGCGGTACAGTGGGCGGCCCAATCCGAAGAGACCGGACGTTTTTCTTCGGGTCGGTACAGCGTTGGACCGACCGGCAGTTGGGTTCGGGGACATCCATCAGCGGAGTGCCCACGGAAGCCGGAAAGGAGCTGCTGCGATCCACTGTCGGATTGCGCCCTCAGGTTGCCGCGCTCTTGCAGTTTGTACCCGGTGCTGCAAGGCAAGGGACGGATTCGGATGGCAGTCAAACCTTTGCCGCCTATTGCGTCGGGGGCGGGACGCTGCCTTCGTGTTCCCCAGGCACAAGAGTGAACATCCCGACTGGGACTATCACGGGTTCTGCCGCCGCATTTTTCAACAACTGGCAAGCATCGGGCCGCGTGGACCACACTTTCAACCAACAACATTCCATGGGGGTACGCTACCTGTTCAGCGATAGTGAGCAGGGAGGAACAGGACAAGTGACTCCACCGGGCCTGACGAACCAAGACCTGTCTCGCGCACAGGCTATCTCCGTTTTCTTCACCAGTATCTTTGCTCCACGTGTGCTCAACGAGTTCCGTATTTCGTGGCAGCGCTCGGCGCATGTGTCGTCGGCGACCGACCCCCAATCGGAGACGATCCCGTCCATTGAGATTCCGGAGCTTGGGCTGACGGGATTTGCCGCGTCGGAATCGCGAACCGCGATCGGGCTTGCCGTCAACGCACCGAACTCCGGGCGGGACAACACGTATCAGTTACAAGAGACTATCGCATGGGACCGCGGCGCTCACGCCTTGAAGTTTGGACTTGATTTTCGGCGCGTGGAGCAAAGAAGCGATTTTGTCCCATTTATTCGAGGCCGCCTCACATATCCGACTAACCAGGCTGGGCTGGGGCTCCCTGCCGGGACCGTGTCCATCCAAAATTTCATTGACGACATCGCGGCTGTAGCGAGCATCAATAAGCCTCTTCCCGGCGGCCAGCCCATTAAATACTTCCGGTGGCATGACTACTTCTTCTTTGCGCAGGATACGTGGCGAGTCCGCCCAACCTTGGTTCTCTCCCTGGGCCTGCGCTACGAAGCTCCCGGCAACGCTGTGGCCAGCTTGTTTCCCGTCAGTGATGCGATCCAGGCCGCCAATGGTGGCAATCCCGTTTTTCGACTTGATCCACGGCCTGAGCGAGATCTGAACAATTTCCAGCCCCGGTTTGGCTTTAACTGGAATCCGAGGGTTAGCGAGGGAGGCTTGCTGCATTTTCTGACCGGTGGGGATAGGCTCGTCCTCCGCGGGGGCTACGCCCGGACAAACGACTATCAATTCACGACCCTGGCGCTACTCGTGGGTAATTCCTTTCCTTTTGTAGCGGGAGTCAGCAACCCCGGGTTGACGAGTGCTTTCACAACCCTGCCGACATTGAATCCTGATCTCAGCGACCCGGCCGCGCTTAAGCAGTTAAACCGGATCCGACTCGACGCCAACTTCCGCTCCCCCATTGCAGATCAGTTCTCACTGGAAATCCAACGCGCATTGGAG
>DATKAP010000127.1:0-5694 GCA_035577905.1 Binatia bacterium
CATCTTGGGATACTTGTATCAGCGTGGGTGTTGGAGTCCACCGCTAACCGCCCCAGTCCCTGGGGAAGATGACTCCTGCGAGGCCGGACCTCGGAAGGAGTCGATGAGCCCACCAACTATCTTTGGCACGCGTCCGGAGCAACCCGCTCAAAACGACCGGGCATTGGCTGTTGCCTTTCGGAGCATCCTTTTTGGCGACGCCGGTGCGCCCGCGGAGATCGATCGGCAACACGCCCCTGAGTTTTTTACCGATCTGAACCTTGATCAGATTGTTGACTCGATGACGACGGGACGCGACGAGTACAATCTGAAGCCCTTCTTCTACACGCTCTTGACCGATGTCCACACGGTCAATTATCGGTACGACGTGCTGCGCGATCTGGAAGACTCGGCCCTGCTGCGCCGGATCGGTTCGTTCGCGCGGGAAATGCGCACGATGCGTAATCATCTCACCCGGGCGGGCAAAGCTTATTACCGATACGAGAAGGGAAGCTGGTTTCTCGATGCCGTGGAGATCTATTTAGCTGCGGTCCTGAACCTGAGCCGGGATCTGGCGCTCGCCGGACTGACTTCTCGTGGCCTCCGCAGCTTTGGGGAATATCTGGAAGATTATACAGCGAGCACGGATTTTGTTTCCCTCGCCCGAGAGACCGAGGCCCTGAAATCCGAGTTGGCGGCCATCCGGTACTCTCTCCGCATCGTCGGCAAGCGGATCCATGTCAGTAAATACGACTCGGAACCTGACTATGGCGCCGATGTGCTGGCAACGTTTGAGAAATTCAAGCAGGGCGCGGCGAAAGAGTACCGGTTCGAGTTTCGTACGGCGGCGGAAATGAACCACGTCGAGGCGGCGGTACTGGACCTGGTCGCGCGCCTATATCCTGACGTGTTCTCCACATTGGACGAGTACTGCCGCCGTCATGCCACCTTCGTGGACGGCTTGATCGCTACCTTCGATCGGGAGGTTCAATTCTACATCGCCTGTCTTGAGTACACGGAGCGATTCAAGTCCGCCGGGCTGCAGTTCTGCTACCCGAAGGTCAGTGCTCAATCCAAAGCAGTGCACGGCGCCGATGTGTTCGACCTTGCACTGGCACGCCGGCTGATCGCCGAAGGCACAGCCGTCGTGACCAACGAATTCCACCTGCGTAATCGGGAACGAATCCTTATCGTTTCCGGTCCGAATCAAGGCGGCAAGACGACCTTCGCTCGCACGTTTGGACAGCTTCATTACCTCGCGAGTATCGGCTGCCCGGTGCCCGCCAGGGACGCCGCTCTTTTTCTGTCCGACCGGCTATTCACGCACTTCGAAAGAGAGGAAGACATTCAGAACCTGAGCAGCAAGCTCGAAGACGAGTTGCTCCGGATTCATCAGGTGCTCGAACAGGCAACTCCCAGAAGCATCCTGATCATGAACGAGAGTTTCCTTTCTACGACGCTCGAGGATGCGCTGTTCCTCAGCAAACAAGTCATGGATCGGATTATTGCCCTGGACATTATCTGCGTATCCGTCACGTTTCTCGATGAGTTGGCGTCCCTCGGCGAAACCACGGTAAGCATGGTCAGCACCGTAGATCCCCAGGACCCGGCATTGCGCACGTTCAGGATCGTGCGAAGACCAGCCGACGGCCTGGCTTATGCCGCGGCGATCGCCGAAAAGCATAATCTCACATACGAGAAAATCAAAGGCCGCATTGCCAAAGCCGCCAAGGGGCCAGTTGCATTATGAAGGCGTTGCTGATGTACCAGGATCGGGATTTCGACCCGCAGGCAAGCCTGGCTACCAATGCCGAGGCGTTGACGCAGGATCTCGAGCTCGACACGCTATTCCAGGCGATGTCCGCTGGAGACGAGTTCCTGTTCGGCGTGGCCCGAACCGCCGTGCTGCGGAGCATCGTTGAGCCGGATACGATCCAGTACCGGCAGCACATCCTCGCTGATTGCCTGGAGCATCCGAAAACCGTTCGGGACATGTACGGCCTTGCCGTCGAGGCGATGGAGCGCGAGAGAAAGGTATGGGGATGGATGTCGGCGAGGTATCCCGAGGGGACCCTGCACCGGTCGATCGAGGTTCTCAAGCTGTTTATGGAGTCTCTGAAGCGATTGAGGGGGATCGCTCTGGAGCAGAGCGACGGGTTCCACTCCGAAGGGTTCAGGCGATTCTTCGCCATGATTGCTAGTGAACTCGATGAGGAATATGTCGGGCTCGTCGAGGACCATCTGGCGCGCCTTGAGTTTCGTAATGGCCTTCTGATGAGCGCCGAACTGGGCAACGGCAACCGGGGCGTCAACTACATTCTTCGCAGGTCATCCGAGGTAAAGCGGAGTTGGCCCGAGCGCCTTCAGGGCTGGCTGGAACAGGTCACCGGCAAGAACAATTCGAGCTATGTTTACGAGATTGCGGACCGTGATGAGGGTGGATTCAGAGCACTATCCGATCTGCGAACCCAGGGAATTGCTCACGTCGCCGCTGCGCTGGCGCAGTCCACCGACCATATTCTGAGCTTCTTCAACATGCTCCGGACTGAGTTGGGGTTCTATGTCGGCTGTCTGAACCTGCAGGATCTGCTGATGCGGAAGGGTGAGCCTATCTGCTTCCCCGAACCGCTACCCGCGGAAAGCCCCATGCTCTCCGGTCGCGCTCTTTACGACGTTTGCCTGAGCCTGAAGATGGACGCGAGAGTCGTCGGCAACGAAGTCGCTGGCGATGGGAAGCTTCTGGTGATGATCACGGGCGCCAATCGTGGTGGCAAATCGACGTTCTTGAGAAGCCTGGGTCTGGCACAACTGATGATGCAGTGCGGCATGTTTGTGCCGGCGCAACAGTTCCGCGCGAATGTGTGCCGCGGTCTCTCTACGCATTTCAAGCGTGAGGAAGACGCCACGATGAAGAGCGGGAAGCTCGACGAAGAGCTCATGAGAATGAGCGCGATCGTCGACAGGCTGGGCGCGAACAGCATCGTTCTGTTTAACGAATCGTTCGGTTCCACCAACGAGAGAGAAGGCTCGGAGATCGCAAGACAGATCGTGCGTGGTTTGCTCGAAGCTGGCACGAAGGTCTACTATGTGACCCACATGTTCGATCTGGCCCACGGGTTTTATCGCGAGAGGATGGACGCCGCCCAATTTCTGCGCGCAGAAAGACTCTCTGATGGCCGCAGGACATTCCGCCTGGTGGAACGTGAGCCGCAGCCTACGAGCTACGGCCGGGATGTATACGAACGCATCTTCGAGAGTGCTCCTGAGAGCGCGCCGGATGCGGCAGTTCACCCGTGACACGCTCATTCGGTCTTCCACGGCGCCACGGTATTGCGGCGCCCCACAAGCCTCATTAGGCCGAATAGGGCGGCTTGCCGCTCCGCGTTCGTCCACAAATGATGCCGGGTGGCGTCCTGTTTTAGCACATAATTCTGCATGTCCTCGGCGATGGCTTC
The DNA here is from genome assembly GCA_035577905.1 of Binatia bacterium. Taxonomy (GTDB): domain Bacteria; phylum Acidobacteriota; class Terriglobia; order Terriglobales; family Acidobacteriaceae; genus Sulfotelmatobacter. Next base: position 3,435 of record DATKAP010000127.1, read on the forward strand.
CAGCGCGAGCGACTGATCCACTATCAGGCGTTTCGCGGTCGACGGGTCGAGTTCGGTCTCCAGAATCGCGCACAGATGATTCAGGCACAATCCTGCTGCAATTGTCTCGTCCCTTCCGGCCAGGGCTGCAATTTCTTGTGCGGCAGCGTCCTCTGTGGCCGCCGCGACGCGGCAGGCAGCGCACGACTCGCTGCCGGGCAGCAGGGAACGCACTCCATCAGTGAGCGACGACGCGGAAGCGCCATTCTCAGCCAGCGCCCGAAGCTCCTTCGCCAGATGTGTCAATAGGGGCGGATACCCGGCGCAGATTCCCTGGGGTGAGGCCACGGCTTCGAACTGCCAGGTGTGGAGGGGGCAGAATCCAGACCGTAACGCATGCCGCTGCTGTTCGCTCTCGTCGATGCTCAACTCATACTGGCGATGAGCCATGAAATCGAATAGGGCACGTTCGATCCGCAGGCAGACGGGACACTGGGATGTCGCGCCCGCGCGCTTGCCTGATGTCTCAGCCAGGGCGGTTGACCTCTCGCGCGGTAATTCTTCCGCCGCGGGCTCCGGCACAGATCTCGCCAGTGCGCTTAACCGCTCGAGGATGCTTTCGACCTCGGCCAGTTCCTGCGCCCGGGGTGGCTCGTGCAGAAGCCTGGTAACGTGTTCGCGTACGCCCTCAATGTGGTTGGTCAACTCACGATCCACACGGTCTATCCAGTCGTTCGCGGCCAATTGGAGAGATTCCGATGCCGCTGAGAGGTGCAGACGCACCAGTTCCGGAATCCTCTTCAACCACTGGTTGACCATAAGCAGTCGAAAGCGGCCATTTGGCAGCAATTCGAACCACCACGGCTCGGGAAAGGTGTCGAGCCTCAGTTGGAACCCGCGGAATGTGAGGGATGCCGTCTCGATAGCCGCCGTGCTTTCGTCAGGCGGGCTGCCGCCGAGCAACTCCGCGGGAGTACGCGCAATTTTCGGCATGAGTGCGTCCACGGCGGCGGAATACTCGCCCGCAAGTTCTCTGAAGAGGTTATCGATTTGGCCGCGATTCTGGTCCCGCCACTCGGCAAACCGTCCTTCACAGACGTTCGCAAGCAGTTCCTCAAATCTCTTTCCACCTCTTTCGACTTCCGTGCTGGCGAACATCGTGCGCAGGTCGGAGATCAGCCGGTCTTCATCCCCGGAAGTCCACAAGGCGGTTTGCTGCATACAGCGGCATGTAAATTCAGATGGGAGTTTAGCGCGCATCCGGGCAGTAAGCGAATCCCGATCCGCGGTCAGGTCCGACACGCGTTCGGCCAGCCGCCCCCTGAACCGGTCCCCCTCCATCGGGCTGAGAGCGCGTTGCGAAATCCGAGTGGCAAGCTCCTGCTGATGGGCAATATCCGCTGCGCGATCGACTCCGCGGAGGAGAAGCTCGCGGGTTTTCTCATGGCGGAGAAAGTTAGTCAGCGCAGTCTCCAGCTCCGGCAGTCCACTGCGGGCAAGCGCCTCGGGTGAACCCTGGCGTTTTGCGTTCAGGGCTTCGCGAGCCGAAATAGCAAAGACCTCGATCTGTTCGCCCGGAACGGAGCCGCGGATTAGCGACCGGATGGAGTCAAGCGCGGCGGCGCAGTCGTCCCGCGAAACCAAATCCAGCTTATTCACTACGAGGAACACTCGGCGGACTTCTTCCCGAACTTCGCGCAGAAAGCTCAACTCCGCTTCGGTCATCGGCGACTCGAAACTGGTGACGACGATCGCCGCGTCTACTTCGGGAAGAAACGCGCGCGTCGCACTGGTGTTTGCGGCGATGGCCGAGGCGATGCCGGGAGTGTCGATGAAGTGAATACCCAGTCGAAGAAGTTCGTTCGGGAACTGGACCTCGGCCAATATTACGCGCTTCTCGTTCGCCGGGTTTGCTTGTTGTGTGACGAACTCAGCCAACCGTTCGAGCGGTATTTCTTGTGGAAACGTCCATCCCTCCCGCTGCAGCAGGACCCTTTCGGTCTCACCGTACGCGACTGTTGTAATGACGGAAGTGAGCGGAAGTACGCCGGTAGGAAGTTTTGCCGATCCCAGAATGGCATTCATCAACGAGCTCTTGCCGCGACTGAACTGGCCGAGCACCGCGAGGTTGAACCGGTCTTCTGCGAGCCGCGCGAGAAGGCGCCGTGTATCGCGAATTGCCTGGTCGTGCTTGCGCCGCTCTGCGACGTGCAGAATTGCTCTCGCAATGGCAGCCAGTTCGAGCTTAAGGCGAGCGTACTCTTCGAGAGCGCCGGTGCGA
>DATKAP010000128.1:0-311758 GCA_035577905.1 Binatia bacterium
ACTCCAACCGGCTGCTTGCTGCGTACCAGAACCGACATCAGCCAACCGTGACGGTCGCTCTTCTCACCTCACACGATAACATAAAACTCTCTCTAAATCGCCTTGATGACCTTCCCCATGCCTCCAGCGCCGACCTTGATCTTGTCGACCGAGCGGATCGGCGTGACCTCGGCGGCCGTGCCAGTGAAGAAGACTTCGTCGGCGATATAGAGCATTTCGCGCGGAATCATCTGCTCGACGATGGGAATGTTCAGGTCGCGTGCGATCTGCAGCACGGAGTCGCGCGTGATCCCGGGCAGCACCGAGTTGCCAAGAGGTGCCGTAATCAGCTTGTCGCGGTGGACGAGGAACAGATTCTCACCCGAACCTTCGCTGACAAATCCGCTGGCATCGAGTGCGATTCCTTCGATGTAGCCGTTGGCAATCGCTTCCATTTTGATCAGCTGCGAGTTCATATAGTTCGCGCCGGCCTTGGCCATAGCGGGCAAAGTGTTCGGCGCAAGACGTGTCCAGGAGGAGACGCAGACATCGACACCATCACCATCGCCGCTAAGATATTTTCCCCAGGGATAATTAACGATGTAGACCTCGACCGGGCAATTCAACGGATTTACGCCAGCGTCGCCGTATCCGCGGAAGACCACCGGACGGATGTAGCACGGCCAGGCTCCGTTATGGGCGATGGTCTCGACCATGGCGCGAACCAGTTCGTCGCGCGTGAAGGGGATATCCATGCGGTAGACCTTGGCGGAGTCGACCAGGCGCTGCATGTGTTCGACAGCACGGAAAATAGCGGGGCCCGTGGGCAGTTCGTAGCAGCGGATGCCCTCAAAGACCGAAGAGCCGTAGTGGACGACGTGCGACATGACGTGCAGCGTTGCGTCATCCCAGTTGATGAGTTTGCCGTTATGCCAGATCTTGTCGGTCTTGTGGATGGCCATCGAAACTCCTTCGGTGTAATAGCAACGAGGCTGAGCCTTTCTCGGGCGGGGGAACTGAGGGGCGAATCCAAGCCACGTTATAAGTCATTATATCTGACGGCCCGGGGCGGACTTTGGCACCCCGACCCAAGCGCAGCGCCAGGGTCGACGCCGAGCCTCACTCGGGACAGCCGAGGGCGGCTGTCTGCGCATCAGCTTTACTATTTCAGGGTCACCAGTTTTTCTACCAGGTCTGAATAATCCTTCTTCTCGATGCCGTGAACCTGCTTGTTGTATTCGTCCACCTTGGAGGAGTAGTTCATCGAGCAGAATTTAGGCCCGCACATGGAGCAGAAAGCCGCCTCCTTGTAATAGTCGTCCGGAAGCGTCTCGTCGTGCATGGAGCGCGCAGTCTCTGGATCAAGCGAGAGAGCGAACTGTTTTTCCCAATCGAACTTGTAACGGGCGTAGCTCAGGGCATCGTCGCGGTCGCGGGCTCCGGGGCGCTGGCGGGCGATGTCGGCAGCGTGGGCAGCGATCTTGTAGGCGATGATGCCGTCTTTCACGTCTTTTTCGTTGGGCAGGCCGAGGTGCTCTTTGGGAGTGACGTAGCACAACATGGCAGCGCCGTACCATCCGATCATGGCTGCACCGATCGCGCTCGTGATGTGGTCGTAGCCGGGGGCGATGTCGGTGACCAGCGGGCCCAGGGTGTAGAACGGGGCTTCGTAGCAGAATTCGACTTCCTTGTCGACCTGCTCCTTGATCTTGTCCATGGAGACATGGCCGGGGCCCTCGATCATGACCTGCACGTCTTCCGCCCAGGCTTTCTTCGTGAGCTCGCCCAAAGTCTTCAGCTCGGCAAATTGAGCCTCGTCGCTGGCGTCGGCAACGCAGCCGGGGCGGAGTCCGTCGCCAAGCGAAAAGCTGACGTCATACTTCCTGAAGATCTTGACGATGTCGTCGAAGCGCTCGTAGAGGAAATTCTGCTTGTGGTTGAAGGCCATCCATTGCGCGAGAATGGCGCCGCCGCGGCTCACGATGCCGGTAATACGCTTGGAGATCAGAGGCAGATATTGAATGAGCACGCCGGCGTGGATGGTCATGTAGTCGACGCCCTGCGCAGCCTGCTCTTCGATCACTTCGAGCATGACCTCGGCATTGAGGTCTTCCACGCGCTTTACGCGTGCGATGGCTTCATAGATCGGAACAGTGCCGATCGGAACCGGCGAGTGACGCAGAATGGCTTCCCGGATTTCATGGATGTTGCCGCCCGTCGAGAGATCCATGACGGTATCGGCGCCGTAGTGCACAGCGGTATGGAGCTTCTTCAGCTCTTCGTCAATGTTCGAGGTAACGGCGGAATTGCCGATATTGGCGTTGATCTTACAAAGGCTGGAGACACCAATCGCCATGGGCTCGAGTTCAGGATGATTGACGTTGGCGGGGATGATCATGCGTCCGCAAGCAACCTCGTCGCGCACCAGTTCAGGCGTTAGCCTTTCTTTGTGCGCGATAAAAGACATTTCGTCGGTGATGACGCCCTGGCGCGCGAAATGCATTTGGGAGAAGTTGCCGTCGGTATTCTCGCTCTTGCGGCGGGCGATCCATTCGGCGCGGGGTTTGGGGACGGAATAGCCTCCGCCATTAGAGCCGTTACTGGAAGTCATGACTAGGCCTCGACTAGGAATCTCTGAATTTCGATTATAAACGGGTTGCGACGAAGCCGACCGTTTCAAGACAGACGCGCCACAGCGCGCAGATCGAGCACGGCTACGTGGCTTGTGGGAGTGCGCGAATTCGACGTGCGATTAGCCATTCGGCTAGGAGTAGATTCGGAATCCAGCAGAGCCAGGAAATGATGATGTACGAGATGTGGAAGGACCAATGCAGGGCGAAGAGCATCAGCGGGAGCTCGTTGCGTAGCGTGACGGCTGCCAGGGAAAGAGCAAAGTTGCGGGTCATCCATCGGCGATGCGCGTCAATATCGCCCTGGCGGATTCGCCGATATGCCTGCAATCCTGTGAAGAACCAGAGTGCGGCCAGCATGGCGAATCCGAAATGCGTGGCCGGGCCTTCTTCCGAGACGGTCGCCATGGCGAATCCAGCGAGTGATCCTAGAGCCACGGACAACAGATAGAAGCGCCCGAGCCAGCGGTGAACATTCGGTGCTCGGGCACGGAGGCGTTGCGAAAACTGCCACGGACCTACAACCAAAGCGCCGATGCCTCCGGCAACATGAAAGCGCAGGGCAAGGAGGTAACGGGCAAAGTGTGCGTCTTGCGTTGGAAGAATGAAATAGCGTGCCGCGTAGAAGGCGACACCCAGCGAAGAGAGCAACATCGCCCACCGGAGGAAGCCTGTGAGTCGCGACGCCTTCGCGAGAGTGCCTTGCGGCGGGCTGACACCGGCCATCTGTGACATAACAATTGTTGGACCGTCTAAGTAGATTGCTTCACGTTACCAATTCGATCGCGGATTATTCTCAATTTCCCTCAGCACTCAATTCAACGAGGCGCCGCAGGTTTGCTGGTCCAGTGAAAGCGGGCTTACAATTTTTTGCATTCCAAGGAGAACCCACGTTATGCGCTATTTCCGTCTCGTCCTGGCTTTTCTTCTGCTCTGCGCTCTCAGTTTCTCGCAATCTTCGACTCCCGCCAAGATGGGGCCGGGGTTCAACATCGATACGATCGATAAGAGCGTAGACCCGTGCGTCGATTTTTACGAGTATGCGTGCGGCAGCTGGCTGAAGGCCGCGGAGATCCCGCCCGATCAGGCGCAGTGGGTCAGTTTCGTGGAACTGCACGAGCGGAACATGGATGTCATGCGCGGAATTCTTGAGAAAGCAGCAGCGGGCGGAACAGCGCGCAACGCGGTCGATCAGAAGATCGGAGATATGTACGGGTCATGCATGGACGAGGGCACGGTGAACCGCAAAGGAATCGCCACACTCAAGCCCGAACTCGACCGCATCGACCAGGTGAAAGAGAAGCAGGCACTCATCGACGAGATTGCGCACGTGCACCTGATCGGTCCGAATCCGCTGTTTAATTTCTATTCCGCTTCCGACCTGCATAACGCCGACCAGGTGATCGCGTACATCGATCAAGGTGGATTGACAGCGCCAGACCGCGACTACTACCTGAAGGATGACGAGAAGACCAAAGTCGTGCGGCAGCGTCTTGTCGATTACATAACGGAGGTGTTCAATCAGGCTTCGAAAGACGCAGGTGCCTCGGGTGTCGATGGCGCCCAGCATGCCGACACGGTGCTACGCATCGAGACGGCGCTGGCCAAGGCTGAGATGGATCGGACCTCGCGGCGGGATCCGAAGAACCGCGATCACAAAATGTCGCGTAACGAGGCCGTATCACTTGCCCCAAATTTTTATCTCGATCGCTATTTCCACGACGTCAATGCTCCGAGTTTTACGCAATTGAATGTCGGTAACCCGGAGTTTTTCAAGCAAATCAACGCCGTGCTCGATTCGGAATCGCTCGATGCGTTGAAGACCTATGTGAAATGGCATCTGCTGAATGCGTCGGCCTCATGGCTTTCACAGCCTTACGTCGATGCGAACTTCAAATGGCAGCAGACGCTGACGGGTCAGAAAGAAATCCAGGCGAGGTGGAAGCGATGCGTAAACCTGGTTGATCGCGAACTGGGTGAGGCATTGGGGCAAAGATACGTGGAAGTCGCGTTTCCACCGGAGAGCAAGGCCCGGATGCTGAAAATGGTCGACGAGTTGGAGAAGTCGTTGGCAGAGGACATCCAGAACCTTTCGTGGATGAGCGAGGAGACAAAGAAACAAGCGCAGGTCAAGTTGAAGGCGATCCGAAACAAGATCGGATACCCGGATGCGTGGCGCGACTACAGCTCGGTGCAGATTCGGTCGGGCGATCTATTGGGCGACGTGCAGCGGGCAAATGAATTCGAAGCCAAGCGGCAGATTGCAAAGATCGACAAACCGCTGGACCGCAAAGAATGGGGCATGACACCGCCTACGGTCAACGCGTACTACAGCCCGGCATTCAACGAGATCGTTTTTCCGGCTGGGATTCTGCAGCCGCCGTTTTTTGATCCGAAGCTCGACGATAGCGTGAACTTTGGAGGGATCGGTCTAGTGATTGGGCACGAACTGACGCACGGGTTCGATGACCAAGGGCGCAAGTTCGATCCGCAGGGCAACCTGCATGACTGGTGGACGAAGCAGGACGGAGAGGAGTTCGAAAAGCGGGCAAGCTGCATTGCGAACGAGTACTCGAACTTCGTCTCGGTCGATGATTTGAAGCTGAACGGGAAACTGACTCTGGGAGAAAACACTGCCGACAACGGCGGAGCGCGAATCTCGTTAATGGCGCTGGAGCACCTGCTCGCCGACGATAAAAGCGGCAGGGAAGGGCGAAAAATCGACGGCTACACGCCCCAGCAGCGGTTCTTTCTGGGATTCGGCCGGGTGTGGTGCCAGAAGCGGCGTCCTGAGGATGCACGTGTGCGGGTGCTGACTGATCCGCACTCGCCCGGAAAATATCGTGTCAACGGCGTGGTGCAGAACATGCCGGAGTTCCAGAATGCGTGGGGATGCAAAACGGGACAGCCCATGGTTTCGGAAAATGCTTGCCACGTGTGGTGATGAGCCGGTCTGAAATGCCCGTTGGAGCAAACAGCCCCGCCACTTCCGCAGAAAACTCGCAGAAGCCGGCGGGGCACACTATTTCACAGCACTGAAGGCAATATTCGCTCCGATTGAGCGGCATACATCGACAACTTGCATGACCTGAGAGAAGAGCAAGTGATCGTCCGCCTTCAGCAACACCGTCTTGTCAGTCCGGGCTTGCAGGACAGCATTCAGGGTTGATCCGAAGACTGGCGTGGGAACACGCTGGTTATTGATCTTCAGCATGGGAGACGGCTGGTTCGTCTTGATTGCTTCTGCGACTACCGAGCCCTTATTCACGACCTGACCCACTTGTACTGGTACCCCCATAGGAGGGACTAACCGTTCTGCCGAGGGGAGGGTAGTTTGTGATGTCAGCATGACAGGCGTGTCGAACCCGGCCTCACTTCCGGCGTCGAGGACCTCGCGGACGATCGCGAAAGCGACCCCAGCGTCCGCCTTGATGTAAAGCTTCGCGTCCGGAGTGTGAGGGTGTGACTTCATCCAGTTGGCCAATTCCGCAATATAGGTTCGGTTGGCGCGGAAATAAATCGTGCCGAATCGGTCGATGGTGACGACCCACGCATTGGCGTCGTCCGCCTGAGGCATCGGTTGAGCATGCTCGGTTACAGCCATCTCCACACTGATTCCTGATTGTGGAGGAGGCATGGTCTGGGCAGCGAGGTTACTCACGCCGAGTACCAAGATCGTGAAAAAAGATTGAAGTGTGCGAGTCATAGGTCAGCTCCCGAGAGTGAGATATCGAATTGCAGGTTCAAAGTCCTGTGCTCCGCAATCACGGTTTGGCACCGCCGAGTGATGCCGTAGCCAGCATGCCGCCCAATCCCATGGTCTCCACCACCGAGGACGGGACGATCACCATGGAGCCGCGTTCCTTGATGGCTTCGTAGAGCATGTTCATGGCTCGGAGGTGCAGGGCAGTGGGATCGTTCCTGTAAGTCGCCGCGGCCGCAGCGAACTTGTCGGCGATCTCGGTTTCGGCCTGTCCGAGCGTGTTGCGGGCCTGGCGTTCGCGCTCGGCCTGGGCCTGGCGGGACATCGCGTCTTCGAGAGCCTGCGGAATCTTCACATCGCGGATCTCGACCGATTGCACCGTGATGCCCCATGGATTTGTCTTCTCATCGAGAATGCGCTGCAATTCACGCCCAAGTGTTTCGCGTTCGGTGATCATCTGCCCGAGCTCATGACGTCCAATGGACTCGCGCAGCGCCGTTTGTGCGCTCAGTGTGATCGCCTGCACGAAATCTTCGACTTCGAGAATGGATTTCTCTGCATTCCAGACCATCCAGAACACAATCGCATCCACATTCACCGGGACGGTGTCGCGAGTAAGAGTGGACTCGGCGGACACGCTAGCCACCCGTACGCGCTGATCCACATATGGGCTTAGCGTCTCAAGAATTGGCACAATGTGGCAAAGCCCCGGCCCCCGCAGTCCGACGTAGCGCCCCAAACGCAGGACCGCGACCTTCTCCCATTGACGCACGATTTTGATTGCGAACAGGAAATACAGACCAACCAAAGCTCCCGAAATGGCGTAGGCTTGCTGACGCGTCGCTTGTGCTACCGCGATCCCAGCCAAGACGCTGACGGTGAACAACAAGAGCGCAACACCGTTGATCTCGTTCATCCGAATTTTCGGCATGGACTATCTCCTTGGCGCGGGATGTGGTAAAAGTTCGCGCAAGCGATCGACGAGTTCTTCCAGGCTGAATCCGGCAGCTCCCGCGCGGGCCGCGAATTCGCCTGCCATCTGGCCGAGTTGACGTTCGCGCTCGACCGTCTTTTTCTCCGGCTTCCTATTACTGATGAATGTCCCAGTCCCCTGGTGTGTCTCGAGCATTCCGCCGAGTTCCAATTCGCGATAGGCACGCATTACGGTGTTGGGGTTGATGGCGAGATCGACCGCGAGTTGGCGAACCGTAGGGAGTTGATCGCCAGCGGTCAGCGCCCCAGAGGCAACGCCCCCTCGAACCTGATCGATCAGCTGGCGGTATACGGGCACGCCCGTATGCAGATCGAGTGTGAATTCGAACGGTCCGTTTTGGGGAGCCTTCTTCACGTGCACTAGTGTACTATAGAACTAGTACAATATGTCAAGTTCTATTTTCTGAAGCAAATCAGGAACTTCGGTGACCCGCGAACGGTCGTCAAGCGAAATTGCCTTCGGAACTCCGCACGGTGTAACTGGGAAATGACTTCCATTTGACTTTCCGATGACGATGTCTGCGCTGAGATGAAGTACTGTTTCGATGCTGGAAGTGCGCTGTCACGGAGCAGGTTCGGCGACAGTCCGCGATCCTGTGAGCAGCTTGTAAGAAGAATGTAAAAACAGTGAACTCCTGCGGAGTTGTTTGTCGCAGGGCAAGGAACGTATTTCTGCGCCTGCTAAGTTACGCGACAAGAGTGGTACCGTTTCGCGCCGCGACGCGAGGTAGACGACGCCTCCCCCCGATGGCGTCCCAGGGGCCCAGGTTAAGAGAAGAGATTAAAGATTGAGCCCGATCGATCTTCCGGGCTATTGGGACTTGTGTACGCGCCGAAAATGAGGCGCGCTCGCAGCAGCATGTTTGGAGCAGGTGAACGAACGTCAGGATTCGCTGTGTAGGAGAATCGCGATGCAAAGGCTTCTGACATATGTATTGGCCATGGGTTTTGTAGGGACCAGTGCGATGCTGGTGCAGCGAGACATGTCGATGCAGCTTAGCGAAAGTGGAGTGGTGCAATTGGCCACTGATGCCGCCTTTCGAGATGGCCTCTATCTGGGCAGACTGGCACATGCCGCGAATCGGCAGATGCATCCCCCCGTCGGAAGATGGTCGACCGCGAAAGACCGTGCTTCCTTCGCTGCCGGGTATCGGCAAGGCTTCGGCGAACAACTATCACGGCAGTAGCCATGAGAGTTCCGTAACCCAAGTGAATCCGGAAGAGGCGATCGTCACTTAGCTTTACTGAAACAAGAATTTCTCCCCTGCGCAACCGATTTTCAGTTGAGGTAATGCCGTATGAACGGGAAGAGGTTCTTGTCCCTTTTCGCGATCGGAGTGGCGGTTTTTTTTACAGTTCCCCACCGGGTGAAGGCGGGGGGGCCGGCACCCAGTACCGCGTCAAGCGTTCGTGGCACCGTCCATTTTGAAGGAAAAATTCCGGTGGCGAAACCCATCAGCATGGCAGCCGATCCGGTCTGCGCCAAACAACATCCCGCCCCCCTCACGGCGCAGGAAATCGTGGTCGATTCCAACGGCGATCTCCAGAACGTAGTGGTGTTCGTAGCCGAAGGATTGGGCGACCAGAAATTCGATCCGCCCAGCGAGGCCGCCGTCATCGAGCAGAAAGGATGCATGTACCAGCCACATGTCATGGCTGTGCGGGCCAATCAAAAACTGGACCTGGTCAACAACGATCCCACTTCGCACAACGTCCATCCAGTGCCGGCTAATAACCGCGAATGGAACAAGGCTGAACCGCCGGGAACAAAGATCGAAGACTCCTTCGCGCGCGAGGAAATTGCCATCCCGGTGAAATGCAATGTGCATCCATGGATGCGCGGGTACATCGCGGTGTTCAAGCATCCTTACTTCGCCGTGACCGCCAAGGACGGCAGTTTTGATCTGAGCAACCTGCCCCCGGGCACGTACACCATTAAGGCCTGGCATGAGAAGCTCGGCACTGCCACACAGACCGTGACCATCGGAGCCAACGAAACAAAAGAGATCAGCTTCAACTTCAAGGGGATGTGAGTAGGAACGACGGAGCGACCGGCAGGTGATCGGTGCGGCTGCAAAGCTGGCACGGGCGCTGCGATGGCGAGTTCCGCTACTTCGTGCGAAAGCCCTTGCGGCGTTGCTCACTGTAGCGGTGCAGGTCGAGGATGATGGGATACGCTTCTGCAGGGGGGCGTATCTCACCTACCTCGGCCGCTTTGCCTTCTAACTGTTTGTAATCCTGAAAAACCCTTCTCAGCATTACCAGTCGGTGCACAGGCCTCTCTGAGGCCACGATTGTAACTAAGAAGATCTCATCCCACTGGATAGGAAATCCCCACTTCTGGCAAAAGCGGCCAGAAGCGGGGCACCTAAGGCTATTGAGTCAGGCGAAATTCCGAGTGGAGTTTGGCTTGCGAGCTGTCGCCGGCCCATACATCAAATTGCTCGGGCTCGACTACCCACCTTTTCAGAGCCGGACTCCAGAATTGAAGTTCATCTGGTCCGAGTTTGAAATGTACGGTCTGTTTCGCTCCGGGCTCCAGAGTCAGTCGCTGGAATCCCTTCAGTTGCCTGACTGGACGCGAAGCGCTGCCGGCTCGCTGGTGGATATAGAGCTGAACCACGGCATCGCCGGCGCGGTTGCCGGTATTCGACACGTCAACGGCAACATCGATGGCGGCCCCAACCTTAGCTTCCGCTTGGCTCAGCTTCAGATTGTCATACGAGAAAGTCGTGTAGCTGAGGCCGTATCCAAATGGATAGAGCGGCATACTCGGGGCGTCCCAATAACGCGAGGTGAAGCCGGGAGCATCCTCAGGGGCTTGCGTGAGTGTGTGATTGTAGTACAGAGGCAATTCGCCGGAGTTGCGCGGCCAAGTGACGGGGAGGTGTCCAGCGGGGTTAGCGTCTCCAAAAAGAATGTCCGCGATGCCGTTCCCGGCCTGACTTCCTGAGTACCAGGTTTCAAGGATCGCAGGAACGTGCTCAGCAGCCCAGGAAATGTCGAGCGGTCGTCCGTTGACGAGCACTAGGACAATCGGCTTGCCCGTAGCCACGATCGCTTCGAGGAGCTCCTGTTGTCCACCAGAAAGTTTCAGATTCGAGCGCGATGCAGCCTCGCCGCTCATCAAACCAATTTCACCAAGCACAACGATGGCAACGTCGCTACGTTTAGCCAAATCGACGGCGTCCGCCAAAGCTTTGCGAGTTTCTTCGGGGGTCTGCTTTGGCTGCTCTTTGATCGTGAAGAAAGGAATGTTCTCAAAGAACGATGGAATATCGCGGCGAATGTTGGGCCCATGTGCGAATTCGACGCGAACCGAATCTCCGACTTTGCTTTTGATTCCTTGCAGGACGCTGACGGTCGGACCGGGTTTGTTCAAAGCGCCCCACATGCCGAGCAAGTCGGCTTCTGCATCGCCTAGAGGTCCGATCACTGCAATCGACTTGAGTTGAGATTTGTTCAGCGGCAAGGCGTTTTGTTCGTTGCGCAGCAAGACAACCGATCGCTGTGTGGCGGTGCGGGCCAGTTCCGGACTCTGAGGAGCGTTTAGAACCTCCGGGATCCGGGCTTCGTCAATGTAGGGGTGCTCGAATAAGCCGAGTTTGATTTTGGCTTCGAGGATTGGAAGTACCGCGTCATCGAGTTGCTGGGAGGAGATGTGTCCCTGCTTTGCTTCGGCGATCAGGTATTTCAGATAAGTGCCGCTCGCCATGTCCATATTCAGGCCTGCCGAAAAAGCCTTCGTGGCCGCGTCTTCGCCATCGCGGGCATAGCCGTGCGTGATCAGGCTATGAACAGCATTCGCATCGCTGACCACAAAACCGGTGTACTTCCATGCGTCGCGCAAGACATCATGTAGCAGCCAGCGGTTGCCGGTGGCGGGAACATCGTTCAAGTCCATATAAGCGCTCATGAAGGTCCCGACGCCCGCGTCGGCTGCGGCTTTAAATGGCACGAGATATGTATTCCACATCTGCTCTTCAGGGATGTAGGAAGAGTCGTAGTCGCGCCCACCGTCGGCCGCACCGTATCCGGCAAAATGTTTTGCGCAGGCGAGTACATGGTCAGGTGCACCGATTTGCGTACCCTGGAATCCCAGTACTTGTGCTCGAGCGATCGCAGCCCCCAGGTAGGGATCCTCTCCCGCGCCTTCGACCATGCGTCCCCAACGGGCATCGCGGGCAATGTCGAGCATGGGGGCAAAAGTCCACGCAATGCCAGCGGCACGGGCTTCGCGCGCGGCCACGGTTTGCGCTGCCTCGATAAGCTTCGGATCCCAGGAAGACGCCATCGCGATCGGCGCCGGGAAAATCGTGTGATAGCCGTGAATGACGTCGAGCCCGAACAGAATGGGAATATGGAGCCGCGATTCGTCGACCGCGATGTGCTGCAGCCGATTGATCTGTTTCGGATCAGAAACCCACAGCACCGATCCCGCTCCATATTTGCGGATCACATCTTCGGGATTTCCGACCTGCTGGACAAACTCAGGCACAGGGAAGCCCGGCAGTTGAGAGAGTTGAGCGACCTTTTCTTCGACCGTCATCTGGCGCAGCAGGTCTCGAGCGTTGGGGTGAGCCTGCGCAAAGACCAAAGCGTTAGAGACCTGAAAAAGCACAATCAAGGCGATCAACGATGGAAACAACCGGGACCACTGTTTCAACCGCGAATCAGACATGAATTTCTCCTCCGGAGCAGTGCGCCTCGGCGAACGTTCGTTACCTGCTGGATCGAGGCGAAGAGAGTGTAAACCCTTGACCGGCAAAAGGTCAGTGATAGGCGCGGCCTTCCGAATCTTGATCTGAGGGCGGCGGGGCGCGTAAAGTTTAACTGGTAGATCGTCCTCTGGGGTTCTTATGTCAAGCCAATTAAAGACATATTTAAAATTTGGCGGCGCAACTGTTGCAATTTTGTTGTTGCTCGCCTACTTGGCGTATACAGGTGTCCAGGACAGCAAGAGCTATTACGTCACCATCAAAGAACTGCACAAGATGGGTGATGGAGCGTACACCAAGCGTTTGCGTGTTGCAGGCAATGTGCAACCCGGCTCCATCAAGCGGACGGGAACCCATGTGCAGTTTGTGCTCGTCGAAGAAGATCAGAATCTAGCCGTTGACTACACCGGAACAGAGGCGCCCCCCGACACATTCAAGGACGACTCACAGGCGCTGGCCGATGGCAACTTTGGGCGGGACGGCGTCTTTCACGCCAAGCAACTGCAGGCCAAATGCGCTTCCAAGTATGCGCCGCAGCAGCAACCGGGAGCCACACCGGCATCAGCACCCGCGAAGAGTATGACCCAGGTGCAGACGAGTTCGCCGGAACGTTCCAATTAAGTCTAGTGCTTGCTAACTCAAACTTGATACAGCCTCTATGTGTTGCCTGAGGCGATTCTCTCCTTTTGCAAAAACTCGCTGAAATCCATAGATTCTTGCTGTGAACGCTCCAACGAGTGTGGCAGCAGGCGCTTCGATCGTCATTGTGAAAAACGTGATCAAGCAGTTTGGGCGCTTTGCCGCTCTGCGCGGAGTGTCAGCCGAATTCGATCAAGGGCAATTCCACGCCATCCTCGGCGATAATGGGGCAGGGAAGACGACGCTGCTGCGAGCCCTGGCCGGGCTGGCCCAACCCACGCAGGGAATGATTTCAATCTTCGGCAAGTCGCCGCGCGCCGCCTGCCGCGAGGTCGGCTACATGGCCCACCCGTCACTGCTCTACGACGAGATGAGCGGGATGGAGAATCTCCGCTACTTCGCGGGCTTGTACGGCTTGCCCGGGGACACCCGGTGCGAAGAGGCGATTCGCGCCGTAGGCCTTGACCCGCAACTCACCCGCGGAGTGGGTCAGTATTCGCAGGGTATGCGGCAGCGAATGTCGCTGGCACGGGCGATCCTGCACGATCCCAAGCTGTTGCTGCTGGATGAGCCTTTTTCCAATGTTGACGTGCATTCTGCGCGCGAGATGGTCGGACTGCTCAAAGGCATGCGCGATGCGGGCAAGACGATCTTTGTGGTGACGCATCAGGCCTTGCTGCTCGAAGGCGTGGCCGACGAATTCGTCTGGATGCAGGCGGGCCAGATCATCGATCGAACCCGCAGTGCCGCGACCTCGCCACACCGTGAGAGCGTGCAATGACTTCCTTCTGGGCTGTCCTCTCCGCAACTTTGGTCAAAGATATCCGCTTGGAGTGGCGTTCCAAGGACGCGCTGAACTCCATGCTGTTCTTCTCTCTGCTGGTGGTAGTGATCTTTGTATTTTCCTTCGATCCGCTGGCCGAGGAGTCGCGGCATATCGTAGGGGGCCTGGTGTGGGTAGCTTTTCTCTTTGCAGCGGTGGTCGCCCTGAATCAGACGTGGGCACGCGAATTGCGGAATCAAGTGCTGGATGCCTACCGCGTCTCTCCGGCGCCATCCAACGCACTGTTCCTTGCGAAATCGGTCGGCAATTTCCTGTTTGTCAGTGTGCTTGAGGCGCTGATGACGCCACTATTCATCGTGTTTTACAACCTTCATGTACTGGGCCCCGCTTGGCAACTCATTCCGATTGCGCTGCTGGGAACCTGGGCGCTGGTGGTGAATGGAACGTTCTTTGCCGCCATGTCATTACGTACGCGAAACCGCGAGATCATGCTGCCCTTGTTGCTGTTTCCGATTTCGATTCCCGCTGTGCTGGGCATGGTGGCGGGAACCACTGCGGTTCTTACCGGGGAGAACTCCGCTCACTTCTACATCGTGTTGCTTCTCACCTACGATGTGGTGTTTACTACAGCTAGTCTGGGGTTGTTCGGGACGATCCTGCACGCAGAATGAAACGCCTATTCCCCATCCTTTCGATCGTAACGGTAATTTTATTGGCCTATGCGCTGTACCTGGCGCTTGTGGTCGCGCCAACCGATGCCCTGCAGGGCGACGTTTACCGTATCATCTACTATCACGTTCCCTCGGCGTGGACAGCCTTTCTTCTTTTCTTCATCAACTTCGTAGCGTCCGTTCGATACCTGGCGCGATCGAAGCCTTCCACTGAGACGGCGGCGAAATGGATCGCAATCGCAATCGGAGTCGTGGGGTTTATTGCGCCATTTCTACCGCCAGTTCGAAAGTTGATTCCCGCGGGCATGGAGCCCGGCGCCGTCGCGACGACGATTGTACTCATACCGGTGCTCTATTTCGTCGTTGGTAAGTTGTTTCCTGGAGACCGCCTCGATGTGCTGGCTGTGACGAGCGCCGAGGTAGGAGTGGTTTTTTGCACGATCGTTCTGGTCACCGGACCATTGTGGGCGAGGCCCGTCTGGGGCATCTGGTGGGCTCCGGGAGACATCCGGCTCACTTCGACGCTGGTGATGTGGTTGATTTATGTGAGCTACTTGCTCCTGCGACGATTCTCGAGCAGCGCCCAGACACAGATGCTTGCGGCGGCTCTGGCCGTATTCGGCGCATTGGACGTGCCGCTTGTCTATCTCTCGATCTGGTTCTTCCGTACGCAACATCCGCAGCCGGTGATCGGTGGAGGCGGGACGATGGACCCGCGAATGCTTCACGTGCTGCTATTCAGCTGGATGGCATTTCTTTTATTCGGATTTCTGGTGTGCTGGTCGCGCTTCCGGCTTGAGTTGCTGCGACGTGAGGTTGAACAGGCGCACGCCATGGAATCACTAGCTGGAGCCGGAGTTTCTTCTGCAACCAGTCTTCCGCTGAGCAGGAGCACGCGATGAACGCCGTCAAGTTTCTATTCGCCGCCTACGTTGCGACTTGGGTGATTCACATCTTTTATATCAGCACGATTGTTCGACGGTTCAGCAGGCTGCGGCAGCAGTTGAAAGAGTTGAGTAGAGGGAAATAACGACATCAACGGATGCACCTGCCTGTCATCCTGATGGCGCATTCTTTGCGCCGGAGATCTCTGCAGTTCCGGTTGCAAAGCTACATCTTTGGTTCCTTCACAGCGTACTTAATCAGGCACCACAGCGCGCGCACGCCGTCTTTCCATCCAATCTTCTTTCCTTCGGCGTAGGTGCGGCCCCAATAACTGATCCCAACTTCGTACACTCGCAGATTGCGCTTGGCAATCTTCACCGTAACTTCCGGTTCGAACCCGAAGCGGTCTTCTTCAAGCGGGATCGACTGGATCACCTCGCGGCGGAACACCTTGTAGCAGGTCTCCATGTCGGTCATATTGAGATTGGTGATCATGTTGGAGAGCAGCGTGAGAAACCAGTTTCCGACCGAGTGCCAGAAGTACAGCACACGATGCGGGCCGGCGCCGAGGAAGCGTGACCCATAAACGACGTCCGCCTGTCCACTTTCCAGCGGTTCCAATAACCGCCGGTAATCGTTGGGATCGTATTCCAGGTCGGCGTCTTGAACTATGAGGTAGTCGCCGCTGGCCTCCTGAATCCCTCGCCGCAGGGCAGCCCCTTTACCCATGTTTTGAGTCTGAAGCAACACCCGCATTTGGGGAGATGCCTTCTCGAGTTCCGTCAGGATTTCACGGGATCCGTCGGTCGATCCGTCATCGACGCAAAGCAATTCCAGTTCGAGACCGACGGACAAGACACGTTCCACCACGCGGCGCAACGTCGCTTGTTCGTTGTAAACGGGCATGACCACTGACAGTTTCATCACGAAGGGCAGGGTAGAGGATGAACCGCGAAGAACACGAAAGCTATGCGAAGGAATCTGCTGAGACCGAGTTCCTGCTTCGTTTTGCGTGCGCTTGGCGGCCAATGATTCTAACAGAGACAGCGGGATGGAAGGGCGAAAGGCCGTTCAGTTGGCGCTTTTCCACTCCGTCTGGATCGCCGCTAGAAAATCCGGGCTGCCATTCGAACGGAGGAATTCGTAGTTCTCGATCATTGCCGCAATTCCAACCCGGGCCGAGGGCAGAGGACTTTCCACGCGGACGGCGTGGGCGAAAAAGCGTACCCGCACAGCGTCGGTCAGGGTCACGTGTGGGGGAAACGTTAAGGTGATTTCCAGCTTGGTCCCGGCAGAAATCGGCTGGTCGAGATAGAAAAATACACCGCGGGCGCTTACATTCTGAGTTTCCGTGTGGAACTCCCTGGTGCCTTCCAGACGGACAATTGCCGGCAGGCGCATCTCGAAGCGCCGCATGGCCCGACGTTCCTGTGTGTTTGCGTGCATGACCCGCCTGACCGCGAGTTGCCACCACATGAAGTATCTGCTGGGAGAGACCCGGGTGACCACCGTGACGCCCTCACTGTAATGCATTGTCCGCGGTTTGCAATAGCAAAATGATCGGGGCGCAAATGCTTCCGGCGTACAAAAAGCAGTTGAAAATTGTTACACCTATCGATCTTCATAATTCTTCGGATACCTAGCTTCCGCCAACCGTTGGGTTGACGAGGAGCGCAACTTCACAAGCCCGCCAGGGTTCACTCCGACATTCCAGGGTCCGCGAATCCAGATCGGATGCCGTGATGGGGCAGCACAATGGAGGTCGCGATGAGGTCCAAAGCTTCGCTTCTTGAAAATGTTCTCGTGCTAGCTCTTATTGGCACTCTTGCCGGCGCACTGGCCGGCTTGGGTGTGGGGGCCATGACCGGCCGGTCCTCCTCAACAGCAACGTCCAGTCAATAGCTGCCTGACCCTTTTTTCCGGGCAGAGGCCGGCATCTTCGTCTGGAGGCCAACGCATCTCACCAACCTTAGGAGCAGGCGGGCTTGTGCCTTCAGTTAGGGTCTGGGACGGCACTGTAACCGAGTGGACCGCCGCTTCTGCGTCGTGGCTCAGGCCAGATGCAATGACCAGTTCTTGCGGGGGAGTCGGCTTGACTTGCCTATCCGTCAGATGTTTAAGTAGTTACTTACTTTTTCCGCCAGTTCCAGTGACCAGCAGCTGCGGGCGACGCACGCCCGGGCACATGCGCCGGCGAGGTTCTGCATAACAGTGCATCCCTCATCTCACCACTGGTTTGTCAACACGATCTGGACGAAACAAATTGAGCGCAAGAACTGACTTGATTGCATCGGAGGAACGCGTGAACGTAGATCGCCGTTGGTGGGGCACATCCGTGCTTGCTGTTCGCATCCTGTTTGCCGGGTTGGTCTTGCTGGGGACCGGGTGCGCCATTCTCGGGTGGGGGACCCGCTTCGGAAAATCCGTTCGCACTCAAGACAATGTTCTAAAGCCGTCGTTCGCAGGTATCGACCCAGCTGCACCGTCGCAGACTACAGCGCATTCCATCCTGGCGGGGCTGCCGCTGATTTTCGAGCCGAATCGGGGGCAGGACAATTTAGATCCTGCCGATCTCCATGCCCAATTCGTCACCCACGGTTCGGGATATAGCCTTGTTTTCGGGAACGATGGAGCCTTGCTTAACCTCGCTTCCCACCCGCGGTCGGCAGGATCTTCCCGGGTTAAAGGGCGGTTCCAAACCTTGCAGATGAAGATCGCAGGCGCGTCCTCATTGGTACGTTTGACTGGCGCGGACCTACTCCCGGGCAAAAGCAACTACTTCATCGGAAATGATCCTGGAAAATGGCGGACGGGTGTGCCGCAGTTCGCGCGTGTTCGCTATGAGAATGTTTATCCCGGCATCAACCTCGTCTTTTACGGGAAGCAGGGACATCTTGAGTACGACTTCGAGGTCTCGCCCGGGGCGGATCCCTCCCAAGCCGAACTCGAATTCCAGGGCGCAAGAAGAATCGAGCTGAAAGATGGTTCGCTGTTCATCTGCGGAGACAACGGAAGCGTCCAACTCGAAGCGCCCAGTATTTATCAAGAGATTGATGGCCGCAAGAAGCTGGTCGACGGCTTTTTTGTGCTGCGTGCTGAGAATCGTGTTGGATTCGCGGTGGGCGCCTATGATCATTCCCAGGACCTGATCATCGATCCGATCTTGAATTTCTCCACCTTTTTCGGCGGCACTGGCGACGAGCATCAGACATCTGTCACGGTGGATGGCAGCCTGAATATGTATCTCAGTGGTTCCACAACATCGCCAAACCTTCCAGTCACCTCAGGCGTATTTCAGGGAACGCTGGCGGGTGCCGAGAATGTGTACATCGCGAAAATTCAGCCGCCCTTGGGTTCCATTCCTGCACGCTTGGAATCGTTGACGTATCTTGGCGGCAGTGGCACCGATTATCCCGTTGGCATCGCAGTGGATGGCGCAGGCGATCCGTTTGTGGCCGGGACGACTACATCGGGCAATTTTCCGACCACCGGGACGGCTTATCAATCAAGTCCTGCCAGTACTGGCACTCACGTCTTTGTCACAAAGCTCAAATTCGATTTTACTTCGCTGGATTACTCTTCCTACCTGTCGGGCAATGGTACGGATCTTGCCACCGGGATGACCACCGATTCACAGGGAGATCTTTACGTCACTGGAACCACCACTTCGATTGAGACAGCGAGCAAGGATCAGTTTCCGGCTACCAATATTCCGAATATGCTGCCCTTCCAAACTACGACGCGAGCTACGATCGGAACGCCTCAGTTCTTCGTCACCAAGGTGAATCCGAGTGCGCCGGGCATTGGCAGCATCTTGTACTCGACTTACTTCGGCGGAGGAACGTTCAACGGCACGGTCGTCGCAACCGGCGGCGGCATTACGGTCGACACGAATCAGAATGTCTATTTCTCAGGTACAACAAACTTCACCTACAGCGGCGTAAGCAGCGTGACCGATTTCCCCATCTTGAATGCATACCAGCCATGCTTGAATTCGGCGCCGGCAACGACCATTGTGCCACCACAGACCTGCCCCACCTCATCCAGCGGAGCGCCAGATGCCTTCGTCGCGAAGCTCGATACGAAGCCCGGCACCGGACAAGGGCAGCAGTTAGTCTGGTCGACATACGTGGGGGGCACCGGGAATGATTCGGGAACGGGTGTAGCTATCGATTCCGGGGCTGCCAACGTTTTCGTGGTGGGAACGACGAACTCAACGGACGTCGTCAACTCCTCGTTGGTCAAGAGCTTTGCTCCCTACCAGGCGTGTCTCAATAACGTCACTCTAACTCCTCCACTCGGCACCGTTACCTGCGACGCCCAACCGAATAATCCACCCTCAAACGACGCCTTTGTTGCGCGCCTGTCAAATCCTTCCACCACAACCACCGGGACTCCAGTCACTGTTGCGCTTAGCTATTTTTCGTACGTAGGTGGAAGCAATGACGAGACAGGAACAGCGATCGCGGTAGATTCCAATAGTGGCGCGCTCATCACGGGATCCACCACCTCACCTCTTGTGCCTCCGGCAACGGCAGGAGATCCGCCACAGGCTGGGAGTTTCCCCGTTTTTCCGTATCCCAGTTCAGTGCAAAGCAGTCTGAACGGTACGCAAAACGCATTCATCGCGAGACTTAACTCGGGGGCCACTGTCGGGCAAACCACCATAGCCTCATGGGCCACCTACTTTGGCGGGAACAATACAGACACGGGTACCAGTCTTGCGCTCGACGTGAATCAGAATACTTATGTTGCGGGCGATACCAACTCTACGGCACCCCAGTTTCCGGTTGGGAAGGCGCTGCAGGCACAGAACGGCGGCGGTTATGATGCTTTCCTGGCGGAACTGGGCACGGCGGTAAGCCTCTCGATTAACGGCGTACTGACCATAGGCACCGGTCAGCAGTTCATCAGCGCCGGCACTCCCGCAACGTTCACTTACACCGTGACCAATAACGGCCCCGATCTGGCCAGCAATATCGCCATCCTGGCAGACTTCAGCCACACCGGTATTCCCGTGACGAATGTGAGCGCGACGATCAGTTCGGGGACATGCGGAGGCTCGGGAAGCACCAACACCAGCATCAGTTGCGGCCCGGTGTCGCTGCAATCCGGATCGACGGCGACCGTCACCATCACTTTGACTCCGAGCGCAACCAGCAACGGAACGTCGCCGGTCTTCTTCAACGGTGGCACAGTGCAGGCGATCAGCGCCGACAACGTTGTGCTGGCGCAGACATCCGTCCCCGCGCAGATGACGGATTTCCTCATGTCGGTGAGTCCGGGCCAGCAAGCAATTCCGGTGGCAGGAGCCACCGCGACTTATACCGTGCAGCTGACTCCCCAACCCGTGTATTCTTCCAGCATCACCGTTTCCTGCTCCGGGTTGCCCGCCGCTGCCAGTTGTTCCCCGAAAACGGTGTCATTGCCGACTCAGAGCGGTGCCTCGGTCGCGATGGCCATCACGACGACTGCTCGCCCGGTTACCAGCCCTGCCGCAAGCCTGTTCACGCGCCATTTCTATGCTTTGTGGCTGATGATTCCGGGCATGGCGCTGGTTGGAGCAGGCGGAAAACGGCGCCGCGAAAAGATCGTCGGTTTCCTGACGCTATGCGTGATGTTTACGTTGGTGTTGCTGATCCCTGCCTGTAGCAGCAGTAAGTCGACGACTCCAGTCAGCGGCACGCCCGCCGGCAACTACACCATCACACTTACCGCTGCGGCAGGAAGTGATTCCAAGAGCCAGACGGTCACGCTGACGGTGCCGTAAGCGGCGAAGGTCGCACGATTCGTCGAACTCGTGTTCCTGCTGGTTTGAGAATCTTGCCGGCGAGGACTAGGCGCCCGCCGAGAGCTTGTGGTGCCCGCCCGATTCGGCAATTCCATACTGCCGAATCTTGTATAGCAGGGCCTTGTAGCTGATCTGCAGGATCGCTGCGGCCTGCTTGCGATTCCAGTTGGTCTGTTCCAGTGCGCGAGTGATAGCGAGCGCCTCCGCCTCATCTTTCGCCGAGCGCGCCAGCGACTTGAGCCCTCCCGCATCGCTCGCCTTGGAAGATTCCCCCGGCGTCGATCCGTTTCCGTCATTGCGCGGCAGAAGTTCGGAGATGGCCAGGTTTTCGTCCCCCAGGATCAGATAACGCTTCAGGAAGTTATTCAACTCGCGAAGATTGCCGGGCCACGAATGATTGTGGCAGGCCTGCAGCAAGGTCGGTGAGAGTGGCAGCGGAGCCCTGGCATACCGCTCGGCCATACGCGTCATCGAGTGCTTCAGAAGAACAGGGATTTCCTCGCGCCGCTCGCGCAGTGGCGGCAGACTCAAAGTAAAAGCGTTGAGGCGATAGTACAGATCCTCGCGCAGTCGTTTGGTCGCGAGCGCTTCCGGGATGTTAATGTTGGTGGCGGCGAGAATCCGAACATCGACCTTGATCACCGACCGGCTTCCCAGCCGTGAAAACTGCTGATCCTGCAAAACGTGCAGCAGCTTGGCCTGCAGTAGCGGCGGCATCTCGCCGATCTCGTCCAGCAAGATCGTCCCTTTGTTGCACAGTTCGAACTTCCCGGGCTTGGCGTGCGTCGCGCCTGTGAAGGCGCCGGGTTCGTATCCGAACAACTCGCTTTCCAGCAGATCAGCCGGAACCGCCGCGCAATTTACTTTCAAAAATGTCCGATGCGCCCGCGGCGAGAGCTTGTGAATCAGCCGAGCCAATACTTCCTTGCCCGTACCGCTTTCGCCGAGCAACAGTACGGGGATATCCACGTTCGCCACCAGCGCGGCCTGCGAGCGAATCTTCCGCATCGCCGGGCTGGCGGCAATAAAGAAAACGTCGTCGGCGAGTTCCTCCACCTCGCCGCCAAAATTCTGCTTGCCTTGTCCCATGGCAAGATCGATCACCGAATCCAGTTCCGCCTTCTGAAAGGGCTTCGTGAGGTAATCCTGCGCGCCCAGCTTCATCGCCTGAACGACCTTGCGCGTGTCATTCACGCACGACAGCATTACGACCCTGGTCGCAGGATGTTTCTGCCGTAACTGCTCAAGCGTTTGCAGGCCGTCAATACCTGGCATCAGTACATCGAGCAACACCAGATCGGGCTCAAGACCTTTTTCGACCTTCTGCAGCGCCTCTTCGCCGGTAGTCGCGGTTTCGACTTTGTAGTCGTCGACCTCCAGGAGTGTCTTGATATAGCGCAGCATGCCGGGTTCGTCGTCCACCAGCAGGATCTTGGCGGTGTGCTTCATCGATGTTTTCCTTTGCCGGGGGCGGCGACCGGTTTATACGGGATCAAGAACGAAAACTTGCAGCCCGCACCAGGATCGCTTTCGACCCATATTTTACCGCCCATGGCCTGGACAAGGCGGCGCGCGATCGCGAGGCCCAATCCCATCCCGTCCTGAGCTTCGTTGCCGGGAAGACGGAAAAAGTCGTCGAAAACTTCCAGATGAAATTCTGCGGGAATGCCTGGGCCGGTATCAGAAACACTAACCTTCACTGAGTTGGGATGGCTTACATTCTGCCGCCGGCGTTCAGATGCGGAGGGAAGCGATGCCGAACGTCGCTCCCACATGTACGGCTCGGCATGGAGCCACACTGTTCCCGCTTGTGAGGTGAATTTGAAGGAATTTTCCAGCAGATTCGAGATGATACGTTCCACCTTGGGTGTATCGAAGGGAAACATCGGGAGCTTGTCATTGGCCAGGAAATAGAGTGCGATTCCTTTTTGCTGAAAGCGATTCGACCACAGACGGCACACGCCCGATAGGCAATCGTTGATATTGCCCATCTCGAACTGCATGCGCAGTCCACCTGTTTCCAGCGCGCTGAATGTCAGAAAATCCTGAATGAATTGCTGCAGGCGCTTGCCGCTGTCGCGCATATCCCGCAAGACTTCGCGCTGACGCTCGCTCAGGGGACCGAGCTTTTCGCTGTGCAGGAGCTCTACGTACCCGTTCAAGATCGACAGTGGCGTCTTAAGATCGTGCGCCGCGGAGGCGAGTGCATTCGTGGTCCTCTGATGCCGTTCCCGCAGCTCCTTGTATTCCTGCAGCAGATTTTCAGGATTGGGGACATCTGAATCGGCTCCGCCGGATGTGAGTAGCGGCTCCGTCGCGACCGCCGTTTCTGGCGCGCACGTGTTCTTGTGAGCAGAAGCCATGTGAGAAGTACCACAGGTTGACACGGGGAGAGAAAAACCGCACTCAACTGTCAACGAGGAGTGCCGGTAGAGGAAGGGTAAGGCACCGCCTATCTGTTGTCAACGAAAAATGCAGTGGAATTACCCAAGTGTAGCAAAACCTTGCACTTCCGCGCCAGGGCACCGCCATTTCATCGTTTCAGAAGAGCCGAAGAAAAGGAGAAGAAAGAGCTCGAAATCGGCCGCTTCTTTATGGAGTTACCCTCTTTGGTGTGGTTTTGATGCCATTATTGCTCCGAAGGTCTTGGCCCCTTTGGGCGGATTTGGCAGACTAGGTGCAGTTTAAAGGCGGGGAGGGGCGTTTATGGAGAGGTCTGGATGAACGGGGCAAAGTCCCAAAGTGAGCGGCGGAAGTGGTCCCGGTTGCCGCTGGCGATCCCGGTCTTTGTTCGCAGTCGAGACGAAAAGGGTAAAGAGTTCCTGGAGTTTGCCACCTCACTCAACGTTAGCGCGGGTGGAATGCTGGTCGCCATCCGCCGCACGCTGCCAGCTATCACGCAGATTCGGCTTGAGATACCCAGCGCCCCGGTCGCTGCCATGGCTCTACTGCCGCGCGCTGCACGCACGCTGAATGCCAAGACTCTCCGCACCACTCCGGCCGATGGATATTATCTTCTAGGTCTGAAGTTCGCCCGCCCCCTTCCACTCTCGGAAAAGGCTCCAACTCGCCGACGGAAGCTACTTTCAAGAATGTGAAAATATTTGCGCATTGAGTGCTGAAAAATGTTACTCTGACGTTGGCGCGCTCAGTACGGCGGTGCCCTGTTGCCGTTTCGCAGTAAATTTATACTTGTCATAGAGATGCTCTGAGTTCGCTGATTTCATGCAGAGCCCCTGCCGGATTTGGTTCTTGATGTGCTGAACTAGTTTCTCTCCCCTACTTTGGTAGATAACCAGCCATGACCAGTGTCAATACGCTCGTCCAGCCCTTAGGGGAAATGCCGCCCGAATCCATCGTTTTCGGACGGACCGAAACTATGCAAGCCGTGCGCGACCGCCTCAACAAGCTGGCGGGTGCGAACGTGCCGGTCTTAATTCAAGGCGAGAGTGGAACAGGGAAGGACATCATCGCCCGCATGATTCACGCCGCGTCCCCTTGGAAAATGGGCCCATGGGTGAAAGTGAATTGCCCGGCCATTCCTGGCACTCTGCTCGAAAGCGAATTATTTGGATACGAAAAGGGTGCATTCACCGGCGCCTATGGAGTGAAGCCTGGCCGCGTCGAAATGGCACATCGTGGCACGCTCTTCCTCGACGAGATTTCTGAGCTGGACATGTCGCTGCAATCTAAACTGCTGCAGCTTCTACAGGACGGCCAGTTCTGCCGGATCGGCGCTCAGGAAGACAAGAAAGTCGAAGTACGTGTGGTGTGCGCCACTAATCGCAAGCTTGAAGTGGAAATCGAAAACGGTACTTTCCGCTCCGATCTTTTCTACCGCATCAACGTTGTCAATCTTCATCTGCCTCCGCTGCGCGAGAGAGCGGCTGACATTCCGCAACTGGTCGACTATTTTCTCGAGTATCACAACCGCAAGTACAACTGTCGCGCGAAAGCCCTATCCAACGAGATGATGACGTCTCTCCGGAAATATCATTGGCCGGGCAACATCCGCGAACTCGAGAACCTGATCAAGCGGTACGTGATTCTCGGCAACGAGGAAGTGATCTCCGCTGATCTGCAGCCGCCCAACAATGACTTCTTCAGTACCGATATTCCGGTCGAAGGGCAGATTTCACTGAAGAAGCTGACCCGCCAGGCCGTTCGCGAACTGGAGCGTAAAGTGATCCTCAAAGTCCTCCAGAATCACCATTGGAATCGCAAGCGAGCCGCGCGTGCGCTCAACATCAGTTACCGGGCGCTGCTCTACAAGATTCGCGACGCAGGCCTGCCATCGAACCGTTCGCCAAAACCATCTCCGCCGACCAGTGGACCAGAAATCGCCGCCGATTAACTCCTGCGAGGGAAGTTGTGAACTCTGCGAACCGATTTCCCGCAGATCCGCTCGTACCGTAAGGCATTTCAGGTTCCTGTAAACCAACAAGATTCTGTTGTGGTGAGCGGCGGAACGAGATCGCGAAGCGAATGAGTTCAGACCCGAAGTATCCCTGTCCGAAACATGCTTTGGGTAAACTCGGTTAGCTGCGCAATTCTGATAGCGCCTTGCGAGCGTCCTCGTAATCGGGCTTGAGCTTCAAGGTTTTTTCCAACTGCTGCTTCGCTTGCGGCAACTGGTTGGACTTCTGATAGGCGAGCCCCAGATGGTAATGCAGTACCGGATCATCAGGAGAGCCAGATTTTTCTATCAGCCGCAGAGCTTCCTGAAACTGGCTGATCGCCGACTGATAAATCCCTTTGTGGTAGTATGCCCAACCCAGCGTGTCCGCGGCGTTGGGTGAATTTGGCATTCCTCTACGCGCCGTTTGCGCCATCCCCATCGCTACATCCACATTCCCACCCTGTTCCAGCAGTACATAGGCAAGATTGTTGGAAGCCAGCGGATCATCCGGCGCAAGGCTCAGAGCCTGCTGATACATCGACTTAGCCTGGTCCCAGTTTTTCCTGGCTTCGTACATTTCTCCCGCCAGTATGTAAAAGCTCACTTGGCCTGGATTGTCTTTGCTGGCTTGCGAGTAAGTCGCGATCGCCTGATCCAGTTCGCCTTGCTGCGCTTGCACTTTGCCGAGTTTCTCCAACGCGTCGATGTTGTTCTTGTCGAGGGTCGTTGCCTTCCGTAGGGCGGCCTCTGCGCCGGAGTAATCCTTCTTGCCATCGAATAGGGCCGTCGCCAGCAGGTCGTAGAAATTGCTGTTGTTTGGAGATTTGGCGATCTGGGCATTCGCAGCGGCGATCGCCTTGTCATACTGCTTCTGTGCGACGTAAGTATTCATCAAGCCGCTCAAAGCATCTGCCGACGCAGGATCCTTCTCCAACGCTTCCTGGTAAAGCTTTTCGGCCTCAGCGAAATGCTTCTGAGCAAGCTGCACGTTCCCCAGTTGATAATAAGGCGCGAAGCTCTGAGGGGCTCGGACTCTTGCATCCTCCGCGTCCTTTTGGGCCGCGGCGTATTGCTGGCGCGCAACCTCTGCCAAGCTGCGAATCAAGTAACCATCGGGTGAATAAGGTTGCGACTGAACAATCTGGTCCGCAGTCGACATTACGGCATCGATCTCGCCGCGGCTGATTTCCAGGCCGGCGATTAGGCGTTGCGCTTCCGTCATGTCCGGCTTGATCCGTACCGCTTCGCGCCATTCCGCTTCGGCATGCCTCAAGTCCTTCTGTTGCGCAAAGGCCATTCCCAATTGATAGTGAGCTACCGCGCTGTTCGGATCGTTCTTCAGGGCGGCCTGCAAAGACTGCACCGCTCCTGCTGCATCGTTCTGCCGCATTTGAATCTGTCCTTTGTAGACGAGGGCTTCGACATCATGCGGCGTCGACTTCAGAATCTCACTGTTGAGCTTTGCGGCCGCATCCACACGATTCTTAAGAATCAAGATTTGGATGTAGTTCTTCTTGGCCAAAAGATCTTTGGGATGATCTTTAAATATCGATGCGTACTCGGTTTCGGCGTTGTTCAGGTCGCCGATGGCGAAATAAAAATCCCCTAACATCCGATACCCCTCAGGATTGTCCGCAAGATCTTTCTTGGTCTGCTTGAGAAATGCCTCAGCATCGTCACGTTTGCCCTGTTGCATCAGGAGCCGAACCAGGGCAGCGCGCGGTGCGGAATTCTTCGGGTCTATCTCAATCGCGTGCCGGAACTGCTGCTCCGCTTCTGCCACGCGATTGTGCGACTGATAAAAGCCTCCTAGTGCCAGCTGTGCGTTCATTGCGCCGGGATCAGCCTGAACAGCCTTCTTGAAGCTCGCTTCCGCCTGATCCGTGAGGCTGGAGCGAAGCTGCAGGAGGGCCAAGAGGAGATAGGATTCTGAGCGTTTCGGGTCGAGGTTGACGGCCTGCTGGGCTTCCTGCATCGCCGCCATCAGATTGTTCTGCGCTGCGTAGTAGTTGGCCCAAGCCTCGTGCGTCTGGGGACTGTTGGGCTGCTTGTCCCGGATCAGGTCCAGATGAGTTTTGGCTTGCTTGAGCGCGTCGGAAGAAGGAGATCCGTCCGGATTTCGCACCGTCACCAGCAGGTTGGCCAGATCCGTATGAGCCTGATAGTTGTCCGGGCTTAGCTCCACCGTTCGGCTGAGTTCCTGGAAAGCACGCTGCATGTCGCCGAGTTTCAGATAGGCCTGGCTGAGTTTGAAATGCGCCTGCACGAATCGGCTATCGATCTGCGTAGCATTGGCATATTGAATTGCGGCCTCGCGGTATTTGGCCTCAGCAAAGTATCTCTCCCCACTATCAAAGTACTTCTGCTTGCGAACATTTGGGTCGCGCGAACACCCGGTCAGCAGGGCAAGCAGAAAGGTACTCACGAACAGCAGGCGCGCACTCCAGGAAAGGCTCATAGCATTTCTCCGACGAAGAGTACAAAGTGATTAGAGACGCGTGACTCGGTAAATGGATCGATCTTAGTGTAGAGGACCCACACGGAAGGGATTATGGCAGTCACCAAGGGTGAAGCGAGTCGCGACAAGAGGCATTCCTCAGCGCGGAATATAATCATTCAACAATGGCAGAATGCGCTCCGCGAAGGGCAGCATCCGCTGCATGGCGGTTTTCTCACTCTCGCCCGGTGCCATGTCGGTCATGAGTCTTACCAGAGAACCGTCACTGCGGTTCATCCGGATCGAGTCGGTAACCAAATAATACTTCGCCCAGTATTCGCTGGCTACTCCACGATCGTGTGCCCAGTACCAATACAGAACGAGGCGCCGGAGCTCACCCCTGGCCACGACATAGCGATTCGCAGGAAAGGACGCATGGTTCGTCATCGATACCAAGATGCGGTTGGACCGCACCGGAGCCCACCCGGCTCCGGGCAGGCAGTTTTTGGGGGAATGAATCGTGTCCCCTGCACGCTGGCTTTTGAAGTATGCGATATAAAGATTCACAGGCGGTTCTTCGGCCTGCTGATCTTCATATTCGCGTAAGAGAAACTCCCCTGGGCCAAGGACCTGAAGCGCCTCCTCGTCAATGGGCTGGTCGGTTCCGTGCCAGTCTCCAAGCTGCTCTGGAAACGACTGCAACGGCTGGCGCGGTGGAAAGACTTCGCCTCGCGACCGCGACTGGAGAAAAATGGCCGTTCCGGCTAGCAGAATCGCCACAGGAAGAAAACGCACGACAGACCGAGTCATTCCTGGGCACCCGCCTTCTCCAGAGTCATATTGATCAGACCGTGCAGGCCGTACAGCATCACTAGCGAGATAACAAAAATGAGCCATCCCCAGGATGTGTGGTAATAACCCTCCGCTTTGTCAGGATCCCAGTACTGCACCAGCAGTCCCGTGCCGATGATCCGAACGCTGTTCGCTGCGACAGCAATAGGAATGGAAGCTAGAGCCAGCACCCACCGCAACCACAGCCGCTTCTCGAGCAAATATCCATAGATGATGGCAAGCGTAATCAGGGACATGAGCGATCGGATGCCGCTACAAGCCTCGGCAACTTGTAGCGGCATCGCGGGTAGTGTGATGAGATTTCCTTCCCGCAACACCGGGACGCCGAATATCGGCAAGATGAAACTGGCGAGCCGCGAGGCCAGCAACTGCAACGGAAACGTGATTTGATTAAACACAATCGCAGGAATCGGAATCATCAGGACTAGGAATGCCCATGGGAATGACAGCGCGCGGAAGGCTGCCCACCCGCCGAATAAGATGATCAGACCCGCCAGAAGAATCAGCAGGGAAGAGCGCGACAGGAATAGCTCCGCGCCGAGTTGCCCCACGACAAGCGTGCACATTGCGCCCGCAGCGATCGCGAGCCCTGCCCAGGAGGGGCGCACTGGCTGTCGAGCGAGCCGATTGCGTTCTTGCCAAACGATGAAGCCCGAAAACACAGGAACAAAAAAACCGTGCGAGAAGTTTGGGTCATGCCACCACTGTCCAAGCAGGTGAACAAGGATTTGCCAATAGAGCCAAAGGATGATGCCAGCCAGGGCCATAACCTGCCAGAGCGGTACGCCCCACAAAAGGCCGGTATCCCTTCGCACGCTTGCGGGCTCGTATTGCACAAGAGTGCTCACAGTCCAAGAGATGCGAAGTACATGAGGGGATAAATCAGGATAAGCCAGTAAGCCGGTTTACGCAATTATGATCCACGACTGCCGGAGGCTTACAACAGGGTTATTTTGGGCGAGAATTGCATTTTCCACCGTGCTCGACAATTGGGAAACATGAGATACTTAATCCCAGTTTATTCGAGCGTTCGTCTTGCTTCGCGCAGATCGATGGATCGCCGAAGTTTTTTCCTCGCAGGGAACAGTCTTCCCGGTTACCAGAGAACTTTATTCTTCACTTTTTAGATTGCGATGCGGGGGAACTGGGATCGCACCCCTTAAGGCGGCCAATATCGGTGGAAGTGAGAAAAGTTTTTCCCATTGTTGCTATCGACCTATAAGCATAAGGACCTCTGAAGCCCAAAATATCTCCCTTCGAAATGTGTAGTTCGGGCTGTAAGTTGTTGAAACCAAGGCATGATTACCGTTCCTTAAATCAGGAGGGACATGGTTGCCGACTTCGGCGAAGCTCGTGCTCTTAGGCTACTAAATCGGATAACTGGGGTTCAAAGTTGCTGAAACAGCGGAAGGGCAAAAATGGGTAAACTATCCCCGGTCTGGGGCAATCTGCCAAGCGTTTCGGAGATGCCAATCGATGGGCTCGTAACCGAATTTGTGGCAGGCACCGGTGCAAGCATGCGCCCAGTCGAAGCCGTAATACGCGAACTAGCGCAAACCGACGTTCCGGTCCTGCTACTCGCCGAAACCGGTGCCGGCAAACACACCACAGCCCAGCGCATTCATGACCTTTCGCGCCGGAGTACGCAGCCCTTCCGCCGTGTTGTGTGTGGCACCCTCAAGCCCGAAGATCTGCAATACCTCGCGAAGGAAAATGGCGACTCTCTCGGGACTGTTTTCCTCGAGGAGTTGGGCGACCTGAACTCAGATTGCCAGTCAAGCCTGCAAAGCCTGCTCTCGCCGCACGTGGGCAACAGTAGCTGGAGAGTGAATGCCAGGTTTATCTGCGGGAGCGCGTTGGATCTCGAACTCGAGGTCAAAGCCCGCCGTCTTCGTGAAGACTTGTATTACCGCATCAGCGGTGTATGCCTGCGATTGCCGCCTCTGCGGCAACGGAAAGAAGACATCCCGATTCTGATGGAGCAGTTCCTGGGCAAATACGCACAGGAATTCCGCCGCCCGATTCCGACCGTGAGCAAGGAAACGCACCGCCTTTTTCAGGACTATGCCTGGCCCGGTAACCTACACGAGCTGGCAGCTGCCGCACGGATCCTGGTCGCACTCGGCGACGAGCAATTGGCCATGGGTGGACTGCGTGCTCTGCTTCAGAAAACGCCGTCGCCGCGCAATGGGAAGACCATGTCGCTGAAAGCGGCCTCCAAGGCGGCCTCCCATGAAGCGGAGAAGGAACTCATTCTCAGAGTTTTGACGCGCACACGCTGGAATCGCCGGCGCGCCGCCGAGGAGCTGCAGATCAGCTACAAAGCTCTGCTCTACAAGCTGAAGCAAATCGGATTCGAAGGTTATGGAGCGTAGGTGCATGGAGAAAGATCGTCTATGAAGAAACTGATCCACTTGATAGTTTTGCTGTGGATGGGTCTGGTTGCGATGAGTCTGTGGTCGCAAACGAGTGGTACTAAACCCACCGCCGCTACCACGCCAAACACGGCGGCCGCAGCCGCGACGACCCCCGACGAGCCTCGGCCTTCCAAAGTTCCTTCGGACTACGTCATTGGCGCTGATGACACACTGCACATCTCCGTATGGAAGGAACCGGACCTCAGCGAGACGCTGCCCGTGCGCCCCGATGGGAAGATTTCCATGCCGCTACTTAACGACATCACCGCAGCCGGACTGACTCCGCTGCAATTGCGCGATGAGATTACCGAGAAACTGAAGAAATATGTCTCCGATCCTCGCGTTACTGTCGTGGTTACGGGCATGAACAGTCGCCGCATCTTCGTGACCGGGGAGGTCCTGCACACCGGACCCATGACCCTGCTGCCGCATATGACCATGCTGCAGGCGCTGGCTCAGGCGGGATTCACGCAGTTTGCGAATCTTAAATCGATATACCTGTTGCGCAATGAGAACGGTAAGCAGGTGAAGTTGCCCTTTAACTACAAGGAAGTCGTCAAAGGAAACCATCCGGAACAGAACATCGAGTTGAGGCCCGGTGACACGATTGTCGTCCCTTGAGGAATTGCGAATGAACAGACGCTACATTCTCGGAGTTTTGGGCATGATGGTTTTCGCGCTCGGGTTTGCCTGTGCGCAAAACGAGGCGCCGTCTTCTGAGGGATCGCCGGCTCCCCAGCAGCCTGTGCCGGCTTACGGACAGGAGACTACTCCATCTGTGCCCATTAATGAGAATCCGCCTCTCTCCGGTTTGGACTTGCCGTCCTTACAGGAGCACGCCGCGCCGCTGAGTTATCTGCAGCCAGGGGCCACCTTCAGCGAATCCGCCAGCACCAATATCGGAAATGAACTCGGTGGGAGCGACTTCGGTTCCATCACCCGCGGTCTCGGTACCCTGGAACTCAGAAGGTTGTGGAGCCACTACGATCTTGCTCTGGATTACATGGGAGGCGTCGCCTATTACAATCGACACGACCTCGGCTGGCACCAACTGCAAAGTCTGGGAATCGGCCAAAAGATCGAATGGAAACGCGGCCAACTCTCGTTGCGGGATAACTTCAGCTATCTTCCCGAAGGCAATTTTGGTGCTCCTTACGGGTCCCTGGGATCGGTGGGCATCGCCGGCATCGGCAGTGTTCCCGGCAGTTTTTGGGGGGGCAGTGCACTTGGCGCTGTGGGACTGGCGTCACGCATTTTGAATGTGAGTCTCGCGGAACTGTCTGAGAGCCTCAGTCCAAAGTCGACGGTTACCGCCACCGCTGGATACGCGTTTACCCACTTCTTTGAAGAAGATCTCAATGGATCGTCTTTCATTGGCAGTTCACAGTTGTCCGCCCAGGCCGGCTACAACCGCATCCTCTCTACCCACACGCAAATTGCTGCTGCCTATGCGTATCAGGATTTCAATTTCAGCATAGACGGTACGGCATTCCATTCGCATGTTGTGCAAGGCATGTACGGTCACCGCATCTCCGGTCGGATGGATCTCCTGTTGGGCGCCGGGCCACAGATTACATTGATCGATGCACCGAGCCAGGTGTGCACCAATCCCGGCATTTCGAATCCGATAGATTGTCTTGCCGCGGGTGATCAGATCGTCACTCAGGTCACCAGGGACACCAGACTGGGCTTGGCTGCACAGGCGCGACTTCGTTATCGCTTCCAGAAAAGCTCCGTCGATTTGAGATACGAGAGATTCATCACAAGCGGGGGAGGGCTTTTCGCCGGCGCTCAGACCGACATCGTCCGGTTTGGTTTCGATCGTCCTCTGTCACGGGTCTGGAGCTTGGTTGCCGATCTGGGCTTCTCGCACAACGATCGTCTGCGGCCGCTGACGCCAGAACAAATAACCGCGTGCCTCGGCGGTCCCCAGGGTTCCCACAACGCCTGTCCCGCCAACGACGCGACAAGGTACGTTACTGGGTTCGCGGGTGCGGCCATACACCGTTATTTCAATCGCCAACTCCACGGCTTCTTGGGTTACCAGTTCAGCGAGTTGTCCTTCGATCATTCCTACTGCCTGGCGGGTGAGCCTTGCGATCGAACCTCGAACCGCCATGTAATAACTTTCGGGCTGGATTGGACTCCCCGCCCAATTCGTATCGACTGATTTTCAGGGCCGCCCGACATAAAAATGCGGGCCGCCAGATTGGACGTTAGTGAAATGATTACTACTCGTGAATTGACCTTGCAGGACTATGTGGCGATGTTGCGCCGCCGCGTTTGGATCATCCTGATCCCCGCGTTTTTGGCGCCATTGGCGGGATACCTTATCTCTTACGCTTTTCCCTCGAAGTATACCTCGCAATCCATAGTTATGATCGAGGGCCAGAAAGTTCCCGAATCAATGGTACAGCCGGTTGTCTCCACAGACTACACGGCGCGGGTCTCGACCCTGCAGCAGCAGATTCTTGCCGAGAGCAGATTGCGCCCGGTCGTTCAGCGAATTTTCCCGCAGAAGAGTCCCACCGAAGTCGGGGCCATGATTGACACGATTCGCGCCAATATGTCGGTCGATCCTGTCCCATCTGAACTCCTCATCGGCACGAGTACAAAAGGGAAGAAACCCAACACCAGTCCCTTCCCCGGTTTTTACGTGAAATACACCGCTCCCGGCGCACGCGAAGCCCAGTTAGTCTGTAATGAGCTCACCACTTTGATGGTTGATGAGAACGCGCGCCAAATTGCTGAGGCAGCAACCGGGACTTCTGAAGTCCTCAACCGCGGCATTGAAGACGCCAAGAACAATCTCGACAGTATGGATGCCAAGCTGGCCGAGTTTAAGAAGCAGTACGTTGGGCAGCTCCCGACCGATCAAGACAACAATTTGAAGATCCTGACGGGACTGAACTCGCAACTCGAATCCAATACTCAAACGCTGAATCGCGCGCAGCAGGACAAAGCTTATACCGAATCGATGCTGGCCCAGCAGGTGGCTGCCTGGAAGAGCACGCAGAATGCGACCAATCCTGAAACATTGCAGAAGCAGCTTTCGGACCTCCAGACCCAACTGCTCCAGCTCAAGTCGAAATATACCGACGATCACCCGGACGTAATCAAAACCAAGGCCGACATCGATGGTGTCAAGAAGAAATTGGCCGACATCAACAAAGCCTCCGCCAGCGGGATCGACGATAGCAGCGAGAAAGGCTCGGTGATCGAACCGGCCGAGGTTCGCCAGCTCCGCTTGCAGCTTCACCAGTATGAAGACCTAATCACCGCCGCCACGCGCGATCAGAAGCGCCTGCAGCAGGAGATTTCGGTTTACCAGGGAAGAATCTCCCTCAGCCCTGCCGTGGAAGAACAGTACAAGCAGCTGACCCGCGATTACGACAACGCACAGAAAACTTACGAGGACCTTCTGTCGAAAAAGAGCTCTGCCGATCTGACGGTGAAGATGAACAACCAAGCGGTGGGCGAGCGTATGTTTCCACTCAATCCCGCCGATCTTCCCGACAGCCCGAGCTTCCCCGACCGCCTGTACTTTGCGTTGGGTGGACTGGGCGCTGGCCTGGCGATCGGAGCGGGCATTGCTCTTCTGCTCGAATTGAGGGATAACTCCATTCGCAACGAGCGCGACGCGGAAGCTGTTCTGGAGTTGCCCACTCTGACCGCCGTACCTTGGGTCGGAGCGGCTCCAGCGGGTACCAATGGAAATGGCAACAGCAGGTTCAACTTCTGGCGACGCAAGCAGGCATCGGAAAATGGGAGTGCCGTGGTGAGAGGCTAAGTCTCTCGGCCTCCGGGAAAGACTATGTACAAAGAGTTCTACGGACTACGAGCGAATCCGTTCAACGTCAATCCTGACCCGCGTTATCTGTTTCTCACGCGTCATACGGAAGAAGCGTTAGCCTGCCTGACCTACGGCATACAGAGCCGCAAGGGCTTTGTGTTGCTGACCGGCGAAGTGGGCACGGGCAAGACCACTCTCATCAACAAGCTTCTCGAATGGCTGCGCCTTCAACAAGTGGCTACTGCATTCATTTTCAACTCACGGCTGAACGTGCCCCAGTTCCTGGACTACATGATGGCCGATTTCGGCATTCCTTGCGATTCCAGGGCCAAGAGCCAGGTTTTACTCAAGCTCTATAACTGGTTGCTGGACCGTTATCGCGCCGGCGAAACCGCCGTACTCATTGTCGACGAGGCACAAAATCTCTCTGACGAAGTGCTCGAAGAAATCCGCATGCTCACCAACCTCGAGACCTTCACCGAGAAGCTGCTCCAGATTGTGCTTGTCGGCCAGCCTGAGCTGGAACAAAAGCTCAAGCAACCACAACTCCGGCAATTGCGTCAGCGTCTGACGTTGCGGGCCAAGACACATCCTCTCACTCTTGACGAGACCAAGGCTTACGTCCAACAAAGACTTCGGATCGCGGGTTCCAATGGCCAGCAGATTTTCACTCCTGAGTCACTGATGTCAGTTCACCGTTATTCTGCCGGCATTCCTCGCGTCATCAACCTGCTCTGCGAGCATTGCTTGGTCAGCGCCTTCGTCGACCAGCAGAAGGTCATTGAACCCGGTGTGGTGGATGCTGTTGCACGCGACTTCGATCTCAGCGACAACACTTCCTCCGGAGCTATGACTCCGTCCCCGCCGGCCAGCGACAGTGGAAACAAGTTCGACTTGGTGGATGCTTTGCGTTCGTTAGCCACTCTGGCCGACCGCTTGCGTCAGGAAGAAAAAGAGGCTTCTCCCTCTGAAAGGAAACTATGAGCCGAATTCATGAAGCTTTGAAGAAGGCAGAACAAGAACGGGCCACTGCCCAAGGGGGGACACCCTCGGGCTTCGCGGCCACACCGGTTGCTGAAGCCCAGGCCTATGAGGAGATCGACGCAGCTCACGTCGCCTCCAATTCAGGGATGCCCGATCTTGGCGGTCCGTTTAGCCTGGAAACTTTACTCTCCCGTTGTCCGTTGACTCCGTGGAGCCCAGACCTGCAAACCATGCTTTTCATGAATGGCAACGATAGCGCCAAAGGCACCGAGGAATATCGCACGCTTCGCTCGCGCCTCTATCACATTCGGGAGAGGATGCCGCTGAAAAAGCTGTTAGTCACCAGTGCTTTGCCTAAAGAAGGAAAATCATTTACTTCGGCCAATCTTGCCCAAGTTATGGTGCGCCAGCATGGCCGGCGCGCCTTGTTGATCGACGCCGATCTTCGCGGACCCCGCTTGCATCAAATGCTTGGCACTCCACAAGGCCCTGGTCTCGCCGAGTATTTGCTGAGCAAGGCTGATGAAGCTTCCGTCATCCAGCGCGGGCCCATGGAGGGACTGTTTTTCATCCCCAGCGGCGAGTCCATCGAGGATCCTGCCGAACTGGTTGCGAGCAGCCGCCTCAAGATTCTGTTGCAGCGTGTCGAACCGCTCTTTGACTGGATCATCATCGATTCTCCGCCGGCCATCCCGGTTTCCGACGCCAGCGTGCTGGCAAAAGTGTGCGATGGTGTGCTGATAGTCGTGCGTTCGGCCTCCACGCCCTCCGACGTGGCGCGCAAAGCCCGCCTGGAATTTGCCGACCAGATGCTGGTAGGGGTTGTACTCAACGGAACCGAACGCGACGAAGCACAATACGCACATTACTACTACGAAACTTACGAAAAGAAGGTATCTCCGACTCACTCTTAGGGAGAAATCGTCGTGATCCGGCTCTTCCGAGTGTATTACCCTCTGCGCGCGCTAGTCTTGCTGGCGGTTGAGGCGGTGATCATTTGGTTGTCCTTCGTCATCGGAACGACCCTTCAGAATCAGGAGAACTGGTGGCTCCTCCTGAATGTGGAAGGTGGCTACCTCAAGATTCTGGGTGTGACCGCATTCGTCTTATTGTTTTCGCACTGGCTTGATCTTTATGACACCTCGGTGTTGGGTGCGAAGTGGGATCAGATCTTTCGCATTCTGCTAGTGCTGGGTTTCCTGGCATTGGGGCTCTCGGCCATGGGATATCTGTTTCCATGGTTCCTTCCGGGCAATGGATCACTTCTCACCGGCATCATCATTCTGATTTTCATGCTCTTCTTGTGGCGAATTGCTTACGGCTGGATCGTTCGGCAGCCCTACTTTCGTCAGCGGGTGTACGTGCTTGGCACTGGGGAGCGGGCGCAGCGCCTGCTGAACGGTTTACGCCAGCGCAGCGGACTGGGTATCGATGTCGTGGGCTGGACCGGGAACATCGAAGGCGAACTGACACGAGACTCAGTCGCGTCCGACTTAATGTCCGTGGTACGCGAGCGGGGAGTGCACCGCGTCATTGTCGCCATGCCGGATCGTCGCGGCACTCTGCCAGTTGAGGAATTACTTTCTCTGCGCCTGTCGCAAGTCAAAGTCGAGGAGGCTACCTCATGGCTTGAGAAAATCACTGGCCGCATCGAAGTCGAACAGCTCTATCCCAGTTGGCTCATCTTCGCCGAAGGTTTTCGGTTCAGCGCCTTCAATCGCGTGTTGCGTCGAGTTGCGAACCTCACCGTCGCGCTCATCGGACTGATTTTTACGCTGCCCATCCTCCCACTCGTCGCCTTGGCTGTTAAACTTAGCTCTCCCGGACCGGTTTTCTATCGGCAACAGCGCGTCGGCCGAGGCGGGAAGATTTTCTATTGCTACAAATTCCGCACCATGCGTCAGGATGCCGAAGCGGACACTGGCGCCACCTGGGCTACCGATAACGATCCCCGCATTACGCGCATCGGAAAATTCCTGCGTTCCTCGCGCCTCGATGAAATCCCTCAACTCTGGTGTGTTCTCAAAGGAGACATGCATTTCGTGGGACCTCGTCCGGAACGCCCTGAATTTGTCGAATGGCTCAGCAAGGAAATTCCCTACTACGGCGTTCGACATACCGTGCGGCCCGGCATCACAGGCTGGGCTCAGGTTCAGTACAAGTACGGTAACACTCTTGACGATGCCCGCGAGAAGCTTCAGCACGACCTCTTCTACATCAAGAATGCTTCCCTGGGCCTGGATTTCTGGATCGTTTTTCAGACCGTGAAGATCGTGTTGCTCGGGCGTGGGGCGAAATGAAGGTACTTTTCTGGGGAGCGGCTGCGTTCATCATCTACACCTACTTCGGTTACATCGGATGGTTATGGTTCCGAGCGCGCATGCGCCCCTGGGCGGTGCACAAGGGAACATACGAGCCGAGCGTATCAGTTGTTATGGTTGTACGGAATGAGGAGTTGGTGCTAGAGAAAAAATTGCGAGATCTCCTTGCAATGGACTATCCGCCCGACCGTTATGACATCGTGGTCGTTTCGGATGGCTCGACGGATCGAACGGACGAAATCCTGCGCGATCAGGCGCGCAATCCCAGAATACATGTCCTACTCACGCAGTTGGGGCGGGGTAAGGCGTGCGGGCTGAACGACGCTCTGACTCTGGCGAATGGAGAGGTGATCATGTTCGTGGACGCGCGCCAACGAGTCGAGGCGGGTGCTCTGCGCGTCTTGGTCGAGAATTTCGCCGACCCCGAGGTGGGTTGTGTGAGTGGTGCGTTGATCTTGGGCGACGCGGACTCGGGGGAGGTTTGGAAAGGAATGGGGTTGTATTGGAGGCTCGAAAAGAAGGTTCGAGAACTGGAATCTGCATCAGGTTCGGTTGTGGGGGCCACCGGCGCGATTTATGCAACTCGGCGCGACTTGCTGGGCGCCGTGCCCGAAGGAACCATACTGGATGATGTGTACATACCGATGCATATTGTGCGAAGGGGAAAACGTGCAATTTTCGACTCAAATGCTCGGGCTTGGGACAAGCCGAACCTGGGCGGGGCGCGCGAATTTTCTCGAAAGGTGCGCACGCTGACCGGAAACTACCAACTGATACAGTTGGCACCTTGGCTGCTCACTCGCGACAACCCAATTCGATTTGAGTTTGTGAGTCACAAGCTCCTGCGTTTGGCGGTTCCTTTCGCGCTCGCGATGCTTTTGCTAACCTGCGTTGCATTGTCTGGCACGTTCTACAGCACAGCGTTGTTGCTGCAATTGATATTCTATGCCCTGAGTGTCCTATCGTTAACATGCCGATTCAAGGGTGGAACCTTGGCGCGCATTGCTGATGCGGCCGGTACTTTTGTGTTATTGAACAGCGCCGCGGTTGTGGCTCTGGCCAACTTTGTGTCGGGCAGACGAGCAGCATGGACACGCTGAACGTGATCTCTGGAGCGGAGAGCGAGAGCTGTTGCGAACGCTTCAGAGCCAGATCGGACAGCTTGTGCCTAGTGGGCGATGAAGGCTACATACCCGAGGTGATGAGCTAGAACGGACTCATTGGCATGCAAACGGTGCGACAGAACGGCGCAGAGCGTTCCAACGACTGGAGTGTGCAGGTCGCATCCGTCTCGTCCAAAAGATTCTCGCTCTCAGACCCACAGGAACGATCTCGTTTCGGTTACTGGACGATGGTAGTCTTTTCCTTCCTGTACTATTTCCGCCCGGGCGATATCATTCCTGGAATTGGCGTGCTGCATCTCGCCAAGGTCACAGCGTTTTTTGCGGTGCTTGCTCTGGCACTGGGAACAAACCGCGTTCGTTCCAGAAAGCTTCCCAGCGAGATCAAAATCATCTTGGCGATGTTTGCCTGGCTGATTGTGACAATTCCGTTTGCGTCCTGGCGAGGAGGAAGCTTCCAGGTTGTATTTATCGAGTTTTCGAGAATCGTTA
Organism: Binatia bacterium; assembly: GCA_035577905.1. Classification (GTDB taxonomy): domain Bacteria; phylum Acidobacteriota; class Terriglobia; order Terriglobales; family Acidobacteriaceae; genus Sulfotelmatobacter. Next base: position 39,610 of record DATKAP010000128.1, read on the forward strand.
TCATTACACTCACCCTCGTCCTCACAGTGACACGCCTGGCGGAGCTGCGTCGGCTGATCGTGATGCAAGCTCTGGGAGTGGCACTCATGACCATTGCGGCAGTGATTGTCAATAACAGAATGCAAGGTCGGCTCGCCGGTATGGGGAATGGGTTATTGTCCAATCCAAACGATCTGGCCATGAACATCGCATTGAATTGGCCCCTCTGTTTGGTCTTTCTTATAACCGGCCGCGGGATCGCAAGAAAGCTATTTTGGGCTATAGCTATGCTGGTCATGACTTACGCAGTGATGGCTACCTATTCACGAGCCGGATTCTTGGCGATCGCGGTAGCCATCTTGTTTTGCCTTTGGGACTTCGTAATTCGCAGAGGACGCGTCTACTTGCTCGGAGTTGCAGCCCTTTGCCTGATGGGCATGCTCGTTGTGGCCCCCGGAAACTACCTCAAGCGTTTGGAGACACTCGTAGGAAGATTCCAAGAGGGAGATTATGACCGTGGTTCGGCTGAAGCCCGCAAGGAACTTCTGATGAGGAGCTTGGCAATTACGGCAACTCACCCCGTATTTGGCATTGGGCCGGGGAATTTTCCCTCCTACACCGGTTTGTGGCGAGTAACCCACAATACCTACACACAACTGAGCTCTGAATGCGGTATCCCGGCTCTGATCCTTTTTATGCTGCTGCTACGAAGGGCATTCTTCAATCTCTTCTACTTGCGGAAGATGCCACGCACTCCAGAGAAGGAAGAGGTCCATCTCTATGCCAGCGCGCTGAGCGCCTCCTTCATTGCGTACCTTGTGGGCGCTATTTTCTCCAGCAGCGCGTATGAACTTTTCCCGTATTACATGGTCATATACACGACTCTGCTGTCGCGATTAGGCTTGCCGGAGCAAGCAGGGAAGAACGAAGACACTGTTAGTACTGCGATTAAACTTCGTCAGCGAGCATACACTCCCGTTTGATCTGGATGTTGGGGCATCCGAGCGCTGCCGGTTCACTCGCTAAGCCAATCCGCCATTCGGGCGACATTATCACTCCGCTCCAATCGTTCAAGGCTTGCTCTGATGGTAGATTCATTTTCGATCAGGAAAAGCAGTTGAGCACATAAATCCGCAGCATCGGTCTCTTTGTAGGTAATGGTGCCTCGCGGTCGTCTTCCATTCTCGCTGGCAACAACTGGAATTCCCATACACAGAGATTCCAGAACTGACGCGGAAACCCCGTCACAGGCTGGCGTTCTTATGCAAGCGAAGCACCGGTTCAGTAAAGTCAGGAACTCTTCATGTGCCAGGTTGCCTAGCAGGAGTAAGCTTTGGCGTTCTCCTTCCGGCCAATCTCTCACGAATTCTTCCGCGAACTGGAATTCCCGGTCGGGAAATCCCAACCAGATGAATCCCGCCTTTGGTTGGTATTTCCGGAATCGGCACATTGCCTCGCGCAGCACCGAGAGCCGGTACTCGGGCCGGAACGAAACATAGCAAAAAAAGACGGGCCAATGGTTCTTGGTAAATTCCTCAATTTCTTGAGGCAAAACAGCGGGATGGAATGCCAGGTACTGTGGCGAAAAGGTTTCAATGGCCTGAACTTTTCGGGATGCAACGCCATAGTCCATAATCGCCTGCTTGACGAAGTTGTCATCGCAAGCAATTCTGCCCGCCAAGTGGAACAGTAACTTGAACGCCAAACGAATTCGAGGGTTGTCTGGGCGTGGAAAATACGCTTGCGACAGACCGCCATGGAAAGTGACTTGCGCCGGATGGAACGTAAGTCGGCCCACCAGTATAGCAATCAATGCCAGTAAGTATCCCTTTTTGGACTGACCGTTGACGTGAACATTCAGGCGATAGCCGGTAACTCCGAACCACAATGTCTTATAGAGATAATCCCAGCCTCCCTGGACATCGATGTAGCTGGGATCCTTCACCTGCCGGTTCTCATTTATTTTTAGTACCTGGCAAGTGTGACCTCTACGACGTAACTCATCTGTAACCAGTTTGGTTTGGATCGCCCATCCGCACATCGGAGGTGGGTAATTGCCGATCTGAAGGATCTTCCTTTTGCTTTTCATTTGCCCACGTTGAAACCAGGTTTGTTTTGTCGTGACAATCGGGGTGGGCCTCCTTCAATTCTTCTTGCCTGGACTGGAAGAATGTGAGCCAAGGCAGGCTTTCTAATTCATCTCTGGTTTTTCTATCATACAAAAATTCGATCCATCATTTATTTCGGAACTGTGATCCTCGCCTTCATGGACCACTCCAAGTTTCTTGTCTTGCATCGCCAACCTCAGCTGTAAGGCCAATCGCTGGATGCGTTATACTCATGAAAATGCGGGATTTTCTCGATAATGTAGTTGCTGTCGCACGGGCCAAATCAAGCTACGAGTCCTCGGTCGACGCTAGCTCCGCTCCTGAGATCGGCGGGGCCACGTCTTCAGCTGAAATTGCTCTCCACCGGTTATTTCGCAGTTGGCGCTTGGATCTGGACCATTATGGGACGTCTTCTTGGAACCCACTCGCAGACTTGATCCCCGCCGGATCACGTATTGTCCTCAAGCCAAACTGGGTATTCCACGAGAATCAGAGTGGGGCCGGGCTGGAGTGTCTGATTACTCATAGCAGCATTATCGAGGCAATCGCGAAATACGTTAGTCTGACAAAGCCCGCCCAAATAGTTATCGGCGACGCACCCCTACAGGGATGCGATTTTGAGCAATTGCGGAGGAACGCTGGCATCGAAGGGCTGGCCGATCGCCTGAGAAAGCGTGGTCTGCAATTTAGCATTGTCGATTTTCGCCGTACCATTCTCACCGGCAACGCTGTGGGTGGCCAGAGATCGGAAGGACTCCGCGACGTCGGAAACTTTGTCTTCTTTGACCTCAAGAATGACAGCCTACTCGAATCGTTGTCCAAGGATGCATCTAAGTTCAGGGTAACGATGTACAACCCGGAGTTCTTGCAGCGCACGCACGCTGCGGGACGGCATCAATATTTGATTGCCAAGGAAGTCGTCGAAGCGGATGTAGTCATCAATCTGCCGAAACTGAAATCGCACAAGAAATCTTGCGTCACTGGTGCTCTCAAGAATCTGATTGGCATCAATGGCAATAAAGAGTATTTGCCCCACCACCGCAAGGGCGGCTCCGAGAGCGGGGGAGACTGCTATGTCGGGCGGCCGGCATGGAAGCGGGCTGCGGAAGACTTGCTGGACGCAGCGAATCGCCGTCCGCCCGGAAGTATGCAAGCGACATTTGCCTGGATGGCTGGTACAGCGGAAAAAATCGCTGTCAAGCTCGGCGCCAATGAGAACTTGGAGGGATCCTGGTATGGAAATGACACGATTTGGCGCACCTGCCTCGACTTACAACGAATCCTTCGCTACGGAAGGATGGACGGGTCCCTTGCAGCCGCCCCTCAACGCACCGTAATCTCAATTACCGACGCGATCATAGGCGGTGAAGGCGAAGGCCCGCTGGCGAACACCCCTGTTCCCAGTGGTTTTGTTACGGGTGCTTTAAACTGCGCAGCTGCGGAGTGGGTACATGCCCGTTTAATGGGCTTCGACCCTGTGAAGATACCGTTGATTCGCGAAGCATTCGGACAATTTGCATACCGTTTGACGGACTTCTCCTCCGATGCTGTTCGCGTGTGGATTGCCGACAGAGAGATTCCTGCCGCCGACATTCGTCCATTTGAAGCACGGAGTTTCTTGCCACCTCGTGGTTGGCGCGGCCATTGTGAACTCGTGGAGGGTAGTCTTCCGACGCACGCCGAATCCGCAGACTCTTATTTCGCTAGGCCGATCGCTTAAATCATGATTCCGCACACGATCAGCCGGCTGTGGTGGGATAGATATCTGCGGCGAAACGCAACTTCCTACGCCGACCTGGACCGGTTTCCACAGCTTCGCCCCGATGAACAACGAAAACAACTGGGGCAGCGATTATTGGGACAGATTCGCTATTTTGGATTGCGCGCAGATGCCTTGCCGGAATGGCGAGACGCCGCAAAAATTACCGATCCGGAAGTTTTGTTTCGCATTTGGCCAGAGCTGCCGGTCATTACCAAGAATGATCTGCGGACGCGCTTTCCTGCGCAGGAGATTGGGCAGCGTTTCCAGATTGCCGGCAAGGCAAACAGCACCGGCGGTTCTACGGGTGAGCCCGTACATTTCTTTCATGACGTGGAAATGCTGAGGAGTACGGCAGCGGCAGTTGCCTTCAGTGCGATTCGCATGGGCTGGTTTCCAGGAATGCCGATCATCATAGTGTGGGGGTCGGAACGCGACATCAAAAAAGAGACCACGTTGCGCAATCGCGTGCATGGTTTCCTCCGCAACGAAATCCTAGTGGATGGCTACCATCTTTCTGACGAGACCGTCGATCGAGTGTGCAGGCATATGGTCAAAGGTCCGGTTGCCATTTACGGATTTACGTCCATGTTGGAATTTATTGCGCGTCGAGTACTTGAGAAAAAAAAGGAGATTCCACACGGGGTGGTTCGCACAGCCTGGAATGGTGGCGAAATGCTATTTCCGGAACAAAGTGAAATTTTTCAGCAGGCATTCGGCGTGCCGCTGCTAAACCGCTATGGAGGACGTGAGCTTGCGGTAATGGCCTGTCAATTCTCTGTGGGGGGGCCACTGAATGTAATGCGCCCGTGGCTATTTCTGGAGGTCTTAGACGATGACGGCCACCCGGTCGCGCCGGGGCAAGTTGGCCGGCTCGTATGGACAAGCACGATTTGCCGAGGAACTCCTTTCCTTCGCTACGAGGTCGAAGATCTCGGTACATTTCGGGCGTGCGATTGCGACGAGTCAGGTGTGTTTGCCATTGATACTCTTCATGGCAGAATCAGTAGACTTCTCGAACTGCCGGACGGTCGCAAGATCAACAATATCTATTGGAATCATTTCTTCAAAGAAATAGAAGAAGTCGTTCAATTCCAGGTAATCCTACGTAAAGACGGCAGCATCCACATTCTTCTCCGAGGCGACGGATTTTGCTCAGAACGAGAAGTGCAGGTTCGAGCCTTGCTGGCTCATTTTCTCGGTTCGATACCGGTTCATCTTCAATGGGTCAAGAGCATACCTTTGACCAAGGAGGGAAAACTGGTTCAAGTTTATCGGGAAGTATGAAGCAATGGATGTGGGTTGCTCTGTGGGCCGCAACTGCACTTTAACGGACGGGATCTAAATCGCGTTCTTCTCTCGCATGCTAACACGTATAAGACGGGCGGCATTTCACCTGCAACGAAACTGCGGTCTCTTCCGCCAGGTTGCAGACAGTCGATGGCGGAATAGTCGCCTGTTGATCCTCTGCTATCACGGCATTTCCCGTTTCGATGAGCATCTGTGGCGACCGGGGTTGTACATGCAGCCCGAAATCTTCCGTGAGCGACTGCAGGCTATTAAGGATGGAAATTACAACGTGCTGCCGCTCGGAGAAGGGCTTCGGCGTCTCTACGCCGCAGAATTGCCGCCGAAAAGTGTAACGATCACGTTTGATGATGGCGGGTATGATTTTTATGCGGTTGCATTTCCAATCATTAGGGATTATGGATTTCCTGCTACCGTTTATCAAACCACCTACTACAGTGACTATCAAAAGCCGGTCTTCAATCTGGTGTGCTCATACCTACTGTGGAAAGGACGAGATCGCGTCCTGCGCAGCCCTAAAGAACTGGGGCTCAGCGACGCTTTGGATCTGAGAACGGAAAGCGGCCGCATGCAGATTGTGCGAAAGTTGGTCTTAGATGCAGAGGCGAGGAACTTAACCGGATTTCAAAAGAATGATCTGGCTGCCACGTTGGCGAAGTCGCTCGGGGTTTCCTATGACGAGATATTATCGAGCCGGATATTCCAGCTAATGAATGCGTCCGAGCGGGCCGAGCTTGCAGCAGCTGGAATCGACTTCCAACTACATACACATCGCCATCGTACTCCTGTGGATGAGTGTCTGTTTCGCAATGAGATTCAGGATAACCGGCGCAGTTTGCGACACCTGGGTGAAACGGCCATTCATTTCTGCTATCCCAGCGGCGTTTATAGACCAGAATTCCTGAATTGGTTGCAAATGGAGAGAGTGGCCTCTGCCACGACGTGCGATAGCGGGCTGGCCAGTCGGGGAAGCAATCCATTTCTTTTGCCCCGCTTTGTAGATACCGCGGCGCGCAGCACCGTTGAGTTCGAGGCCTGGTTGAGCGGGTTGGCGGCTTGGCTAACCTTTCGGAAGGCAGCCCTCCATGTCCCCCCGGCGGCCGCTGGGCGCGTATCCCGCGACAGCGACGCGGCTGACCCTAGTCTAGTGAAGGAAGCCGGGAGGAAATAATTGGCGCGCGTACTTGTGCTCGATGGTCACAGCGCGGCAAGCCTGGCGATTACGCGATCTCTAGGCAGGGCAAAGTACTGGGTTGCAGTGGGCTCGAACCGAGGCATCGATGCGCCGGTAGAGTTGTCTCGCTACCGTCGACTGAGCATGAGGTATCCGGTCCCCACCGAGGATGCTTCTGGTTTCGTCGAAACAGTGCTGGAATTTGCTCGCAAGAATGAGATCGAGCTGATCATTCCAGTGACAGACCTCACTATTGCGCCACTGTCTAAGAACCGAAATCAATTCCAGGGAGTATCCCGTCTGGCTCTGGGGCCGCATGCAGCGATCGAGGTCGCTGCCGACAAGTTCCGGACCATCTGCTTGGCGCGCGAGTTACAAATACCTGTGCCGGAGACGATACTGGTTTCCTCGGTCGACGAGTTGGACCGCGTCGCCGCGAACTGGGATTTTCCAGTAGTGGTCAAAGATCGCTTCTCCGTGCGTTGGAAAGGCAATCGCGCCGTTCTCGGCTCGGTAGTTTATGCATATTCAGTGGAGGACCTGAAATGGAAAGTGGGACACAGGCTGGATGAAGCCGGTGATGTGCTGATTCAGCGATTCGTAGCGGGCGCAGGCGTCGGGTTCTCCTGTCTAGCGGCGGAAGGTAATGTCTGCCTTCCTTTCATGTGGCTAAGGATTCGGGAAACCGACCCGCGTGGATCGGGGAGCAGCGCGCAACGATCAATTCCGCTGGAGGCGGGAGTCCAAGAAGCCAGCAGTGCTCTGGTTGGGCGCGCTGGGGTGCGCGGAATCTGCATGGTTGAGTTCAAGCGCCCCTATAATGGCAATCCCGCTGTCCTCATGGAAATCAATGCTCGGCCTTGGGGTTCATTGCCACTCCCGATTGCATGTGGGATTGACTATCCCGTTCTCTGGGTGGAGTGGCTCCTCACCGCCAAATTGCCCCCTGCCCGAACTGAATACAAGGACGGCATCACTTGTCGCCATTTGGTGAACGAACTTACTCACCTGGAACACACCTGGCACGGTACGCCTCGTGGCTGGCCTCTGCCGTATCCTGGTTTCCTGCAAACTCTGCTGAAAGTTTTGGTGCCGTGGCATCCAAGTATGCGCTATGCCGATATCTGGGTCAGAGATCCTGCTCCCGGGCTCGCCGGGTTGGGTAGTTGGCTTGGAGGGCACTTGCGGCAGCGATTCAAACGCAAGTCATCGGCCTAGAACGTCCTGCAGAACACCAGAAAACGACTCTGCCACCTTACACCAGCTGTAGTTTTCGAGGACCAGTCTCCTGGCAGCGGTCCCTAGTCGTCGGCGCAGGCTGGAATCGCGCAGCAACGAGACTACAGATGTGGCAAAATCGGCTGGCGTGTCGGCCAACAAAATATTCTGCCCAGTCTGCACCGGCAGACCCTCGGCGCCCACGGCCGTAGAAACAACCGCTCTCGCCATTGCCATCGCCTCGAAAATCTTGAGCCGTGTGCCGCCGCCAATACGTAAAGGAACAATGCAAACGGAACCTTGCGCTAGGAAGGGACGGATGTCCTCTACCCAACCCGTGAGATGCATCGACTTCTCTGTCTCCAGCAGACCGCGCAGTTTCCGCGAGGGGTTTCGCCCTACGACTTTAAGAGATACCGAGGGATGTTGCTGTTTGATCAAGGGAAGGATAGCTTCGACAAAGTAGAAGATCGCGTCTTCGTTAGGAAGCCAATCCATGGAGCCGGTAAAGACCAACGAATCGGCGATCTCTTCTGTGGGGAGCGGTTGGAAATAATCGACATCTACCCCAGTGGGAATCACCGTTATCTTTCGGGCGTCGAGGAAAGTGGCGAACGTATCACGATCTGTTTCAGAAACGGTGAGAACCCTATCGGCGAGGCGAAGATATCGTTGTTCCGCAGCCGCAGTTTTTCGCCATTCCCACCACGAGATTGCTTTCCACAAAGGATTGGTCGCGACTTCATAGTGACGCTGCCAGATAACGGCTTCTACATTGTGGGTGAATAACACTTTGGGACCCGGGGAATCCCATGGAATAACGCCTGCAGGCGAGACGAAATCGCACACGATAACGTCATAAGCCTCCTGCTGGAGTAGGGAGCGTAGTTTATGACCCACCTCGGCTCGGCAATACTTAGTAATAAGGTAAGGCTTGAAAGAGAGCAGACGAATGCCATAGTCGAGCATCTCGGCGCCACTCTTCGGCGCAGGCAGGGAGAGTGGCACGCAGACCACGTTGTCAAAGATTTGTTTCAGGTTGCCGTGAGAGTCGTTCTCGTGCGCAGCATAGAAGGAAAAGAAGGTTATTGAGTGTTTCCTAGCCAACTCCCGCAGAATGTTGTAGCTGCGGATTTTCCCGCCGGTGTCGGGCGGTACCAGGCCGCCGGCTTTAACCCACAGGATTTTCATGGCCGCCGCACCTATCAGCAAATCCTTTCTGGATTACCTGAGAGGATGGGCCTAGATGCGCGTTCGAGGTTCAGCAGGTCAACAAGAATGTATCCGGGCCGGAGGCAGTCTCGCTGTTCATCAGCTTCTAGTCGGAAGGTGCCGATAACAAGCTCGTTTCCCATCTCTAGTATTTAAACATGCAGCTCGACTTTTCGGAGATTTTTGCGCGCACTTGGGCGACTCAATCTTCCGATCCCTGGCGTTATTCAGGAATTTCGTGACTCTGGGGAATGCCACAATTCATATTGAGTATCTCGTGACCAGGCTCGGACTCCGTGCCGAGAGTTTCATCTGATCGAGTCCCTCCAACGTGGGAGTACAGAAATCCAAGCTGTGGAGGCTTCGTCGGCTGCCCGCGATCATCGGCTGTTTCAAACGAGAGGGTTTGCTTGAAGGTCGCTTTCAGGAGGGGGCGTAATTCGCGAATTTTGGTCGCGAAGGGGAATTGACAGTCCCGGCCTTCGTCAAGTTCTGCGTAGGAGTTGGTTTCTCAGGAGCTTGGATAACGTTCACACGCACGACCTCCGGGAACCCTGATGATGAACTATGACTACTCGAAGACCTTATGAGTCAGCGGCACACCATCAATTCCGAGACTATGACTAACCCCAGCAGTGGAGCTTAGAATGTACCTCCGCCGGGCGATCAAAGATGAGCCCGTCAGAGCTACTTGTTGGGAACCAGCAGTCGTGCATCAGAAGCCCTAAGTAGCTCTCTCCAGCTGACCAAGGCCACTTCTGTGCAGGCGACAACTTCCTGCTGGCTATTGAACTCCACCGATGTTGGTGTTCAACACGCTGATGTCAGCACCCAACGCGGTTTGGTCTGGAATGCCCAGTTGGGCATAGGAACTGGTCGAAAGCAGTTGGTAGTTCCCCGCATCGCCGCCGTCGAAGTACGTGAATCCAACCGCAGCGTCTTTGGCTGGAAAGAAATTACCTTTCGGCCAAGGGCCTTGATTGCTTGGATACGCGATGATGGCATTATTACTGGCTGTGTACGAACTCCAGCATTGATTGAAGGTAGTTAAGGGCTGTCCGGACTTTGCACAAGCGCCTCTATGGAGCCCGCCCATAGACCAGACTGAAGACTCGCCGCTTTCAGCAATATTGTTTGTAAATACGATATTGAAGGGGAGCTTGGGATTAAGATCGTGCGCGCCGATCACAAGCAGCGTCTTAGTAGGATCGTTAAGCATTGTTACATGATTGATCGTAACATTGTTCAATGGCGTGTTCACGACGAAACCACTGGAAATCTGGAATCCAGTGCCGGCACCATTGTACGTAGAAGCGCTCATATCATCTACGACTACATCATGAATACTGATCCGCTCGCTGGCCAGAGAATCCACTATCTCACCGCTTGGCAGTTCGTCCGGCGAGGCGCAAATCTGGAAGCCGGCCCCAACGTGACTGATCTTGTTATATCGGATGGTAATGTCACGATCAGCCGCCCACGGACCACGCGGTGTAATTACAATGCCCCATCCCACCTGAGAAAAGCCTCCCCAGCTATACTCCATCACATTCCCTTCGAGCAGGAGGCGCTCTGCATTCTTTATCTCAAATAGGTTCTTTGCGATGAATTTCGTGCCGATAAAATTAGAGCTTCCTGGCATCCATGACAGTGGCTTGAACATGTGATTCCTGCGGATTTCGATATCGGCAGGCACCGTGGATCCCCCCGCGCCGCCCCAAAGGATGTTTTCGGCGGCTGCTTCCAGGAAGTTATTGACGATTTTGTAGGGACCGGTGGGCAGAAGACTGTTGCCGCCATTGATAGCCTGAGAGTCAACGCATGAGCCTGTAATCGCGATGCAATGAAAATCGTTGAGATAAGAGTCGATCACAGCGACGTTGGTGCTGTCCCCAAGGTAGATTCCGCGCGTCGTCTCATCGAGTGCTGTGCCATGAATCCAGACTCGATCAAAGATCAGGTGGTCAGCTCCCGTCATCCTGACGAGGCCGTAGACACCGCCCGTACCGCGTTGACGAGTGATTTCTAGTCCTGTAATCCGATAGTAGTTGGCTCCTGGAGCCACCGTAATGGCACCAGCGCCGTTTGCGATCTGGATCTTGGCCAAAACATTTTGCGGGGCTGGGCAGCTGTAACCCGGCCGACCCGGCAAAGATGCAACCCCGGCATAGCAGGGCGTAATTCGCGTGCCCTCGGAGGGCAAAGTGCTGTCGGGGGCGCTGGTTCGTAGCGTGACCCAGTGTTGCGCGTCGCAGTTCTTCGCGGGAAGAGTAACCGGCCCCTTAAACGTTGCTCCAGCCTCCAGCAGGATCACGTCACCGCAGGAAGCATGCGCAAGAGCGCCATTCACATCTCCACCGGCCGGCACCAGTAGCTTTTTCCCGGCGGATGGCGTGCTTGAAAGTGCAGTGTAGATACACCTTTGTGGCAAGTTAGCGGGACCATCGGTGGATCCAAAATGCGCCCGATCGCCAGCACCGCAGTACCGATTATCGCTACTACTGGGTTGCGACGTGGGCTTGGGTTGATCCACAGGTTGCGGCACGGCCACCGCCGGAGTGATTGTGACCGTTACTGTAGCCTGTACAGTCGGATTTGCAAGACTGATTGCCTTCACAACTGCACTTCTGGTCGAAGTCAGCGTGGGCGGTGTGAAAAGGCCGGAGGTCGAGATCTTTCCGGCAGTTGTCGTCCAATATACTGCCGTTTTGCTGGTTCCACGGATGCTGGCGGTAAATTGTTGAACTTCGCCAGACGTCAGAGTTGCGATCGAAGGTGAAATACTCAGGCTTACATCGGAACTGGAGGTTGCTGCGGACGAAGTGCTCGCGCCCTGCCGTACAGTGGCACATGACGTAGTGAAAAATGAAGACAGAAGAAGGATCGCCAGGGCTAAAGGTAGTGCTCTCAAACGAGAAGACTGTAAGTACCTGATACAGTTCACGGGGGGAGCTGTCATCAAGAACACCTCAACATGAAATCTGTTTCGGACTTTTCGGGCCAGTCCTTCGGCGACTCTAAGGATTCAGAGCGGAGAGCGAAAGATCACCATGGGGCATTGGACTATCAGTGAACTGAGAAGTACATGGGGATGTACCGATTCTTGACCGGAAAAACTTTGGTGTTTCGAGTTACGTCGTGTCACGAGGGCCGATTAAGAGATGATTTGTCGGAGTGGAATCAGCTTCAGTCAAGGAAACTGGTGGCTCACTTGTACGGACCATAAAATTAACGTGAAGACGTGGAGAAACGCCTCACTGCCAAAACTATTCAGATCGTCAAAGAAGATAGCAGCATCGAAATCTGTTCCAGGGGCGATGCGCCTTCGAGATTGGAATTGTTCCGCTGGAGGCTGATCGAATCGAAATCGCGAACCGCACGAAGGTTTGCCCAATGTCGGAAAAATGCACGTTTTCTATGTTCGCCTGCGCGACATCGGCTTACCCCGATACTGGTCAGCGCACGCCCTCTACGGCGCTACGGATGGCATCGATATCAGCGCCCGCGTCCTTACCATCCGAAGACTTGCCGGCGAAGTGGCTACCCGCTGAAAGGCGATAGTCGGGTTCTTCACCGTCGCTTCGCTGAAACCCTACGGTGCCAATGTCCTTCACCAGAGAATTTCCTGGTGGCCAAGGTCCCTGTCCGCCAGGATAGTTAATGATGACATTATTCGTTACCTGAAATGACTCCCAGCAATTCTTAAACGTTGTCGCTGGTTGTCCGGACTTGGGGCAAGTGCCTCTTCCACTCGACCAAACCGAGTTCGTGCCTGCCGGAACGATATTGTCTGTGAAGCTGATGGCAAAGGGGAGACGCGGATTCTCCGGATTTACGCCCACCAGGATCAGAGATTTCACTCTGCCTCGAGTCGCCACTGTTACATGACTCACACGAACATTGTTCAGTGGTACATTTTTCCAGAAACCGCTGGTAATCTGGAAGACCATTCCATCACCGTTATACGCGTCAGCGTCGAGGTCTTCCAACAAGTCGTCGTGGATGCTCCAACGCTGGGCCGCGAGCGAATCCACTTTTTTGCCGTCGGCCAAAGATGCGGCCAATTGCATGCCCGAACCGGTGTGACGAATCAGGTTTTTGCGGATGGTAACGTCTTGCACGGCTGCCCAAGTACCGCGCGGAGTCAGGAGAATGGCATAGCCGACTTGGCTGTACCCGCCCCATGAGTTCTCCATGAGATTTCCCTCGACCAGGACGCGCTCCGCATTCTTGAGCTCAAACAGATTCTTTACAATGAAATCCGTACCGACGTAATTAGGTCTGCCGCGTAGCCAGCTGAGAGGCTTGAACATGTGGTTGCGGCGAATCTCAATATCGCCAGGGATCTGCGATCCGGGTCCCCCCCCGAACATGACGTTTTCCGCAGACGCCTCGAGGTAATTGTTCACAATCTTGTACACGCCCACAGGAACCTTACTGTTTCCACCAACGATGGCCTGTGCGTCAATGCATGCTCCTGTTTTTGCAATGCAGTGGAAATCGTTGAAGTATGAATCAACGATTCCAACATAACTGCTGCCACCCAGGTTGATCCCGCGCACGGTTTCATCCGCTGCCGTTCCGTGAATCCAAGAGCGATCAATGACGACGTGGTCAGCGCCATCTTCGAAGCGGATCAAGGCATACGCTGTGCCTGTCCCCGGCGTTCTGGTCACCTCTAGTCCAATGATCCGGTAATGATCGGCTCCTGCTGCCACCGTGATCGCACCGGCACCCGCCTTGAGTTCTATTCGTGCCAGTACATTCTTGGGCGTCGGGCAACCATACGCGGGCCGGTCGGGAAGAGATTTCTGGCCAGCATAGCACGGGGTGAGACGTGTACCCTCAGGCGGTAACTCCGATTTTGCGCTGGTGCGAATCGTGATCCAGTGTGCTGCATCGCATTGCTTTGCAGGCAATGTAAAAGGAGCAAACGTTTGGCCCGTGCTCAAGACGATGGTATCGCCGCAGGAGGCCGATTGCAGGGCCGTTGCGATACCCCTTGGATCGGAGACCTTAATCTCTTTTCCGGGCGACGGTGTAGAACTGAGGGCTGTGTTGATACACCGGTTTGGCAACGCAGCAGGGCCATCTTTACTAGCGCCAAAGTCCGGAGTGTCGCCGGATCGGCAATATCGGTTGTCGGACTCTGCCACCGCTGTAGTACCGACAAGGAGCAGTGTGAGAAACAATAACTCTTTGATCGATCCGGCTGGAAGATAGGGCCTTGATTTCATTGCAGGAAGCTGCTTTCAGAAGGACGAGAAATTTCGCCGAGTCCTCATATTGCTTATAGACTAACAAAAACTCACCTTCTGGACGAGCAACCACGACGGTTGCAGAGCTTAGTGAGGTTTGGTCATGTCCTCATCGTTTGACGTTAGGTGTTCGAAGATCTTGTTTTTGAAGGCAAACTGCACGGGAAGATACCTTGGATTGCTTTTTGCATTCCACCGCTCTGGGGTCATCAGTCTTCCCGCCTTCCGGAGTGAGAGGATGGTGAAATATCGACCGAATCAGATTGCCAACGCAGGTTTGCAGTTGGTGGGCGCAAGTTCGTGTTGTCTCGAGATCTCCGAGGTAAGGATCCGGAATCTCCCGGCACTGCCAGGGTCCTTCTGAATACGCGCTGAGCATGTAGATTTTGTTCCGCGACTCCGGGTAGAGTGTCAGGAGTTCTGCTTTATTTCGAAAATCCATCGCCAAAATACAATCTGCAGTCTTTACCATCTCCTGGGTCAAGGGCTTGGCCCGGTGTTCAGCCAGCGAGATTCCAAGATCGGCGGAAGCCTCTTGCGCCCAGATATGAGCCTCGCGTCCAGCGCAGGCGTGCAGGCCGGCGGACGTGATGTTAACTTCCTGCTCCCATCCTATCTCTTCCAATGCCTGCCTCATGAAGAACTCCGCCATGGCACTTCGCATGATGTTCCCGTGGCAGACGAAAATAACAGAGCGGACAGACTGTGGAAGCAGAGGCTTGTTGGCACTCCTGACGCGGAGCACGTCTAGCAAACACAAGCGAGCATAAACTCGACCCGCTTTGGGGCCGAGAAGTCGGATTATGTCCCTCTTTTTTAGCAGAGAATCCGGCACCAATTTTCTCAGCACCTGTTTCGATACAGCAGTGATGGTCCTCGCGGTCTCCTGCATCATGAGATCTCTCCGCGGGAGGCCACTGTGGAGGCAACAGCTTGAAAAGCTAACTCGTATCCTAAGCTCAGCATGAGTTCGCTCCATGCCGATTCGATCGCGGCCACTGACTCGGGAGGGAGTTGCGATTTCCATGCGCCGCTGATCGCTGACCGCACAAAGGGTTTATCAGTCCGTGTTCCCTTCATCAGAACCCATTGCCCTCCCTCCTCCTTCTCTAGTGCGCGCATCCGTTCTGGGGAACTCAGTTCAATGGCTCGATGTAAAGCTTCTGGTCGGGCATCGATCTGGCGGAACGAGCAGCCTTCGAGAAATGCAACAACATTGGATAGCGCCATCACCGTATCCCGTTTCATGTCTTCATAGCGCATCAGCAGGAACCCGGGAGTCCCCTGGCGCAGCGCCATCCAACTCAGTACGTTGTCCCTCCAGGATCCGAATATCCGGTCAAACTCGCCCGCGATGAAGCGTGGGACAAAACTGGCCATGGGGTAATCATCGGGGATGTTGCCGGCTTTAATGTTGTGGTGATAATAGGAGATCGCCACGTCGCGCGGATCGCGCACGATGTAAATCACACGCGGATAGTGCGGCTGAAAACACTCGTGACTTTTCAGCAAGCGAGGACGCTCCAGAGCGCGCATGAAGCGGTCAGGGTTGAAGTATATTTCCGGAATTCTGGATTCAATATTCAAGAACGTAGCGGGATCGCTCTGCCACAGCAAGTTACCCAGGAGAAAGCGAGTCCAGGTGTTACCGGATCGTGGATAAGAAACCAGGAAAACGTCATCGGGGAAAACGGTTACACCTCGGCCAGCAATCTGCCGACCCGTGAGAACACGGCCTGTCGTTGCCAGCGCACCCACCGCCCTTCGGAGACTTTCACGCAACGAAGTCATAGTGTTTTCAGCTTTTCACAAGCTCGCGATCTCCATCCACAAGCAGATCGTAACCGAGATTCTTCATGGTCGTGCCCCAGGCCCGTTCGATAGTGCTGACCAAGGCGGGAGAAAGTTCGCTCTGCCACGCGCCTGATTTGGCTCGGCGCACGAAAGCGACGTCCTGACGTGTGCCTCGGGTCAACCTCCATTCAGAGGAATGTTTTTCTTCCAGGTTCCGCATCCGCGCAGCCGAACTCAACTCAACGGCCCTCGCGACCCTTTCGGATACGACACCGGCGTGGAGGGTATTTGCAATCGCGGCTAATTCCTGCTCTGGGTGAGCGAGCAAATCTTCGTACCTAAGAAATAGAAAGCCTGTGTGGCTTTTTCGGGTCGCGTGCCAGCTCAACACATGCTCTTCCCATGATCCGCAGTATTCGAAGAATTCGCCGGCGATAAATCGCGGAATGAATTCTTCCAGAGCATAACCTGGGGGAATGGTTTTTCTCTTGATGCTGTAATGGTAGAGAGACACTGCGACATCCCTCGGGTCGCGAACAATGTAGATGGTTCTCTTGTAGCGAGGATCAAAGTACTCGTGACTTTTTAGGATGCGTGGCCTGGAGCGAGCAAGCAACTGCTGATCCGAGAAGAAGTAAATTTCCGGCACGCGCGACTCAACGTTTGCGAATGTTATTGGATCGTCCGGGTCGAATAGATTCCCGATCAAGAATCGCACCCAAGTATTTCCGGATCTGGGATAGGACACGATGAAAACATCGTCCGGGAAAACTGTGAGCCGCCTGCCCGCTGGATTCCTCCCCAAAAGAGCCCGGGCCCCATATCGCAAGCGATTCCAAGTTATCGACACAAGCTCAACTCCTGACGTGACGAAGCAACATCGAATGACAGATTATCGATGCAATTTGCTAACAAGGAGTAGCATCGGCGCGTCGTTTCTATGTTTCCAAAATATGGGTCTGGTATTTCGCGATTTCTCTCTTTGCCCTGAGCGTAACTGCTGAGTAGGAAAATCCTGTGTTTCGCAGTCGGGAATAAGGTCTTAAGTTCGACGAGATTCTCGAAGTCCATGGCAAAAATCGCGTCGGCACTGCTTATCAATTCTGCTGTTAGCAGCTGTGCCCGGTGCTGATCTAGCGAGAGGCCAATTTCCTGTGAAACCGCGATCGCCCAGGGGTGAGCTTCGCGTCCAGGCGAGGCATGCAAACCCGCTGATCGAACGACAGCGCCAGAGATCCCACGGCTTGCGAGGGCTTGCTTCAGCATGGCCTCGGCCACCGGGCTGCGCATAATGTTGCCGAAACAAACGAACAAAAAGGATTGGGCGTTTCCAAGAGCGGGCCGACCGCTGTGACTGCTCAAACGGAGCATATCTGCAATCTGAAGCTTGACATAGGCAGATCGAATCTGACGCGGGAGTCTGAAATAGCTTGTGGAATACATTTTCAGTTTTCCAGGCACCAGTTTGCGAAAGGCAGATCTGGAAAGCGTGACTAGCAGGGAGCAAACAATTCTGGCCGATTCATCAAGAAAAGGTTGCGGATCCGACAGCGACCAGACTGCTTCCTTAACAAAGGGAGAAAAATCGCCCGGTGTCAGGAGCAGATCCCGCATCAACGACGGCTTGGCTCCGGGGTGCCCCGCATTGCGGAACAGAAAGCTTTCCAGGCGATCTACGTAGCCGGGACTCCAGCGCCAGCGCATACCCACAGAATACGTCGGCGGCACCTGGGGGCTCTCGCCGTGGAGCAGTTGCCAGTAGTAAAAAGGGAAATTGACTCCGGCGATAATGGGAAAGGAAACTGATCCCCAGAAGCGGCCATTCACTTCCATAAGGGCGGACTTTCCCGTTTCCCGGTCAACCCGGAACTCAACCATTGCCACACCCTCCCACTCGATCGCCTTCAGCAGTGCCATCGAGGCAGCGAACAGCTCTGGGTCGGGTTCTTCTGCAAGAGCGAGGATTGCAACGCCGCCGGTAACAGGCGCTTCTTTCAAACGGCGATGCTGAAATCTCGCGATGCATTTTCCCTTGTGTATTAATATGTCCATACCCACGCCCACACCCGGGCAGTATTCCTGCAACATCACTCGACCCCAGGCACCGGCGGTCAGCGCGGTTGACAATTCCTCCCGCGTGTTGAAATAGAGAATCTTGAATGCGGCTGCACCCTTTCTCTCTGGCTTGGCCACAACCGGAAATTGTAGCCGCGGAGCGACTGAGTCGAGCTGATCAGATGTGATTGTGCATGTGAGTGGCGCCCGGATGCCGACTTTCCGCGCTGCCTCGAGGGTGAGTGACTTGTTGAGGACTCGTTCTACCACATCGGGAGATGGACAGCCGAGATGTGCCAGTGGACAGAGTTCTTGGTACAAGTCCCTGAGAGCTGCCAGTGGGGGATCACCCGCCGGGAGAATAGTATCAAACTGTCTCTCTCGCACCAGGTCGAGCAATGCCCGGGTAAATGCAACCGGATCCAGTCGGCGAGGCGGGAGCCGGTGGAAACCGCAAATGGCACGGGAGCGGATGTCCGGTTCTTCTGGCTGAAATGAAGCTATATCCACAGGTATGCCATGGCGCCACAGTGAGCGTGCCATGGGGACACTAACCCGCGGAGACGCGCCCAGGATCAAGACGGGACGATGTTTGGAGCTCACGCTCATCAGGTTCTATGAGTACTGCAAGTTGGGACTACGCTATGCCTCCTCCCGGTATGTTTCCACCAGGGCAAGGGATACTTCGTCGTCCTTGTTGATGCCGAGCTCTCCTATCTGCCAGGCTCGGTGGCTCCAGAATGCCCAGGCCAGTCCGACTCCGTAGACCAAGCCCGCTATCGCAACTTGTATCAGAAACTCGCGCAAGTGATGCGGAACGAACCAGAGCCGCAACAGCAAGAGGACCGCGACCATTGGGCTGCACAACAAGACGGGTAGCACGAATGCGCGCTTGAGATACGCAACGACTTTGATTCCCAGCAACCGGCAGAGATGAGCCGGGATAAAGAGGACTTGCGTGCAGATGAGCGGAATGGCGGTGCCGATAGCATCTCCGATGATGCCGTAGCGACGCACGAGAATTATGCTGAGGATCAGATTCGCGATACCTTCCGCCATTACCACCCAAGCTAGGGTTTTGTGCTTGGCCAAGCCCCATAGGGTGCGTCCAGAGACAGACTGAGCCAACATCAGAGTGTTGGGAAAGAGCAAAATCAGCAATACCGGATAGCTCGCCGCAACGTATTTCGGACCGACCCATGCTTCGATCACAGACTTGCCGAGAATGGTGAGAATCGCAGCGATCGGGAGAATAATAAAGGCACAGGCACGATTCCCCAGCACAAAGATTTTTCGCAGTCCTTCCAGATCTCCTTTGGCTTGGGACTCGCTCGACATCGGTATGACAAGCCGAGAAAGGCTGTTCACCGCTTCCGAGGCATAGTCGACAAGGCGAGCGCCGATAGTGAAATATGTTACTGCGGCAGCTGACACAAACGTTCCTATGACGAGGGCATCCGTCTTGAAGCGCAAGCGGCCTGCCAATATGATGACGAACGTTGTGCCGCTGTAGCTAGCAATCGTGCGGGAACTGGCCCGGCTCACATATTGGAATCCGAAGCGCAGCGGTACAAGTCGAAGTACCACCGCGGCATTGACCAATCCGCCGAGCAGCGGCAGGCTGGTCGTAATCAAAGCCAGGCTCAGAAGCCCATGTCCATGGGTCAGTGCGATGACAATGAGCAGAGCGCGCATGAGAGTCGTACACGCACTATTGAGGTTCAGAAGGTGGAAGCGTTGCAACCCTTCCAGAATGCCGCTGAACACACCAACTGGAAATCCCGCGGAGACCGACGTGCCCACTATCAAGAGCAGCCAACGCGCCGTGGGCACGAACTCAACTGGCACCCTTGGAAAAATTGAGTGTACGTAGTACGTCGCGACCAACGTGATGCTCATGGCCAGAATTCCGATGGCGCTGTAGCCGAACATAGCCGTGTTTACCAATCGGTTCAGTTCGACACGGTCGTCCGTGGCAGAGAATCTGGCAACGTAGCGAACAATGGAAGAGCGAATGCCGAGGTCGAACAACCCGTAATATCCGGTTACTGAAAAGATCAAGATCCACAGACCAAAGGCGTCGTCCCCGAGGCGATGAAGAATGTAGGGAGAGAGAAAGATTCCAACCACAACGTTCAAACCCAGGGCGAACCAGGTCGACCCGACATTTTCCAGGATTTGGCGTTTGTTGAACTTCATGAATCTTGCCGAAACTGCTGAACCGAGACGGTGGATGAAGCCGGCTGAGATTCGTCCGACTGGTCCGGATTGAGAACGCGACGGCTGACTCGCGATATGCATTCTGCAAGTTCAGCTCCGAATAGCCGGACGTGCGGCTCCCGCAGAATCTCCCGGTGATGGAAGTCAATCTCATGGACCGAGACTCCACCCTCCGATCTACGGCCCCACCCCATCTCAGGATCGTTGATGTAATAAAACTGCTGTTTAGGTCGCTTAAACAGGACCACCGGTGCGCGGAACCGCGGTGGGGAAAAATCCTCGGGCCAGTAGGTCTGCTGCCAGTCGGTGCGCGCACTTTGCTTGCCGGTCAGAAGATTCACCTTGTTTTCCGCCAATGCCTTGTAGGAGGCAAGTTGTTCGGCGAGCTTCTTCCCCTTAATCTCTTTCAGCCGACGGCAATAGTAGTCCACCTTCCATAACCAGCGAATCTGGCTGTGCTGTAACACCCAGGTATCAAAAATGGCAAATAATCCAACTTCTTCGCCTTGGGCTTCCAGACTCAGCACGATTTGCTCTGCGATGTGGGTTCCATCGCACAGGCCTCCGAGGCAATACGGTCCGTGTGATTGCACCGATCGGATCGCTGCGATGTACTCTCGGCATAATTCGAGCATTTCCTGCTCCGAATAGGGACGGCTGCCATCCACCACCGGCGCGTGACCCTGAATCTTGAATACGGTTTGCCTGTGACCCATGTGCCGTGCCAGCATGGCATACCCGATAGCGTCTTCCCCAGGCGGAACGATTGCAAAAAAGGGAAGACGACTGGCATCTCCGTGCTGAATTTCCATCGCGACGGGGTCTTTCTCATTTTCTGATTCACTCTGGATGATGCGGGCGAGCGACTCGACAGTTGCGCCCCGAAAGAGAGCCGATAGCGGAACCTCTATTCCAATTTCCTTCTCCACCTCTGCCAGGACGCGAGCGGCTTTCAAAGAATGACCTCCAAGATCGAAGAAGTCATCCCCCACTCCAATGTTGTCGACCCCCAGCACTCTCTTCCATATCTCGAGCACGCGTGACTCCAGGTCATTCCTGGGCTGAACCATGCCTGAACGCTCAAATGCAGAACTCTCCGGTCGTGGAAGCAACCGACGGTTGATCTTCCCGTTTGGATTCAGGGGAAGTTGGTCCAACTCGACAAAAGCGCCAGGCACCATGTAGTCCGGCAATTGCTTTCTGAGCAACTCCTGAATTCGCGCGGCGGGAAGGGAAGCCCCAGATGGTACGATGTAAGCCACCAATCGTTTGTCACCGGGATTGTCTTCCCTTGCTACCACGACTGCCGCTTGTACCCCGGGTTGCTTCACCAAAACATTTTCTATTTCCTCGAGTTCGATTCGAAAGCCGCGAACCTTGACCTGGTTATCCAGCCTTCCCATGTACTCGATGTTCCCGTCCTCCAACCAACGGGCCAGGTCCCCGGTTCGGTACATGCGCGCACCCGGTTGGGAAGAGTAGGGGTTCAGCAGAAACCGCTCAGCCGTCAGATCGTCCCGACCCCAATACCCTCGGGCCAGGCCGTCACCGGCGAGATACAACTCACCAGGAACCCCGATCGGAACCGGCTGGTGACTTTTGTCAAGGATGTAAGCTTGCGTGTTAGGTAACGGCCGGCCAATCGTGACTTCGGCTCCCGGCGGAACGAACGCATATGTGGAGTAGGTCGTGTCTTCCGTGGGGCCATAGAGGTTATAGACCTTGCCGACCTTCGTCTTGTTATAGATCTGATGAGCGAGTGCGGTGAGCAATGCTTCCCCTGCCAAATTGATCACCCGAACTGAGGAGGGAACACCCTCGAGTCGAATCAACTCCGCGATTGCCGATGGCACTGTATTGATCAGAGTGACCTCACTCGCAGCCTTCAGCTTAGAAAGCGCGAGCGCGTTTTGCGCGATGATCACAGTGCCACCCATACTCAGAGGAACAAAAATCTCGAATACCGACAGATCGAAGCAGAAAGAGGTCGAGAAGAGTGTTCCGGCGATCTCCTCGGGCAGAAACACCTGTCGCGCCCACTCAATGAATATCACCGCGCTGCGATGCTCCAGCGCGACACCCTTAGGTCGGCCCGTAGACCCTGAGGTAAACAGCACATAATCCAGATTGGTGGAGTTGGCGTTGCGAACGGGGTTGGTTGCTGCTTCCTGAGCGATCTTAGGCCAATCTAAGTCGAGTAGGATCGGGCTCGCAGCCCGGGAAGGCAGAGTCTTCTGCAACTTCTCTTGAGTAAGCAGAATATGAACCTTTGCGTCGGCAAGGATAATCTCTAACCGGTCCTTTGGGTACGCCGGATCCAACGGTACGTAGGCTCCGCCCGCCTTCAGAATTCCAAGAATTCCGACAAGCATTTCAAGCGAACGCTCGGTGCATATTCCGACCAGAATCTCCGGTCCGACTTTCAGCTTCCTCAAATAATGCGCCAGGCGGTTCGCACGCTCGTTCAGATCACGGTAAGTCAAAGATTTCCCGTCACACTTTACCGCCACGGCCTGAGGCGTTCTCTCGACTTGCTGCTCGAAGAACTGGTGAAGGCATTCGACACCAGGTTCGGCAATCTGTTTTTTGTTCCATTCCACCAGTACCTGCTGACGCTCCCCCTCAGAAAGTAGAGGCATCTGCAAAATCCGCGTTCGTGGATCATCCGCCGCCGACTCCAACAAAATCGTGAAGTGCTCCATCATGCGCGTGATTGCCGAGACCGCGAAAAGATCGGAGTTGTAGCTGAACCAGATGAAGACATCGTTTCCTTCCTCCGAGAATTCGACTCTGAGATCCAGTTCCTCGGTTGGATTCTCGACTTCGACAAACTTCAGCGCGCTTGCAGGAGGTCCTGTAGCTACTTGCTTCACCGAGAACGCGATCTGAAATATGGGGTGGCGGCTCATATCCCGCTCTAGGCGCAGCTCTCGGATGACAATCTCAAACGGCACATTCTGGTGACGAAATGCCCTTTCCTCTACTTCACGCACGCGACTTAGCAATTCGGCGAAACTGGGATCGCCAGAAGTGTCGATCCGAAACGCGAGCATGTTCTCCAGTGGGCCAATGACGCTCTCCAACTCAGGCCGCCCCCGGCCGGAAATATGTGTGCCCACAACCAGATCTTCTTGTCTCGCGTATCGCGATAGGAGAACGCTAAAAGTAGCTAGGAGGGTGGTGAAAAGACTTGCACCGTGGTTCTGGGCGACTAGGCGAAGCCGGTTCACCAATTGCGGGTCAATCGAGAGCCGCTGCTTGGCGGCGCGGAAGGCCTGCAGTGGCGGTCGCTGTCGATCAGTAGCCAGATCAATGCTCGACGGAGACCCTTCCAGCCATTCCTTCCAATAAGCGAGCTCTTGTACAGAGGGCACCGCCTCCCGCGCGACTGCGTCCCGGTACTGAATGGGAAAGCCGGCCAGTGGTTTTGACTGTTGGCCCATTTGGGCCTGATAGAGCGAATTCACTTCCCTGAGCAGAAGTCGAAGAGAGATCTCGTCGCACACAATGCGATGGCAGAATGCCAACAAAACGTATTCTGTATCACAAAGGTGAAGGAGTATTCCTCGTAGAAGAGGACCTTTGCTAAGGTCAAATGGATTCTGCACCTCTTGCAGCGCAATGCGAAGTAGCTGTGTTTCTCGTTCTTGCCGAGCCAAGTGCTGGAGCTCGACCGCGTTCAGAACAATCCGCGCTTGCGGCAGCACAACCTGCAGAGGTGCTCCCTCAACCACCCGAAATTCTGTTCGCAGGATTTCGTACCGTTGCACGACTACATCTAACGCGGCCTGCAGCGCCCTTGTGTCGAGATCGGTCAACCGCAGTCCGCATGCGAGGTTCTGTGCTGGACTATGAGGATGCAGTTGATCCATCACCCAGAGACGTTCTTGTGTAATGGACAAAGGAGTGCCACCCGTCGGACTCGGGCCGTCTGGTTGATTGTATTGTTGGGTTGGTTCGAGATTCGGAAGGGTTTTCAAGTAGCTTATCAGTTCTTCACGGAGATTGGGGCCACACCCAATGAGCCCGGAAAGTAGCGGGTTCTTTTGGTTACAGCGCAGTTCGCGGTTGTCCGCTGTCGTAACAACGCCTCCTGCGCTCAGCACCAGGGCTGCGCCAGCGGCCACATTCCACTCGTGCTTCGCGGTCAAGCTGAAAGTTAGATCGGCACGACCCACTGCGATCAGTGCCATCCTGTAGGCAACGGAGCCAATGGCGCGGATCTCAAAGGGAGCACCCTGAAACTTATTCCATTCACCGCGGTTGACTTCGCTTCGGCCGGCCAGAGCCAGTGATCCTGCCAACGCAGTTCTCCCGCTAGCACGGGCCGGCTTGCCGTTGTACCAGACTCCTGAGTCGATGGCTCCGAGGATGATCTCATTGGTCCCAGGATTGTAAATCCCCCCAGCCACCGGTCGGCCGTTCTCGACGAATCCAATCGAAACACAGAATTCCGGAATTCCTGCCACGAATTCATGGGCACCATCGAGCGGATCGACAACCCAAACACTACACTTGCTGAGCCGGGATTCATCATCCACACTCCCCTCGGAGAGCCAACCTTCACCTTCACGCACTAAGTTTTGACGCAGCACTTCATTTATCGCGCTTTCGGCTTCAGTCGCTGGATCGTGACCAATCTTGTATTCGGTTTCAATTGCCCCGAAGTGAAAGCGGCGAAAAACGAACCCGGCAGCATCCAGGGCAGCCTTAATGCGGTCAAGAATGTCGGCGTAAGCAGATGCAGTCATGATTTCTCGACTCATTTAGCAATCTTGCGCTGAACAGTTGGTCCCTGAACACCAAGACTTGGAACGATCGGCTAACCCGGGGAGTGAAACCACGGGTGGCCAGGTACGCGCCTTTGGTTTGCGAATGTTGACCCGGTCTGGTGAATGTTCGACCGTCAGATTCACCGGTCCGCCAGCATGCACAGCAATCAAGTGATTAGTCGAAAAGACAATTGCATGGCTCCGAGTTTGGTGATTTTGCATTGCGCCCAGTATCTCGCGCAGATCCTAACGCGGATTGTCAGACGTGCCGTTCGGGGGGAACATACCATCGAAAGCGTGAACCCAACGTGGATCAGGCAAATGTGATCCCAGTTTATACGAAAGCTTGTGCAGTCCCATCGACGCGCAAGCCACATTCCACAGAGGACCCCTTCGATTGCGTGCTAAGTTATTGATAATCAAGCATAAACTTCCGTGAATGACCAGCGCAGCCGATCGTATACAGCGAGTTTATCCAAGTTCCCGCTCGTAGCGACGAGGGTTTGCTCTATCGACGGATGTGCAACTCTTTGATGTGTTAGCCCAGGCAGTCGTGCAGACTTCATTCCCCGACTGCACCAGGCAACAAGCAAGTCTGATGCCTCAGATTTCACGCTTTCAAACGGCCGGGGGGACGCCGAAATTACGTATGACTCTGAGAAGAGAAGACTGCGGCTGCATCAGTAGGATCGATTTTGGAGGAAGTGGTGAGTTCATATCCCAGTTTCTGCATAGTTGCTCCCCACGCCTGTTCGATCTTGCGTACCGAGGTTGAGGACAGAGTGCCTTGCCAATTGTCGCACTTTGCTGCTCTCACGAAAGGTTTGTCTTTCCGAGTGCCTTTCGTCGAAACCCATTGGGTCTGGGTCTTTTCCAGGGACCGCATCCGGTCCGCTGAGCTTAGTTCCACAGCTCGCGCCAGTATCTTCGGGCTCGGAGCGATTTTGAGCAAAGGACTTATCTTTTTCAACTCCGCTACGGGATCGCGCAATAGGTCTTCGTACCGGACAAAGCAGAAGCGCTCGCTCCCCTCGCGCATCTTCGTCCAGCTCAAAACATGTTCTTCCCATGTGCCATAGAGGTTTACGCTGGGCCAGATTTTGGCGGCAACAAAGCGGTCAACAAACTCATCCAGCGTTACTTCCTCCGTGAATCTGCGGACCTTCAGATTGTAGTGGTAGAAGGAAACCGCTACATCCCGGGGGTCGCGCACGATGTAGATAACACGTGGGTAGCGCGGGTCGTAAACGTCGTGACTCTTGAGAATCCGTGGAAGCCGCCGCAGCACTCGGTTGGGAAAGGTATAGATTGAGGGTACTCGCACTTCCAAGTTGGCGAATGTTACTGGGTCATCAGGGTTAACCAGGTTACCGATCAGAAATCTTGCCCAGGTATTTCCTGATCTAGGGTACGAAACTATAAAGACGTCATCGTCAAGAACCTGAACCTTGTGCCCTGCAATAGTTCTCCGCAACACTACTGTTGCAACCTCCACAACATAGTCGCGTATTCGAGTTCTCAGCCTTCTAATCATATGCACCCATGGCCTGGCACTCTGTGTCTACGGAACCCGCAGCGGCTAAAAAAGTGTACCACGGCTATCGATAGGAATCAGGTGACTGCGAATCCGGGTCCATTACCCGGTTCTGAAGCTTCGTCGGCCATGGCCCGGACGGTCCGCAGCGGACGTCTTTTCGCACCCACTCTTCCGGTGACAAATAACTGAAGATGTGACTCTGCGGGCCGATCTGCTCCGCGCCCTTCTCGTAGCACCCTGGCCTGTGGATTAGGACCGGTTTTTCACCAGGCTGCTCGGTGTTAACCTAGATAATTCTCTTCTGATGGTTTCGCCACTACACGAACAATCCGCGGCTCTAGGGGAACGAAAGAGGATAAGGGCCTTGTGCATTGCGGCTTGTATTGCTGCATTACTCGCCACCCTTTGGCCGTGTAACCCTTTTACACGCAATGGCGTCAGCTGGTTGCAGGGGAATAGAGGGCTCAAGTTTGAGTTCCCTGGTCTGATTGTTAGCAAGGAGTACTTGAAGCCGGAAGAAATTCAGGCCACGGAATCGTACAGTCTAGAATTGCTCGTCCGGCCAGCCAACCGGAAATCAGGCACGATATTGGCTTTTTACAACGACACGCATCCAACGCAGCTCCTCGTTGGGCAAGATGGCGAGCGCTTACTGGTGACCGACGATAATGGCATCCAGTCCGACAGAACTAGAACAATAAAGTTTCATTCTGACCATATCTTGCGTCCGGGAAGACTTGTTCTCGTGACGATAACGTCGGGCCTGAATGGTACAACACTCTATCTAGACGGCAAGGCCGAAGGTTCTTTTCCCCTAATTAAGTTCTCGGGCAGTGAGCTGTCGGGACAAATTGTTCTTGGAACATCGCCGTCAATGTATGAGCCATGGGCGGGGGAACTGCGGGGCCTCGCGATCTTTTCGAAAGAGTTGTCACCACGGGAATCTCTCCAGCACTATCGAGAATGGACAAAGCCCGGTTCAGCTCATGATCTTGATCGTGCGATTGTTCACTATGCATTCGCAGAGGGGGTAGGGCGTGAAATTCGTGACGACGTCCCTTCTGGACCAAACCTGGAAGTGCCAGCGATTTTCTCAGTTCCGCACAAAGCATTTTTGTGTTCTGCGAAGAAGGAATTCAAAGCCAATTGGACATACGCAAAGGACGTGGTAGTGAATATCGCAGGATTTATTCCGCTTGGACTGATTGCCTGTGCATATCTTTCCTGGATCAAAAACCGCTGGAAGGCAATTCTTACTGCTGCCCTTGCATGCGGACTTTTGAGTTTCGTGATTGAGGTATTGCAATACTATATCCCTCAACGATTCTCTGGTACCACCGACATCATAACAAATACTCTGGGTGCTGCCGTTGGTGCTGCTATCATGCAGGCGGGCGTGGTTCGCCGCACCTTTAAAGAGCTAAAGTTGATCCGCAGTTAGAGAAACGCAGAGAGAGAGCTAAGTTAGAATAAACTGAGGTGGTCGGCATCATTTAGCATCTTTCTAGGATAGGGCGTTCGGTGCTGATCTCTTCGCTTCGAACCTCGAAGGTTAAAGTCATGGCTACCTCCAGAGCTCTGCGCAGATTAGTCGATGATTCCCATTTCAGCGCTATTGTCCTAGCTTCTGGCATCTTGCTGCGCGTACTTTCTCTCTTACTTTCCTCGAATACTGGAGGAGATGCATTCGCACGGGAAGGGATTGCCGCCCATTGGCTCCAACATCCTTCGTTGCAATTGAACTTTGGGCCATGGTTGCCGTTTCATTTTTGGTTAATGGCGGGATTTTCCGCGATTCTGGCAGAAAACGTTAGGGTCGCAGGCAGGCTATTGAGCCTTTTGGCGGGGACGGCATCGTTGTTTATTTTTCGTAACTTGATACGCACCGTATTCAGTGAGAGGGCCGCGCAAATCGGTTTAATATTCTTCTCGCTGTACAGTCTTCATATCGCATACAGTGCCACTTCATCGTCGGAAGCGGTGTATCTGTTATTTGTGCTCTTGGGCCTGCTTGGGTACTGTCGTTTTCGCCAATCAGGAAAACTGCGAAGCCTTACCTTGTCCGGAGTGTTCTTTTCTTTCGCTGGCGCTACCCGCTATGAAGCCTGGGCGTTCATTGTCTCCGTCGGTGCCCTGGTCGCGGTCCTGGCTTGGCGAAGTCGTCGCGAAACTGGCTTGGGCAAGGCAGCAGTGCCATTGTTGCTCTTTGCATTCACTGCGGGCTTCTTCCCGGCGTTTATCATGGGCAATAACTGGATCAAGTTTCACCACCTGTTGTACGCCGTTACGATGAATCATCAGTGGGTGGCAGAGCAATTGACACTCGGCCATCCCTCACTTATTTACCGGCTCTTGTCTTTCTGTGGCGTATTGCTTCTTACTCTTACACCTATTGCGATTGTAGGCGGCCTATATGGTTTCTTCCGGTCATTCCGGGCTACCGTTGGAGCCGAAGTCGCCTTTGTGACGGCTTTCTTTGCCTGCGTGCAGTTTTATCAAATTGCTTCCGGTGGGGAAATGGCTTTCGCGCGGTACACCATAACTATTGGAACATTGCTCATCGCGCTGGCAGCTTACGGACTAAACGAAATCATCCAGGAGTCTCCTCGCAGACCCATGCTGCTTCAGGCTGCGTTTGGAATTCTGCTGTTGAACCTTCTTGCTATCTGGGCACTAAGCGTTACTCCGAATCGCTTTAGCGAAAAAATTGCCTCGATTTCCCCCGTTTTACGGTATCCGCATCGCATCGAATCCCTGGTGGCCTTCCTGGGTGCACGTTTAAAGTCGACCGATCATATCGTGATTGACGACTACAACTCAGAGTCCAATAACATCGCTCAGGCGCTAGGTCTACCCTTCCCGGTAAGCTCACGGGCTTTTTTAGCCAGCGTAACTCCCGCCTCTGAGCTTCCGGGATATCTTGAGCATCAGCGTCCCCGCTACATCATTTACGCGCGCCCGGGTGTATTGGACAAGGCGTTACCACTTGACGGTAATTCACTGCCCGTTCTGTCGCACTTAGAAGTGCGTTGCACGTTTCAGAATGATATCTATCGGGTGTATGAAGTCCACTATCCTTAGCCAGAGATGATGTGTCTGAGGGTGTCGTTGTGACACCTAATTACTAAGTCAGTACGACATGAACGAATCTCAGTTAGTGATCTACACTCACGATACCCAATCGCTACCCG
This sequence comes from Binatia bacterium, assembly GCA_035577905.1. GTDB lineage: Bacteria > Acidobacteriota > Terriglobia > Terriglobales > Acidobacteriaceae > Sulfotelmatobacter. The sequence goes on from DATKAP010000128.1 coordinate 69,195, forward strand.
GATTACTCGCTCCCTGTCTTGTGTACGAGAGCGCTCCATGCGGAGCCAGCGCCGGATCATGCGGCCTCGACTTCGCCGTCGGCACCTCATATTCCCTAATCCGCACATGCAAAGGTCCGGCCGCGCGAGTGACAGCCAGAGGCAACGACCCCATTCTGATCGACATGAGAGACTCCTTTGCGGGCAGATTGCAGAATCTGTAGTCCCCGAACTTTCGCGGTTTCTATCGGGCAAAATCCTAAAAGAAGCCGCAATGTAAGGGCCAAGAGTCCGAGAGTGATGACATGCTTCCTTCAGCGAATGGTTCCCATCACATTCCTTACCCCCATCGCGGAAAGCGCAGCCCCCACCGCGCCCACGATGCACAAGCACCGAAACACCCAGCGATTGTTCGGTAACAGCGGTGACAACGCAAAAAACACAAAAGGCAACACGGGCACGCTGAACCGGATAAAGTTGCTTCGGGCCCAAATCAGGTAGTCATAAGAGAAGATCGCGACCAGATATAACCCGCAGTAGACCGCTTCCTGCGGATACTCCTTCGCGAATCTCCGGAAGCGGCTCGAAAACATCATCCCCACCCCGAGCAGAACCAGCCCTATCCAGCAAAAACTCAATACAAGATTGGTCCAAGGCGTAGGATAAGCAATCGTCCCGGCGATAATCCCGTGGAAAGGCCATCCAAACAAATGACCGTGCGGGCCAGCAACCTTGGCCCCCCCGTAATCACGAGAAGTGTACGTATGCACCGTGAGCAGGGGGTCGCCGAAGTAATGCATTAGCGGCCATATGTACAAAATTCCGCTGACTAGCCCGATCGATGTTGCGATCAAGAATGTGCCGACCCGTCTGCGGTATACCAGCACCAGCCCAATTCCCACCAGCACGAAAATCATCAAAGGACGAACTGTCACCGCCAACGACCCGAGGAGCGCTGCCGTCACCGTTCGATTTCGCCGGAACGCCTGCAGAGAACCGAGCCCCAACGCAAGCGCCAGAGGCTCGGACCCTCCTAGATAGGACGCCTGCAGCCATGTGAAATTGGTAAAGGCAAAATATCCTGCTGTGGCGTTCCCGAACATCCGGGCCGTCAGCCACACCGATATCGCCGACGAAACCACGGCAATCACCCACAACGCAAATCCTGCGGGAACGCGAAACAGCAATGACATGGCCGCAATGAGGTACGGGTAGCCCATGAAGTGCTGCAGCGCGAGACCGTGAAAATCCCAGTGCAGGATGGCCTTTGCTACATCGCGATACGCGGCGTTATCCCCGTACTGAAACACGAGATCCTTTGATCGATGAAAAAGGAGGATAGTCGCCCACATTACGACGAGGCTGATCCCCACCAGCACCAGCAGTTCCCGTTCGCTCGGTTCTGCGTGAGATCCTTTTTCCGCAGCTACCCCGATCATCCCTTCTTTATCGGCCAACTGATCTGCCCACCCTTGCCGTACGCCAGGTTTCCAATCTGTCCAGCGCGCGCGGCCGCCACTCCGGTCTCCACTGGCGCGTTCGGTTCCTTCCGTGACTTCACACACTCGAAGAAGTTCTCCATGTGAGTAATCGTTCCGTCGCGGTAGCTGCGCTCGCTAAGTACCGGGTTCTGTTCGCGCGACGCCCCCTCGCGAAAAACGGAGAATCCCCCGCGATCAATCTTCAAAGTTGCGTCCATTCCACGAAATTCCAGCCCTCCATCATCAATCGACGAAGCCATCATCCCCTCGTATACAACGTCGAACCCCGGATACCGAAACGCCGCCTGAATCGTGTCCGGACAATCCCACTGATCGAAAACATATTTGCCGCCCAGCATACAGGCCTGCCGCGGTGTGTCCGCCTTCATGGCCCAATGCACCACATCAATCCAGTGCGTAAACAGATCCGTCATTGCCCCGCCCCCGAAATTCCAGTACCACCGCCAGTGCGCAAACTTCTCGTCACTGAACGCCTGCTCTGGAGTGGATCCCAGCCACAGCTTCCAGTCGAGCGCCTGCTGGTCAATCGGTTTAGCTACCCAGTTCCTCTGATAGTTCTGCCACCAGTATGTCCGCACCTGCACTACGCGCCCCAAACTGCCCGCTTGGATCAGATCCACGGCATCGCGAAAGTGCGTCCAGCTCCGCTGCTGCATGCCGCATTGCAGAATCTGTTTGCCCGATCGCACCGCCCTGGTCAGCGTCTCCCCTTCTTCAAGCGTGTGGGTTACGGGTTTCTCGAGAAACACGTCCTTCCCGGCTTTCACGGCATCTACGGCCATCGGCACATGCCAGTGGTCCGGTGAAGCAATGATCACCGCATCGATGTTCTTCTCGAGCACCTCGCGATAGTCAAGATGCGTTGACGCCAGGCCGTTTGACCGCTCCTTCACGGCGTCGCGATTCGGCCCGTAGACATCGCTCACAGCGACAATCTCGTAAGAGCCGGCCTTGTCCGCCGCATCCAGCAACCCCTTCATGCGATGCCCCGCTCCAATCACTCCAACGCGAAGCTTGTCATTAGCGCCAAACACACGAGTCGAAGCGAGCGCGGTCATCCCGCTGGCAATAATGAAACTGCGGCGAGTAATCATGGAAGCCCTCCAGTCGCGGGATGATGGTATCAATTTTCAGCTCGAGTGCAAGCCGGAAGGGGACAACTTCAACCTGGTGAATGTGGGGACAGCTCGCCCCGGCTGCCCGCTGCGCGCAGCACAGCTTCTCTGCTCGGCGCCCTCGGCGGCGGTTCTCAGCGATCTTCGCGGTTATCTTCATTTGGAGCGTCCCCCCAACTCCGCGCGCCTGCGAATCTGACCATTTCGGTGTATCCTCTTGATCCATGCGAAATCTAATTCTGAATCTCTTTGCGATTACCGCAATGTTCACACTCTCATCGCTCGCGCAACAATCCAGCGCCAAGCCTGAAGACACCGAAGTCTGGCAACCCGAACCCAAAGTAGTCACACCCGCCACCGAATGCGGCAAACCCCCCTCCGACGCTATCGTCCTTTTCGACGGGAACAATCTCGACGAATGGGTCTCCGCCCAGGACCGCTCGCAGCCCGCCAAGTGGAACGTCTCGGGCGGCATCCTCACCGTAGCCAAGAACGCGGGCAACATCGAGACTAAGCGCACGTTCCACAATTACCAATTCCACATGGAGTGGCGGGTCCCCGAAAACATCACCGGCACCGGACAGGCGCGCGGCAATAGTGGACTTTTCCTGGCCTCCACCGGCCCCGGTGATGCCGGCTATGAACTCCAGGTCCTTGACTCCTACAACAACAAGACCTACGTCAACGGAATGGTAGGGAGCCTCTACAAGCAGTCGATTCCTCTGGCCAATCCCATGCGCAAACCTGGCGAGTGGAACGTGTACGACGTGGTGTGGATCGCCCCGGTGTTTAACGACGATGGCTCACTGAAGACCCCGGCTTACGCGACCGCCTTCCTGAATGGTGTGCTAATCGACAATCACTTCGAGCTAAAAGGCGAAACCCGCTACATCGGCCAACCCTTCTACAAGAAGTTCGACGGTGCCCCCATCAAACTCCAGGCCCACGGCGACAAAAGCGAACCCCTAAGCTTCCGCAACATCTGGGTAAGAGAACTTCCCTAGCCCGTATAGGGGCGGTCGCCTTCGTCCGCCCCGCGAAGGCGAAGCCAAGCGGTGTCCCACCACGAAGCGCCGAACTTATCAGCGAGCGCCTTCAAGTAATCGATAGTTTGTAATTGCGAGAAGGGCTAATCCCGCCACGCGATGCCTCGTTTTGCGGTGTCTCCCTGTGTCCCCTGTGTTAGAGCGTTTTTGAACGCCCCCAGGTGCATGGAATCTGGCCGGTAACTCCCCACTCCGTTAAAATAATAAGGTTCTGTGGAACTTCCCCATGGCCTTAACCAAACAGCAAGCGCTTGAAATGTTCGAGTCCGACGACCTGATCGGCATTGGCATGGAAGCCGACGCCATCCGTCGCAACCTCCATCCCGAAGGCGTAGTGACGTACATCATCGACCGGAACATTAATTACACGAATTTCTGCACCGAGTATTGCACCTTCTGTGCCTTCTACCGTCCGCTGAAAGGACCCGCTGCCAAGGAAGGCTACATCCTCGATTTCGACACGATCTACGAAAAAATCCGCGAGACGGTAGAACTAGGAGGCACCGGCGTACTCATGCAGGGTGGTCTACACCCCGACCTCAAAATCGACTGGCACGAAAAAATGCTGCGCGGCATCAAGCAGCGTTTCCCGAAAATCCACCTGCATTGCTACTCCGCTTCCGAAATCATCGCCATTGCCGAATACAGCGGCCTGAGCATCCGCAACACAATCCTCCGCCTGCAAGATGCCGGGTTAGATTCCATCCCCGGCGGTGGCGCGGAAATCCTCGACAACGAAGTCCGCTACAAAATCGCACGCCTGAAGTGCCTCACAGAAGATTGGATCAACGTCCACCGCACCGCCCATCAGATCGGCATGCGCACCACGGCCACGATGATGTTCGGCGTAGGCGAAAAGTACGAACACCGCATCAACCATTTCCAGCGCCTTTACGAATTGCAGGAAGAAACCGGCGGATTCACCGCCTTCATTCCCTGGAGCTTCCAACCGCAGAACACGGCACTGGGCGGCCGTCACTGGGACGAAGCCACAGCGGTCGACTACCTGAAGGTCCTCGCGATTTCGCGGATCTATCTTTCGAATTTCCTGAACGTACAATCCAGCTGGGTGACACAGGGCCTAAAAGTCTGCCAGATGGGCCTCCGCTTCGGCGGCAACGACGTAGGTTCGGTGATGCTCGAAGAAAACGTAGTCCGCGCAGCGGGCGTGACCAACTGCACGACAGAAGAAGAGCTGCGGAGAATTATCCGCGACGCCGGCTTCCGACCAGCTCAGCGCGACACGCTCTACCGTCAGTATTTTCTGAACTAGACTGTGTCACGACTCTTTCGTTTGCTTTGAACGGGCGGCTTTCAGCCACACCGCCAACTTGGCCTAGTATCATAAGAACATGCCCTATCCCATCAAAACCTGTGCAGTCTGCGGCGAAGAATTCGAACTCAAACCCGGCAAGCCCGGATTCGCCAATCGCTGTCCGGACTGCAGTGGGGAAGAATCCACCAGCCAAAAATCCTCCGACCCGCTGAAGTCTGACAAAAGCGCCAACGCAGCCCGCCGCGAAGCCATGCGCAATCTTCTCTACCGCAAAGATAGTTGAGGTTTTGTCTGTATTCCTCTGTGGCCCCTGTGATGAGTCAACGGAGGAAATGTCAAATCAGATCTCCTCATCGCTCATCGCCGCTACTTACCGCACTCCGACAAAGTTTTGACATCGTCTTTACATCTCTCCTAAATCCAAACTCCCTCCGCTGAATCCAACCCACTACGCGTTCAAAGAAGAGTTTTTATCCGGATTGAATCCATACATTCGGAAGATCCACGAGTGTTCAGTCAAACCGGGTGCGAACGGCGCGTAATTCACGATCGTCGTGAATCAGACGACAAAATAGGAGAGGAAATGCAGAGTCAGAAGCCGTATCTGTTAATTGTATTAATGGCGGCTGTTGCCGCGTCGCTTGCCATTCCCGCAGCGCAAGCTCAAGACGCCCGCGCTGTGGTCAGCGTCCCGTTTGATTTTTCCGTGGGAGGCGTCCAGTTTCAGGCGGGCGACTACCGTATCCGGGTCGAGGGAGAACTCGGGAGCTTTCTCATGCTTGCCAGGAGCGGTGGCGATACCAAATATTCCATGCTCCTGCCAGAGCATAGAGAACCACTCCGTAACGGCGAGCCCTACCTCGTGTTTCATCGGTACGGAACCGAAGCGTTCCTGACCAGGGTTGTATTCTCCAATGGCCAAACGTACGATCTGCCGCGCACGAGTCGGGAAAAAGAACTCCTGGCGGGTGCGACCTCAAACGAGCAGGTCGATCTCTCCATGGGATCCTCGCGCTGAGGAACACAGCGTATGCACAGAGCGCGTCAGCATCGCGGGTCTCGAACGAATCAACTCGCGATGCTGCCTCCTCGGTTTCCAATCGCCTCGGAGAGAAAGAGGAGCGATTGGGCCGTTCATTATTTTCCCATGCTCCCATTGATTCCAACGAGAACGCTCAACGCCTGAGATCGCCTGCGCCCCACGTCTCACTCCGCCACCTTCAGCTCGTCAATCATCCGCGTCAAACACCGCGCCGCCTTCATATTCATCTTCCAGATCCACACGAACATACCCGCTACTACCATATCCATGACGATCAATCCTGCCCACCCTGCAGGATGCCGAATCCCCCACCCGTATCCGATGGTATACACCACGAATCCCGGCACCAGCGGCGCCAGGTACCACCACCACACACCCCTCACCACATCGAGTTGCCGCTCCAGTTCGGCTCGATACAACTTGAGCCCCGTCAGTGTATCTATGCCCTCTGGCAACTTCTTCGCCGATCCTCTCCAATGCAGCGACACCACGATCCACGTCATCGCCGCGATAAACAGCCCAAATGTCACCCTCGACAGCACATCATGCGTCGTCACGTAAAAGTATCCGAATAGCCCAATGGCAATCGCCGATGCCACGTACTCGCGCGCATTCCGCCACCAGATCTTGCGCTCGAATTTCCCCGCTCGCCTGCGAATCTCTTCCACCGGCATTTTGATTCCCTCCACCGGTTGCCTCTGCCACAGTTCCTGCACGGGATTTTCGATTTCATTCATGATCCGCTCCTCCCTGCTGAAACTGCCGCGCCAGCACGTTCTTGATGCGATGAATTTTCGTTGCCACATTTGCTGCCGAAAGCCCGGTAATCTCCCCGATTGAAGCCGCGTCCAACCCTTCCAGATACGAAAGAATTACGTGCCGGTCCAGCGGCTTCAGCCGCTGAATCAATCCCAGCAACCGATCCAGCGCATGACTTCGGTCTGTCGCCTGTAGCCTGTTGTTCGCATCCGGAAAATCTTCCATTTCCTCCAGCCCGATCAATTCCTGCCCTCGCACGCGCCGCCATCGCAGCACATGTGACGCCCCTACGTTATGTGCCACACGATAGATCCACGTCCGCAGCGAGCACCGTCCATCAAATTTGCTGAAACTCCTCCACAGTCCGACATGGATCTCCTGCAGCAAATCCCGCCGCAGATCCGCGTCCGCCTCGTACGCCCGCGCGAGTCTCTCCAAGGCCGCGCCATAACTTTGTGCAGCCTCCTCATAAAGCCTGTCTTGCGTAGATGCCGTGGCTACCCCCGGGATGGCCTCAATTTAGGTAGTCGTTCGAAGAGGAATTTTCTTACACTCGAAGCATGTTCGGCCGCCGCTTCGGCTGCCGAGCTGCGCGGCAGGGCCTGAATAAAACACAAGAGGATTCACGCTACTGGCTACGGCGGGCCTGCAATCCTGCCTAACGCCCGAATATGCTCCTCCTCCCATCCGCCTCGATCAAGAAACAGGTAACATATCCCACAGAAATGCTGCCTTCGCGATACTTTTCACGCATCCCGCTGCTGTTCCTATTTTTGTTTGCCGCGCTGCCATCCATTCGGGCCAACGACACTCTCGTGACATTAGCCGCAGGTGGACTGGTTCCAATGAAATCCTCAACCGTAATAATGGAATCGGAGAATCTTCACATCACACTGCACCGTGTCACCGTTGACTACGTCTTTCGCAATGCCAGCAATCAGGACATCGACGCCATCGTCGCCTTTCCGATGCCCGAACTCGACGGTTCCATCCTCGAAGTCAGCCCTGTCGATCTGCCTTCGAAGGATCCCACGAACTTCATGTCCTTCAAACTCACAGTGGACGGAAAACCGGTCTCCCCGAAGATCGAAGTTCGCGCTTTCAAGAAGGACGAGGACATCACAGAGAAACTCAAATCCCTGGGCGTACCCGTTTCCGTTTTAGATCCACGACTGAAGGCGGCAGTAGCCAAGCTCCCAAAAGTGCAGATTACTCAACTCGCAGAACAGCAGTGGATCGTCAACGAAAACCCTGATCCAGCCGGCAAAGACTACTCAGGGATTTGGCCCTGGTGGCAAACGCGCATCCAGTTTTATTGGACCCAGCACTTCCGCGCCAACAGCACTCTCCACGTTTCGCACACGTACGTGCCAGTCGTGGGTGGCAGCTACATCGACGATGACGGGTCCCACATCGCTCAACGTTATTGTGGCGGCGCTGCTCTTGACCAGATCAAAGAGCTGAAGACCAAAGTGGAACAAAGGCAGGAACCCGGCCTCGCCCTCTGGTGGCGCGGTCTGCAATACATCCTGACCACCGCCAACAATTGGGCCGGACCAATCAAGCACTTCCACATGCAGATCGATTCCGACTCCACCGACGACATTCTTCTCACCTGCATGCCGTCTATCCGGCAAACCGCACCCGCACACTATGAGCTGGACGCGTCAGATTTTCATCCCGACCGCAACCTGGCTATCGTGATTCTCCAGCCGCATCAGAACCAGTCTGCTTCGCCTGCGACTCAATAGTGGTTTCAATCTCCCGCAGTGGCGCAGAAATTGCACGATAGACGCAGCCCGTCATTTCGCATCTTCAACAGGCCGCTGTGAGGCCTAGAACACATACTCGAACATCTGTCGGCGGAACTCTCGATCACCCAAGCGACGCAGGAGAAAATATTCATTCACTGCGTGGTCATCATCGATGGCCGCAACGCCTGCGCCTTCGCGGATAATCGCGTCCAGTGAAAGTTCGTGACCCAGAACAATGCCCAACTCTTCTTCAGGCGTCGACGCAGGTCCCAGCTCCATAAGGTCCCGCGCAGCATCCGTCGGCAATTTAGCGGCGAGCTGCGCGGCGGATAACTGCGGAATGGGAGTCATGCTGGCCAGGAAGTGTATTCCCACACCTTCGATCGTTCTGAAGGCACGCACATACGGAAACGATTCCTTCACCGATCGCGCGACCGCAGCGACGGTGGCCGGCTCCCCTCCCGGAAACCACTGCTGCAGGATTCCGCCCGGCCGCAGATGCCGCTGCGCGATTGCATAAAACTCCTTCGAATACAACAGACTCGATCCAGCCGCCGACACCGGCGGCGGAGGATCCACAGTAATCACATCGTACTGCTCCGGGGAGCGCTCCAGGAAAAACCGCCCGTCATCGATGACTACATGAGACAGCGGGGAACTCATCAGCGGCCCGGCGTTGGGATGAAAAAACGTCACGAGTTTCGGAACGCTCGGCACGAGTTCAACGGCCGTAGAAGGAATGCCCCACGAAAGCATAGATAGATGAGTGCTTCCCATTCCGAAGCAGATGACCAGGCCACTCCGAGGAGGCTGCCGCAGGAGAGCGTTTGGCAAATGCACCATGATCTTGGTATCCGGTGTCAGCGCGGTCATGCCGACTCCATTGATCAACAGTCGTTTCTCTTGCCACTCGGAACCGTGGGCGATCACTGTCGCAGTGCTGTCTCGGAGTACCTCGCGGTGTGAGTACCGCTGCTCATACGCCCGGCTGGAGAACGCAACTGCTACCGAACCCAGCGCCAGCACGCACGATCCCAGAAAATACGGAGAGCGCGCGACAGCTCCAAAAGAAACGCTCGCTGTCGGTTTGTACTTGAATGCCGCGACGAACCAGGGTACTGCCAGAAGGCACAACGAAACCCGTTCCCCCACGATCGGCAGCAGCACAAATCCGGCAAGCAAAGGTCCCAAAACGCAGCCCACGATATTGATTGCGTAACCGGTGCCGGCCCGCTCCGGATTCCCGCGCGAGTACTGATCCACCACCGCCGGTGTCACGAATCCCACAAGTGCAGAAAACGGCAGTATGCCAATCACGACCCGAAGGATCGCTGGAATGGGCAGCCGGGGATCCGCTGTCAGAAAGGGAACGATGACCGAGAATCCCAAGGTCGCCCACAACAACCCGTTGTCAAGAATGTGATCGCGTTTGCTATGGCGATAGATCCACGATCCCAGATCCATCGCGACCAGGTACAAGCCGAGAATCGCGGCAAAAGCGTACACCAGCGTGCCCAGCGACGGCGTGTAGAGCCGCACCCAAACAACTTCGATGCCCATGCTGGTCAATCCCGTCGCGAACAGCAGTGCAAGCAGCGCCCGCCCGGAAAGCGTCCCAGGCGAAGAAAGCGCTGGCAACCCACCTTGAGTTTCCTCTTTCGTCACACCAGCCGGCTTTCGGAGGAAGCTGAGAGAAAACGCCGCTCCAGCCAGCAGCAGATTCAAAACAGCTGCGATACGCAACGTGCGGTGAAAGCCGAAGAGTTCAATCAGGAAAAGCGGAAGCACTGCCCCCGCCGTGGCGCCGATAATGTTTGGGAGATACAGATAGCTGAACGACTTCACACTTTCCGCGCGGCCCTGCTGCCTGATCGCCGCCATCGCGAAGGGAAATGTCGCGCCCATGCACGCGCACCACGGGACCAGTGTGATTGCGAGCCAGAGTGCAGAAGGGAAGTAGAAAGTCGAAAGAGACATTCCACTCACAGTCCCCAATAGCAGTTCCCGTCCCCAAGCCAACTCGATTGGTACCGCGAGGGCCGACAATCCGATCAGGAGTTCGGTCAGCGCGTACAGCCTCAACGCGGGGAATGCATCGAACTTGCGCGTGATAAGGCCAGCTGCCCATGATCCGGCTCCCAGTCCGACCATGAACGCAGATAACACGAGCGAAACCATCGCAGTAGTGACCCCGAATTGTGCCATGCTGATGCGCAGCCAAACGATCTCATACAGAATGCTGCAGAATCCCGAGATCACGAAAAAACAGAAATACCATTGCACGATGGTTTGCTCTCCACTGTTTGTCTGGATTTATGACACGTATTTCATCAGGAAAGAATTCAGAGTTCAATCACAAAACCAGCCCGGCAGCCCGATCCACGAATGGAAGTCCGACAAAGCGCGTTCAACACTGCCACGAAAGCAGCACCGCAAGATGAAAGAGACGTTTCGCGGCATGGGGCACGGAAGAAGAACGCTGTTCACGCGTTCATCCCGGGAAACTCGTCCCAGTCCTGCGACCCTGAAGATTCTCTGCGCGTTTGGCACCGCTATTCCAGCGCCCGCCGAATGGTCTCCTCCTTCAGGTCAACATTGTCGAAATCCGAAAAGACCCCAAAAGTGCCACTCGCCTGAGCATAGAATTTCCGGCTCGCTTGCGGATAATCGGCGCGGCATGCAAGCCAGTGCACTCGGGTGGGAGTGTGCTGCCTGGCAATAAGTTTGAGAATGTCGGACAGGTACGCATAGTTACCCAAGTAGAGGTTCCTGCGGATGGCAGTGGTCTCTGGGACCTGTGGTTTCCGATTACCTACGTACAGAGCGCATTTGTCGCGCAGTGGTGCGATTAACCGCAGCGGCGCAAGATCCGGATTCATAGCCCGCGTCTGAAGGTTCAGGAAGAAACCAAACTTCATGATCTGAATCATTTCCGGCAAGTGGAAGCCGGTTCGCAACGAGGGAAAAACCAGGATGTGTTCAGCGACCTGGTTGGGGTTGCCTTTTGGCACTTCGATTGGTTCGTAGGCTAACTGCTCTCCTCCGTCTCGACCTACGACCTGGTCTTCTACTGCATCATCTAGCATGCCGCCCGGCGGAACGTAGAAAAGGACCGTAATGCCTTCCGGGACCTGTAGCCGTTGTCGCGGGGGATGAGGAGCGTAGTGGTCAGGCCGATGATAATGCTCCAGGCTGTATCCGTGACCTACCAGATATACGTCCCATCCCGGATCGGCGCGCCGCAGCTGTGACCCTTGCCACCTTAATTGCGCTTCTTCCAGACTCTTTGCCCAGACATACTTTGCGTCGGCTCCATCGCCTATGCGGAACCGCTGATACCCGCCCATAGCTCAGCCTCCCTTCGGTATCGCACTGTCACTTGAGCCTGATCCACAAGCACTCGGAGGATTCTGTCCGTTGAAAGAAGTCACGGCTTGGACTGCTCGAGTGAAAGAAAATTCTCGGAACTCGCCTTACAACGTGCGTGTGAATGGGGGAGGTACTCTCGCGAGGCGAGACGTCTTACGGCACAATCCTCTGCCCCCTGAAATTCAGTGTCAGTGATGGGGGTCACGCCTCCTCCAAAGCAGAGCCTTATCGGCGCGCCCAGATCAACCTTGTGTGTCCTTGTCGGCTGGGAGATAACCTCAATTACCGAGATCCGGTCTTGCAGTGACGCGACGATGCACATGAATTGCGGATCGCACCGTTGGATTTCGCAGTTGCCTTGATTTGCCCGAGCACATTCGCCAGATTACGCCGGACGCTGAGTCGTGATTCCAATCACAGATTCTCTCGAGACGGTCGCGTACAGATGATGTGTTCGAGGAGTGGCTTTCCAGGAGAACCACAGCCTTGTCCTGCTTCCCCCGTCTGGCGGTGCTCTTCTTGCTGTCGTGCACGCTCGTAGCCTCGGCTACTCCCCCTCCGGAGCAGTGGGTCCCGATTCGGTGGACTGGGGGCCCCTTGGAAATTGCCTGGCGCACCAGTGCGAAAACTCTCCCTGCCGATGCTGCTCTCCGTGACAGCATCGCCCGCTGGTATGAACCTGCCACGCTCAGTCTCCTGGAAGACTCACCGGCAAACTGCTTGCTGGTCACCTGGAGCGCGCCTGCTGATGAAGCTGTTGGAGTCGAGCAGCACCGACTCGTGAAGGATTACGCGGAGGCGGCACATAAGCGCGGTTTCATCGTGCTGGGCCTCGTCTACGCAGCAGGTGATGCCTCAAAGATCGCCTCGGATGCTGCCCGGGCTGCGCTCGATGGACTTGTGCTCGAAGGCGACTTCTCCGCGGAGTTTCTTGGCGCCTTGCGCAAAGCATCCGGCTCCATGTTGATCATCGAAAGCACGAAGGACGCTGAACCGTGGCGCTGGAAGCCCGCTTCGATCGTCGTCGTCGCGGGTGTACCTCCGAGCGGGCGCAATCTGTCAGAGATGGGGATCCGCGGTGCGCCCTCGAGTGAGCCCTGGATCGAGTCGAATATTTGGCTGGTTCGCTCCTTCGGTCTCGCCTCGCCCGCTCGCTCGGTGTGGATCAACAGCCAGCTCGAGAACGCCTCCGCGATTGACTATGCACGGGCCGTGGCCGATGCTGCCGCAGCTGGCGGTCGTTGGATCGTCTCACTCGACGATGCTCTTCGCGCCAAGCTGCGCGCCCGCGATGCCTCAGCCCTCGAAACATGGCGCCGCTTGTCGAGCTATCTGAAGTTCGCCGAAACTCACGGCGCCTGGCGTGCTCTTGCGCCATATGGGAATGTCGGCATCGTGCTTGATCCCGTGGGCACGAAGCAGGATGTCGACGAGTATCTGAACCTTGTGACGCGGCGCCAGGTACCTTACAGATTAGTGTCACGTTCCGTGCTGAATGCCGATGCAGTGGCGAACTTCCGCGCGCTTGTGGTCACAGAATTCGACCCGCCATCTCCGGCCGAGCGCACACTGCTACAGGATTTCGCCCAGAATGGCGGCCTCCTGATGGCCGGCCCTTCCTGGGGTGGCGCCCCGAAGACCGAGCCGTTTGCCGAGACTCCCGTCGGCAAAGGTTGCGTGGTCGTCTACAAAGACCCAGATCCTGAAACTGTTGCGCGCGATCTTAAGGAACTGCTCTCGGACGACGACCTGGGCGTGGTTCCGTTCAATGTGCCGTCGGTAATCACGTTTGCGAGCGGAGGCGCTCCCCGACAGCCTCTGCTCGTGCAGTTACTCAACTATTTCGACCATCCCGTCGAAATGATCACTCTACGTGTAGCTGGCAAGTTCCGCTCGGCGCGTCTGGAAACACCTGACGGCGTGACGGTGGACCTTCCGCTGCGGGATGTCGAGGGAAGAACCGAAGTGACGATTCCAAAGCTTTTGTTATGGGGTGCCGTTTCGATGGAATAAAAGGAGACACAATCATGAGAGAAGGACTGACGCGGCGCGATTGGCTGGTACTTTCTGGTCTTGCGGCAGGGGCAATGGCAGCGCGCCCCGCTGAGGGGGCAGCACGCCCCACATCGGCGGGTCCGGCGGAGCCGGTATCCGTCGCCAAGGTCCGCAGCTACGACGTGGACCTGACGGCACAATTCCGCCAGATGTTCGATCAGATCGGTGGCATCGACAATCAGGTCAAGGGAAAGACGGTCGGCATCAAGGTCAATCTGACCGGTGGAGGAGCGTTTCCCGGATACACATCGGGCGACACGCACTGGGTGCATCCCCGCGCGGTCGGCGCGGCGGTTGCGGCTTTCGGCGCGCTCGGCGCGAAGCGTATCCGCATCCTCGAAGGTTGCGAGAGCCGCAAACGCGGCTACAAACTTGAAGACAAATTGCTGTCGGGCGGCTGGGACGTCTCTGCCATCCGCAATGCGGCCCCGCTGGTCGAATTCGAGGAGACTGACACGCCGGGCCAAGCCAAGCAATATTCTCTGTTGAAGGTCCAAAGCAAACCGTACGTCTTCCCGGCGTTTCAGGTGAACCATTCCTATGAGGACTGCGATTTCTTCGTAAGCATGGGCAAGATGAAGAATCACGAGGAGATGGGTCTCACCCTCTGCATCAAGAACCTGTTCGGCATCACGCCATTGGGCGTGTATAGCGACCGCGAGAAAGTCTTCCACTACGGGCAGGTGCAGTCGCCTTCTGGCGTGCCTGCCGAACTCGATCCGAAGTCGAACCGATACGAAGGCTGGCGTCTCCCTCGAGTTCTGGCCGATATTCTCGGAGCTCGCCCGGTTGATCTCGCTATCGCCGACGGTATCGTCTCCATGGTCGGCGGAGAAGGCCCATGGGTTCTGGGTTCCAAGCCATGTCATCCAGGACTACTCGTCGTCGGCCGAAATTGCGTGAATACCGACGCTGTGGCCGCAGCAGTCATGGGCTACAACCCGCGCGCCGGCCGGCATGAGGCGCCATATCGCGTCTTCAAAAACCCCAAGGATCATCCTCCGGAACAATGTCATCCCGTCGATGAAGCGTTCCAGTACGCCGACAACATGGCGCTTCTGGCGGAGGCGGCCGGACTCGGGTCGGCTGACCTGGACAAGATCGACGTGCGCGGCGTGCCTGTCAAGGAAGCGATGTTTGAGTACGAAGCCTTCTGGAAGAGCCAGATGCCGAAGGAGAAGTCCTGATGCGCTTGTTTCTCGCCGTGCTCGCAGCGGTTCTACTGGCCCAGGCAGACGAACCGTTGCGACTGGAGAGAAGCACGGATGCTATGGGGACGACGTTCTCCGTCGTCCTCTATGGCTCCGATCAGGCGTCCATGAACCAGGCGTTCGACGCCGCGTTTGAGGAAGTCCACCGCCTGGACGCATTACTGTCGAATTACCAGCCTGCAAGCGAATGGAGCCGTATCAACCGCGAAGCCGACGCGCATCCCGTCGCAGTCTCGCAAGAGTTGTTCCGCTTACTGTCCGACTGCCTCGAGTACAGCCGCGCAAGCGAAGGCACCTTCGATCTGACCGTCGGCCCGCTCATGCGCGCCTGGGGCTTTCATGGTGGAGAGCGCCACGTCCCATCTCCCGAACAGATTCGCGATGCTCTCGAACTGGTCGGATACCGCCACCTGCAACTGAACGCACAGAGGGAGACCGTGGGTTTCGATCGTCCCGGCGTCGAGATCGATCCCGGCGGAGTAGGGAAGGGCTACGCCGTCGATCGCATGGTCGGGACCCTCCGCGTACGAGGCTTTCGCAACGCGTTGGTCGCCGCCTCCGGCAGCACTATTTTCGGATTAGGCGCCCCTCCAGAAGAGCCACGCGGTTGGCCGATCAGTATTGCCGACCCATGGGACCATCGTAAGAATGCCGCGCGGGTTTTCCTCAAAGACCTGTCTCTCTCCACCTCAGGCAGCTACGAGAAATCATTCCGGGTCGGCGGGCACCGTTACTCGCACATCATGGATCCCCGCCGCGGCGCTCCGGCCGAAACTGCGGTTCAGGTGACCGTGGTTGCGCCCCGCGCCATTGATAGCGAGGTCTGGGCCAAGCCCTACTTCATCCAGGGATCCGCATGGACTGCGGCGCACAAGCCGAACTCCTGGCGCGTGCTCTACTGCGAAAACACTCCCGGTACCGCCTGCTCCTGGGTGGAGTCAGACGGTTCGACTGCACGCTGATAGCTTCTCAGCGTCTTCATCGGAGTCGTTCGGGAGACAACGAGTCGCCACCAGGAGACTGTCTTTTCTGACAGTAAAGTCGCAAAAGCCAACCGTGTACCCTAACAATCGCTGAGGCTGCTAAATTCTTGCCTGAGTAAGAATCGATACGGTACGGAGTTGAGCAAAAGTGGCGGGCCAGCATTCTTCAAGTGATCGCTACATGAGGTTCAATTGGTCTGTGGCTGGCGGCCGACTCATTCGAGACTAAAGCAAAAGAAGCTGGAGGTTTGGCGATGTCCAGATGGATGACAGTACTGCTGTTGATCACGGTCTCTCTCAATGCATACGCAGCCAAGAAGGACAAAGGATCAACCACGCTGAAGGACCTTCAACCTGCGGGCACTACCGACACAAAACACAACAAGAACCAGCAGTATGATTTCACTTTTGACGCTTCCGGGAACAGTTATGCGTGTCGGACAAACCCAAAGACAAAATTGAAGGCAACTGATTTCGTTGTAGGTAGTGATCTCAAGTACGAGATTGAACAGGACAAAGGTAAATTGAAAAATACGGCCGGGAAGGAAGTGAAGTGTACCGTGGTCCGAGTCGAGAAGGCGTCACCGGCGCAGAAATGAATGTATCCGAGTCGCTCGGGCCCGAGCCACATGGGCTTGCGCCAGCGAGCAAGAATCGCCCCTCGAGAGTGGGGATCGAGGGGAGCGACGGTGTCGAATGGGCCGATGAAAAGCAGGCCTAGTGGTGTCCCTCAAGGCTGATGGTGCATGTCGAACCTCAGAATTCTCTTCGCGGTCATATCGGCGATTGTGTTGTTCCTGTATGGCCTGGAAGGCTTCAGCAGTGAACTCCAGACTGTTGGAGGCGACAGGCTCCGCAAAGCTTTAAGCCGCCTCACTGAGACTCGCTGGAAAGGCGTGCTACTCGGTATCGTCGCGACCGCGATCATTCAGTCCAGCAGCGCGATCACCTCTCTCACCGTCGCGCTGGTGGATAGCGGTGTTATCACCCTCCGGTCCAGTTTGGGCGTCCTGCTCGGTGCAAACATTGGGACGACTTCTACAGCATGGCTGGTCTCGCTCAAGTTGACCGGGATCGGGCCTTTTTTCATCGTTTTCGGAACCGTGTTGAGTGCCCTCCCCATTCGCTTCAAGGTTCTGGGGAAAGCTGCCTTCTATTTCGGATTTATCTTCTTCACTCTTGATCTTGTAAGTTTCACTCTCAAACCGCTGGCACAGAGCCAGCTATTCGCAGAGATACTGAGTCGATCAAGCACACCTCTGATGGGCGTGCTGGCCGGAATGATCGTCACTGCGATCGTGCAATCGAGCAGCATCACTACCGGGCTCTGCATCCTCCTGGTTCAACAGGCCATCTTGCCTGCAGTGGCAGCGATTCCAATCGTTATCGGGGCCAATATCGGAACCACAGTGACTGCTCTTGTGGCCAGCATCAAGATGCAGAGCACGGCAAGAAGAGTCGCCGTTGCGAACCTTTGCTTCAACACATTCGGAGTCGTGTTGTTCCTCCCGATTCTCGGATGGTTTGCCGTGAAGGTGGTCGATTTCGCGGGCGAACCCGGTATGGCAGTCGCTTGGGCGCAGCTGATCTTCAACTTGGTAATGACCTTGGCTGTGTTGATTCTGCTTCGCCTGTTTCACACTCGGGTGGAACTCTTGGACACCATGCGACCGGACGCTGCAAAGCTATCGCATTGACTCGGACCCAGATCTGTCAGTTATTCCAGGGACGCAACCAGCAGAAACTCTCCGGTCGCGACTCCAGCACTGACACTTCTGCTAGTTCAACCTTTCCGGGGTTCACGGTACGGTGCATTAATCGAGATCATGCTCAGGCCTCCGGCCACGAAGAGGGAGGAAGTATGCAATCACGCGCGATCATAATTACGAGTCTTTTCACTCTATTGAGTGCGGCGTCCACTGTCGCTCAGAACGCACCCGCCCCAAATCCTCAAGCAACGACTGCCGCGTCGGGGTCACCCTCGGCGAAGATCGGCGTGTTTGTAAACCCCAAGAACAATCAAACTCCACAGCAGCAGGCGGAGGACGAAAATGCGTGCTATGGGCAAGCCCAGCAGCAAACCGGGATCGATCCCACCGCCGCCCCTGCTCCTCCGCCGGAGGCTGCCGAGAAGAAGGGAGGTGGGGCCAAGGGTGCGGCCGGCGGTGCTGCCGGCGGTGCGGCGATAGGCGCCATTGCTGGTGATGCCGGGACAGGTGCCGCCATCGGCGCTACCGCGGGTGCCGTTCGCGGAAGACGCCAGCAGAAGAAGGCCAACAAGCAGGCGGAGCAACAGGCCACTCAACAGGGACAAGCCCAGCAACAACAGAAGATCGACACTTTCCGCAGAGCATTCTCATCCTGCATCGACGCCAAAGGCTACTCGGTGAAATAAAGAGCAGTATTTGGAGGGCACGAAACGTGTTTCACCCTGAGTGATCGCTGAGCTCGCGCTCACTGAGCGCAAGGCAAAATCTAAGCCTTGATATTTTGAAGCTCAATAGAAAAGATACTTCCGCCACTTGTCATCGCTCCGCCCCATCAGGCGCATGATATGACGAGACGTATGCAGGTTGAAGGCTCGCGGCTCGCGCATCAGCTTCATCCCCGCTTCAGCAGGGAACTGGTTCCCCTTGTGGCGATTGCAGGGATGGCAGCAGGCGACAAGATTTTCCCAGGTCGACGATCCTCCCCGCGAACGCGGAATCACGTGATCGAGCGTTAACTCGCTCGAAGCCAGAACCGTGCCGCAGTACTGGCACGTATTACGGTCGCGCAGCAGGATGTTCTTGCGAGACAGTGCACGGCTCTGGTGCGGGATGCGGCGATACTCCAGCAGGCGGATCACCGAGGGCAACCGCATGGCGACCCGCGCCGAATGCAGAAAGTGCCCGTTCTCCTCTTCTGTCATCGCAACACCCTTCAGTACGAGTACAAGCGCACGCCGTGCGGCGCAGACATTAATCGGCTCGTACGAGGCGTTCAGTACCAGTACAGGCGAGAGCAGGGCATGTCCATCTCCGGAACGATGAGGCGCAGCCGCCGGCGCATACATACCGGCGGCATGCCGGGATCCGGGTTCGTATTCCATCCGCGAGGACATAAGATCGGGCCTCAAAGTTTCATCGTTTCAAAGTCTTCTTGCCGCTCCTCGGCGCTAGCGTCTTCGAAGCCTTGAAACATCGAAACATCAAAACTTTCAATGTTAGATGCCAGTTTCAACGTACGCGCCACCGTCGCTACCCACACCTTCCCGGCTCCAGCGCGGCGCAGCACCTTGGCGCACTCAGCCGCCGTGGTCCCGGTCGTGTATACGTCATCCACAAGGATGACTTCCCGGCCTGCCACTATGTTGGCATCTGGAACTGCGAACGCTCCGCGCATATTCTCGCGACGCTGATGACTGGTCAGCCCGATCTGCGATTGCGTCTCACGCGTCCGCAGCAATATGTTAGTCGCAAGTGCCAGTCGCGAGTCGGCCAGCGACTTCAACGCGCTTAGAGCGATCAACTCTGCCTGGTTGAATCCCCTCTGCCGGCGCTTTCCTTTATACAGCGGAACAGGAACCACGAGCACCTCATGCGCCGCAAATTCGCCTTCCAGTTTTGCCAATGTGTCCGCCAGCATCCGTCCAAGAACGTTCGCAGCCGGTCGCACGCCGCGGTACTTCAGCAGGTGAATCAACTCCCGCAACCCGCCGTCATAACTTCCATAAGCCACCGCTCGCAGGAAAGGGCGTTCAATGCGCCGGCACACGGGGCAACGCAACATTCCATCCGCATCATCTTCCGCGTAAGAAGAAAGGACTCGCTCTCCGCAAATCGAGCACACCTTTCCGCGAATGGCATGCATACCCGCGATGCACTGGGTGCACACTGGTAGGCGCGAAATGTTCAAAAGCGGTAAGCCGCAGATGCGGCAGTCGGAAGGGAATAAGACAGAGAAAAATCCTTCGGTAATACAGCGAAGCCACAGGTGGGGAAAGCACGATGAACTGGGAACGGAAACAATAGAACACCCAGCTACTGCAGTCGTGGCCTGGCCAGCCCGGATTCGGTCCTCACTACTGCTGAAGACAGCCTCCTCGCACTCCGTAGACAAGAACAAGGTCCACGGCCCAGTCTTCGTACTCCAGCAGTATAGCGGCGATCCGCTTCCTTAAGCAACGTGACGGTTGGGCGGTGGGACCGGGGTCTTTTCCGGCATCATCCTGGGTGTTTCGGACAGACGCTGGCGAACCCGTGTAAAGATCAGCCGATAGTCGCGCCGGAAGCACTCGCCGCAGCGCACCGGTTGCAGAAGGAATAAAGGCAGCAGATACCGTTCCGTGAAGGTGCGACGACGTGAACGAAATCCCACCTCACTTCCACAATCATGGCAACGATAGGGGTGGGCGAACGCTGAATCGGAGGAAGTACTCATACACTGCACCTCAGAATTCGAAAGAGACGAAAGGGCGTGTGAACAGATTAGAACCATTCTACATCGACACGGACCACAACGGTGATAGTCATGCTGATGCTCCACTTCTGGCCGGTTTTGCCAAAAGTGGGGACTTCAGCAGATCAGACCCTCTCCCTCGAAAGTATGCGCGCCTGTACTGCCGTAGAGATCGAGATTCTCCGCGTTCACGTTCGGTCCGATTTCGTTCTCAACGACAACTACATCGATCCCAACAAGTGCAAACCCGTCGTGCCACTATCTCCGTCTTGGTAAAGAACTGGGGTCAACGTTTTGCGCCAGAGTGTAGAGGTCCGGAGGCCACAAAACGCGCTTGTCACGTGCCCTCGCCGCATGCTAACGTGCGCCGTTGCTCGTATCGGCTTCATATAAGGCAACGCATACAAACGTGCTTCGATCCCACGCCCTAAAAGGACTCCATCCATGAGTAGCCCCGTCACAGAACTTCCCGCAAAGAAGAAACACACGCCCTACGTTCCCGAAACCATGCAGATGAAGGAATTCACTCTCCGAGCCCTGCTGATCGGCTTGGTCTTGACCGCGGTGCTCGGATCGGCGAACGCCTATTTGGGGCTGCGTGCTGGCATGACGATCGCCGCGACCTATCCGGCCGCTGTAATCGGCATGGCGCTTCTACGCCTGATGAAAGGCTCCCTGCTCGAAGAAAACATCGCGCGGACCATCGGTACGATCGGCGAATCGGTCGCGGCGGGCGCGGTGTTCACGATTCCCGCATTTGTGATGGCGGGATTGTGGGAGGGCGGGCTCACTCCGGATAAATACTGGAAGTCGGCGGCGCTCATGATTATCGGCGGTACGCTCGGCGTGCTCTTCGTCACACTTCTTCGCCGGGTGATGGTGGAAGATCCCGAGCTTCCCTATCCCGAATCAGTCGCTGCTGCAGAGATTCACAAGGCCGGTCAGCAAGGAGCCAAAGCTGCCAAGATTCTGTTTGCCAACATGGGCTTCGGCGCCTTCATGTTCTTCCTGGGCCAACTCAACATCTTCAACCCTTCGAACACCTTTCACATCAAGATTGCCGAACTCGGGAAAAAACTGCTCCTCCGCACCAGCACCAATCCCAGTGTTACAACCACCGTCACGGGCGGCGCAACCCTGTTCAACGCACCTGATATCAGTCCAGCCTACTTAGGCGTTGGCTATATCATTGGGCCCCGTTTGGGTTCGTTGAACTTTGCGGGAGGCGTTCTTGCCTGGGGATTGCTGGTTCCCCTCTTGACCTTCATCGCAGGCCCATATATTCAAGCTGCCCAGCCCGACGGGAAGCCTTTGGAATGGAACCTGCTAGCAGGCGCGATCTACTACTCCATTGTCCGTCCTATCGCCGTCGGCGGGATGCTGGTGGGCGCCTCTTACACCCTGTTCAAGATGCGGAAGCAACTGGCCGTCGGCATCGGGCGCGCAGTCTCAGACTTGAAGAAATCCGCCGTAGCCCACGAGGCAACGAATCGCACGGAACGCGACCTCAGCTCCAAGTTTGTTTTCGCCGGCGTCGCCATTACCTTCGTCGCTATGTTTCTGCTCTATCGCTATTTCATCAGCGGTGCCGGCAATCTCGCCGGCTCTAAGGCAATCTCCGCAGCGTTGGTCGCTGCCGGTGTCATGGTCGTCGTAGGCTTTTTCTTCGCCGCCGTTTCCGGCAATCTTGTCGGCATGATCGGATCGTCGAACAACCCAGTCTCGGGGTTAACACTCTGCACGCTGGTTATTGCCGCGTTGCTCATGGTGGCGCTGGGTGTCTCCGGCAGCGGCGGCGTCGCGGCCGTCCTGGGAGTGGCGGCTGTAGTCTGCGTTTCCTCCGCCGTGGCGGGCGAGTTGCTACAAGATCTGAAAGTGGGACACATCCTCGGCGGAACGCCCTCCAAAATGGAGATCGGCGACCTGATTGGCATTGTTGTGGCTGGACTCGTGCTTTTCCTGCCCCTTTCTCTTTTGGATAGGGTCTATCACTTCGGTTCTCCCGAACTGTCCGCGCCACAGGCTGGTCTGATGGCCATGCTTTCGAAAGGGATCGTCGGCGGCGACATGGCGTGGCCTCTGGTCATCGTAGGAATCTTCCTGGGCCTGGGCATGATCATGATCGAGGTAAAGAGCGTCATGCTGTTCTCGATCGGCATGTATCTGCCGCTGGGAACAACATTTGCCATTTTTGTAGGCGGCCTCATCCGCTGGATGACGGATCGCCTCCGTGACCAGCGCGATCTCAATGATGCCCAGAAGGCCCGCGTCGACAACGCCGGCATTCTGACTGCTTCCGGGCTGATCGCGGGCGAAGCTCTTTGCGGAATCGCGGTCGCCGCGGTTCTGGCACGCAAACTGGCACGCGATCCTCACGCCACGCCGCAACTGTACCAGTTCGCGAGCGGCAATCACCTGATCAGCGCAATGATCGCGCTGGCAATACTCGTGGCCGTCATGGTCCTGGTCCCGCTGGCCAACGCCGGCCGCCCCGAAGACCCCGCGCCCCCAACAGCAATCATGTAATTTCAACTACAAAGC
This sequence comes from Binatia bacterium, assembly GCA_035577905.1. GTDB lineage: Bacteria > Acidobacteriota > Terriglobia > Terriglobales > Acidobacteriaceae > Sulfotelmatobacter. The sequence continues at coordinate 92,267 of DATKAP010000128.1, forward strand.
ACGCTTCACCGAAGCAAATGGAGTTGAGTGCCACACTTCTGGCCGAATTTGTCAGAAGTGGGTTTTGGCAGAAGTGAAGTCGCGCCAGGTCCTTGCCGGCTGAGTGTCTCTATGTCGATCGTTGAAAATATCGCAGCGCTCCGAGAGAAGATCGCTGAGGCAGCGAAGCGCTCGCGACGAAATCAATCGGAAATAGCGCTGATGGCCGTCACAAAGACGCACCCGCCCGAACGCATCCGCGAAACGTACACGGCAGGCCTGCGGCTGTTCGGCGAGAACCGCGTGCAGGAGTTCGCAGCGAAAGCAAGCGCGTTGTCCGATCTGCCCGGGGCGGATTGGCACATGATCGGCCATCTGCAATCCAACAAAGCCGCCAAAGCCGCAGACTTATTTAGCGCCATCGACTCGGTGGACTCACTGAAGCTGGCCGAAAGACTCAACACTGCCGCCCAAACTTCAAACAAAATTCTGGACGTTCTAATCGAAGTAAATGTCGGGGGAGAAGCCGCAAAAAGCGGACTCCCGCTCGATTCCCCCGAGTTGGAATCCCTGTTGTCCGCTGCTCCCCGCCTGGAAGCCTTGAAATTCCGGGGCCTAATGACGGTTCCGCCCCACACCGAAGATCCCGAAGGCGCGAGACCCTATTTCCGCCAGCTGCGCACCCTGCGCGATCAAATCGCCGCGCGCAACCCCCCAGGAATTTCCATGGACATTCTCTCTATGGGCATGTCCCACGATTTCGAAGTAGCCATAGAAGAAGGCTCCACGTGCATCCGCATAGGCACCGTGATCTTCGGTGAAAGAGCCAAGCGGTAAGTCTACGATGTCGCGTGTGCTCCACGCCGCTGTCATCCTGAGGCGCCGTCCTTCGGCGCCGGAGGATCCATGCAATTCTGCCGGCAGCACACACACAGGAGCAGAATTGCATAGGTCCTCCGGCCCGCAAAAAGCGTAGGCCTCAGGATGACAGACGACGCTGTATCGCCTCTGCATCCGGCTGAAACGGATGCCCTCAAACCACTCCAAACTCAAATCCCGCCAGGCGGGATTCACAGACACAATCAAGGCAATCTTCTTAATCCGCAGCCAAGTCTTGATCTCTTTCTCGCGCTCAATTGCCTTGTGCACATCTTCATAACGTTCAAAATAAACAAGCCGATCCAGTTTGTACTGAGAAGTAAACTGCGACCCAACCCCAAGCTTGTGTCGCCGGACGCGCGCGATGAGATTGCCCGTGATCCCGGTGTAAAGCGTCTTCGAGCGATTCGTCATGATGTAGACAAAGTAAGTCTTTGGCTCGCGCATAACCGGACTCTGACACGAAAGCGAAAGCAAAGTCTGTGACGAATGAACATTCGTCTGTGGAAAAAGCCCCTTGTCATCCTGAGGTGCCGTCTTTCGGCGCCGGAGGACCCATGCAACTCTGCTGGCAGGACCCAAGCGACCGAGAACTGCCCATGCTCTGTGCCCCGCAAAGAAGCAGGCCTCACGATGAATGAGTGTGAAAGTGCTAAACTCATCCGTTTGTCAAAGGAGTCCCGTCATGCGCCGTCTTCTTCCGCTCTGTTTTGCATTCCTCGCGTTCGTGATTTCCGCAGCAGCCCAAGCCAAACATCCCTTCACCTTCGAAGACATGATGAAGCTGAAGCGCGTGGGCGACCCGCAGATCTCCCCCGACGGTAAGTGGGTGATCTTTAGCGTGGTAGATGTAGATCTGGCCGCCAACACAAAAACGCCGCACATCTGGATCGCCAGTGTAGGGGCGGACGCCTCGTCCGCCCCAGCCGAGCAAAGCTCGGCCGTGAAGTCGTCAGAAAGAATCCTCGTCGCCGACCAAGACGCCGACCGCCCCCGCTGGGCTCCGGATGGAAAGCGCTTCGCGTTTCTGTCCACGAAAGATGATGGCTCGCAGGTGTGGATCGCGGAGTTCGACCCAACTGCGGGCGCCGTAATTCGCACATCCAAGCTGACCTCGATTGCAACCGAAGCCGGCGGGGAACTCTGGTCCCCGGACGGCAAGAACATTCTCTTCACCTCCGACGTCTATCCCGAATGCGACGGCAGCGCGCAGGCCGAAATAGACTGCAATGCAAGGAAGGTGAAGGGGGTTGAGCAGTCCAAGGTCAAAGCCCTGATCTTCGACCATCTTTTGTACCGTCACTGGAACGCCTACAAGGAAGGCAAGCGCACACACATCTTTGTCGTCCGTGCGCCCAAGGCGTCCACCGACTCCGAAGGAGATTCGATCGCCGAGAATTATCCCCGTGACCTGACCCACGGCGACTACGATGCTCCAGTCTTCTCGTTGGGTGGACAGGACGATTACGCATTCTCGCCCGACGGCAAAGAAATCTGCTACGCGTCCAATCACGACAAGAATCCAGCGGCTTCGACCAACAACGATCTCTGGATCGTTCCGGTCAATGTAGGGGCGGACGCCTCGTCCGCCCCGCGGAGCGAAGCGACGCGTGCCGGCGCCGCGAAGAACATCACCGCCGACAATCCAGCCAGCGACACCTCCCCCCTTTATTCCCCCGACGGACGCTACATCGCCTACCGCGCCCAGCAGCGTCCCGGATATGAGAGCGACCGCTTCCGCCTCATGCTCTACGATTGGAAGACCGGAGAGAAGAAGAGTCTCACTCCGGACTTCGATCACTGGGTGGGCACCTTCTCGTGGGCGCCCGACTCGAAAACGATCTACTTCAGCGCAGAACACAAGCGCCATTCCTTGATCTATGCGGTGGGACCGATTTCGTCAGGGCAGCCGCCAATTCGTTCACTCGTGGGCGGTTTTGACGATGACGTGACCGTAACAAAGGACGGTAGGAAGTTGGTCTTCTCCCGCATGTCGCTCAAAGCTCCGAACGAAATTTACACGGCGGACACTACTGCGGAAGGATGTCCAGCGAGAACTGGCGATGTAGATAAAGGACACGAAAACTGTTCTCTAAGCAAAGATGCAGCTCTCACCCACATCAACGATCAACTCCTCTCGCAAATCAACATGGCGGATGCAGAGCCTTTCTGGTTCACCGGCGCACACGATGACAAAGTCGAAGGCTTCCTGGTCAAGCCTCCGAACTTCGACGCCAGCAAGAAGTATCCGGTGAAGTTTCTCGTCCACGGCGGCCCGCAGGGCGCCTGGGGAGACGACTGGTCCTTCCGCTGGAATCCCGAACTGTTCGCGGCACCAACCTCTATGACGCCCAGCGGATACGTCGTTATCATGATCAACTTCCACGGCTCGACCGGATACGGCCAGAAATTCATCGACGCCATTAACGGTGACTGGGGCGGCGCTCCCTTCGAAGACCTGATGAAGGGTCTCGACTACGCCGAGCAGACCTATCCCTTCATCGACAAGAATCGCGAGTGCGCGCTGGGAGCAAGCTACGGCGGATATGCCATCAACTGGATCCTCGGCCACACCGACCGCTTCAAGTGCCTGGTCTCTCACGACGGCATGTTCAATGCCGAATCAGCTTGGGGCACAACCGAAGAACTCTGGTTCAACAACTGGGAGTTCAAAGGCACGCTCTACGACAATCGCGAGAGCTACGTGAAGTGGTCCCCGCACCAGTACGCAAAGAACTTCAAGACGCCCACCCTCGTGGTTCACGGCCAGAGGGATTACCGCTTGGACGTGAGTGAAGGCTTCCAGCTCTACACCACGCTGCAAATGGAAGGCGTTCCTTCAAAGATGCTCTACTTCCCCGACGAAGGCCACTGGGTCCTGAAGCCGCAAAACTCCCAACTCTGGTACAAAACCGTAAACGACTGGGTAGACAAGTGGGTCGGAAAGTAGGCGGCAGGCGTCACTAAGGACCATGTAGGGACGCCCGCTTCGGCCGTCCGCCGAGCGAAGCTCGGCTGCCTTCATGGAGTTGGGGGGTAGTGCCGGAAACCTGTGCCGAAACCAGTTCCGAAGAAACCACTGCCAATAGCCCGCCAGTTCACTGGCGGGCATCCATGCGATTGTCGATTCCGTGCCTTGGGCACGGCTGACCTTGCTCGCCGCAGGCATCCAATTCCGCGTCGGAACGATCCAACACCGTCGCTCCCCGAACCCAAATGGGTCTCGCGATCGGATGCGCGACTGGCGCCGAACTGCCGCTAACTCCGCTTACCGCGGGAGGCTTGGGCCAAACGAATAACGGATCATCCAAAAAACCCGAAGTCCCCACAGTAGCCGTGACATCCACCTCAACCGGGGCGCTGAAGTCTCCGCTCGAGGGCGTGACACTCGCCAGTCCATTGGTGTCCGTTACCCCAATCGTTGGCGTAACCTTCAAGATCACCGGCATAGCTGGTTTCCCGGGATTCGGATCTCCGCTCCCAACACCAGGCACCATCCCACCAGGGCGCATTACAGTCGTCAGAAAATTCACCACAGCGCCTATCACCGGATGCGGCGACGGCGCCGAATCGACAACGCGGACCAGCACCGCCTGAAATCCCTGTCCAATCGAGACCTGGCCGGCCCCCGACACCTGCTGCAACAGCTGCTGTGCGAGCGGAACGGGATTCACATAAAACACTCCGCAAGGAGCATTGCTCGGACCCACGCACGCAATCCCCTGGACAGCTCCACTGAGGTTCGTGACTGAAAGCGTAACGCTGGCATACCCGTTCGCATCCGTCACAGCACTCGCAGCACTAAGGCTCCCCGCGCCGCTAACGATCGAAAAATTCACCTGCGCATTGTTTTTCGGATTGCCATTGCTCAGCACGCGGGCGGAGATCGGAACGCTTACAGTGGCTCCCTGGGAAGCGTAAACATAAGGGCTGGAAACGCCCATATCACTGGACGACTGCGTGGCGCTCAGCGTGCCAGTGACCGACTTCGACGGAGAGTACACGCCCGGGGCGAGGGTAGCGGTCACGTAGGACGCTCCCGGCGCTGCGGCCGTGAGCCACGTGGCTGAATTCCCATTCTGATCGGTGCTCACCGTGCAAGATGACGTGCCTCCGCACACCGAAAGCTGTACACCATTGGTCCCGCTCCACGCCACCGTCGCTCCACCAATCGGCGTGACTCCGTCGCTTGCCACCACCCGCACACTCATCGGGTTCGCTGCCTTCACCCCCACGGGTGTCGACGGATTTGCACCATTCAGCAAAATGATGTTGTCGCTGGCCGCAGCGCCGTAGGTCAAGGCGCCGGTCATAATTGTTGAAGCCCCACTGGCGGCATCACTCACAGCGATATTCTGCAGCCCGTCTGCGTGTGCCGGAACGGCCAAAGTCATCAATGTAGAAGTGACGGCGAGCGGAGTAGCGGTATTTGATCCCACCGTGGCACTCATCCCGGGGCCGAACCCCGTGCCTCGCACTGTAATGACTCCGCCGTTTACACTCACTCGCGGCGGCACCAGGGAATCCGCATAAAGCACATGCGCGTGATACCGATAGTCCGGCCGTCCATCACCTCGCACGTCGGAGATGCCGATCAAAAAATTTCCCGAGGCCAGAATGCTCGCGTCGAGGCGAGTCAATCCAAACGGCACTTGATTGAAGGGAGAAGTCGTGAAAGCTCCAGGAACGCTGCCGGCGGGATCCGATGCTGCCCACATCCCGATTACGGGCTGAGCCTTTGATATGGAGGCCTGGCCGTTCTCATCCAGCGAAGTCACCGCCACCGACAATGTCCGATTCACCTGCGCGTGCAGTTGCACGTAATCAACATCCCCATAAGTGGCAAACGACCCACCCCAATCGCCGCCTGAAGGCAGCGGCAAGGGTGCGCTCCACGAGGATGCTGGCTGAGAGAGTGGCTGCGCGCTCCCCGCCATAAGAATGTCCTGCTGTACATCCCCGCCGGGCATGACGGTGACAGTTACCGGCTGAAAATATCCTGATGGCGACACAGGCCCGGGTGAGTAGGGCCCGACACCCGCCGACCACTTCGGATCTATCCCCTCTAGCGACAGTTGATACTGCGCGCCGGTCGATGGAGGCGCGAGCCCGGCCAGATCAAAGGATCCTTCTGCGCTGGAATCCGTCGATCCCCACTCCGCGAGAGGATCCCCAATCCAGTCATCAAATCCGGTAACCGGGTTGCCGCCATTTCCGCGAAACGAGAACCCGGAAACCGACGACGCTGCGTACCTTCGCGAAGGCTGATGCGTGTTCGGATCAATCCATCGCGCCACCACATTCACGCCTTGCATCGGCTGCGTACGGTTGCCGTGCGCGTCGCTGAAGTACACCGATCCATGAATGCGAGCCGTCGTTGTTGAAAAGATCTGCTTGCCCGGGAAGCTGGACTGATTTTGCGCAGTCACCGGATACAAGCGCGACACTGCCGCCATGTCATCCATCGACAATTGTAGCGGGTTCAGATAGCACAGCGTGATCGGGACGCAGTTCCAGACATCCATGAAGTGCATCAGCGGAAATCCCGCATAGTCATCGGCGCCGGGGTAAGGAGATCCGCTCTGAACATTCACGTTCAATTGCGACCATCCTAGCCCAAGCACGCCGCCGATCACGCGCACTAGTCGATACTCCACGTCGGTAAGTTGCGAGCTTTGCTGCGCACATTGCCCGTTTATCACAATGAGGGCGTGTTGATAAGTAGCCTGCGGCCCGTAACTGTCATTGCCTCCAAACACCGCATTGAAGAAGCACTCACTGGACCCACCCGCCCCGGCCCCAAGTAAAGCGCTGGTCACGGCCCCGTCATAGTCATAGACGATCCCAATCGGAGTACCGGTCGCGGTTGATTGAACGTCGGAAGGCATCGAAATCGTGCCGTCCGCATTCACAGTGACGTTCGTTCCGCTGACATCCTCGGCAAGCGACCCCGCTCTCGTCGCCGTCAGCGTCGCGGTAGGTACCGAAGTCCACACCCCGAATGCGCCGGCCACGAAGCTGTTGGCCGAGGCATTGGGCAGAGTGGGGCTCAGGTCCCCCTGATCGGTGTTGTACGTAATCTGTCCCAGCGGCCAGGTGAGCGCTTGTCCCGTTGTCGTCGGATCAAAGTAACTTGTCCCCGCAACGCATTTCGGTCCGCCGGCCCGCGCGATGATCACGAACACTGCGATCACGCCCACCGCCAAGGCCAGCCTGAGGAGGAATGTTCGCGCCGTAGATGCCATGTTGGTTTTCACGGTCACCCCTTTCATCGCGTCATTCCTCCTCAGCGGCGTGCCTTACCGCCAGGGCGAAGTCGCTGAATCGTGCGCGCGACTTCCCGCCCAGGACGGGATCTCTTCGAAAGGCCGCAACCTGCTGTGCCGTCAGCACTACACGCCCCGTGCGATCAACGGCAAAACGTCCCAACGGACCACCCACACAACTGGTGAGCCCCAGCTTGCTGTTCGGATAGAGAAATAAGAAGACGTGTTCTCCCGCGGCATAACGCTGCCCGGAAGACCACAGCCCAATCCACTGGTGAATCGTGAAATTCCGCCCGGACGTAACCCCGCGAATGGCATTCTCAATGTGGAACGTCACCGCAACCGTCTCCACGGATTGACCCCGCGTTGCCGGACGCCGCTCAATCGAGGTGACAGTTCCTGAGAAGATCTTCCCAGCCGCGCGCGCAAATTGCGGCAGCCCGAAAACGCCGGGCGGGTTTACAGGCGGTCGGGGAACACGAACGATCCCCACAGGTAATCCCCCGATTGGAGCTTTGACTGGCAAACGCGCTGTGGCGCCTATCGACGGGAGGTCCTGCCCTGATAACAGAGGCGGGACAAGAAGAAGGAACGCCGATGCGAGCAGACAAGCGCTTCTCCCGAACATGGGGAGACCTCGAATTGGTTTGTCTGCTCGGAGGGAAACCGGGAAAACGCGTCAGCCTACCGCAAGAGTATTCCAAAATCTGTGACCGCTATCACAGAGACCTGTGAATTTATGTGGCCCGCCGAAACTCACTGAAAGGAGTACTTGAAGAGTTCGGAGAACTTGGTTCAGCGCCGAGCACATCGAACGGAATCTGACCACCGCGCGTGTGCCAGTTTGCGCCAGGTAACAATCCTTTAAAAGGCGGATCATGCCCTCTCATTTGACGACGCGCAAAGAGTCAGTCGTATCTCCACTTAAGATGGTCGCTCGAGTGCGGTTCGCTGAGGAGGATTCGCCTTGCCCGGTAAAACTGGGATCGCAGTGGTGTCAAGCGCTGTTGATGGATACTCGCCAGCCGGGAGACCCGCATCCATCCAGAAATTCCCGCTCTTTTCGGGCGTCCCGCCCGCCGACTGTACAACGATCATTTCTCGCGGCTTCACCAAGCAGTATCAGCGCCGCCAGCATCTGTTCTCCATCGGCGATCGCGTCGACCAGGTGCTCCTGCTTCTCTCAGGAAGCGTAAAGATCACCCAAGTTGGGATCAGAGGCAGTGAGGTGATTCTCAGAGTCGGTGTGGCGGGCGACTTGGAGGGAACATTCGGCCTCTGGCCGGAGTGCAAACACAATTCCTCGGGCCAAGCCATTCAGCCGTGCACCGCAGTTGTCTGGGATTTGGCTACCTTCGCGAGACTCTGGGAACAATTTGCTCTGTTTCGCCGCAATACATTTCGCGCCCTTGAACAACGCTTGCACGAAATGGAATTGCGCGTCCGTGAAATCTCAACCGAGGACGTCTCCTCCCGCCTGAGTAGCGAACTCATCCGTTTGTCCAACCGTTTCAGTCACGGTGTCGACGGGAACGCGGAAGTCCGCCTTACTCACACGGACTTGGCCCAATTGACCGGCACAACACTCCCAACCGTAAGCCGTTTGCTCAGCCGTTGGCAGAAACTCGGAATCGTCAGTGCCGGACCGGGGGGCGTGCTGATCCGGGACCTTGCCGCTCTGGAAAAATTCTCTCAGATCGAATGATCGCGAAGCGTGCTGCCTGCACCGGTATCCGCTCATCAACTTCCGCGCACCCCAGACCTCCTAACTAATCGCGGGCCGCATGATCGAACAGACCGCGTCGGTGCACCCTTTGTGTCTCAACAGCCGCCCGCGTCAGGCGAAATTTGGATCTCTGTACAACTTTCCACAAGAACTTGCTCACGGGCTGGTTTAGGCGCAAAATGTCCGCACTAAGGGTCCTTGCAGGCGGCTCATTCCGACCTGGCCGCTTATGGGGTTGACCACGAGCTTTCGAGGATCGTTGACGGAGCTCCCGGCAAGTGCGCACCGCACATGAGGAAATCTGATGAAACTCTCGGACACGATTGGATCACTGCTTAACAGCAAGGATGAGAACCGAGTCCTGTCGATCGAACCAGGCGAATCTGTCTTCGAAGCAATTGAAAAGATGGCACACCACGGGGTCGGAGCCTTGCTTGTCATTTCCGAGGGTCGGCTCATCGGTATCGTGTCCGAGCGTGACTATGCCCGTAAAGTGATCCTGAAGGGGCATTCCTCCAAAGAAACCACCATCCGCGAGATCATGACCGCACCCGTTGTCTTTGTGAATCCTCGGCACACCATAGATGAATGCATGGCCATCATGACCCAGCATCGTTTTCGTCATCTCCCGGTTCTGCAAGGTGACACCGTGGTCGGAGTAGTCTCAATCGGCGACTTAGTAAAGTGGATCATCACCGGTCAGGCGCAAACCATTCAACAACTCGAGGGCTACATTACGGGCACCTACCCTGGCTAGAACCTCGCTCAGGGCAGACCCTCTCCATCGGTGCTGGCTGAGTTCTCATGAGGCCTGCGTGCCCCCAGAGTGAGACGAATATGGGCGCACTTCTGCCGACTTTGCCAGAAGTGAGATTTTCGACGGCTAGGAACTTGCACGATCCTGCCAGCGTTCCTGTTGTGTCCGGGGCCGGTGTAGACTTTCACGCTGGGAGGTTTCATCGCAATGAAAACGATTATTACTGTTATTCTTCTCGGCCTGCCATTCCTCGCCTCTGCACAAGAACAGAAGAAAGACCAGCCGCCGCCAACGCTTCGCAGCATCCTGCTCGATCAACTCAAGTCCACGCACACCGAAAAGGATTGGTTTGTCACCACCAACGTCGCCGTCGAGGGACTTACCCCCGAGCAGGCCAATTGGACCGATGGCAAGGGCAACCACTCCATCGGACAACTCGCCTACCATCTCGTCTTCTGGAACACGCAGGAACTCGCCAACTTTAAGGGCGAAAAGCCGCCGAAGTACAGCGGCAAGAACGACGATACCTTTTACAATTTCGACGCCAAGCAGTGGAACGAAACCGTGCAGCAACTCGACAAGGTGATGAATGACCTCGAGAAGTTCGTCGAAACTGCCGATGACAAAACCATTGAGAAAAACGCTCCCTTGATTGCCCGTCTGGGTACACACAACGCGTATCACATCGGCCAGATCGTTTACATTCGCCGGTTGCAAGGTTCCTGGAACCCGGAGAAGGGTGTGAAATAGGTCGGGTCTGCACCTGCTCCCGGCCTTTCTATTTCAGATGTCAGCGCAAAATTGACGAGACCGGGTGCCCAACTTCTGGCCGAATGTGCCAGAAGTGGGTCTTTCGAACAGACCTTTGTGAGGCTGCCAGGAAGTCCCGCGAATTAGGTGCTAAGACAAAGCACAGCTTCAGCCGAGTAGTGTCGGCACCGCAGAGCTGGCACGACAGCACCAGCAGGACCTGCGCACAACCTAAAAAAAATAGACAATCGCTAAAGCGAAAACCAAGGGGGCCCTCGCAGATTTTCCGCTAAATCATGATTCCGCAGGACCGGGAGTGGGAGAGACCCCCGCTCACATCAAAACCAACGCCGTCCCGGAAGCAAAAAGACGAACACGCCTATCCCTCACTGGTGATCGCTCACCGTTTCTTTGAAGTTTGCCCATCTGCTGCTGCAATGGGACAATAAGCATCTATGCACAATTCGCTCACTCGATTCGTCCCATGTCTAGCCGGAATGCTCCTGTTAGGACTCGCTTCCGCGCAGGACACCAAACCTGCCACCCCATCGTCGAAATCCACCCCCTCGACATCGTCCCAATCGAAGACTTCAGCAGCCAAGAAGCCCGCTTCTTCAACTGCTTCCAAGACCGCAGCGCCTGTCGCCCTCACCACGCAAAAGCAGAAGCAAAGCTACGCCCTCGGCATGAGCATCGGACTCGGTTTCCAGAAACAGGGCATCGACAAGTCCATCGATAGCTCGCTGGTTGTGCGCGGATTCCGCGACTCCATCGGCGGCTCGAAGACCGCCATGACCGAAGACGAAATGAAGACCGCTCTGCAGCAGCTTCGCACAGAAGTTATGTCTGCGCAGGAAGCCAAGGCCAAGGAGGCAGGATCCGCCAATCGCAAGGAAGGTGAAACCTTTCTCGCGTCAAATAAATCGAAGGACGGCGTGAAGGTTCTCCCCGACGGCCTGCAATATAAGGTCCTGACCGAAGGCAACGGTCCCAAGCCCGCTGCCACCGACACCGTTACCGTGAATTATCGCGGAACCCTGATCAACGGCAAAGAGTTCGATAGCTCCTACAAGCGCGGTCAGCCCGCATCTTTCCCCGTCAGCGGCGTAATCAAAGGCTGGACCGAAGCCCTGCAGCTGATGCCCGTGGGGTCAAAGTGGCAGCTCTTCATCCCCGCCGACCTCGCCTACGGAGACCGCGGCGCAGGCGCCGACATCGCACCCGGCGACACCCTGATCTTCGAAGTGGAGTTGCTCTCCATCGGCGAGCCGAAGAAGTAACGGAAAGTCGGAATTAAGAAGTCACAGTGCAGAAGCGAGATCCATCGCGCTTCTGCATTTTCTTTTACGGTCCGGTTCAGGGAACGAATTCATAGCGCGTTACGCACATGCTCTTCCGCCGAAAGGTGCGCTCCCGCCAGCAGTAACAGTCCTGACAGGAATGCCCAGAACATCATCGTCACCGACAGTGCGAATGGTCCATACACTTCCTGGAAGTTCAGCCAGGGAAGCGCGAGAATGTAAGCGTACTTCAAGGCCTCCGACAGCAATCCCATGATGATCGCCACCGGAAGCACAGTTCGTGCCGGGACTTTCCCATTCGGCAGTAACCAGTAAATGAGAAAAAAGATCGCGATGCTGGCCGCGATCGCGAACACCTTCATCACCAGAAATCCGACCACGCGCACGAAGCCCGTACCGTAGCCGCGCAGGATCCATTCCATAAATGCGACCGGGCCGGCCGTAAGACCGATCGACATTAACGCCAGCGCGCCGCAGGCAAACGCGAGGCCGAACGAAACCACCTGGTTACCCAGGTACGATCGATTCTTTTCGAAGTGCCAGATGCGATTCAGCGCAACCTCGAGCGGCAAAAAGATTCCCGATGACGTCACGAGCAGGATCACCAGCGAGAGCAATTGCACCCGCTGCCGCGAATTGACCATTGAGTTCAGATTCCGGATGACGAATTCCTGTCCGGCCGGCAGATAGTCGCGAAGCAGCTGCACCACCACCTCATACATCACCCGTGAATGGAAGACGTGACGGATGAGCGTCATCATGAGCATGACGAATGGAAAAAACGACAAAATCGAGTTGGCTGCAACCGAAAACGCAAAAGTGTGCACATCCGTCTGCATCAGGTAGTTGATGGTCGAAAGCACCAGGGTGCGCGAGCCGGGCTGAGCGCGTACAAGTGCCTTAACCCCAGCGGATTCAGCGCGAGTCGGGATGGGAGGTTGAGCCACCGAACAGCAAATCGTACCAGAAGATACCGGGCGAATTCCGCGCGGATACCGGAACGGAGGTTTGGCGGGTGGTTACCAACTTATTTCTTAATCTGCGTTAAAGTTATGCGTTTATGACTGTAGGTCATATTACGAATCCTTACTAATTTCCCTTGCGAAACGTTTTAATACTGCTTATGATCTTCTGCTCAATACCGGAGATTGGTCCGGTGGTGAGATCAGTAGTGGGTTGACGTTTGTTAGGTGTGGTGGAAACGCGCCAAATTGTCGGACTCCGAATTTCCCGCAGCAGTGACTCACTGGTGTCGGGAATTCTGGAGTCGTTTCCATTTTGGAAGTAATTTCCCCCTGCACTGTCGCGGACGCAACCGAAATTCTACTGCCCTCTCTGAGGGGGGCTTCAGTCGAATGAAGCGCGATCCGAGAGGCGGAGAATCATTTTTCGCGATTGGTGAAAGGAGTATGTTTCCGTGAGAGAGAAAGGAACAGTGAAGTGGTTCAACGGGGCGAAGGGATATGGTTTTATCCAGCGCTCCACAGGAGAGGATGTGTTCGTGCACTTCTCGGCAATTCAGGAAAACGGTTACCGCACTTTAAACGAAGGCGAGACCGTGGAGTTTGACCTGCTCAAGGGCCCCAAGGGCTTTCAAGCGGCCAACGTAGTTCGCGCATAACCAGCCGAACCAATTGGAAGCCCTCCCGGAACCCAGCGGGAGGGTTTTTTATTGACTAAAAACCGATGAAACGTCCCGTCGGCTCCTCGATCTCGATCCTCGAATGATAGGCCCAAACCCGATGAAGACAATTCGCGCCAGGTCCGTGTTTTTGAGTCAAAGCTCCCGAAGAGGTTGCCCCACCCTTCCCGCGTTCTTGGCGGGACGGTGGGCCCTGGCCAGAAACCGACACCCATTTGTTCTCGCCTCCGCGCTCCAATGCGATTTGTTCTCCACAATCCCTCCCATCTCCGCCGCATAGTGAACAAAGCTGCTCCATTTCCAGTCCTCTCGTCGCACCATTAGTCCTCTCTTTACCGGATTGCGATGCATGCGGCGGAGCTTCTCGATGCAATTCACTTAGCTCATCCCGGCAAGTCTAAGTATGTCGAGGGCCAGCCCCCGGCCGCATCGAACGCCTCCTTTTCACTTACGCTACTTCAACGAAAAATGCGGGCAGGACTCGCGTCCTGCCCAACACAATTACTCTTTCGACGTCCTGTTTCCGTCAATGGTGATTACCACTGGGACGTTCGTACCATCCGGCAAGGTTAGCGATTGAAAAATCGCCCGCACGTGGTTTCCACTGCTGTCATAGACCGCAGCCAGCTCAGCGGTGCGCAGCAATTGCCCACTCACCAACACATTGATGGTCAAGGACGCGGTGCAATCACGGGAGACCGAATTCGTTCCCGAAATATCCTCGAGCCCCGATTGGCCAGCCACGCTGCGGGTTTGACTGCCTCTCAAGTTGCCAGCCGAATCCTGAAAGAAGTGGCCTACCGACGCTGCCGGTAGTGGACCGTTCGGCGTAAAAATGGTTCCGGTGTAGGTATATGCCCAGTTCCCGCTTGTCGAAGCGTTCGAGCAGCCGGCATAGACGTTGCTCGCCGCAGCGAGGAGCAGTACGGCCAATGCGACAACTAGTTTGTGAATAGTCATAGGTTCCTCCAAGGTTGTGTTTGGTCTTCTCGGCCTGTGTCGTTCCCGCGATCGCAGGCTCGTTTCATGGACCCACATCAACTCTGTTGCATTGCGTTATCGCAAACCGCCGAGGGCGAGTAAATCCCGCGGTTCTCTCATGTGGCGCTCTTGCCGCTCTCGTAATCCTCTGTATCTGCGAGCGTTCAAGCTATTCGCTTTGCGTTGCTGGTGCTACACTCGTTGGCCGAAAGGCGGCGCTCGTGACGGATGTGCGCAACTCCCCGGAGATCGTCCGCTTTGGTCCATTTGAACTGGACGGGGCCGCCGGAGAGCTACGCAAGGATGGGAGCAAAATCCGGCTTCAGGAGCAGCCGTTACAGGTGCTGCAGGTGCTGCTGGAGCAGGCAGGCCGTGTGGTACCCAGAGAGGAACTGCAGCGCCGGATCTGGCCTGCTGACACGTTCGTAGATTTTGACCACGGCATCAACAATGCGATCAAGCGCCTGCGAGAGGCGCTGGGGGACACCTCGGAGACGCCACGCTACGTCGAAACTCTCCCTCGTCGCGGGTATCGCTTTATAGAAACCCTTAGCGCCGCCACGAAACCTGGTGTTGAAGAGATGCGCTCGATTGCTGTGCTGCCATTCCTCAATCTCAGCAGCGACCCTGAAAACGAGTTTTTCTGCGACGGCACAACGGAAGAGATTATCAGTGCGCTGGCTCAAATCAAAAAACTTCATGTCGTTGCGAGAACCTCCGCATTTGCCTTCAAAGGGAAGCACGTGGACCTACGCAGTGTCGGCCAGCAACTCAATGTGCGAACTATTCTCGAAGGCAGCATTCGAAGATCAGGGGACCGTCTTAGGATTACGGCCCAGTTGGTAAATGCAGCTGATGGATACCATCTCTGGTCGGAAAAATATGACCGGGAGGTGAAGGACGTGTTCGTAGTTCAGGAAGAGATTGCGAACTCTATTGCCCAACGTCTGGAAGTCAGCTTGGATTCGGATCGGCAATTGTTCAGAGCAGGCACAGCTTCCCTCGAGGCGTTCAAGTTCTACACGCGCGGGCGCGCACTGTTTTTCCAGAGGGGAGTGCGCCTCTTGTCGGCGGTCGAGTGCTTCGAGAAGGCGGTTGCCTTAGACAACAAGTACGCGTTAGCGTGGTCCGGCCTCGCAGACGGGCTCAATTCAAGCGCATTCTACGGCCTAATCAAGCCGGGTGTTTCCCTGCCGCGCGCCAAAGAGGCCGCACAGCAAGCAATCGAACTCAATCCCTCTCTTGGGGAAGCGCATACGTCCTTGGCGTTGTCACACCTGTTTCACGATTGGGATCGTGCAAGTGCCGAGCGTCAATTCCTCCGATCCCTCGAGTTGCAGCCTCAGAACTTGCTGGCGCGCGTTTGGTACGGGATGTACTGCCTCCAGTGGGCGGCCGGTCGCTTTGAAGAAGGACTGGCACAGGCGCGAGAGGCAGTCAATATGGATCCGCTTTCAGCTTGGTTTCGAGGAATGCTGGGGGTCACTTACTTGCCGATCGACCCGGAGAAGTCTGTTGAGACAGCGTTGGAAACACTCCGAATCGATCCTGAGTCCTTTCTCGGCCGGTGGGTTCAAATGACGGGACTAAACGCGTTGGGCCGCTACTCCGAAGCCGCAGAGATAGGAGAGCTTTCTATCAGAATGTTCGGCCGACCCCTCTGGTTCATGGCTTCCCTTGCCCGCTCCTATGCTCGACTCGGAAGGTCGGATGACTCCAGGGCCCTATACATGGAGCTATGCTGGAGGGCAAAGCGCGAGTACGTTGCACCTGTTTTCTTCGGTTTGGCTGCCTTTGCTGCCGATGAGCGGGACGAGGGGTTTCGACAATTGCAAAAAGCCCATGAGATCGGCGATCCGGCTGTGATCGGACTCAGGTACTGGCCCGACCATGTCGAAATGCGCGAAGACTCACGGTTGCAAGAGATCCTGAGAAGTCGGGTATGGACATAACCATTCCGCATATCGCAGGCGTTCCACGTCAGAGGGGGCTAGCCCATCCTCACCGAATCAAGACTCCTCAAGAGGGTTGCCCCACCCCTCCCGCGTTCTTGGCGGGAGGGTGGGCTCTGGCCACGCAGGACACCCATTTGTTCTCACCTGCGGGTCGCTGGCCATTCGAGTTTAGTTTTGGCAGGAATGAAGTCCAATTCCTCTACCTCTCCCGATCCGCTTCTTACCTTCCACCATGACTCTTCTCAAGATCAGGTTCATTCGCATCTCGTAGCCGGGGCCTTTGGACTTGAACCATTCCGCCACTTCCACATCCACACGCCACGAGATTCTCCGCTTTCGCGGCCGGTTCCAGCGCCCCTCCGCCCCTGTCTCCTGATCCGCCAGCAATAACAGGTCGTCTTCCACCGACGCGCGCAAGTTGCCGACTCTGACGCCCCTCCGCCGTGCCTTTTGCCGCTTTCGTTTCTTCAGCTTAGCTGTCATGACGTTATCGTATATCCAATTCCGTCATGACGATGTGTTCCCGCAGGAACACTGGCACGACTACCACCCCATCTGGTCCATCCGCCTCAGGATGATCGCGCTGTTGCGAGTGCGGTCGGGTACGATGCTGCCGACTGCATGAGGTTCGGGCTTGCCCCATCCTCCAGCCGTTTGACGAATGAAGAGCAGTCAGATTTTGTTTTCAACCACGCTAGACTTCAGGCGTCCGTAGTATCCCACCTTGCAACGAACTCAAGGATCGAAACCCTCAGTCGTGCTGATCCCAGGAACCGAAGGATGCCCCACCCGCCCCACCGCCTTCTTTGCACACAAATTCCGCAGGGCGAGTAGAAGGGTTCTTACTGTAAGACTTGCTTGGTGGAGGTGATCCGATCCGCTAGAATCGCACGCTATGGAACGGGCGCGACTTGGCATGCGATCAGCTCTTGTCAACCACGGAGTCCGAGTTCTCATTATTGCGGGATGCTTGGGGCATTTGAGTTTCGCTAGCGCCGCGGCCTGTGAGCATCTCACCGGCCTAACGATTCCTTATACAGAAGTCAGTTCTGCCATCTCCGTTGCTGCTGGTGCATTCTCACCTGCGACTGCACAGGATCAGGGAGGGAGTGTCGCTTCCTTTACTGTGCCCGCATTCTGTCGCGTTTTGGCGGTTGCAAAGCCGACATCCGATTCTGAAATTCACATCGAAGTGTGGTTGCCCGTGGCGGAAGCGTGGAATGGCAGATTTTTAGGGACCGGCAATGGAGGCTATGCCAGCGCACTCAGCTACAAGCAGATGGCCGATGCGCTGCAAAAGGGATATGCGACGGCTGGGTCGGACACGGGGCATTCCGGCGGTGATTTGCGATTTGGTGTGGGCCATCCGGAGAAGATCAATGACTGGGCATATCGCGCGGTGCACGTGATGACGGATGTGGCGCACCTCGTGATCCGCAGCTACTATGGGCGGCTTGTAGCGCATTCCTATTTTTGGGGATGTTCTACCGGCGGACATCAGGCGCTGACTGAGGCGCAACGCTATCCAGACGGACAACGACGGAATCATCTCGGGCGCGGCGGCGAACAACCGGATCCGGCAAGTCACTGGCTTTCTGTGGAACTGGCGGGTCCTTCACGAGCATGACGGGGATTCTCTGCCGGCTTCGAAGCTGCCGCTCGTCCACAATGCGGTGATAGCGGCCTGTGACGCGCTCGACGGCGTGAAAGACGGGATCATTGGCGATCCGCGCCGATGCAAGTTCGATCCGGCAACCCTCGTCTGCAAGGGAGGGGATGGAGCCGACTGTCTGACCGAGCCGCAGGTGGCTGAAGTGAAGAGTATCTATGACGGCGCACATAATCCGAGGACCGGGAAGCGGATTTATTCTGGATGGGAGCGCGGCAGCGAATTCCTGGATAATTCTCCGATCGGCAGTTGGGCTGGATACTTCGTTGGCAAGGACGAGCCCGCGCGGTTGGAGTTTTGGCGGTCGTGGGTGTTTCATGATCCGGCGTGGGATCTGCGCTCGTTCGATTTTGATAAGGACTTGGCTTTTGCCGACCACGCGCTTCCCCAGATCGACTCGATGGATTCCAACCTGACGCAATTCAAGCAGCGCCATGGAAGACTGCTGATGTACTGCGGGTGGGCCGACCCGGTGGTGCCGCCAGAAGAAGGTATTGGCTATTATGAGAGCGTTGAACGGGCTACTCCGGGCACCCCGGATTTCTTCCGGCTGTTTATGGTGCCTGGGATGGGGCACTGCGGCGGTGGACCGGGCCCAAACACCTTCGACCCGTTGGGCACGCTGGACCGCTGGGTCAGTGATGGCACGCCACCGGACAAGATCATCGCCTCGCATTTGACTGATGGGAAGGTGGACCGGACGCGGCCGCTGTGTCCCTGGCCCCAGGTCGCGAGATTCAAGGGATCGGGGAATTCCGACGATGCGGCGCAGTACGTCTGCAAGGAGGAATAGTGAGCGGGGGCTTCTCTGCGATTCCGCGGCGTTCTCAGCGGTGCGGATTCTTAATCGCTGAGTTTGCTGAGAACGGCGCAGACTAGCAGAGAAACCCTGCATGATCGGTTTTCTATGACGTCCAAAACTTCTTCGCAAGAATCTTCGGGATCAGTGCTTGAAGGCATCCGCGTGCTCGACTTTTCGCATGCGCTCGCCGGGCCGTACTGCACATTGTTGCTTTCCGACTTTGGTGCGACTGTCTACAAACTCGAGGGTCGTGCGGGTGACATGGGACGGGGATGGGGCCCTCCTTTCGCAGGAGGGCTTTCGAGTTTCTTTCTGGGATTGAACCGCGGCAAGCGGGGCATCTGCATCGATTTGAAACAGCGAGAGGGGCTCGATCTTTGCCTCCAGTTGATCGATCACGTCGACGTACTCGTCGAAAACTTCCGTCCTGGAGCGATGGCGAGACTGGGGCTGGGCTACGAAGCCGTGCATGAGCGAAATCCGCGGCTGATCTACTGCTCCATCTCGGGTTATGGACAATACGGTCCATCGCGAGATGAAGCCGCGATGGATCTGGTGGTGCAGGCTTCAAGCGGGTTGCTGAGCATTACAGGAACAGAGGAAAGGGATTCGGTTCGTTGCGGTTATGGAGTCACGGACGTCACCGCGGGGCAGTTTGCTGTCATTGGCATCTTGCTGGCGTTGCGCGCGAGGGAAAAGACGGGAAAGGGACAATTCGTCGACATCTCCATGCTCGACGGCATGATTTCGACCATGACTTCGAATTACATGAGCTTCCTCGGATCGAACGTCGTTCCAGTGCCGATGGGGACTTCGTTCCCGACGGTCGTACCTTATCGCGTATACCACGCCAGCGATCGGGAATTGGCGATCGCGATTGGAAGCGAGAAGCTGTGGACGTCGTTTTGCGAGGTGCTGGAACGGCCGGATCTGAAAAAACATCCGGACTATGAAACGAATGCGCTGCGCATTGAGAACCGGCAGGCGCTTGAGGCACAACTCGCGAAGGTCTTTGGGCAAAAACCGGCGAAAGAATGGATCAGCAAACTCCGCGCTGCGGGGATACCGTGTTCTCCAGTGCGCAACTTTGCGGAGGTGGCCGAGGATCCGCAGTGCGAGGAGCGGCGGATGTTTCCCATGATGGAGCATGCTACTGCAGGAACGCACCGCGTGACCGGGACACCCGTGAAGTTGTCTGATACGCCGGGCCATCCTGGGCTGCCGGCCCCTTTACTGGGCGAGCACACTCGAGGTGTGTTGCGGGAATTGTTTGCGCTAGACGATGTCGCAATCGACGACCTTTTCAGGAAAAAAGTTCTGTTCGAATCTTCGAAATCCCCCGAAGCAGTCTTCTAGGCAAGAAATGCTCGCTATTGCGGGATTCCTGACCATTATTGCGCTGCTGGCGGTAATACTGAGCCAGAGAGTATCCGCGCTTACGGCTTTGATTGCGATTCCGGTGGCGGCCGCCCTGGCGGTGGGCTCCGGCGCGACGACAGCTACTTTCATTGTGCACGGCATCCAGGGTGTGGCTCCGGTTGCCGGAATGTTCATCTTTGCGATCTTGTATTTCGGCGTGATGGCCGACGCCGGGATGCTGGATCCGATTATCGACAGAATTCTTCGCGCCGTGGGAAGCGATCCCGAGCGCATCGTTATGGGTACGGCGCTGCTGGCGTTGCTGGTGCACCTTGACGGTTCGGGAGCCGTGACGTTTCTCATCACGATTCCGGTGATGCGCCCTTTGTACGACCGGCTGCGTATGGATCGGCGAGTGTTGGCGTGTGCGGCATCGATGGCGGCGGGAGTGAATTTCCTGCCATGGACGGGACCGATGATTCGGGCATCCGCGTCGTTGCACGTGCCGGTCATGTCGATTTTTCGACCACTCGTTCCCGCGCAGGCAGTGGGCATTGCGTTCGTATTTGCCGCTGCGTGGTGGCTGGGAAGAAGGGAGGCACTTCGGCTTCGACCCTTGGCGGCAGGCAGCGAGGTTTTTCAGCGGAAGCTAGACTCGGCAGGTTTGGAGCTGCGACGTCCCAACCGGTTTTGGATCAATTTGATCCTGACGCTAGTGATGGTCATCGCGATGGTTGGATTGCGGTTGGATCCGGTGGCGGTGTTTATGGCCGGGTTAGTCCTGGCGTTGTGGATCAACTACCCAAACTTGAGAACACAGACGGAACGGATCGATGCGCACGCGCGAGCCGCTCTGCTGATGGCTGCCATTCTATTTGCCGCCGGCGCATTCACCGGGATCATGAAGGAATCGGGGATGCTGGGTGCGATGACGAAGGCAGCCATCCATATCGTCCCAAGGTGGATTGCACCTCACCTGCCATTTGCGTTGGGATTAGTATCCATGCCGTTGAGCCTGCTGTTTGACCCGGACTCCTTTTACTTCGGGGTATTGCCGGTATTGGCGGAGGTGGCTGGCGGATTAGGCATCCCGGCGGTGCACATGGGCCAAGCCGCAGTGCTCGGACAGATGACGACAGGATTCCCGGTAAGTCCACTGACGCCTGCGACGTTTCTTATCGTGGGGTTGTCTGGTGTGGAACTGCGGGATCACGAGAAATTCAGTCTTCCTTTCTTGCTGGCTGCCTCTGTGTTGATGACGCTGGTTTGTGTTGCGTTGCGCGTGTTTCCGGCCTAGGTGAGAAGAACTCGAAGCATGAGGCTACTCGGCATCCATAGATCCGGAAAGCAAGTTCTCGAGCAAACCAAAGTAATGCTCATCGTGATTTAAATCACGACATTGGAACGATTCCCAGAATGGAATAGTTGCAGGGGACTATGCGGCTGCTCCGGGGTGTTTTCTTTGCGGCTATGTTGGCGGTCTGTCTGGCCGTTCCGGGATATGCTGAGCCTTTCTCGATGTTTCCTAAGGCCGGGCGACTGGTCTCACCGGACGGGCGGTTTGAGCTGCGCGACGTTGCTCCCGAGAGTCTGGCGGGAGAACTCGTGGGGGCTTCTCATTCGCTTTGGCTGACCGAGTTGTCGTCGGGACGCTCACGAAAACTCTGTGACTATCTGGGGCTGGCTGCAGTGGCCTGGTCAAGCAACGATTTTCTGGTGGTCACACAATATGTCGGAAGGAAGACCTCACGGGCGCTGGTGTTTGCAGCGGCATCGTCAGTCGAACCTGTGCTGCTCGACGGTTCAGGCTTGATCCAGATGGTTAGTGTGGACCTGCGTCCCACGCTGCGCGAGAACGATCACGTGTTCGTGGAAGCCTCGCGGCTGGAAGAGGCAACCTTCTATTTCCGGGTCTGGGGTTACGGCAAGCATGATCCGGGTGGGTTTCGCTGGAATTGCCGCTATTCTCTGACCGAAGGCAGTGTCTCGTGCGCGCCGGCTGATTAAATCTCCCTCTCATCCTGAGGCGCGTTTTTGCACCGGAGGACCTATGCACTGTGTCAACAGAGTGCATAGGTCCTCCGGGCCGCAAAAGACGCGGCCCTCAGGATGACAAATGAGATTGCTTCTCGGACTCATTAACGACCACGTACCGGGTCTCCGTAAATGATTCCGCGTCCATTCGTACCGACGTACACGCGGCCGTAGATCCGGGGATCGCCGGTGATGGTTTGGTTGGTCAATGCGTATTGATGGCGATCATCGTTAACGCGGATCCAAGTCCATCCGGCATCGTCGGAGCGATAGATTCCCCACACGCCACAGACCTCGGCGCTGCTGTAGAGCGTCGGGTATTTGTGGAATGGAGCGGGTTTGCCGAAGCCGATCGTGCTGGCGGCGTCCACGTTCCACAGCCTGGAGAACGAATTCCCGCCATCGCGCGAATGCCAGATGCCGTACACGGTCGTTGTACTTCCGCCCGCGAGCCAGATGTCGCCCTCGCGACCCGGAGTTGCCTTGAATTGCGCGGAAGTGCCTGCCGGGGGCAAGTTGTTCGCTGCCGTGGTTGCGAATGACTGGCCACCGTCAGTGCTGATGTAGATCGCGCCGTTGGCGAACGCGTAGAACTTCAGCGGGTTGACGCGATCAGAACGCACGCTCGCGCCGGTCGGCACGCTGGTGGATGCCGTCCAGTTAGTCCCGTCGTCCACAGAGTAGAAGACTCCCGCTCCGGAACTCCACACGACGCGGCTGCCGTCAACCGCTGCCGCGACGCTTCCTCCTGAGGCACCCGAAGGTTGAGTCGCCGCAGGAGTCCAGGTTTGACCGCCATCGGCGGAGAAACCGATGTTCATTCCGTTGGTACCACCACTTCCCACGCGGACAACGAAGCTCGGATCCAGTTCCGCGTAGTCGAGGCTGGTGCCTGTCGTGAATACCGGGTTCGCGTCCATGACGCTCGGTGCCGTCAGGTCATTGTGTGTGTAACCACCGTTGTCAGCGATGGCGCTGATGAGATGGGCCGTGCCCGCCGGTGGGCTGATCAGGTCTTGTACCGCGGTTTCTTCAATTCCCGCCGCGGCCACGGAGATGTTGATTACGCCGTTAGTGTCCCACGCCGTGAAGTTGTTGGTGCCGTACATCGTCGCGCCAGTGCCGTACAACATACGGTCGGAATTAAAGGGATCGATCTCGAGCGACTCAACCATCCAGCCCAACTTGGGCGTCGGCTGCGGACACAGTCCGTTGCTGGGACCTGCTTGCGTGCAAGTCGCCGGTGTTGCGCCGAAGGTGAGCCATGGCGCGACCGAGGCGTAATCGATTGTGTAGTTGGGGACGACGTATGGAGGCCAGCCTGCCGGATTGGTCCAGCTTACATTCCAGATTAGATTCCACGTCTGTCCGCCATCAAGGGTCCGGAAAAACTGCGTATCCGGCCACCACTGGTTGAGCGCTGCGACCACGATCGTGCCGGGGTTCAGCGCGTCGACTGTCAAGCCGCCGAAGCCGTATCCGCCATTCAGGGGAGATTGAGGCGGTGTGATGTCGGTCCAGGTTCCGGAACCGGTGTCATACTTCCACACATTGCCGGCTGAACCGTCATAAGGTCCAGCGTTGTTGTTATAGCTGAGGTAAAGAATGCCCGTGGACGCAAGTTTGCCGTGATGTGGCATGACTCCCGTTGGCTGTCCAGCCACCGCCGACCAAGTCTTACCGCCATCCGCGCTATGCCACAGGCTGTTGGCCGGGTCGGCGACGCCGACATAAATATTCTGCGAGACCTTCATGTGGCCGACGTTCACGGTTGTGCGAGAGTCAAACGTGACCCATACAACGCCGATCGGGTCATTGTCATAGGTGTCCGCAGGACCGCTCGAAGGCTCATGGTACGGGCCAGAGTCAGGAAAACTCGTGACTTGAGACCACGTCTCGCCTGAATCCACGCTTCGCCAAAGCCCGTTACCGCTACGGGTTCCAAGGTAAAGAACGCGAGTGTTGTTTGGATCAATGGCCAGTCGCTCGCCCATACCTCGGCCGGGCATGTTGCTGCCCACTTTGAAGGGAAGGTCAAACCTCTGGAACGTGCGGCCTTGATTGTTGGAGCGAAGAATCGCGCCGTTTTGACTGGACCACTCGTTGGTGTACGTTCCGACCGCGAAGTACACCCGTTGGGGATTGCGTGGATCGATGGCGATGCTTTCGACGCCGCTGAGGTTCCAGTCGGGGAACCCGATCCAGTCGAGCAGAGGAATCCAACTGCCTGACTTCGGATCAAACCGGTAGGCGCCGCCGATGTCGGTCCGGGCGTACACCAATCCGGGCTCGGTTGTGCTGAAGACGATGCCTGGGATAAAGCCACCACCACCGCCGATGACGACGTTCTGGAAGTGGTAGGGCCGGGAGTCAGACTCTCCAGCCGACAACGTGGGTGGGATGAATGGGGCCAGCAGGAATGCAGCTACTCCAACGAATCGGAGCAAACCGCCGAAGTTAGCAAACGAGGACGCCAACAGGTTGCGATTCGGCATAAGCCTCCTTCCTATCGGGCGCATTTTGCGACAGAGACACAGTTGTGTCAACAGGAGAAAATCGATTTTTTAGGCCTTTACGAAACGTTACGTATGCGGGCCGAGCGGGAGGCTTGAGAGGTTATCGCATTTCCAGCGAGACCAAGTCGCCAGATCCTGCGCTGCTTGACTTGTAATTCGCGGTGACCTGACGGTCGCGCCACTCACAGGAGAAATCGTCAGCGCCGATGAGGAGCAAAGATTTGTAGTCGGTGGTCCGGAGTTTCAGCGTCCCCTGGTCGGAACGGACGGTGAGAATCGCGGAGGGAGGATGCGAACAGTCAACGGCCATCAGGCGGCCTCTGACAAATTTTGTAGTGCGACGGTCCCCTGGGCCCTCTGGACTTCCAGTAGTTTCGGACGTATCGCGCTTGGCAGCGTCTTCCTCAAGCACATCGAAAGGAGACTTCTGGGCTTCGAATTTCGGCTGGCCCGCGCCGGATGGGTTTGCGGCAATACCGTACTTGCGCTGAGTGCTGGCCTGCATAAGCAGGTCCCGCGCCTGGCTTGCGATCTCCGGGTTGGAACTGGACTTCAGGCGATCCAGCAGGGCGGTGGCGGGTTCCCACTTCCTGCCGGAGACGTAAATCTCAGCCAGGTGGAAAACGTACTGTTCGTTCCGTGGACTGAGATTGATGGCCTCACGCTCGGCCTGCAGGGCTGAGGTATTGCTGCCACCGGAGCTACGCGCGCTGGCCAGGAGATCGTAGGCCTCGGCCATTTGAGGATTCCATTCCAGCACGGACTTGAGATCGAGCATCATGTTGGCCAGGCCCATCATTTCGGCGCGCCGGGACTTGGCCATGCGGTACTTGCCGGCGGAGAGGTAATAGCGCAGCCACATGTCATGCGGGTTGAGAGAAGCGGCATCGTTGATTTCGTTGAAGGCTTCCTCGAATTGATTGTGTTCGATATAGTCCCAGGCGAGAAATCGGTGGGCGAGGGGATCGCCGATGGCGTTCGTGGGCAGCTGCTCAGCATCTTCGCCCGTTCGCTTTGCCGACTTGGATTCTGCCTTTCTGTCGACCTCGGTGGGAGTCGTGGCCAGCTCGCGCAGAGTTTTCAAACCGGCTTCACGCCGCTCGGGGATCCGGACCTGCACATTCGCATAGATGGCTCGGGCATCGGGTTCGGGCAATGCCTTGGCAGTGACGGGAGAGTCTTCGGGGCCGACGGGTGCCTGGAAATGGTCGGTCTGGCCGGAACGAGCCACGGGCAAAGGGTGGTCAGGATCGACGTTGCGCTGCCGGGCATCGTCGATCGCAGCCAGGAAGCCCGTCTGGGAGTGGAAATAGTCTTTGACCGCCTTCTCGAGTTCCGCCGAACTCATGCCAAAAGCCTGCTGGATAGCGTCTTCGACCGGCAGGTGCTGATTCAGCACTAAACCAAAATAGGCACCGGTTTCCGGCAGCTTCTTTTCGTGGAGCAGGTAATGCATCACGATCCACGATTCAGCGTAGTAGAGCGTATGCCGGGTGCCTTCATTGCGCGCGGGATCGTGCTTCATGGAGAACAGATCGGGCAGCGAGAGCCAGACCTGCGCGGCGAGCAGTTCTGCGAGCGACTTCGGGGGATGAGTGTCGCGCAGATTTCCCATCACGTCCTGCTGGACGGTCGGTTGCAGCTCAGGATCGGCGCCGATTTCGACCTCTCTGTTATCCACATGCACGGAGCTGAAATATTCCGCGAGACCTTCATCGAACCAACCTTGCGCGGGTGGATAGTTAAAGTTCAACAGGCGGATGGCGAAGTCGTGAGCGATAGCGCGCCAGGGTTCGTCTTCAAAGGCATTGAGCACGATGAAATCCTGATCGCTGCCAGAAAGGAGGAACCCCGGAGCATCGATGGGCTGCCCTTGATGCAGGGGAGCTAGCTGGTAAAACGATCGGTCGTTCTTGAAAGCGAGAATGGTAAGAGGGCGGGACTCGTTGAGGCGATCCTTGGTGAGGAGATTAGCGAAGACGGCACGCATCTGTTCGAAGCGCAGGGCGATCTCGCGACCCTTCCTTTCGCCAGCATCGGTGATGACGGTGTAGTGGGTGGAGTGAACTTCAAGCCACAGCGGCTCAGCCGCGGACGCGCAAGGGACATGAAAGATGAGGGTGAGGAGGATTACGCAGAGCGGGATGGACAGGAAACGAGTCATAGCCGCCGAGCGGAGAGTTACCAAGAAAATGCTATCACGGGTAGCCTTCAGAGGTGCTGTAAGTGGCTTTCACAAAGGAAAAGCCTCGCATTTTGGGGCGTGATACTCCCGGCGCGCAGTGGCTACACTGGAGTGTCCAGCGAACGATCGCCTGCCAAATCGGGACTCTGCGGGTAGGGTATCGTCCGTTTTGTGATTGTAAGCACACTGGGTCAGATTCATTCCTGATAGTGTCCCAGAACAGGAAGCGCCGCACGCCTATATAATTCCAGCTTCCTAATTGAAGCTATGCTGAATCGTCCTTATACCCTATATTCATTCCTTTTTTTCATTTGGATGCCTGCTCTTGCCCTTGCGAGCGCATGGAGCGGGCATCTCAGGGACAACGCCGGAAAACCCGTGAACGGCGCTGTTGTAAAACTTCACTCCGCGAATGCCGGGCAGGAATACACGGCCATGACTGGTGCCGATGGCCGCTTTGATTTTCCGACCCTGCCGGAAGATCGTTATGAACTGTCCATTCGAATGGCGGACAAGCAGTGGAATGCGGAATTTCCCCTCATCGTTGACGAGGAAAATGCAGCGTCCACGATCCTGCAGCTGACGTCATCGGGTCAGGTAATCCGGGAGACGGTTGAGGCGAGCGCCAGCGGGCAAGCCGCATCGCAGGCGAGCGGCGGCGAGCATCTTTCGAGTTCCGAGGTTTCGAGCCTTCCGCTGAATGCGCGCGACTTCAGCAAGTTGCTGTTGTTGGCGGCAGGGACGATGACCGACACGAATGGCGCCGCGAATTTCACCCAGCAATTTGCCGTGAACGGTCAAAGGGGAACCGCCACGGTTTTCGCCATGGATGGCTTCGACACGACCGATCCTGAGATGGGCGGCGCGACCTTCTCCAACTTCAATGTGGATGGGATCCAGGAGGTGCAGTCAGACAGCGGGGTCATGCCGCCCGAGATTGGGCACGGCGGGGCGAGTTTCACGAATGTCGTTACGAAATCGGGTGTGAACCAGATTCACGGAAGCCTGTTCGAGTTCGTGAGGAACGCGGCCTTTGATGCGCGGAATTACTTCGACTATAAGGATCCTACCGGCAAACGGCGGATTCCTCCTTTTGTGAGAAACGAGTTCGGCTTTACGAACGGCGGGCCAGTCGTGCTGCCCGGCATCTACAACGGGCGCGACCGGACTTTTTACTTCGGGGAATATCAAGGCTTCCGGCAGGTTCTGGGGACAACGCAGGTGATTCCCGTTCCAACCGCTGCCGAGCGGCAGGGCATGGATACCACGACCTTCGCACGGGATACGTTGTTCGTTCCGGTCAACGCAGAAATAGCGGCTGTGCTCAATGGGTATCCGCTGCCGAACGAACCGAACGGACCTTTAGGAGAGCGCACGTATGCTGCCTCATCGAAGGTTGAGACGCGCACAGACCAATTCTCCATCCGGGTGGACCACAGGATCTCGGACAAGGCCGCACTGTTGACCCGGTTCAGCTTGAATCAAGTTAGAGGACCACTGACAAATCCCGACCAGACTGTGATCAACCCGGAGTTCGGCATTCAGTTCTACGACCATCAGCGCAACGCCGGTGTGCGGTACACGCGGACAATTTCTGCGCACATGACGTCGGACACTTCCCTGAGCTACATCCGTAGCACTCCCTTTTTTCCTGCGGGAAATCACACGCTACCCGGCATTACTTATGCGGACGGTCTGTACCAGCCGTACAACCAGCCAAGCGGATCGATTTTCGGGTCGTACGGCAACCTGTATCAGTTCAAGCAGGATTTTGCCTGGGTGCGGAAGTCGCATGATTTTAAGTGGGGAGCGGAGATCCGGATTAACCGCGATTCGACGATCTTTGGAGTGAACACAAACGGGATTTACGAATTTGGCGGCGGGAAGGTGTATTCGCCGGTAGAGATCAAGTCAGGGAGTGGAACGCATGACATCGCTGTGGGAGATCCGCTGCCCGATTCGCTAACCGCACTTCTCACGGCTACGCCGTATTCCTACAACGTCATGGCAGCCGCGGATATCACGCCTGTGGGAGACAAGTTCAACGAAGCGGGTGTGCGGCGCGAAGCGTATGGCTTCTATTTTCAGGACACCTGGAAGGCGACGCCACAGCTGACTGTGAACTACGGATTGCGGTATGAAGTGAACAGCCGCATCCATGAGGCGACGAAGAGGACATCGCTGCCCATCTTCACGGGGCCGGACGGCAAAACAGTGCCGTACTGGGATCGGAATGCTCATCAAGAGGTATTCATCAATCCGCAGCCGCCCTACGATCAGGACTGGCACGGCTGGGGACCGCGGCTGTCGCTCGATTACAGCCTCGGAAAACACACGGTGCTGCACGCAGGGGCTGCGATTGCAACGGGGATCCCCAATCTCTGGCAAGACAACTTTTTGACCGCGGCGATTCCCTATGTGTTTGCTCCCTCGATTTACGCTCAACCGAATGAGCCAGTGGTGTTTCACAACACGTTTGTGAAGTTGAATCTCCCGACCGCCTATAGCGTGCAGGGTCAGCCTATCTTTGCGACCGGCCGTTCAGAGGATGTTCCGGCGAACACCGTGTTTGACTACGCGCGGTTCCAGACGGATCTGAACGCGCTGGCACCGGGAAATGTACAGTTACTTAACATCAGCGGCATCGCGAAAAATTTTGGCAACGGGTATATCGGGAGTTGGACGGCCGGGGTCGACCATGACTTTGGCGATTTCAAGTTCAACGCTTCCTACGTTGGGACGGCGGGAGTCCATCTGGCGCGCGTGTACAACCCGAACAGTTACGGCGGCGCGTGCGAGGGATTTGCTCCTTTCACCCAGTTCGATACACCGTGCCATGCGACGGGAGGGTTCGGCCCGGAAATGATCATGACCAGCGCGTCGCACTCGAGTTACCACGCGCTGCAGACCAGTTTGACGAAGAACTCCGCCCGCTACGGTCTGGGACTGCAGGCGAGTTACACGTACTCGAAGGCGCTGGACGACACGAGCGCGGTGCTGGGGGGATTACTGGGGACGTCGGGGACGATTCTGCAGACTGGACCGCAGAATCCCTGGGATCCGTCGGCGGAGAAAGGGCCGTCTACGTTCGATGTGACACATGTGTTTGCCGCCAGCGTGATCCAGTTGCTACCGCTCGAGCGAGTGCACTTTCTGCGGCCGCTCGGCCGGACGTTTACCCGAGGTTGGCAGGTTCTGAACATCACGACCCTGACGACCGGATCGCCCTTCACAGTCTTCTCCGGGATTCAACAGACAGGGGCCGGCCTGGGTGGAGGAGACCGTCCGGATCTGGTGACGATGCCACACTTGTCGACGAGCCGACCGGTGCGGGATGACTATTTCGGTTTGGGCAACGACAATGCGTCTTTCTTTAACATTCCGATCAACATCGCCGGCGGGACGGGACCGCACAGCGGACGCTTCGGCACTTTGGGGCGCAACACGTTTCGCGGGCCGGCCTTTCACAGCTTTGATTTCGCGGTGATCAAAGACACTCCGTTCGGGCATCGTGGCAACGCCGAGCTGGGCACGCTGGAGTTTCGCGCCGAGTTCTTCAATATTTTCAATATCGTGAACTTCGGATTGCCCTCGAACATTGTAAACGGGAGCGGGTTTGGCATCATCAGCAAGACTGCGGGAACTTCGCGGCAGATTCAGTTTTCGCTCAAAGTGATTTACTGACATGCCCAGTCTTCATCATGGAGACACCCTTCGACAGCGCTCGATCGAAAGGCTCACTTCTGGCAGAGTCGGACAGAAGTGGGGCACCCAAGAAGAGGGCATAACTTTCATTCATTCCGCCGGAATGAAAGTAGATCTTCACTACTTCAAATTTATCCAGGTGATCTTATGAAACGAACGCTGTTCGTTATGTTGCTATCCGTCTTATTTCTAAGCGCGTGCTCCTTGGCATCCGAGGTAAAGATCCTTGCCAATCACCTGGGCTATGAACCTGCGGGTCAAAAACATGCGGTGATTTTGGCGAAGGCGGGAGATAGCGTGACAGGCTGCTCGCTGAGAAACTACGACAACGAACAGCCGGTGATGGATGTTTCCGCGAAGGCGTCGGGTCCCGTGCAGAAGTGGAAGGATTGGTATTTCTGGACACTCGACTTCGACGCATTCGCGAAAGAGGGGAAGTATTACCTGGAGTGCGCGACGGGATCGGGGAAGGTGCGCTCGTTTCCGTTTTTGATCGAGCGCGACCTGCTGGAGCGGAGCACGATGTCCGATGTCATCTATTACTTCAAAGGCCAGCGCAGCTCGGGAGAGTTCGATAAGGCGGATCGCCATCTGAAGTTTGATGGTAAGAAGGCGGGGACCGTTGATGCGCACGGCGGCTGGTGGGACGCCACGGGCGACTACGGAAAGCACTTCTCGCATCTGTCATTCTCGACCTATTTCAATCCGCAACAGATACCGTTCGCCGTCTACTCATTATTAAAGAGCTATGAGCAGATGAAGCTGCGAGGGAATGCAGACCTTGCGCGGTATCAAGCGCGTTTGTTGGATGAGGCGATGTTCGGAGCGGATTACATGGTCCGCATGAAGGTACCGGATGGGTCATTTTATCGGTCCGTGACCACCGGCGATGTGGACCAGACGCCGGCCGGACGCAAGATCGCCGGGGAGATGAAACGCTTCGGCATTGAGTCCACTCCGGGCCAGGGTGCGAGAGGGATGCTTGAGTCGGCGAACAACGACCGGGAGTATGAGGTCAGCTATCGCTCCGGAGGAGGCATCGCGGTTGCGGCGCTTGCCATGGCAAGCACATATCCGGTGTCCGGGGAGTTTACGAGTGCGGATTATCTGAAGGCAGCCGAGGATGCTTTCGACTATCTGGAGAAAGACAATCTGAAGTTAGTCAACGATGGCAAGGAGAACATGGTTGATGATTACTGCGCGCTGGCGGCGGCAACGGAACTCTACCGCGCCACAAAGAAAGATAAGTACAAGGCGGCGGCTGACCGGCGGGCGAAAAGTCTGATGTCGCGACAGATCAGCGCGGGTGGTTACAACAATTATTGGCGGGTGGATGAGGGGACGCGTCCGTTCTTTCATGCATCGGACGGCGGATTTCCTGTGGTGAGCCTGCTCTATTACCAGGAAGTTGCCGATCCGTCGGTGCGCATGGCAGTGCTCGACACGGTCAAGCGATCGCTGGAGTTTGAACTGGCCATTACCGGGGAACTGAACAATCCCTTCGGGTACAGCCGCGAGTATGTGCAGGAAAAGAACGGATCGCGGCGCACCAGTTTCTTCTTTCCGCATAACAGTGACGCTGCTCCCTGGTGGCAAGGGGAAAACGCGCGGCTGGCCTCAGTGGCGACGGCGGCAAATCTGGCCGTGCAACTTTTTGCCAACGATAAGGCTTTTCGCGAGAAGCTGGAGGCGTTTTCCACCAACCAGCTGAACTGGATTCTGGGTTTGAATCCGTTCGACTCGTGCATGCTGAACGGTGTGGGACGGAATAATCCTCCTTATATGTATTTCGATTCGTGGGCATTTACGAATGCGCCCGGCGGGATCTCGAACGGGATCACTGGAGGGTTCAAAGACGAAAACGACATCGATTTTCTGATTCCCTATCGCGAGACGGGAGCGGACAACGACTGGCGCTGGGGTGAGCAATGGCTGCCGCATTCGTCGTGGTATCTGCTCGCGGTAGCAAGTGGAGGGCAGGAGAAGAAGTAGTTTGGCTGCAACGGGCAGCTATTACTGCGGCTCTGGAGCATGCCTGCGGAGGATTTGAACCTCCAGCGGCTGCAGGTTTACACGGATTACATTTAAGGGGCCGGTTCCGATTGAGCCGTCGACTTCATGAACCGTCGGGGTCCCAGCTAGAACCAGGCGAACTGGCTGGGGAGCTTGTGGTGCAGTCTGATTGCTGTACAGCACGTCAAACGCATCGCCCGCAGAACTGAGCAGAATCTCCACGATCACATCGACTTGCTGGGTCGACGCGGTGTTTGTATTTGCCGCGACGACCACCTCCTGATCGTTCAGGATGCGGGAGAACGCTACGACTCCCTGCGGGAATCCTGAGACCCTGAAGTTCACGCCGTCGCCCGAGATGGGACGAAAATAGAAACGTCCGTAGCGCAGGGCGGACTGCCGGGCACGAACCGATGCGATCTGCTGAATGTCCTGATAGAACGCACTCTGCTCGTCGAAGCCGGGTCCACCCCAAAGGGCCTCACGTACGGCTGGGTCGCTGCCCGAGCCGTGCAATCCCTGTTCGGTGCCGTAGTAGAGGCACGGAATGCCGGGCAGGGAATAGAGACAGGCCAGCGCCATAGTCACCTGATCATCAAACTTCGTGGGGTCTACGGGATCGACGTAGCGGATGCGTTCCTTCACGTCATGATTGTCGAGAAAGGTGACGAAATAGCGAGTTGCATCGCCATGGGAACTGAGAACGTTGACTTCCACACTCTTGCGATTCTGATACATGCCAACTACAGCGGCGGGCGGCGCGAAGCCTTTTACGACGGGTTTGAGAGTATTGAATAGTGGGTAGTCGAGAGCGGCATCAACGCCGACGAGTTCGCTCTGGTCGCTGGTGTTTCGTCCGATGAATCTGGCGATATCCTGCTCTGCGTTCGAATCGAAGACTTCCCCGAAGGTGAAAAAGTTCTTCTTGCCGATGCTCAGGGCAAATTCGCGCATGGAATTGCCGAAGAGGCGCGCCAAATCGCCCTTCAGATAGCGGAGGGTATCGATGCGGAAGCCGTCGATATCGAAGCGAGCGATCACGTACTGGTAGGAACGGATGAGGAAACGCTGCAGGTCGGCATCGGCTGTCACCATCTGCTTTAAGACGCTGAAATCGCCGACCGTATCGTCGCCGTTGGGATCCGGGGTTCCTTGGCGGCGGAAGAAGCTGTTCTTCTGAAGTTCCAGCGGCCATACCACAGCATCCAGCGACGGGTTGGGAATGGTGGCGACATCGGGGAAGTCGGGGCGCGCGACTCCGGTTGCATCGCGCCATTGACCGGGTTGCGGGGAAGGATGAAAGCTGGCCTGCGCTCCCTGGTTGCTAATGCAGAATTGATCCGTTGGATCGCATTGATAGGCGAACGCGTTGCCGGTGTGATTGAGCACAATATCGAAGATCACGAGCAGGTCTTGTTGGTGGGCTGCATCCACCAGGGTGCGAAGTTCATCGTCAGCTGCGGCGGCGTTGTCGGCGAAGCGGGGCTCGGCGCCGATGAAATTGTGAATGCCATAGCCGTGGTAGGTATTGGGATCGAACTGAAAATTCTTCAGCACGGGACTGAGCCAGATGGCTCCCGCCCCGAGGTTTTTGATGTAAGAAAGTTCCTGCCGCACGCCTGAGAATTTTCCGCCCTGGAATCCGGAAAAATCGGGATCATTGAATGGGCTGTGCGCGGGAGGGCCTGACGGATTGTTGAAGCGATCGAGCATCAGGAAATAAATCCAGCGGTCGCGCCAATCTTCGGGTGAGGGGAATGGAGCAGCCGCTGGAGTGGATGGGTTGACGGCGCGATTGAGAACCGCTTGAAAGTCCGGCCCGAATAGAGACGTTGGCATAAGGCACCTCCGCCACGTTGAAATGAAGGGGAAGAAGGAAAGGGCCCGAGCAGAGATAGTAACCCGTACTCAGCCACAGCGAACAGGGTCACTGCCGAATTTCGGAAATTGGAACAGACGCGCTAGTGCTCTGAGGGAACGGGTGCCAAGCCTGACAGATCGATCAGTCGCCGCTGGCGTGGTTCTGCGTGGGCACCAGCACCAGGCGCGGGCGGGCTGGCGCGGGTTCAGGGCGCGATGGCTGGCCGAATGTGCTCAGGATGCCGAAGACTGCGATGTAGGCGGCGAGGATGCCGAGGCTGACGGAAGCGACGACGGTGACGCAGAGGATAAAAGGCATTAATAGCGAAATCACGGTCTTCTAAATCCCTTGAAACGAATTGTGCTGAAGCTGGCTACTTCGTGTTGGCCTGTCGCAAGTCTCGCGTTCTCAATCTACCTGCGTTGACGCTCCGCGTTGTTGACGACTAAGATACGGAGTAGAGCTGTGCATTCCTACTTTCGGACAATTCTGGTCACCTGTCGACATTACGGAAGGTACATCACCCTGGACAAATAATGGCCATTACCAAGATTTCTGTCCGGGGCGCCCGGCAGCACAATCTGAAAAACATCAGCGTTGAGATTCCGAGAAACACGCTTACGGTTGTCACGGGGCTGAGCGGATCGGGGAAGTCTTCGCTGGCGTTCGACACGATTTACGCCGAAGGCCAGCGGCGCTACGTGGAGACTCTGTCGGCCTATGCGCGGCAGTTTCTGGACCAGATGGAACGTCCGGATGTTGATGGAATTGATGGACTTAGCCCATCGATCTCGATCGAGCAAAAGACCACCAGCCGCAGCCCGCGATCCACCGTCGGAACCATTACTGAGATCTACGACTATCTTCGCCTCTTGTTCGCTTCCATCGGGGTGCCGCACTGTCCCAAGTGCGGGCGGGCGATCAGCCGCCAGTCCGCCGATCAGATTGTGCAGCGGGTGATGGCCCTGAGTCCGGAAGACCGCGTCATGATCATGGCCCCCATCGTCCGCGGACGGAAGGGCGAGTTCAAGAAGGAGATGGAGACGCTCGTGAAGCATGGGTATACACGGGCGCGGATCGACGGCGAGTTGGTGAGTCTAGACGACGATATCGTCGTCAACCTGGACAAGCGGAAGAACCACACGATTGAAGTTGTCATTGACCGGTTGCTGGTGAAGCCGGGAATCGAGCATCGGCTTGAAACGTCGATTGGCCTGGCGATGAAACTGGCTGGCGGTCTGGTGCAGGTCGCGGTTGTGGGTGGGGAAGAGCAGCTTTACTCGGAGAAGCTGGCCTGTCCGGATTGCGGGATCAACGTGCCACAGCTCGAGCCTCGCTCGTTTTCCTTTAATAGTGTGTACGGTGCCTGTCCGGAGTGCCACGGCTTGGGGAGCAAATACGACTTTGATCCCGCAAAAGTGATTAGCGACTGGTCAAAGCCGCTGCTGGATGGCGGGCTAGGGCCGGGGTCGGCATCGCAGAACCTGATTCACCAGCTGCATGTGGTGTCGTCTGCTTATGGAATTGACCTGAGCACGCCCTTCGAGAAACTGCCGGAGAAGATACAAGACTTTCTGCTGAACGGCGAGCAGGGCCGCGGTGGACGAACGGGGTTCCATGGGATCTTCGGATATCTCAAGCAGAACCTGGAAGAGTCCACGTCGGAAGGGTACCGCGATTGGCTGATGGATCACATGTCGGCGACGGAGTGTCCGGCGTGTCATGGGAAGCGGCTGCGCCCGGAGAGTCTGGCGGTGAAGGTCAGTGGGATGTCGATTGCCGACTTCACCGCGATGCCTGTATCGCGGGCGCTGGAAACCGCGCAGGGAATCAAACTTGCGGGCCGCGAGGCGGTGATTGCGGGACGGGTGATGCATGAAGTGGTCGAGCGCTTGCAATTCCTGAATGCGGTGGGGCTGGGATATATCTCGCTGGACCGGTCGGCTGCGACCCTGTCCGGTGGGGAGGGCCAGCGAATTCGGCTGGCAACTCAGATTGGATCGAAGCTGCGCGGAGTCCTTTATGTGCTGGATGAGCCGTCGATCGGGTTGCATCATCGTGACAACGGCCGCCTGCTGAATGCGCTGGAGAACCTGCGCGACTTGGGGAACACGGTGCTTGTGGTTGAGCATGATGAGGAGACGATCAGGCGAGCGGATTATGTTGTTGACCTCGGGCCGGGAGCGGGGCGGCATGGGGGAGATCTGGTGGCGCACGGGACGCCGGAAGAGATCATGCGGGAGCCGAACTCGCTCACGGGCGCATATATCTCGGGCAGGACGCAGATCGAGATGCGGCCGGAACGGCGGCAGAAGAACGGCGCGGCGCTTACGATCCTCGGCGCGAAGGAAAACAATCTCAAGAACCTGGACGTGACTTTCCCATTGGGCGTGATGACGGTCGTGACCGGTGTCTCCGGATCGGGAAAATCGACGCTCGTGAATGACATCTTGTATCGCGCGCTGGCGCGGCAGCTTTATCGCTCGCGCGAGAAGGCGGGCGAGCACAAGGCGATTTCAGGGGCGGAGAATATCGACAAGGTCATCCGCATTGATCAATCGCCAATCGGGAGGACACCGCGGTCGAATCCTGCGACGTACACGGGAGTGTTCACGGCGATCCGCGATCTCTATGCCATGTTGCCGGAATCGCGCGAGCGCGGATACAAGGCCGGACGGTTTTCGTTTAATGTCTCGGGAGGCCGGTGCGAGGCTTGCCAGGGCGAGGGGCAACGGCGCATCGAGATGAATTTTCTCCCGGACGTGTACGTGCTCTGCGAAGTCTGCGACGGGCGCCGGTATAACTCGGAGACGCTGGCGGTCAAATACAACGGATATTCAATCGCAGATTTGCTGGAAATGCCGGTGTCGGATGCGTTGCCGATTCTGGAAAACATCCCCCAGATCAAACCAAAGTTGCAGACGCTGGTCGACGTGGGCTTGGGATATATCCATCTGGGACAGTCGGCTGTGACGCTTTCTGGTGGCGAGGCACAGCGCATCAAATTGGCGCGCGAGTTGAGCAAGCGGCAGACGGGCAAAACCCTCTACCTTCTCGATGAGCCCACGACCGGTTTGCACTTCGACGATGTAAAGAAGCTTCTGGATGTACTGCATCGTCTAACGGACCTGGGGAACTCGATCATCATCATTGAACATAACCTCGACGTGATCCGGAATGCAGATTGGATCATCGATCTGGGTCCGGAGGGCGGCGAAGAGGGCGGCCGCGTGGTGGCGCAAGGTACGCCCGAGCAAGTTGCGCGGGTGAAAAAGTCATATACAGGACAGGCGCTGGCAGCGTACTTCGGAAGAGCGGTTCCGAATTCTCAAGTGGTAGTCCCTAATTAGAAGGAAGTGTTCTGCGTGGCATCTCCAGACAATTCGCAGTTTCAGCCGTCGCCGACTGGTGCGGAATCACCGCAGGCGGTACAAGACGAGTCCCTAGTCTCTATTGAAGGGATCAGGCAAGCAAGTGTCTCAACGACTTCGGATAGGCCCATCTGGAGCGGTTGGGATGTATTGCTCATTGCGGCGTTGACGTTCGTAGTCATGTTTGTGCTGCAAGTTGCCACCGCCAAAGCTACTCAATTGCTCTGGTATCCGCGGCTTACGTTCTTTCAGGCAGCGCAGAAGATGGAGCAGAGGCCCATTCTGCTGATCGTTTCGCAGTTTCTGTTCTATGTGCCCGTAGCTTTGCTGATGATCGCAATGGTGGAGGGCAAGTATCATGTTCCCTTCTGGCGGGCGATACGCTGGAACTGGCCACGATCCGCTGGGAAATTTCTTGCCTTGGGAGCAGTGCTCCTGCTGGGGCTAGCCACCCTGGAAAGCCTTCTGCCGATGCCTAAAGATACGCCGTTTGATCGCCTCTTTGATCGACCTCTGGATGCATACCTACTTGCGCTGATCGCGGTCACGCTGGCACCGCTCATGGAAGAGTTATTCTTTCGGGGATTGATGTATCCCGTGCTGGCACGACACCTGGGTATACTGTGGGGAGTGCTGCTGAGCGCGCTGCCGTTTGCTCTGCTTCATTTACCGCAATATGGGTACGCATGGGCTGTCGGGCTGGTCATCTTCGCGGTCGGGGTGGTTTGTGGGGTGGTCCGAGCGATGAGCCAGTCTGTGGCGGCCAGCTTCCTGGTCCACGCCGGATACAATGCCACCCAGATGTTGATTCAAATTGTTCTCACTCATGGATTCACCCGCATGCCCAAAAGCTTGCTGAAGTGCTTCTGAACCTGAGCTTTGCCCCATTTGACGAACGCTCTTGCGTTCGGACCAGCGAAATGTGATCATTCTCCCCCGCAAAAAGGGGGGACAATGTCAACGCTTGCTGCTTCCGGTTCTGCGCGACCCTCGACCCAGAGCAGGACAATCAGTCTGGTCGCAAAACTCGTTGGTTCGGGGTTGATCCTGGCCGCCGCTCTGGCCTTCGTTCTCAAGTACGTATTCCGGTACTACCTTCATTACAACTCGGCGGCTTTCACTGATCCGTTGTTGGGCGCCGCGAATTACTGGAACATGCGCGGCTGGTTGCTCATGCATATTACTGGCGGCATGGTGGCTTTGCTCACGGGCCCGTTTCAGTTCTGGACCGGCTTTCGCATGCGCTATGCCAACCTGCACCGCTGGACGGGAAGGATTTTCCTGGGAGGAGTGGCGATCGGCTCAGTGGGTGCCTACAGGATGGCGATTAGCACCACGTTCGGCTGGGCATTCGGATTCGCTTTGCTGGGCTTGGCTACCGCATGGTTCACTTCGGCAGCGATGGCTTTATACGCAATTCTGAAGAGAGAGATTCAAGTCCACAAGGAGTGGATGGTCCGGACATATGTCGTGACCTTTGCCTTCGTTACTTTCCGCGTGTTGAACGACTACTATCCCGGCGCACGTCTCCAGCCGGATGGAGATCGCGCGGTCGCCATAGCCTGGGCTTGCTGGGTGATCCCAGTCTTGTTTTTGGAGATCATCCTGCAATTGCGGAAGATGCACAGAGCACTCCCTTCGCGCTGAGGAGCGCGGGGCTCCCGTTACAACAAGCGAACGACCCGCATTACGCCTATCCGTAGCGCAATCGAGTTTTGAAGTATATTAGGCGCAGAGCTCCGCGTGGGGCGGAGTAGTCGAGAAGCTGCATGGAATCGAACCAGAAAAATGTCGCGGAGGCATTGTTGTCTCCGTCGATCCTCGAGGCGATTCCCGACGCCGTCGTTGCGGTGAACCAGCAGGGGGTGATCATCCAGGTCAACTCCCAAACGGAAGCGCTATTCGGTTACACCAAAGACGAGTTGATCGGGCAGAGCGTAGAGCGGTTGGTGCCGGAGCGTCAACGCCCGCAGCACCATCAGCATCGTGAGGACTATTACTCACGACCCAAAATCCGTCGCATGGGATCGGGCGTGGATTTGCA
The DNA here is from genome assembly GCA_035577905.1 of Binatia bacterium. Lineage (GTDB taxonomy): Bacteria > Acidobacteriota > Terriglobia > Terriglobales > Acidobacteriaceae > Sulfotelmatobacter. The sequence continues at coordinate 132,062 of DATKAP010000128.1, forward strand.
TGGCAGGCGCCGCGACGGATCAGAATTCCCCGTGGAAATCAGCCTGAGTCCTGTGGCTACCGGTAATGGTGCGATGGTGCTGAGCGTAATCCGGGATATCAGTGATCGAAAGCGAATCGAAGAGGAACTGCGGCACGCCAACGAGGAACTGGAGCGCAGAAAAACGCGCGAGTTGCGCGATTCACAAAATCGGCTGGCGTTGATCGTGGATTCCTCCCAGGACGCGATCATCGGCAAGAACCTGGACGGCATCATTACCCACTGGAACACAGGTGCGGAAGCCATTTATGGCTATACGGCACTGGAGATGATTGGCCGAAACATATCCGTACTCTGTCCACCGGATCGGCCAGATGAAATTCCCGGCATTCTTGAAAAAATTCGTCGCGGTGAACGCGTGGAGTACTTTGAGTCGATTCGTGTCACCAAAGACGGCCGGCGGCTGAATATGTCCATCTCGGTTTCTCCGATTCATGACACCGACGGCCGAGTCGTGGGGGCCTCTGCGATTGGCCGCAACATCACGGGCCAGAAGAAGATTGAAGACCAGCTGCGGCAGTCGCAGAAGATGGAGGCCGTGGGGCGGCTGGCGGGCGGTGTCGCTCACGATTTCAATAATCTGCTTGGAATCGTCACTGCCTGTACCGAACTTTTGCGCGGACGTGTTGACGGTGACAGTCTCGAGTACGTAGACAACATCCGAGAGGCTGCAAAACGGGGTGCATCGCTCACGCGCCAGTTGTTGGCTTTCAGCCGCCGACAGCCCGTGCAAACGCAGATTCTCGATTTGAATGAGCGTCTGAAAGAAGTCAGCAAGTTGCTGAAGCCGCTGATGGGAGACGACGTGGAGATCATGCTCCCATCCCTAAGCGGGAGCGCCATCGTGGAAGCCGATCCCGGCCAACTCGACCAGATCGTGCTCAACCTGGCAGTCAACTCACGCGATGCCATGCCCCATGGGGGCAAACTCATCATCGAGACCGGAGTTTCTGACCTGGACGCTTCTTTTGCGCGAGAGCACTCCATGAGCCCGGGCCGATACGTAATGCTGGCGGTCAGCGATAACGGCATCGGGATGGATGAAGCCACAAGAACTCGTATCTTCGAGCCTTTCTTCACCACGAAAGAAAGCGGCAAGGGAAGCGGGCTGGGGCTGGCGACCGTTTACGGCATTGTCAAGCAGAGCGGGGGACACATCTGGGTTTACAGCGAACCCAGCCGTGGAACAACTTTCAAAATCTATCTGCCAAGTGCCGAACACAAACTGGGGCTGGGCACGGAGGCTCGCGCGGAATTGCTGCCTGCCCGCCGGGACGGCGTGACGATCCTGCTGGCCGAAGATGACCCCACTATGCGCAAGTTGACACGCAGGATGCTCGAAGACCACGGGTACAAAGTGCTGGAAGCGATCGACGGTGAAGCGGCACTGGATGTCATCGCCTCCAACTCGACGCGCATCGACCTGACTCTGACCGATGTGGTGATGAAAGGAATGAATGGGCCTGAACTGGTGCTGCGGCTGATGGACTCGCATCCGGAGATGAAGGTGGTCTACATGTCCGGATACACAGGCGAACTGGTTGCACACCAGGGCTTGCAAACGGGCATTCGCCTGCTCGAGAAGCCATTTACGCGTGCAGCCTTACTCCGCACCATCGATGAAGCCATGGGCTAATTTCTCGTCTCTCAAGTAAGCCTTGATTGCTTCCCCAGATCCCCTGTTTTTGGTTGCGATGCCTCGCTCGTTTTGCGACAATCTCGGCTCATGAAGGGAAATCCAAAAGTTTTAGCTGAGTTAAACAAGGCGCTGCAGGAAGAGCTGACGGCGATTAATCAATACTTTCTACATGCGGAAATGTGCGAGAACTGGGGCTACAACAAGCTCGCGGAATACATCAAGAAGCAGTCCATCGGCGAGATGAAGCACGCCGAGGTGCTGATCGAGCGCATCCTGTTTCTCGATGGCAGTCCGTCGATGATGCCGCTGGAATTGAACGTGGGCGGCACAGTGAAGGGAATGCTCGAGAGCGATCTGGCGCTGGAGGTCTCGGCGGTCAAGCAATACAACGACGCGATCGCCATCGCGACCAAAGAGGGCGACAACGGATCGCGGGACCTGTTGGTTGAATTGCTCAAGGATGAGGAGGAGCACGTCGACTTCCTCGAAGCCCAGATGCACCAGATCAAGGAACTGGGCTATGAGCGCTATCTGACCATGCAGATGGGTGAGCAGGAGGAAGAATAGCTTCGAAAGCTACTTCACGGTCACTGTCAGCAATTGCGCTCCGCTAACCACGTAGTCAAGCGATGGCGTTGCGGTTTCATCCACATTTGATTCACCGCTGACAATCATCTCCTGGTTGCCGCGCATGCCGTCCATCACGTTCATGATGGAAATCGGCAGGGTGGGCATGACCTTGTCGGCCACGCGCGCCTCGGGATCGGCTTCGAGCAAAGAGACGTAGAGCCGGTTGTTAGCGTGCTCTTTGTTCAGCAGGGCGATGGTAGAAGCCAGATCCAGCTTGCGGCCGAAGGCCGGGTTGGTGCGGTTGACGCGGTCGAGCGTATCGCCGTCGCTGACGAGAATTCTTAGATTGCCTTTGCTGGCAGAGGTGGGAATCTTCACTGGAATCTGGCGGACGACGCGTTCACCCCGGTAGGGAGCGAGCACAGTTTCCACTATGATCTGGTCGCCCGGACGTGCCTCGGTAACGTCAGTGCGGGCACTTTCCAGACGCGCCCAGCGCCGTTCGCGGACAAGATCAAAATCCAGCTTTACGCTGTTTACGGCGGGGGCATTGTACGGATTATCGTAAATGCGTCCGAAGCGCTCACCCAACGATAGGGCCGCTGCCATGGCGGCGGGCGGGCCGTTTTCCGAGGGCGTAAACATGTTCTTCAGTCCGACCGTCGGGAATCCCTTTACGTCGATGGCGCCGGTTAGCCGATAGGTGATCTCTTCGCCGTACTGGTTCACGCCTTTCAGAGCATTGAACACCGTCGCCATAATCGCCACCGGGCTAAGGCGCGGATTATTGAGCACTTCGTAGTGAAATTCTTTGGTGCTACCGCCACCGTGAATGGACAGAGTGACCGGAATCATTTCCGGTTCTTTGCCGAAGACACCTAGGACTCCCGTCTTGCGGTCCTGCACAAAGGTCCCAGCGCGTTCGGTGGTGTTGACGATCTTGAAGGCATTCAGCGGCGAAGGCAGAGTTGCCAGCACCTGCGCCTTGTTCATCGCGATGTCAACCGAGCCGAATTGCAGCAACGGGTGTCCGCAGGCCAGCAGACGCTGTGGATCGATATATGTGACGGTACAGGTGGCGGCGATATCCATATCGCCGCGGACAAGAACGGCGCTGACGGCAGAGCCAGCTTCGAGCGGCTCGGGTTGTTTTTCTTCGCTTACGGAACCGGCGCCCATTACCGGCACAATTCCAGCGGCGGCGAATTGTGGTGCGAAGAGCCGGACTGCCTCTTCAGAGAATCCATTGAACACCAGCGGGGTTTCGATGGGCTTCAGATAATTGGTGAGCTCTTGCGTACCGCCAGCGAGCGAGATGGCGTTTCCTGGGGCGGCAGTCTTTCCCGCGACACTCGCGGCGGCTGGCTTCACGGCTGAAGCCTCTTCCGCGGGCGATTTATCCATCGCGTTGATCTCGAGCATGTCGGCGATTGGGGTGACGCCGGCGATGGGCTCCTTGGAGAATTCTCCGATGCGAAATGCGAGCGCGCCCGCCAGTTTACCGTCGATGTACACCGGGCTACCGCTCATTCCCGCGACCACGCCGGTGTATTCCACCTTCGGCCCGACCAGACGAATGAGGATGATGTTGCCCTTGGGGCCGTTCACGTTGCGCAAAACGCCCAGAACCTCCAGATCCATCGACTCGGGCTTCACGCCTTGAAACACCGTGTACGCCACCCCGCGCATTCCGGGGTGAATCTGATCCACGGGAATGGTAGGCTGGGCAGTCTGAGCGGTCAGGATTGTGGGTAGAGATGCACCCAGGACGAAAAGCGCAAGGACGAACTTCCTCATTTGAAGCCCCGAATCGGACCCTGAAATGGGCCCATAAACTTTTAGATCCAGACCAACTGCGACTCGTTGCACCGACTAGGGGACAATATGGGACCGGGCAAAAACATCCCAATTGCGAATCTGTGCGTCTATACTAGCACAGGGCTTTCGCGGGTTCACCATGTTTAACTATCACAAAGTGCATATTTCTGAGCGTGTTAGCACATTCAGGTTATGGCTGGCGGTAGCGTGCCTGACAGCAGTTTTTGGCGGTGTTCCAGCACTATCGCAGGAGCCGTCGCCCGCGACCCAGACGCCGGACACCGGCAAGCCGAAGCAGGAGGTCCCAGCCGAGGCAGGCGGACCGACCGATAGCATCGGGCCCTATGCCATTCCGAAGAAGAAGGCGGAAGAAGCGCCCCCGCCACCCCCTCCGGTGACGCCAAAGAAGATCGAAGACCTTCCCGACTATTCGCTCAAGGTGAACGTACCCCTGGTGAATGTTGACGTGCTGGTAACGATTAAAGATGGCGGCCAGTTTGTGCCCGGACTGAAGAAAGAGAATTTCCGGGTGATGGAAGATGGGGTTCCGCAACAGATCAAGAATTTTCAGGTCTCCCAAGCACCGATCACAGCCGTGCTGCTGGTTGAGTTTGCGTCAACAAACTACGTCTTCATGACGCAGGCGCTGCAGGCTTCTTATGCTTTTGCGAACACACTGAAGAAGGATGACTGGGTAGCGGTGGCGTACTACGACATGAATCCGCACATCCTCGTGGACTTCACCCAGGACAAGAAGGCGGTCTACGGCGCTCTGAATGAGCTACGCATTCCGGGATTCGCGGAGACGAACCTCTTCGATGCGCTCTATGACACGCTGGATCGGCTAGACCGCGTGGAGGGCAAAAAGTACGTCATCCTGGTCACGACGGGAATCGACACCTTCAGCAAGTTGACGCTGGATAAGATCATGAAGAAGATCAAGGACACGAAGGACGTGACGATCTTCCCGATCAGCGTGGGATTCATCGTGCGGGAGTGGTGTGATGTCCATCCGGGATACTGCCGCAACGCGCACGGAATGGGAATTCCAGTCGGGCACATGGATTATCTGCAGGGGGATAACGAGATGCGGACCTTTGCGGCGATGACCGGAGGCCGCGCCTACTTTCCGCGTTTTGAAGGCGAATTGCCGGAGTTGTTCGGCGACATCTCCAACGACATACGTAACCAGTACAGTCTCGCCTACTCCCCGTCGAACACCAAGCTGGATGGCACCTATCGCAAGCTGAAAGTTGAAGTGGTGGCTCCCGACGGCGGTCCGCTGAGAGTCAAGGATCAGAAGGGCAAAGACCATAAACTCGACGTGGTCGCGCGCGAAGGATATACAGCCAAACACACCGTGGAGTAAGCGCCGATTGCGGGGTCCCGATTACACCATGAGCCCCTCGCCACGCGCGAGGGCCGCTTTGTCAATGCACGTGGAAGAGATGGTCGAACAGAAAGAAGACTGCGGCCCCGACGAAAACCATCAGTGCCATCTTCATGGCAGGTTCTTTGTTGACCTCTGGCACCAAGTCTGAGGCGGCGACATAGATCGTCACTCCCGCCGCGAGCGGCAGGCCGGCCCCGACATGATGCCGAAACAGCGCCATAACCAGAACTCCGGCGAGGGTCGATCCACCCAGCACAACGGAAGCACCCCAAGCTATCCCGCGGCTGCGACCACTTGCGAGCATCACGGAACTGACTGTGAAGCCTTCCGGAATCTTATGGAGGAAGACCGCGAGGAAGATCAGCCAGCCGAGCCAGTTCGAAACCAGAAATCCGGAGGCAATTGCGATGCCGTCGAAAAACGTATGGATCACAAGGCCAAGGAGGACAGAATAAGAGCTGTGTGAGTGCAGGAACTCGTCACGATGAGTCTCTTCGCCGAAGTGAAAATGCGGCGTGACAGTGTGCTCGAAGAAATGGATGATCAGGTAACCCATCAATACGAGTAGCGCTGCAGGTTTTCCCCGCATCTCGATGCTTTCGGGAACCATCTCAACCAGCGCCGTAGCGAGCATGAATCCCGCGCCCAGAGCGACGAAGTACCGCAGGTAACGGCGCTCCCAATGCCGCTGAACGATGATGGCGCCGCCGAACACATTGGCGGCCGCGGCCGTGAGACCTAGCAAAATGCTGGTTAGAATTGGAGTCATGCGTGGGCAGCGCGATGATATCAGCCTGTAGCACAATTCACCATGGAGGTAAGGAGACGCAGAGAATGAAATATCGGCCTCCGTGTTTCAATGTCTCCTCGGTGACAAAGTACTATCCCGAATGCCGAATATGCATCACGTCGCCGTCCTGGACGATATAGTCTTTGCCCTCGAGGCGGAGAGTGCCCTTGGCGCGAGCGTTCGCTTCTGAGCCTGCTTCGAGGAGTTGGTCCCAACGGATGGTTTCGGCGCGGATGAAATGCTTTTCCAGATCCGAGTGGATCGCTCCTGCTGCTTCCTGTGCTCGCGTGTGGGCGGGAATCTGCCACGCGCGGCATTCGTCTTCGCCAGCGGTAAAGAATGAGATGAGGCCCAGTAGTTGGTACGTCGTGCGAATGAGGCGCGTCAAACCGCTTTCCTTCAAACCGTAGCTGGAGAGAAACTCCGCTGCATCGGCATCGCTCATTTCGGAAAGCTCGGCTTCGACCTTGCCGCAGATGGCTGTCGCCGCTGCGTTGGGCCGGGCTGCGATTTCGGTCAGCTTATACTTGCTGACAGCCTCTTCCAGTTCTTTTCCAAGTTCGCTCGACTCGCCGATGTTCAGCACATAAAGGATTGGTTTTTCGCTGAGGAACATGAAGCCGCGAATACGCTTTTTGTCCTCAGCGGGCATCGGCATTTCACGCAGAGGCTTTTCGGATTCAAGATGTGCCTTGGCTCGCTTCAGCAGTTCAAACTCCTTTTCCAGGTCGGGAGTCTTCATCTTCTTCAGATCTTTTTCGAGGCGTTCGAGCCTTTTCTCCACTTGGCCCAGGTCGCTGACCATCAGATCGAATTCAACGTTCTTGATGTCGCGAGGAGGATCGATCTCGCCAACGTGCGGAATGGACGGATCTTCGAAGACCCTGACAACGTGGGCCAGAGCATCGACCTGTCGGAGGTGCCCGATGTACGCGCTTTCTTTCAGCGCGTCCTGACCAATAGCCCCGACATCCACATATTCGACCGAGGTGTGCGTGAGCTTCTTGGGATTGTAGAGGGCAGCCAGACGATCGAGCCGATCATCAGGAACCTTCGCGACTCCGATATGCGCTTCGCGAGGATTGACGTGGGCCTGGGCAGAAAGATGCGCCTTGGTCAGAATCTGAAACAGCGATGTTTTGCCTACTTGTGGCAGGCCTATGATTCCAGTTTTCATGAGGGCTCTCGGGTGTTCGCTCGAGGACTAGCCAGTGCTGCGCTGAGAATGCGAGGACGGGATGACGGCGAGCCTCCGCGAGCGTTAAGAGAACCTTTCAGAATAAACCAACTTCCAAAATTGCGCTATCCACGAATGACGTTACAGGGTTACCGTCGACGCCCTGTCGCCGCGCTCACAACGGGCGGGTTGTTTCCCTGTCATGAACCGAGAGCAAGATTTTTCAGATTAGGTTCAGGTGTCCCGCTCTACACTGGGAGGGTGAATTTGCGCATGCGTGTGCCTTACCGAACAAGATGAAGCTCCTGATTGTAGAAGACGAGACCCGAATGGCAGACCTCCTGCGAAAAGGTCTGATGGAGGAAGGCCACACCGTCACGTGTGCTGGCGACGGGGCAGAGGGGCTTGCCCTGGCAAAGGATCACGAGTTCGACGTGATCATTCTGGATGTGATGATCCCGAAACTCAGCGGATATGAGCTGGCGAAGCGTTTGCGGGCGGAAAAGGTGCGCACTCCGATTTTAATGTTGACTGCGAAAGACTCGGTACCCGACATCATCCAGGGACTCGACCTGGGCGCCGACGATTACATGACAAAACCGTTTTCGTTTGCCGAACTCGTGGCGCGGCTGCGGGCGGTGAAGCGCCGGGCTCTGGCTGCGGGCGATCCGCAGTTACAGGTTGCTGATCTGGTGTTGAACCCCGCCAGCAGGAAGGTAACCCGAGGGGAGGAGTCAGTCTCATTGACACGGACAGAGTACAGCCTTTTGGAGCGCCTGATGTATCGCTCGGGCAAGGTGGTCTCGCGGCAATCGCTGATCGAATCCGTCTGGGGCTTCGACCGGGAAATTGAGGGAAATACGCTGGACGCCTTCATGCACCTTCTGCGCAACAAGGTGGATCGTCGCGGGCAACCAAAGCTGATCCACACCGTGCGCGGAGTTGGTTACATGATTCGATCGGATGAGCGGGCATGAAAAGATTTTCCATCGGAATGCGGCTCACGCTGTGGTATGTGGCTATCTTCACTTTGGGGGAGTTGGTGTTTGCCGCCGGTACGTGGCTCATCCTGCAGCACAGTCTCTTTGATCTGATCGATGACAGTCTGGAGACCCAGATTGAAGACCTAAGGAATCTCATAGGTAGCCAGCAGAACGGTGCGATACCCGCACAAATCTCCGCGGAGATGTCGACAATCTATGGCCACGAGCATGCAGGTGACTATCTTGAGGTCTATGACGGAAGCGGCCAGCCGATTTATCGTTCCAAGTTTTTGCAGGTGCAGCAGCCGACGCACTTAAGCCTTGACCCTCCAAATCAGCCGGCGTTCCGAACGCGACATATCGACAGGCAGTATGTACGCTTCGCTTTTGAGAAGCTCGAGGTCAATGGGCACGTCTATACCGTCGGAGTCGGCGCTACGGCCGATGATGCTGTCGAAACGCTGCAATTATTTCGTATTTATCTGCAGGTGTTCGCGCCGCTGTGGCTCCTGGCCTCCACGGGCGTAGGGTACTGGATGAGCCGCAAGGCTCTCGCTCCCGTGGATGCTTTGGTACGCACCGCGAGGGACATCAGTGGAACCAACCTTCATCGCCGGTTGCAGACTCTCAAGACCGGAGATGAGTTGCAGCGGCTGACGGACACGCTGAACGCCATGCTGGACAGGATCGAATCCGCGTTCCAGAGAATCACTCAGTTCACCGCCGATGCATCGCACGAACTGAGAACGCCAGTCTCGCTCATTCGCACCGAAGCGGAGTTGGCGCTGCGCCGATCGCGCACAGACACCGAATATAGGGCGTCTCTGCGTCAGATACTCGGGGAAGCGGAGCGTACGAGCCAGTTGATCGAGCAATTGCTCGAGGTGGCCCGCGAGGATTCCGGCCGCGAATCACTAGCGATGCAGACCGTGGACCTGACTAAAATTTTGCGCGGCATGGTGGGTAGTTGGCAGCAGGTTGCCGTGACACGCGGTATCGAATTTTCGACGAGCATCACAGAGATGGGCATTCCGTTAATGGGGGACCAGACCCTTCTGCGGCGCCTCGCCGATATCCTTCTCGACAATGCTTTCAAGTACACGCCTTCGCCCGGATCGGTGCGCTTGGCGGTCGAGGTGCAGCAGGACACGGCTGTCATGACGGTTCAGGATTCGGGATTGGGTATCGCCGACGAAGACCAGCGGAGGATTTTTGAGCGCTTTTACCGCGTGGACAAGGCGCGCAGCCGGGAACAAGGCGGCGTTGGACTAGGCCTGGCAATCGCCCAGTGGATCGTGTCACAACATCGCGGCACGATTTGCGTGGAAAGCCAGCCAGGAGAGGGTGCGAAATTTCGCGTTGCCCTTCCGCTGGTCACCGTCGGCACAGCGAGTCCGGTGTTGGCGAAGTAAATCCTTCAACGACGATGTGAAGACCTGAAAGTGACCACGAGAACGTTCCACGCAGCTTCCGAAATGCCAGTCGATTCCATCGGCACGAGGCCAAGACCCGCTCTGACGGTTACCGAGAAGCTGTCAGCAATAACAGTAGTCGGTTCCGATCGCCCGATTATGATTATCCGTAGGAGGCACGGTGGTGCCGACATCCGAAACGCTGGAAAAAAAAGCTTTCAGGGAATCGGAGTTCTTCAAGAAAGAGCACGACTTCTCGCTCGTGTTAGGTGGCCCGCTCTTCCAGCTCCTTCGAAAAGCGCGTCTCAGAGGGGATCACTTAGAACTGTTGTATCGGCGGCTGCTGGTGGTCGTACTACTCGCGTGGGCGCCGCTGCTGCTCCTGACCATGCGCAGTTCCTTCGCGGGGAAGCTTTCTTTTTTCCATGATGTTGAGGTACATGTCCGATTCCTGGTTGCACTTCCGGTCCTGATCGCAGCCGAGCTGGTTGTTCACTCGCGCATCCGGCCGGTGGTCCGCCGCTTTGTGGAGCGGCGAATCGTTTTGCCGCAAGACCTGCCACGCTTTGAGAGGGCAATTGATTCCGCTGTCAGACTCCGCAATTCCATCATCCTGGAAGTGGGGCTCGTGCTGCTTGTTTACACGGTGGGCCTGTGGGTCTGGAATAGTCGGACAACGATCGATTACCCAACGTGGTATGCCCTGCCCGGCGGACGCTGGCACCTGACGGCCGCCGGATATTGGTACGTGTTCATCAGTATTCCGATTTTGCAGTTCATCCTGCTGCGCTGGTATGTGAGACTGTTCGTCTGGTTTCGTTTTCTGTGGCAGGTCTCCCGGATTGATCTGAACCTTATCTCCACACACCCGGATCGCTGCGCGGGTCTCGCCTTTGTGGGAAAGAGTGCCTATGCATTCGGCCCGATCCTTTTCGCCCAGGGTGCCATGCTCGCTGGTCTGGTGGCCAGCCGAGTCCTTTATAACGGAGAAAGCTTGCTGAGCTTTAAGTTGCAGATTGGTGGCTTCATAGCCTTTTTTGTCGTTGCCATTCTGGCGCCACTTTTGATGTTTACGCCTAAGATGGCTCGCGCGAAGAGGAAGGGTTTGGCGGACTATGGACTGGTCGCCCAGCATTACGTCGAAAGCTTCGAACAGAAATGGGTAATCGGGCAGCGCGACACTTCCGAGGAACTCTTAGGCACTGGCGACATCCAATCGCTCGCTGATCTCGGCAATGCTTATTCCGTCGTACGTGAGATGCGTCCCGTTCCCTTCGGACTTGATGACATCACCCGTCTGGCCGCCGCCACGGCAGCTCCCCTGCTGCCTCTGCTTCTCACTATCCTTTCTCCCGAAGAGCTCATCATGCGCATCATCAAGGTCGTATTTTGACGACACTGAATTTCTGCTCCAGCCAACGCTTGCTCCTCATGTGCCTCGCCGTGGCTGTGCTTCCAGCCCCTGAGCAGCTACACGCGCAGTTCACAGACCCGCACAACTACGACAATACGGCGGTGGGAATAAATGCGCTCGAGCTCAGCTACGCCTACGCACACTCCGATGCCTCTATTGATACTTCGCTTATCGTCGCGGGAGCGAGCTTTAATTTGAATCAGGGAATCATCGATTACACACGCTATTTCGGTCTCCTTCATCGACTCTGGTGGGTGGAGGGAACTCTTCCAGTTGCTGGGCTCGGCGGCTCCTTGAGCGGTACCAACATCAGCCGCTCTATCACCGGTCTTGGCGATTCCAGCTACACCCTGGCTGCGTTGCTGAAGGGAGGCCCGGCGCTAAGTGTCGCACAATTTGAAAACTACAAGCCGACTACCATCGTGGGCGCGAGCCTTACCATCACCGCGCCCACTGGACTATACAGCTCCAACAAACTGCTCAACCTGGGTTCCAATCGCTGGTCGTTCAACCCGCAATTTGCGGTCTCACATCCCTTCGGGACTGGGCAGAAATGGCAGTTAGATACCTACGCCAACGCTGCTTTTTACACCGAGAACAGTTCTTATCAGCGAGTGACAATCCTGCGGCAACAACTGCTGCCCGGACTTGAAGGACACATTAGTTATTCTGTCAGCGACAGTCTCTGGGCCTCCCTTGACACGCGCTATTCCTTTGGCGGCGATACCTTCGCTAACGGAGTGGACCAGAACAATAGGCAACAAAATCTCATTCTGGGAAGCGAAGTGAATATTTCGCTTAACAAGCAGAACTCCTTAGTTTTCGAGTTTGCCAAGCCTCTAGTGCACCGAAATGGTCCGACCTATACCGGTTTCGCAGTGAAGTATGACTACGTTTGGGGCAAGGGCTACAAGTAAGCACACGCTTAGCCCGTAAGTCGGAAAGACTGTTATCGAAGAACCCCGATTGCCTTCGTTGATTCAGACCCCGACGCCAGAGGCCCAACGAAGACCCAACAGCAGTTGGAAGAGCTGACCACAGAACAGCCAGACGTAGCGACAGAACGGTGCGGGTGACAAAACCGACGCAGTGCATTAAGCTGTAATCGCAAGGGCTTCCATCTTCAGCCGGGATGGCGGAACTGGCAGACGCAGCGGACTCAAAATCCGCCGGTACTTGGTACCTTGCAGGTTCGATTCCTGTTCCCGGCACCATTTTTCCTCAATGTTCTGAACAGTCTACAAAGGGATAGGTCTGATCCAGAAGGCTCTCGATCCTGTGGAAAAGTGGCAGGCTGTAGTAAAACTGTAGTAGTTCCTGTCAGTTAAGATTACCGGCACTTCCCGCCACAGGAAAGCTCGGTTGACCGAGCACCTCGAACCGATCATGTGAACATGAGATGCAGAAAGGTCACGATCAAAGTTTCGTGCCTCCATAGTTGCGCGGGAGTGTTATCCAGCTTTCTTGAGCCCCTCAACCCGGTCACGAGTCATCCGAGCCGCAAGTTCGGCTTTCGACATGCTCAACCAGTCGGCCGCACTCCCACGAGCGAACAGATCAACTACGCGAGCAATGACTCCTGTCCATCCGGTTTGATGGCTCGCTCCAAGGCCAGCACCGTTGTCTCCGTGGAAGTATTCATAGAACAGAATGTAGTCTTTCCAATGAGGATCATCCTGAAACTTCTTGGTACCTCCGTAAATGGGCCTCTTGCCGTGGGCATCGCGAAGGAATATGCTCGACAGCCTGCGGGAAATCTCCTTTGCGACCTCATACAAAGTCATGTATTTTCCCGAACCGGTGGGACATTCAACTTTGAACTCGTCGCCATAGAACTGATACAGGTTCAGCAATCCTCGGATCAGCAACACGTTCACCGGCATCCAGACGGGGCCTCGCCAGTTGGAGTTGCCACCGAACATTCCAGTATTCAGGTACTGAACTTTGTATTCCTGTCCGCCGGTATTGAATACAAACGGATGGTCCAGATGGAATTTGGAAAGTGAACGAATCCCGTAGGGTCCGAAAAACTCGTTTTCGTCGAGCATGTACTTCAAAATGCTTTCGAGCTTCTTCCTGTGGCAGACGGACAAGAGCCGGCGCCCAGCGTACCCACCGGCCCCGGAAATACGCCGAACCCGGATCTACCTGAGTTGTGTTGCAGGATGAGCTGATCTGAGGAAAAAGGGAAAAGAGAATGATGCTGAGGATGTGGATGTGATCTGGTCCAACACGTTCACCACCACCTCAGATGCAGGTGTGTACATTTCGACATCACATACACATATACCCCCGCCTTCATTGACTTGCCCAACCTGCAGTCCTAACATTTCAGCCGAATGATCGGCCAGACTATCTCGCACTATCGCATCCTGGAAAAGCTGGGTGGCGGTGGGATGGGTGTCGTCTATAAGGCTGAGGATACAGAGCTTGGTCGGTTTGTAGCGTTGAAGTTCCTGCCGGAGGAAGTAGCGCGAGATCGCCAGGCCCTAGAGCGATTTCGCCGAGAGGCGCGAGCTGCCTCGGCATTGAATCACCCCAATATCTGCACCATCCACGAGATCGGGAAGACCGAAGATCATCCGTTTATCGTCATGGAATTCCTCGACGGCGTGACGTTGAAGCATAAGATTGCCGGTCGTCCCATGGACATCGGAGAGGCACTTCCCTTGGCGATAGGAGTTGCTGAAGGGCTCGACGCGGCGCACGCGGCAGGCATTGTCCATCGGGACATCAAGCCCGCCAACATCTTCGTCACAAAGCGCGAGCATACAAAGATTCTCGATTTCGGATTGGCCAAGGTGACAGGCCCAGCGACGACTCAGCCAGCCGTGGACGCGACGACTGAGTCGATCTTGAACACAGGCGAGCAACTGACGGCTCCCGGCTCTACGCTCGGAACTGTCGCGTATATGTCGCCTGAGCAGGTGCGAGCCAGGGATGTAGACGCCCGTACGGATCTATTTTCGTTTGGTGCGGTCCTATACGAAATGGCGACCGGTCAGATGCCTTTTCGTGGAGAGAGTCCTGGGGTCATATTCAGTGCAATTCTGGAACGGCAGCCCGTACGCCCGGTCAGGTTAAATCCTGATCTTCCCCCGGAACTCGAGAGAATCATCTTCAAGTGTCTCGAAAAAGATCGCAACCTGCGATACCAGCACGCTTCTGACGTACGAACCGATTTGCAACGGCTGAAGCGGGATACGGAACCGACCAGATTTCCAACAGTCGAATCTTCACCCGCAATCAAGACAGGCCATGTAAGGTGGTCGCGTTTGTTGGTTACGGCTCTCGCAGTGCTGTTGATCACATCGGTGTTGTTTCTATGGAGAAGCAAAATCTCTCCCATTGCCCCCGAAAACGATGCAGGGAAAGGGCAACCAACCGTGTCCATTGCCGTTCTGCCTCTTCAGAATTTGAACGGCGATTTTAACGTCGATTATCTTCGCTTTGCGCTTGCTGATGAATTGACCAGTGTCCTTACATATTCGCGGACACTCGAAGTTCGCCCTTCGTCGACCACTCGGAAATACGTGGCTCTCGACCTCGATCCGAAAAAGGTCGGACAGGAGATGCACGTGGAACGACTGCTCGCGGGCTCGTTTCGAAAGCAAGGTGAGCAACTGCTGGTCACCCTAGAGGCAATCGACGTTTCTACTGACCGCCTACTCTGGCAGGCGACGGTCGCCGAGAAAGCAGAGAACCTGATTGGACTGCAGGAACAATTGACATCTCAAGTCCAGCATGGCTTGCTGCCGATTCTTGGCTCAGGAGGCGCAGTTGAAGCCGTAGCTTCTCGCCCTAAGAACCAGCAGGCATATGACTTTTTTCTGCGCAGTGTGGCCGTTCCGCACGATCCCGGGCCCAACAAAGAAGGCATTAAAATGCTGGAGTGGGCCGCCGGACTTGATCCCACCTATGCGCCGGTTTGGGAAGCCTTAGGCCAGCGGTATTACTTGGACTCCTTCTTCGGCGGCGGCGGCGAAGAAATGTTCGAGCGATCGAATTCCGCGTACGAACGGGCGCTCTCACTAGATCCGAACCGAATCATGGCAGCTAGTAACCTGATCACCAATCGCGTCGAGCGCGGCGAACTGGGTCGTGCCTATGACGCCGCCACCGACCTTGCGCGGCGACGTCCGCAAAGTGCCGACGCTCACTTTGGGTTGGCCTATGTACTCCGCTATGCCGGATTTCTTGATCAGTCGACTCAGGAGTGTAATACTGCCCGTCAACTCGATCCCGGCAACTTCTCATTTCGCTCCTGCGCCTGGTCGTTCCTTGAGATGGGAAAGACCGATCTAGCTATGGATTTCGTACACCTCGATGGCGGTTCCGAATGGGCCGCATGGGTAACTCCCTATATCTATCTGGCTGAAGGCAACTTGACCGCGGCTCACAATGCCGCCAAGAACATGGGTAAGGGCTCCACTTATCACCGCGAGCTAATGGAGGCTTGCACCGCCTCTCCGCGTCCCTCCGACCTGGCGAAGATTGTTCACGACAATGAGTCCTCCGTCATGCTCGAGCCTGACGCCGAAGCCTGGTATCACGTCGGTGCTCTGATGGCAGCCTGCGGTCAAAGTGAGCCGGCCATGCGCCTGCTGAAAGCTGCCGTGCAGCAAAACTACTGCGCCTACGGGGCTCTGCTACACGACCCGCTGCTCAAGGATCTTCGGAAAGAGACTGCTTTCAATCAGGTTCTTACCCAAGCGAGCAATTGCCAGGTGGTGTTGAAGGAGAGCCGGCGATAGCACCTCCAGAGCTGATGATGGCGGGAGAATTGATCTCTGTTCTTCAACGCCGTTATGCAAGTGGAGTCGGAAGATCTCGCATCAGACGAAGTTACAGGTCGCGTTCCGTAACTGATCTCAACATGCCGTTCTGGTCGATGGTTCGCTTCATGGTGAAGTGGGCTATCGGCTTCAGTTCCTGCCTTCCCGATCCTTATCGTTCTGGGTGTCGGATTCTGGCTCGGGGTGGCCGCAATTGGATCGACTCTGGTAAGAAGATCGCACGACCGGTCTGGCACTGACTGGATCGAGCAAAGATGTGAGCTCCGCACAGCGTTCTGTCCCTGATAGCCCGAACCACCCTGGTCCTTTTAGTGCCTAGATAAGCAAAGTCCACTGGACATCGGTCAAGCGCCCTTTGAGCAAAACTCAGAGATGGCACGAA
The DNA here is from genome assembly GCA_035577905.1 of Binatia bacterium. Taxonomy (GTDB): domain Bacteria; phylum Acidobacteriota; class Terriglobia; order Terriglobales; family Acidobacteriaceae; genus Sulfotelmatobacter. The sequence continues at coordinate 148,475 of DATKAP010000128.1, forward strand.
GGGAGGTCTTCCTGATTCTGCCTCATCTGCTTGCTGATGTTTGGCTCCACTGGGTCGAGGTACGAAGGCGAACTTAATGAGTTCCAGAACTCGAACAGTAGACGCCTTAGTTCACGGTTGTGGCGCTTGCCAGCTGCTGGGCCGCGTGCGCGTCTCGCATCTGTTCAAGTTTGCGGACCGCGTCCCGGCGATACTCGTCAATCGCCTTGGAGTACTTCTGCAAGATGCCGGGGCTGGAATGGCCGATCATCTGGGCGACAAATAGGTCAGACACCCCGGCAGCACTCAGACGACTCGCGAATGTATGACGAAGGTTGTAGATCCAGAAGTGTTCGAGTTTTGCTTCGTCCAGAGTCTTGGCCCAAGCGTAGCGGATCTCATTTCGAGGTTTCGTCGGATTCTGCAGGTTTGGGAATACGAAAAGGGAGAAGTCTGGGCCGAACATCTCGCGCCACCGCTGAAGTTCGGTTTTACACCTGTCAGACAAAGGTAGGTTTCGGATACCAGCACGTGTCTTCGATTCTCGGACCCGAATGAGATCGTTGACGAAATCTATCGCATCCCAGGTGAGCGTCAAGGCCTCGCGGTGGGAGCGCATCCCAGTTTCTAGGAGCAGGATCACGAGCATTCTGATGTGTGGCGGCGCGACAGACAAGATTCGCTCTTCTTCTTCGAAAGTGACAATATGCGGCGGACGTGGATTGCTTTGTTTCAGAAATTCCACCTCAACAAACGGAGTACGGGCAATCAGGCGTTTGCGTTCTGCAATGTGCATCATGCGTCGCAGCACTCTGAGGTCATGGTTGATCGTGGCACGCTGCACCTTTTCAGCCGCGCGCACCTCCTTGAATTCTTCGATGGACGTCGCTGAGATGTCGTTCAAACGCATTCCCGAAAACTGGGCTTTGAGTTTTTCAACTGAGGATTTGTACCGCTTTTTGGTATTCGCGTGAGCGATCGTGGCGAGAAAATCGTCCGCCCAGTTTTCGAACATTGGAGGCTTGGATGCTGGGAGGTGGAAACGGCCTTCTAGGATTTCTGTTTCCCAGCGTGCCAGGAGTTTTTCGGCTAGACGTTTGTTTGTTGTGTGGGAACTTTTGCAAACCTGACGCCCCGCAACAGTCGCAGCCATCATCCATTTCTTACTGCCGCGACGCTTGTACAGGCTTCCCACTCATTCACCCTTGTTCAATGGCCTGAGTGGAATTCGAACGGTGAGATCCTCGGGCTGAGTGCATCGTTTCCACTCCTCGTCTGCGGCACTGCAGTCGTCCGTTGCTTCCGGGTCGCGCAGGTACAAAAGCACGTGCCCGAGTTCGTGGCGCAGGTCCTCTATCACCGCTTCTCTGGGCAGGTGCTCAATGGCTGGCTGCGAAAGGAGAAGTAAAATTCCGGTATCAGGTCGTACCTCGAGTTTTCTCTTGATCCCTTCGTGGTGATGAACCCGGCAGGCCCAAGTTGGAAAGTCTCCACCATCCAGAGGCACGACTTCGATTTGTAGACGGGGGTCCAGCAGTGCGATTCGGGAAATGGTTGGGAGCTCTTTTAGCACTGACTCGAAGCAATCTTCGACAACTGGGAACGAGTAATCATCCATCCACCAGGTTGCGCATTTCTCACACCCGAGGCATTTGAAGATGAAATTCTTCCAGTATGGATGTTGTGCAGTCATTGGAAAGTAGGTAGCCATGTCATTGAGGGCGTTTTTGAGCCGCTCAAAAACCTCCTCCCTGGGGTCCTGTGAAAGGTGCGAAAAACAAGGGTCCGGTTTCTGCATTTTCAACCTCCAAAAATGATTTGTTTTTGAGCGGCGCGTGCGTTAAGCATGCGCTTCGCTCAGTTTGCAGATGACGTACTGTGTCGTGCGGTAACGGAGCGCCAGGCTGCGGACACTTGCGCCTCCTTTACGAAGCTGCTGGATCTCGCTGACTTCGTCGGAGTCAAAATGACGCAGAGCTGGTCTCCCGAGTTTCTTTCCGTTACGGCGAGCCATTTCGAGGCCAGCTTTCACACGCGTTCTGAGCATTTCCCGCTCGAACTCAGCCACCGCGCCCAATACCTGAAACGTCAGTCGTCCCGCCGGCAATGTTGTATCCACGTTCTGCTTCAATGAAACCAAATCAACGCCGAGTGAACGGCATTCCTCTGCGATGGCCAGGAGCTGCTTTAAAGAGCGCGCGAGTCTGTCCAGGGCCCAGACGACCAAAACATCCACCCTCCTTTTGCGTACATCGGAGAGCAAAGAATCGAGGGCCGGTCTGCTCTCTTTTGCGCCACTCTGCGCTAGGTCTCGGTAGACTTTGCATTCCCAGCCCCGACGGGAGACGTACTCTCTGAGTTCCACCTCTTGCATTTCCGTTTCTTGGGATTTGGTTGAACATCTCAAATAGACGGCCGCCAGTTTCGCCTTCATTTCGCCCTCCTTTACAAGGACAATTTTGAGCGCCTGCTTCCTAAAACCGCAACTTTTGGCCGAAATGGCGCCAAAATGAGCCTTGCACTGCTGTACGGATCGAGACTGCCAGCTTTAAGAGGGGCTGGGATTCTTGGAGAACTGCTAACCGAACTCGTGATCTGGCGAGAATTGAGAGTCTTTCCATTAGCCACCATCACGTTCACGCGTACGCCTTTTCGCGTTTTCTAGCTGCTTTCGCTCTTCACAGAGGCCTGAGTGCCCGAGCTGCTCCAACATCTTCTGGACATCACACTCGCGGAATCGAACGCAACGGGAGCTAAATTTGATACACGGCAGTCGTCCTTGGCTCAGCCAGTGATATGCAGTACCTGGTGAAATGCCCAGGCACTCTGCTAATTCTGTAACCGTTAGCAATTTCTCCATAAACACCACCCTCCCAACCTGGCAAAAGATCAGAAGCACCTTGTCTTGATTCAGCTGGACCTGTTTTTTGTCCCTCTATAACTGTTATACAAATCTTGCTTCTGCTTTTCGGAGGGGCTGTATGCCAAAATGGCATGAGATGAGGAATCCTTTGAAAAATCGCCAGCTGCAAAGGTATCGACTGCAGCACAAACTCTTGCTTACGCTCATTCGGAAGCACCGCAAGAATGCACATCTCTCGCAGGAAGAGCTAGGTTTCCTTCTGGGGCGAGATCAAACATTCGTGGCGAAGTTGGAGGCTGGGAACCGTAAAATTCCATTCGAGATTCTGGAGCAGATTGCAGATATTTTTGGTCAACCGATCGCGGCATTCGAGACGCTCGCAACTGCAGCGGGATCGAGTCCGAAGCTAGTACTGAACAGAGACCAACGCGAACTTCTCCTGAGTGTCTATCGTGAAGCCCATAGGCACTCGCGCAAAAGCAGATCCCGTACACGTTAATCATCGTTAATCAAATTGACATCAATGTGCTGGTGCTACAGAATAATCGGCCGATGTCCCCAGTAGTCACACCGCGTGTACGCATCCCTGATGACGAGTGGACTGCTTTTCGCAACGAGATCATGGAAGTATGGTTCAGGCGCCTGAAAGAGAAAAGCGCAGCCGCTGTGTTTACCGTGCTGTATGACCTCGCGTACCACAACCGGGATTCATACGTGAAGGGATCGTTCAGCGATCTCTCCGAGTGGACTGGCCTGGACACGCGCACCGTCAAGAAATGTCTTAGGGAGTTACGGCAACTCAAACTGATTCGCAAGTCGAAATCACGTAAGCGGACCTGGAAGGTTCCTCTGGCGAATGTGGACCTGGGCGACGGGAACTGGACAGCCGTGCCGCGACTGCTGATTCAGCATTACATTCCGGTCTATCACAAGGCAGTGCTCTTGCTTTCGATTCTTCGAATTCACTGTCTTAAGTGGAAGAATTACTGCTGGGCCAGGACGGAGACTCTTGGAAAGAAAATGGGCTGGGGTGAGACGCGCACCCGTTATGCCATGACGGAAATGTCGAGCGTTGAGAAGTGGAAAGCAAAACGAACGCGGAGGGATCTCCCCCATCCCCTCAGTTGGTGGAAGTCAGAAAAGTCTGGCTATTGGCAATATCGTGTGCGAGCCGTTCGATATGAGCGCCGCACAAAGAAAAGTAAACCAACTGTCAGGCTCTCGAGTCACTTTTCGAAGGCGTTTGATATTCCAATCTTGAAGTGAACTCGCTCAAACTCAGAAGTGTTTTTCCTGCATTTTCCGCGCTGATTCTTGGATTCTCACTTCCGCGAGCTGCCTGTTGGAGCAAAATCCGCGCTTCATTCCTGCATTTTCCGCTACGTATAAAGTACATATTAAAAAAGCCATTTATTTGACATGCTTTGTTTTCATAAATGAAAACAAAGGGCCCGCCAGGAGGCGGGCCGTGCCTCGCGGCACTCCTTCTCTCTACCACCTCAAGAAACTCTCGTCTTCCAGATGATGTGGTCGGCGAAAGCTAAAAAACACGTTTGACTGGCTGCTACGAGTTGTTACCAGTAAAGTTAGGGGTTTACTTGTAAATAGAAAAGCATGGGCAACATGGTTTTGTATGGGACCACAATTCCGAATTTACTGGTAAATTCCACGTCACTTCTGACGTTTGCTCTGGTGATGGCGATTAGTGTGTTTGCCCGGTTGCAGTTTCTTACGCAACTCATCCCGCTGCCCGGGACTGAAGCCTTCTCTCTTAGCCCGCTTCAGGAAGCACTTCAAACAATATCCCCGCGCAGGGAATGAACCCGTGATCTGCTTCTTCCCTTTAAGACCCACACTGTAATAGCTGGTGAATACGCCCACGGCGGCACGATGTTTCTCGCAACGCACGCATTTGTCGAGCTTCGATTTCTTTGCCATGAGCTAAACATTTTACTCCTGGGATTCTTCAGCCAAGAGTTCTGCGCCGGATGGTAGCCGCTGCAGACCCGATACGGCTGGTTTACTCAAGCGATATCCGGTGACAGCTACGAGTTTTCATCTGATAGGCAAAGAAATGGAACGAGGTCGGGAGCAGAGCGACGATGTGAGCACGCTCATGCCTTCCCTTGTGCGATACGGTTCGGATACCGGTGTTGCCGATGAGCAACTCAGAAAACGGCTGCTTGAGATACCGCTGGCGTTCTTGGAATTCGAAACTTGATTGAGTAGGCATACGATCATCCGAGCGCGAAGACGACAACCAATACACCCAAGATCATTGCAGATGCTAAAAAAGAATATCTCGCTTACTCCCAACTAGGAGCCGCTCAAAACGGGGTGATCCGCTGGATGTCGACAGCTTTGGCGGAAGCGACAGACCCCACAGCGCGGACGTGCACCACAAATATTGCCGTAATTCGTGGCACAGAATAGCCAAAGAAGGTTGTCAAAATAAGTCGCGTTACAGCCGGACTCATCTGCCAAACCTGCGACTAGCGTCACTGCTTGTTCTTCGGTGGGCTGACCATGAAAATACCCAAGCCGCTCCCCTCCAAGAATCCGCAGCACGTGGACATCAGGCTTGGCAGCGCGTATGCCGACATTGCGAAGATATTCTAAGGCGAGTGCAGGTCCCACGAAATTCATCTTGTAGCGACGAGATGTGCTGAGCGTTCGCGCGATAGCGAAAGGACTATCGCTCGTGACGAAACTGTCGAGGCTTCCAAAATCTTGCTCTAAACGTCTGAGGGTGGCAATGTTCCCAGCAAGGGCATTCATCTGTTGGAGAATAGAACGATTTCCGCAGCGGATAGTACAGACTGCATTCGCAAGAGACTCCGGTTTCGCCTGCTGAAGTGCGTCTGGATCGTAAGCAAGAAATATCCGACTTATTTTGCACAGATTCTGCGCAATGGGCTTCCACGGGCGCTGATTGCTCAGTTGCGAGAGTAAGAGCCCACGTACGTGATCTCTTAAGTCAAAAACTCGTCCATTTGCGCGGGCCTCCGACGCTGCAACTTGTCCGAAGTCTTGGATAATCCGCTCGTAATCCAGCCCTTGTTGCGTCAGCACGTTCTGCAAGCCGCTCAAGAGCTCATGCGCTGATGGGGGCGCCATCTGCTGGTCCCTCAATATAGGTAGAGAAGTTACTTCGCCGATTCGGCAGAATGCGCGTTACGACGGAATTTGGAGGCACGGTAGTCCAAATCATAGAGAGAGGCGATTAAGTCCTCAACCACCTCAATTCCTTTTCTGAGATCCTCAATCTTGGGCAGCTTCGCATTCTCGCTCGGGTGAGCTGCGTCGTTGCCCCACTCCCTAAAAACGTGCAGCGCCTCGATTATGTTCTCGCTCGGCACAAATCTCTTCAGTTCGTTAAGTTTTTGATTTAGGCCACCTCCTCTGATGCCTTTGTCGTGGCAGACTGCTTCGATTAGCGAACGCAGACCGAGATTACACAACTGCACGCAGTCTTCGTTAAAGGAAATGACGACTTCGCCATATAACCGCCGCATCTCCGGGTTCAGGGTTTGCAATTCTTTGCGTTTAAGGGCACCCCTGAAGCGCCGTGGGAAGTACTCGGTCAAAGAATTTTCAAAGCTATCGCCTGGTTCCGATTCTCCATGTCCAATCTCCCACTCCATTGTGGGTTCACCACAACCCCCGCACACCCAGACGGAAATTCTATAAACACGGATCGGAATAATCTCGTCTGCACCAACCACGACATCGTCTACGTCATCAGTACACTGAACCTTGAATCGGTGTCTGGCTTCCAGGCGATGGCTAGTTAAAACATTACAACTCACGCACAGGATCTTCTTGATTTCACCCTCTAAATTCAAGCTGACTCCCATGGACTATCGTCCATGCCTAATTTTCTGTGCTGCATGTCGGGCAGTGCCAGACCTCTTCAGTCTCTTGAATTAGCCTGGTCCCGCATTGTTCACACAGGAAAATTACCCCAACCTGATTACATGCAGGGCACATGCCATCGGGGAGTTCTTCGTCTCTGATATGCCTGCACTGAGCTCCCAACACGCCGTTACGCAACCCTATCTGGGGACATTTTAGGATGCATTCCATTCAGGTGCCACGGTCGCGCTCAGGAACCATCGCGGATCACTTCGTGCTACAGTACATGCTTTTCCGGCGCTTCTCAACACCCAGTTCGTATATGAAGAACGCCTTCGTTATCTTCCATTCGAGACTGCTGCCAGCGGAACCGTTCTCACCTGCGTTCGCGCCCATACGCCAATCGGGTCTCTACCATCCGCTACCTGTAGAAAATGAAATAGTCCAAAGTCCCGAGCCCGAATAGCACGCCAGATCAGTCAGGCGATCACCATTGAAATCTCCAGTGAAACATTGACCAGGAATGCCAATCTGGAACCACTCGTATACCGGCGCCGGACCTCCATTCCAAATTCCCCCAGCCCAAGAAGTACCCGTTGAAAGTCCCACTCCCCATGCTCCGCCTTCTCCGGTCCAACATGCTAGATCCATCTTCGTGCCATCGCCATTGAAATCTCCAGTAACACACTGGTTTGTCACCGGCAGGGCTACGCCGGGTCCTCCGCCCCAAGACTCGAGATTCCATGCACTGCCGGTCGAAATAGCGGTACTCCAAATTGCCGTTGTGCAGCCGTATTGATCTCCACAGGAAACTAGAGATGCCGGACACGATATATCTGCATGACGGTCGCCAGTTGCGTCACCCACAAAGCATTGCCCTCCCACTGGTATTACATTCCATTCATAGGGTGGAGCCGCTCCGCCACTCCAAATAGACCCCTGCCAGCCAGTACCCGTTGATAGTGAAACTCCCCAACCTCCATCCATGCCCGTCCAACAAACCAAATCAGTCTTTCCATCGCCGTTGAGGTCACCCGCGAAGCATTGCTGTGTCATGGGTAAGGGCACTGTTGGTCCCCCGCTCCAAGGTCCTGTAGTCCATCCATTGCCAGTTGAAAGAGCGACACTCCATGTGCCGTCTGTGCCATTCGAGCAAGCCAAATCCGTCTTGCCGTCTCCGTTGAAATCTGCAGCGAAGCACTGACCGGAGACCGGCACGACGTTCCACTCGGTAACTAAGAGTGGTCCCCCGTTCCAATATGATCCTTGCCAGCTACTTCCCGTTGATAGCGAAACGGACCAACTTTCATCTGTACCCGTCCAGCAAGCCAGGTCGGTCATGCCATCACCGTTAAAGTCACCTATCACGCACTGGTCCGTTACGGGCAGGGCAACCCAAGGCCCGTTGCTCCACGATTGCATGTTCCATCCGCTTCCCATGGATAGTGCGACAGTCCAAACGCCACTCCCGATGTAGCAGGCAATGTCGGTTTTCTTGTCGGCGTTAAAATCACCCGCGAAGCACTCATTCGTGACGGGGAAATTGGGACTCGGACCGCCGCTCCAGTTAAACGTGGCCGGATTCACGGTGATCAATGTCGATCCGGATTTTGTCGTGTCCTGCACCGATGTCGCTTCAACGTCAGCCGTGCCAGCAGTCCCGGCAGCTGTGTAATTTCCAGACTGGTCTATCGAGCCATTGTCCACTGACCACATGACCGTTGAGTTGAAAGTGCCGGTTCCGCTGACAGATGCCGTGCACTGTGAGGTCTGTTCTACTTGGATCGAGGTTGGCGAGCAAGAAACGGTGACAGCAGTTATGGTAGGCGGAGGACCGGAGCTGCTTCTTGTCGCAGTAAAGGTACCAGAATCCCCATTTGTACAACCACCCGCTGGGGCTTGGTAACTTCCGGAGATTGAGTTCCCATCTGCCGATGCGGTTCCGTTGAGAGACACGCTCTGTGTCCCCTCCATCAATGACAATGCGACGTTCATCCTAGTGACGGCGCCGCTCAGCAAACCCGAAGTAGCGCATGGGGAACCGACGATTGTCATCGTTCCAGAGATTTGGCTGTTGTTTTGGGTCAGGGTGCCCGAGAGCGAAGTGTTGTAGCCGAGAGCGGAGACGGTGCTCGCCTGCCAATAGCCAGCGAGATTGATCGGTTGTTCGTTCTGGGACTTGCTCCCCGCTCCGCCGCAGCCGGTCAGCCCCAGTAGGAAAAGAAAGAACCCGGCAACACGCTTTGAATCTCGGCAAACTGATGACATGGAAGCCCTCCAAGAGAAAGATCAGCGATTCATCTTCCCGAGACTCCCTGAGTCTGAGAGGAGCAACCGCCTAAGGGAGGGACTGCAAATTGTTGCGTACGCACACCGAAACTTCAGTGATCACCGTCACAGCGGTCCGCATACTCCCATGAGCCTACGAGAGAGCGTCCTACGAGTGAGCGTGGACGACTAAGGCCACAGACTGGATTAAATGTGGAATGCAGGATGCCACTGCGATCCGGAAACAACTTGGCAGGCGCATTCGTGCCCTGCGGGAACGTCGATATTGGTCTCAAGAGGAGCTCTCGCACCGGAGTGGGCTTGCTCGTTCGTTCACAGGAGCCATTGAGAGGGGTGAAAAGGATCTGCGCATAACCACTCTGGTGAAGCTTGCCAACACGTTTAGACTTTCCGTCAGTCAGCTGTTCAAGAATGTTCGCTGATCGTTTCTCATTCTCAAGCAATTTCCCAAATTGGACGAATGACGCGTAAAAAACTCTACGATCTCCAACAGAACACATTCCCTGTTTAATCGATTGGCGTTAGGTAGTGGACTGGTTTGAGAGGAAGTAGCCGTTTTTCAGTTTCTGAAACCTTGTGGTAGTGCTCAATCCAAAGGTCAACCAACTTTTCCAAATCGATCAAAGTCAGCTTCCGAGTTTCCTTGGTTCGAGCCTCACTCTCAGCATCACTTGTGAAGCCTCCAGTCGAAACAAAAATGCCGACATCTTGCTCGCCGAGGATTGCCATGAACGCCCTTAGCCCATCGACGTTAATCTTGTCAGCGCGGCGTTTAACTTGGACTTTAATGCGCGGGGTACTGGTGCCCAAAGGATCGTTGTGCGCCAGGATGTCGATACCCTTATCAGGTCCCGGAGGTGAAATCCATGCTATGTGATAGCCCATCGCACGGAGTAGCGCGGCGACAAGCTTTTGGAGATCGTATGGGTTAATGGCTTGAATATACTCTTCGATCTCTTTCCACGCTGTCTCCTCTGCCTCTTCTAGCGTGCTTGACGCATCCGCGACTCTCTCGCTCGTACCGACCTCGGCTTGGAATTCTTCGGCACCTTCATCAACTTCCTTCGGTTGTTTATCCCGCCACTGGTGGTAAAGGCGCGTACTCTCGCGTCTGAATTCATCAGGGTCAACGAATTTCGAGTATGCTTTTCTTCCTTCGTCCGTCAGGTACCACTTTCCCTTCTCCTTGATTAGCCAACCAGCCTTTACGGGACCAATGGTCGCAAAGCGAATCATCTTTCCATATCGCTGGATTCCTGGGTGTTTTGGGTAATCACTCTTTTCGAAATCCGTCGGCGGAACAACTTGTGGCATTCGTCCGATGATTTCCTTCGCCGGAAGCCCCTCAGTCTGATCGAGGAGGATTTTGAAAACACCACGCTGGAGCTCGCCTAGTCGCCGTACTGATATGTTGCTCATCTTCTTCTGTTCTCCAAAGGCCATTCGTAATACTGCAACGACGACCGGAACTGTCACCCGCGTCACTCGTCGGTGTGAGAAGAATCACTACATGCCAAGACTCGTGCGTTCTGAAATTCGGAATCAAGGCGAAACAGAGAACTGTGCGCTCGTTAAGCCCATCAAAACAATCAAAAAACGACTTAACGCCCAGGTTTTGAGGTCAGCGCTCCCGCTGATACCGCACGATTTCCCGCTGTTTTGATGGCCGGGTGGGGGTTGGGTACGTCCAGAGACCAAAGCCGGCTAATCGGCGCGTATCGCTCGAATTTGAGCATATTACTTGTAACTACTTTACAATCAATGACTTACAGCATATCTGGCGATGCTACGCAGTCGAGAGTGAAATATCCCGATCTATAAGAGGGGGAAGTCAAGGACATTTCTCTCCTTCGACCGGAAGGAGAAGATATTTTCCTGCCTTCCAGTCCCTGTGCGTGAGACGAGGCGTTGGGTCGTGGCGCGGATCTGCATGTTCCATCTCGGTAGCATCCTTATTGAGTAGCGACGACGTTGATCGGTTTCTGGAACTGGCAAGCCGCGGCGGTTGCCTGGTTGGCAACACATAGATCTATCTGAGGCTCGTGGCCTAGAGCTTTTTCGGGTTGTCCGAGAGGGTATAGGGATTACACGGAAGCTAAGTGCCCGGTGGGCACTGCACGCCTACGGGATTTTGGGATACTCACTCTCGAACCCGAGCGTCTCAAGAACCGATCCGCCACTCTCCGAGGAAAAATCATCGGAGATGGAAAGGGTTCTTCCCCAAGACGCTCAAGCGGCTTGCGAGTTCAGTTTATTGATGTCGAAGTCTTCTCCTTTCTTCCACAGTGTCAGCGTGATAGCGGCAATCTTGCGTGCCAGCGTGAGGCGCACCATCGTGGGCTTGATGCCTTTGGCGATTGAGCGCTGGTAAAACTCCTGGAACGGTCCGGGCTTGATGCTGGCCCGGGTGGCCGCGCCTTTAAACAGACCTTTCAGATCATGGTTGTAATCCTTGTTCAAGCCGCGAATCGTCGCCTGTTTTTTGCGTCGCCGCGGTTGGCCTTGGACGTAGTGATATTCGCCGCTGTCGCGAGTTTCCAGGCCCAGTCCGCTGTAGGTCCATAGTTGGCGCTTGCTGCGAAAACGATGCGGGGTCTGAATCAATGCCACCGCTAAGGCGCAACGAATCGGGCCCAGCGACGGAATCTGCCGTAGCTTGAGGGTGATCGGATGCTTTCGACTCTCCGCCAGCAGTTCGCGCCGCGCTTGTTGGCGCAAGTGCTGCAGCAGATCCAGTTGCTGATAGAGTTGCTCGGCTCGCCAGCGCGTCCCAGCTTCGGGAATCTTCTCTAACCACTGGCTACGATGGCGCGTGTAGTAAACATCTCGGCCGGCACAAGGGATCGCCCAACTGCGATACAGGGCTTTCAAGCGATTCATCACCCGCGAGAGATCTTTAACCACGGTGAGATAACTTCGGGCCAGCTCGCGCAGCATGCGCATCCCGTTTTCGCCGTGGTACACGGGCTTGAGATCGTGCAGGCGCAGCCGCTCGGCGAGTTTGCGAGCGTCGATCTTGTCACTCTTGTTGCCCTGTTTGAGCAGCGGGATCTTGCGCGGATTGCAGACTAGAACCTCGGTCACACGCGGCTTGAGTAGGTCATAGAGCCACGCTGCCCAGGTGCCTTCCTCGAAGGTCACGAACAAGCTGCCGCGTAATCCAGCGAAGAACTCCAGAAGCGTAGAGGCTTTGGTTTCCAGGATGGATTCCATGACAACTTTGCCTTGGGAATCCACCACCGCGACTGAGATCGTTGCTTGATGAACATCGAGCCCAATATACTTTTCGCTGCTCATTGAGGGTGTTCCTTTCGTAGGTGATCATGCGAACGATGAAAACCTACTCCAAAAGGGGCACCCTCTTATAATGCGACTGCAGTACAAGCGCCGCATTTGCTTTAGCTAGCAGGCCGCCTCCACTCCTCGACAACTTTGGCCGATTCGATCACGAAATTTCTGATTTCAGCTTCAGATATTCCTGAAAAAAAGGTTGCTGGCCTTGCATCAGACAACATGCTTTTTGAGTCGAAGCCCGGAAGTGCCGCCAGGGCCGAACGGTATTTGGCCACCACGTCGGCCGGCACTCCCCGCCTCAGTAATGTAGATATCAGAGCTTGAATACGGTTGCGGAAAGCCCAGAAGATGGGCTGTAGCTGACCACGAACATCGGCCTGGAAAGTGGCTCCGGCAGTTCGTGGCTGTACCGTGTGCCCGAGCTTGCTCCATTGTTCTATGAGCATCGAAAGGAGACGACGTGAATGGTCATCCGGCGCGCCCGCGATCACATCGTCGATCGTTAACGAAGTCGGTGATCCTCCACCGCCTGCTCCAACTGCTTGACCGTGTCGTTGGGGAACAAAAATTTCGGTTTCGCCTTGCTGATAAATTTTAACTTCGAGCGCTTCTAACAGGAGGCCGCTTCTAAAATTGGAGATGTAGGCAATTATCTTCTGCAGTTCTGGATTGATATCATCGACGGCGATTAGCAGCTTGAATCGGCCTTGTTCCAAGTTTCCAGTGATACTAGCGATAATCTCCTCGATCGAAATCGACTCAGATTTTTCCAAGAACAAGTCAGCGATGCTCTTACCTGCGCGGTTCTTGAACAGCTCGTCGAATTCCTCATAAGACATCCCCCACAAGAAGGCAGCATATTCGAGTACCTGCCCAATGACTTCCCTGCGGATTTCTCGATTCTTGGCGAGTTTTGTTTCGATGATCAAGATGTTGCCTGAAGCGTCCACTCCTACCAAGTCCGTGAATCCAGATCCTCGTAAAGCTGCCTCACGAATGAAAACTGCGGGAAGTTCCTCCTCTTGAGTCATTATTAAATCAGGCGATTCGTGCAATACGCGTTGCAGATCACTTTCGTCTTTGAACTCTAGCCTCTTGGCTGGCAACCATTTTTGGCCTTTTGTGCGAACAAGTATTGCCATGCTGGGAACCCTCGGCCTGCAATTTTACGTCTTCGTTGTGAATAAAATTACATTACTGGCTGAACAGCAAGGTGCTTACGACACCGCATCAGCAGCGACTGACCAAACTTTGGCACTAGAGTTGTGGCTATCCAACCCGCACCAAGGGTCACGATTGACTGTAGTGAAACTGTTAGTAGTTTCATGTTCAAAACGCGTCATATCTGACCATCACGGGAGGAATCGGCGTGCTGGTAAGCGGTTGAAGAATCAGGTAGAATAGAAAATTTTCTAAACGGTTCAGAACACACTGTGTGATCTTCAAAACCGGGCAGAATCCGGGTCATAAGAGTCCTGCCGGTTAATGTATCCCTTCGGGGATTTTGAAGCCACGTCCGATGCCTTAGTCAGTCTGTGACTTGAATGTCTTCGTCTCACCCGGTCAATCACGAGTGTCATCGTTGCGAATGTTGGGTTGCTGAACAGTTCTTCCAACTGGGCGGGTGATATGATCCCCGAGGGTTCGACATGTTTTCTTGGAAGGTATGGGCTCGCCGCGCAATTGCTGTTATTGTTTCCTTGCTTGCCTGCGTTGCTGCGCTGTGCGGAGGGGGGCTTCTGCCCTATTTTCTGGCGGCTTGGTCGGCGAGCGTTCCGCTGCTGGCCTTCAGCGCAGCATGCGCCTTCGCAGTGATTGTTTGGGGAGGAGTCTGGCTTGCCGCGCTTATCTGGCATGCGGAAAAGCGAACTGGATTCGCAAGTACTTCCGCCACGGTCCTAACCTTAGCCTTCGTGAGCGCGCTCTACGTGCTGGTCTTGCGACAGTCTCCTCCCCGACTCGCAGAGACGATTCCGTTTAACGATACGAAGAACTGGCAACTTGCCACCGGCTCGCGAATCGCCTACAGCGAGTATGATCCGCCTGCCGGTGTTGCCTTGAAACCAGAACCGATTGTCTTTCTGCGTGGTGGAGGAATGGGCGTAGGTCCTTGGGATCACCTCTTCTTCAGTCCTTTTGCAGCATACGGCTTTCGCGTGTATCTAGTTGACCAGGCGGGAAGTGGCCTTTCGGACTTTCTGCCGAGGGTCCGAGACTACACTGCCCGGCGTGCCGTCGAAGATCTGGAGGGCGTGCGGCAGCAGATTGGGACAGACAGGATGATTCTCATTGGCCACTCCTTTGGTTCTACTGTGGCGGCCAACTATATGGCGAAATATCCTAATCATGTTGCCAAGGTCGTTTTCTATTCGCCGGGACCAATCTGGGGCTATGCGTCGCTGAAGGAGGATGATAGCCGCACCGGTGGAGGAACGTCGGGTTTCCCGTCCTTAAGATTCCTGGCTGCAATGTCGCTTTTTGACCGCAACCCCGACGCGTCGGAGGCTCTGTTGCCGCAGCTGGAAGCGGAAGAGTTGGTGGTGCCGGTGATTGCACCGGTGCCGCCTTCGTTCGTGTGCAAAGGAGATGCCAGTAAACTACCCGAGCTCCTGAGCACGTTGGCAACGTCAGGAGTAAACCTTCGCTTTAATCCGTATGTGCTTCAATCGATCTCCTTTTCGTGGAGCAAACCGGACGGAGACCCCCATACAGCACTGCGGGGCAACCGAACGCCTGCAGTGATACTCTTTGGGGAATGCGATTATCTTCCATGGAGCGTCGCGGTTGACTATCGTAGGACGTTCTCGAGCGCTAAATCCTACTACGTGCCAAGAGCAGGGCATTTCATTCAGTTTGAACAGCCAGAGTTGATGAGGCGCATGATGGTTGCCTTCTTGCTAGACCAACCTGAGCCTGTTCCTCCGTACCGAAGTGAGTCGGACCCACGAAATGCGATACTCAACGACCCTGCGGAGTAGCGACGGATGCTGTAGTAAAACTGTAGTAGTTCAATGTTCAAAACGCCGCAAATTGGATCAAAAAGGCGCAAATCGGTGTGCTGGTAAGAGGTTAAAGAATCAGTTAAAGTAGAGAATTTTCCTAACGGTTCAGAACCGACTGTTGAACTCAAAATCCGCCGGTACTTGGTACCTTGCAGGTTCGATTCCTGTTCCCGGCACCAGCGCCCGAACGGCCACTCGGGTGTTCTCGTTTCGTAAAAATGCAACTGCAGTATCCGTCTTCCGCCTTTTCACGCCTATAATGGCCTGCCAAGGAGAGTGCGACGGGTCGGCACTTCATCTGTTACGGGCCCCATTCTCTCCATAGGGACCGATGATCGGCAAGTCACTTCGCTCGTACCGCATCGAGGCCAAGTTGGGGGCTGGCGGTATGGGTGTTGTGTACAAAGCGGTGGATTCCCGTCTGGGACGGACTGCCGCCATCAAAATCCTTTCCACGTCCGCATTCGGCGCGGAGCGCGAACGGCGATTTATTCAGGAAGCCAAGGCGGCCTCTTCGCTCAATCATCCCAACATCATCACCATCTATGACGTCGACATGCAGGAGGTCGATGGCAAGCCGCTGCATTACATCGCCATGGAGTACGTGGCGGGAGAGACGCTGGACCACCTCATCGGCAAGAAGGGCCTGCGAATTCGCGATGTGTTGAAGTACTCGATCCAAATTGCCGACGCATTGGCCGCGGCTCATGCCGCCGGAATTGTGCATCGCGATCTCAAACCTTCGAATGTCATCGTGACCTCTCAAGGCGTGGTCAAGATTCTCGATTTCGGATTGGCTAAGTTGACCGAGGCGGACGAGGCTGATGCCTATGCTGAAACTATGCACGGCGAAGGATCACCTCTGACCGAGGAGGGGACCATCCTCGGTACCGCCGCGTACATGTCTCCTGAGCAGGCAGACGGCAAACCGGTGGACAGCCGATCCGACGTTTTTTCTTTTGGCTCGGTCCTGTATGAGATGGCGACCGGTCAACGTGCCTTCCCAGGCGGCTCGAAGTTGTCCTCCCTTTCAGCCGTGCTTTACAAGGATCCGCTTCCAGCGTCGCGCGCGGCTGCGGAGATTCCTGGGGAACTCGACCGGATCCTTGCGCGCTGTCTGAAGAAGGACCCCGAACGCCGCTGGCAGACCATGGCTGATGTGAAGGTCGCGCTGGAGGAGTTGCGTGATGAAATGGATGCCAGCAATTTCTCGGGCGCGATAGCTATTCCAAAAGTTCAACGGTCTCCGCGCACCCAGCTCTGGGCAGGGCTAGGTGTGCTGGCGGGAGTGCTGCTGGGAGTAGCGTTGGCCGTCACGTATCAGCAAAAGTTTTCGCGCCCTCCGGAGCCGCCCGCGTTCCAGCGTTTGACGTTCCGTCGCGGAGACGTTACATCCGCAAAGTTTGCTCCCGGCGAGAGTGTCGTTTACAGCGCGGAGTGGGACGGCGCCCCCTCGACATTGTTTTCTGCTCAGCCCGGCAACCGCGAAGCGCAACCTCTGCCCCTGCCAAGCGCGAGAGTTCTGGCGATTTCGCCCAAGGGTGAATTGGCGATTCTGCTCGGCGGCGACGATGTCGGGACACTCGCTCGCGTGTCCTTTGGTGGCGGCTCACCGCGCCAGGTGCTTGAGGGCGTGAGCGGCGCCGACTGGGGTCCGGACGGGGACTCGCTTGCCGTGGTACGCGCTATCAGCGGGAAGTTTCGGCTTGAGTATCCAATTGGGACCGTATTGTACGAAACCGAGAAGCGACCGCCGATGATGCCGCGGGTTTCGGTCGATGGCAAGCTCGTGGCATTTTTCGATTTTGATATGGAAGCCGGCGACTACGCGCTCTGCGTTATTGGGCCGAATCATCCCAGGCAAGTTCTCTCGCGTGGATGGCGCGCGATCGGAGCCTTGAATTGGTCGCCCGACCATCGTGAAATCTGGTTTTCGGGTGGGCAACCGGGCGGTGATCCCGCGCTGTACGCGGTCACTCTCTCGGGCGTCCAGCGTCTCGTGACGCAGACGGGTGGAATGATCGTAATGCAGGACGTGGCACGCGACGGCCGTGTCTTGCTGAGTACGGTGAACTCGCGCCTGGGAATTCTGTACGTCCCGCCAAACGGCGCACCCCAGCGTGACTTGAGCTGGCTGGATTCTTCACTGATCTACGAACTCTCGAACGATGCGCAGTCTATTGTCTTCGTAGAACTCTCCAATGGACAGGGTCGCAACTCTGCCATTTACCTGAGAAAGACCGATGGTTCTCCCGCGATACAACTCGGATATGGCAATCGGCCGTCACTCTCGCCGGACGGGAAGTGGGTCGCGTGCATTCATCATGAAGGTGAGCGCTCGCGTCTGATGTTGCTTCCCACCGGCGCGGGCGAATCGCAGTTCGCGGCTATTGAGGGGATTCATTTTGATGGGGTGGAGTGGTTCCCTGATGGCAAGCGCATTCTCTTCACCGGGAATGAAACGGGGCACCAGACGCGTACCTGGACCTACAATCTCGAGTCGAGCAAGACAACGCCGGTAACGCCGGAAGGAACCCGCGGTGTCCGAGTTTCTCCGGACGGGAAATGGTTCATCACGGTAGATTCGCACAAGCTCCTGATGACACCGGTAACTGGAGGGAACTCGGTGGCAGTTGTCGAGCTTCAGACCGGCGAGAGTGTTGCGCGTTGGACCGGTGATGGACGCTATCTATTTCTTCAGCAGCGAGAACCGGCGAGCATCAAGATCAGCCGTCTGGAGATTGCCTCCCACCGACGGGAGCCCTGGCTCGTGATCAAGGTTCCTGAGCCCGGAGCTGCATTCTTCGGACCCCTGGCGTTGTCGGCCGATGGAAGAGCCTGCGCCACTACTTTCCAGCGCGACTTGGCGAATTTGTTCCTGGTGCGGGGATTGAAGTGATAGGCCCAGAACTTTTCGCGCACTCCGGCTTGCGATGAATCCACTCGACTCCTGTTTTTCGCGACACCAGCACCGTATCAATCGCGCCGCCCACTGCGGACGGCTCATATGTTGCAGTGAGTCGAACCATCTTTTCCGCTCCGGCTACTAGGCGTTCCTTCACTCCGAGTCCTTTCACTTCAAAGTCCAGCCCATTACGCCACGATTGAGATCGCAGCGTTCTGCCGTCCGCGAACTCTTGCGCAACGGAGGTCTCACCGATTACCTCGGCGAACACGGCATCTGGCAGACGTCGGGTAGAGTACCCGACTGCGACATCTGCGCTGGAGCGTCGTACCTGATGGATCTTTACCTCAACCACAACCCGTTGATGCTGCTCGTCAAAGCCGGCGAAAATGGCCGTGCCAAGAGTTTCTGGCCAACCCTCCTCCGGATGACCCCTAACGTCAGGTTCGAGCTTTGCCGCGATGTCTCTGCCGAATGTTTCCGCCAGTGCCGGGATAAGCTCGTGTCGTGGTGCTTTTGCGAGTTGGCGATAATGCTGCCGGGCGACTGAAATCGCGTCCCATTTCCCACGCACACCTGAATAGCTGCCATATCCGGTATTGGCAAAAACCAGTTGCTCGTCAAGAGCGTCGACTTTGCACGAGTGAAGGGATACTCCCTGTGCGCTTAAGCGTTTGCTATCGGCGGCAACTACTAGGTAATCGTCGGCGGATTGAAGTACTGCAATGGAGCCCGCCGAGAGTTGACCGCTCGCGTACTGGATCAGCGTGAGTATGCAGGTGCCGGCGAATAGTATTTTGCAAGGGGACGTCCCTCTGGAGCTTTTACCAGGATTGGCGAGCATCTGCGGTTGACTCTACCGGTTCTGAATCTGGCGTCAGTTGATCCGCCGAAATCTCAATCACTCGCAGACCCTGACGTGAGGGTCCATTATCGCGCACGTTTTGGCTTCAGGTTCAAAGTTCGAATCAGGCGGAACAGGTGGTTAGCGTGTACTCCCAGCAGTTTCGCCGCTTCGGTGTAATTTCCATTGGCTTGCTCGATGGCACGCTCGATAAGCTCCTTCTTCGCTTGGCGAATTCCTTCCGCCAGAGCATTTACCGGTTCACCCGCTGCAGCAGTTTCTTCAAGGATGGCGTCAGGCAGGTCCTCAGCCAGGATCAATTCAGTCGAACCGAGCACCACCGCTCGTTCGATGGCGTTTTCTAGTTCACGCACATTCCCCGGCCAGTCGTAGCGGATGAGGCAGCCGCGAGCTTCGGGAGAAATTCCGGCCACGCGCCGCTTCACCTTTTCTCCGTGCTGCGCAGCAAAGAATGCCGCAAGCAGTGGAATATCCTCGCGGCGCTCGCGTAGGGCAGGCATCTGCAAGGACACGACATTCAACCGGTAATAAAGGTCCGAGCGAAAACCCCCGGTGCGGGATGCTTCTTTCAGGTCGCGATTCGTAGCCGCAATCAATCGGACATCCAGCTTGATCGGACGTGTGCCGCCGACGCGCTCAAACTCGCGCTCCTGCAGCACGCGCAGGAGTTTGGCCTGCATGGGAATCGCGAGCTCTCCAATTTCATCCAGGAAAACGGTTCCCCCCTCGGCCACTTCCAGCTTGCCTTTCTTCTGAGAAACCGCGCCAGTGAATGCTCCCCGCTCGTGTCCGAATAGTTCGCTCTCCAGCAATGTTTCGGTGATGGCGGCGCAGTTGATCGCAACGAAGGGCTTGTCTTTTCTTGCGCTGTTTGTGTGCACGGCACGAGCGACCAATTCCTTTCCAGTACCGCTCTCTCCACAAATGAGCACCGTCGAATCCCGCCCCGCGACGCGAGAAACGAACTCGTAGACCTCACGCATGGCCTTGCTCTCGCCGACCATGCTGTGCTGGATTTTCAGTTCCTCGTGCAGGCGCCGGTTTTCACCATCGAGTTTCTCCAGGTAGCGGGCATTTTCGATCGCCAGGGCAGTGAGGTTTCCCAGCGTCGTTACAAGTTGCAGGAGCTCCGAATCGAAGCGCGCCCCGGGCGAACTGGCCTCGAGGTAGAGCGCTCCAATCACGGTTCCTCGAACTTCCAGAGGCACGGCCAGCACGGAATGCACGCGACGCTCGATCAGGCTTTCGGCTTCGCGGTACGCGTCATCACTTTCGACATCGCTGGAGAGAACTGCAACGTCCTCGTTCAGTACGCGGTTCAAGATGGTCTGACTGGCGCGAATCGGCTGATTTGTGCCGAGACGGTCGCGGCCGGTAATAGACGTGAATCCCAAGCCCCCATCTTCCGTTAACAGGATGGCGGCACGGTCTGCGGGAACGGCTGAAAGCACAGCATCCAGAGCCTGTTGCTGGAGTGCGGGCAGGCCACGCACTGAGTTCAGGCTACGGCTGAAATCGAGGAGCAAATTCAAATCGCGGACCGTTCGCGGGGTTGCGGGGAGCCCTTCGGGCCGTGGTGGTTGCAGGTAAAGCGCGTCCTGCTTTCGCAGGATCACCGTCGCAGCGCTCGGTGCCGGCGTAGCATCCAGCTGCAATCCGAAGTTGGCGGTGCTGGAATCGCCCCCCGCCCCCTGGAATACCAAAAGAGAGTTGCCTACACGAATCTGGTCCCCGGGAGCCAGAAACCGCTCGCGTACAGGTACGCCGCCAACAAATGTGTTGTTGCGGCTGTCCAGATCCAGCAGCCGGAATGAGTCCCCATCCTTGCGAATTACGCAGTGCCGGCGGGATACGAGCGAATCGAGCAAAGAGATGTTATTGGAGGGTTCCCGGCCGATCGAGACCTCGCCGTCAGCCAGAGGAAAGACTTTGCCCTTGAGGGGGCCGCTGACAATCTCCAACCGCGCGGAGTTGTCCGGAACGGATCTTTGTTCGACCAGGTGGCCCATTAAGCCATGAGTATACCCGTACGGCCTCGACCCTTCGGCACCCTAACAGAAATGTTAGGTACTCGCGTTTATGTTTGGGGTCCTGATTCCAATCTGGAGCCGACGGCTCCCAAAACGAGATTGAGATTGGTCTTACCCCTTATTTTTCAGAGGCTCACTTCCATTTCCGGAAGCCACCGTAAGAAAGGTCGTTTGGTACGCCCCGTGCTCTATATAAGGGCACTTGCGACGGTCAGCCCGAGCAAGAATTCCCCAGGTCCCAAAGGAGCACGACAATGACGGTAGGTATGAAAGCAAAGCTGGTAGCGAAGATCGCGATTCTGACCGGTGTAATGATCGGCACTTTCCTGGCAGCAAGCGTTCAGCCGGTGCCCTCCGCTGATGGGGGCCCCCTCCTTTTGTGCCCGCCCCGGTCCACTCACTGCCAATCCAGCCTGCCAACTCTACATAGCTAGTTCGTCGCAGAGCGGAGTTTAAAGAGCGCCACGAAGAAGAGCGCGAAAGTTTCGGGCCGGATCCGTCATCGGATCCGGCCCTTTTGCGTTTCCTCAACCCCGCCGCACTTGCCGCGCGCCTCACGCCTCACGAGTCCGAATCAGCGCGGCTCTTTGTTGAAAAACACAACATGCACAAGCGGCGAATTCGCACTCGACCTTCCGCCGACTCATCACATGTACCTTCGCAATCTGTTCGAATCGCGTCGCGGGCCGCAAGCTGAAATCACAACAATCCCCCCGCATCGAAGCACGCAAGAATGTGCGGGCTAGTTCGTGAAAGTGATGCGAAAAAAATCAGCGAGAAAACCTGCAGCAACACGCATTGGAAGAGTAGCGAGCCTCGTCCTCGCCCTGTCGGCCCTGGCTGCTCTCATGGGCTGTCAAGGACTGAGCGAGTCGCGATCCAGCAGCGGCCAACAAACCCAACAAAGCGGAAACCTGGTTTTGGGTAACGCGAGTCTCGATTTCGGGAGCGTGAGCCCAAACGCCACCAAGAGCCTTACGCTTACGGCGACGAATTCCGGGAACAGTACGCTCAACATCAGCAGCGCCTCGGTTTCGACAAAGTATTTTGCGCTGGCGTCTCCGACGCTCCCCGTTGCGCTGGCCGCAGGGCAAAGTACAGTGTTGAACGTCTCGTTTACTCCGAATGCGACCGCCGCTTTCAGCGCCACACTGTCTGTCGGCAGCGACGCCGCCAATGGCACCCAGATTGTTGCCCTCTCCGGAACCGGCGCAGGACAGCTCGCGCTGAGTCCTTCCAGCGAAGCTTTCGGCAGCGTTGTGGTTGGTGCCACCAAGTCACAGCTGGTAACGATCACTAACGGGGATTCCTCCAGCGTCTCGATCTCGCAGATCTCAGTCGACAACGCTTCGTTCTCGATCAGCGGCATCTCCACGCCGGTGAGCCTCGGCGCATCCCAGAGCACGACGTTTACGCTCACTTTCGCACCGAAGTCAAGCGGAGGCGCAACTGGCACAGTCACCATCACCTCCAGCGGGTCCAATCCATCGTTGGCGATGGCAGTGTCGGGAACAGGAATTACAGCGGGCGCGCTAAGCGCGAATCCGACCAGCCTGAGCTTTGGGAGCGTGACGATCGGCAAGCAAAGTTCGCTCTCAGAAACGATCACCAACACCGGCGCTTCCAGCGTGACCATTTCTCAGGTGGGAATAACGGGAACGGGCCTGAGTGTCAGCGGAATCGCGACCCCGTTAACGCTTAATGGCGGGCAGAGCGCCACATTTACTGTCTCGTTTGTTCCAACGACGTCGGGAGCCGTGAGCGGCAATCTCACCATCACGTCGACAGCAACGAATTCAACGTTAACCATTCCCGTGTCGGCAACTGGCGTAACTCCCGGAGCATTGGCGGCTAACCCGACGACCCTCAGTTTCGGGAACGTGAATGTTGGTAGTACAGGCTCCCTCTCAGAGACCATTACCAATACCGGCAGTTCAAGCGTGACGGTCTCTCAGGTGGGAATTACTGGATCCGTCTTTACCGTCACCAGTATCAGCCCACCAGTGACGCTGAATGGTGGACAGAGCGCAACGTTCACCGTCAGGTTTGCACCGACTGCTGCGGGAGCCGTGAACGGAAATCTTACGGTCACGTCAACAGCGACCAACCCGACTCTGACGATTCCGGTCTCAGGCACGGGCGTTACTCCAGCAGGACAACTTGCCGTTTCGCCGAGCACTCTTGCGTTGGGCAACGTCACTGTTGGCTCGAGCGGCACGGCAACAGGGACATTGACTGCCAGTAGTGCCAGTGTGACAGTGACGGCAGCCGGCACGAACAATGCGGCCTTTACGATTAGCGGATTCTCCCTGCCGCATACAATCAACGCGGGACAGAGCGCGAACTTCACGATCACGTTCCGTCCGACGGCAGCAGGAGCTACGACCGCCACGCTGACGTTTACCAGCAATGCGCAAACTTCTACGACAACTGAGACTCTTACCGGCACAGGAGTGGCCGCGTCGACACACTCGGTAGCGCTATCGTGGAGTGCGAGCACGTCGCAGAACATTTCCGGCTACAACATCTATCGGGCTCCGTACACGACCTCCTGCGGAAGCTTTGCGAAGGTCAATAGCGTGCTCGATAACAGCACCGCATACACCGACTCGTCTGTTATCAACGGGAGTATCTACTGTTACGCCACGACTGCGGTGGACACGAGTAACGCCGAAAGCGGATACTCGAACATCGTATCCAACGTGCAGGTCCCTGCTCAGTAATCCCTATAAGGTTGGGGCGGAGTCTCCTCCGCCCCTCAACCTTCAAGGCTGTTGTTGGTAGAAGCCTCGTCCTGCAGCGCCCTCAAGAATTCTGAATCACCCTCGCGATTCGCTCAAAGGCCCAGTCGATCTCGTAACGGTTGATCACCAGTGGAGGCGCGATGCGAATCACCCGGTCGTGGGTCTCCTTGCAGAGGATTCCTTCTTTCTTGAGGCGTTCGCAGTATGGACGTGCGGCGCTCTTGAGTTCAATGCCGATCCACAATCCCTTCCCGCGCACTTCTCTCAGGTTGGACGCGCGCAGAATTTGTAGCAGACCCAGGAAATAGGCGCCTAGTTCGGCAGAACGTTCCACCATCTTCTCTTCCATAAGGACGCGAAGGGCCGTGCGCGCGATGGCACACCCCATGGGGTTGCCGCCGAAGGTGCTGCCATGATCGCCGGGTTTATACACCCCGAGAATCTCTCGCGACGCCAACACGGCTGACACAGGATAGAAGCCGCCAGCCAGAGCCTTGCCGACGATCAGCACATCGGGCGTAATTCTCTCGTACATGTAGGCGAAGAGCCTGCCGGTTCGGCCCAGGCCAGATTGAATTTCGTCTGCCATGAGCAGCACATTGTTCTGGCGACAGATGTTGGCCGCTTCGCGGAGATAACCATGTGGCGGAATCACGATTCCGGCCTCTCCCTGGATAGGTTCTACCAGGAAAGCGCAAGTGTTCAGCGTAATCGCATCGCGGAGAGCACCAGCGTCTCCGAATGGGATGATCTTGAAGCCCGGAGTGAAGGGGCCGAATCCCTCGCGATACTGCTCGTCGGAAGAGAAGCTCACGATGCTAATGGTCCGCCCGTGAAAGTTGTTCGCACAGACGATGATCTCGGCTTGATCTGCTGGAATACCCTTGACTTTGTAGCCCCACTTGCGGGCTGTCTTCAGGGCGGTTTCGACGGCCTCCGCGCCCGAGTTCATGGGAAGCACCATATCGTAGCCAGTCAAGTCATGGAGTTCCTGGTAAAGCAGGGGAAGATGTTCGTTGCGGAATGCACGTGAGGTGAGGGTAACTTTCCGAGCCTGCTCTTCCATAGTCCGCAGAATTTTGGGATGGCAATGTCCCTGATTCACCGCGGAATAGGCCGCGAGACAATCGAGGTATCGCTTGCCCTCGACGTCGTACACCCACACACCCTCCGCTCGCTCAATTACCACATCGAGGGGATGATAGTTATGGGCCCCATATCGGTTCTCGAGTGCGATGAAATCCGCGCTCCCTAAGGGCCGTTCTACGAGTTGCGTTGTCATGTGTTCCTCGTCGAGAAAATGCTTGATAGCTCTAATTTGTGTTCATCTGCCTGACGGTCTCCAGGCATCGAGTACAGGCCGCTCCTTCTCCAGCAGCATGGTTAACAGGGCCATGCGTACGTACAACCCATTCATGGCTTGTCGGAAGTACATGGCTCTCGGATCAGAATCGACGGATTGGTCCAGTTCGACTGTCCGGGGTAACGGATGAAGGATCAGTGCGTCAGACTTCATGCGCTGCACCACCGACGAATCGATAGCGTAACGCCTCGCGCTATTGACATCCTTGATTCGTTCCGGCCGGATCCGGGTTTGGTAAACAACATCCACCTCGCCGATGACCCGGCTGATATCCGATTCCAGTTCATAGAGGACGTCATGCTCATCCAGGTACTCCAGAATGTCCGCTTTCATCTGCAATTCCGGCGGGCTGACGAAGAAGATCTTCACTCGCTCGAACTTGGCGAGCAGGTATGCCAGAGAGCGCGCTGTGCGTCCTTTGTCTAATTCCCCGATGATGGCCACGCTGAGTCCATCGAGCGGGCGCTGCCGGAAAATTGTGTAGAGATCCAGCAACGCCTGCGTTGGATGTTGCCCGCCATTGCCGTCCCCAGCATTGATGATCGGTACCGGCGAGACTTCTGCGGCGCGCCGCGCTCCGTCCTGTGCCGGGTGACGGATCACGATTACATCGGAATAACTCCCGATGATCCGGATAGAGTCTTCTACCTGCTCCCCCTCGATTTCCGAAGAAAACTTACCCGCATTCTCGGTGGACAAAACTCTGCCACCGAGCCGATGCATGGCTGCCTCAAAGGACAATCGGGTGCGAGTGGATGGCGCATAGAAAAGCGTAGCCATGATACGGTTCTGGTAATCAAGGGAACCGCCGCGCGCTACCACATGCTCCATGCCTCGCGTGCGATCGAACAATTCCATGAGCAGTGGAACCGTGAATTGCTGTGACTCGACAACATGTTTCAGGGGCATGCCGCTTCTCTCCGATTCCAAGGTGGCAGGCTGGAGTGGAGTCATCGTCGGTGGCCGCATTTAGCGTTCCCCCGCGTGGAATTGCAGCTCTGCGTCGAGCATGATCTCCGTCGTGCTGCGATCGTTGAATATGTGAGTGCCCGCGGATTCCGTGACTGCCGCCCAAAGATTCTCAGCCGAAGTAATGATGGCTTCCTTCCCGCCGCCATCCAGAAATCGCAACACCGATTCAATTTTCGGCCCCATATTTCCAGGCGGAAAATGGGCAGCCCTCGAGTAATCCCGCAATTCAGTCGCACTGACCTTTTTCAGCGGACGCTGTGTGGGCTTCTTATAATCCAGGTACACGTAGTCGGTGTCGGTGGAGATCACGAACAGGTCAGTTCGAAGGCGTGAGGCAAGTAACGCAGAAGCCAGGTCTTTGTCGATGACGGCTTCAACTCCCTGCAGCGCACCGTTTTCAGAGACAACCGGAATCCCTCCGCCTCCGCAGGCAATCACCAGCACGCCGTGCTCGACCAGGTCCCGAATGACTTCCAACTCAACAACCTCAATTGGCTCAGGCGACGGCACGACACGGCGATAACCGCGAGCCGCGTCCTCCACGATTTCCCAGCCGAGCAGGCGTTTGCGTTCTTCGGCATCGGTGCGCGAATAGAAAGGACCGATGGGCTTTGTGGGGTGCTGCATCGAGGGATCGTCCGCCGCCACTATGCTTTGCGTAAGCACAGTCGCAACCGGCACCTGCAATTCCGCGACCTTCAGTTCGGTCTGCAACGATTGCTCTAGCAGGTAGCCAATCTCCCCCTGTGTGGAAGCCCCGCAGACGTCAAGAGGATGTCCCGGAACCTGGCTGGCACCGCGTTCCGAACGCAGGAGCGCCGCCCCCACTTGCGGGCCATTGCCGTGCGTGAGAACGACGCGAAAACCGGTACAAATCAATTTAACGATCTCGGCGGCGGTTCGCCTGGCATTGCTCCGTTGCTCGGCGATGGTGCCCTTCTCTCCCGCCCGAATGAGCGAGTTTCCGCCAACCGCAAGAAGCATGGTCTTCATGTGCCAGTTACCTTGAACGTGCGGCGAAAATCGCGGACCGCCACCTTCCAGACGCGTTAGCGATTGCTACGCGTGCATCATGTGCTGCAACTCGACTAGCCCCGGCAGTTTGACGAACTCACCCTTCATCAGTTCCAGCATGATCGCTTTCTGAGCATGCAACCGGTTCTCGGCTTCCTGGTAGACCACTGAGTGGGGCGAATCAATCACTTCGTTCGTAACTTCTTCACCGCGATGAGCCGGCAGACAGTGCAGGAAAATGGCATCAGGCTTGGCCCGGCTGAACAGTGTCGCATCGACCTGGTAAGGACGGAAAATGTGCCGGCGCTCTTCCTTTTCAGCTTCCTGTCCCATGCTGGCCCACACATCGGTATAGACAGCATCCGCCCCCGAGACTGCCTCTTCCGGATCATTCGTTACAGCACAAGTGCCACCCGTTTCTGTTCCCCGTTCCTGAGCCCATCGGACTGACTCCGGGTCGAGCTCGTAGCCAGGCGGCGATGCCAACCAAACGTGTGCTCCCAGTTGGGCCCCGGCAAATGCCAGCGACCGCGCCACATTGTTACCGTCGCCAACAAATGCAACCTTCACGCCTTCCAGATTTCCTTTGCACTCCCAGATCGTGAGGTAGTCCGCCATCGCCTGGCAGGGATGAGAGTAGTCCGTCAGTCCATTGATGACCGGAATGCTCGCATGCCGCGCCATCTCCAGCACGATGCCATGGTCAAAGGTGCGGATCATGATGCCCTGAACCATGCGCTCCAGGTTCTTCGCGACGTCGTACACCGACTCACGTTTGCCAAGATTGATCTCGGCTGGAGAGAGGTAGAGCGAAAAGCCACCCAACTGCTGGATGCCTACATCAAAAGTGACTCGCGTGCGCAGAGACGGTTTCTCGAAGATCATCGCCAGAGTTTCCCGCTTCAGTGATGCACTGAAGGCGGTTGGGTCAGCTTTCACCTGGCGGGCCAGAACCAGCAGGTACATGATCTCCGAGGGCGAGAAATCTCGGATCGACAGAAAGTCTTTACCGTTCATTCCCTTTCTCCTGCGTGAACTGGCTCGTGCTCTCGCACAAATTGGGCAAGCATTTCGGCCAGTCCGGGCTTGGAAAGTTCTTCCACCTCATAGGTAACGCGCAGATTGGGCTTGTCGAGTGTCACCACTCGCGCAAGGTCAATTGGCGTGGCGATCACGACCAGATCGCACGGTGTTCTGCGGATCGTCTCTTCCAGTTCATGTCGCTGCATGGCGCTGTAACCCATGGCTGGCAAGAGATTTGTCAGGTGTCGGTAGCGCTGGTAGGTGCCATGGATAGAACCCACGGCATAGGGCCGCGGGTCCACCAGTTCCGCCGCTCCGCATTGCCGCGCCGCCACCACACCGGCGCCGTAGGGCATCTCACCATGGGTGAGCGTGGGCCCGTCCTCAACGACCAAAACACGCTGCCCTTTGATCAGTGACGGCTCAGGGACCGAAACCCGGCAGGCCATCTCGAAAACAGTCGCCTTTGGATTGTGCAGCTTAATGTTCTGACGAACCGTCTCAACATCTCGCTGAGAGGCGGTGTCCACCTTGTTGATCACGATCACATCCGCCCGCCGCAAGTTGACCTCTCCGGGGAAGTAGGAGAGTTCATGTCCCGCGCGGTGCGGATCTACTACAACGATTTCCAGGTCGGAGACATAGAACGGAGTATCGTTGTTGCCTCCATCCCAGAGAATGATGTCCGCTTCCTTCTGGGCCCGCTCCAGGATTGCCTTGTAATCCACCCCCGCATACACCACGGTCCCTTTGCCGACGTGAGGTTCATATTCCTCACGCTCCTCGATGGTGCATTTCTGAAGCTCCAGGTCATCCATGGTGGCGAACCGCTGGACAGCCTGCGCCACCAGGTCCCCATAAGGCATGGGGTGCCGGATTACCACCGGCCTGCGTCCTTGACGACGCAACTGCTCCGCTACGAGGCGGGAGACGGGACTCTTGCCGCATCCCGTGCGAACAGCGCAGACCGAGACGACTGGGACCGACGATCGGATCTGCGTGCGTCCTGTCCCCAGAAGCCAGAAGTCACAGTCGGCAGCCACTGCACGTGATGCAAGATGCATCACGTTCACGTGCGAGATGTCACTGTAGGAAAATGCAACAGCGTCGACTTCGTATTCGGCAATAAGGCTTTCCATATCTTTCTCTTCCAAGATCGGAATGCCTTGCGGATACAGATATCCGGCCAGGTCCGGCGGATACCGACGACCCGCAATATCGGGAATCTGCGTGGCGGTGAACGCAAGTACGTTGTAGTCGGGATTATTGCGAAACAGAACGTTGAAGTTATGGAAATCCCTGCCCGCAGCACCAAGAATCAACACCCTCTTCATGGATCCCCCCCGGCGAAAGGCGTGTCTATTACTCTTTATCTTCTCGCCCGGTGGAGAACCGCCGCTGTATTCATAATCACAGCCGGGGGTGAGGCTTGGCACAACCGTAACCCCTGCCAAGGTCCATCGTTATCTCGTCTTGCTATGAGTGCGCGAGTGGGACGGCTCGATCTCTTCCACAAACTGGCTCGAGCCCGTTGGTGCATCTCGATTACGCGGAACCGACCACAACTTGAAAAGTTAGCTATGGTTTTGCCGGGATCACCGCTCTCTCAATGTTCGAGTACGCAGACGGTCCAGCATCGTTGACCGCACGCACGCGGTAGCCGACCTGCTGCCCCTTCTTCAGTGTTGAATCGCTGTACTCCGCAGCCTTGGCATCCAGTTTCGCGACCTGCCCCCACTTTCCTTTCGCGCCGCTGGCATCCTCAAGTTGGCGTTCGACAATAATGCCGGTGGGATTGCCTCCGTGGACTTCCCAAGTGAGTTTTGCCACCGCGCCTGAGATGGCCAGGCTGAGCGAACTGGGAGCTTCGGGCAGCACCGGCCAGTCGAAATAGTCCGCATCGGCGATCGCCATGATGCTGTCGGTAACTGGCACCGACTCGAGCGTATCAGTCGTGCCCGCCATCCACTTCAGCGGACGGATATCTCCCGTGGTCACATCGATAAGGACGGGATTCTGAATGCCCGTATTTTTCAGCGTGAACGTCGAATAGAACTTCGGGAACACATTTCCGGGCAAGCTGTGGGCTGCGAGCCAGTAGGCGACAATCGCTTTGCCGCTCTTGGACCGAAATCCATAGCTGAGGAACGGGAATTCGCTGCGCCGCCGCAGAGCCGGGATATCGCTTCCGCTGACTTCAATCGATGGATCGAACTTTGTGTCTGCAAACAGCGCATTGGTGTTTTGCAACGCATAGAACACCGGACGCGGCGTGAAGTCGTAATCGTGATTCGTCAGGCCGTGCACGATGCCGAAATCGTCATACTCATTTCCGTCCACGCCGGCGGTGAGCAGCCACACGAAGGTTTTTACTCCGGCAGCGTGGTTGTAGATAAGACCCCGCGGGACGTATTTTGCCTGCACGGATTCGTCGGAGCCGATCCATGACGCGATGGAGTTGAATTCGTCGTCGAAAAAGGGAATGCCTTTCTTGATTCCCGGATAGTTGTTTACCAGATCCCGCAGCTTCTGGGGAGATTCGTTCAGGTAAGCGCCGTAATCCATGGTTTCCGGATTCATGTTCTGCCCGTACCCGGGATAAGTGTGGTAGGCGTAGACGTCTATGCCTGCCGCGCACTTGCAAGTATCGAGTGCCACCTGGGTGAACTCGCGCGAGGGATCGGCTTGGCCTCCGTAGATAACTTTCGCGCCCGGTGTCCGGTGCACCGTATCGATGAACGACCCAAGCAACGTCCCATACTGCCCGGGATTGCCCCACGGATTCCAGTACCCGATGTCCTGCTCGTTCCACAGCGCCCAGTAGTGAATGCGGTCTTTGAAATGATCTACCGTCCAGGCAACGTACCTGTTGAAGGCGGCCTGTTGCTCGGGAGTGAGAGGTGGCCAGAAGACTGAGTAGATGCTGCGGTCGTCGTTGTGGAACGAGCCGGGTTCGGGAACGCTTACCTCTGGCAGCTTGCCGCTGTGCGCGGTATACATCTGGTTGCCGTAGAGCAACTGAACCTGCACTTCCATACCGTTGTCGATAAGCGAGTCAACCGAGTCCTCTAGTAGCTGCGACGCCGCGTAAACACCGCGCTTCTGCTCGATCCAGTCCCAACTGGTGTAGTCGGAGCTGTTTTCGTACTGGCCGATGCGGATCCATTTGAATCCGGCGTCGAACATGCGGGTCCACCACCACCGGTTCCAGGGGAGATAGGGATCACGCGGCAAATCGGAGTTAATGCCGAATCCGTCTTCGATTTGTGAGGTGCGCTTGGCAGGAACCTTCTCGGGGAGCTTCTTTGTCTGCGCCGACGACGGCACCTGCAAGCTAAGCGTGCCGAGGCAGAATAAGAAAATGAGAACGTAGTGGGTGCGGCCGTTGCGGATCATTGCGTTTCCTCCAGGAGGCATTTCACGGCAGAATTCCACTTCCAAACCAAGATGGAACTTCGACTGGCGCATACGAATCCGCGCCAGAAACATTCAGCGGGCGACCTTTTCCGCGGTAACTTGCGATGCCTTGGCCGCAATTTCCTTCGCGTTGCTCTGAATTTTCTTGATCGCGGAGGCGATCTCGTTCATGTCCTGCTCGTCGCCGAGCAGAGCGAACTGCGGAAGCCACACGGTTTCCCATGCTGCTCGTTGCGTGTGCGGGAACTTCTGATTTAAGAACGCGTGTTTCTCAGTTGCCTGCGCGCCGGCCAGGCATTTGCGATAGTCGCCATTGCGGAAGCAGTCAAGTTCGTGCAAAGGCGGATAGCTTGCCTGGGTGGGAATACCTTCTGCGTTCAACGCCGCAATGAAGTTCTCAGTAGAAATTCCGGCAAATTCCTTTGCGTTCACGTGGAAGATGTAGGCGTACTGACCGTTCCGCGTGCAGCGCGGATCGCACTTCTGGGGCGTGATGCCGGGGATTTGGGCGAATAGCTTATCGAGCAAGCGGCCTTGACGATGTCGCAGCAGGGTCTGCTCTTCGAGGCGTCCGAGTTGCACGGTGAGAACTGCCCCTTGCCATTCACTCAGGCGGTAATTCGATCCATAAATGAAATGACTGTAGAACCATTCTCCCGGCATGCGGCCGCAGTCGTGAACAGAGCGGGCCTGGCGCTCGAAGTGGTCGTCATTGGAGATGATGATGCCGCCCTCTCCCGCCGTCATCAACTTGCTGGCCTGGAAACTGAAGGTGGCCCCTATCCCGAAAGTTCCAATCTTTTTGCCGTGCCACTCGCTGCCATGCGCGTGAGAAGAATCTTCGATCAGAGCCAGGCCATGCTTTTTCGCAATCTCTTGCAGGCGGTCGAGGTCAGCAGGATGCCCTCCCATGTGCACTGCGATGATCGCCTTTGTGCGTGGTGTGATGGCCACTTCGGTCAGGTTCGGATCCATGCAGTAGCTTTCTGGATCAACGTCCACCATCACCGGAAGAGCATTCGCAAACAGGACGGCGCTGGCGGTTGCGACGAAGGTGAAGTTGGGAACGATGACTTCGGCGCCCTGATTAATTCCCAATGCCGCCATTGCAACTTCGAGGGCGGCAGTGCCGTTGGTGACGGCGATGCCGTGGCGAGCGCCATGATATTTGGCGAAGGCCTGCTCGAATTCCAGCGTTTTTGTGCCGGGAGTACGCCACCAGATGCGGCTTTCGAGAACTTCCTGCAGCGCCCGGCGCTCGTTGTCGTCATATTGCGGCCAGGCTGGAAACGGTTTCTGCTTTGCTTTCTTTCCGCCGAACAATGCCAAATCAGACATGAGTTCTCCTTGGGCTCCGGTCAACCTTATTAATACTGGACGAATCCTGTTGCATAGCGGAACGCCTCGACATAATGTCCATCTTTTTTCGGTTGCTCGTCGCGCATTTCTTTTTTTGCCTTTTCGAGATCGGCGGCTTCCCAGTCCGGACGATACTTGGTAACGGCAGGTTCGAACTGGCTGACTTGTTTTGCCGCGGCTTCGAGTTTCAGTTCAGCCACGCTCTCGATATTCACGAAATAGTTGGCTTCCTGCGGCGACGGATAGAAGAAGTACATCTCCGGCACTCTGTAGGGCTGGAGCCCCTGTTGCAGTTTTTGGTTCGGGAAATAGAGCCAGAACTCCGCCGCGCGGACCGCATCGATTGTGTTGAAGGCGGCCATGCGGTGATCGCTTTTATGCCAGCGCTCGTACCACTCACCGGGATCGACGCTGAGCAGAATATCGGGCCGGATGCGGCGGATGATAGCGGTGGCTTCCTCTGTAAGTTTCGGCTGCGGCGCATATTCGAGCATGCCGTCGTCGTAGCCCATCCATAGGATGTTTTCCTTCGCGGTGCCGAGCAGTCCTTCCGAGACCTCTTCCTCTGCGCGGCGGATGCGGGCCAGTTTCTGCGAGTTCATATCGGGATCGTAGGATCCCTTGTCGTCGTTCGTATAAATTGCGATATAGACTTTGTTGTGATTACGGTTCAATAGGGCGATCGTTCCTCCGGCGCCGAAAACGTCGTCGTCCGGATGAGGAGTAAAGATGAGAATGGTCTTGTTCTGGACTTGCTCAAGTCGGGTCGTCTGCCCGACGGAGGCGTTGGCGACAAAGAAGAGTGCGAAGATCCACAGCAGTGCAGATCTCATTTGTGTTCTCCCCGTTAACGACGATTGCTAAGCCAAGTAAGGTACCGCAAAACGGTTGAGGAGTCATCCCGCTCGCCAAAGAAAACGTGCGGAATGGAAGCGGCGGTAGTGTGCACCCCGATTATTGCCATGAATATGATTGGAATCACAGACCGTGCGGGGCGGAAATAATCCCGCCAAATCGCGCGTATCGGGACGTCCGATCCGATCGGCTGAATCAGCAACTCAGGCGACTTGGTCTTGGCCGCTGATGCTTCCGCGGCATGAGCCATTCCAAGCGCCCGAAAACAGCGGGGTGAATCAGCTGGTTAGTTTGTATCCATCACTTCAAACAGGTTGCTGTACTCGTCTGTCCACTGCGGTATGGTGTGACCAGTCTCAACCGGTCGAGTGTGCTCCTCCAGCCCTTGGAGGCTGAGCATCTGGGGATTGGCAGAGACGAGCACCCATTTGCTATAGGAGTCGTCAACCTGAGTGGCGGTCAGATTGTAAGCATTGCTGAGGCCCACAAAGACAGGAGCCAAATCCACGCTTCGGTTTGTCAGGTGGAACGCCATCACGGCGTTGGGTCCGCTCAGGTGTCGCAGGTAGAGGCCCATGGCCTCTCGAGTCAGGAGATGGACCGGAATCGCATCACCGCTGAAAGCATCCAGCACCAGGACATCAAACTTCTGAAGTTGTCCGCGCGATGCCTCATCCGCCAACAACAGGCGCGCATCACCAAGCATAATGTCAACCTTGGCAGGCGAGTCTTTCACAAATGTAAATGCGGGCTTCTGAGCTCGCGACAAGTCGACAACCTGAGGATCAATTTCGTAGAAACGGAAATAGTCTCCGGCTTTTCCGTAGCTGGCCAAAGTTCCCGCGCCAAGTCCGACGATCCCCACTCGCAATCCCTCGCCGCCGGGTTGCGCTGGCCTCGGGTAGTTCGTCAGGAGCAGACCCACCCCACTGGAGCGCTTGAAGTACAAGGTGGGCTGATCGTGGAGCTGCGGATCTTTCAGCTGCACGCCATGAACAATTTTCCCGTGGAGCAGCCAGAACGCGGTCGCGTCTTCCTCGACTCGCTTGACTCCGAAAAAGTTCCTCGTGCGGAAGACAAGCTTTCCTCGTGCGTGCTCCTGGATTCGCTCCATGCTGTAGCGGTAGCCCTGAAGCATCAGCAGAACCACAGCGACCAACGCAACTGCCCGGTAGGCGCGCTTCGCGTAAATCCACGAGCGGCGGTCGATTGCGACTGCCACAAGAAGCAATCCCCCACACGCCAGCAATACCAGTGGAAATTCCCCAATGTCTTTGAACAGGCGCGGCGCAACGAGCACCACGAATAGGGATCCGAGTGCTCCGCCGGCTGACAGCATGAAGTAGAACGTGGATAAGTGAGAAGCTGCCGGCTTCGATCGAGCGAGTTCGCCGTGACAGACCATGCAGACGGCAAGTAACGCCAGGCAACATGTGCCGATCTGCAGCAACACATGGACGCCCCATGGGATCATCAGTTCCTGCATCGCCAGCAAGAATGCGACCACGTAGAGCCCATGAAAAACTCCGCGATGATACCAACGATCACTTTGGAAGCAGAGAATGAAGGACAGTAAGTAAATGCATAGCGGAGCCACCCAAAGCAGTGGGATGGCCGCAATGTCCTGGGTGATGAGGTTGGTTGTCGCTAACAGCATCGCGGAGGCACATGCCGGCAGAGCGATCCACAACGCAAGGGAGTTGACGGATGGCCGACTCGTATTGGAAGCGGCCGGTTGCGGTGCTGCTGGCGCGGGCTCGATCCGCTCGTGTCGCATCAAGTTCCACGCACACCATCCGCAAGTGACAAAGAACCCCACGTATCCTGCCGACCACAACCAGCTCTGTAATGAGACGGTTAAGAAACGCTCGAAAAGAAACGGGTATGTCACGAGTCCCAGAAGCGAGCCGAGATTGGAGAGCGCGTAGAGACGATAAGGCGACCCAACGTGCATGCGACTGAACCATTTCTGCAATAAAGGTCCGGTTGTGGACAGCGCCAGAAATGGAATGCCTACGCTGGTCCCCAGTAGCCGAATCACCTGCCAGATCGGATCACTGTCATCGCCCGGAGTCCAGTTCCCACCCGGAGTAATAGGCGATCGCCACCTGTAGGCCAGCACCGCGATAACCGCTATCGAGGATGCGAGTAATGCGAGATGCACAATCCCTTGCAGCTTTCCCGAGACGCGGGTGGAAAGGAAGTGAGCGTACGCGTATCCACCAAGTAACAGAATCTGGAAGACCAGCAGGCAAGTATTCCATACCGAGGGGCTTCCGCCGAAGCGCGGCAGCATGAACTTGCCTGCGATCAACTGGACCTGGAAAAGGAGGAAGGCGCTGAGGAAGATCGTAATCGAAAAAGTAAGTGTGGAAGGCCGCTGTTTCGAGCCGTTGCTGCGCTCGAGGGCCAGTGCAGTCGCCTGTGCAGCGCTCATGCCGTGGTGCTCCTGGTTCTCGTTGGGACTTTTCTGGTTGCAGCGTAACAGCAGCCGCGAGCGACGCGTAACGTCACTTAAGTAACCTGCTGTTGAGGTCAAAGGCTACTCAGGTAATCCTTTGTGGCTCATATCGCCAAATTTCGTAACACCCGGAACTAGTTGTGATCAAACTAGGGTTGCGAACATGATCGATCTCCCATGCTGACGGCATTGGGATCGAACCCGGACGAACCGGTCGGCGAAGGATGGACAAGCCCTCCCCTGAGATAGGTGTCGAGGAACCGGGCAACATCATCGCGGATCGTGGTCAGCGTGACCTCGATTCCCGCAGGGCCGGACGCGATTGCTCCCCGTGGCCAATGTGTCGCTGTTTTCACCTGACTCAAAGCGTGCCGTGGTGGCGCCAAATCCGGCGAATTTCGGTGTGGGCCGAATGTTCGCCACATACCATGAAATGTCGGAGTCACCCGCGCAAGTCAGAATATTTCACGACCTTACCCCGGCGTTGGCTTGGCTAGCGATCGAGAGCCGCTGCGAACTCCTGCAAGGAATAAGTTCTCCGTTAGCCAGCGATTGAGATCGACACTACACTGCTCTGCCAGTCGCTGAAAAACCTGAATTTCACTCACGCAGTTCGTGGCCAGGATTTGGCCTCTGGCGGTTGCTTAGTCCGTCGAACAAATGCACACCATGTGCCCAGTGATCACAAACGAAGTGCAGGGACAGGTACGCCTTCGGCGGCGGAGGTGGAGACTGCGGTCCATATCTGGAGCGTTTGAAAGCTCGAAAGATGTCGGAGATTTTTCGCCGATCAAGCTGCCAACGTGCCCTGTTCAAGCCTCTCTTGAGCGGGGATTCCAGGCGTGGCGTTGCGCAGAAAACTCCCACTCTGAAATTGCGAAGAACGCGATTTTAGAATAGGGCACCCTCAGTGCACGCCTCGCTTGCCTGGCGGGGCGGACGAAAGCGTCCGCCCCTAAACAAACCGCCAAGCTGGTGCGGTTACGGGACTGCGGCGGTGGAGATGCTGACTTGTGGTCCAACCGCGGCGATGGCTAATCCGGGGCCGGCGTTCACCCTGGCGTTGTCGGCGAACGTGTGTGTGGTCCAGTTCGAAGTTCCAGCCATGCGGGTTGAAACCGTCGTGCCCGACGCCACGAAGGTCCCGGCCGGCGTTGCGGCCACTGGAAGACCCGAGCTCAACTGAACCTTGGTCTGCCAGCTTCCATTGACGGGACGATAGGTTGCGTAGGTGCCGGGGCCTATCGTGACCTGAGTGAAAATAGCGACGGCGTTTCCGCTGCCATCCACGGCTACGCCGGCGGAACCGCCCGCCTGTCCGGACAACACGGGCAAGCCTGCGGCGGTGCTCCAGGCACCATTCGAACGTACGGCGTAGGAAACTCCAGTGCGGGTTCGCCAGACCGCCACTGCGGTTCCGTCGTTGCCGAGACCCACGCTCGGGTTGTCCTGGCGATAGGCGTAGGGGGCAACGGTCACGGGTGCCGCCCAAGTCCCAGTAGAGGAACGGCTGATGCCGAGAATTGCGGCTGACAGGATGCCGGGTGCGCCCTCTACGACTACTGCCTGTCCGGTGCTATTGACCGAGATCTTGACCAGGCCGTAGCAGGTAGGATCGGTCGTGATCGTCTGCGTGGAACCAAATCCGCTTGACGCATTTCCAGTGACCGCCTTTAATCCGCAGGCGATGGGGCTGGGATTCGTAATCTCTTCCCACACGAGAGTGGCCTGGCTGCTGCCGTCAAATCCGATGGCGGGCAGACCCAGGCTCGAAACGTTTCCGTAGACATTCGCAGAAATGGTGATGGTATTTCCCCAATGTCCCGCTGAGTAGAATCTGGCTTGCGCTTCGACGGGGGTGTAGGTGTTGGTGGTACGAAAACTCCACACCGCCAGAACATCGCCATTGGAGGCAACCGCGATGTCTCCGGTAGCGCCTGCCGTGGTCATGGTCACGGGAGTCTGCCAACTGGCACCGGATTTGACCGAGGCCTGCAATCCGCCGGAAGAGGGCGTGAAGAGAACGGCCGATGTGGTTCCGTTGGTCGCGACGGCAACGGCGAAGCCGTTGGCCACGAACTGCGGGGAACTCCAGGTTTGCGCGTAAGCTACCGCGGAGCAGATTATGGCGCAAGCAGTTGCCAGTGCGCAAACGGTCGGGAGGGATCTCCGGGACTTCATAGTGCACTCCTTTGTGAAATCGAGATGGTTGATGGGGACCGAAAAAGTGAACCCGAGACGAATAGGGGGAAGGGTAGGGAGTGACCGGGAATGGGTTTTTGCGCCTCCGCAAAGTAGTTGTAAATTCGGTGTTAACAGTGGGCCGGAGGCAGAGTTCTGGCAGTTTAGGAGGCAGGGGAGTGAGGCCGGCAACAGTCGCTCTGGTCGTGGTGTTTCCACGAGAGACTGGAGCGGACGGCGGCCGCGAGAGGCTTAGGTGGAGAGCGTGGATGTCGCTGCCTCCGTTTCGTTCCGCTCTGCCGGGGCTCCCACGTCTCGCAAAATCGGCGAGGCGTGGGGAATCCCCCGCCCGTCCCGGTTGGCGGTCGATCGCGGGTTGGGTGACGGCGGGAGCCATCGAACGCCCTTCGCTTTCGCTCGGAGTCGGCGGGACGGACCCTTCTACTGCGCTCCGGGCAGACTGCGTCCGTCCCTACACTCTTGGGATTTAGGGGACTGGGGTGGACAACAGATCGTGCAGGAGGTTCGTTTCGGTGGCGGGGACATTGGCGGAGAACTGGGTGAGCCTCATTTTCGAGTATTTCAGAGTTACCGATTCCATGGGCCGGCTATGGAAGGCGCCTTTGCTGGAGCTAGAGGCCGAATATCCGTCGACGCTGGCATCGTCGAACTGCAACTGCAGATAGATTTCTCCGTTTGTGTTAACGAAATCGATGGTTGCCGGTTGGGCTTCACCAGAGATGGAGAGTTGTCTTAGAACCGGGGACGCCGAGTCCATCGGTTTGGTGAACACGATCTGCTTAAGGCCTCTGTCGTTCTCCCCGGTGTAATCGATGGTCCGCATAGAAGGGAACTGCAGCGAAGATAATTCGATCCAGTCCTCATGGCCCCTGGCCTTGCTGTCGCCGCGGACGGTCCCCAGTTTCAGGTAGATACACGCCATTTGTCCTGTCCTTTTTCGGCCTGGACAGGGCAAGCCGCGTTTGAAATTTTTGTGGGGAGATCATTGTACATGAGTACGAGGGGCAACCGCACACCGGGGCGCTGAAGCGCGGTGCGCGGATTCGCACGTCTCAGAAAATTCGGCGAGGCGTGGAGTCGCCATCGTCCGGGAGCGGGGTAGGTCAAGTTCATTGCATGCCCCGAAATGCCTTGTCCCGTGCGGTTTTTAGGCCTTGGGTTCGCATCTTTTGCGGGATAAAATAATGATGAGGGTGGTTTTCCGTCCCCTCACGACTATCCCAGTCTCCCCGCCGAACGATGAAGCTTGTCTTCGCATTCCTGTTGCTTGTGACGCTGAGCGGGGCGGTCTGCGCCCAGGATGCCAAGCAACGAGCGACCGTCGAAGGCATCGTCACCAAAGACCCGGACAGCCAACCGGTGAAGAAGGCGCTGATCGAATTGATCGCGGAGAACCAATCGGAAGCGGGAAACTACACTACGATCACGGGCGCCGACGGCACGTTCCGC
The DNA here is from genome assembly GCA_035577905.1 of Binatia bacterium. GTDB lineage: Bacteria > Acidobacteriota > Terriglobia > Terriglobales > Acidobacteriaceae > Sulfotelmatobacter. The sequence goes on from DATKAP010000128.1 coordinate 188,416, forward strand.
ATCGAAGACATTCTTCCCGGACGCTATCACCTGTTTGCGGAGCGCACCGGATTGCTCGACACCGACAGGCAACGGCGCCGCAGTGATGGTCAGATCCTTACACTCGCCGCTGGACAGGAATTGAAGGACCTGCACTTGCGGCTGCTGGCGGCGGCCGTGATCCGTGGGCGTATCACCGACGAAGATGGCGACCCGCTGCCCAACGCCGAAGTGACCGCGTTGCGCCAGACCTACGTCGCCGGGCACAAACACTGGGAGCAAGCGGGCGCCGATCGCAGCAACGATCTCGGCGAATATCGCATCGCCAACCTGCCTGCGGGCCACGTGTACATCTCGGTCAACCCGCCTCCAGACTTCAAGAGCCTGATCGAAAACGCCGGAACGGCAGCGGACAGGCGTAATCCCAAACCCGATCGTCCATCACAAACGTATCAAACGACCTTCTATCCGGGGACGGCGTACCGGGGACAGGCCACACCCATCGAGTTGCATGCCGGCGATGAATTTCCGGCCGACTTCACGCTGACGCCAATCCCGAGTCTGAGCATTCGGGGGGCGGTGCTGAATCTTCCGCCACGAGCGTCGGCGACGATCATGCTGCAATCGCGCGACTTCAGCTTGATCCTGAATGGCGCCGAGATGCGTAAGGACGGTACGTTCGTCATTCACGATGTTTCTCCGGGAAGCTACACGATTATCGCCACTGTCGAAGGCACCCCCGTGCCCATGACGGCGCGGCAATCGCTGCAGCTGAGTTCTGCGAGCGTTGAGGGGGTGCGCCTGGCGCCACAACCGGGAACCACAGTCCAGGGACGTGTGCGCGTGGAAGGGAAGAACGGGACGGCTCGTTTCGATCCGCAACGAGTCTTTCTCTCGCTGCGATCGGTCGATCCCGAGCAGGACGAGGCCATGCTCGCCGGCCGCGAGACCTTTTCGAGCCTGGCGCATGTTTCCCCTGACGGGAGTTTTGTGTGGACCGATGTCCCTGCCGGGGACTACTACGTGCAGGTTATGGGCGACACGGGCGCGAACGAAGGTTGGTTTGTGAAGTCTCTCACCGCCGGCGGGCGCGATGTGAATGACTCTGGAATTGCGCTGAGCGGAGGCGTTGCATCGGTTGATCTGGTTGTAAGCGCAAACGGCGCTGTAGTGGAAGGAGTGGCGGTCGATCAGAAAGGCGAGCCGGTTTCGAATGCCGTGGTGGTTGCGGTGCCGGAAGTGCGACTGCGCTCGCGCAGTGATCACTATCGCAAGACTATGAGCGATCAGAGTGGGAGATTTACTCTGCGGGGTATTCGGCCCGGCGAGTACACGGTGTACGCGTGGCAGAGCGTCGACGGGGAGGCGTATTACAACTCCGACTTCCTGAAGGCGTACGAAGAACGCGGCAGCGCGCTGCATCTTTCCGAAGGAGATCGCAGGAACCTGCAGGTTGAGGTCATCCCCGATGCTGCGGTGAACGAATAGTCTGTTCTGGCGAGGTTGTGTGCGAACTTCTCTTTCGGCCCTTCGGGGCTATAATACCTCGCGCGCAATAGCAACGGCTTGCGTCGTGGGCTCTAATCTTGCGCCGTTGTGTGGCTTGGGTAGTGCGGTGCTTTCCACCGCGGCGTCCTAATCCGCATTCCCACCGAAGCCTCTGACGACCCACTGGTTCCTCTGTTGCGGGTCTACCTTAAACATCCTAGTATCAATGTGTTAGCTGCATCTTCAGCTTCGCGAACGTCATCCAAAAGAGTGAAGGATTAAGGAGAAAGGCTATGAGGTTCGCGAGATGGAAAACGGCCCTCGGGAGTTGCATGCTGGCAGCGCTTCTGAGTGTGCCGATGTGGGGGGACACGACGGCGGAAAGCCGGCATACCGCAGTGCCAGGCACTCTTAATTATGTGGAAGGGCAAGTGTCGATTGGGGATCAGACGCTGAATTCCCAGGCGGTAGCAACTGCGGACTTGGAGAACGGACAGGTCCTGCAGACCGGCAGTGGGAAAGCGGAGATCCTGCTCACGCCCGGAGTCTATCTGCGGCTGGGCAGCGACAGCGCGGTGAAGATGATCTCCAACTCGCTGACGAACACAGAAGTCACGCTGAACAAGGGCGAAGCGATGGTAGAAGTAGACGAGTTGTATCACGAGAACAATCTTCGTGTGAGCCAACCCGGCGCTGATACCAAGCTGGTCAAGACCGGGTTGTATGACTTCGACGCGACGAAAGGAACTGTGCGGGTGTTCGACGGAAAAGCTGTGGTGACCGCCGACGATCACGATATCACAGTGAAGAAGAATCGTGAACTCGCGTTTAACAGCCCCAAGCTGAAGCCAAGCGGGTTCGAGAAGGACCAGGTCACGAAGAACGACGACCTGTATCGCTGGAGCAGCCAGCGTTCGGAGTATCTCTCGGAAGCCAATGTCAATGCTGCGCAGATGTATTACGCGAACGGCTGGTACGGTCCGGGCTGGTGGGGACCGGGCTGGTACTTCGATCCGTGGTTCGGCGGCTTTACGTTCCTGCCGGCGAGCGGGTTTTTCTATAACCCGTTTGGATGGGGGTTCTACTCTCCGCTGATGGTATGGAGAGCGCCGGTGGTGATTGCGGGAGGGGTCCACCACTTTGAGGGCAGCCGACCTGTCGCGATCGGGCAGGGATTTCATAGCCATGCAGTGACAGAGTTCCATGGAGGCTACGGACGCATGGGAGGTGGGTTCCATGGCGGCGCGGTTCACGGCGGCCTGAGCCGACTTCACGGTGGAAGAGTTTAGAGACCGCACTCGAAGGGTCGCGCCGAGGTGTCCTACTCTAGCTACAAGCACCCTCAATACAATGGCGCCTCCCCTTCGGGTCGTGTTTTCCACCGCCGATGCACCCACAACCATTGATCCGGATATTTGCGCACATATCCTTCAATGATCTGCGTCACCTTCTGTGTGTTCGCAACAATATCCGCTTCCAGGTCCCCAGTACGGATCAACTCGACCACCGGATCAAACCGCAAACGATACTTTCCGAGCGGCTCATCCCAAATCGCAAACCCGGGCACAACCGCGGCGTCGGTCCGAAGCGCAATCCGCGCCAGCCCACTCGCCGTGCATGCCGGAATTCCGAAAAATTCCACGAACACTCCCTGCGGCGGAGTCATATTCGTGTCCATCAATATTCCTACCGTCTCGCCCGCCTTCATTGCCGCCAGCAATCCGCGCACGAAATCATCTTTCGGAACCACTTTGTTTCCGTGCATCATGCGATAGCTCTGCAGCAGCCGGTCCAGATACGGATTGTCCATCGGCCGCATCACCACATGCACCCAGTATCCGTGCAGAGAATGCGCGAAGGCGGAGAGTTCCCAGCCCCCCAAATGTGCCGTCAGAAAGAGCACTCCTTTGCCGCGCTCATACGCCTTCTGAAAATTCTCGAGCCCGTCGTATACGACGACGTCTTCAACGTTTTCCGCCGTATAACGCGGAAACTGGCTCACCTCTGCGAGCTGTCGGCCAAGCGAAGTAAACACGCCACGCAGAATCCGCCGCCGCTCCGGCTCGCTCTTTTCGGGAAAGACCATCGCCAGGTTGCGCATGCCGACCTGTCGCAAGCGGAAGTGCAGCAGATACACCATCTGTGCGATGGCAATGGCAAACGCGCGCGAAAGCCCTCTCGGCAGGATGCCCAGGATCTTTAAAAACGGCCACGCTGCCGCATATTCCAATTTCCGCCGCATCAGGAAAGGCTCAATGTATCACGCAGCGGAGCAGTGATGGGGGAACTCATGATGTGCGGGTAACCTGAGCCCGCGTGACTCGAAGCTCGTCGCTCGAAGCTCGGGCTACTTCGCCGCTTCCTGTGCCCATTTCGCCAACGAACTCAGGAACGGATTCGCCGGCGCCGGAGGCTCGACCTCGCCTGTCAGAGCCGCCTTGAACGTCACCATGTGTCCATAGAACTCGCGCGTGCTGTTCTTGTCCTGTTTCATCACAGCGCCATTCAAGGACGCTCCGGCAAATACCCCACGCGCCCGCGAATAGGTCAGCACCTGCGCGCGCAACGTCCAGTCCGTATTCCCTTCCGCATGTCGCCCGACAGGGCCGGCCGCGACCGAGGCATCCGCTCCCAGCGCAAACTGGCTCGACAGCAGACGCTGCATCCCTTCGTTGTTCATGATCAGCATCACCAGATCCACTGCCTGCCCGCCGATCTGAAATCCGAAACTACCCCCTGTCACCATGAAAAACGCCGGCGTGCTCCATCCCTTCGGGGTACGGCAACTCGCCACACCTCGGCCGTACTTCGCGCCCACAACGAACCCGCCTTTTATCATCGACGGCACCACGGCCACACACTCGGCGTGCGCCAAAATCTCTTGGGGAATTCCCGAATCCGGCGCCGACTGAATCTCGTTCAGTACGTCCGCCCCCGCCTGCACGCGGTCCGTGGCCTTCGATTCTTTCGCCTCGTCCGCAGCCCACACCAGCGACGACACTGACAAGACAACCACCCACAATAGAGATCTTTTCATAATCCTCACCACATCAATCTGCCGGAATCTGTTTCTTGGATTGTAAAAGAACGGACAGTAGTTGCATCTCGCCCCGGTTATCCAATCAGTACACAGTGCGACAATACGCACTCCTGTGTCTCCTGTGGTGAGCCAACTTGGCAGGTATCGATCTCAAATAGCTCCGCAAATGAATACTGGTCGCTATTTCGACATGCTCGGCGAGAAATCCGTCAGCACCATGAACGTCGAGTCGATCTTCTCCACCAGCGGGCCATTCGCTTCTGATTTCTCCTTCACGTTCTTCCATTCCGGGTCATCCTGAAACGCCTTCCAATTCTTCGCTGCTGCTTCCCGGCTAGGATGGTGAAGGATGTAAATCAACGTCTTGTCCTTCTCCGGATCGTCCGTCGGCGTCCAGTACGCGACGTTCTCGATCCCATGCCGCTCAAAAAGCTTGGTCGTGTGGTCGCGAAACCGCGCCAGCAGATCTCCCAGCTTTCCGGGCACCGCATGATACACGCGCAATTCGTACACGCCACCCGATCCATAGCTCGCCTCGCCCGCGCCCAGAGCCTCACGATTTTCGGAGGCGACAAGCCTCGCCGCCAAAACCGCCGGCGACAGCAACGCCACCGCTGGAATTCCCTGCAGCAATGTCCGTCTTTTCATGGCCGGAATTCTAACAAAACTTCTGCCAACGAACTCAAGGCCGGGCGCCATGACCCTTACGCGACGCTTTGAACAGGTTCACTCCCGCTTGCTTCGGCGTGAGTTTTCGAGGTGGGAATTACTACAAAGACTGTCGTTCCAGCCCTGTCGGATTTGAACGTCATCTCTCCGCCAAAATGACGCACCCGTTCACGCATCCCGCGGATTCCCACGCCCAAGCCTCGAAACTGAATCTCAGCGAGTCTTTCCGCAGAGATCCCTTTCCCCCGGTCGCAAACGGCAAGCGTCAGTAACCCGTCTTCGGAGGCGATACGAATGGCCGCCGTCTCACTCCCCGAGTGACGATGAATATTCGTCAGGCATTCCTGAATGATGCGAAACAGGCACAGCTCGAGATCTCGTTCCAGGCGGGCGAATTGATCTGGCAGATCAAGTGCAACCTCAATCCGGCTGCGCTGCGTGAAACCGTGGACGTATTCGCTCAGAGCGGATTTCAGACCGACCTCGTCCAGCAAGGGCGGATATAGCAGGTACGACATCGTGCGGATCTCCTGGTTCACTTGCCTGATCAGCGACTGTACGTTGGCGGCCGAGCCACTTCTGTCCGCTGTCGAAGACTCCGCCCCACCAACGACATTGGCTACCTCCATGCTGGCCGCAGCAAGTAATTGCCCGACGCCATCGTGCAACTCGCGCGCCAGGCGGCGGCGCTCCTGATCCTGCGCCTGCAGAATGCGCGCCGAGAGTTCCCGCAATTCCTGGCTCGCCACGGAAAGCTCTCGCGTTCGCTCCTGCACTTTCTGCTCGAGTTCTGCCTGGGTCGCGCGTAGCTGGACCTCCGACTGCTTCTGCAAACGAGCGATCTCCAGACGTGCGCCTACGCGCGCCAACAACTCGCGCGCGGAGAAAGGTTTTACCAGATAGTCATCCGCTCCCGCCTGCATTCCTTCCACGCGCGATTCTTCCCCTGCCCGCGCCGAAAGCAGCACGACTGGGATGTTGCGCGTCCGCTCGTCAGCATGCAGGTTCTTCAACAATTCGAAACCGTCCTGCTCCGGCATCATGACGTCGCTCAGCACAAGGTCCGGGGGATGTTCCCGCACCTTCGCCATGGCAGATCTGCCATCCGCCGCGGCCTCAACGTCATAGTAGTCGGCAAGCAGGCGCGTGAGGTATTGGCGCATGTCGGTATTGTCGTCCGCGATGAGGATGCGCGCCCGAGCCCCACCTTCCGCCGTTGCCCGCAACGGCGTTGCAAGCAAGGCTTCCCCATCCGGAGGCCTCTCGATCACGTCGGCGGAGTCGGGGAGCCATCGGAGTGCCTCTTCCACGAACGGTGTCGGACCTAGCGCGGTCGAAGAAAGATTGCGCGAGCCTCCGAGTTGATGCTTTGGCAGATGATCCTTTCCGAACGGAATCGTCACGATGAATGTCGTGCCTTGATCCACCGCGCTTTCAGCCCGGATGAAGCCGCCATGCAGCTTGATAAGCTCCTGTACGAGTGCCAGGCCGATGCCGCTGCCCTCGTGCGTGCGGCTGCGCGTGTTCGGCACGCGATGGAACCGCTCGAACAACTTCGCCATGGCTTCGGCCGGTATACCGACACCCGTATCGCGAACCCGCAGCTCGGCGAAATCGCCGCTGCGCTCCATGGTGATGGCGATCTCTCCCTCAAACGTGAACTTGAAGGCATTGGAGATCAGGTTGAGAACAATCTTCTCCCACATGTCGCGATCAACGTAGACGGGTTCTCCCAGATCGCGGCAGCGCACCGTCAGGCGCAAACCCGCTTTCTCCGTTGCCGACCGGAATACACTTGCCAGCTCCTCGGTAAACCCGGCCAGATCGGTGGATTGATATACGGCCTGAACGCGTCCGGCTTCAATACGCGAAAAGTCGAGTAACGTATTCACCAGCCGCAAAAGACGCGCGCCGTTGCGATTCATCAATTCGAGTTGCTGCTTGGCTGTAGCAGAAAGATGCGCGTCGCTTCGCGCGAGCAGGTCCTGTAGTGGACCGAGCATCAGAGTCAGCGGAGTACGAAACTCGTGGCTGACATTGCTGAAAAATGTCGTCTTCGCCCGATCGATCTCCGCCAGTGCCTCCGCCCGACGCCGCTCTTCTTCATAGGCCTCGGCGTTCGAAATCGCGTTTGCGATCTGCACCGCAACCAATTGCACGAATGTCCGGTAATTGTCGTCGAAGCTTAGCCGCGCGCTGACCCCATGGATCAGAAACCCACGGATATCCCCTGTCTTTGCGGACGGGATCGGAACGATCACCGCATTGCAAGGCGGGTCTGGCCACGGTCCGGGAGGAACCTCTTGCAGCCGCGACGGTAAATTGTCCACCACCGTGATTGTGTTCTGGCGAACGACAAGCTGCGCGAAGGGACACCAGGCGTCGTTAGACTCCTGCGACACGTCGATGGTCATCGGGCTCGCAACTTGATCCTTTGCCACCCCGGCCGCGCCTGCCAGTCGCGCCTCCTTGCGCTCCTTGTCCAGCAGATACAGGACGGAAAATGGAAGGTCCTTGGGGTAGTGGACAAGAATTTCCGCCGCAATCGAGCACGCCTCTTCGGCCGTTCTGCCTTCAGTCGCACGCGCTGCCAATTCGCGCAAGAGCCCCAGCCGCCGCTCCCCTATCACCTTCCCGGTTATTTCGTGTACGGTCGCGAGCACACCCCCGATTCCGTCCGCGACGGTTTCGTCTGGAACCGGACTGTAGGCCACAGTGAAATGCGTTTCCTCTTGGAAATCCGAACGGCGAATTACTAGCTCGAAATCTTCGATCCAGGTTGGCGGGCCGCCTTGGAACGGCGTATCAATCAGCGGCTTCAGAATATGCCAGATTTCAGGCCAGCACTCACTCGCGCGCTGCCCCAGAGAATGCGGGTGCTTCGATCCAGGTATCGGCCGGTACGCATCATTGTAAAACTGCACATACTTGGGTCCCCACCACAGCAGAAGCGGGAAGCGGTTCGCGAGAAGAAGGCTTAGAGCCATCCGCAGTGCAGCAGACCAATTCTCCGCGGCACCCACCGCTGTCCGCGACCAATCTTTCTCTTCGATCAGACGCGCCATTTCGCTCGACACTCGTTCCATGGCGGTCATCCCCGTTTCTCCTCCTGGCTATGCTCAAAACGGATTGAAATCCCCAGTGACAACTGAACATTCATTATGTCGTGAATGCACCAAACCACGGTCTACAGTATTTCCTGTAGTGGGCACGAGTAACCAATGTGACTGATCGAAACGCACAAGCCGGCATGAACTATCAAGACCCCCGGATCGCTGCCATCTACGACTCCGCCAATCCCTTCGCGCAGGATGCCAAATTCTATCTCTCGCTCGCCGGGCCAGAATCACGAAGCGTGCTCGATCTGGGTTGCGGCACAGGTACTTTGTGCTGTGCCCTCGCGGAACTTGGTCATTGCGTAACAGGAGTTGATCCAGCACCGGCCATGCTGGCCATCGCCAGAACCAAAACCTTCTCGGAACGCGTTGCCTGGGTCGAATCTTCGGCCCAGATCTACAGGTCCCAGCGGCGCTTCGATCTGATCGTTATGACCGGCCACGCTTTCCAGATGCTGCTGTCCGATGATGACGTATTGGCAGTATTGGAGACCATGCGCCTGCATCTGAAGCCGCGCGGCAGCATTGCCTTCGAGACCCGCAACCCGCGCCTTGACTGGGTCGGCGCCTGGAACGCATGCTCTCGCACAATCTCCGGTGGCCAGATCGTCGAGACACTGAACATCACCACCCACGACGGCGAGTTCATCTCGTTCGAGACGACGTATCAACTCCCGGATAAAACACTGACCACGAGCACCACACTGCGCTTCCCATTGCGCGAACACATAGAGTCTCTAATCGACCGCTCAGGACTGGTAGTTCGGGATGTCTTCGGAGACTGGCATGCCGGCCCATTCGAGCCCGCATGCTCGCAAGAAATCATCTTCATCGCCGGGATGCCAACCTCTGATGCGACGCTCTAAAGTTGGCCAAGAAACAAGATGGTTGGCACCACCCGTGGAGGAGCGGCCCTTCAGGCCGCGTAAGTCATTTCGATGGAGTGGGGCTTCAACCCCCCCCTGCACTCGTACTCTGGGAGGTGTCAGGAATTTTTCGCAGTTCGTGGACGCTTGCTCTCAAACCACAAGGTCAGTGGAAATGGAACTTGGGTCAGGCGTCAATCAGACAAAAAATGCGGGGCTGAAAGCAGTGACCCTAATCGCCACTCTCAACCCCGTCTCCCAGGTTCTGTGGTAGGTGAAGTGAGTATGTGGCAGACCAGAAAAAGGGGCAAGATTACGAAGGTAAGTGACCTGAAGATTACGTCCAGCTTCGAGCCACGAGCGAAGAGCTACGAGTTCTGTGATTTCAGCTGATTTGCCCTACTTCCAGAAACTTCTCCGAGCCGGTTTGCTCGAAGCTCGTAGCTCAAAGCTCGCAGCCCAAACTTATTTCGTCGTCACCAGCGAATGCGTGATCGCGTGCACCGAAAGCGCAATCCGGTTCTGCACTCCGACTTTGCGCATCAGCTTCGCCACGTGCGCCTTCACGGTGCGTTCCTCAATCCCTAGCTGAGCGCCAATCTCTTTATTCGAGCGTCCCGCCACCAGCATCTCGAGAACTTCCTTCTCGCGGTCAGTGAAGGTCACGCGGCCTGCGGGAAAGATTCTGCCCGGCGCCGATGACACTCGCTCGATGAACATCGACAGCACGCGCCGCGGTGCCCACACCGATCCCTGGTGCACCACGCGGATCGCCTGCGCAAACTCCGACGGCGGAGCCGCCTCGTCCACGTATCCCTTGGCTCCCGAAGCAATCGCCTTCAGAATGGTTTCTTCATCGATGCCCGACCCGGTCACGATGATCTTCAGGTCTGGGCGCGTCGCCTTCAGGCTGGCCATCACATCAAACAGGTTTTGCCCGGAACGGTTGCCGAGCAGGATGAGGTCGATTCCTTGCAGCACGCTGATCTCGGGCAGCGCCGCCGAGATGAGTTCAAACTCCGGCTCGGCGTCAAACAATGCGCGGAACCCGACGAAGCGTAGGGGATCGCTTTCCACCACCGCGATACGAATCACTGGTTTTCTGGCGACTGCTGCTTTCATAGTTTTCCCTGTAGGCCTAAATTCTTTACTCAGCATAGTAATAATTCGTCGACATGCAAAGAGAAGGTGACCGAAGGGAAATTACGGGAGTAACATGAGTTTGCGTGCAGATTTTGAACTGCGGAGGCTCAGGAACAGAGAAACTCGTGATCGTTTCTCTGTGAAGTCCTGTGTCCTCTCTGGTGAGTTCAACACCATTCTAGGGAGTGAGAATGATCCGTCTCGCAATCATGCTGTCCACTTTGATTCTCACAATCGCCACATCGCTTTTCGCACAACAAACCGAACCAGCTTCAATCCCACCGCCGCAGACCATACCGCCGACCTATACCCCCAAATACAAGGGTGACCCCGCCCAATCCGAATCCGAATTTGTCGCCCTCGCCTATGTGCGCGGAGTCGTCCGCGCCCAAAAGCAGTTCAACAAGCAATACGGACACTATGCCACCACCCTGAATGAACTCGTCCACACCGGTTCCTTCACCAAACGCATGGTGGATCCCAATCGTGGCGACTACACCGTCGGCTTTAAGGGAAAGAAAGACAGCTACGTGCTCACAATGATGCCCAGGGTCCTCGACGCCACCCACCGCTCCTTCTACGCCGAAGATGACGGCAAGATCCACGCCGACGACTCCAAACCCGCCGACAAGGATTCCCCGGTCGTCAGGTAAGAAACTGTGCGTTGTGAGCGTTCCCGGTTGAATCTTTCCTGCGGAGAACATCCGAAGCGCTCTGCACGCTGCTCATCGCTCTTGCGGATGCCCCACACAGGGTGCACCACTAGAAGTGAGCCCGCGGATCAAGTTCGGTCTCTCGCACCCCATGTAGGTGGCTGCGTCCGCCCCTACACAGGCTGGGTTCCTTTACAATCGATGCGTTATGGAAACCGTGACGCAAACTTCTCCTACTACGCTTGAAACGATTGCTGCATTGGAGCGGCAATATTTGCTGCCGACGTACAACCGCTATCCGGTTGTGCTGGCGCGCGGGAAGGGAGTTTTTCTCTTTGACACTGAGGGCAAGAAGTATCTGGATTTTGTTGCCGGGATTGGTGTGAATGCGCTGGGGCACGCGCATCCGCGGATTGTGAAGGCGATTCGGGATCAGGCGGCGAAGCTGATCCATGTGTCGAATCTTTATTACCACGAGTATCAGGCACCGCTGGCGGAGAAGCTGTGCAAGCTTTCAGGATTAAACCGTGCATTTTTTTCGAATAGCGGGACGGAGGCGATCGAGGGATCGATTAAGCTGGCGCGGCTGGCGGGGCATCGGGCGGGAGGGGATGCGAAGTGCCGGCTGGTTGCGCTCGATGGTTCGTACCATGGACGGACGTTTGGCGCGCTCTCGTTGACGGGGCAAGACAAGCATCGCAAGGGATTTGAGCCGCTGCTCGGAGATGTCACGTTTGTGAAGCAGAATGATATCGAGGGGCTGCGTGCCGCGGTTAACGACAATACGTGCGCGATCGTACTGGAGCCGATTTTCGGTGAGGGTGGAATCTACGAATGCTCGGTGGAGTTCCTGCAGGAGTGCCGGGCTCTGGCGGATCGGCATCGGGCGGCGCTAATCTTCGATGAGATTCAGTGTGGCTTGGGACGCACGGGAACGATCTTCGCGTTTCAGACTTTTGGAGTGACGCCGGACATAGTGGCGATCGCGAAGCCGATTGCGGCGGGACTGCCTCTGGGCGCGTTTATCGCAAAAGAAGAATTCGCGACGGCGATTTCTGCGGGGCAGCATGGAACCACATTTGGCGGAGGGCCACTGGCGTGCCGCATCGCGCTGGAGTTTTTTTCGATCTTAGAGGAAGAGAAACTGCTCGAGAATGTGAATCGCGTGGGAGCATATTTGCAGGACAAGTTGAAGGAGTTGGTGACGAAACGGTCCGTTGCGTTCGAAGTGCGCGGGCGCGGGTTTATCCAGGGTATTGAGTTGGAGATTCCGGCGCGACCCATTGTAGATGGAGGGCTGGCGGAGGGTGTGCTGTTTAATGTCACCCACGAGAAGGTCGTTCGATTTCTCCCGCCGTACTTGCTCGAGGAGAAGCATGTGGATAAGGGGATCCGGGTGTTAAAGAAGTTGATGGGGAAGAAGAAGCAGGCGGCGTAGGTAGCCTTTAAGGGAAAAAGTGGGGAGCCTTCGGCTCCCCGAAGTGAAGCGACAGAGGCGTTGTTTCACTTAGATAGAAGGCGGGAGCGGGGAAAGAGTTGTCTTTGAGTGAAGAATTTGGGAGGCGGGAAGTGGGTGTCCCTTCTGCAAGCTCTGTCGAGAGTCCCACGTCTCGCAAAGGCGGCGAGACGTCGGGCACCCCGGCGGTCCCGGTCCTGGAGGGAGCATCGGCGGGGTGCATAGGTCCTCCGGCGAGCACAAGGCGCTCGCCTCAGGATGACAAAGGTTCTGATGAGACTGGAGAGTTGCCTAAGGGTGTCGAAGAGTGCTGGATGGACTTCGACGGAGCGTGGATGCGGTATCTGCGGGCGGGGTCGGGGCCTCCGCTGATCTTGCTGCATGGTTTATTGGGGTATTCGTTTTCGTGGCGCTTAACCATGCCCGCGTTGGCGCCGTTCCGGGCTTGTTTCGCGCCGGACATGTTGGGGGCGGGGTTCTCTGACCGGCCGAAGATTGATCATTCCATGCGTGCGACCGCGCTGCGGGTGATTAAATTTGCCGAGAATCTTGGCCTCGAATCGTTCGACCTGCTCGGGACCTCGCGGGGCGGGGCGGTGGCGATGTGCACGGCGGCCGAGTGTTTGGAGCGAGGATATCCGCGCGTTCGCAGCCTCATTCTTGTCTGTCCGGTGAATCCCTACTCGGCGCATGGGCGGAGGCTGGCGCCGCTCTGCGGGAGTCGTTTCGGCTCGGCGATTGCGCGAGTGATGCTGGAGCAGTTTCCCTGGATGTATCCCTACTGGCATGGCCGGATGTTCGCCGAAAAGACGAAAATTCCTGCCGACAGCCTGGGAGGGTACAAAGCTCCGCTGACGATTCCGGGATTGTTCGAGCATGGGCTCAGCATTGTGAAGACGTGGAGCGCTGACCTGCGGGAACTGGAGGATCTACTGCCCAAGTTGTCATCGATGCCGGCGCTATTGATGTGGGGAACGAAAGATCCGGCGGTTCACTTTTCTTCGATGCAGCGGCTGGCACGGTATTTTCCTGGAGCGGAGAAAGTTGTGTTTGAGGGAGTGGGGCATTTGCCTTACGAAGAGTGTGCGGAGGAATTCAATCGGGCGGTGATCGGTTTTCTGACGCGATAGACCATACCCGCCGAAAGCCCACACGCTCTATCAGCGTCAGATATCAACGTCATCCCCCCTTCCGGCAAAATCGGCCGGAAATGGGGCACCCACGGTCCATGACTCAATCCATTCTCGATTTCTTATGCGGCGCTGTTGTGCAGTACGGGTACTGGGCCGTGGGTGGAGCTTTGTTGCTGGAGAACACCGGGGTGCCGGTTCCGGGCGAGACGATTCTTCTACTGGCCAGTTTTCTGGCTTCCTCCGAGCACGACCTGCGACTCTCCTGGATCATGGTGGTGGGAACGATCGCGGCGACGCTGGGCGACAATCTGGGATTTGCGCTCGGGCATCATGGCGGGCGTCCGCTGCTGGCGCGGTATCAATCGTTCTTTCGCATTCAGAAGTCCACGATTGAACGTGGGGAGCGGCTGTTCGCCCGCTTCGGAGCGGCGACGATTTTCTTCGCACGGTTTGTATTTGGCATGCGAATCATCGCCGGGCCCCTGGCGGGGGTGTTGCGCATGCCGTGGAGGAGATTCGCCATCTTCAATTTTCTGGGCGCATTCGTATGGGTGAGTGTCATCTCGTGTGTGGGATATCTTTTCGGGCGGCATTGGGACAAGCTCGAACGCGGGATGAAGCGGTTTGATTTGGTGGTGGCGATTGTGGTGGTGCTGATCGCGCTGTTCCTGTGGTGGCGTGGGCGGCGATCCAATACGGGGGCATCTGCAGAGTAACTTCGGCAGAGACCCGAACTTTTGGCAGGGTAAATATACTGGGAGTATCCGGGGTCTCTTCGAGAATTGGGGCGAATACGTCGTGGCATCAGGGAAAAAACTGACGGTCACGTTCGGACCACAATTCGGACGAGGAGGAAGGTATGAAGAACATTGCGTTAACGGGCCTGCTCATCACGGCGATGCTTCTGTTCACGCTCGCTTTTTCGGCTGCGGCAGCCGGGCCAAAGGCGCCGGCGGCGCTGCCGGCAGCAGCCGCGGTGCCAGCCCCGGCTCCGGCCGCAACGCCGGAACGGCATCCGCACATCGACGAGGCGTTGGAGCACATGCGTGCAGCGAAGCACGAACTCGAAGTCGCAGAGCACGACTTTGACGGGCACCGCGTAAAGTCGATCGATCACCTCAATCAGGCGATGCATGAGGCGGAAATTTGTATGAGCATGAAGTAGAAGGCTTCAGTTTTGAAAAGAAGTTTCCCCGGCAGCATTTCGCGATGCTGTTTTTATTTGGATCTTTGGCTGCCAGCCAAATAGTTGTTGGTTCCGCGCGGTTCGAGCTGTGAAATCGGCGGAAGCGAAACCTCAGGGGCTAGAGCCCGTCTCGTTTCGGAGACTGTGACGGTGTGGCTGAACAGGCTGCTGTAACGCTCCTTTTCAGTTCGAGAGCGTCCTCAGCGGCTAAAGCCGCTCGCCTCCAAACAGCCATCCCATGCGAGGTTTCCAGCAGCCTGAAGCGCCTGCTTCAAAAGGTCACTCACTTGGAGCCGAAGGTGTGGCCGATGGACACTCCCGCGCGGAAGACGTGGTCGGAATGGAATTCGGAATTGTTGTGTATGTAGTAGTAGTTGATTTCCGGGCGCGCGAAGAATGTGCGCCAGAAGTAGTAGCGCACGCCAAATCCGGCATGCAGGAGAAAATGGGTGCTGTTGACATAAGTGCTGCAGCTGGTTGTGTAGGTGCAATCGGTTGTGTTGTAGAACAAGACGGTCTGCCCGCCGAATCCCGCCATGAAATCGCCGCGAGTCTTAGCCGCCAGGCGATGGGTGTAGACACCGTTTATGTCGTAAATAATCGGACGGTAGTACTGGTATCCGTTGTACAGACCTTCTTTGGCCCGGAACACACCTTCGAGGTTCACTCCCCAGCGGTGCTCGGTGAGGTATTGGAGACTGGCGCCGGCGTAGATCCCACCTGTTTCCGCGGGCGGAAGATATGCCTGGGAAGCGTTCAACGGCCCGGGGGACAGCAGTATGCTGCCGCTGGCGGCAAGGTCGACTTGCTGGGCTGGGGCAAAGCCGGCAAGTGCAGATAGGACCAGCGTGAGCCAGAGCAACCTTCGGGAGCAAGAGTGAATCTGCCGCTGGAACGGAGCTGCGCTCCGCGGAGAGCGGAGGCGGCTGTCCCTACATTGTCTTCTGAGAACGGTCGGCATTAGACCGGGTCGTCTAGTCTGGACCAATGGTGTATCCGATGGAGGCTCCAACGTGGATGACGTGGTCGGAGGTGAAATTATCGCTATTGTTCATAATGTTGTAGTAGCGAAATTCAGGACGAACGAACATGTGTCCCCAGACGTAGTAGCGGAGACCGGCGCCCACGTCGACGACGAAGTGGTTGGAGCTGTTATAGCAGGCTCCAAAATAGATGCAGTTCGTTGTCGCCTGATAGCTATAGAAGCGAGTACTCTGCCATCCAATTCCGCCGAACAGATCTAGGCCGGCTTTCTTACTGAGTCGGGGCTGGTAGACGCCGTTAAAGGTGAAGATGAGAGGCCGATAGGGCTGACCGGCGGGCCCACCAAAAGTCGCATCGCTTGCCCTCCAGTTGACGTCGAAGGCCGCGCCGATACGCTTTTTGAAGATGATATCCCCGCCGAGATTCATCCAGAAGCCGCCCTTCTCGGGGCAGATCGCATTGCCGCTTGAATTCAGCGTGCAATTACTGCCTCCGATACGGTCGGCGGACGAAGGCGTCGACGAGAGCATCGTTCCGCCGCCGATATAGGCGTCGCCCTGTTGGGCGGAGGCGAGGCTACCGAGGATACAGATTACAAATGCGGTTACAAAAAGGGCGGACTTTCTCAAGAGAAACCTCCTATTTGTCACTCGTAGCGGTTTGGATGCAGCCGCCAAAGCTTTTGGATGCAAGCGTCTAGGTGGAACTCATCATATATTGCGACGTGAGAAACATTCAAATCCCGGCGAATAAAGCGGGAGAAAAGTCTGGAAACAGGGTAAACCCTTTGGAGGAAACGAAGTTGCCGTTTGGCTCACTATCGAGAAGCGTGACGTTGCTGGCGGAGCATTCCTGCTGCACTTCTCGGGCAGGCTGAATTCGTGCCGGCATCCTTCGACTGCGCTCGGGGTGACAGGTGTTTGGGGGCTGGCTATCTGCCACTTCCCCAGCGCGAAGAGGAACCGCCGCCGCGGAGTACGTGATCCAAGGAGATGGGGCCGGCGCCCAGGAAAATGAGGACGAAAGCGAGAGTGGCTGCCGCCAATGGGAATTCGTATCCCGGGTGATCGGGTGATCCGAGCAGCCCGTTGTGCAAATGTACCTTCCAGATTGCAACGCAAAGATTGATGCAGACGGCGAGGGCGGTGGGGCGGGTGAAGAAACCAATGATTAGCAGCAATCCGCCGAGGAACTCCGTGAAAGCCGAGACGTAGCCTAGCCAGGAGGGAAGGCCCATGCCGCCGACGGCGTGAACGAAGTTGTGCAGGCCGCCGAAGACTTTGTGGTATCCGTGCGCGGCCATGATAGCGCCAAGCGTCACACGCATCACGAGAAGCGCCAGAGGTTGCAGACGATCGAGGTAGCGCAAAGAAACCTCCGTGCGAATAGAGTACAGCAATTGGAAGAAACCCAAGAGATGATCATGTTGGCGTGCGAGCGACATGGCGCGAACTCTTGACCAAGCTATGGGTGGGCGGTACTCTTTCAGCGCTGTTGGTTCGCCCGCGGGGGGAGAACATTCGTATTGGAGACGGGAGTTGTCTATGAGGGAGAGAATCTGGCGCACGGCGATCCTGGCGATGGTCGTGCTTGGCGTGTTCGTTTCAAGGGGAGAGGCGCAACAGAAGAAGCGCGTGGCGGTGCTCAATTTTGACTATGGCACCGTGCGAACCGACGTGGCGGCAATCTTTGGCACCGACCAGGACGTCGGCAAAGGCATTTCCGATCTCCTAATCCAGAAGCTGGTGGAAGATGGCAAGTACTCCTTGATCGAGCGCAATGCCATAGACAAGATCTTGTCAGAGCAGAATTTCGCCAACAGTGATCGTGTGGACTCCAGTACTGCGGCCAAGATCGGGAGAATCCTCGGTGTGGATGCGGTGATTATGGGGACAATTACCCAGTTCGGCCGAGATGACAAACAGACGTCGGTGGGCGCGGGAGCAGTGGCAAGCAAGTTCGGCCTTGGCGGGATCGGGAAAAGCAAATCCAAGGCGGTGGTGGGAATAACGGCGCGCCTGGTGGATACGAGTACGGCGGAAATCCTGGCAGCAGTAACCGGATCCGGGGAGTCAACTCGTTCCGGGACTTCGCTCATCGGCGCCGGGGGTGGCAGCAGCGGGATGGCCGGCGGCCATTACGACATGACCAGTTCGAATTTCGGGCAGACCGTGCTGGGTGAGGCAGTGCACAAGGCGGTCGACTCGATGGCAACACAACTGGATCAGAAATCGGAAGCGCTGCCAACGCGAAAAGTTGAAGTCAACGGTCTTGTGGCTGACGTGACCGGTAATGTTCTGGTTCTTAACGTCGGCAGCAAAGACGGAGTGAAGGTTGGTGACACGCTCGACATCAGCCGGCCCGTTAAGACGGTTAAAGACCCAAGCACGGGGAAAGTATTACGGACCATCACCAACAAAGTGGGCACGGCCACGGTGACCGATGTGGATGCGCAATCGGCTACAGCAAACTACAACGGCAGTTCTCCCGCCAAGGTTGGTGACTCCGTCAAGAATGCACAGTAAACGAGCGGCATTGCACCGGCGCTTCGCGCCGGGGGGCGGACGACGACGGTCCGCCCCTACACAAGCACTGATGGAGTTGTTTCGATGAGCGAAGAAACTTCAAGGAGAATTGGCGACTACGAGATTCTTGGGGTTCTGGGCAGTGGGGGAATGGGCAAGGTCTTCAAGGTGCGAAACGTCATCTCGGATCGCATCGAGGCCATGAAGATTCTTCTGCCCGACCTGGCTGGACAACAGGACTTGGCGGATCGGTTCCTGCGTGAGATCAAGGTTCTAGCCAGCCTGAACCATCCCAACATTGCGTCTCTACAGACCGCGCTTACTCTGAACAATCAACTCGTGATGGTGATGGAGTATGTTGAGGGCGTGACGCTGGGGCAGCGACTGGAGCAGGGGCCAATCCCGGTGGCTGACGCGGTGAACTACGCCGATCAGGTGCTGGGAGCGTTGAGTTACGCGCACCGAAGGAACGTGATCCATCGCGATATCAAGCCTTCCAACATGATGCTCACACCGGAAGGGGTCGTGAAGCTCATGGATTTCGGCATCGCTCGTTCAGGAGGCGACCGCGGACTTACCATGACCGGCATAACCCTGGGATCGCTGTACTACATGTCGCCGGAGCAAGTGAAAGGTCAGACCACGGACGCTCGCTCGGACCTGTATTCACTGGGAGTGTCTCTGTACGAAATGGTGACGGGGCAGCTTCCGTTTCACGCGGACAGCAACTACTCGATTATGGCCGCGCATGTGCAGCAAGAGCCTAAGCCGCCCATTGAACTGAGGTCGGATTTAACAGCGGCGCTGAATGACATTATCTTGACGGCAATCGCGAAGGAACCGGCGCAGCGCTTTCAATCGGCCGATGCGTTTCGGAATGCGTTGGGCAGTTTGCGGGGAGCATTGCCGGCGGCGGCCGCGGTTAGGCCAATCGCTTCGCCTGTGGCGATACCGACTGCCGTTGCGGCTGGCGCGACCGCGATCTTGCAGGATGGCGCGGTCCCCTTATCGGTTCACGAGGCGGCCACTGCGCCATTGGAAACGCCGGCACAGGCTGAGGCGGTGCCCAGCGTGCTCGAACTCTCGGCACGGCAGAAAAGTCATCGGGGCTTGTACATGTCGCTGGGGGCTTTGGTCGTGCTGGTTGTGCTTGTAGTGGCCGGCCTCTATGTGCCGCGAAGAGCCACGACGAAAGCCAACGAAGCAACGCCGGGCACACAGCAAACGCAGGATACACAGCAAAAGCCCAATGACTCGTCGGCAATGTCTGCGACATCCGGCAGCGCCCCCGATGCTGACACGAGCAAAGCTCAGGAGAACCCTTATCAGTCGGTTCAGGGTGCTGCTCAGCCGTCGGAGTCTAAAGCAAACACGAGCATCGGCACGCCAATGCAGAGTGCTGGGCTTAAGCAAGTTGATCAGACACCGCAAGGCTCCACGTCCGACGCTGCGAAGCCGAATAAAAAGCATGTCGTGAAGGCGGAGTCGAAACCTGCCCCAAACACTGGTGGCGACGTGCAGATCGAACACGCCGGTCAGGATGCCGGGTCCGCTCGGGCGGATGCGGCTCAAATGGAAGGACTAGAACAGCAAGCAGACCAGCTATCGAGCCGAGTGAATGCGATCAATGAGAGCCTGGACAACTTGCGGAATCAGCAGAGTGCGCAGGGATATAGTCTGCGCAGCGACATCGCGTCCGCCCAGGAACTGATGAAGACGCATCTGGCGAAGGCGCAGGCGGCGCTGCAGAATCAGGATGCGGCGGGCGCCAAGAAATATCTGGATCTGGCGGAGGGGGACGCCGCCAGACTTGATAAATTTCTTGGGCACTAGCTGAATGTGCAATCGCTTGACGGGATCCTCTTCGAGGTCATTAGAATCCCCACCCTGAAATCGCAAAGAGGGCGATTCTTGGGATGGGGCACTCCGCCCTAATCAGGCCCATGAGACCCAGATAACCTATCCAAAGCGGGAGTTGACTTTGAGCGCCCACCGGTCATCGTGTACGGGTTTAGGGATGCGGCAGAAAAGCGCTGTATATACAACACTTTGAGCCAGCGATGTAGTACCTCCGTACCGTGCCTAGTACTTCAGTTACCGCCATGCAAATGACCTCGCATCGGCGCTGGAGAGCGTTCAACCTATAGTACATACCGGTCTCTTGACCACAACATATAGACATTAGTCCATTCTTCTCGAGTATCACTTTCCAGAAAACCCGTAAGAAAGCCCGAAAAACGCGGAGATTCGCTACGCGGCGGGGTTTTTCAGGGCTGATATATGCTCGGGACACGAAAGCCCTCTGAGCCGATAGACAGGGTGAGGCAGTCTGCCGAAGCAATCCCGTGGGGCGAGAGAACGGACGGGAAGAAACGCTGCGGAGAGAGCACAAGGAACTATGGCCGACTCGCGAGAAGTGATGAATATTCGCCAAGCGTCGCAATACCTGGGCGTGAGTCCGGACACTTTGTACAAGTACGTTGGCGAGCAGAAGATTCCCGCGTTTAAGTTGGGAAACCGATGGCGGTTCAAGAAATCGCGGCTGGATCAGTGGATGGAAGAGAAGTCGAGCGAGATGGAACCGGCGGCGAAGCGGAAGCCGAAGGCGGCGACCAAGGCTGCGGGACAAGTTTAGTTAAACAACCGCGGGCGAGTTGCCCGCGACCACACAAGAAGGTGGGCACATGTTTGGACTCGGATCGAAATCGATTGTTGGTCTGGACGTAGGGTCATCGAGCATCAAGGCGGTGGAGTTGAAGAAGAAGGGCGGGCAGATCGAAGTAGCGCATCTGGGTCTGGAGCCGCTGTCGTCCGATATCGTCGTCGACTCGATGATCGTCGACTCGGGCACGGTATCGAGCGCGATCTCGAAGCTGTTCCTCGACAACCAGATCAAGACGAAGGCTGTGGCCACCGCGGTGAGCGGACACTCGGTCATCGTGAAGAAGATCTCGTTGCCCTCGATGAGCGATCAGGAACTGGCGGAGACGATCGAGAAGGAAGCGGCGCAGCACATTCCCTTCGATCTGGCGGACGTAAGCCTGGACTATCAGATTCTGTCCGATGAAGTGGGTTCGCCGCAGATGGACGTGCTTCTGGTCGCGGTAAAGAAGGACAAGATTTTGAACTACACCAACGTACTCTCGATGGCGGGGCGTACCCCGGCTATTGTCGATATCGACGCGTTGGCCCTGCAGAACTGCTACGAGTACAACTATCAGCCCGCGCCCGGCCAGGTTGTGGCACTGCTGAATCTGGGCGCCAGCGTGATGAATATCAACATCGTGAAGGGCACGACGCCGTTGTTCCCGCGCGACGTCAGCGTGGGCGGGCATCAGTACACGGACTCGCTGCAGAAGGAACTGGATTTGAGCTTCGAAGACGCAGAAGCACTAAAGCTGGGTCGCAAGGTGGGAACGGTGAGCGAAGACGCGAAGCAGCCGATCCTGCAGCAGGTGACCGAGATCATCGTGCTGGAAATCCAGAAGACGTTTGACTTCTTCCGCGCCAGCGCGGCGGGCGAGCACATCGAGAAGATCTACCTGGCAGGCGGGTCTTCGAAGGTGCCTGGCCTGGTGGAAGCGTTGCGGCAAGAGTTCTCGATGCCGGTGGAACTGCTGAATCCGTTCCAGCGGGTAGTGCCGCCGACCGAAGGTTTGGGGGCGGAACTGGTCGAGCAAAATCCCGGGCAAATGGCAGTGGCAGTGGGCTTGGCCCTGAGGAGCTTTGAATCCCTATGATCAAAATCAATCTTCTCGAATCCTCTAAAGGAAAGGGCAAACGCGGCGGCGGCAGTGGGCCGTCGATGCCCACGATGGAAATGGGCGATATGGGATCGCCCAAGCTGAAGGTTCTGGTGATCGTGGTGATCGTCGGACTGGTGAACCTGGGCTACTGGCATCACCTGGATCGTCTAGGGAAGGACATAGACGTGAAGATGAAAGTGGCCGAGCAGCGGAACCGGGAACTGGCCGACGTGAAAGCGCGATTCCTTGAGCGGCAGAACCAGGCAAACGCGTATAAGCGGCGCGTGGATGTGATCGACGGGCTGCGGCAGAATCAGACCGGTCCGGTGAATCTGATGGCCATGATGGGCGAGACCATCAATAGCACCGAAGCCGTCTGGCTGAACAAGATGGACGATCAGGGCATGAGCGTGAACCTGGAAGGCACGGCACTGTCGACCGATGCTGTGGCCAATCTGATCGCGAATCTGCAGAAGACCGGGTTCTTCAAGAACGTCGAGATCAAGGAAACGTACCAGGACGAGCAGATCAAGGAGATGCAGGCGTTTCAGTTCACCCTGAGCTGCGACAAGGCCGCGGCGGAAATGTCGGCCGGGAAGGGAAAGTCGTAGAGGCGGACCTATGGCGAACTTTAGCGAATTGTCGGGCATCAAGCAGTGGGGGCTGGTGATTCTCGGTGGCGCGGTGGTATCAGGGGCGCTCTGGTTCCTGGTATTCAAGGGACAGAACGAGAAGAACGCGGCCGCGCAACATGCCCTGGAAGACAAAATCCGGGAGAACAACGAGCTGGAGTCCTACCGGCCAAAGCTGAAGCAGATGGAACAGCAGCTGGCCGAACTCAAGCAGCAGCTCGAAATCGAGCAGCGCATTGTTCCTGACGAGAAGCAGGTCGACGGGTTCATCACCATGATGGACGGTGAGGCGACCAAGGCGGGGGTCGAGCTGCGGCGATACACGGCGAAGGATGGAAAGCAACAGCAGTACTACACAGAAGTTCCGTTCGACATGGAACTGGACGGGCCGTACTACTCGGTGCTGAATTTCTTTGACCGGGTGAGCAAGCTGGAGCGCATCGTCAACGTCAGCAGCTTGCTGGTTGCGACCACGAAGAACCCGACCAGCGCGAAGGCCAAGCACACGTATCAATACGCACCGAACGAGAGCATCGTAGCGACATTCACGGCCACGACGTATTTCAGTCGTGACTTGCAACCTCCCGCAGCGGGCGCCGGAGCAAAGCCGGCGACGACGGCGGCGGCGAGATAGGGATAACCCATGAAGACGGCGATGAAGCGGACAACTGGCATTCTGGCAATCGCAATCCTGTGTGGCGCGGCTTTCGCGGCGAAAGCGGGAGCGCAGAACGCAGACGCCATTGACAATGCGCGCAGCGTGGCGAAATCGCTGCAGCAGAAGCAGGCCAACGATTCGAACGCGGCCCTGAACGCGGCAGGAGTTCCGGCGACGGCGAAGCCCGCGGCGGGCGCGCCGGCTCCGAGCGTAAAGCCGGCCGCGATCCCCGGGCAACAGCAGAAGGCAATCGAGCCTGCGCCTGCGAAGCCGGCAGCGACTGCCCCTGCTCCAACAGCCAAGGCGGCTGCTCCGAAAGCGACGTCCGCGTCCGGCAACCGGCTGCAGAAGGTGAATGTGGTTCCGGGCAGCGAAGACATTCAGATTGAAATCAGCTCCAGCCAGGCGGTGACGCCGAATGTGTCGAAGCTGAGTTCACCGGCACGCATCCTGGTGGAGTTACCGGAAACGGTGGTAGCCACGCAGCAGAGCAAGATTCCGGTCGGCAGCGGCGGAGTGAAGGGCGTCCGGATCGGCATGGACGGCAAGAATCCGCCGACGACCAGCGTTGTCGTAGATCTGGAGAAGGCAATTTCCTATGACGTGGCTCCGGGTCCGGCGGGAAAAGTCACTTTGATTCTGCATACGCAGGGCGGAGCCCCGGTAGTAGCGAAGAGTGCACCGGCTCCGGAGAAGGCTGCGGTGGCGAAATCTGTTCCGGAAACGAAGGTTCCGGCCGCGAAGGCCGCACCGGCTCCGAAGATTGCGGCAGCGGCTCCAGCGCCAAAGACGCAGGCCAAGCAGGAAGCAAAACCCGCAGCGCCCGCGCCTGCGAAGACTGTAACGGCAGTGGCGTCCACCGCTGCTCCAGCGGCGAAACCCGCTGAAACATCCAAGCCCAAAGAAGAGAAGCATTGGGCGATGAATGGCAAGCGCGATCCGTTCTTCAGCCCGGTTGTGCAGGAGCATGGATCGGGTTGCTCGACGGGTAAGAAATGCCTGGAGATCAGCAACATCAATCTGCGGGGAGTTGTGAAGTCTGACAACGGCTTCATCGCGGTGGTGACGAACAACATCGGAAAGGCGTACTTCCTGAGGGAAAACGATCCCGTGTTTAACGGCTATGTCGTGAAGATCACGGGGGACTCGGTGGTGTTCGAGGAAACCATCCAGGACAAGCTAGGCAAGACCTCGACGCACGAAGTGGTGAAGAAGATCTTTACACCGGCGGTTTAATTCGAGTTGCAAGAAGGACACGCGGGCCAGGCCCGCAGGTGGGGAGAGGCGAAATGCGAAAGCAACAAGCAATCATCTTCGTATCGTTGCTGCTGATGGGAGTGGTGGCTGCGGCCGCCCAGGCGCCCAGCCAGCTCGATCGAGTCAACGTAATCCGCGATGCCGAGAAAGTCCGCATCGAGATGACAGCGAGTGGCGCGGTGACGCCGAAGCTCAGCAAGCTGGACTCACCCGAGCGAGTCGTGGTCGATTTGCCGGAAACGGTGATGGCGACCGGCCAGAGCCACATCAGTGTCGACGCGGCCGGGGTCAAGGGCGTGCGCATTGGCATGAACGGCCAGGCGCATCCGACGACCCGTGTCGTGGTCGACCTGGAAAAGGCCTGCGCGTATGAGTTGACGCCAGGACCTGCCGGGAAGCTGGTGTTGACGCTGCACGGCAGTGCCGGCGCCCAGCCGACGACCGTGGCCGCGGAAGCCACAGCTCCGACGACGCATCCGATGTCGCCGTTTTCGCCGCGCGTGATGGACCTGCGCTCAGCGCCGAAGGCGGCTGGGCCAGCGACGAAGCCCGCCCCGAAAACCTCCGCCAATGACTTCGTATTCGTCGAGCCGACTTATCAGGCGAAGAATGACTCCAAGCCGGAGTTGAAGAATGCCGTCCTGAGCTCATCGGATGAGCCCACGGTTCGTGCGGAAGAAGCTGCTGCCCGGTTCTCGGACAAGACGGCAGCGGAACTTTTGCCAGTGAGCATGCATGCTACTCCGCAAACACAGAGCTCAAGCGTAGGCGCGCAGAGCTCGACTGGGATCAGCCCGGCGGTGAACCTGGCCGCTGAGCAGAAGCAGCAGATGGCGCAGCAGGGAGCTGTCGCTGCCGGGCCGCGTTACACGGGCGAGCCGATCTCGGTGAACCTGAAAGACGTCGACCTGAAAGATTTCTTCCGTCTGGTTCACGAAATCAGCGGCCTGAACGTTGTCCTCGATCCCAACGTGCATGGCACGTTGACGATCGTGCTCGACGACGTACCGTGGGATCAGGCGCTCGACATCGTGTTGAAGAACAATGATCTGGCGCGCGAACTGGAAGGGAATGTTCTGCGCATCGCGACCGTCGACACGCTGAAGAAGGAAGCTGACGCGCGGCGCGCCCAGATCGAATCGGAAGCGCTGGCGGTGGAAAAGGTCTCGGTGACGCGGTTCCTGAGCTATGCGAAGGCGAAGGATGCGATTGCGACCGTGAAGAAGTTCCTCTCGCAGCGCGGCGACGTTGTGTCCGATGATCGCACCAACGCTGTGATCATCAACGACATTCCGAAGGTCATCCCGGTGATCGACCGGCTGCTCACGCAGCTGGATCGCAAGACGCAGGAAGTGGAAATCGAGGCGCGTGTCGTAGCAGCGACCCGGCAGTTCGCACGAGATATCGGCACGCAGCTCGGCTTCGGCTGGGGCAACAGCGCGTCGACGGTCGGTGGGGCTAGCGCGGTGGGAACTTCTCCGATCGGCGTGTTTGGCGGGCCGCCTCCGTTCTATTCCGTGGTTGGCACCTCGGCGCCTTCGGGGAGCACGCTGAACCAGATTCCGTTGTTCTCGAACCTCGCAGTGACGCAGCCCTCGAGCGGCATCGGCTTCCAGACGTCGAGCGCGGCGGTTCGAATCGACGCGATTCTGACGATGGCTGAGTCGCGCGGATTACTCAAGGTGCTGTCTCGTCCGCGCGTGGTCACGCAGAACAATATCCAGGCGCTGGTGAAGCAGGGCGTGCGCGTACCGATCGTGACGCAGGCGCAGTTGGGCGGTCCTCCAACCGTGACCTACGTCGATGCGTTCCTGCGGCTGACGGTAACTCCGCAGATCACATCGGAGAACACGATCTTCCTGAACGTAGACGTGGAAAACACCACTCCGAACTTCGGTCAGGAAGTGCAGGGTAACCCCGAATTGATCACGCAGCAGGCAACCACGCAGGTTCTGGTAACCGATGGTGGCACGGTGGTGATCGGTGGTGTGATCCAGACCCAAAACTCGATCCAGGTCTCACAAGTGCCGCTGTTGGGCAGCCTGCCAGTGCTGGGCAATCTGTTCAAACATACGAAAGTTGACACCGCGAACCAGGAGCTGATTTTCTTCATCACTCCGCGGATCATTCAGACATAACGAGTACGAGTAGCGAGCCAGAACCGCCGTCCTGGAGCAATTGCCAGGGCGGCGGTTCTGTTTTAGTTCTCGGTTCTCAGTGAGAACTGCTTCCTCCTGTTACACTCCCAGCGATGGATTTCCGCGCACGCCAGGACAAACTCCGGAAGCATTTGGCTACTACCCGGTTCGATTTGCTTCTGGTCAGCCATCTTCCTAATATTCGATATCTTTGCGGATTTACCGGGAGTGCTGGGTTGCTGCTGGTGCAAGAATCCGGGAGCGTGTTTTTCACCGACGTTCGCTACGACATCCAGGCGCACGAAGAGGTGAAAGCAGCCAAGGTGGTAATCGGGCGGAAAGCAACACTCGCGGCTGTTGGGGAATTCCTCGCGAAGCATCAGAAAAAAAGACAACGACAGATTCTTGGCATTGAGTCGGAGCATTTCACGGTTTCGGAGAAGAAGCGGCTTAGCCAATTGACGTCTACCGGAGCGAGACTGAAGGACGCGCCGTCGATGGTCGAGCGTTTTCGGATGGTGAAAGACGAGGAAGAGATCGGGCTGATTCGAAATGCGGTCAAGCTGGGTGGGGAGATTTTCGACCGAGGCCTGAAGGTGTTGCGGCGCGGCGTAAGAGAAGTCGAGGTGGCCGCCGAGATGGAGTTGGCGGCACGACGGGCCGGGGCCGACGGCATGTCATTCGAAACGATTATCGCGTCAGGGCCGCGATCGGCCTTGCCGCACGGGCGCGCATCTACGCAGCCGATCCCTTCCGGCGCGTTCGTGGTCTGCGATTTCGGTGTTATACTCTCAGGTTATTGTTCGGATGAGACCCGCACCGTGTGGGTCGGTTCGGTGCCTGAGGACGCACGCCGATGTTACGAAGTGGTGCGCGAGGCACAGCAGGCCGCCGTAGAAGCGGTCCGGCCTGGGATCACCGTTGGCGAGGTGGATGCGGCTGCGCGCAAGCCGTTGAAGAAGTCCGGATTAGCACGATATTTCACTCATTCCACCGGGCATGGCGTGGGGCTTGAAATTCACGAGAGTCCGCGGGTCGCGGCCGGACAGAAAGAGATTCTTCAGCCCGGAATGGTGATCACGATCGAGCCGGGAATATACTTCCCCGGCAAATGGGGTGTGAGAATCGAGGATATGGTAGGAGTCACCTCCGCGGGGTGTGAAGTTCTAACTCCGACGAGTAAGGAATTGCTAGCAGTTTAGTCTTCTTAGCTTCAATGTTCGCGTAAGCCAGGCAGTATTCGCGCCCGACTTGTTTGCGCCTCTTCCGGCGCTTGGGCAGGGATAGTAAACGGTCCCACCGTAAACGAATGAATCAAAAAGAGCTGAAAGAACTCATCGAGTTCCTCATCGAAAAGGACATTGCCGAGTTCGAGTTGGAACGGGGCGATGTCAAAGTCAAGATCAAGCGCGCCGGGGAACAAACGGTCGTGCACTCGCACGCCGAGCCTCGGTTCTACGCGGTGCCTCCCGCGCCGAGCACGCCGGTCGAAATGGGAGGTGCGCCGCCGGTGGTTCCTCCGCCAAATGCGGCGGCTCCAGCTACTCCTGCGCCGGAAGAAGGTCTGCACTCCGTGAAATCACCCATCGTGGGGACATTTTATGAGGCACCTTCTCCAGGAGCGCCGCCCTTCGTCAAGGTGGGAGATTCAGTCGAGGTCGGACAGGTACTGTGTATCGTCGAGGCAATGAAGCTGTTGAATGAAATTGAATCGGATTTTGCGGGAGAGATTGTCAAGAAACTGGCGACCAACGGTCAGCCGATCGAATATGGCCAGGAACTGTTTGTGATCCGGCCGAAGAAGTGAAGCTGGAATTCCCGGGCGCGCTGCCTTGCGCGTCTTTTGTGTGTGCTGCAAAAGCCGGACTTCGTCCGGCGGAGGGGCGAGGCGGCCGTCCCCACATAGATTCAAAAAGCTGAAGTTCATGTTCAAGAAAATTCTTATTGCGAATCGTGGGGAAATTGCGCTGCGCGTCATCTGCGCGTGCAAGGAACTGGGCATCCGCACGGTTGCCATCTACAGCGACGCAGATCGCAACTCGTTGCCCGTTCGTTTTTCTGACGAGGCGATTTGCATTGGGCCGCCGCAGCTGGCGCACAGTTATCTGAATATTCCGGCAGTGATTAGCGCGGCAGAAATCGCCAACGTGGAGGCGATCCATCCCGGTTACGGGTTGCTGGCGGAAAACGCGAATTTCGCCGAAGTTTGCGAGATGAGCGGGATCAAGTTCATTGGGCCCAGGCCGGAAGTTACGCGGCTGATGGGCGAAAAGGAAAAGGCCCGCGCTGCGATGAAGAAGGCCGGCGTGCCCATTTTGCCTGGATCAGACGGCATTGTGGCCAGCGAGGGCGAGGCTTTGGAATGGGCGAAGCAAGTGGGGTTCCCGGTCATCGTGAAGGCTTCGGCGGGAGGCGGGGGCCGCGGCATGCGGATCGTCCGCAATGAGGAAGAGTTGCCCGGACTCTTCAAGGCGGCCCAGGCGGAGGCTGCGGGGGCATTCGGCAATGGCGATCTCTACATGGAAAAGTATGTGGAGCATCCACGGCACATTGAGTTCCAGGTACTGGCGGATGAGCACGGCAATGTCGTCAGCCTGGGGGAGCGCGAGTGCTCGATTCAACGGCGGCATCAGAAGTTGCTGGAAGAATCGCCTTCGCTGCAGGTGAGCCCGGAACTGCGGAAACAGATCGGCGATGTGCTCTGTAAATCCCTCGCGGATATTGGTTACTGGAACGCGGGAACGATCGAGTTCCTGATGGACCAGAACAAGCGATTGCACTTCATCGAGATGAACACGCGTATTCAGGTGGAGCATCCGGTCACGGAGATGGTGACGGATGTTGACCTGGTGAAGAGTCAGATCATGATCGCGGCGGGAGCGAAAATGGAGGAAGTGCTCCACGGGCCAATCGTGCATCGTGGGCATTCGATCGAGTGCCGCATCAATGCCGAGCATCCGGAAAAGTTCACGCCGTCGGCGGGGAAGATCACCGCGTTTCATCCAGCGGGCGGGACCGGGGTGCGCGTCGATACGGCTGCATATGCCGAGGGAGTGATTCCTCCTTATTACGATTCTTTGATTGCAAAACTGATCGTACGCGCCAAGGATCGCGACGAAGCATGCTCGCGAATGGCACGAGCACTCGAGATGTTCATTGTCGAGGGTGTGTATACGACGATTCCGCTGCACCGGAAGATCCTGGCCGATCCGGATTTCCGGGCGGGAAAGTTTGATACCGGTTTTATTGAGCGATTCCTGGCGAAAAATGGGAAGTAAGAGTGGTGCCATTAGAAATGGATCCTAATAATACCGTCGTCCGGCTCTGCGTGCAGGGTATGGAGTGCGAAGGGTGGGGACTTTTCGAGGATGCCTCGCGCCTGTTTCTTAGCGCCTGGAAGCAGAGCACGAGTGATTTCGAGCGTTGCATTTCGGCTCACTATGTGGCCAGGCATCAAAAAGATCCGCTCGATACGTTGAGGTGGAACCAAGTCTCGCTGGATCGCGCGAACGCCGTCGGGGATGACCGGGTCCGTGAGTTCTACCCATCACTCTATTTCAATCTGGGAAAAGCCCACGAAGACATGGGGAGCCAGGGGGAAGCCAAGCGTTTCTATGAAATGTCGGCCAGAGTGCTCAACACACTTCCCGAAGGGCGATACGGCAGCATGGTTCGGGAGGCGGTTCAGAATGCTCTGCTGCGAATTGCTGACCATCGGCTGACACAATCCCAAGTAGCCGATGCGGCAACCTGATCGGGCCCCCGTGAAGACACCATGGAACCGGACATCGTCGATCCCGAGAAGAGGCAGCCGACAGCCGCGGCAATTGTCACCGGGCTCAGCATCGTCTACCCGTGGCAGTGCGACCACATGGGCCACATGAACGTGATGTGGTCCACGGGAAAGTTTGACGAAGCTACGTGGCACCTGCTGGCGCTGATCGGACTCATTCCCGCCTACCTGCGTGAACAAAAACGTGGGATGGTCGCCGTCCAGCAGGAAACGACATACAGGCGCGAGCTTCTTGCGGGTGACCTGATCGCGGTTCACTCTGGCGTGCTGGAAATTCGGGAAAAAGTAGTCCGGTTTTATCACGAGATGCTGAACGCTGAGACGCGAGAACTCGCGGCAAAGACTACTCTGACGGGTGTTCACCTCGATACCGAAAGCCGCAAGTCGTGCCCGTTTCCGGAGGAGATCCTGGAGCGAGGGCGACAGATGGTGACTCAGACCGGGCAGTGACCATCATGCCGAGAGATCCGCGAGTCATTCCCCGCCTGTACCCGATTCTGGACGCCGGTTCTTTCGCTAATGCCAATGCGATGCTTGCCGCGGCGCAAGGTTTGGTGGTGGCCGGTTGCACGCTACTGCAATACCGCAATAAGTCGGGCAATGCCCGGTTAATGTTGGAGCAGGCGCGGGAGCTGAAAAGAGTTCTTCGAGGCCAGCGGCAAGATCCCCACTTCTCCCAAAATCATGGAGAAGGGGGGCACCCACATTCTGACGAAATCAATGTTTCCGTTCGGCTGATCATGAACGACCGCGCCGATCTGTGCCTGGCGGCTGAATTCGACGGTGTGCATGTGGGGCAGGACGATCTGTCTGCGGAGGCCGTGCGCGCGATGATTGGGCCGGATCGGTGGTTGGGAGTCTCTACGCACAATCCGGAGCAGCTGCGCGAGGCGGATCTGACTTCGGCAGATTATCTGGCAATTGGGCCGGTGTTCGCTACGACTAGTAAGGAGAAGCCGGATCCGGTCGTCGGCCTTGAAGGCGTGCGTCGAGCGCGGGCTCTGACGCGGAAACCGCTAGTGGCCATCGGGGGGATTACAAGGGTGAATGCAGCTTCTGTAATAGAGGCAGGTGCTGATTCCGTGGCGGTGATTTCCGACCTGATTGAGACTCCCCGGAAATCAGCAGAGGAATTTTTACGGATCTTAGGGTAAAGTTCTCAAGCGGCGAAGAGTTGCAGAGGTCCTCCGCGGCAAAGAATGCTGCTCAGGATGACAAAGGCTGACGAGTAGCGACCACCGACTTAACGACGAGATCAGGAGCGATTCTCTGAGCACACCGACAACGACGCCGCCATCCGCAGGCAGCGACTGGGAAATTCACAGCCATCAAGACAAAGAACTGATCCAGGTATTGGGCCTGACCAGCTCCACCATGTTGGTCATCGGGTCGATGATCGGCTCGGGCATCTTTATTGTGTCCGCCGAGATTGCGCGCGAGGTGGGCTCTCCGGCGCTGCTTATCGGAGCCTGGGTGGTTACGGGAATCATGACGGTCGTGGCCGCGCTTAGTTATGGCGAGCTAGCGGCAATGATGCCTCGGGCCGGCGGCCAATACATTTATCTGCGTGAGGCGCTAGGGCCGCTTTGGGGATTCCTCTATGGATGGACCCTGTTTTTGGTCATTCAGACGGGAACAATCGCGGCCGTAGGGGTGGCCTTTGGAAAGTTTCTCGGCGTCTTCTTTCCGTCGATTTCCTCGACGCATTGGATCATCCATCTCTGGAAGGTGCCGCCGATCCCCATCGGGCCGATGGTGCTCGGCAATATGGATGTGGGGATTAATACCCAGAATCTGATGGCGATTCTGCTGGTGATCTTCCTGTCACTCATCAACATTCTGGGAGTCAAGACGGGCGCGGCCATTCAGAACGTTTTTACGACGGCGAAAGTGTTGGCACTGGCAGCCTTGGCAACCTTAGGGTTCGCGTTCTGCCGTAATCCGGAAGCCATACGCGCGAATTTCCATGGACATTTCTGGGAGAACGCGGGACTCGGAGCGCAACACGACATCGGCGGAGGCGTCTGGGTCGGCACGTTAACCGTGTTAGCGATTGCCCAGGTCGGATCGCTCTTCTCGGCTGACGCGTGGAACAATGTGACTTTCACCGCCGGGGAAGTGAAGAATCCCAGCCGCAATCTGCCGCTGTCGCTGGCTATCGGCACTGGTGTGGTAATCGCACTGTATATCGCGTGCAACTTCATCTATCTGACCGCCCTGCCGTTCCATGGAACTGAGGGCGCCACAACGATTCTAGGGCGGGGGATCACGCATGCCGCCGAGGATCGCGTTGCAACCGCGGTGATCTCGCAGAGGTTTGGGTCCTCTGGCGGCTATCTGATGGCGGCGGCCATCATGATCTCCGGGTTCGGATGCATGAACGGGCTGATTCTTTCCGGGGCGCGAGTCTATTACGCGATGGCGAAGGATGGGCTGTTCTTTCGCAATGTCGCGAAATTGCATCCTAGGTATAAGACCCCGACGATTTCCCTGATGGTGCAGATGGTCTGGACCTGCGTTTTGTGCATTTCTGGAACGTATGGGCAGCTGCTGGACTACATTATCTTTGCGGTGCTGGTGTTCTACGTCCTGACCATTGTGGGGCTTTTCGTGCTCCGGCGGACGCATCCGGACGCGGTGCGGCCTTACAAGGCGGTGGGATATCCGGCGTTGCCAATCATTTATATTGTGATGGCATTATTCATCGATGTCGTACTATTGCGTTACAAGCCGCAATACACGTGGCCGGGATTGATCGTGGTGCTGCTCGGGATTCCGGTGTATTACGCGTGGTCGCGGCGGCAAGCTGAACTCTCAGAGTCGATCCGGGGATCATAAGGAGAGCCGTGCAATGGCCAATCTTTTCGCAACCAAGCCTCTGAACAGGTTGATGAATGAGGCTCAAGAGACGGGCGAACACAGTCTGAAGCGGACGCTCGGCCCGGTCAGTCTCATCATGCTCGGTATCGGGGCGATCATTGGGGCGGGCCTGTTCGTGCGAACCGCCGACGCCATTGCGGACCGCTCGGGTCCGTCAGTGACGCTCGCTTTTATTGTGGCCGGGTTCGGTTGCGCCTTTGCCGGGTTGTGCTATGCCGAATTCGCTTCGATGATCCCGGTAGCGGGGAGCGCTTACACCTACTCCTACGCCACGATGGGAGAGTTGATTGCCTGGATCATCGGCTGGGATCTGGTTCTGGAATACGCGGTCGGTGCAGCCACGGTTGCCGTCTCCTGGAGTCAATATGCCAACCGCGTGCTCGACTGGTTCGGATTGCGCGTGCCGTTTCAATGGAGCCACTCTCCCCTTGAGACGGCGATGGGCACAGGAGAACGCGGGATCATCAATCTGCCGGCCCTGTTTATTTTGTTGCTCTTGTCGGCCCTGCTGATCAAGGGGACCAAGGAGTCAGCCACGGTCAATGCTCTGATTGTGATTCTGAAAGTCACGATTGTGATTCTCGTGATCAGTATCGGCTGGGGTTTCATCAATCCCACCAATCACACTCCGTTCGTTCCTGCTGCAACGGAGTATGTAACGCCTGCGGGCATCACTCATCACTTCGGGGGTTTGCTGGGAATTCTGGGCGCAGCGGGCGTGGTTTTCTTCGCATATATCGGATTTGACGCCGTTTCGACGGCTGCGCAGGAAGCGAAGAATCCCAAGCGTGATATGCCGATCGGAATTTTGGGTTCTTTGGTCATCTGCACGATCCTTTACGTACTCTTCTCCTACGTGCTGAGCGGAGTTGCGACGGTGCAGGATTTTCGCACAGCGGGACGGGAAGCATCGGTTGCTTTCGCCATCACTAAGTACATGCATGGGTATGAATGGCTGTCGAAATCGGTCACGGTCGCGATTTTGGCGGGGTTCTCGTCGGTGATCCTGGTGATGTTGCTAGGGCAGTCTCGAGTCTTTTATTCAATGAGCAATGACGGCCTGGTGCCCAAGATTTTTTCGGACATCCATCCTCGCTTTCGCACTCCCTACAAGTCGAACATGCTGTTCTTTGTGTTCACGGGACTGTTTGCGGCCTTTCTTCCCGAGGATATCGTGGGCGAGATGACGAGTATCGGGACGCTGTTTGCGTTTGTACTGGTGTGTATTGCTGTTTGGATCCTGCGTGTCCGGCGCCCCGATCTGCCGCGCGCGTTTAGAGTGCCGGCTGTGCCCATTGTCACGCCCTTGGGAGTCATCATCTGCGCGGCCATGATCTACGGACTAGGCTGGACCAACTGGTTGCGGCTGGGGGTGTGGCTGGTGATCGGGCTGGCAATCTACTTCGGTTACGGCCGGCGGCATAGCAAGGTGCAGGCGCTGAATGGCGTTCCCCAACCGAGTGGGGAGCCCAGCATGGCGGATTAGGTTCTCATCGTTTTAACAGCGGCCCTCCGCACTGCGCGGAGGGCCGTTTTGCTTTATAGTCGTGGGTCGGAACAGGCGTCGTTGGTCGTTGGTCATTAGTCGTTGGCCTACAGACCGGCGGGCTTCGCCGCGCCAGGACAGCCGAGGCGGCTGTCGCTACACGAGTACAACTCCATGGCAGCTCTTCGCCACCTGCGAAAGATCGGCATCCTTCTGGTGCTGGTCATTGCTGTCGGCACTGCTGGCTATCACTACATCGAGGGCTGGACCTGGTTCGATGGCTTCTACATGGTGATCACTACTCTGACCACCATTGGATATCAAGAGGTCCATCCGTTATCTCATGCGGGGCGCCTGTTCAATGTATTCATCATCATCTCCGGAGTTTCGCTGCTTTTGCTGGGAGTCGGGTTGCTCAGCCAGGCTTTGCTAGAATTCGAGCTGCAGAGCTTCTTCGGAAGGCGGCGCATGGAGCGCGAGATCGGACGCCTCGACGGCCACTACATTATTTGCGGCATGGGCCGCGTGGGCCGCAGCGTGGCACGAGAGTTGGCACGAAAGCCGGTGCCGTTTGTGATTGTTGAGAACGCCGACAGCAAGCGGCAGCGCTTTGTGCACGAAAACTGGTTGGTAATCGCGGGAGACGCGACGCTGGAAGCGACGCTGCGCCAGGCGCAGATCGAGCGTGCTCGGGGACTGATCGCGGCCACAACTACCGACGCAACAAATCTCTACATCGTGCTTACCGCACGAGGGCTCAACCCGCAGCTGAAGATTATTGCGCGGGCCAGCGAGGATGGGGCTGAGAAGCATCTGCTTACGGCCGGAGCTGACTCGGTGGTTTCACCATATTCCTTTGCCGGACAACGAATCGCGCAGTCACTGCTGCGGCCGCATGTTGTCAGCTTTCTCGATACCGCTACTACACACCTCGGCATGGACCTCGAGATCGGCGAGATTCATGTGACGTCGAATTCGAAATTCGCAGGTAAAACACTGGAGACTTCCCGCATCCGGCAGGAACGAGGTGTGATTGTGCTGGCGATCAAGCGTCGCGATTCCATGCGCTTCAATCCCGCACCCGATGAGAAGATCGAGCCCAATGACTGCCTCATCGCCATGGGCGAGCCGGCGCAACTGCGGCAACTGGAACAGTCTGTAGCTTCTTCATGAAAATCGAACTCCCATGAAAATTGTCGGTGCGGAGGAGATGCGCGAGATTGATCGCGTTACCAGTGAGAAGTTTGGTGTGCACTCGCTCGTGTTGATGGAGAATGCGGGGGCGGCGGTGGCGGAGCGCGTATTGGCAATGCTCGATGAGAGTGCAGACACGCCTGCGGCAAGAACGGGCGCTGGGGCGCCCCGGACGAAGGCGTCCGGGGCTACATTGCGGATTCTTGTGATTTGCGGGAAGGGTAACAACGGGGGGGATGGGTTCGTGGTGACGCGACTTTTGCATGAGAAAGGAAAGTCGGTCGAAGTCGTGCTGCTCGCTGACCCTGCTGAACTTAGGGGCGATGCGGCCCTCATGTATGGGAAGTTGCCCAAGCCGGCGATCATCGTGCGGTCCAGTGAGGAGTTGAAGAGTGATCGCGTACGGCAGTTGTTTGCAGCCGACATTTTCGTGGATGCCATCCTGGGTACTGGATTCAAGCCGCCCGTCAGGGGGCTGTACGCGGAAGCAATCACTTTGCTGAATGCTGCGAATGGGAAGGCGGTCGCAGTCGACATTCCTTCAGGAGCTGACGCCGACGCGATGGGGCTGCAGCAAGGCACGATTGCGCGCGCTGACGCCATTTTGACCTTCACGGCAGCACGTCCGGCGCATGTGTTTAGCCTGTTAACAGACGGTCCGACGTGCGTTGCTCCAATCGGATCGCCGGACGAAGCCATTGTCTCGTCGCTGCGCTTGAACGCGATCCATCCACGCGACTTCGAGTCTTTCGTTGCCTTGCGCCCTCCTGAATCCAACAAGGGAAACTATGGGCATGTGCTGGTGATAGGCGGCTCGTTGGGTAAGGCCGGAGCGGCGGCCATGGCTGGGATGTCAGCGTTGCGGGCGGGTGCGGGGTTGTCGACCGTTGCAACCGCAAAGTCAGTGCTTTCCACCGTGGCGGGATTTCACGCGGAGTTGATGACAGAGCCTCTCGAGGAAACGGCTGCGGGAACCATTGCGACCAGCGCGGGAGTGCGCCTTGAGGAACTGCTGAAAACCATGACCGTCGTGGCAATCGGGCCAGGGATTTCGCGCGATCCACATACGGCGACGCTGGTGCGGTCGCTGATCGCGCATCACACCATTCCCATGGTCGTGGATGCCGACGGGCTCAACGCGTTCGAGCATCATACGGGCGAACTCAACGGGAAGGGAAGGACGCTGGTGATCACGCCGCATCCTGGCGAAATGGCTCGTCTGGCGGGATGTTCAACGGCAGATGTGCAGAAAGACCGGCTGGGTGTCGCGCGGAAGTTTGCCAGCGACCACGAGTTGATCGTGGTACTTAAAGGACATCGAACGCTCGTGGTTCAGCCTGACGGAGAAGCCTGGGTCAACGTGACGGGGAATCCGGGGATGGCGACGGGCGGGACGGGCGATATTTTGACTGGAATGGTGGCAGCGATGATCGCGCAACATCCGAAAGACCTGCTGATGGCGGCGTGTGCGGCAGTGTACTTACATGGGCTGGCCGGGGATGTTGCGCGCGAAAGCATGGGTGAGCACTCGCTTGTAGCCAGTGACTTGCTGCGGGGACTTCCGGAAGCGTTCGAAAGGGCGCGGCAGAGCGCGACCGGTCACTCTGCGTGCTGGAACTCCTACACAGAAACGTCATCGTAAGCGGAGTGCGGTCGGAGCGCAGTGGAACCGCGTGGAGTCGAAGGAGCCGTACTCTACACGGAGAAATGGGGATCCTTCGACTGCGCGGTTGCCTTGCTTGCTCTGGCAACTGCTCCGCTTAGGTTGACCGAACTGAAAACTATCATTTTGATTTCGGCAGTTGAATCGTCTTTCCTTCTTTCGCGGAACGCCGTGCGGCGTCGAGAATTTCTGTCACGGTCACGTTTGTCTCCAGCGATGACAGCACGTCTTCTTTCGTTCCATCGACGATTACGGCACGCAGGTACGCGAGTTCATCATCGTAGGGGGAAGGGAGGGGCTTCGCGGCTATCAGCTGCTCCGGTTCGCCCGCTCTCTGCACGCGTAAGTTGTCGCGTTTTACAGTGATTAGTTGTGCCGACTGTCCGTAGATTTCCATGTCTTTGCGGTCGATGGGCCAGTTCCAGGAGGCTTGAATGATGGTCTGTGCTTTCGGGTAGGTCAGGATGATTGTGGCTTCGTCGTCGACCCTCGAATAGATTTCGGGTTTGAGCTGTTGCGTGACTGCAGTGACGGTTTGCGGACGCTGGCCGTCCATGAGCCAAGTCATTAGATCCGCACCATAGCAGCCGAAATCGAACAGGGCGCCTCCGCCGTTGAGCCTGGGATCGGTGAGCCAGGCTAGGAATCCCGGTTCGACGCCAATTTCTTTGGGGCCCTTATGGCCATCGTGCACGACTACCTTGCGAATTTCACCGAGGCTTCCATCGTGTGCCAGTTCGTATGCGGCGTGATTGCTGCGATACCACGACGTCTCATAGTTCACCAGCACGTGAATTTTGGCCGCCTGCGCGGCTTTCTGCATGGCCAGCGCATCCTCGAGGCTGACGGCGAGGGGCTTCTCCATCATGACGTGGATGCCGTGGCGCGCGCAGGTTTCGACCACCCGGCGATGGTCGTAGGTACTGGTGTAAACGAGGACCGCCTGGGGATGCACCCTCGCGATCATGTCGTCGAGATCGGCGAACATCTGCGAAGCGGGAAAGCTGTATCGACTGGCGGCGGAGGAACGAAGAGTAGGGTCGGGTTCAACCACAGCAACGATTTCGATCTCGGGGCTGGGCTGGTATTGATGAAGGAATCCATGCACATGGCCGTGCACCAGGCCGACGATGGCGACGCGAAGTGGAGGATGGGATTGAGGTACCTGGGCTAACGCTACGGCTCCCAGCGACACAGCCGTGAGGAGGACACGAGTCGTAGTCAGGCCAAGATCTGTGCCAAAGAGGCCCCTTAGCGGCTGAAGCCGCATCGCGAGTGAGGACATGATTCGCAGCGCTGAAAGCGCCGCGCCAGCCAACATCGCGATGACGAGGAAAATCGGCATGGGGCGAGATTGAATAAGCTGCTGGAAGATCTGCGGCACCTTTCCCTCCGGGTGTTCTGCTCAAGATAATCGAAGGCTGCGGTTCTCGCGAAATGTGAAATTCGGCGCCGTGCGCTATTGGCCGGGCGTACAGTAACGAAAAAGTAAACATGGTCTAAGTCTTTTCGAACGATAGGTATTGGAGCAGCCGAATTCCCGCCTGGGATGGGGAATTCGGACAAGGGGCCTCCGTAATCTGTTACGCAATATCGAGTAGTGCGATAGTGCATGTGGCCTATGACCCACTTCCCCCAACCGCACCCCTCGCGGCGCGCCGCCCGGGTCCAGCTAGGAGATTCCGTTCTGGCTGCGATTCGTCTCGAAGATGGCCGCCGTACCAAAGCTAAACTCCAAACCATCTCTGTGACCGGAGGCCTGTTGCGCCTGCAGCAATCGCTGGGAGCGGGCGACTTTGTGGAAGTCGCGTTCCAGACGCAGGCTGGGCCGGTGCATGGCATGGCCGAAGTCCTTAGCCCGATGAAGAAACTGGCCGACAGCGTGCTGCAGCCGTTCCGCTTCGTGGCGATCGAGGACGATGACCATCGGCGCCTGCGCACATCGCTTGATCACGTGGTGGAGCGGAGTTCGCTGGGGATCAAGTCGAGCGCTTTCTCCGCCTACTGACGCCAGGAGAGACAGCGGCCGCGACTGTCCGGCGAGCGGAGCGAGCCCTAGCGAGGAGCATCGTGTCGTTCCTACGGAACTCCTCGTTTCAGTTGTCATCCTTTCCTGACACTCCCTTGCCGGGCTGTCCGATGCTGCCGCTTCGCGGCTTGGCCTGAATGCGGCGTGGGGCCTCGCTCGCCTTATACTGCTGATGTGAATCGTGAAACAAAAACTGGCGCATTGCTGCGCGAAGTGATCACGCGTTCGCCGGAGGAGACGATCGCCTTCGGCCGGACTCTGGGCGAACTGCTGGCTCCTCCGAAACTGGTGTTGCTGCGCGGAGACCTGGGAGCGGGGAAGACCACGTTGGTGAAGGGAATTGCGGCAGCCTTCGAAGCGGCGGCGGAGGAGGACGTCACCAGCCCTACGTTCACGCTGATCCACGAATATCGCGGGCCGCGGGCGAATCTGTTTCACATTGATCTATATCGCATCGACACGCAGCGAGAGTTGGATACGCTGGCGCTCGACGATTTGCGCGGAGATGACGGCATTCTGCTGATCGAGTGGGGGGAGAAGTTTCCGCGGTTTGTGCGTGAGCGGGATATGGAGATCGCGTTAGAACAGACTGGAGAGAATCAGCGTACGATCAAAATCGTTCTCTAGTGTGCGCTGGTTTCCGCTCGTGGAGCGAAAACGGAGCGTAAACATCCAGCCGGTGCGCTCCATTCTCGCACCATCGAGAACAGGATGGCTGCGGCGAAGAAGACGAAAATCAGATCGTTTTTCCGCATCTCGAACTACATGTGAGGTTGAGTTCCACGAGCGACTGAGTCAGTTCACAAAGCTGCCGGCTGTGCCCAGCCGGACGGCCAAGGGGGATGTCCCTACATGACCGCAATCAATTCTTCGCTTTGACATCAGCTTTCGCGAACCACTCATCGAACCATTCTAAACCGCGCACGGCGTAGTCCCGAGCATCCGCAGGTTTGTAGAATACGTGGCCCTCGTGCGGGTAGACCACCAATTGCGTGGGCACGTTTAGAGTTTTGAGCGCGTGCCACCATTCGACCGATTGTTCCATTGGGACTTCTCCGTCGCTATCGCCAACCAGGATAAGCGTCGGCGTCCGGACATTTTTCACAAAGTGTATGGGGTCGCTCTTGGCGTAGACAGCTGGGTCATCGTAAACCGAGGCACCGAAGAATGGGATCATCCACTCATCGATTTCGTTGACTCCGTAGTAGCTCAGCATGTCGGAGAGACCAGCGCCCGCGACGGCTGCGGCGAAGCGATGCGTTTGCGTTTCGGCCCACATGGTCATGTAGCCGCCATAGCTGTGTCCACGAATGCCAATGCGGCGCGGATCGACGGGGAATTCCTTGAGGACGGCGTCGACGCCAGACATGATGTCGTGGAAGTCGCCGCCGCCGAAATCTCTGACGTTGGCTTGCGTAAACGCTTCGCCCTGACCGTAGCTGCCGCGGGGATTCGGACACAGAGCGAAATATCCCATGGCGGATTCGGGCCCCATGATGTGGCTGTCCCAACGCGCCCCGCAGGCCGAAGACGGACCGCCGTGGATATTCACGACGAGTGGATATTTCTTGCCTGGGTCGTAATCTTTCGGGAGGATGAGCCAGCCCTGTAACCGTTGCGTTCCGTTGGTCCAATGGATGTTACGGGCGGGTCCCCATGCGGGCTTGATGTCGGCGTTGAGACTGGTCAATTGATTCCATTTTCCGAGCGGCCCTGTCCAGATTTCAGGCGGCGTGCCTGGCGATTGGCGGACAACAGCCGTTGTCCCCCCATCGCGCGCGAACGAAGCGGGGCCAGCGGACTGTTCTGCACTCCAAAGCTGCTGCACTGTGCCGGAAGTGTTGACTGTAGCGAAGCCTGAGTTGCCGTCGATGTTTTCGCCGAAGGTGATGCGATCGGAAGCGGTCCAAATCAAGGATGAGGGGGATGCCTTGATGTTGGGAGTGAGACTCCGCGCTTCGCCACCGCCGATGGGAACGACGAAAACATCTCCTCCTGTGGAACCCTCGTCGCTCATCAGGCCCTCGATGAAGGCGACATTCTTGCCGTCTGGCGAGACGCGCGGCTCGGCGATCTGGAGCTTGGGAGCACAGATTTCGTGCATCTCGCCCGAAAGGGCGTCGATCCGGTATAGGCGGGCGACATACCAGTTCGCGTCGCCGGATCCGTGAGCGGCGGTGGCGACCCATGACCGGCCATCGGGAGTCGAGTCATACTCGTAGATGTACACGTCAGCGGGTGTGATCTTCGTAACGGCATTGTTACTGAGATCGATCGTGGTGAGGCGCTGCTCGTAAACTTTCTCGCCAACGACGCCCGCCATTGGGGTCATGGGCTGCAGGGGCCCGGGTTGGCGGGGCATGCCTTCGATGAAGAGAAGCGCGACCTTGG
Source organism: Binatia bacterium (assembly GCA_035577905.1). Taxonomy (GTDB): domain Bacteria; phylum Acidobacteriota; class Terriglobia; order Terriglobales; family Acidobacteriaceae; genus Sulfotelmatobacter. Next base: position 230,521 of record DATKAP010000128.1, read on the forward strand.
AGCCGTCGGGAGAAAAACTGGGGCTCGCCGCATTTCCTTTCAGATCGGCGTGTTTGCTTGGAGTCCCACCTTCAACCGGGACGGTCCACAGCTGCGCAGAAGGGGCTTCACCGGGCAGATCGGCGAGGAAGGCGAGCTGTTTTGAGTCCGATGACCAGGCAGCATCGCGCAATTCGAGTTTTCCTTCAACCTCGATCGAGTGGCTCGCTTTGTTATCGAGCGAGAGGACTGTGAGCTGGCCACTCACGATGTAAGCGACGTGGCGACCATCGGGAGAAATCGCAGCCTCCTGAATTGTCTTCGCCCGGGGCATCGAGTCGATTACCGCTGCGGCGCGGGAGGTGGTGGTCTGCGCCACAGAATTGGGAATCGCAATCAGCGGCCAGACAAGGGAGAAGAGAATTCGCCCGTTCAGAGTCATGGTTGAGGAGTATATCGCGAACCATGAGGCGTCTTTTGTACGCGAACGAGCAAGAGTCCTCTGCAAGGAGCGGTGAGGGGCATCGGTGGCGGCAGCCCTCGCAAAATCGGCGAGACACGAGGAAGCCAAGCACGTTTTGTCTCGCCAAGAAAAAAAGGCTCCCAGACCTTGAGATCTGATAAGTGGATTCAGAATCCCATGATGTTGTAGCCACAGTCCACGTAGAGCACTTCGCCGGTGATGCCGCTGCTGGCATCGGAGGCGAGGAATACTCCCGTGGCCCCCACTTCTTCGATTTCCACGCGCCGCCCTAGCGGGGCGCGCTCCTCATGCTCCCTCAGCATGTCGCCGAAGCCCGCGATGCCGCGGGCGGCCAGCGTTTTGATCGGCCCGGCGGAGATAGCATTGACCCGGATTCTTTCCTTTCCCAATTCGTAGGCCAGATATCGCACCGAACACTCAAGACCGGCCTTGGCGACGGCCATTACGTTATATCGTGGTACGACTTTTTCCGAAGCGTAGTATGTCATCGTGATGATCGAGCCGCCATCGGTCATGAGTGGGGCAGCGGCGCGGGCTACCGCGATGAGCGAATAAACGCTCACGTCGAGCGCGATGCGGAAACCTTCACGGGACGTATCGACAAAGCTCCCTTTTAGTTCGTCAGCGGGGGCATAAGCGATGGAGTGAACCAGGGTGTGGATCTTGCCGAACCGTTCTTTCAGGTTGCCGAAGAGCCGGGCGATTTCTTCATCTTTGCTGACGTCGCACATATGGGCTTCGGCGCCAGGCAATGACAGGATTAGGTCTTTGGCTTCCTGCTCCAAGCGCTCGTTCTGATAGGTGATGGCGAGTTTCATGCCCGCGGCATGCAATCCCTGCGCGATCGACCACGCGATCGAGCGCTTGTTGGCGACTCCGAAGACAACAGCATTCCTGCCCTGTAGATCAGCGGACATAGTTCTCCTTGGGAAATGAAAAGAATATCAGCCCCGGGCGATTCTTTACTACGCGCGATGCTCCTGGTCCGTGATGCAGGTCTCTGCGGTTGCTGAACGGTCTCAGCCTTGAAAGCTTTGTGACCGCCGAGATCGTGGAGAAAATCTGCGGAGAGCGCGAGACTTCATGCTTAGTCGGCGGCCATTTCTTCGGGTACCTCAGTTCGTACGGGGACGCTGGACGCGATGAAGGAAAGCACGTAGACGCAGGCCAGGATCGCGAATGCAACCACCAGGCTGACTTTCTGCGCCACCGTTCCGACTACGATGGCCAGCACCAGTTGCAGGAATGTTCCCGTGAAATAGAATGCGTTTTGCACCCGTCCCATGAGGTGTTTGGGAACCATCTCCATGAGGCTCGTGTTCATGGCGACGCCTCCGACGCCCCGGGCCGAGCCCATGACGAAGTAGGTTGCAATCGCGAGGAACAAGACGCCGGAGATCGGAGCAAGTGCGATGCATACAGCGAGCAATGCCATGGAGAAGGCGATGGAGCGACGCCCGCCAATCCAGGCAATGATTTGTGGAGCATAGAGCGCGCTGAAGAAGGCCCCGGTGCCCCATCCGGCATTGAGCCAGCCGTATCCTTTCGCACCGGCGTGAAACACGCGGTCGCTGAGCGAAGGAGTCACGACCACGCCTGTGACCATGGCGCCAAGAAAGAGGGCCCAACTGGCGCCCAGCAATACTACCGCCTGATGATCGCGCAAGAAGTGCAAGCCTTCCTTCATCTCGCGCCAGAAGACGGCAAGCTGGCTTTCGGCGGCGAGGATGTCGGCCTTCAGTTCCTGCGGGCGCATGACGATGTGCTTTCCTTTGCGAACCGCGAGATAGCAAAGGAACGAAATTACGTAGGTCGATACGTCGAGCATCAGGACGCCGCCGAGGCCGATATGGTCGTAGACAAATCCGACGATCGCGCCCGCGACGAGAAATCCGCCTTGCACGCCGGCAAGCAGAAATGTGTTCGACTGTACGAACTCGTTTTCGGGTGTGAGTTCCTGAATGAGCGCGGTAATCGTCGGCCAGAACATCCAGAAGCCAGCCGCCACCAATGTGTTCATCAGGTAAAGCTGCCAGACCTTGACCTGTTCACGAAAGGCGAGAATCGCGACCGTCACGATGATGATCGCGCGGATGGCATCGAGCCACATCACCAGGCGGCGTCGGTCTTCGCGGTCGATGACGACGCCGGTGAAGGGAAGCATCAGCATTGCCGGGAGGGTCTGCAGGACGGCGAAAGTGCCGAGGGCCATCTCCGAGTGTGTGGCTTTGAGGATGTACCAGGCCACTGCGGCAGAGTTCATCCCACTGCCCACCATGGAGATCAGGTTGGCCGCGAACACAAATCGCAGGGGACGATGGCTGAAACTCGCACGCATCTTTCTACTTTAGACGACGAGGAAGAAATTCACCACGGAGGCGCGGGGATACGGAGACAGAAATTGCAAAACAACGACAACGGTCCGATGAACGGCGCGACGACGGCACGCACTTCTTCGCTTGGATTCGCGGGGGCGGACGAAGGCGTTCGGGCCTACACATGAGGCGGTGACGCTGGCTCTTGCGCACGGCCGAGTTCGGCGCTAGGATTCGCGTGCTGATTGGAAGTGAACGCATCTCGCGCATTGACCGGAGGCTTGCTATGAAACGCTGCATCGGGTGGCTGCTGGCTGTTTCATCTTTCCTTTCTTTTTCCATTCGCCCGGCAGGGGCCCAGGTGGAAAAGATCGTGATTGCCGCGGGAACGGAAGAAGACCATGCGCTGCAAGCCATCAACAATGAACAGGATGCCGCGAAGCGATTGCCCATGTACGAGGAGTTCGTGCAGAAATTTTCTTCGAATCCGCAGGCTGTAGCGTACGGAAATTGGCAGATTGCGCAGGCCTACCAGGCGAGCGGCGACATGCAAAAGTCGCTGGAGTATGGCGACAAGGCGGTAGCAAGTTCTCCACGCAACCTGGAAATTCTGGTCTCGATGGAAGGCCTGGCTCTGCAAGCGAAGAATAATGAGAAAGCGATCGATTATTCGACGAAGGGCGGAGATATCTGCCAGTCGATCGCCAAGCAGACGAAGCCGGAAGGCATGAGCGACGAAGATTTCGCCCGCAAGATTTCAGATGAAGCAGAGGCCAACAAGAGCAGTTGCGACTTCCTCGAGACTGGCGGGATCAACGTGATCGGGGCCGAAACGGATCCGAAGAGCCGGATGGCGGAAATTGAAAAGTTCACCGCGGCTTATCCGAATTCCAAGTACAACGACCAGGTTTCGAACTTGGCGATGTATACGTTGGGGCCGGGTCAGTTGAACGATCAGACACGGCTGGTAGCGTTTAGCGAAAAGATGTTGGCCAGGGATCCCAATTCCCTTTTGGCGCTGCTGCTGCTGGCCGGTTACTACGGAGATTCGGGCAACTCGGCGAAAGCCATCACTTACGCTCAGAAAACCATTGAGGTAGCGAAAGCGGATGCTCCGGATGCCGATAAAACGCGCAAGCTGGCAGCGGGTACCGCGCACAACACGATTGGGTGGGCCTATCTGAAGCAGGAGAAGACGACATCTGCGATTCCAGAGTTGAAGTCGGCAGCCTCCCTACTCAAGGGCCAAGACGACCAGCAATACGCGCGCGCTTTGTACGGGCTCGGTTTCGCGTACGGTAAGCTGAACAAACTCACTGAGGCGCGCGAAGTGCTGACCGAGGCTGTGAAGATCCCGGGACCCATGCAGGCAATGTCGCAAGATTTGCTGGCGAAGGTGAACCAGGCGCGCGCGAAGGGAAGGTGATGCGGCGTCTCAGGGGGCGCGGTCGAGTTTCCCCTTCTCGCAAAATCGGCGAGAAGGTTGGCACCGCCAATTTCCTCCGGCTTCGGTTGGGGTTCAGAAACTGCCGAGGCGCCTGTGTATAGGTTATTTCTTCGGGTTTACGAGATCTTCCGACAGCACCTTGGCCTTCCAGGCTAAATTGCGTGCGCGCTCGAAATCGGCGGCTTTGAGCGCAGTCCTTGAGTCGGCGGCGAACTGACGGATCTGGGAAATCGAGCTTTGCTGTTCGGCGCTTAGTTGGATGCCCGCCGCCTTCTTGAGATTCTCTTCAGTTGCCTTCAGCATTTCGTTGGTAGATTCGCGTGTCTGCGTTGTGTCTCCGCCAGGGGAGCCTCCCGCTAATTGAATGTTCTGCTCCGCGGCGCCTCCCTGGTTCACGACAACCTTCTTCTTCGGCGGGGGGCAATTCTTCGGCGCCTCTGCTGCAGAATCCACGTGCGCAGTGCCTGGCTGCGGCGACGTACTTGTTGAAGGCGACGGTGGAGTCGTTGCATCGGAAGGTGCCGTATCACACGCGGAAGCGGGAGGTGCCTTTTTCTGATGGGGCGCTTTTTTCGCTGCATGGGGCGTTGACTTGGTAGCCGGAGTCTGAGTCCCCGGCGTCCGGGTCGAAGAAGATTTGGCCGTGGCTGGTACTGTTTGATCCGGTTGAGCTTGCGACTGAGAAACCGGCGCAGCAGCAGCAGGCGTTTGCGACTGACGCGCAGATGGCGCCACGAAGCTCGGAGCAAGCGACGCGGATGAACAGATGCTCAGGATCAGGATGGCAGCGGCCAGAGTCATGCACGGTCCCGAAGGGTGAACGCGGGTTTCAAATCATCTTACGCCTTCTCGCGAGTATCCCACCACAGAATCGTCCTGGCCAGAGGCGCAAATTCTCAGGCCGATTTTTCAACACTATTTGTGGCAAGGTCTGTGCTGGTAGTGTTAGAGTCGGCTGCCATGGGAATCTGGAAGCGGAAGACCGTTCCTTTGTCTGCCGATTCGAAATCGACCGAGCCGTAGTGCCACTGAAGAATCTGATACGTCTGCGCCAGCCCGATACCGCTGCCTTCTTTTTTGGTCGTGAAATACAGCTCAAATACCTTGTCGTGCAGGTCCTTGGGAATGCCGCCACCCTGATCTTGGACCTCCGCCAGCGCGACACCGTTCTCCCGGCGTGCCGAGATGGTGAGTAGCCCTCCGTGAGTCATGGCCTGTACACCGTTGATGACGACGTTCAGAATCGCCTGCTTCATCAGGTCAATATCAACTTTCACCGGCAGTTTTTCGTTTGGCATGTGGAGGTCGACTGTTACGCCGTGCTGCTCGGCATCGGGAGCAGCGAGTTGTACCACATCTTCGAGCAACTGGCGCAGGTCGATATCTTCAAGATGAAGATCGCGGGGACGGGTGAAATCAACCAGCGTCTGCACGACACGGTCGAGGCGTCGGATTTCACTGTCGATGATATCCATATGGCGACGCGTGTCGGGCTCCTGCTGGGCGAGCTTGTTTTGCAGTAGCTGGAGGTGAAGCACAATGGCATTAATTGGATTTTTCACTTCATGAGCCACGCCACGGGTGACACGGCTGCTGGCGGAGAGGCGTCGCGACATTTCGATTTCATCCCCGATGCGGCGGACTGGTTCTGTATCGCGCATGACGAGCAGAGCGCCGATCTGGGAGTTCTTTTCCTGGACGAAATCGAGCGACACCTCAACTCGCTTGCCTCCTACCACGTCAAATTCGCGCTGCGACATCGGCCGCCGCCTCTCGAATGAATCGAGCAGCGCTGATCCGAGAAGGGAATCACGGTCAAAGACCTCTTGCACCGTGCGTCCAAGAAGCTCTCCGCGTGGGCGGCCAAGAAAAGACTCGACCGGCGCGCTGACCAGCACTACCCGGGAGTCACGGCTGAACAGCATCAAGCCGTCCTGCAACTTCGACATGAGCTGGTCTACGTTGTCTTTTAAGGCGGAGAAGATTTCCTTGCTATCGCGAATCTGGCGACCGAGGTTCGCGATCTTCAGGCTGACCAGCCCATATTCGTCGTGTTCGGACTCTGAAGTGTACAGATCGCCCTCGCCAGCGCTGACACTGTCGAGGTTGCGGTTGATTTCTTTGAGAGGACCGAGCGCGATATTAGAAATCGCGGCGGCGAGCAGCAACGAAACAATGATCAGGGCTCCTGAGTAGAAGGCAGAAGTACGGAGCTTGTCCTGTACCTCGCTCTTCAGGAACACAGTCTGTACACCGATGCGGATCGTACCGAAGGGCGTAGTAGGATTCAATTGTAATGGGTACGTGACGTCGTACACGGCGGCAGGGCTGAACACAAGCCGGATCTGTTGGCGGAGGTTGGCTTGCACGACGTTCTTGTCAAATTCCGGGCGGGGTTCGATAAGCTTTCCCGCCAGCTGGGCATTGGAGTGCAGGAGTGCTTTCCCATTCACGTCTACAATCGCGGCGTCGTAGATGTATCGCCAGTCGCCGGGATAGGATTGCAGCAAATTGTTCAGGTTGACGTCCTCCTGCATGTATTCGGTGAGAGCCCGTTTGATTGCCACGGGGTCACTGGTGTCGATTTTCGTGCTGCCGAAATCAGGGGCTACGTTTCCTGCGGCATACGCGAGCTGATGGGTCAGGCTGGTCGCGGTCTCGTAGGCATTCGCGATTCTCAGGCGCAGAATCTGGGAGATATACAGGTAAGAAAATGCAGTGACCATCGCCGTCACCATCAAGGTGATGGCCAGCACAATAATCGTTTTGCGTCGCAGCATATTACGAGAATCAGAACGGCACTAAAAGATATCTAGCTGCTCGGTACTTCTTCTTTGCCGGGAGCGGCTTCGGCCGCCGCACTTCCATATTCTTTCAACTTGTTGTGAAGCGTCTTCAGACTGATTCCCAGGATTTCAGCGGCCCTGGTTTTGTTATTGCTGGTTGCCTCCAGTGTTTTCAAAATCAACATCTTCTCCGCTTCTTCAACCGTGGTGCCCACGCCGAGACGCACGGCGTCAGGATCATTGGCAGCGGCGCGAAGGGGGGCTTGTCCAAAGCCCGGCGGCAGGTGCTTGGTTTCGACAACGCCCGTGTCGCAGACGATTACCGCTCGCTCGATGGTATTGCGCAGTTCACGGACATTCCCCGGCCAGGCGTAGTTATTGAACTGATTGAGCACAGCTTCGCTCACCGCTGCGACTTTTCGGCCATGCTTTTGGCTCATCTCGGCCAGGAGAAGCTGGACTAGCCCGGGAACGTCTTCCTTGTGCTCACGCAGGGGCGGCAGGTGGATGTTGAAAACGTTGAGGCGATAATACAGATCGCTCCGGAGTTCGCCCCGGGCTACAGCCTCATCGGGAATTTTGTTGGTAGCCGCGAGCACGCGGACATCGACGGCGGTCTCCACTTTGCTTCCCAGTCGGCGCAGTTTGCGATCTTCCAGGACTCGCAAGAGTTTGGCCTGCGTCCCTATGGGCATTTCCCCGATTTCATCCAGAAGCAAGGTTCCACCTTCCGCGAGTTCGAAGCAACCGGTCCGGCGTTCCAGCGCGCCGGTGAAGGCCCCTTTTTCGTGGCCGAAGATTTCGCTTTCCATGAGTGTCTCGGGGATGGCGGCGCAGTTGATCGCGACAAAAGGGCGATCTTTGCGCGAGCTGAGCTCGTGAATCGTTCTCGCCACCAGTTCCTTGCCGGTGCCACTGGCTCCGGTGATGAGCACCGAAGCGGTGCTCGGTGCGACCATTTCAATCAGGCGGAAGATCTCCTGCATCCTGCGGGAGGATCCGCTAAGGCGTCCGAGCGATCCGTTGTCTCGTAACCTGCGGCGAGTGATTTCTAGCTCAGCGCGCGTGCCTAACAAGGCAGAGGCATTAGCGAGAATCGTCCGCAACCGGTTGGTATCGATGGGTTTGGTGATGTAGTCGTAGGCTCCGGTGCGCATCGCCTGCACGGCGCTGTCGATGGTTCCCTGGGCCGTGACGAGAATGACCGCAATCGTCTGGGCTTGTTCCGCCAGACGCTCCAGCAGTTCAATCCCGCCCATGCGGGGCATCTTGAGATCGGTCACTACGATGGACGGTCCCCACTGCGTAGCCTTCTCCAACCCCGAGGCGCCATCCGCTGCCGTCTCAACGCGATAGCCCCAGGACGTGACCAACTCCGCCAGTCCGGAACGTTCGTTCTCTTCGTCCTCTACAATCAGTACCTTTTCGTGGCTCATTCGGTTGTTTTGCTCGATCTCTGCAGGGGCTGCCAAAACATCTTCCGCCGCGGCCTCACGGGCTTCGATCCAACGATACGCGGCCTTGTTCCCTGGCGGCAAGGTCTGCAACGTACAATCCGGCCTTCCAATCCTATGCTCGACTTTCCCGGAACTTATCAAGTAGTTGACTTTCGCTTTGCCAAGCTCTGAGATAGAATTTGGGTCCCGGCACTTGAGTCTCATTTTTTCCGATTGTTCTCGCGGGAGGGTCTGCCGCTCTGGCAATCCAGGGAGGGTCTGCCGCTCTGGCAATCCAGGGAATGATCAAATTCTTGGAGGAATCATGGAAATCCGCAGGTTGTGTCGCGCAGAGCGCGTAGCTTTGTCTTGTGCTCTGGCATTGTTCGTGCTGATGGTAACTGCCGGTCCCGTCTTTGCACAGAGCGATACCACTCCGAAATGGGACGGCTTTCTTGGATATCAATGGCTACACCCCGGTGGGACCGTTCCTCGGGCAGCGAGTGATCCGTCGAATCCAACGCCTTTCAAGCTTCCCGATGAGGCGGCGGGCGGTGGGGCGGCACTTACATACAACTTCGACAAGTTCTGGGGGGGCGAACTGGATTTTGGTTACAACACCGACGGAAATTCTGATTCCACGGAGTGGACTCTGAGCGTCGGTCCTAGATTCATGGCCCGAACCGACACCGGAAACTACTTCCTGCACACGCTAGTAGGTCTGAACCGTCTGTCGTATGACAAGTTAGCCGCAACCCATAACGGAATCGGGCTGATCCTGGGCGGCGGTATGGATCTTCCTTTCAGCAAGAAGTGGGCTTGGAGGGTTTTTGAGGCCGATTATGTGTGGGCACATCATAACTTCCCGCAGTTTGCCGGGCCAAATTTTCCGTCGCTGCGGCGGCCTGATCTGGAAGGAGTACGGCTGCGGACCGGTATCGTCTACAGCTACGGCGGGGCGGAACCAGTTCCTCCCGCAGCTGCCTGTTCGGTGCAGCCGACGGAGGTCATTGTTGGCGAGCCCCTGACTGCGACGGTGAACGCGAGCAATTTCAATCCCAAGCACCCCCTGACTTACAGTTGGAGCGGTGCGGGTGGGCAGGTGAGCGGGAAAGATACGACAGCGAGTATTGACACGAATAACGCTGCTCCCGGCGCTTACACCGTTACAGCTCACGTAACTGACCCTAAAACCAAGAAGGGGAACGAAGCGATTTGCTCGGCGAACTACACCATTAAGCCGCTTCCGCCCAAGAATCCACCCAACCTGAGCCTCTCGGCGAATCCGAGCGAGTTGACGCCTGGTGGAGCAGTAAACGTAACCGCCAATTGCACGAGTCCCGACGGCGCACCGGTCTCGGTTGCGAACTGGATCTCTACCCAGGGAACGATTTCCGGAAGCGGCAATACCGCAACGCTGAACACATCTGGATTGGCGCCGGGCCCGGTCACGATTACGGCGACCTGTACGGATTCACGCGGCCTGAACACACAGGCTATGACCCAGGTCACGATTCAGAATCCTCCACCGCCGCCGGTCGACAAGGCGCTTGAAGCTCGGTTGGCGCTGCACAGCGTTTACTTCCCAACAGATCAGCCCAAGGCGAAAGATCCGACGGGCGGACTGCTGCCGAGTCAGCAGCAAACGCTCAGTGGTCTCGCCAGGGACTTCCAGAAGTATCGTGAAGCCAAGCCAGATGCCCATCTCACGCTGGAAGGCCATGCCGACCATCGCGGAACGGCAGCCTACAACCAGGCCCTCACCGAACGTCGTGTGGCCCGTGTCAAGAACTTCCTGGTCGAGCAGGGTGTTCCGGAGGCAGCGATCGACACCAAGGCATTTGGCGCAGAGCGCAACCTCACGACCGAACAGGTGAAGGAGTCGGTCCTACAGAACACAGAACTGACGACCGAAGAACGCAAGCGGGCGCTGGCGAGAATCAGCGTCATCCGCATGGCGAGCAATCGCCGCGTGGATATTACGCTGAACGCCGGTGGAGCGAGCGAAACCTCTGTGCGCCAGTTCCCGTTCAACGCTGCGGATGCAATGACACTGATTGGAGGTCGTCAAGGCCAGGCCAAGAAGCCGGCAGCCACGAAGCAGGTGCCGAAGAAGCCGTAGTCTGAACGTCTAAGAAGGAAGTGTTCTGAGCGGGGGAATTTCGTTCCCCCGCTTTTTTCATGTAGGGCTGAGCCACGGCGGAAGGGGCGCGAGTACCGGAAAAATAAACATGCACGCCACGAAAGTGCCATCGCCAAGTCTTGTGATTGATGGCAGCGTTGTTGCTAAGTAAGTTGCCACTTCGTCCATTACAGAGTGCGAGTGAACCCGTATCGCATGAGCGCATGCTGCCGATCTTGTGGGTTGACAATCCCGATCCTTACGCTTGTATGCGCTCTGGCTTGCTCTCGTCCCACGCCGAACTTGCCCACGGAAGACGCGACGCAGAGCACTTCTTCGTCATTTCAAAATGAGCGAGGAGGTGTCGCAGGGAACACAGTAGAGGGCCTTTCTTCGGGTGGCGATCGGGTCGGTGGACCCGCTTTTCAAAATTCAGATGTTATTCCTGCCGGATCTCTTCTGACCGTGCGGCTGAAAGTCTCATTGATTGCCGGGAATGCATTGAAGGAGTCGTTTGAGGCGGTTCTGGACGAGCCCGTAATGGTCGAAGGGAACCCAGTGATTGCCCGCGACGCTACTGTCTCCGGCGAAATCGAGTCAGCGCATCCATCGAAAGCTGGTTCTGATCGAGGTTATCTGCGTCTCGCACTGAATTCTGTGGAGGTAGATGGCGTATCGGTACCAATTAAGACCGCCAGCTTGTTCGTGCGCCAGCCAACGTCTGCCGCTACAGATTCGGTCGCGATTCGACTGGAAAAGGGTCGCCGTTTTACGTTTCGCTTGAACGAGCAAGTTTTTTTGTATTCGAGCCTCTCAAAAGCCATCCGTTAACCCACTCATTTTGAATGGCTTTCCCATAGTGAAAAGTTTTCCACAGGAAAAGTTCGCGTTTTAGTGACATCTGCCCTTTCGCACAGGTGGGGTGATCTTCCTATAGTGGGCCGAGGCGTGAGTCAGTCAGCCAGTACCTCAAGTTTCGTTTCGGGAAAACCAAGGTATTGAATCTGCCGACTGGCGGTTCCTTTCGGAACTGTTCCCGCGCAGAGTAGTGAGTATGAGTGCTGTAGCTGCAATATTACATTCGCCGGAAGAATCGCTGTTTTCATCATTTCTGAAGTACGCACCTGTCGGGCTTGCGTTGTGCGAGAGCTCGGGGAAGATCCTGTCCACGAATTCCACTTTCGAGGAGCTTCTGGAGTTTATCCCCCATCGGGCTCCTCGGGCACTGTCCGAACTGGCTCTGGTGGAGGGGGGCGGCCAAGTCCGCGCCCTGCTTGCGGAGCTGTTTGACGGAACGCGCGAGAGTTTTCAAGTCGAAGGCGCCGCCTCCGGCAGGGAGAGGAAATCTCTGCGCTGGACAGTGTGGGCGGTTCACGCAGAACGCGGCAAGGTGGAGAGCGCGGTGGTAATGGTTGAGGATCTCTCCGATGTAGCCTTCTCCCGTCAGCGCCTGCAGCAGGCGGAGCGCTTGGAGACGATTGGGCGCCTTGCGGGCGGTGTCGCCCACGACTTCAACAATCTGTTGACCGGAGTTCTACTGTATTGCGATCTGTTGTTGTCGGTTCTTGGCCCAGTCGACCGCGCCAGGAAGTATGCAGAAGAGATCCGAACAGCGGGTCTGCAAGCGAGCGGATTGGTGCGGCAACTGCTAAGTGTGGCCCGCTCGAATAAATCCCTGCCTCAACCTGTTTCGTTGAACGAGGTTGCCGACAGCATGCACAACCTGCTCGTGCGCCTGATCGGAGACCAGATCAAGCTGAAGGTTCAGCTTGATCCTATGCTGGGCCTGGTAAGGATCGATCCTGTTCACGCGCAGCAGATTCTGCTTAACCTCGTGCTGAATGCACGCGATGCCCTGCCAACCGGTGGGCAGATCTCGGTCGAAACTGGCAACTGCAAAATGCAGATTCTCCCTGACGGTGGCGGGAACCGGCCGGAAAATAGCTGCCTGCCTTGCGCCCTCTTTGCGGTGGAAGACAACGGACTCGGTATGGATGAGTTTGTGCGTGCGCATCTATTTGAGCCCTTTTTCACCACCAAAGCAGGCAAGGGAACCGGCATTGGACTGGCCACGGTGCACGACATCGTGAGTTCGAATGGCGGCCTGATTCATGTCCAGAGTGAGTTGGGCCGAGGCACGCGCATCAGCATTCTGCTGCCCACTGTTCCGGAATCTGTACCCGACTCTTTAGCAGATACGAATTTTTATCCCACGCCTAACGGGAAAGTACCTTCATACCAATCAGAGGGAACAACGCCATGACGTCAGCCGCAGTAAGTCCGATGACCGCCACACCGCAAATCGAACCAGCCAACTTTCTGAACCTCCTGATCGTCGACGACGAACGGTCGGTGCGCGAAGCCTGTCGCGAGGTCGCGCATTCGCTAGGCTTTTCGGCGCACGTTGCCGACTCCGCAGAGCAGGCGCATCGCATGCTCGACATCCAGCCGTTCGACGCCGTGTTGCTGGATTTGCGGTTGCCGGGAGCTGGCGGCCTGGATGCGTTGCGGCGCATCAAGGAGCGCCGGCCCGATGCCCTGGTCATTGTGGTCACGGGGTATGGGACTGTGCAGTCAGCCGTCCAGGCTATGAAAAACGGCGCCTACGATTACGTGACCAAACCCTTCAGCGTCGACGAGCTCAAGCTTCTGCTGGAGCGCGTAGCCAGCCATCTCAAGCTCAAGTCAGAAAACCGCATGCTGCGGGAGAAGGTCAAGTCCAAACAGGGGTTCGGGGGAATCGTAGGCCGCGCTCCAGAGATGGAGAAGCTATATCGCATTATCGCCAAGGCGGCGAACAGCATCCATCCCGTATTAATCCTAGGCGAGAGCGGCACGGGCAAGGAGATGGTGGCGCGCTCCATTCATTATTCTGGACCGTTCCGGGATAAGCCGTTTATTCCGGTGGACTGTGGCTCGCTGGTGCCTACCCTGATTGAAAGTGAGTTGTTCGGCTATGTGAAGGGAGCCTTTACCGGTGCCAGTCAGACCAAAGATGGCCTAATGGCGATGGCGGAAGGCGGAACGATCTTCCTGGACGAAGTCGGCGAGCTACCGGTTGACCTGCAGGCGAAGATGCTGCGGGCCATTCAGGAAAAGGAGATCCGTCCCGTGGGCAGCACCAAGCGCGTGCCCATCAATGTACGCATCCTGGCAGCGACCAACCGTGACCTAGAGCAATCTGTGACACAAGGGACATTCCGGCGCGATCTGTATTTCCGCTTGAATGTACTCAGCCTGCGTATTCCGCCGCTGCGCGAACGTAGACAGGACATTCCTCTGCTGATCGGCCATTTTCTGGAGCGTATGACGCGCACCTTAGGCCAGGAGAAGGTTCTGAGCGATGATGCACTGAAGGGGATGCTGGCCTACGACTGGCCCGGGAATGTGCGTGAGTTGGAGAACTGTCTGGAACGCACGTATGCGTTTACCAGCGGGCCCACGATTCACACGACAGACTTGCCGCGGGAGATCGCCAATCTCCCGGTGCCGCAATCGTCTAATGGGAACGGAAACGGCAACGGTAACGGGCACTCGAGGATCATTCCCATCGCTGAGTTGGAGAAGCAGACCATCTTGCGTGCCATCATGGAACTTAACGGAGACAAGCTGCAGGCCGCACGACTACTGGGGATCGGCAAGACGACGCTCTATCGCAAGCTGAAGGACTACGCCACGCAAGAATGCTGAATGCCCATTTTGAAAACGGAGAAGACCCCCACTTGTTCGGCAACAGGAACTTATTCGTTGGTCATAATCGCAATCGCTTTGTTTTCTGCGCCCGTGGTGTGGTGCGACGCGTGCAAGGGAAAAAGTCATGATTCTATTGATAACGCCACAGTCGAAAGGGCCGGAGTTCGCTGGCGCCCTCTATGCCGCCACCAGTCAGGAAACGCACTGGGCCCAAAACCTGCAGGAGGCCGCCACCCGATTGCGCGAACAGGCCTACTCGGCCGCCGTGATCGATCAATTTCTTCTGGAAACCGAGCCAGAGGAGAGCGATCAGGTACTCGAACACCTGGGCACCGCCTATCCGGTTTATGTGAATTTTGCCCTCACAGGCATGGATCGCCTGTTGCGTGAGGTGCGCTTCGCGCTGCATCGCCGAAAGCGCGAGGAGTCCGCGGCCCGGCGAGTGGTTGCCGAGCAACTGAACTGCGAGATGCGTGAGACCCTCACGGCCATGCTGCTCTCCTGCGAGTTGGCAATGGCAGTGCCCAACGTTCCCATGATGGCGGCGGAAAAGATTCGCATGATCGACAATCTGGCGCGCGAAATCAGACTGCGTCTTGAAGTGAACTGAACCACAAGGTCGGCCGCTCTAATATTTTTTCGCTATTGTGCGGCTCTCCGCAAGTCCAGTACCGTTTCGCCTGCTCATTCTTTCTTTGGGATGTGGGCCCAAAGAATTCCATCGCCCTCTGCAACCTAGAGTTTGCCTGGCAATGCTGCAGCCAGGCGAGAGTGCTGTCATGTGGAAAGCGTGAGCGTGCTTTTCTGCACGGGGGGAATCGTGAACCGACGTATGTCTGTCTCGAAGATACTGATCTCGACTGTCCTGACGCTCTCGTTTAGCTTCACCGTCGCGGCTCAACAAATCACAGGAAGTATTCGCGGGACGGTTACCGATCCCGCCGGGGCCACTGTGCCGGGTGCTTCGGTCAGCGCCATTCAGCTTGAGACTGGGCTGACACGAACCACAGTGACGGATCGCAGCGGCGAGTATGTCCTTCTCGAATTGCCGGTCGGTCACTATCGTCTGCAGGCTGTGGCGAAAGGATTTCAATCGTACATCCAGCAGGGAATTACGCTCGATGTCAATGAGACGGCCACGATTCCGGTGCGCTTAGTAGTAGGCACGGAGACGCAAAAGATCGAAGTACAAGCCGACGCTCAGCTGATCCAGACGACAGTCACCAGCCTTGGGAAAACCGTCAGCGAGCGCGATGTTCTAGAGCTGCCTCTTAACGGGCGCAATTTCGCAGAGTTGGGTCTATTGCAGCCGGGAGTTGCGCCGCTTACTCCCGGGCTTCGCGAAGCCGGTGGCTCACTGCGTGATGGCCAGGCGTATGCGGTGAACGGCCAGAGGCCGGAGTCGAATAATTTCCTCATCGATGGCGCCAATAACTTCAACGGGGTCGATGGAGGCTTTGTGCTCAAGCCGCCTGTCGATGCAATTACTGAGTTCAAGATTCTCACCCACAACGCCAACGCCGAGTTCGGCAATGCCCTTGGATCGACCACGAACATCATTACCCGGTCCGGCGGCAACCAATTTCACGGATCTGTATGGGAGTTCCTGCGAAATGACGCCTTCGACGCGACCAACTATTTTGCGAGCAGCGTCGAACCGCTGAAACAGAATCAATTTGGAGGAAGATTCGGCGGGCCGATTGTGAAAGATAAGACTTTCTTCTTTGGATACTACGAAGGTTTCCGCAATCATCAGGGGGAGACGATTCAATCGACAGTGCCTTCCGTCTTGGAGCGTAATGGCGATTTCTCCAAGATCTGCAGCGCCTTTGACCCACAAAGCGGCTTCTGTCTGGACACGGACTCTACAGGCCAGCCCATTCATCAACTCTTCAATGTATTTCTGAACAAGCCGTACCCATTCAACAAAATGCCGTTGACTCCGCCCGACACGAGTCCGCTCTCGCTTGGGCTCCTGAGCCTTTTCCCGCTGCCGAACGTCGGAGACAATCTTTATAGCTCGACCCAGATCTTCACGCAGAACTCCGATCAATTCGGACTGCGGCTGGACCAGCAACTGTCGGCTGCCGACACATTGAACTTCCGCTACGCTTATTCCAACGGCTCGCAATTCAATCCCATCCCGACCTCGGGCGCGAGCGTTCCAGGATTCCCGGTCGGACAGGAGCAGCGCGCACAGAACTTCGTGGCGACGGAGACGCATTCGTTTTCTCCCTCCATGATCGGAGTCGCACGCTTCTCCTTTCTGCGCAACAAGTTCCTCTATGGTGAACGCACCAATCACACTACACCGGAGAGCTTGGGATTCCACTATCAACCCAGTTTGGATTTGGCCGTGGGCCCTCCATTCATTCAGGTGAATGGATATACGACCATCGGCGATCCGATCACCGGACCGCGCAATACTTACGAGAACGCGTACGACTATAACGGCTCGCTGAGTTGGGTGCGCGGCCGGCATGAACTCAAGTTTGGCGGCGGGTATGAGCATATCCACGTGAATATGCTGCAGGGTATTGCGACGAACGGTTTTTTTGTGTTTGTGCCTTTTCCGAATGTCCCCAATGCGTTCGCCAGTTTTCTGTTCGGGCAGCCCGTCTTCTTCCTGCAGGGGCGCGGAGACTTTAGCAGGGGCATTGATGGCCAGTCATTCAACGCCTATGCGCAGGATACCTACAAGGTCAACTCGCGGCTCACGTTGAACTACGGCCTGCGTTACGAGATGCCATCTCCGTATACCGAAATCCACAATCGGCAAACACTCTTCATCCCCGGACGGCAATCCACAGTCATGCCGACCGCGCCCACGGGCCTGCTGTACCCCGGCGACCGGGGGGTTCCCGGTGGATTGATTCCAACGTTCCGGAAAGGCTTCGGACCTCGCGTTGGAATCGCCTTGGACCCCACCGGGACAGGCGACTGGTTGGTGACGTCCAGCTACGGAATCTTCTACGAACCGTATTACACGGGGCAAGGAGGTCCACTGCAATCTCCGATCAGCGCGCCACCGTACTTGCAGACGGCGCAGATCAGTTCGCCTCCGCCGAATTTCGCCGATCCATTTAACGGAAATCCTCCAGCGCCGGGAACCTTCGCCACGCCCTTGACGAATCTGACGCTGACACCGAATCTGCCGCTGCCTTATTCGCAGGACTGGGATCTGAACGTTCAGCACTCGTTCGGTTCTGATCTGTTGTTGGAGGTTGGCTACGTCGGAACCAAGGGCACGAAGCTGCCACGCTTTATCGAAGGAAATCCCGCCATCTATGTGCCGGGAATCGATCCGAGTACCGGGCAGGCCATCTCGAACCCGAACAACGCGGACCAACGGCGTTTGTATTCCGGTTGCACGCTGGCGGATGATCCCACAACTTGTATCTTCTCGTCCACAGGCCTGATCGCGGGAATCGCCAATTCCTCGTACAACGCGCTGGAAGCCAGCCTGCACAAACGTTTCAGCCACGGGATGGCTTTCCTGGTTTCCTACACCTATTCGAAATCAATCGACGATGCGTCCTCGTTCAACATGACGGGATCTGCGGCCAAGCCGGTGGCGGGCGAGAACGATCTCGCGCAAGACCCATTCAATCTGGCGGCAGAGCGGGGACGGTCGCTCTTCGATTCGCGGCAGCGTCTCGTGCTTAGTTATCAGTGGGCGATCCCAGTATGGCAGCGGCCGCATGGCTGGTATCAGCACATCCTGGGCGCGTGGCAGATCAATGGCATCGCAACCGTAATGACCGGAGCCCCGTTCACTGTCTTCGACTCCACTGACGTGTCCCAGCAAGGCGGAGCACCGGAGATTACCGGTTTCTCGGCGAATCGTCCCAACCTGGTTCCAGGGCAGAATCCGAATGGTGGGCCCAAGACGACAAACGCGTGGCTGAACCGGGCCGCATTCCAGCAGATCACGCCGAATCCTCTGTCACCTGTCCAGCAGTTCGGCACTGCGGGGCGTAATATCGCTCAGGGCCCGGGATACGCTGACTGGGACTTCTCCGCCTTCAAGAACATTCTCGTAAGCGAAGGCAAGGAGTTTCAATTCCGCGCGGAGTTCTTCAACTTCCTGAACCACACGAACTTCCGCTTGCCCGACAGCGACATCAGTTCGCCGACCTTCAACCAGATCCTGGCGGCGCAGCCACCGCGCCTGATTCAGTTGGCCCTGAAGTTCCAGTTCTGAAAGCTCGTATAGGGGCGGACGCCTTCGTCCACCTTGCGCGGGAGCGAGCGTCTGAGGCCTCCGCAGCCGGTCCGGCGCTCGCTGCGCTCGGGGTGGACCCTTCGAGTTCGCTCACGGCAGCCGCGTCCGCCCAACGCAAGACAAACGCAAAATCACTTCCGCCTGAGCCGTCTTGACACTAAAATAGATGCACAGCAGTGGGGGAACCCGCTTCTCTCACGGGTTTCGCTCCGGAGGTTCTGTGCACGTACTGGTCACGGCTGACTCGCTCTCCAGTTCCTGGACGTATGCCCGCGAACTGGTGACTGGGCTGGTGACACGCGGTGTGCGCGTTACGCTCGTCAGCTTTGGTGACATTCCACTGCCAGATCAGACCACGTGGATGGATCACCTTCACGGACTCGATTACCGTCCCACGGCGTTTCGCCTGGAATGGATGCAGGAGGCCGAAGAGGACTTGCCCGAATCCTCAGCGTTTCTGCTATCGCTGGTCGAAGAGTTGCGGCCCGATGTCCTGCACTTCAATCAATTCTGTTACGGCAACTTGCCCGTCGACATCCCCAAGGTCGTAATGGCACATGGCGATCTGATTACGTGGACGCAGTCTGTGCAGGATCGCCCGCCGCAGCCCGGGCGAGCCCTGAACTGGTACCGGCGAACGGTGCTCAATGGGCTGAAGGGTGCCGACGCCGTCGTCGCCCCATCGGCGTGGATGCTCGACCGGATCTCGGCGTGCTATGCGCGGCCTGACCGCGGTGAAGTCATTTATCCGGGACGCAATCCGATCTTCTTCAATCCCTATGTCAGCAAGGACGATTGCGTGCTGGCTGTTGGCCGCCTGGTGGACGCGAGCAAGCAGGTCTTTCTGCTTACGCAAGAGCAGCATCCGCTCCCGGTTTGTATTGTCGGTGCGGAGCACACGGTTCCGTTGCCCCGGATTCCGATCCGCGCAGATGTAAAAATAGCCACCGAGGAAACCTCGGTTGCGATTCGTGGCCCGCAGACCGATGCGCAATTGCGCGCGCTCTACAGCCGCGCCGCCATTTACGCGGCCACCTCCCGCTATGAGCCTCTCGGCATGCCCGCTCTCGAAGCGGCGTTCTCACGCTGCGCCATTATCGCCAACGACATTCCCAGCTACCGCGAAATCTGGGGCGATGCCGCTCTTTACTTCCGCAGGAACGACGCAGCCAGCTTGGCGGAAAATATTCGAACACTGAATGCCGATCGTCCTATGCGCCGCGCCTACGCCGAACTTGCCTATACTCGAGCCCGCGAACGCTTCACCACCAAGCGCATGATCGACCAGTGCCTGGAGATGTACCGCAGCCTGCGGACCGCTCGCCTGGAAGCGGCCTAGAAAAGGCCGCACACAAATCACTACGACTTGCTCACATTTTCTGCGACCACCCGTCCTTCAATTGCGGTCGGGAGAAATCGCATGCCGAGGTTGCTGCTGGAGTTACGGTACGCCATCCGCCAGCTGTATCACTCCCCATGGTTCACGATTACGGTTGTTCTCACGTTGGCACTGGGAATCGGTGCGAACACCGCCGTCTTCAGCGTGATGAACGCCGTCCTGCTCAAAAGCCTCCCGGTGCTGAATCCTCAGGAACTCGTCTATCTGCATGTTCCTGGTGGCCAACCAGATGGGGCAGGGAACACCGGTGACTCGGAAACCTCTTTTTCAGAACCGGTTTTCGAAGATCTGCGCCAGGACCGTCGTGCATTCGCGGATCTAATTGCGTTCGTGCCGCTCGCAATCGGTAAGGTAGCGGTCCGCTTCGGCGATATGCCGGAAGAGATCGAAGGCGACATGGTCAGCGGAAATTTCTTTTCGGGGCTGCGGATAACTCCGACGCGCGGACGCGTCTTCACGCTCGATGACGAGCGTTCCCATGCGTCGGTTGCCGTACTCAGTTATTCGTACTGGACCCGGCGCTTCTCGCGAAATCCGGCGATTCTGGGGCAGCACCTCTATATCAAAGGGAATGACTTCACCATCATCGGCGTTGGGCCGGAGGCATTCTTCGGAGTTGAGCCTGGTCAATCGACGGATGTCTGGATACCCCTGCAGAATCGCATAGAGTTGAATGCCTGGGGCAGCGCGCCGGAGTACAACACGCTCTATGGCACGCCAACCTGGTGGTGCCTGCAGTTGATCGCAAGGCTGGCTCCGGGTGTTTCAACCACGCAGGCGATCGCCGAGGTTACGCCCCGTCTTCAGCGCGTCGCCTATACCGGCCTTAGTGCGCCCGACCCCAAAGCGCGCAAAGTGACGCTGACATTCCAACCTGCGCGCGGAATCGAAGGGCTCAACATCGACGGAAATTACAAAACCGGCATCATCGTTCTCATGACGCTCGTCGGGCTTGTATTGGTGATTGCATGTACCAACGTGGCAATGCTGCTGGTTGCCAAAAAGAGCGCTCGCCAGCGGGAGTTCGGCTTGCGGCTTGCCCTCGGCGCGCGAGGCTGGCAGATCTTCCGCCAACTGTTGCTGGAAAGTGTCTTGCTCGTGATCATCGGCGCGAGTTTGGGATGGTTCTTTGCCATCGCGGCGACTCGTGCCCTGGCTGCGTGGTCGCGGATCGAGACGGGCCTGGTTCCCGATGCGACGGTGCTTCTGTTCACATTGGGGATCTGCGCGCTTGCAGCGCTTGTGTTTGGGCTGACTCCGTTGATCCAGGCTCTGCGCGTTCCGGTGCTGGGCGCACTGAAAACATCAGCGGCAACCGCTTACCGGACTCGCACCAGTAAGTGGGGTGGAAACGCGGTGATAGCCACGCAGATAGCGTTCTGCTTCGTGCTTCTGGTGGCAGCGGGGCTATTGTTGCGGACGCTGGAAAACTACGAATCCACGAACCTGGGAATGCGCGCACAAGGGCTACTAGTCTTTGGGATCACGCCACAGAAAACGTCTAGCACAGCGCAGAACCTGCAGTTCTATCGCGCCTTGCTCGACCGATTGCGGAGTCTGCCAGGTGTGGAGTCGGTCACGTTCGCAGAAAATCGTCCCGGCTCGGGATGGAGCGACAACAACACCGCCACGATTGATGGAGTGAAGCACACATACTCCGAGGCCCCTCTACGCTCGAATGATGTCGGGCCCGACTTTTTCCATGTCATGGGTGTACCGGTGACCAACGGGCGCGAGATCTCTGACAATGACACAGAATCATCGCCGCGAGTGGTTGTGGTAAACGAGACTTTCGCGAAGAGACTGATGCCGGGCGTGAATCCAATCGGCCACCAACTGGGCGGTAAGCTTCCGCGAACCATCGTTGGCGTCGTGATGGACAGCAAGTACACCGGAGTCGATGAAAAACCAATCCCGATGGCGTACTACCCGTACACGCAGGTTGGCGGCGTCACCCATCTGGAAGTCGAGGTGCGGGTGAGAGGTGCAGTGACGGCCCTGTTGCCATCGATCGCCGCGACGATTCGCGGGCTAGATCCGAACCTGCCGCTGGAGAACCCCATGGCACAAGATGCAGTTTTCCAGCAGTCGTATTCTCAGCAGCGTATGTTCTCGCGCCTTTCGGCGTTCTTCGGGATCCTTGCAGCCTTGCTGGTGGCGATTGGGTTGTATGGAACGCTCGCGTACCGCCTGGCTCGGCGGACTTCGGAAATCGGGGTAAGGATGGCTGTGGGTGCTCGTCCCGGCCAGGTTCTTCGCATGCTGCTCCGTGAGATCCTGGTGGTTGCCGGGATCGGTCTTGGCTTTGGCCTGGTGATTGCGCTTGCTTCCGCCGGGATGATGCAGTCGATGCTGTTCGGCATGAAATCCCGCGATCCCCTCACCTTCATGGGGGCGTTTCTAGCCGTAATGCTCGTTTCTCTGACCGCAAGCTTTCCGCCGGCACAGCAAGCCGCTTCCATTGCCCCAATGAGGGCGTTACGGACGGAGTAATACTCCTGGCCGATAATCCTCTCACAGGAACGCGAGGGCGCCCCACGTCTGGTTGCGGTGGCGAGATGAGGAAGTTTGTGGCGCTATTTCCCCGTCATGTTCTGCGTTAGCCATCTTGTCCCTTTCCCGTGTCCGCACCATTAGAGCCCCTTCCGTGATATCTTCTTAAGGCTTACTAGAAACCTGTAAGGTTGGAGGAATTGGCATGGCGCAAGTGAAGATTACTGTTCGTCCTAATGGACCGTTCCGGGTGGAGGCTCCCGAAGGTTCTGTCGAGCTGGTTGACATCAACGGGAACCAGTTCGACCTCACGGGCAAAACCGCGTTCTCGCTCTGCCGTTGCGGCGGTTCGGTCAACAAGCCCTTTTGTGACGGGACCCATAGCAAGATCGGTTTCCAGGGCGCAGAACTTGCGGTGAAGAAGGCCGAAGGACAAGCGTAAAGGCCAGCTTTCAGCTTCCCGATGTTCGGATGTCGGAAGATCATCTGAAAGAGGTTGGGGAAGCCGAGGGTCGTACGCCGGTTGGGAGAGATCGTGCAAGATTCACGGGACCATCAACTGGGGTTGGATCGCAAGATTACACGCCGGGATTTCATCAATGGCGTGGCGATAACAGCCGGCGCAGCCATGATGCCTTGGCATCTGATGGGCACGGATGTTGATCCGGAGAAATCGGGCAACTACTATCCTCCCGCTCTCACCGGCCTACGCGGTAGCCATCCCGGGTCGTTTGAGACAGCACACAGCATCCGCGACGGTACCTTCTGGGAGACCGCGGGAAAGCCTACGGAAACAGGCGAAACGTACGACCTGATCATTGTGGGAGGCGGCATCAGCGGCCTCTCTGCCGCACACTTTTATCGTAAAGCCGCCGGCAGCAAATCTCGCATTCTCATTCTCGACAACCACGATGATTTTGGCGGCCACGCCAAGCGCAACGAATTTCAAGTGGGCAAGAGAACGGTCCTTGGATATGGAGGAACGTATTCCATCGAGACCCCCGAACCCTACAGCGAAGTGGCCAGCAATTTGGTCCGCGAGCTTGGGATTGAGGTCTCGAGCTTTCCGAAATATCTCGACCGCAAAGCCTACAGTTCTTTCGGGCGCGTTCCGAAGATTTTCTTCGAGAAGGAGACTTTTGGCGTCGATCGACTGGTCGATGATCCCTATCCCTTTCCCGGCGGCGAAACCTACGACCTGGCCGTTCCCGGGCCAAAGGCATGGGAGCATTTTCTGACCGAGGCGCCGATCGCCGAGCAGGCGCGGAAAGACTTCCACGATCTGTGTACCGCGAAGAAAGACTATCTGCCCGGCCTGAGCCGGGAGAAGAAGGAAAATCGGCTAGCGCACATCAGCTATGCAAAATTCCTGACTGATTTTGCCGGCGCTCACAAGGATGTGGTTCGTCTTTATCAGACAGTCTCGCAACCTCTGTTTGGCGTCGGCATTGAGGCGATCGCGGCGGCAGACGCTGCGGAGACGGGATATCCGGGATTTGATGGCATGGGGTTTGATGCGGAGGGCCTGGACGAGGAGCGGAAATACTTTTTTCATTTTCCCGATGGCAATGCCAGCATTGCCCGGCTTCTGGTACGGGGGCTGATCCCCGCGGCGATCCCCGGCCATTCGGCCACCGACGTTGTTACCACAAGAGCTGATTACGCCAAGCTCGACGACGATTCTTCTTCCGTGCGAATTCGACTGAACAGCACAGCTGTTCGCGTCAAGCACGTCGGTGACTCTACAACTGCCAAAGAAGTGGAAGTTACCTACTCACGGCGAGACAATCTCTACGTCGCGCGAGCGAAGAACGTGATTCTGGCCTGCTGGAACGTGGTCATCCCATACATTTGCCAGGAACTTCCCGAAAAACAAAAGAAGGACTTGTGCATGGCGCAGAAAGTCCCATTGCTCTACACGAACGTGCTTTTGCGTAATTGGACGTCTCCGGAAAAATTGGGCGCGAATGCCATTTACGCTCCCGGAGGCTACCACACCAATATCGACATGGACCTGCCGGTGAGCATCGGAGATTACCATTGCGCGCACAATCCCGACGAACCGGTTGTGCTTCACCTGAGCAAGGGCGCCTGTCACGCAGGATTGCCGCCCCGCGAGCAATACACGATGGGTAGGATGGAGCTTTTCACCACGGATTTCGAGACCATCGAACGCAATGTGCGGGATCAACTGGCGAGAATCCTCAGTCCCGGAGGTTTCGATCCCGCACGCGACATTATGGCCATCACGGTCAATCGCTGGCCCCACGGATATGCCTACGAATACAGCACGCTGTGGGACAGCGCCATCCTGGAGAGCGGGGAAAAGCCTTGCGAGCGTGCGCGCAAACCCTTCGGGCGAATCTCCATCGCGAATTCTGACGCAGGTGCCCACGCGTTCACGAATGCGGCTATTGATCAAGCCTATCGCGCCGTGCGCGAGATTGTTGTGTAGCGGCGCGCCGGAAGCCTAACGCGTCTGCCCTCGCAATTGCTGCGCGCGGTCTCGAGCGTCTTGTGCTTCCTTCACCATCCCCTTCGCCTGATAGGCATCCGCTAGCGCATTCTCGAGGTCCGGATCGTCTCCAACCCTTTCTTTCTCCTTGAGGTACGCGGCAATGGCCTCGTCGTAGCGCTTGAGTTTTGCGTACGAATTTCCCATCTCGTAGGAGACGCCCGAGAGGCGTGGGCTGGATTCGGCTTTCTTGAGCTCTTCAATCGCTGCTGGATAATTCTGTTGGTCCGCAAACACTAGTCCTAACCCGTAATGACCTTCAGGGCTGTTGGCGTCCTGTGCGAGGATTTGGGTGAATGTGGATTTGGCATCGTCGAGGCGTTTTTGGGTTAGATAAAGCAACCCGAGATCGAGTCGCGCGTCGATATTATCCGGCTGCAATTTAATGACGCGCTTGAATTCGACTTCGGCTTCGGGAAACTGCTGGCGAGCAAGATACGCCTGCGCGAGGGCGAAGTGCGCCCGCGTAAGATTGGGCTGCTCCTTGACGACGGCCTCCAGGCGCGCCACTGGATCAGCATTGGCTTCCTGGAATGCACGAGCCATGCGCATCTGCCCACCGCGCCATTGCCGGACTCCGAGTCCGGCCAGCAGAACAAGCAGCGCGACAAAGCCAACAACGCTTGCCCGGAGCATAGCATGTTCTTGCGGTGCGAGCCGAGCGATCACAGCACCGAGCAGGAGCCCGCTGACGAGTCCGCCGATGTGGCACGCGTTGTCGATTCCTCCGAAGAACTGTCCGACGACGATGTTGAACACGGCAAAGATGACGAGACTTCGCAAGGTACCGCTGATTGCGACTCGGGGCAGAGAAAACTCGCCGAGATAAAACGATGCAATCAGTGCTCCGGCTAGTCCGAAGATTGCACCGGAAGCACCGACACTTGGTACGAATGGGTGCCATGCGAGACTGGCCAGACCTCCCGCAATACCCGTAACGAAGTAAATCGCTGCGAATGTCCACCTGCCGTACAGTGATTCGCAGAGTCGTCCCAGATCCCACAAGCACCACATATTGAAGAAGATGTGCATGGCATCGCCATGCAGAAACATGTATGTGATCAGCCGCCACCATTGGCCGGATAACGTGTTTGGCCCATAATTCGACCCAAAATGGAGGGCGATGCCGCTAGGAATATCAGTAGGTGACCCGCTGGCGATCGCCATTGCCAGGTAAACCGCTATGCACGCTCCAAACAGGACCTGCGTAAGCGTGATGCTGGACTCGCTCCGTCGCACCCACGGCTGTGTAATCACGGGTTGGTAATCGTCGTCTTCGCCGCGCTGCGCCGCCTCGTGCCGCACGCACCACTGGCAGATCTTCTTGAAGGAAAGGGGAGGCATCTGTCTGCCGCATCGAATGCAGTTTGCCATGTCTTGTATAGAAGCCTATCAGTACTCAGGGAAGTTGTGGGGTGCGGAAGAGACATGTAGCCCCGGGTGCCTCGCCCGGGGTTGCGCACAGCGCAATGCAAACCGCCGGTAGCTCAAGCAATGTCCAGGCGAGCCCAAGCGGTCGCACACGTCGCTCCGCTCGGCGGAGCGGACGAAGGCGTCCGCCCCTACACAAGCGGCTAGTGGATTGTCTTCGTCTTCCGCGACATGTAATCCATCAGCAGGTATTGGCCGAGCGTGTAAGGAGTCGTGAAGTATGCCTTGCCGCGACACATCTCGGTGACTTTCTGCACGAACTGCACCAGTCCATAATCTGACGCCAGCATGAAGGTGTTGATCAGCACACCTGCTCGCTTGCACTTTGAAACTTCCTCCAGCGTCTGACTGACCACCAGTGGATCAAGCCCGAACGCGTTCTTATAGATTCGTCCGTCTTCGAGAGTCAGCGCCGAGGGCTTACCGTCGGTGATCATCACGATCTGTTTCATGTCCTTGCGCTGCCGCTGCAGGATCCGCTGCGCCATCCGGAGGCCTTCGCGAGTATTGGTGTAGTAGGGGCCTACCTTCACTCGTGCCAGTTGTGACAAGGGGATTTCTTCGGCTGAGTCGTGGAAAAGCACCAGCGACAGCGAATCGCCAGGGTACTGCGTCCGAATCAGATGCGACAAAGCCATGGCTACTTTTTTCGCCGGCGTGAAGCGGTCCTCACCATAAAGGATCATCGAATGCGAGCAATCGAGCATGAGCACCGTCGCGCAGGAAGATTGGTACTCGCACTGATGTACCTGCAGATCGGCGTACTCAACATTCAGGGGCAGTGTATGGCCTTCGCGTTGAATGGCCTTGGAGAGAGTTGCCGTGATATCGAGATTCAGGGTATCGCCGAACTCGTAGGTCTTCGACGAGCCGCTGGCCTCGATGCCTGTCGCCAGGTCGCGGGTGTCGTGGCGCCCGAAGCTCGACTTCCCCAGTGATCCGAGAAGATTGCGCAGAGCCTTGAATCCGAGAAAGTCGAGGCTCTTGTCGGTAATTTCGAAGCGCGCTTGCTGAGCCTCTCCCGTTTGCCCGCCGACGCTGGACTGCCGCGACGGATCGGGTGGTTGATCGACGGAGATGTAGTCTTCCTGCTGCATGCGCTCGATGAGCTTTTCGATCAGTTCATCGAGTTGCCCCTCGGCCATCATCTGCTCGATCTGCTGCCGCAGGTTCTCGTCGAACATTTCACCGTCAAGCAGCGCATTCTCGATGGCCCGCCTGAGTTCCTCGAGCGTCTGCTCCCCCTGTGGCATTTCGTACCACATGGAATCCCGGAACCCGCTCTGCAGCAGGTAGTCCGACAGGGCGTTGAGCAGGTCTTCCATGCTCATCTCGCCTGCGGGATCGGGGACGTATTTGGAATAGCGAATGCGCTTCATAACTTCGTCGTTCGTCGTCGGTCGATGGTCATTGGCCCTGCGCTTTCATGGTCCGGCAAAAGTTTGGGCCTGCCAAACGACCAACGACCGAGGACCAACGACGGTCCTAATTAAATTGTCTTCTCTGCCGGAGCGGCCTCTCTTCCGGGTCGAATGACTTTTCGCGGACCGGTTCAGGCTTTTTCTCTCCGGCCTTAAATACACGCTCCTCGCTGCGCCCGATGCGCTTGTGGGCGTGGAGGCCTTCAAGGATGAACTCCGCCGCCGAAACCTGCTGCTCTGCGCATTCTTTCGGCGATACTCCGAGCGGGCCGAGCTTTTCGATCAGGCCTTGAATTCCGCGAAGGTTGTCTAGTGCTTCTGCCGCCGGAACCGAATCCGACAGCTGAATCTCGCCTCCCAGGTCGAACCACTGCACGATCTGCTGCACGTTCGCTCCGGTGTAGTACTCGTCGTAGGTCTTAGCGATGGCGGCACGAATCAGTTCGCGGCCCACGTGATCGGCGCCCTTCATTTCGCCTTCGTATTCCAGTTCGAGCTTGCCGGTGATCGCGGGCAGGGCCGCATACACGTCACTGATGCGCGGTACGACAAGCTTCTCCTGGTTGCGAATGGCACGCCGTTCTGCATTCGAGATCACGTTCTCCATGGCTGAGATGGGAAGGCGCTGGCTCACGCCCGAGCGCTTGTCGATTTTCTTGTCTTCGCGTGCCGCAAAAGCGATGCGCTCGATCACCTCCTGCACATAGTTAGGAACATGCAAGGTATTCCCATTCCGCCTCGTCCACGCTTCCTGAGTGGTGATCGCGATCCCTTCTTCTACGGTTGCCGGATAGTGCGTGCGAATCTCTGATCCGATGCGGTCTTTCAGCGGCGTGATGATCTTTCCACGTGCCGTGTAGTCCTCCGGGTTCGCGCTGAATACGAGCGCCACATCCAGCGGGAGGCGGATGGGGTATCCCTTAATCTGCACATCACCTTCCTGCATGATGTTGAACAAGCCGACCTGAATCTTTCCGGCGAGATCAGGCAATTCATTAATGGCGAAGAGGCCACGATTGGCGCGGGGTAGCAGGCCATAGTGAACCGTCAACTCACTGGAGAGTTCGTGGCCACCTCGCGCTGCCTTGATCGGATCGATGTCGCCGATCAGGTCCGCAATCGTCACGTCGGGCGTTGCCAGCTTCTCCACGTAGCGTTCGTCCGGCGTGAGATAGGCGATCGGAGCTTCGTCACCGAGTCGCTGCAGTTCATTACGGCAGCGGCGGCAAATCGGTGTGTACGGGTTGTCATGGATCTCGCATCCGGCCAGATACGGCATCTGCGGGTCGAGCAGCGTCGTCAATGCCCGCAGGATGCGGCTTTTGGCCTGGCCGCGAAGTCCGAGCAGAATGAAATTATGGCGCGAGAGAATTGCATTGATAATCTGCGGCACGACGGTGTCGTCGTAGCCGACAATTCCCGGAAAAACCGACGCGTCGCCGCTTTCCCGCAAACGTGCTACCAGATTGTCACGAAGTTCGTCTTTCACCCGGCGTGTGCGTAAACGCTCTGCAGAGAAGGCACTGCGGCGCAGCTCCCCCAACGTGCGCGGAACACTCATGAAAGGAACCCCCCAGCTACTACAATGAGAGTGATTATACGCCGCTCTGGCGCGGTGGGTTCAGCAGGCTCCGACAGAGACGTCCTGCCGCACAGGTGAGCTCCGATGAAACCACTTCGATGCAGAAACGCATTGCTACTGATCGGCCTCTTATGCGGATTCGCTCTCGGGCAGACACAAAAATCTACTGAACTTCCGCAGCCGGGACAGATTGCCGACGTGACCTGCGCGTCGGATGCGACGCAGACCTATGCACTATACCTGCCTTCTGCCTACACCCCCGCAAAACGATGGCCCATCTTATATTTCTTCGACCCCCGCGGACGTGGCCGCCGTCCGATCGACTTGTACAAAGACGTCGGAGAGACAAACGGATTCATCCTCGCGGGTTCCAATAACTCGCGCAATTTCTTAAGCGACCAGTCAAAAGCTGTGATGTCCATCTGGCAGGACACGCATATGCGGCTTTCACTCGATGAACATCGCTCGTACGCCAGCGGATTCTCTGGTGGAGCCCGGGTGGCGGGCGCCATGGCAATGAGCAACCCGGGTCAGATTGCCGGCGTGATCGCGCACGGAGCCGGGTATCCGAGCAATATAGCGGGGTCGAAGGACGACGTTCCGTATTTTTTCGCCGTTGGCGATCAGGACTTCAACTGGCCCGAAGTCGTCAACATCCGTAACGAACGCGAACAGCAGGGCTCCCCTTATCGTGTGCGCGTCTACGCTGGCAAGCATCAGTGGGCGGCAGCATCCGTGATGGAAGAGGCACTGGGATACCTGAACCTGAAGGCAATGCAAACCGGCTACCTCGCTTCTGATGCCGCGATGATCGATCGAGCTTTCGAACAACTAAGAACTGAAGCTGCCGACGCGGAACGAAGGAAAGATCCGATTGCTGAGTTCAGTGCACGTCGCGCTTTGGTCTCGGACTTCACGGGGCTACGGGACGTCAAAGAACCCGCGGCCAAGCTCTCATCCTTGCAGCAATCACCCGCTTTCAAAGCAGCACTGAAAGAAGAGCGCGAACAAATTTACGCACAACAGAGGCTCGAACAGGAGATCGTGCCGAAAATCGCCGCCCTTGCAGATAACTCCGCCCCCGATACGACCTCCCTTCGCATCGAACTCCGCCAGCAACTGGGTGCGCTGAACGAGCAAGCAAGACACAACAAGAACGAAACGAAGCGGCTGATCGCGAGCCGGGCATTCGGCGGGATTTTCGTGGGAACTATGGAAGATGGCCAGCAGGAACTTGCAGTCCGGCACTTCGAAAAAGCCGAGGTCTACTTTGATTTGATGCGTCAGTTGACTGACGACCCGTGGCCCGTGCTGCTTCTGGCCGACACACATGCTGCAGCGGGAAATCGAAGGCTGGCAATCAAGGACCTTCAGGAAGCCGTGCGGCGAGGAGTGAAAGACCGCACGGTTCTCGAAAATGACCCGCAATTGCAAAGCCTCAAGGCCGAGCCGGACTTCCAGAAGTTGCTGGCACAACTGGGGAAGTAAGTATCAATGCACGTGGCCATTTCCGCCCGCCTTTTCACGGGCCCGCGCCGCATGCCGCAACTTGGGAAGGATATTTTCCAGATACGTCGCTACGGCCTGAATTCGTTGTCCTTCTGACCTCATCCCGAGCAGATTCTGCTTGAAGTCGAGATCAAGTGGCAGTGATCCGGCCAGATAGAACGAAAGCTGATTCTGATCGGCGGCCGAAAGATCCTGCACGGCTCCTGCCAGCGATAGGATCTCGAGATGAAGTTGGACCGCCTTCACTTGTTCGTCCTGAACTGCAGCGCCCGGTTCGTCGGGGACTATCAGCACCTCGGCCTGCAGGAATTCGCGATCTCGGTTGACTTCGAGTACTTCGAAGCGTTTGCGCCCTTCGCAAATCAGATCCATCCGGCCATCGGGATATTCCTTGGTCACCGAGATGATCTCCGCGGTGCATCCCACCTCGGCGATGCCCTCCTCAAAAGCGCGAACCACACCAAACGGCGCTTCTGAAGCAAGACACTCGCGGATCATCTCTTTGTAACGCGGTTCGAAAATGTGCAACGGCAAAGGTGTGCCCGGAAGCAGGACTAACTCGAGCGGGAACAGGGGAAGAAGCGCCACGAACTCTCCATTCGCGATCAGAGCACGCGATATTTTGATTCTACGACACTGTGCCGTGGTTATCTTGACTTCATTCCGGCCGATGGGTACAACCCGAGCATGCAACTCACTGCGAAAGTCGTGGTGGTTACCGGCGCGTCGATGGGTATCGGCGAAGCCATCTCAAAATTGTTTGCCGAGCAAGGTGCAGGTGTCGTCTTGCTTTCGCGCGATTCCTCGCGTGCCGAAGCCGCCCGCAGTCGCATCGGATTTCTGGAGCGTACAGCCTCGTTCTCATGCGACGTGAGGCATGCCGAGGAAATTGACCGCGTGATCGGGTTGACGCTTCACCACTTTCATCGCATCGACGTGTGGATCAACAACGCCGGGCATGGGCTACTCGATTCTTTCTCCCAGATGGACATGTCGGCCTGCCGCGAGATATTCGATACGAACTTTTTCGGTGCCGTGAACGCAATGCAGAAGGTCATTCCCATCATGACGCAGCAAGGCTGCGGGACGATCATCAATATTTCCAGCGTCGCAGGCCACATCCCACTGCCATTTCACGCCGCCTACAGCGCGACGAAGTTCGCGCTGAACGCCATCGGGAAAGCGACAAGGGTTGAGTTGAAGAAGAGTGGAATCCACATCCTGACCGTATGTCCCGGTTACGTGCGCACTGCGTTCGGTGAAAATGCCGTTCACGGACATGAGTTGAAAAAGGTTCGTCCGAACTCTGTGCGCGGAATAAGCCCGGAGCGGGTGGCGCACGCCACACTTCGCGGCTACCTAAAGCAGAAGCGCGAAATCATCGTCCCGTGGACAATGCATGTACCCGTGAAGCTCTACCAGTTGTTCCCGGGAGTGGTCGAATGGGCCATGGCAGCAATGGCGAAATAAGGCTTCAAGGTTTTGCGGCGACCGGCACATCTTCTGTGCGTTTGAGTCTCCCGCAGCGCAACTCTAAATTCTGAAATGTTGGAACTGTGAAACCCCTCTATCCCAATTCTCCCAGCATGGCTTCCATCTCCGACTGTGCATGTAGGTTACCGGTGCGCCGCGCCGAAGCTATGCCCTGCTGCAACATCTTCTTCGCTTCCTCAGCCCGTTCCGCCCGGACAAGCGTCTGCGCAGCCATAAAATAACCGGCAGTGTAGTCGGGATGATTTTCAATAAGAATGCCAAATTCCGCCAGGGCCCGGTCGAAATCGCCGTGCTTGGAATACTCCATCGCGAGCCCATAGCGCGCGAACGCGTCCTTCGGATTTTCCGTCAGAATGTCGTTCAAAGCCGCGATACGATCCATCTCGACGTCCCCCGTACACGAGATTACTACAATCAAAGCTCTATTCCTCATCCGAGCTAGCCACTGCGCCTGTCTGTGATTACAATGGCGAGTCCCAAAAAATCTTCGCTGAGGGAATATCCGTTGGCCTGTCCGTATTTCATGCCCGTCTCGAGACTGGAAAGTGGGAACTGGCTGCATCCAGCCAGACTCCCGCTGGGTGGCGGATGGAACGGGCATTGCACCGCCCCCGGTCATGAGCAGGCTGTTCCTTCGCAGGATGTCCTTGAGGGCTGCTGCAACATGGGATACGCCGGTAGTTGCGGTTGGGCGCCGGCAGAGCGCTGCGCGGACGCCCTCCGCTTTGCTGTCTCCTCGCCCGCGAGGCATGCCCAAGTATCCAGCCAAGATTCTCCAGGAGGGTCGAGCCCCATTGTTCACGTGACCTACGTTTACGAACAGGCAAACTGTCCTGCCGGTCACGGAGAATTGGAATTCGATCTCACGACAGCAACTTGGCTCCGCCGTCACGAAGACGCGCGCATTCAGAAGATGGCGGAGTGTTTTCTCGAGTCCTATTTGCGTAGAAGAAGCTGATGCGCGAATCGGAAAGGCGTTCGATGCAATGAGGAAGGACCATGGCAGAGTCTGATCTCACCCCGCGTCCGGTCCGCGATTCGCAGTCGGAGATGGCCGAGATCGTGCTTCCGAATGACGCCAATCCGCTCGGCGCGCTCCTGGGTGGACGCCTGATGCACTGGATCGACCTGGCCGGAGCCCTGGCCGCCCACAGACACTCGCGCCATCACGTCGTCACGGCCTCGGTCGATCACATCGATTTCCTTGTGCCTGTGCGTGTCGGTGACCTGGTCATTCTGCGTTCTTCGGTCAATCGTGTCTTTCAGACGTCGATGGAAGTCGGAGTGAAGGTCTATGTCGAGAATTACATCGCCGACACTGCGCAGCATGTTGCGTCTGCGCACCTGACGTTCGTCGCTATCGATTCATCCGGCAGGCGGATCCCGGTGCCGGCGGTGATTCCCGAGACTGACGAGCAACGGCGTCGTTATGACGATGCAGGAAGACGGCGCGAAATCCGCCGCGCCGAATTCGAACGGCGACGAAAAAGATGAAAATTGGCCAAAAACGCAACCAGAGGCAGTTGCCATGAATCCAGTGAGGTGAGAACCAGCCTTTTATGGATAGCGCACTTCTAGTTCATCGCATCCACTTCGCTTTTACGGTCACCTTCCACTATCTTTTTCCGCAACTCACCATGGGGCTCGCGCCCCTGATCGTCGTACTGAAAACGCTAGCTCTGCGTCGGAATGACGAGTCCTATAACAAGGCAGCCCGCTTCTGGGCCCGCATTTTCGGAATCAACTTCGTCATTGGAGTCGTGACCGGGATTCCCATGGAATTTCAGTTTGGCACCAACTGGTCTCACTTCTCGCGATTCGCGGGAGGAGTCATCGGCCAGACACTCGCCATGGAAGGCGTGTTCGCCTTCTTTCTGGAGTCAGCCTTCCTCGGCCTGTTTCTCTACGGCGAAAAGCGTCTTGGGCCGCGTGGCCACTGGTGGGCGGCAGTCGCGGTTTTTCTGGGGTCATGGCTTAGCGGATTCTTCATCATTGCCACCGATGCCTGGATGCAGCATCCCGTGGGATACACGATAAGCCCCGATGGATCTGCGCAACTCTCAAGTTTCTGGGCCCTTATTCTGAATCCGTGGGCCTGGTGGCAATATGCGCACAACATGATCGGTGCGGTCATCACCGGTGCATTCGTGATGGCAGCAGTCGGCGCATTCTACCTGCTCTGGGGCAAATGGGAAGAATATGCGCACAAGTTCGTGCGCGTGGGAGTTGTCGCGGCCTTGATCGCAACCGTATTGCAAGTGTTTCCGACTGGAGACGGCCAGGGTCGGATGGTTGCGTTTCACCAGCCAGTGACACTCGCCGCCATGGAAGCTCTGTTTCAAAGCCGTCCCGGCGCGCCCATTGTCCTTATTGGTCAACCGAACGTTCAAGAGCACCGAATCGACAATCCGATCGAGTTGCCCAACGCGCTCAGCTTTCTGACGTATCGCAGGTGGGAAGCCGAAGTGAAGGGCCTGGACGCCTTCCCGCAAGATCAGTGGCCGTCCAGCATCGAACTCCTGTATTTCAGCTATCACATCATGGTGGGACTGGGCACGATCTTCATTGCGATTGCGGTGCTGGCGGCATTTCTGCTGTGGCGCAGCAAACTGTTTTCAAGCCGGTGGATGCTCTGGATTCTTCTGTTCACATTGCCGTTTCCTTATATTGCAAATACAGCCGGCTGGCTGACCGCCGAACTCGGCCGCCAGCCATGGCTTGTTTACTCGCTGATGCGCACGGCGGACGGCTACTCGAAAACAGTTTCGGCGGGCAATGGAATTTTCACTCTGCTCGGATTCATGGGAATGTACACCGTGCTCGGAATTCTTTTTTTGTTCCTGGTGCGGCGTGAGATCGAGCGTGGTCCCGAAGCTGAGGTGGAGGCGGCACACTGATGGAAACACTTTGGTTCATGATCGTTGCCTTCATGATCGCTGCCTACGTCGTGCTTGACGGATTTGATCTCGGTGCAGGCGTTATCTATCCCCTGGCGACACGCACTGCAACCGAGCGCCACGCCATCATGCGCGCGATCGGCCCTGTTTGGGACGGTAATGAGGTCTGGCTGCTCGCCGCCGGGGGCACTCTCTACTTTGCTTTTC
This sequence comes from Binatia bacterium, assembly GCA_035577905.1. Lineage (GTDB taxonomy): Bacteria > Acidobacteriota > Terriglobia > Terriglobales > Acidobacteriaceae > Sulfotelmatobacter. Next base: position 265,956 of record DATKAP010000128.1, read on the forward strand.
CGCTGCTCTATGCCTCGAGCTTCAGCGGATTCTATTTGCCACTGATGATCGTGCTTTGGCTGCTGATGCTGCGCGGCATCGGAATTGAACTACGCGCACACATGGACAATCCCGTGTGGCGCGGATTCTTCGACTTCATCTTCTTTGCGGCCAGCGCCCTGCTGACGATCTTCTTCGGCGCGGCACTCGGCAATGTCGTGCGCGGTGTCCCGCTCGGTCCGGACCAATATTTCTTCGAACCGCTCTGGACCGATTTCCGCGTCGGGACCAACAACGGTATCCTCGACTGGTACACGGTGCTGACTGGCCTGATGGCGCTGGTGACTCTCACCACTCATGGAGCCTTATACATCGCAACCAAAACCGAGGGTGATCTAAACAGTCGGTCCCGCGCGATCGCCATGCGGCTTTGGCCAGTGCAATTGAGCCTCACCATCATCGGATTGATCGCGAGCGTGGTCATCCGCCCAGCCGTGCTCGACAACTACAAACATCACGCCGTCGGCTTCCTAATCCCCGTCATCGTCTTCGGCTCGCTTGCCGTCATGATGCACGCGATGCTTAAGCATTCCGATAGAAACGCCTTTCTTGCTTCCTGCGCGTATATTGTCGGTATGCTCGTAGGTGCAGCGCTTGCACTCTACCCGGTTGTGCTTCCGGCGAGCACCGACCCCGCGCGCAGCCTGACGATCTACAACACGTCTGCCGGACACCACGGGCTTAGCATCGGCCTTGTCTGGTGGACTCTCGGAATGATTCTTGCCTTCGGCTACTTCTTCTTCGTCTATCGCATGTTCCAAGGCAAGGTACGACTGGAAGGCGAAGGTTATTGAAGATAAGCGACTTGTCCACCCCTACACATTCACGAACGTGAGGTCCGCGGGTCCACAGAACGCAGAAATTTGATTTCCGGCAAGAATTTACTGCTCGGCGTTCCTTACTATTGCTGGAGCCATTCCGTGGGGTCGATCCCCCGGGTTCCTGCATCCGAGAGAAGATCATGACTGCTGACGCCAATTCCGCCCGCGTTCAGGCAATTCATCCCGAAAAGCTGCCTCATGAGTCTGCTGCGCTCAAACACTGGCTCGGCGAACTGGTTGCGCGTAACGGCAGCGACCTTTTGCTGGTCCCAAACGCTCCCGCGTCGATACGCTTCGAAGGCGTGGTGTCGCCGATTGGCGATAGGGCATTGAGCGGCGAAGAGATCGAGGCGGCGGTGTTCCCTGTCCTGGCAGCTCATGCACGCGAGGAATATCAGCAGTACGGCATTGCGGATTCGTCCTACCGAGTGGAGGGGGTAGGCCGGTTCCGCATCAATCTGCACCGGGAACGAGGGCGCTCGGCGGCCACCGTACGGGCGCTGCCATCGAAAATCCCCCCGCTCAGCGAGCTGCGGTTGCCCGCAGGAGTGAACGCGCTGGCGAACCTGCAGCGTGGGCTGGTGATTATCGGCGGAGCGACCGGGTCTGGGAAGACTACAACTCTCGCAGCGCTGGTAAACGAGATCAATCAACGCGAGGCGCGGCATATCGTGACGATCGAGGATCCAATCGAGTACGAGCATGCGCATAGCAAGAGCGTGATCGAACAGGTCGAAATCGGAGTGGATGCGCCGGACTTCCCTACCGCGTTGCGGGCGGCGATGCGGCAGGCTCCCGACGTGATTGTCGTGGGCGAGATGCGAGATTCGGAGACGGCCCGGATTGCGCTATCGGCAGCGGAGACGGGGCATCTGGTGTTCACGACACTGCACACGACCGATGCGGCGTCGACTGTATCGCGGATTGCAGATTCTTTTCCCCAGGAGCGGCAACATACCGTGCGGGCGGAGATGGCGATGGCGCTGGCGGCGATGCTCACGCAGACGCTGATTCCGAAGCGCAACGGCGGACGCGTTCCGGCTGCGGAGTTGCTCATGGTGGGTTACGGCGCCCGGCAGCATATTCGGAAGAATGCGCTGCAGCACCTGCATCAGGAGATCACGATCACGCGCAAGCAGGGATCATTCACGCTGGAGGAATCGCTGGCGCAGCTCGTGTTTCAGCAGGATCTGCTGCGGGAAGAGGCGATGACGCGTGCGCTGCATGCGGAGGATCTGGATACGCTGCTGAAGGCGAAGGGATTTTGACCGAGTTTCAGAACTCACGCCAAAAGTTCCCGCCCGCATCGGAGTGGATGCGGGCGGGAGGAGTTGGATTGAAGCCCTTTTCTAGAAGATCAGCTTCGCACCGAGCTGGAGTGTACGAGGATCGAAGGCAGAGGTAATCTGGCCGGCCTGACCACCATCGAAACCGGTGTGGAAGCCACCATTTTGTCCTGCGCCTCCAAACTGCGTGTGATTCCAGGTATTGAAGGCGTCTACACGGAACTCAAATGCTGATCCACGAGACTCGCTGAACACGAACTGCTTGAATAGTGACAGGTTCCAGTTATGGCGACCCGGGCCGCGTAAGGCATCGAAGGGCAGATTGCCCCACGTCCCTGCCGCAGGTGCGGTGAACGCCGACACGTTGGTCCACTGAATCCCGGTTACCTGTCCTGTCGGGCTCAACACCTTCGACTTGGGATAAGAGATCTTCCCAGACAGATTCGGCCGGTTGCCAACGCCGCCTGTGAACAAGCTGGCGACGTTGTTGCCGCTCACTGTCATGTTGAGAGGGGCACCACTTTGCATCGAGACAATTCCGGACAGCGACCAGCCACCCACTAGGGTCTTCGCGACGCGGTTGGAACTGTTCCTGAGCAACGGGATGTCGTAAACGAAGTTGACGAAAGCAACGCTGGCGCGGTCAAGAGCTGACGGCCCCACGTCGTACCTCCAACCCGCATATGGATTGGTTACTGAGTTGAGATCCCACCCATTGCCGGTGCTACCGTTGGCGGGATCAATCGCTTTCGCGTACGTGTAAGCAACCTGCAACTGGAGGTCGCGTTGAACTCGCCCACGCAGTTCCATTTGCAGCGAGTTGTAATGGGAGTTAGCGCCATTGTAGGCCTGCCGCAACTGCGTGTAGCCCTTGTATGGCACCAGTTCATTAAAGTGACTCACGCCATCCGTTCCCACGTGATTTGCCGTGCTGGTCAAGCTGGCGAGTTGACCCGGGTCGGGCAGTTCCAACTCCTGCCAGTAGCTTTGGTGTCTGGACACGCTGCCTACATACGACGCGGACAGCACAGCCCGATGCGTCACCTGCTGCTGGATCCCCACGCTGTACTGGGACACGCGCGGTGAAGGATAGTACTCGTTGATCCCGGTCACCGATGCAGGCACGATCGGAACCGTGATGGCCCCGCCTTGCCAGGTGGTGTGCGGGTCAGCGAACAGTACATTACCTGAGTTCAGACTATATCCATAGGGAGGATTCGTGGCGCCATTGTACATATCATTTCCTTGAATGCGTTCGTACATGATGCCGAATCCGCCGCGGATTACCGTTTTACCTGCGCCGGTCAGGTCGTAAGAAAAACCCAAGCGCGGGCCAAAGTCCCACCAGTTGCCCTTAGCAAGGCCCTTGGGAACTCCGTTCTTGCCTTCCAGCCCTATGCCATTCAGGTACAGCTGGTAGCCCTGAAGCTCCTTAAGCGGGCTCGTCCCGAGTCCCGGGCTGTTGCCGGCGATCTGCCCACCGTTGGTTCCGGGAACAAAGACCGCAGCTTGGGCTGGGTTGTACAGATTGGGATAAAAGTTCCCCATGGCGTTGTTAGCTTCGTACGTGTGGGGAATTCCGTCCCAACGCAGTCCCAGGTTGAGCGTGAGCCGATTGTTCACACGCCAGTTGTCTTGGATATAGGCGGCTGGATTGATGGCGTTCCAGTGACCCGTACCCTTGTAGGCGTTCTCGTTGTAGCCTTGTGCAGCGCCGAGAATGAAGTCGGCATAATCAAATCCAGTAGCAGAGGCATCGAAGGTAAAACCACCCTGCGTATTTGCAAAGTAGTCCTGCACCTTCTTGTAGATAGCCCAGCTGAATCCCAACTTGAGTTGGTGCGCGCCTTTCACCCAGGAAAGGTCATCGCGGACTTGGTAATCATCTGCGCTGTTGTTCCAGGGCACCCAGTTCGTGGTGTAGTTAGCGCCCATCTGCTTGGCGAGATTGATGGAGGGAATACGATTCTCTGCATTCTCGCCGGTGAAGATCCGGTTGAAGGTAAAGTCCGAAGGAGCCTTGTAGACACCATCAGGCAAGATGTGAATCCGGTTGCCGTTGTAGTTGAACGCGATCTCGTTCAGCACGTTTGGATTGATCGCGTAGGTGGCATGCACAACGTAATGGGAGGATGGGTTCCCAAACGTGTTGCCGATACTCGGCATGTTGTCGCCGCTCCACATCGTGGTTCCGTAGGTCTGGTCCGCATGGTCGTTAATGTAGTGGCCAAACACAGAGAACTTGTCTGTGAAGCGATGGTCGATGCGGACGATCTCTTCTCTGCCGTACGTAGGCTGATTACCGCCGCCGATGAACGCCCAGCCGCTGGTGGGCTTCGGGAAGATTCCCGCTGCCAGAAGCGAGGTGGCATTGGGGCTCACCATGCAAGCCGGGATAGTGTTGTTGGGGAATGCAGCGCCGGGTGTTACCCCGGCTGGCGCGACCCCGCCGGGACAGTTTGCATACTGGATGGACGCTGGAATGGTCGTGAGGAGAGGATCAATTGCTGTGATCGTCTTGCCGTTGGGATCGGTAGCGGGCAACACTACGTCCCCGGCTCCATTCGGATACATGCTGGCTAGCGGCACGTTTACGTTGAACAGTCCGCCGTGAATATAGCGTCGCCAGTCCATGTTGTAAAAGAAGAAGGTTTTCGGATTCCCTGTGTTCGGGTGCAGCGAAACCGGGCCGCCTACGTTGAACCCGAAATCATGGAACCGTAACTCGGCTACTTTGTTGGGAGCCGGATTGAAGAAGTTGCGGGCATCGAGCGCGTCATTGCGCCCGTTATAGAACGCGGACGCGTGGAATGTCTTCGTGCCCGACTTGATGACCATGGTCATCGTGCCAGCCGAAGACGTCCCAAACTCCGCGCTGTAGTTCGAAGTCAAAGCGCGGAACTCCGCGATGGACTCCATGCTTGGGGCAACGTCGGAACCTCCGCCACCTCCACGATCGGCTGCTTCGCCCCCGTCAATTAGCCACAAGTTATGAACCACCCGCTGGCCGTTGAAGCTAACGTTAAAGTCACTGCCGGCAGATGTGGGAACCATGAAGTCTCCCTGCACGCTGGAGGCGCCTGGCGTAAGCGCTTCGAGCGCGAACACGCTGCGCCCATTCGCAGCTAGTTTGCTGATCTGCTGCCCGCTGACCATGCTGCTGACTTCGCCGGTATCGGTTTGCACAACGGCGGCATTGGCTTCAACAGTAACTGTCTCGGCAGTGCTTCCGACCTCCAGCTTGAAGTCAACGCGGGTACGGTCGGCAACCTGCAGCTTGATGCCTTTCTCTGCTGCGACCTTGAACCCGGCGGCCTCCGCCCGAACGGTGTACGCCCCGATGTGTAGGTCGGGAGCAACGTACTGGCCGTCGGTGCTAGTGGTCACCGTGGTGGTGATACCTGTGTCGGTGTTGGTCAAACTAACTTTGACGTTAGGGACTGTGGCCCCGGAAGGGTCCGTGATTGTTCCCAGAATCGTCGCCTCCTGGGCGAAACATAGCGTGCCCAGGAATATGAAAAGGACTGTTACTGACAGACCTCGTATGAAGAGGAATCTCATGAGGAGCCTCCAAATTGTTGGGTTTCTGGACTGTACAGCCCCGGCCAGGCTGGGAACTCAGGGAGGGGTTAAAGTAAGTCGTAAACGTTTACGGGTGAAGTCCAGAGAATTCTCGTAAACGTTTACGGTTTAAGTCCAATGAATGACTGTTGTCAAGTAGAAAATCGTTATTGTGAGGCGAATCACTGCATCCTGTGACCGCAGTTACCGAGTTTTCCCGCGTCTACATGGGTTTGGATAAAATGAGAGCTTCAATTTGCCGAGACAGAATAAACGCCGATTCAAACAGAGCCATAATGGGAATCATTGAAGCCACCTTGGAGGCTCGACGAAAATACGGGCGAATCCTCGACTGGTCCAGCAGCCTCCAGCAGGAGCGAGGTCGCTCTTGAAAAGTAACTGATGCCTCCCAGCCCAGGATTGAGTCCTGGTTCTGCCCGTCATTCGAAATCCACTACATCTTTGTGTGCATCAATTGTGTCCTCACTCGTATCTTAAAGATATGATCGGGACCATGCGCATTTCGAATTGCGCTTTTCGTTGACACCGCAAACTCGGCCTGATACTTTCACATGCAATTCTTCATACCTCATATCCGCAGTCGAATCCATTCTAGTTTGTAAACGAAGACCACAGTCAGCACCGGAGCCAGCGAGCTGTCGCACTCATCTTTCGATCGCAGTCATTCTGATTGGGGTGACGAATGCGCAAGTGGGGATCGCTGTGCTTGTTTGTGACCATGCTGTTCCCGTTCTCGGGCGCGAGGGCAGAGCATGTTCCAGATGTCGTCCATCTCCTGAAGGCTGCGTTGAAGGGAAACAGCAACGCCCAATTCACGCTCGGGGTAGCCTATGAATTTGGGCGTGGCGTAGCCCAAGACTTCGCAGAAGCAGCGCGCTGGTACCAGAAGGCTGCCGACGCTGGAGATCCCGGCGCTCAAGCTCACCTGGGGAACCTGTACGCTCAAGGCAAAGGAGTAGCCCGAGATCAGATTGTTGCGGCCAAGTGGTACCTGCGTGCCGCCGTCCGAGGCGATTCGGTGGCTCAGACAAACCTCGGCGCCATGTACATCAGCGGCGAAGCAGGCTTGCGGCAGGACTACGGTGAGGCGGCCCGCTGGTTCGAAAAAGCTGCAGCCCAGCACAACCCGATTGCAGAGGCGAACCTCGCCACACTCTATTTCGAGGGCTGGGGTCTGGAACGCGATCCTGACAGGGCAGCGAGTCTGTACCTGGAGGCTGCCAGGAATGGCAATCTGTATTCCCAAACCAGGCTCGCGTGGATTTATGAACACGGGGTTGGACGTCACCAGGACTTGGCCGAATCGCTCAAGTGGAATCGAGCTGCGGCACAACGCGGCTACCCCCTAGCCCTGAACAATTTGGCCTACCTCTACGAACATGGGGTCGGCGTGCCAAGAGACTTTCCGGAAGCAGCCAGGCTGTATTGCGAAGCAGCTGGCTCCAAATTGCCTGAGGCACAGTACAACTGGGAGGGCATTCGCTCGAGCATCAAGGGGCTCCCAGATGATTGCACTGAGGCAGCCCAATGGTTAGCGACGGCTCTGCCGCAAGGACTCGAGGTACCTAGCGAGAGTATCGAGGCAGGTCCGCGAACTCCGGTTGGTGCCTCACTCAAGTCAGGTGCGCTTGTCTCGGAAAAGCGTTGATTGACGGTGTGGGGTTCGTGGCGCAGAGAGCGGCTATCGACTTCCCCTTGGAACAAGGCGTGGTCAGAGTCCGAGCTGAAACCGCATCCGGCGATAGTCAGAGCAAAGGCTGCAGGGATGAGGGTTGTGCAGAGCGCCGACGTAGGCGGAGTGAGGACAGCTATGCGCATACACCAACCTTCACGGGCTAGGAGAGCGCTCTCCGCGAAGTCTGGCCGGAAGCGGCGAGGCATTCATCACGTGAGCGGAGGCCATCCAAGTATGCGGTTTGGAGGCGTTGGTGGGATTCGAGAATAGCCTTCAAGCCGATGCAGAAGATTGTTCTAAGGCGTCTGCCAATCGAGCGCGTAGATTTCCTGGGTTCCTGTGTCGCGCAGGAGCAGAGGGGAGTCGCCGGGAGCCATGCCGAGCCAGACGTTCCAATATCCGGCTTGGCGGAAGTTTTTCAAATCGGCGACGCGCTCGACTTTGTGGTCGTTAAGGCGGACTCGCATGACTGATGGCTCGTTCTCTTCATGAAGGAAGTAGACATAGTCTGAGTTTTCTGACCAGTTGGGAAAACCCATGGTGACCCGCGCGAGTTCCTGCCACTTTTGCGTTTGCCAGTCAAAAAGCATGAGAACCCGGGAATCAGAATTCATGGCTGCGATGTAGCGGCCGTTGGGGGACCAGCGCGGAGAATAGAGACCTGTGGAGCCGGGTAAGAGCGAACTTTTGTTTGTGGCAAGGTCGAGAATGTAGACGTTACTGCTCGGGTTCGCGGGGCCGTTGGCGAAAACGATCCGGTTGCCGTCAGCAGCCCATTGAGCATCCAGCTTGTCCTTGGGTTCGTCAGGAATCAGCTCGCGGGGCGTTCCGCCGTCGGCCGAAACGACATACATTTTGGAGTTCTGGCCAGGCAAGAATGCATAGAACACGATCTGCTTTCCGTCGGGAGACCAGCTGGGCAGAAGCGCGGCCATCGGTGGATAAGTGAGTCGAACGCGCTGGCTGCCATCCGCCTTGGATTTCCAGAGAGTCGCATCCGGATAGCTGGAATACGTGACCCACTGGCCATCTTTGGAGAACTTCACGTTGTCGGCGGAGATTCCGGAGAGAAATGGAGAAAACTGTCCGGATTTGACGTCGTAGCGAGTCAACTCACCATGCGCCAAGGCGCCGACCACGAACAACTTCTTGCCATCCTTGCTTGGTAGAGGCGCAAAAAAAGCCAACGGACCCGAGGTCAACTGAACGGGCTGAGCAGTGGTTTTTCCGAACCAACTGGCCTTTTCTGCGCGAGCCCAGATGTTTCCCTGGGAGCCGAACACGAAATACTTCCCGTCGGGCGTCCAGCGGCCGCAGCACTCGGCAGGAGGATTGTGCCAGCCGGAAAACACTGGATGAAGGTTCGTCCCGTCGGGCGCAACTTCCCAAAGCGACGATCGACCTGCCATGCCGCCGCCGAGTCGGAATCGAATGACCGAACCGTCTGGCGACCAAGCTGACTCAAAAGCAAGGTCGGTGAGGGAGACGAGCTTGCGCGGCTCACTGCCGTCACTGTTTGCTACCTTGAGGTCATTGCCGTCGGAGTACACAATCTTCTGGCCGTCCGGAGAAAAAGAGGCAGCCTGAGCTGCGATGTCTCCGAGTTTTCGAGGAGATCCTCCCAGGATGGGCACGGACCAGAGCGGACCATGGAACGCCGTCTGTCCAACCTCATCGGCGACGAGGAGAGTGGCACCGTCGGGAGAAACGGCGAGAGGGACCATGGTTGGAGCAGGAACGGGAACGCGAGCTACTTCACCGCCGATCGCGGAGACTTGGACCACAATGCCACCTTCGGAGGCAAACTCGCTGAGATAAAGGCGCGATCCATCCGTTCCAATCAAGTACTTGGAAACACCATCGTGCGTGATCGGAACATAGCCGGAAACGCCAGGAGTTGGCAGGGACCGGGACCGCAGATAAAGGAGAGCGGAAACCGCCAAGACCAGAACGCCGGCAACGAGAACCCACAATTTTCGCGATATGAGCGCAGGCTTAGCCACACCTGCGGCGTTTGAGGGGCGATCCGAAACATAGGCGTCGGTGCCGGAGGTCGACACTACTCCCGAACGGCCGGAATCGGTGTCGCGCTTCAGGCGCTGGAGGTCGGTTCGCATCTCGGCGGCGCTTTGGTACCGCAGGTTACGATCTTTCTCCAGCGCTTTACCGATGATGTCTTCGACTTTGGGCGGGAGTGTCGGATTGAAGCGAATGGCCGACGGCGGAGTCGAGTCGAGGATCGCTTTGAAGATTACTCCGGAACTTTCGCCCTGGAATGGCAAGGTGCCGGTCGACATCTCGTAGAGGACTGCTCCAAAGGAGAACAGGTCGGTGCGGAGGTCGAGTTCTTTGGCGCGAACCTGCTCGGGAGACATGTAGGCGACCGTTCCCAGTGTGGCGCCGGGACTGGTCAGTTGCTGTTCGTTGACGGTGCGCGTTTGCGTATTGGCAGAAGAAGAACTGTCGGCCGGAGCGACCTTGGCCAGGCCGAAGTCAAGGATCTTGGCGTGGCCGCGCTCCGTTACGAAGATGTTGGCGGGCTTGATGTCGCGGTGGACGATGCCCTTGGCATGGGCGGCGTCAAGCGCGTCGGCGATTTCGATGGCGAGCGGCAGAAGAATTTCGAGGTCGAGAGGGCGACCTGCGATGCGGTGCTTCAGCGTCGTCCCTTCGAGGTATTCCATGGCGATGAACGTCAGACCGCTCTCCTCGCCGATGTCATGAATCGTACAAATGTTGGGATGGTTGAGCGCCGATGCGGCTTGTGCCTCACGCTGGAAGCGGCTAAGAGCCTGGGGATCGCGGGCGACCTCGTCGGGCAGGAACTTCAGGGCAACAAAACGATGCAGGCGTGTATCTTCGGCCTTGTAGACGACACCCATCCCGCCGCCGCCGAGTTTCTCCAGAATGCGGTAGTGCGAGACAGTTTGTCCGATCATCTTTGGGCGGATGGTGGGAAGGCTCATATTACGGAGGCTGCCGACATCAGTCAATGGAACGATCGACTGTCTCGTTCCGAACACGTCAGTCCACGAGCGGACAGAGTGACCTGTCTGTCCAGCGCTTTCGGCATTCGAAAGACGGGACTTTGCGCCGCTCCACTTCGGAAATTGGGGTGCTGTGAAACTTGTCAGGTTTGGGCAGAGGTGTCGATCCATGAAGAAAACTGAGCGGGTGCGGCAGGTGGTTTCAGGACCGGTGGCCGAGACTGACCTCAAGCAGCAGGTGGAGAAGGGCTGGAAGCTTGTGGCCCTCGAGTGGGAGCGGGAGGTCGAAAGCGCGGAGGAACCTCTGCCGGTCGAGGTACCCTTTGGGCTACGTGTCTCTCCTGATACGCAGCGACTGGAAGAGGATCCGAATGAGCGAGAGACACTGTTCCAGATGATGGAACTTATCGTTCAGGAAGGGTCCTATACGCGCATTGCCGCCGAACTCAATCGCCGCGGATGTCGAACGCGTGAGGGAGTGAGGTGGACTCCAGTATCGGTTTTTGAGATGCTGCCGCGGCTGATTGAAGTCGGACCGCATCTGTTTCGGAGCGAGGAGTGGGAGAAGCGCAAGCAGCAATCGGTGGCACGGTAAGAGCGGGGAGGGACTATTATTTGTGAATAGAATCTTCCATGAAGAAGGCAAGCCCCCGACCGATGACGAAAGATGACGTCGCTTTACTGTACGAGTACGACCGCTGGGCTAACAACCGGGTCTTGCAGGCTTGCTCCGGGCTGAGCAATGAGCAGTTCACGAGGGATCTAGGCAGCAGTTTCTCCTCCGTTCGAGACACCCTTGTGCACATCTTCGCCGGGGAATGGGGATGGCTTCAGTATTGGAAGGAAGCGTCTCCGGATTCTGTCTTCGTCGCACACATGATGGCACGACGGAAGATCCTGTTCGATCCGACTGCATTTCCTGATATCGACAGCGTTCGGCTCAAGTGGGTCGAAGTTGAGAAAGAACAGATTGAGTTTGTACACGTCTTAACGGATGAAAGGCTGGAGCGAATGATTCCAGTTCGCACAACCCAGGTGAGGTTGATTCACCTGATACAACATGTTGCGAATCATTCCACATATCATCGCGGGCAGATCTCATTGATGACCCGTCAACTTGGCGCCGTGCCACTGGCCACCGACTTCCATGTGTTCATGATGGAGGGGCGATGCAGAAGCGAAAGCTAGGGTTCATCGCTGGGGCATCGTTCCCGGCTAAAGCCTGAGGGGTAGGGGACACTTTCTTACGCCCCTTCGGGGCTGGGTGGTCACTTAATCATTTTTCCACGGCTTACGCCGTGGGCTTTACTGTCTTCGCCGCTTCACGGCGTTACCACTCTCCGCTTCGTTCCCTACACTCTTCCTGTTTGTTCCAATGCTCACGCCCAATACGTTCGATCCAGACTTCGGTATTGGATGGCTTCGGCGATGTGCTTCGGTTCCAGATTGGCGGCGTCTTCGAGGTCGGCGATGGTGCGGGCCACTTTGAGGATGCGGTCGTGGGCGCGGGCGCTCAGGCCTTGCTGCGTCATGGCGCGTTCGAGCAGGTGTTCGCAATCGGCAGAGAGTTCGCAGAACGTACGGATATGGCGGGAGGTCATCTGGGCGTTGCAGTATAGCTTCTGACGCGACGTGGCGAACCGGTCGAGTTGCTTCTGGCGCGCACGCACAACGCGGGCACGAATCGCACCCGAGCCTTCGGGCTCGGCACCCGAGCGCATTTCCTTGTAGTTCACTGCCGGGACGTCGATATGGATGTCAATGCGGTCCATGAGCGGGCCGGAAATCTTCGAAACGTAGCGTTGGATCATCGGCGGGGTACACTGGCAGTCTCGGGTGCGGTCGTTGTGGAATCCACAGGGGCAGGGATTCATGGCGGCGGCGAGCATGAAGCGCGCTGGGAACGTAAGTGACATCGAGGCTCGGGCAATGCTCACGGTTCCGTCTTCCAGCGGCTGGCGCAGCACTTCCAGTACATTTCGCGGGAATTCCGGAAGTTCATCCAGGAAAAGCAGGCCATTGTGGGCGAGTGAGACCTCGCCGGGTCTCGGAATCACGCCACCGCCAATCAGGCCCGCATCGGAGATCGTGTGATGAGGAGAGCGGTAGGGACGCGTTCCAACCAAGCCGGTGCCCGAGTCCAAAACTCCCGCCACGCTGTGGATCTTCGTCGTCTCCAACGCTTCTTCAAAAGTAAATGGTGGCAGGATCGTCGGCATGCGCTTGGCGAGCATGGTCTTCCCTGATCCTGGCGGGCCGATCATCAGGATGTTGTGGCCGCCGGCGCAGGCAATCTCTATGGCGCGCTTCGCGGTCTGCTGGCCCCGGACGTCCTTGAAATCGACGAAAAACTGTTGCGACGCGCGCAGGAGAGAATCGCTGTCAGCTTTAATCGGGGCGATGCCGTTGCCGGAGTTCACGAAGTGGATCACGTCGAGAAGTGAACGGACCGGGTAGACATCAACGCCGCCCACCATTGCCGCTTCCTTGGCATTGGCTTCGGGAACAACCATGCGCGAGATCTTGCGTCCGCGGGCTTCGATGGCAATGGGCAAGGCACCGCGCACGCCGCGGACACCACCGTCGAGGGAGAGTTCCCCTACGAACAGGCAGTCCGGAATCTCTTTCTTGGTCAAGCCGCCATAAGCGCCAACGATCCCGAGGGCCATCGGCAGGTCAAATCCGGAGCCTTCTTTCTTGATATCTGCGGGAGCAAGATTGATGGTGATCTGTGTGGGCGGGATGTCGTAGCCGCAGTTTTTCAGCGCGGCGCGCACCCGGTCGCGACTTTCGCGTACCGCGGCATCAGGCAGGCCGACCGTATGGAAGTGATCCTGGTCGCACTTGATGCCGGAGCAGTCAACCTCGACCTGGATGATGTTGGCGTCGATTCCGTAGACTGCGGCGCTCAAGGTCTTGTAAAGCATAGAAACGGACTCATCGGACGGTCAGCACACCTACTTCTCGCGCTTGGCCAGTTGTTCCGCATACACGAGGGCTCAGATAGCCGCTTTGATATCTCGGACCTACCATACGGACTGCTGGCGAAGGCTGGCTGTGACGGATGTCACCAATGGCTGTGGAAAGTCCCAAATTGGGAAGACTGACCGGTATCCTAGCGATGATTTGGGGCAACGGTCCCTGATCCTCCGGAACCAATGGAGTCACACAATCGGGTTGTTGGCGTTGATTGCGGTGCATTAGGATGGGGCATTCAGGAAGAACCTTCGATTTCTTATGAGTACGGAGCCCGATCTGCCTTCCCGTCCTTCTCATCCCGCTGGAAATCTTGATCGTGAAGAGTCTCAACTCTGGCGTTGGATCCTGGGCTTCATGCTGCTGTTGGCCGTCGCGTTGACCGTACTGCTTTGGGAGAGGCTTGAAGCAATCCCTTATCAGCTTCGAGCTATTCCGGTCGGAGTGCTGGCGCTCTCGATTCTGTTTGCCGTGTACGCCTATGGGCGGCGGCAGGAGGTCAGCGAGCTCAAAGGACTGCTCCGGGGCCTGCAAGACCACGTTGGAGCGGCGCCTTCCGAGGAGCAACTGGATCAACTGAGCCAGGTGATCATGCGCTCGCAGCGCAACTTCAAGGAACTGATCGATTCGCTCGATGATCCGGCATGCGCGGTATCGTTAGATGGGACACTACGAACGGTCAATCGGCGGATTGCGGAATTGACGGGACTGACGTACTCGCAGCTAGTGGGAAGCAAGATCTACGACCTGGTGGATGAACCGGCACGCGAGGAAGTAGAGCGCAGTCTGGGAAGATTTCTCGAGAAGAGACGCTGGGCGGGAACGGCGCGGGTGCGCCTGAAAAACAGCACCCGGCCGCTCTACTTCGATTGCGTGCTCAATGGAATCCTGAAGGGCGACGAGGTGGTGGGAGCCAGCATCCTGGGACGGGATATCACCGAGCAGCGCGAAAAAGAACTGCGCTTTACCGAGCTCTTCGAAACGCTGCAGGAGGGAGTGTATTTCAGCACACCGGAGGGAAAATTGCTGGATGCGAATCCCGCGCTGGTCAGCATGCTGGGATACACAGAAAAGAGAGAATTGCTTTCGGTCGAGGCCGCGACGTTGAGTTTCGATGGGGGACCTCCGGTGTTGGGGCGTGCAGTGGATGATCGCGGGGGCGTTCGTACGCGCGAGATCAAACTTCGCCGCAAAGACGGGATGGCAGCAATATTTCTCGATTCCTCGCGGGCGGTGTGGGATTCGTCGGGGAACATCATTCGCTACCAGGGAACGCTGGTTGACATCACGGAAAAGCGCACGATGGAGCGGGAACTCAAACAGCAAGAGGAGTTCCGTAGCCGCTTGTTGGAGGGCTTTCCGGATTTGATTCTGGTGGTAGATCTTGAGGAACGATATACGTTCGTGAGCTCACGCGCTCACGATATTCTCGGCTACCGGCCGGAGGAGATGCTCGGCAAAAAAATTTCGGAGATTGAGGCGCACTCTCCCGACCTGGTTTCGCTCTACGGCACGCTGGTTTCGGGTGATCAGGCGTTCGGTGCGGCGGAATATGCGGCACGGCATCGCGATGGCAGCGCTCGCACCATGCGCGCCTCGGGTAGCCGCCTTGTAGACTCGGAAGGAAAAATCAGTGCCGTAATTTTCTCCTTGCGCGACATCACCATTGAACGCAAGCTGGAGCGGCAGATCGTGGAGAGCGAGCGGCTGGCGGCAATGGGAGCGATGATCGGTGGAGTGGCGCACGAACTGAATAATCCGCTGACCAGCATCCTAGGCGTTAGTGAACTGCTGCAGGACACCGAAACGAACGAAACCTCACGCAAGCAGCTTGGAATGTTGCAGCAGCAGGCGCGGCGAGCGGCGGAGATCGTGCAGAACCTGACTTACTTCTCGCGGCCACCGGCGCCGGGGAAGAGCCGCATCAATCTGGTCGAGGTCGTGGAGCGCACGCTGAATCTGCACGCTTATTCCCTGCGCAAGAACAACATCACCGTCGACTTTCTGAAGGAGACTGGGATTCCGTATGCGTTGGGCGATCCTCACCAGCTGATGCAGGTGTTCCTGAACCTGATAGTCAATGCGGAGCAGGCAATCCGCGAGGCGCAGGACCGGGGAACACTTCGTATTCGGCTTGGCAAAGGAGATAAGACGGTGTGGGTCAGCTTCCATGATGACGGATCCGGCATCCCGAAGGAGAATCTGCCGAGCATCTTTGATCCTTTCTATACGACCAAGCGGCCGGGGCGCGGGACGGGATTGGGCCTCAGCATCTGCAAGTCCGTCATGAAAGAGCACAATGGAACTGTGGAAGCCGCCAACGCTGCGGACGGCGGAGCGGTGTTTACGGTGACGCTGCCGGTCGCGGGTGTGAGTTAGAAGCGGAATCTCTCACCATTGGGAACACAGTGGGTCGGCTTCCGCTAGCGTCGTTCTACCGCCATCGCCACTGCATTCCCTCCACCCAGGCACAGGGCAGCTATGCCGCGCTTTGCGTCGCGACGGATCATCTCGTAGATCAGAGTGACCAGGACACGCGCGCCGCTGGCGCCGATGGGATGGCCGATTGCAACTGCGCCGCCGTTCACGTTGACCTTCTCAGGATTCAAGTTTAGCTCGCGCATCACACCCAGCGCTTGTACCGAAAACGCTTCGTTCAGTTCGTAAAGATCTACATCTTCATTCTTCCAGCCGGTTTTTTGCCAGATCTGTTGCACGGCACCGACGGGCGCCATCATGACCCATTTTGGCTCGACGCCACTCGTAGCTTGGGCGACGATTCGGACCAGCGGGTTGGCGCCGAGTTCTTCAGCGCGCTTCGCACTCGTGACTACCAGCGCGGCAGCGCCGTCGTTTACGCCGGGAGCATTTCCCGCCGTTACCGTTCCATCTTTCTTGAATGCGGGCTTCAGGGAGCGAAGGACTTCGATGGTCGTGTCTTCGCGCGGGCTCTCGTCTTTGTCGAAGATTGTCGGTGGAGCACCTTTCTTCTTTGCAGGAATCTCCACAGGGACGATCTGCGATAGGAAGCGGCACTCTTTGATGGCGGAAAGCGCCTTGCGATGAGAGTTCAGGGCGAACTCGTCCTGCTCTTCGCGGGTGATGCCATACTTCTCCGCAACATTCTCGCCGGTGATCCCCATGTGGTAGTCGTTGTAGATATCCCACAACCCGTCGTGGACCATGGAGTCGATCAGTTGCGTGTTGCCGAGGCGGTATCCCTTGCGCGCCTGCGGGAGAAGATACGGAGCGTTGGTCATCGACTCCATTCCGCCGGCAACGACGATGGAACTGTTCCCTGTCTGCACAGCTTGCGCTGCGAGAGCGACTGCTTTCAATCCTGAGCCGCAGACCTTGTTGATTGTCATGGCACCTGTCGCGGGAGTGAGTCCGCCGAAGATGGCAGCTTGTCGCGCAGGATTTTGTCCGAGTCCGGCCGAGACGACGTTGCCCATAATGCACTCGTCAACCTGTGCTGGATCGATGCCGGCACGGCTCACCGCTTCACGCACGACGATCGCTCCAAGTTGGGGAGCGCTGAAGGCAGAGAGGCTTCCCTGAAATTTTCCTACCGGAGTGCGGCACCCGGAGATGATGACTACATCGTCAAAAGAGGCCATAAAACGGGCTCCTCACGAGGATTTCACTTCTTCATTATAGATGAGCACTGTTTGGAGTCAGGTTCAGGTCGACGAAAGGGCCATGAGCTTTCTCCGATCGCCTCTCCGCGAGACTTTCCTTTCTGGTGCATTACCCAAAACACGCTGCGATTCTTCGACGACGTGAAACTGAGAATCACACATCGTCTTCATGAAAAAAAGGTTGACATTCGACGAAGAAATTCTTTCGTCGATGACTTTGGTGCATGATTTCGTGTGAGTTCATCGTCATTTTTTTCTTGACTTCATTTTTCATTAACTCTATACATCAACTAGTTGCAGTAGAAGACCACTGCACGTTTCCATGAAGAATGGAAGGGAGAATAGGAACAATGGCAACCAAGAAAAAGGCAAAGAAGAAAAAGAAACACTAAGCAGTTCAGTACGAAGTCAACAGGGGACGCTCAATGCGTCCCCTAAGTTTCTTTAGGAATAGTCTTCGAGATCTCAAAGTTTCAAGGTTCAAAGAAAAAAGCTGACCGTCGACTCGACTCACGCTTTAGCCGATGCCAGGCGAGGAATGCGGCGCTCTTTTTCAGGACAGAGCGTACGGTATGCGCAGAAGTTGCAGTGTTGGCCGGGCTTCGCGTCGAATATTCCTTCCGCAATTCCCTTTGCCGCTGCTTCAACGCAAACATGGGCATCAAGCAATTGCGCTTCGGAACGACTGGTGACGACGGGGACGTTCTGCTCGAGATTATGGAAGACGAGCGCACCGACCTGGTAATTCCATTTTTGCTTTGCAGCGAGTGCATACAGGGACAACTGCAAACTTTCGTCAGCCGCTTCCTGATCACGCGCTTTGCCGGTCTTGTAGTCGATGATCGCGACGGTTCCGTCAACGAGCCGGTCGATGCGATCAATGCGTCCCACCACCGTGGTCTCTCCGATCTTGATCTCGAATGACTCTTCGGTATGCAGAACCTGCGATGCGGGAATTGCGCGTGTCTGGGAAAGGAAATCCTGCAGTTGCACGACTCCCTGCTTCTCGTATAGCTCGTGCTGATAGGGTTCCTGAATTTTGGCACCGGCCAGATCGAGACGGAAGAGTTCGATCAACTCATCCTCGGTCTTCGGACGTCCGAGCCGGACAGAATCAAAGTACGTTTTCAGCACGCGGTGAATCGCAGCACCATACTGCATCGCAGCGGCGGGCCTGGCGGAAATGCGCCAGTCGCGGTCGAGCTTAAACTGCAGTCCGCAGCGCTGATAGGTATCGACTGCGGATGCACTTAGGCTCTTTTCCAGCCCTTCGAGCACGGGCAGTTCGAGCCAGCGCGTGACCTGTGACTCCTCGGGATAGAGCGGAGAAGCTTCGGCGGCGATGTTGAGTGTCGCTTGCGCGCCGCCTGCGGGAATGGCGCGGAACCAGGTCGCGACGGTCTTGTTGCTGATAAGCTCGCGCAAATAACCGGGAGGCGTTTTATCGACCTTGCCGCTGCCTTCGCGGGCATAAATCCGGAGAGAGTCACGGGCACGGGTCATCGCCACGTAAAAAAGGCGGCGCTCCTCCTGCTCGTGGAGTGTCTTGTCATCTGCTTCGCGGATGGAGTCCGGATCCCGTAGTTCAGGTGGAAAGGCCACGAGCGTTTCGCGAAAGGCATTGGGAAATGACGGCTTGATGGCGCGGAGAATGAAGACGTGCGGGAACTCCAATCCCTTGGCGCCATGAACGGTCATCAGGCGAACGGCATTGTCCTCGTCTTTGGCCTGGAGAGGCATCACGCCGCCGGCTTCGCGGAAGTATTCGAGGTAGTCCACCAGTTCAGCAAGCTCGGTGGTCTTATTGATTTTCTTTCGCTCCCACTCCTGCACAAACTGCAGCGCCGCTTGCAGGATGGGAGAGGCGGTATCGAGTCCGAATTCGCGAACGATGATATCGACCGCAGCCCGCGCCTGCGCCGCACGGGATTGAATCTGTTCGCGGACTCGCTGCACGGTCGCGAGTACTTCCGCACCGCCCTCCACCCGGTCGAGGGCCGCGGACAAAGGCACGACTTGCGCTTCCCGGTTGTCGCGCCTGATAGCCCGCAGAACCTGCCGCAACAGTTCGGGGTTCACACGAAAGCGGGGTAGGCCAGCCACGCGTATCAGGCTTACGTCATCGCCACTGGAGACGATCGCGTGCACGCAGGCGAAAAGGTCGCGAGCCTCAGGAGTGTCCGATATATCCATGTTCTCGATCACGAACGGGATTCCGGCTTCGGCCAGCTCCTGCGCCAGATCGTCCTTGTGCGAGTTTAGACGGTACAGGACTCCGAAATCGGACCACTTGCAGCGCGACTTGCGCTGCGCCTCGCGCAGGTAGGCGACGAGGTCGGGACCCTCCGTCGCCCTATCCTTCAGAATAATCGCTGTGACCAGTGGGCCAGTCAGTTGCGCCCCCTGCAGCGCAGCCTCCTCTTCGCGCGCAGAGACTAGCGGTGCGCGCTGGTACGCCATCGCTCCATTGGCACTGCGAGCGAACGCCGGTGGATTTTCATTGATGACGGCGAACGCGGTACGCAGGATCGGAGTCGTCGATCGCCGATTTTTCTCCAGTACGACAAGCTTCGCGTGCGGGAAGTTCCGGTGAAAAAGCTCGAAGGCCTCGCTCGAGGCTCCGCGAAAGCGGTAGATCGACTGGTCGGGGTCTCCGACGGCAAAGAGATTGCCGTCCTTACCTGCGAGCCGCGCGAGAATCTTGATCTGGGCGAAGTTCGCATCCTGAAATTCGTCGGCGAGGATGAAGCGCGCGCTACTCTGGACTTGAGCCAGCACCGATTGGTCCGTATGGAGCAACGCATGCGCGCGGGTGATCATGTGGCTGAAGGTGCCGAGGTTGTCGTCGGCCAGCCACTTCTCCATCGTGGAAAAGACTCGGGCTATTTCGCGGCAGCGGCCACAGACTTCTTCGTCATCGAGCACATTCTTGGACTTCGCAACCCGTGGGATGGGGACCTCGCCGCACTCAAGACGACCGACATAATGCGCATATTTCTCTGGAGTAACGAGTTCGTCGTGGCAGCGGCTGACGAATTCCAGCAAATCGGTCAGGAACTGCCCGATGTTGGCTGCACGGATGTAATGCTCCAGATGGAGATCGCGGATGCGGCGGCGCAGATAAATCCAGAGATCTTTCTCGTCGAGCACGCCGAAGTCTTTCCCTACTCTGCGCAGCAGCTGCAGGCAGTAGTCATGAAACGTGGTGGCCTGCACGGTTTTGCCCAGGAGTTTGCGCACGCGCTCCTGCATTTCTTTCGCGGCATTGACCGTGTAAGTCAGGGCCAGGATTTCGTCGGTGCGTGCGTGGCCCTCGCGTACGAGGCGCTCGATGCGATGAGTAAGCACCGACGTTTTGCCCGTGCCGGCTCCGGCAACGACCAGCATTGGGCCCTCGACATGTTCAATGGCTTCACCCTGGCGATCGTCCGGAATGAACGCTGGACGGGAAGTTGACTTCGCGGACGGCATTGCTGGTCAGGATATCACCTGAGTGGATGAGGAAAGCTGTGCACAAATTGGGCTTTATCTCACAAGCGCCGACGTAGCAATCGCGGTAGCCGCGATTGCGGCGGTCTCGGCTCGCAGGATGGTTGGGCCGAGAGAGACCGAGGTCCATCCATTGATGCGGAACTGTTCCAGTTCATCCTTGGTCCAGCCTCCCTCGGGTCCGATCGCGAGCAAGACTTCGCCGGCCGTATGCGCTGGAATATCTCGGAGTTGGGATCGATCTTCAGCCTCGGACAAAACGAGCTTGAGCTTCGCGGGAAGGGCAAGGGTGTCGCGCAACTTAATCGGCTCCGAGATTTCCGGCGGGGCGGCGCGGCGTGATTGCTCTGAAGCCTGCAGCGCAATACGCCGCCAGCGCTCGACTCGCTTCACAGAGGCCGAGGCGAGATGCGAGTCGGTTCGCCTGGCGATCACCGGGATCATGCGCTCCACGCCCAACTCCGTGCACTTCTCAATCGCCCATTCCATGCGATCGAATTTGAAGATCGCCAACACCAGGGTGATTTGTGCTGGCGCGGCTTCTGCCGGAATTTCTTCGCCGAGATCGAACTCGACGCGAGCGTCGCTTATCGTGGCGATCTGGCCGCGATGAAGGACACCGTTCGCGACGATATCGAATTCCTGCCCAACGTGCGCGCGCAGAACGCGAGTGAGATGGTCCGCATGTACACCGGTGAGCGCGGCGCGGTCTCCCGACACTTCATCGGCAATCCACCGTCGGCGGGTCATGCATGTACGAGCAGTTTCTTTCGCCCCGTAGCGTGTCGTCTCAATTGACAGACTTACGAGGCTTGCGCCGTGGGCTGTTATTCTACAGCCGCTTGGCGCCCTCACCTTGCGGATCTTTCGGGTGCGGGCTTATTGGAAGATGTCTTTCATCTTGCCAATCAGCGACCGCAACAGAGGCTGGTTATCGACCTTGGACAACACATCGAGTTCCTGAAGTAATTCCTTTTGACGCTTGTTGAGCTTGCCGGGAATCTGCACCCGCACCTCGACATAGAGATCGCCCTTGCCGTGTCCGTTCAGCACCGGAACGCCTTTGTTACGGATGCGAAAGGTCGTGCTTGGCTGCGTGCCCTCAGGAATCTTCAGAGTGTGTTCGCCCTCCATGGTTGGCACACGGATCTCCGCGCCCATCGCGGCTTGCGCCACTGAAATCGGAACAACGCAGTGCAGGTCGTTCCCTTCCCGCTCGAAGAACGGATGCTCCTTCACGTGTAACACGACGTACAAGTCGCCGGCCGGGCCACCAAACTGGCCGACTTCTCCCGCGCCAGCGAAACGGATACGGGTTCCATCCTCGACTCCGGCGGGAATTTTGGCGTCAACGGTGCGCTGCCGCAGCAGGCGGCCTTCGCCCTTGCACTTCGCGCAAGGATCGGTGATCACGTTGCCAGCGCCCTGGCAGGTCGGACAAGTACGCGCGATGCTGAAGAATCCCTGCTGATAGCGAACCTGGCCGCGTCCGTTGCACGACCGACAAGTCGTAGGCCCTTTGCCGGGAGCCGCACCAGAAGCGTGGCACTCTTCGCATGCTTCGTGCCGGCGAACGGTAACGCGAGACTCAGTCCCGAAGAATGCTTCCTCGAACTCGAGCGTCAAATCCTCGCGAAGATCGGCGCCGCGCTGGACCCGGCTGCGGCGGCGTCCACCACCGCCGAACATATCTCCGAACCCGAAGAACTCGCCGAAGATGTCACTGAAATCCTGGAAGACCGTGGGATCAAACCCGGCCCCTGCACCGGCCACGCCTCCGACGCCAGCATGCCCGAAGCGGTCGTAAGCCGCGCGCTTGTCTGAGTCAGCAAGGACAGCATAGGCTTCGCTGACTTCTTTGAACTTCTCTTCAGCATCCGGATTATTTGGATTGCGGTCGGGATGGTACTGGAGCGCGAGCTTGCGGTAGGCAGACTTGAGTTCTGTCTCAGTCACCGTACGAGTTACGCCCAGTACTTCGTAGTAATCGCGTTTCGCGTTTGTGGTCAATTCAATCCTTAATCGTTGCGAAGCTGGTAAACCCTAATTCCGATCATCGCAATCCCTGGCAGAAGACGGCCGCGATTCGTTGTAGCGCAGAATTGGGAAGGTCGTCTGCATGCACCTGCATCAGGCGGCGATTGGCGTTTTCATTTTCCGGGATTCCTGGCGACTTTCACCATCGCAGGACGCAGCAACCGGTCCTTGTACTTGTAGCCTCGCTGCCACTCCTCGAGCACCTCGTGATCCGGCGCGTCTGAAGTATCGACCATCTCAACGGCTTCATGAAAGCGCGGATCGAACGGCTGCCCCTTGGCCTCGATAGGTTGCACTCCCAGCTTCATCAGCACATCTCGTAATTGCTTGTAAATGAGATCTATGCCCGCGCGAAAATCGCCGGGCTCCGATTTCGAGTGTAGGGCGCGCTCGAAGTTATCGACCACAGGCAAAAGGTTTTTGATGGTGTCCGCCAGGGCAAAGTCGCGGAAGTCCTGCTGTTCTCTGGCCGAGCGCTTGCGGGCATTATCGAATTCCGCCTGCATGCGAGCGAGGCGATCAACCGCCATATCGCGCTCAGCCTTCAGCCTTTGATTCTCGTTTTCCGGTCCTGCACCTTCGGCCGTTGGCGCGGGTTGGGCGCTACCGGGTGAAGGCTGATCGCCGTCCCCGGCAGGGAGTTCGTGATCCACGTCCAGACCTGCCGTTTCTACTTCTGATTTTCCGTTTGATTTCCCCATAACAGCTTGTCTTACTCCGATTCATTCAAGATTTTGTCGAAGAGGCGCGCAATGTACGACACCGCGGTGATGGTGTGCTGGTAATCCATGCGCGTTGGCCCGATCACTGCAAGCGAGCCCATGACCTCGTTCCCGGCATGCGCGGGTGCGCCGATCAGCACGAAATTCTGCATGGAAGGCAGGGCCTCATCGAGTCCGATGACAACGCGTACCGCTTCCTGCTTTACGTCGAGATAGGCACCCAGAAGTTGCACAACTTTTTCTTTTTCCTCCAGAGTCTGGAGGAGGTCCTGCAGGCGCTTACGGTCCTGATCAGCAGAAAGAAGGTTCGCCGCGCCTTCCACAAAAACCATTTGGGATCCTTGATCGGCCGCAAGTGCGCCCTGCTTGTAGAGGGCCTCGATGGAGTTCATCAGCCGGTCGTATTCACTGCGCTCCTTTTCGATGCGGCGTGCGAGCTCGACGCGCATCGCTTCCATCGTCCAGCCGCGGAAATTCTCGTTGATGTAGCGCGCGGCCAGGTCGAGGTCAGACTGCGGAAGATCCATGCGCAGCACGCGATCCCGGACCAATCCCGAACGCGTCACCACCACGGCCAGAACCTTTTGATCGCCGATGCGAGAGAAGTACACGTGCTCGAGTGCATTCTTCGGGCCGCTGGTCGCTACCGTTACACCGACGTTACGTGAAATCAGGGAGAGCACATGCGACGTGCGCTCCATGAATTCTTGCACGTCAGTAATGCCCGCAAGCGACTCTGAAATCATCGTCTCTTCCTGCGGCGCCAACCGGGCCCTCCCCGTGATCTGCTCGACGTAATAGCGATAGGCCTCGGTGGTCGGCACCCGCCCCGCCGAAGCGTGCGGCTGCTCGAGGAAACCGGCGTCGGAGAGATCGGCCATCACATTGCGGATGGAGGCCGGACTAAGTCCCTCACGATTCGAGCGTGCAAGCGTGCGCGATCCCACCGGCTCGCCCGTCGAAATAAAGGTCTCGACGATGGCGGTCAGGATTTCGCGTTCGCGGGTTCCGATGCTGGGGTCAACAGACATACGGCGTTCTGTCAATTCTTGTCTTGCGATCCGGTTGGGCCGGTGGGACACACCTCACTATCTATTTTAGATGCAGAAGCTTAGGTTTTGGACCAAATCTCAGATCCCGATTGGATTCTAGGAATGGGCTGGAATGGTGTCAAGCAAGGGGGAGCAAGGGGCGGTAAGACATTCGCGAGGCTTAGCGTTCGATCCAAAGGGACTCCTGCTATCCTCTTCTCCTTCACTTTGTGACGCTGAATGAAATCGACTCCCCACATCGCTGTGATTGGCGCCGGAGCCTTCGGCGGTTGGACCGCCCTGCATCTACTCGGGGGCGGCGTTCGTGTCACGTTGATCGACGCCTGGGGACCGGGCAACTCGCGATCGTCTTCTGGCGGAGAAACCAGGGTGATGCGCGGCACCTACGGGCCCGATCAACCTTACACTGACATGGCAGCCTGGGCGTTGGAACTCTGGGCCAGGTACGAGCGTAAATGGAAACGGCAGTTCCTGCACCGCAGCGGAGTGTTGTGGATGGCGGCCGGCCGAGATGACTCGTTTGAGCGTGAATCGATTGAGAAGCTGCGCGCCGCGAAGATCAAGTATCAGAAGCTCTCCGCAGCACAACTGCGAAAGTGCTGGCCGCAGATTAACTTCGACGGCATTGAGTGGGCGATCTTCGAACCAGAGTCCGGTTATCTCAAGGCGCGGGCGAGTTGTGCGGTGGTCGTGGAAGCCTTCGTGGCCGGGGGTGGTGACTATCGGCAGGCTGTGGTGATGCCAGAAAACCTGGAACAAGCTCCCCTGCGCAGCATTGTCTTGTCCGATGGCTCGAAGCTCAAGGCTGACCGATTCGTTTTCGCCTGCGGTCCCTGGCTGGGACAGTTGTTTCCGCAGGTGATCGGTTCACTCATCAGGGCCACGAAGCAGGATGTATTCTTCTTCGGCTGCCCGGCGGGAGACACGCGCTTTCACGATCCTAACCTGCCAGTGTGGGCCGATCATCGCGGAAAATTCCGCTACGGGATCCCGGGTGGAGATCGCCGTGGCTTCAAGATCGCCGACGACAGCCGCGGACCAGAATTCGATCCCACCAACGGCGAACGGGTGGTCAGTTCCGAAACTCTGCAGGATATTCGTGACTATGTAACTTTTCGGTTCCCAGGGATGAAAGATGCGCCGCTGCTCGAGACGCGGGTTTGCCAGTACGAGCAGACTCCGGATGGTCATTTCATTATCGACCGGCATCCAGCGAACGAGAATGTTTGGCTGCTCGGCGGCGGATCTGGCCACGGTTTCAAGCACGGGCCAGCCATCGGAGAGATGACGGCCGAGTTGGTTCTCAAGGATGGTGAACCCCCGTCAATCTGGCGACTGGGGAGATTCAACAAAGACTAACCAAAGAGGACACGGGATCACAGAGGGTTTGGTGTTCCTCTGTGCCCCCTGTGGTGACCTATTTCTCACTGAATCTGAATCACGTTCCCGGGTGCGTTTGCCTTGATTTCGCCCACGCGATCGATCACCCGTCGGGCGAAATCGTAAATCGACTTGGCATGGGGTGCCGCTTCACCCTCCAGCACGACGGGCTTGCCGCTATCGCCCGATCGGCGCACTTCCGGATCGAGCGCGATGCTGCCCAAGAACGGAACATCGAAGCGCTTGGCCATCAACTCGGCTCCGCCACGCGAAAAGATATCGACCTCATGGTGGCAGTGAGGGCAGACGAAGTAGCTCATGTTCTCGACCACTCCCGCGACATCGACCTTCATCTGGCGGAACATCTCGATGGCTTTGCGTGCGTCCTGCAGCGAAACGTCCGAAGGAGTTGAAACTACGACTGCGCCCGTCAGCGGTACAGTTTGTACCAGCGACAACGCCACGTCACCGGTGCCGGGAGGCAGGTCCACGACCATGTAGTCGAGTTGCCCCCACTCGACCAAGCCGAGGAACTGACGAATAATCTGGTGCAGCATGGGCCCACGCCAGATAACGGGCTTGTCGCCGGGATTCAGAAATCCGACGGAGATGACTTTGAGCCCGAACGCTTCGAGCGGTTCGATGCGGTTGTCGCCAACCATACGCGGCTGCGAATTAACCCCCAGCATCAGAGGAACGTTGGGGCCATAGACATCGGCGTCGAGCAGGCCGACTTTGTGCCCCATCTTGGTGAGGGCGACGGCCAGGTTGACTGACAATGTGGTTTTACCGACACCTCCCTTGCCCGACCCGACGGCGATGATGGTGTCAACGCCCGGGAGCGGTTGGGGGCTGGGCTGTGCGGGACCATGTCCATGCTGGTGCGGCGTATGTGCGCTCAAAAGATTGCTCCTGGTGCGAAGTAAAGGACTGTATTGAGGAGGTGCAGTCGAACCCCAAAGCTTGATTATACAGGCGTTTTAGGGCATACGGTCGCGGCCACCAGATTAAGCACCTCTGTCTGAATTGATAAATTCTGTTTGAGAAATAAAAGAGCTGCAGAAGAGTCTCAACCTGCGGCCAAAAACGAACGAACTGGGGCACATGATCGAGGCGCGATGTCTATTTATGCTGGGCATTGGGATGCCCGACGCATTTGATCGCCTCGGTTTATCCCAATCCACCTACGCTTCGCGGACGAAAGACAAGCGTCTTCGTCAGGTCGCCGAGGCCATTGCATCCATGCCCGATTCCCTTGATCAGAGAGTGCCCTATGCTACGCCGTCCTCTTTTTCCAGTCGCCGTGAGAGCCAGGAACTCTCGAATGACTGGTATTCACTGCGATCGAACCGCGAACCCCATGCAGCTTGCTTGTGCGCATCTTGCAGCGCGCTCGGAGAGGCGCCGGATAGCTCTGCTGCAAATCGGATCGGTACAACAGTGGCTTGTGGCAATACCGAAGGAAAGCCGGCTGCATTCTCCGGCACTTCCTGGAGTCGCGGCTTTGATCTCTTCACATCGTAGAGCGTGAAAACTGCTCCCCCAACGACCAGCAGGCCAACAAGAATCTCCGCCAGGACCGGCAAAATCCAGGTCTTCATTTCGGCAGTTTCGCTGCGCGCCAGAACATTTGGCGGCTCGTGCGTGGACACGATCGCCGCGATCGCGATCGCCGACTGCGTGGGGTTGGGCGGATTGACCCGGTCGCTCCACGCGCTGGGCGGATAAATCTTCAAGTACAGATAGGCGTCGGCGACCTCGCTCTCGCTCAGATAATCGAAGACCGGCATCCTTCCGCGATAGGGCTCGAGAGGCGTTCCCATCATGATGGGAGCACCATGCCTCACCTTGCGCTCGAACCCAGGCAGGCTCACACGCGTGGTCAGAGAACTCAGAGGCGGGATCGCGCCTTGCAAGAGTTCATCCCCGTTCGGGTTCACGCCAAGTGCACTGTGGCAGACGTGGCAGGTGGACTTCACAATGTGCTCGCCGACGCGTACGGGCTCTTCTTCGACGCGGACTTGCTGGTTCTCCGCACCGGGAATTTCCGCCAACTGCCGCAGATAGCTGAAAATTGCGCGGATTTCTGGTTCGCTCAGGTGGGGGAATGGCGGCATTTCAATCCCACCCTTGTGCAAGCGCTCCATCAGGGTGGCCTTGGCCTGATTCGCCAAATCGTTGGCTTGCTCGCGGCTAGTATCCAATCCCCGCTCCTTCATGCGAGCGATGATCAGTGGCGTAGAAGTTGCACGGGTCGCGCCGATAACCGAATTAATCTCCGGAGGAGCGCCCAGGCCGAACTCTCCGTGACATCCGCGGCAATTAAGCCGGTATAAGTCCGCTCCCTGAAGAGTGACGCTCTGCTGCCTCGACTCACTGCCGAGCCGTTGGAGGCTCGCATTTTCGGCAGCCAGACGGCCGAGCACAATTGCAGCGGGCCCCAAGTGTCCGGTATTGCCCATACTGGACTGTTCCAGCGAGCGATGCAGATGGTTGAGCCAGCTCTCGCCTGTGACAGGGGTGACGGCTGGTGGTTTCTGCGCGGTCGCATCACCGAGCAATGCCGTAGCCATCAATAGAGACACGAGTAGTTTCTTCATAACCTGGGAGTCAACTCGCATTTGTGGCGCGTGTCAGGGAGGCAGGGACTCAACAAGCGCGCCGTTACCGGTCAGCCAGCAGCCATACTGACCGAAATCGTTTTCAGCTTATTGCTCCGCCGCAAAGTCAGTGTTTGGAGCTTGTAAATTTTCTGCAAACTTTTGGCGGACCCACTTGAGATGTATTTAGAGAGATACAGACAGAACGGTCGCTGCGCTCGCGCGTCAGACGAAGGGCATCCTTCCTACACCACCGGATCTTTCGGTCGCCGGGACGCCTTCGTCCGCCCGCGAGTGAAGCGAGCGTGAAGTGTCCAATCGCGAGGATTTTGAGTCTCGTATATTTACCCCGGATCTCACCAAGAAACGCAATTCCACTTGACCTGATTCTCCTTGAACGATAGCCTCCCACACGTCATCCACCTCGCTCTGGAGGCTAACCAATGACGCCACTCTCCGATCTATGGCTCCCGATCCTGCTCTCGGCAGTCATCGTATTCGTTGCCAGCTCCATCATGCACATGCTGCTTCCCTACCATCGTGGCGACTACACGCAACTGCCCGACGAAGACAAGACTCTTTCTGCCCTCCGCTCCGCAAGCCTGAAGCGTGGTCTCTACGTTTTCCCCTTCGGCACCCACAAAGACATGAAGTCACCCGCCATGATCGAGAAATACAACCAGGGCCCGGTCGGCATGATGATCGTCTTCCCGAGCGGAACACCTTTCATGCCGAAATTCCTCGGCCTCTGGTTCGGCTATTGCCTCCTGATCGGATTTTTCGTGGCCTACCTGACGGCGCACACCGTCCCGCCACACACGTACTACTTGGCGGTGTTCCGTATCGTAGGGACCGCTGCATTCCTTTCCTTCGGCCTCGGTCCCTTGGCGAACGTGATTTGGAAGGGATATCCCTGGAGCTTCGTCCTGAAAGAAGCGGTAGACGGTCTTATCTATGCGCTGCTGATGGCGGGAACCTTCGGCTGGCTCTGGCCAAAATAAGTTGTGTAGAGGCGGACGCCTTCCTCCGCCCTGCGAGCGATGCGAGCGTCCTGCGGCGGATTCGCGTTCCCCACTTCTCCCCGATTTTAGGAGAACTGGGGATTTTTAACAGGCTACTGATTCTCTTCCCTCAGCCGCATATTCCCCGTCCGCAAATACCGGCTATGCCACCCTAGCGACTCAGTCAGTAAATGCGGCGTATGCTTCCCGTACGAAAGCGACTCCGCTCGCGACAAATAATCTTTCAACAGCGGCTTGTACTCCGGCGACGCGCACTTCTCGATAATTAACTTCGCCCGCTCCTTCGGCGAAAGTCCCCGCAGATCCGCCAGTCCCTGCTCGGTGACCAGCACTTGCGTATCGTGCTCGGTATGATCGACGTGCGAAACCATCGGCACGATGGTCGAAATCGTTCCGCCCTTCGCGGAAGATGGCGCCATGAAGATCGACAGATACCCATTCCGCGCAAAGTCCCCTGACCCGCCTATCCCATTCTGAATGCGCGATCCCATCACGTGCGTAGAGTTCACGTTGCCGTAGATATCCGCCTCGATCATCCCGTTCATCGCGATCACACCCAGCCGCCGAATGATCCCCGGGTTGTTCGAAATCTCCTGCGGCCGCAGCACGATCCGCTCACGATATGTGGCCATGTCGGCGTTCACTTCATTCAAAATCTCCGGACTCAGCGAAAACGCGGTCGCCGAAGCCGAGGTCAACTTCCCTGATTTCAGCAGTCGGATCATCCCGTCCTGAATGACTTCCGTATAAGAGGTAAGTCCTTCAAACGGTCCTTCCTCGAGCCCGAAGAGAACTGCATTAGCAATGTTCCCCACGCCCGACTGCAGCGGCAGCAGGTTCTCCGGCATCCGCCCTTTCTTCACTTCCCAGCTCAAAAACTCCAGGATGTGCCCGGCAATTTTCTTCGACCCCTCGTCTGGCGCCTTGAACGGACTATTCCGGTCCGGAGAGTCCGTCAGCACGATAGCCACAATCTTCTCTGCAGGAATGTTGAGATAAGGTGTCCCAATTCTCTGCCCGGGCTGCGTCAGCGGAATTGGCTTGCGGTTCGGCGGAGGCTCCAGCCCGTAATAAATATCGTGCATCCCCTCCAGCGCCATCGGCTGCCACGAATTCACTTCGAGAATGATTCGCTCCGAGCAATCGATCCACGTCTTGTTGTTCCCAATCGACGAACTGGGCACTACGCGCCCATCTTCCAGAATCGCGGCGACCTCAATCAGCGCCACATCCAGCTTGCCCAGGAATCCGTACTCCACAAACTGCGCCACGTGGCTCAGATGGATATCCATGTAATCCATCTCGCCGGCATTGATCCGCTTCCGCGTCTCCGGATCCGACTGATACGGCAGCCGCAGATGAATTCCCCCCGCCATCGCCAGTGCCCCGTCAAGTTCAGGCCCGGTAGATGCGCCCGTAAACACGCTCACTTGGAACTTCTCCCCGCGGAAGTGCGCGTCCGCAATCCGCTTGGCCAGTTGTACCGGCACCGCCTTCGGATATCCCGACCCGGTAAATCCACTCATCCCGATCTGATCCCCGCTCTGGATCAGACCAGCCGCGGTCTCGGCGCTCATAATCTTGCGTTCCAACTTAGGGTTCAAAATACGAGAGGTAGTCGCAGGCAGAGTAATACCCATGTAGGAAGCCCTCACAATCCATGAAAGGATTTCTCTTCTACACTAGGGGTCGCCGCTGGACCGTTCTGTGATCTGAATCACAAGTTGGTGTGGGTCTGTTGGTGGCGTACTGCATTGGGAAATTAGTTGCGCTAGCGATGTCTCGGCGACGGACTCAATGCCCGGGGTCGAATTCGGCGCGGTACGCTTCCCACTTCTTCTTCACATCGGCCATGATCGCCTGATACTCAGGATCCCCACGCAGATTGTCGTAATTCTTATCTCGCTGGAACCAGGGATAATTCACATTTCCTAACTCGACGGTTCGCCTGAGCCACAACAATGCATTTTGTTTGTCGCCCAGCAGGGCGTAAACGCCACCCGTCCAGTACGCCTGATCACCGTCAATCACCCGAGACGGGACGTATTGGAAAATTCCCGGAGCGATTTTGCTTCTCTGATTCCGCGACGCATAGACAAACGCGGCAATGATCTGCGCTGTTTCGTCGGTGGAGCCCACAGATAACTGTACGGCACGCCCCAGCGTGGCTTCAGCCTCATCCATTTTGCCCTCGTAATACTGCACTTTGCCAAGGTACGCCAGCGCTTTGAATTGATCAGGATTCTTCGCCAGAACCTGATGTAGTTCCTCCTCCGCTTCCGACATTCTGCCGACGTACATCAGCATGCGCGCGTGCATCCAATGTGGCTGTGCAGGAATGGGATCCGCTTCCACGACTCGCCGGTAAGTTTGCTCGGCCTGCTCTCCGAGCCCGGCGTAATAATAGGCATACGCCAGTACTTGCCACGCAAGCTCACTGTTGGGTGCAAGCTGCACTGCCTTTTTCCCCGTCTGTATCGCTTCCCGCTCCCTGCCCTGTTCGCCATACACATGTCCCAGAGCGATAACTCCCTCAGCCAGTTGCGGATTGATACGTGCTGCATTCTGGGCAGCCAGCTCCGCTTTCTTCAGTTTCTCCGGCGCGTCGTCGACAAAATTCGAACTCTCGAACGCATAGAATTCCGCTAACAGCGCGTATGCGTCGCTAAAGTTCCCATCCAAAGAAATGGCATGCAGAAGCAATCGTTCCCCGTTTTGCAGGCTATCGAGCTGCGAGTGCAGAAGGTATTCGCTGAAATGGAAGCGCGCTTGTAGATAATCGTTATAAGCCTCGACGTTGCTGGTTGCCCGTTGCTGCATGGCTCTCTCTTCCAGCGGAGAAATTTGCACCTGCAGTCCTTCGACAACCTTGCCCGCCACCTCGTCCTCGAAGCTCAAGACATCCGCGCTTTTCAAATCGTAGCGCTGCGACCACTTGATCGCGCCACTTCGACCATCGATGAGTTGCACCGTTACCCGGATCACATTTGCCGAACGCTGATAAGTTCCCTCCAGTACCGTGTCCACGCTCAAAGCCTTCGCCGCCTCGGTCGCGTCCGGCGATTCTTTCGCATATTTCAATACTGAGGCCGTAGGCCTGACAGCCAGATTCTGCAGCGAAGTCAGACGGCTGATGATCGCGTCTGTCATTCCGATACCCCAGGAGTCGCTGCCACTCCCCGAAATGTCGCGGAAGGGAAGAACCGCCATGGTTTCGGGTGCCGTTTTCAGTTCGACGGAACTGGTATGTGTTCTGAGCGCCAAGTACTCGGAATAGCGATATCCAAACACCCCTGCAATTGCAATCGCGAGGACCGCCACCGCCAGGATCCAGGATTTTCGATTCGTTCTCCTCTCGGTATCGCCGCTTCGCAACGCCCGTACCCGCTGTGACTCGGTGTCCCGCTTCACCCGTCTCAGGTCGGCCTTCAATTCGGCCGCCGATTGATACCGCACCTCCCGATCCTTCTCCAGCGACTTCGAGATGATGTCCTCGAGCTTCGGCACCACATCAGGATTCAGCCGCACCGGCGCGACCGGCGTGCCGTGGAGAATCGAGTCAAAGATCACTCCCGAAGTGTCCCCTCGAAACGGCAGCTTGCCGGTAGCCATCTCGTACAACACCACTCCAAATGAGAACAGATCCGTCCGCCCATCCAGCTCCAGCCCCCTGACCTGTTCCGGTGACATGTAGGCGATTGTTCCCATCGTGCTGCCCGGACTCGTGAGGTGCTCCTCGCCCACCGTCACGGTCGGCTCCGCCGCCGCGACTTCAGGCGACGTACTGATCTTCGCCAGTCCAAAATCCAGAATCTTGGCGTGCCCTCTTTTTGTTACGAAGATGTTGGCCGGCTTGATATCGCGATGCACGATCCCCTCCGCATGCGCCGCCTCCAGTGCGTCCGCCACTTCAATCCCGAGTTCCAGCAACCGATCGAGTTCCAACGCCCGCTTCGCGATCACATGCTTCAAGGTGGTGCCGTCCAGAAACTCCATGACGATGAACGGACGCCCATCCGCCTCGTCGATCTCGTGCACTGTGCAGATGTTGGGATGGTTCAAAGCCGATGCGGCCTTGGCTTCACGCTGAAATCGCGCGAGCGTCTGCGGGTCCCTTGCCACGTCTTCCGGCAGAAACTTGAGGGCAACGAAGCGGTTGAGCTTGATGTCTTCGGCCTTGTAGACCACTCCCATCCCACCACCGCCAATTCTTTCCACAATGCGGTAGTGCGAAATGGTCTGCCCCAGTAGTTGAGACGAATTCTCCACTGGCCAAGATACTAGGGGCCACGCACTTTCCCGGTCAACCACCCGATTTTGTGTAGGGGCGGACGCCTTCGTCCGCCCCGCGCCCGAAGGGCGCGTGTTATTCGGTGTGCTCTGCTCACCACGGAAACGAAACAGCGTGCCCACTTCTGGCCGAACTTGCCAGAAGCGGGGCCTTCTAGTCTGAATTCTACAAGCGGGCTGCGGCGATCGCGGCTTCTTCCTCGATCCGTCTCCATGCGTTATCAACGTGCTGCGCCCTCGTGTTCATCTGCCCCACTGATAACCGCAGTGTCAGCTTCCCATTCAGCTTCGTATGCGTCAGGAATAGGTCTCCGCTCTGATTCAGGCGGTCCATGATCGATTGGTTTGCAGCCTCTCCGCCTTTGTGGCGAAAGCAGATTAGGTTCAACGGTACCGGAGCAGCCACCTCGAAGCGATCGTCGTTTCTCACCCTACCGGCAAATTCCTGCGCCAACCGCACGTGCTCACGCACGTTGTACTGCAGACCCTCCACTCCGTAGTGCCGTATCACGAACCACAACTTGAGCGATCGAAAGCGGCGGCCCAACTGGATATGCCAGTCCCGGTAATCAATCACCGCCCCTGACTCGGTCGCCTGATTTCGCAGATATTCCGGCAGGATGCTCAACGTCTGGATCAGCGCCTTGCGATCAGCTACCCAGAAACAACTGCAGTCAAAGTTCGCGCCCATCCATTTATGGGGGTTGAAATTGTAGCTATCAGCGAGTTCGATGCCATCCTGCAAATGGCGGAACTCAGGACAGACCATCGCCGTCCCTGACATGGCCGCGTCGACATGCAGCCACAAATTGTTCTTGCGGCAGATCTCGCCGATGGCCCGAACCGGATCCATCGCATTCGACGAAGTGGTGCCAACGGTCGCACACACAAAGCAGGGCATCAGTCCCTTGGCGCGATCCGTCTCAACTTGCTTCGCCAGCGCATCCGGACGCATCGCGAACTTCTCGTCCACCTCGATCAAGCGGAGGTTGTCAGTTCCAATTCCCGCAATCATCGCTGCCTTTTCCAGCGAAGAATGCGTCTGCGTCGACGCGTAAGCCACCAGTCGGCCGTTCCCCCCTTTCTTATTCGTCGTATATCCGGTAGCTTTCTCGCGTCCCGCCAGCAGCGCGCACAGCGCAGCGCTCGAAGCCGTATCCTGAATAACTCCGCCACCTGTACCCGATGAGAGAAACTTCTCAGGGAGCCCGAGCATATCGACCAGCCAGTCCATCACGTGCGTCTCCAGCTCCGTGCACGCTGGGCTGGTCGACCAGAGCATGCCCTGAATTCCCAATCCAGACGAGAGGAGATCCCCCAGGATCCCGGGCCCGGAGGCATTGCATGGGAAATAAGCAAAGAAATTGGGCGACTGCCAATGCGTGATACCCGGAAGGATGAAACGCTCGACGTCCTGCAGCATCGCATCCATGGATTCGCCTTTCCTAGGCGGGCTCGCGGCGAGGGAAGCGCGAATCTCCCCGGGCTTCACCTGCGATAGCACTGGGAAAGATTCAATCCGCGATTGATAGTCAGCGATCCAGTCCACCACGGCATGACCGTAGCGCCGGAACTCTTCGGGTGTCATATGGGGAGATTTGTCCTGGGACACGGAGACCTCGGAAAATAACTGCAAATCCTATCAGAGCAGAAGCGGTTCCTTCGGCATTCTTCGCATCCTTCGTAAGGCTTGCGTTCGCTCAGGATGCACAAAGTTGGCCGAAGTAAACCCGAGTCTGATACGCGAACTGCACCCGCCCAGTCCGAGCATGTTCTTCAAAGACCCGGCGCAGTTCCTGCAACATCGGTTCATGCCTGGGATGGCCCGTCCCGGGTGCATAGGACGACGACAACAGCCGTCCTTCCAATCCCGCATAATCGAATTCTTGCTGCATCGGAAAGACACGCTCCTGGTACGGCGCTGGGTCAAAGAAATCGCTCACTGCATCGGTCGTGCGCTCGTGCCGCACTTCCTCGTAATCGGTCCCATATGTCAGCAGCAGCTGCTCGTAAGCTCGCAGAAACGCAGTTGTATCCACTTCTCTCTCGTTCCAAAGCAACACCAGCCAACCGGTGGGCTTTAGTATCCGCGAGAACTCCCGCCTTGCCCGCTCTCGGTTGAACCAATGCGCCGCCTGCGCCGCGGTGATAAAGTCCACGCTCGCATCCTGCAATGCGGTCGCTTCAGCCGTCCCTTCAACGCTGGTGAAGTGGCGGAATGGCGCGAGCAGCCGTTCCCCCGCCTGCCGCATATCCAGGTTTGGCTCGAGCCCGTAGACATGATTCCCATTCTCAAGCACCATCTTCGTCCAGATGCCGGTTCCTGACGCGATATCCGCGATCACATGTGCTGGCGTCAGCCCACATTCTTTCCTCAGCGTCTCAAGCACCTGGGGCGGATATCCCGGCCGATACCGAATGTAGTTCTCAACACGATCTGAAAAGCGGCTGGTAGAGTTCGAAGCGGGCATGGGCGTTGGCTGGCAGGATTTTCACCTTGCCAAGAACGCCATTCTAACGGCACGATAGATAGGTTGTCCCCCCTCGCGGGAGGCCGTGTTCCCAGGTCGGTGCAACACGGCAGCGAAGCAGCCGTTCGCACCCTCCAGCAGCCAAAAACAACATGCGCGTGGTCATCAAAGTCGGTACCAGTCTTATTGCTCCCAGCGGGCAGATCGATATTCATCTGCTCCGCGGCATGGTGGATCAGTTCGACCTCTCCAGGCACGAATACCTCATCGTTACCTCCGGAGCCATCGCAGCCGGCATGTCTGGTCTTCAACTGGCGAAGCGGCCCGGCGACGTACCGCGCATGCAGGCCTGTGCCGCCGTTGGCCAGAGCAAGCTCATGCACACGTATGAACGAGTGTTCTTCGGAAAGAAGGTCGTAGCGCAACTGCTATTGTCGAGCGACGACTTCACCTCGCCTGTTCGTTACCGCAACCTGCAGAACGCCTTGGGCGAGCTCCTGGCCCTGGGGGTCGTTCCCATCGTGAATGAGAACGACAGCGTCTCGGTGCGTGAACTGGAAGGGGCCTTCGGTGACAACGACGAACTCAGTTCTCTCTTGGCGACGGCGGTGAAAGCGGATTGGTTGCTGTTGCTCACCAACGTTGACGGATTCCTTGTGCCGAATGGTAAGAAGAAACCGAAAATTCAACGCGTAATCCGCAAGCTTACTCCTGAACTCGAAGCCCAGTGCAACGGTAAGAGCTCCCTCGGCCGAGGAGGCATGATCTCGAAATTACGCGCCGCCAAACTCGCCAGCGAAGGCGGGGTCCATGTCGCCATCGTCAATGGCCGTCATCCCCAGGCAATCACCCTGGGAATGGCGCACAAAATCGGAACCTATTTTCCCGCGCGGAAGAAAACCTGATGACTACGACACTCCGAGCCACCGCTTCGACACACGAAAAGCTGCTGCGAGCCCGTGCTGCTTCCGCAAAGCTTGCCCAGATGTCGACTGCAGAGAAGAACACAATCCTACTGGCGATTGCACACGCCGTCGAAGCCAGGGAAAAGGAAATTCTGGCAGGAAACCGTCAAGACCTCGAACACTCCGGCCTCGAAGGCGCCATGCGCGATCGCCTGCTGCTCACTCCTGCCCGAATCAAAGATATGGCACAGGCAGTTCGCGATGTCGCGGCCTTACAGGATCCCATCGGAGAGACTCTCGCCGCATGGACCAAGGTCAACGGCCTGCGTATTCGAAAGGTGCGCGTCCCGCTCGGGGTAATCGGCATCATCTACGAATCCCGCCCGAATGTCACGGTCGACACGGCTGTCCTCGCACTCAAGACTGGTAACGCGATCGTTCTGCGCGGCGGTAAGGAAGCCGCCCGCAGCAACCAGCGCCTCGTCGACATCATGACAGAAGTGGCCGGAGTTCCGGAAGGCGCGATAGAGCTGCTCGATTCCAGCACGCGCCAAACCGTCCGCGAACTCATCAAAGCCCGAGGTCTGGTTGATGTGATCATTCCCCGTGGAGGCGCGGGTCTCATCACGTTCGTCACCGAGAACTCATCGGTACCGGTAATCGAAACCGGGGCGGGGAATTGCCACATCTTCGTCGATGCCTCAGCCGACTTCGACATGGCCGATCACATCGTGATCAATGCCAAGACTCAACGGCCATCGGTCTGCAACGCAGCAGAAAAATTGCTGGTGCACGAGCGTGTGGCGGCCGAGTATATCCCGCGCATCGCAAAAAAATTGATCGATGCTGGGGTCGAACTCCACGGCGACGGAAAATCACGAACTCTGACCGCAGGGCTGCCTATCGCGCCTGCCTCGGAGCAGGAGTGGTACGAAGAATACCTGCGTCTGTGCATGGCGATCGCCGTAGTCGCGAATGTCGACGATGCCATCACCCACATTAACCATTACTCGACGAAGCACTCCGACTCAATCGTTACTTCCGACGAAACGAATGCCCGCAAGTTCCTCCGCGAGGTAGACTCGGCGGCAGTATATTGGAACGCCTCCACGCGCTTTACCGATGGTGGTGAATTTGGCTTCGGCGCTGAGATGGGTATCAGCACGCAGAAACTCCACTGCCGCGGCCCATTTGCCCTCGCCGAACTGACATCCTCCAAGTACGAAATCATCGGGTCCGGGCAGGTTCGACCATAGTCCCTTCTGCTGTGCTACCTTACTAAATTCGAGTGCAGGAATCCTGATGAAACACTTCCTCGCGGGCCTGCTGTGGCCCGTAATTCTGCTAACCGGTTCATCTGATAGCGCCGAGCGAAACGGTTCGGCAAATGAAGTAATCTTCGGATTTCGGAGCCCGGCCACTGAAGCTACCGCCGAAACTCGATTTCTTTCCGTTCCCGATGCCAAACTCGCCGAAGAGCATTTGCGTGTCCTGACCAAAGCTCCCCACATGGCCGGCACCGCCGAAGACAAGGTCACTGCTGATTACGTCGCGGAGAAATTCCGCGCAGCAGGTCTCGAAACGGAAATCGTCGAATACAAGGTCTGGATCAACTATCCCGCCGAAATCAGCGTCGACTTGACGGCGCCCGAAGGCGTGGAGATGCACGGTCCCACGCGCGAGCACGTCAGCAACGATCCCTTTCAGGACGATCCTCGGGTTGTCACTCCTTTCAACAGCATGTCTCCTTCAGGCGACGTCGAGGCCGACGTGGTGTATGCGAATTACGGCACGCCCGAAGATTTCGAGAAGTTGGAAAAACTGAAAATCGACGTGCGTGGCAAGATCGTGCTGGTTCGCTACGGTCAGAACTTTCGTGGTGTGAAGGCTTTCGTCGCCCAGGAGCACAGCGCCGCCGGAGTGATCATCTATTCCGATCCCGCCGACGATGGCTGGCGCCGCGGCGACAAATATCCTGACGGCCCTTGGCGTCCCGACACAGGCGTACAGCGCGGGTCCGTCGGCTATATGTTCGAGTTCCCCGGCGATCCCACAACTCCGGGCGTAGCATCGACTCCATCCCTGCCCGACTCACAGCGAATCTCGCCCCAACAATCGGCGCAGATGCCGAAGATCCCGGTTACCCCGGTTTCGTACCAGGACGTCTGGCCCGTACTGCAGCATCTCGGTGGTCCAGACTCACCGCGCGAGTGGCAGGGCTCTCTGCCATTCACCTATCACGTTGGTCCCGGGCCCTCCCGCCTCAGAATCCACTTGAAGCAGGATTATCAATACCGGACCCTCTGGAATGTCATCGGACGAGTACAGGGGACCGAAATGCCCCAGCAATGGGTTGTCTGCGGTAACCATCGCGACGCCTGGGTCTACGGCGCAGTCGATCCCAACAGCGGCACCGCGGCTATGCTGGAGGCCGTCCACGGAATCGGAGAACTCTTACGCTCGGGCTGGAAGCCGAAACGCACGATTGTTTTCGCGAGTTGGGATGGCGAAGAAGAAGGCCTGATGGGCTCCACCGAATGGGTGGAGCAGCATGAAGTCGAACTCCGCAACTCCCCGGCTTACTTCAACGTGGATGTGGCGGTCTCGGGTCCTAAGTTCGGCGCTTCGGCGGTACCGAGCCTCAAGCAGTTCCTGCGTGATGTAACCAAGGTGGTCCCCAGTCCGAAAGGAGGAACTGTCTACGAAGCCTGGCAAAAGGCGTCGCAGCCGGAAGCAACACCCGCCACGCAGTCGCCTACGGAGGCCATTGGGGAAAGCCGTCGTACTCCGGCGGCCCAGATCAAGAGCGACGTGCCTGTCGGAGATTTAGGCAGCGGTTCTGACTACACCGCATTCCTCCAGCATCTCGGGATTCCTTCCGCCGATATCAGCTCGAGCGGTCCATACGGTGTCTACCACTCTGTTTTCGACAACTTCGCCTGGTTCAAGAAGTTTGGCGATCCGGATTTTGCTTACGAGCAGCAGATGGCCCGTGTGTTCGGACTCGAAGCCGTGCGCATGGCGGACGCCGATGTCTTGCCCTATGACTACGAGGAGTACGCAAAAGAAGTTGTTGCCTATCTTGAAACGGCCAAGCGTCGATCCGACGACAAATTCGGGGCTCACGCTCTCGACTTCGATCCGGTCAACGCTGCGGCCCGGCACTTCGAATCCGCCGGCGCGAAGATCCTGGCCAAACAGAAGAATCCACCTCCGGATGCTTCCAGGCTGAACCAGGCATTGCTCGCCACGGAGCGTGCCCTGCTCGTGCCTCAGGGATTGCCCAATCGCCCGTGGTTCCGCCACGCAATTTACGCCCCAGGAGAGTACACCGGCTACGCCGCGGTAGTGATTCCCGGCGTGAACGAGGCCATCGACAAGGGAGACAGCGAGCGCTTGCGCCAACAGTTGGCCACGCTTGCCGCAGCTTTGGAGCGCGCGGCGAAAACGCTTGAAGGATATCGCTAGCCCATGACCTCCGCTCACGCGCTGGGACACTTCCTGCGTACATTGCCAGCTTCGGCCGCGGCCACATTCCTCGCTCTGTTCCCGATCGTTGACCCCTTCGGCGGGATTCCCATTTTCTTCACCATGACATCATCGTGGGCTCCCCGCGACCGCTGCCGTACTGCGGTCAAGACGGGAATTTGGGTCTTCGTTATTCTCGTCACTTTTCTTTTCTTCGGCCGGTTTGTGCTCTACTTCTTCGGCATATCCCTCCCAGTCTTGAAGATCGCCGGAGGCCTGATCGTCGCCAATACCGCTTGGGGCATGGTGACCTCACACGCTCGCATCACTCCCGAAGAAAGCAACGAAGCGCAAGATAAGGAGGATATTTCGCTAACTCCACTGGCTATGCCGCTAATGTCCGGCCCGGGTGCGATCGGCATCGTCATGGCCTTGGCAGCGCATGTGGACAATGCCGCTGCTTATATCGGGATGGTCATCGGCATCGCAGGAATTGCCCTCAGCGTCGTTCTCTTTTTCTGGCTGGGAGGGCCGTTGGTGCGCAGGCTGGGGCCCAGCGCCGTTGGTGCCATCAACAAGATATTCGGGTTCTTGATTCTTGCGATCGCTGTGCAACTTGTCTCTGACGGCATCGCCGATTTCAGAAGCTGATCCCCTCTGCCCGAGGTTACGTCCTTGCTCCGAATCTCCTGGAACTGACAGGGCCCTTCGTACGTACCAAGAAATGGTAGTGGTGTGCCCAAGAGGTGCTCCATGTCTCTACTCTCAGTCTTCCATCTCAGGCAAATCCGCAGAGTCATACTGTTTTGGCTCTTTCTCGTTCCTTTTTGCGGGGCAAATGATGGGCGCTATCAAGAGACGCGTACGGACTCGCGCGACTTCGCGGCCGGCGGTTACCTGCATGTGCGGCTCAGTGTCGGCGATCTCCGCATCAAGCGCGGCGATTCCACCAAAATCCGGTTGGAGTATACCGTGAAGTCTCGCCGGGACAGCGGTCTCAAAGAAGCTCGTGTCAATTTCGACATTCACGGAAACGACGCGACGGTTGAATTCCTTGCTCCGACGGGTGGAAACACTCAGTTCGATGTGCTATTGGAAGTTCCCGTGAATACCCACCTCGACGTTCATCAGAAAGTGGGTGACCTGACCGTCGATAGCATCGAAGGCGATAAAGATCTGAGCTTGGGAGTGGGCGATATCCGTATTTCCACGGAGCATTCGGCCTATCGAACGGTCAAGGCAAGTACTGGCATCGGCGATGTCAACGGTGAGGGTTACGGTGAAACCAGCGGCTGGCTCGGAAAGAGCCTGAAGTACCACGGTGACGGGAAATATCAACTGCGTGCGCATGTCGGCGTGGGCGACATCAAGCTGGAAGGCCGCTAGATACCCACCGCTTATCTTGCGCAAGGGATCGGCAAACAGGGACGCCAATCCATCCGCTCTGCGTTCAAGTTTCCCCCAACGACCGGAGATTTGCGTCAACCCGATGTTGGCGTGGGGCATCCACTGCTGAGGTGATGCACATGGCCAGCACAAAGCAGAAAAACGCGGCACGCAGAAACATCAAGAAGGCGGCGGCCGCAGCTCGGAGGAAAAAGACAATTGCGCACCTTCCCAAGTCGGTGCGCACGGCCCTCGGGAAGCAAGGTGCGAAGGTCGCCCGGCAGAAGCGCAGGATCTCGAGGTAAAGAAGGTACCAATTTCTGCCTACGGCAGAAGCCCGCCTTTCTCTTTGTCACTTCCAACTGTGACAGAAATCACTGACCAGATTGCACGCAGGGAATGTCATTGGGCGTAGATCTTGCACTCTGCACGGAGGACGCCCATGCCTACGAGAAGAGGATTTTTGCAGTCTGGCGCCGTGGTCGCAGCCGCGTTGTCGAGCGCATCTGCCCTCGATGCGCACGGGATGCCAGCAGGACCGTCACTCCCGGCTACTTCAACGACCGCGGCTCCCATACCTGCCGCGGATGTGCAAGTCCCCAAAATGAAGTTCTTTAATGCTGAGATCAGCCGCATGGTGCTCGGCGTAAATCCTTTCTGCGGATATTCGCATTACAACAGCAACTATTCGGGCGCGATGAAAGAGTGGTACACCTCGGACCGGGTTTGTGCCGTCATGCATCAGGCGGCACGTTTTGGCATCAATGCATTCAACTATGTGGCTCTGGAGCGCATGCCGCAGGACTGGCTTCGCTTCCGCGCCGAGGGCGGCCAGATGCACCTGATCATCCAGGTATTGCACGACGACAACGCCACGCTCGAACAGGCTAAGAGTCTTCAGCCTCTCGCGATGTTCCGGCAGGGCGAAGTGGTCGATCGGGCATTTCAGCAGGGCAAGATGAACACCGTGCGCGACTGGTGCAAGATGGTGCGCGATCTCGGCACCATCGTCGGAGTCGGGACGCATAAGCCGGAGGTCATTTCTCAAGTGGAGGAAGAAGGGTGGGATGTCGATTTCTATGCCGGCTGCGTCTACAACCGCACCCGTACTCAAGACGAATGGAGGAAGATTCTCAACGGAGAGATCACTGAGATGCCGCACGAAATCTATATCCAGAGCGACCCCCCACGCATGTACCGCGTCATGCGCCAGACGCGCAAGCCGTGCTTTGCTTTCAAGATTCTTGCCGCCGGACGAGTGGATAGCGGAGGAGTCGAACAGGCATTCCGCACAGCTTTCAGCAGCATCAAGCCGAATGACGGGGTCCTCGTCGGAGTTTTTCCCCGCGGCAAGGATGAAGTGCGGGAGAACGCGGAGATCGTCCACCGGATTCTGCAGGGCTGATGCCATGGAGTTTACGGGGTCATCGTAATCTGTCTTTCAGCCCAACTATTGCGCCAACTTGAAAGCAGCCATCCAAGCAGCGCGCCGAATCGAGGTCAGAACGACCTTTGCAGCTTGCGCGACAACCACGGCAGAAGGATAAGGATCAACCCGTAAAAGAGAAGGGAGACGACAAGCGATGCGGCGTTGCCGAAGCGCAGGTCTTCCAGTAACAGCTTCAGCGTGCCGAGTGCAACCGCTGCGTAGGCAATCCACCCGAGTTCAGCACGTTCCAGCCGCGAACCAAGCATT
Source organism: Binatia bacterium (assembly GCA_035577905.1). Lineage (GTDB taxonomy): Bacteria > Acidobacteriota > Terriglobia > Terriglobales > Acidobacteriaceae > Sulfotelmatobacter. The sequence continues at coordinate 309,481 of DATKAP010000128.1, forward strand.
GCAAGACCAAGCGCGACGCCGCAGATGACGATCGTTCGGATCACAGAAAGCGTTGAAGCTGCAACATCGTGGTGTCCAAATGCAACGTTCACGATCACCGAAACAGCCAGAGCTGCGGCCGTCAGTATCACGATAACCACCGGAATAACCCACAGTAGCCGATGACTGCGCCGATCTGTTCGCGTCAATGAACCAAACCAGTAGCAGAGGCCGGCACCGGCCAGCAGGGTCCAAATGCGCCAATCCGGAGCCCCCGGCACGCTTTCGGCCAATGCGCCGGCAACGTAGGCCGGAAGAGTAGAGACAACTCCTGCTGCCGCCAGATATACGGAAGCATGCATTCCCAAAGTGAGCTTCCGGGTGCGTGTGTACATCAATGTCGCGGCCACAGCCGTCATCGTTAAGAAGGGAATCTGCAGATTCGGCGGCATCAACAACCAACATCCGGCGAGAATCAGGGCTGCGGCCCAACTCGCAGATACTCTTCGATTGCGAACCTGCGATTCTTCCGTGAACCTCGATAGAGTTCCCCAGTAGCAGATGCCCGCCATCAACAAGAAGATTGCGCCGAGCGGACGCGCAATGGAGCTCTGAAGCGCCCGCAGCACACCATAGGACGCGATTACAAAGGCGACCACGGCTTGCCCGATCTCGAACGGCGTGATGGGCTGGCGCAGAACAAAGCTGCGTATTCCAATGCTTGCGGCATAAATCGTGAGAAGCCCGAAGCACAGTATTGCGATCGTACCCGGCCAGACGGGACTGTATCCGTCGGGAACGATTTCGGAAGCGAGAATGAATACCATCAGCCATACGGCGAAATCCGCGGCCAGGGCCGGAATGGCGCGCAGGGTCAGTCTGTGTCCGAGGCATGCCGTGGATTCCGTTACCAGCGCCACGGCGAGCAGCGCCGCTGTCAGAGGAACCAGTTCATGGGTTTCGATAATCAGTGCAAGGGCGGTAACGACCGATCCCAGAGTGGCGACCCACGGAATCAATTGCAGATCCTCTCGCCACGCCAAGGCAATGGCGAGCGCTACGAACGCCACCGTCACCGCCGCTGCAACCGCTGGGGAGAGGACCCGAAAGCGGACTGTGCATTCCCACAAAAGCGGCGAGAGGATCAAAGCGGAACTGACAACATAAACGCCGCTCGCGAGTCGACTCGCAGCATGAACGCGTAATGCCCAGACCATCCAGAAGCATGCGTACAAGATCGCAACCAGCAGAACAGGCATTTTCGGAATCGAACTCGATTCCGCGAGGGCACGCAGCAGATAGGCGCCGGCCATCCCGAGTACCGCTTTGCCAATAATCGACACCGCTCCCGACGACGTTTCCAGAGGAGGGAATCCGCGCCAGGTTGCCGGAGGGCGCGGCCGCTGCAGCGAGATGGAGGCTGCGTCTGACTCTTCCGAGGTTTTTTCTCTTTGTCCTTCGAGAACGGCAACGCGCCGTTCGAGTTGGCGCACCTGCTCGGTGAGTTGTTCCAGTGTGGCGATGCTGTCGACAGCTTGCGGCATGTGCAACTCCGCATCTGCCCGGAGTGGGCTAGCTGGTTCCGTGAGCCGGAGCTGTACCGGAGGCGGAGAGTGGTCTCGCGTCCGGCCAGGGCGGCAGGAGTTTTACCAAGACCCAGAGAATCACGAAGGGAAGAAGCATCAGCACAATCGCGGTCAATAGTCCTTCGCGCGTAGCAAAGCCCATCTTATAAGTGGTGTAACCCAGAAAACTCTTCGAAAAAAGCTGGCCGCCGATCACAACGTTCCAGCGCATGGCGAAGATTCCGACTAAGGTGAGGCAGCCGGCAAGTGTGTAGATCCGCCTGCGAACCATTTCCTTGAGCTTCAACATCTGTGTGAGCCCGAGCAGCGCAATCGGAGTGACGGTACCGAGGAGAATCTGCACGATCACCTGCGATTTCCAGAGCCGCGTGTGCACCATGAAATCGAGACTGCGAAACGATTCATCGGCTTCATAGATGCGTTGCAGCAGGTCCAGCATTTCCAGGCTGAAGTCGATGACGAACGTGTAAAACAGGTACTGCGCGATCTTGTCGAGGCAGCGGATATCCATTTCCCGCCCTCGGAGCCGCGTTGAAACCATATAGAGCAACATCACGGCTGCTATGCCTGACACCATCGCCGAGAAAATGAAAACGATGGGCATCAGCGGTGTCGACCACCAGGGATTAGCCTTCACCGATCCAAAGATGAAGCCGACATATCCGTGCAGAAGGAAGGCGGAAGGAATACCGATCAGAGTAATCACGTACCCG
>DATKAP010000129.1:0-7647 GCA_035577905.1 Binatia bacterium
ACGATGCAGATGTCGGTCTGGATGGTCACAAAAGACTTCTCGTCGAATTTCTTGGGATCAACCAGCGCGTTGTTCACGTTGGTGAAAATCTTGAACTCGTCGGCCACGCGCAGGTCGTACCCATACGAAGACAGTCCATAGGAGATCACTCCCTCGCGCACCTGCTTCTCAGAAAAAGGGTTGATCATGTCGTGTTCCAGGGACATCTTGCGGATCCAGCGATCGCTCTTCAGCATGCAACTCCTTAGAGATTTGGTAATTGGGTGATTCGTAATTGAGAAGATCCTGGGGTGGTACCGCGCGTGCCGCAAAATGCACAATTCCCCATTGACTCAATTGCTCAATCTTTTTGGCTGGATGTCTGCCAGTTTACGGGATTGGTGCGCGGGTTGACAATCTCACTTATCTTCCTTAGCATCAATAACTTGAAGAATAATTTCACTCCTCACGGGAGCCCCGCGTGATCAAGCTCGATATTATCAACGAAGTTGTGGCGAAGACCGGCATCACCAAGACCAAAGCCGAACTGGCCGTAGAAACCGTATTCGAAAGCATGAAGAAGGCGCTGGCGGCCGGCAATCGCATTGAACTGCGGGGATTTGGAGTATTCAACGTGCGTCCGCGAAAGACTGGCATCGGACGTAATCCGCGCACAGGAGCAGAGGTTTCCATTCCTCCCGGCCGCGCGGTACGTTTCAAGCCCGGCAAAGAACTGCAGTCGATCGATTGATCACTGTTCCTTTCAGCCACATCCATCCCTCAACACCCGGCGTCCGCGTACTCGATGCAATCGTAGTAGCATCAAGGTACGAGTCCAGCGCATGGGGGCTCGTCGATCTGAATGTCGGAAACCGGTAGTTTCACACCCTCCTCAACGCTCGAGTATCTCCAGCGGATACCTGCGCCCGAGGGACCGCCGCCGCGTCCTCGATATTGGCTGCATGCGCTGCTGCTAGTCGCAACGCTTTTTACGACACTCGTTATGGGCGCCAGGATGCAGTTTAACTTTGACCATAACCTACCCGCTCTCTCGTTTGCAGATGAATCGATTCCATTTTTTCCGGCTGGCTGGTTGTTCTCGCACCCCGCGAGGCTGTCAGCGGGCTGGCCTTTTGCGGCTACGTTGCTGCTGTTCTTTCTAGCGCACGAGATGGGCCATTACATAACCTGCCGCCACTATGGCATTCACGCGACATTGCCCTTCTTCATCCCATTTCCGACACCGATCGGAACCATAGGCGCGGTCATTCTCATTCGCTCCAAGATTTACAGTCGCGCGGCACTGTTCGACATAGCCGTGGCAGGTCCGATCGCCGGATTCGTTCTCGCTTTTGCGGTGCTCCTGCTGTCGCTAGGATGGGCAAAGCCGGCGGCGGCGGCGCCCGGTCCGTTCGACCTGCAGATTGGACTCCCTCTCGTTTTCTATTTGTCGCACGGGCTTCTGCGCGTGCTGTTACCAATGCACGGTGTTTCCGGATTGCCGTTGGGAGGGCTTCTGCTGCATCCAGCATCGGTCGCGGCGTGGGTGGGAATGTATGCCACGGCATTGAACCTTTTGCCCAGTGGTCAACTGGATGGAGGACACATCGTTTACGCGCTCGCTCCGCGAGCACATCGAAGGATGTCCTGGATGACCGTGATTACCCTTGTCGGCCTCGGAGCAAGGACCTACAAATCGAACCACATGAACAACAGTTGGTGGTTGTGGGCGGTCGTCATCACGGTGATGAATGTCCTGACAATTCGGCAGCGACAGGCTCCGGACTATCCTGTGATCCCCAGGAACCGCTGGGTTTGGACCCTGCTTGCGGCCGTGATTCTGCTACTGACGTTTACCACTTCTCCCTTTCAAGCCTCTTTCTGATGCGCCGTTATTTCGACGGAGACGACCGATTTAGCGACGGGATGTTCTGCTTTCGGGCAGAACAATCGATCAGAGTGGCCAGTCGCTTCAAGCGAGTATCTTCCCTTTTCGCGCTGATAACCCAATACGTTGAAGTTCGGCGGTACCAGGGAGGCTGCGACTGAAAGAATGCCCAGGCCTCTGGCTTGGCCCGGAATTCTCTCTCAAATTCGCGCGGTAGTTGTGCAGTTCGCCTCTGTTCATAGGCGTAGACTGCCGACCTGTCCCCGTCGCGCTTCCTAAACGCGGCCAATCCTGCCGATGCATCAGTCCCTGCTTTGCTAGTTCTTTCGCACGCTTTATGTTGATCGCACTCCAGATGCTTCGCGGCTTGCGGGGAGTAAACCGGATCTTATAGCTGAACGCATCAATACTTTTGCGGACTCCGTCGATCCAACCGAAGCAGAGTGCACCATCGACGGCCTCCGGCCAGGTAATGCTGGGCCGGCCCGAGTCCCGTTTATAAAATCCGACCCAAAGTTCCTGAGTGCACGAGTGCTTTTTCTCGAGCGACGCACGCCACTCGGCTGGAGTAGCGAAGAATTCTGGCCGAGGTTCTCTGCGTGATTTGTTGGCTGGCATGACGATCGATTATTCCGCGACTCGGGTTTCACATCAACCAGAGTGCGTCGACATCGACGATGACCTGGGTACGCGGAATCTTCTGCTGCGCGGCATGGGCGAGCATGGCACGCAGAGTTGCGTTCAGCTTTTCCCGGCTGGGCGACTTCAGAACGAAGTGATAACGATAGTCCTGCTTGAGGAGCATGATGGGCGCAGCGGCTGGGCCCAAGACCCGGACTCCTTCGTGTCGTGTCTGGTCAAACCATTTGCCCAGCGATCCTGACCATTGCAAGGCATCGTCGAGTTTGCTGCTGCGGACCAAAACATTGGCGAGCGCGGAATATGGCGGATAGTGCATCCAACTGCGAAAGCGCAGTTCTTTTTCGTAGAAACCGAGGAAATCATGACGTGCCGCGTATTGCACCGCATAGTGATCCTGGAAATAAGTTTGGAGGATCACCTTACCGGGGGATTTTCCGCGGCCGGCGCGGCCGGCAACCTGGGTCAGCAATTGAAAGGTGCGTTCAGCCGCACGGAAGTCGGGCAGACCGAGCGCGACATCGGCACCGACCACGCCGACAAGCGTCACTCCGTGGATGTCGTGACCCTTTGCGATCATCTGCGTGCCGACGACCAGATCGAGTTCACCTTCGTTCAGTGCGTTGAGCGTACGTTCGAAATCTTCGTGGCCTCGTACGGTGTCGCGATCAAGACGAGCGATGCGGGCCTGAGGAAACATTCCGTGCAGCAACTCCTCCAGCTTCTCTGATCCTGTGCCGAGAAAGTAAACGTATTCGCTGCCGCAGTGCACACATGCTTTCGGCACGGGTGCCGTATAACCGCAGTAGTGGCACACCATCTTGTGCTCGCGTTTGTGATGCGTGAGCGCAATGGCACAATTCTTGCATTCCAGTTTCTTGCCGCAGGTCCGGCAGAGGACGACCGGCGAGTATCCCCGGCGATTTAGAAGAACCATGACCTGCTCTTTGCGATCCAGGCGCTGCTGAATTTCCTCGGCCAGCTTGCGCGAAATGACCTGCTCGCGTCCGGTCTCCTGGAACTCCAGCCGCATGTCAACGATCTCAACTTCCGGCAAGGGACGCTCCTGAACGCGGTCTGGAAGCTCAATCAGAGCGTATTTACTCTTTTTGGCGTTGAAGTAGGACTCGAGCGACGGTGTGGCTGAGCCGAGAACCACGGCAGCAGCAGCCATTTTTGCGCGCATAACAGCTACATCGCGGGCGTGGTAGCGCGGCGTCTCCTCCTGTTTGTAGGAAGCGTCATGTTCCTCATCGACGATGATCAGCGCCAGATCGGCTACGGGAGCAAAAACCGCGGAGCGCGTGCCAACGACCATCCGTGCCTCGCCTCGCTTGATGCGATGCCATTGCTCGGCGCGTTCGCGGTCGGAGAGAGCCGAGTGCAAGATGGCTACTTCATCCCCAAATATTTGGTGCAGGTCCGCTGCCACTGCAGGAGTCAACCCGATTTCCGGAACTAAAAGAATGGCTGACCGTCCTGCTTCGAGAACAGAGCGCATTCCCGCAAGGTACACGGCCGTTTTTCCAGAGCCTGTGACTCCATGCAGGAGCATGCCGGAAAACTTCCTGCTTTCCACCTTCTCCAATAACGATGCGAGAGCGAACTGCTGCGCTTGATTGAAATCGAAGTCGAAGGGGCTGGGCCTGGGTTTGGTTCGGGAAACGGTGAACTCGGCAGATTCCTCGATGAGATCGATAAGGCCGCGCCGAACCAGCGTGCCCAATGTCGATCGTGGAACTTCGAGCGATTGAAGTGCCTCTACAGGAACCTTTCCACCAGCGGCGGCAAGGGTATCGAGAATAGCCTTCTGATTCGCATTCAGCCTGCCCTCGGCGGATTTGAGAACCGCGATTCTGACAATACGGGCGGCGTCTTGTTGTGTGGATACGTCCGCGCGCGCAATCCATTTCTTGCGCACCATACCATCGAGGATCCTGCGGGAAGCACCGGCACTCTGACGAAGGGTTTGCTCGCGGATAAGTTGGCCATCCGACGCGGCGAGATAGTCGAGCACACGAAACTCTGCTGCCTGTTCCTCGGGAGTCCGTTGAGAGCGGGCGGATGATCCTGACATTCCGGCCAAATGAAGTGCAAATTGGCCCTGTTCGGCAACTCGATATCCGACAATCCGCTTGAACTCGGCCGTTAACGGAAGCATTGTACGGAATACTTCCCCGATGGGTGCAAGATAGTAGTCCGCGATCCAGCGGCCGAGTTGGAGCAGGTGTTCATCAAGGACCGGAGCGGAATCGACGACAGCGAAAATATTCTTCGTTGTGACGTCTGGTTTGTGATCATGGAGACTAACGACAACACCTATCATGCGCTGCTGGCGGAAAGGGACCAGGACGCGCACGCCGATCGCCGGTGTTGCGCCTTCCGGGATACGGTAAGTGAATGCCATTTCCAGAGGAACTGGAAGGGCGACATTGCAGAATTCTGGCATTGGTTGGAAGGATAAACTAGGCGCGAGTATCGAACGCTCGTTCTTGCTCGCGGGACGGACGAAGTGTCCCGTCCCTACACGTTCTGAGTCGGGAGTTTCAATCCGAGGTACTTCATCACCATTTGCAGGTCTTTCCAAGCCTCTCCCTTTTGGCGCGGATCGCGGAGAAGGAACGCCGGGTGATAGGTAACAGCTAGCTTCGATCCCTCCCACGAACGGTCATTGCTGCGAGCACCAGCGGGCATGAAGTCGTAGAAGCGCCCGCGCAATTCGGACATAGGCGCATTGATCGCCAGAAGATTCTTTGCGGCAACGGCACCCAAGGCGACGATCACTTTCGGCTTGATCACCGCGATTTGGCGCATGAGAAACGGTGAGCAAGTCTCACACTCGTCGCGCTCAGGCGTGCGATTGCCGGGTGGACGGCATTTGACGACATTGGCGATGTAGACATCCTCGCGCCGCAACCCCATGGCCTTGATCATGTTGTTCAACAACTGACCGGCTCGGCCTACGAATGGCTCGCCCTGCGCGTCTTCATCGGCACCGGGGCCTTCACCGACGAACATCAGTTCGGCTCGAGGATTGCCGACGCCGAAGACGATTTGTTTCCGTCCCTGCTGGTGAAGCTTACAGCGGGTACAGTCACCCAGATCTTCGCGGATCAGCTTCAATGCGGCGACTGGATCAGAAATGCCGTGCTCTGGCTTCGGATTCAGAATTTCAAAGATGCTCTCTTCTGTAGTGTTAGCAAGCACCGCCGATTTTTTGGGCGACATTTCCTCTCGCAGCTCCGGCTGGGGACTGGTTGTTATCTCTGGTTGAACTTCGATGGAAGCGGAATCGTTCAGCCGATCACTTCGCTGGCGCCGATAAAAATCGTAAATACCGAGTTCGTTGTAATAACGGACGCGTTCGGCCAGGGCTCGACGCAGACCCGGATTGCTGACGATATCCATGCCTTGATTGAAAGTGATTATACGTTGACAGGCTCGAGTTCGCGGCGGAATCCGCTAACGACGGTTCGTCTCGCGTCCCCTGACAGACGACACGGCGGTCTCACCGCGCTGGTGGCGGAGTTTCACAATCTGATCGAGCACGCGCTGCGCGACCTCCCACTTGGTGGTTTCGGGCACGTCGATGACGTCATTGGCGGTGATAATAGTGACGGCATTCCGGTCGGAATCAAAGCCGACTCCTTCGCGAGAGACATCGTTTACTACGATGGCATCGAGATTTTTTGAGATCAGCTTTTGGCGGGCGTTTTCCAATACATTTTCCGTTTCGGCGGCGAAACCGACTACAATCTGCGCTCCCTTCTTCAGCGATAGCTCCTTCAGAATGTCGGGCGTCGCTTCCAATTCCAACGTCATTGGACCTTTACGCTTAATCTTCTGGCCTGCCGCCGTTTTTGCCCGATAGTCCGCAACTGCCGCCGTCTTGATCACGATGCTCGCCTGCGGAAGCAGGCTTAACACAGCGTCGCGCATCTCCTCGGTGGATTCGACGTGAGTCAATTCCGCCGCGGCGGGTGGCGTCAGAGAAGTCGGACCACTGACCAGGAGCACGCGGGCGCCGCGGCGCAGAGCAGCCTCGGCGAGAGCGTATCCCATACGACCGCTGGAGCGATTCGTGATGTAACGGACAGGATCAATCTTTTCTCGCGTCGGGCCGGCAGTCATCAGAACAGTCTCACCGGCCAGGTCCTGCGAAACTCCAAGTGATTCCAGAACCGCAGCGACGATGGCTTCGTTCTCTGCGAGCCTTCCCTGACCGACCATCCCGCATGCAAGATAGCCTGCCTCGGGTTCCACGATTCTCACGCCACGCTTGCGCAAGATTTCCAGATTCGCCTGCGTAGCAGGGTGGTTCCACATATTCACATTCATCGCCGGGGCAATAACGACCGGCGCAGTTGTCGCGAGATAAAGCGTGGTGAGAAAGTCCGTTGCGATTCCCTGAGCAAAATGAGCGATGATGTCGGCCGTCGCAGGAGCAACAACTAACGCATCTATCGATTGCGAAACGGCGATGTGCTCGATGGCGGAATCGATGTTCGGTTCATGCTCTTCCCCTGACGAGAACATGCCGGTGATGACTTTTTCTCCAGACAGGGCGGCAAAGGTAAGGGGTCTGACAAACTCTTGCGCGGCGCGGGTCATGATGACCTGCACGCGTACGCCACGATCTTGCAGCAGGCGGAGAACCTCAGCTGCTTTGTATGCCGCAATTCCGCCGGTAACGCCGAGAGCAACTCTCATATTGTTGATTGATGATTTTTGATCGTTGATTGATCCAGAACCATTCAACAACCAACATTCACGAAATCAACAATCCCTAGTCCTGACCGAGCGCCTTGTCGAGCGTTTCCGAGGCCTGTTCGGCGGCGCTGCGGGTCTCGGTCATCTCCCATTTCACCTTGCCTGCGCGAATTTCATCCTGCGCGATGCGGCACGGCTTGCGGGAAGTGGTGTCAACCACCGGCGGCGCTCCGGACTGCAATTGCCTTGCGCGCCGCGCTGCCACCAGGATGTATCGATAGTTGCTGTCAAAGCCTTCAATCAACTTCATTGGGACTTCCCCCCTTGAACCGATTCGAACAATCAGGCCGAAATCGTGGTCAACGGCCTTCCCGAGCGTCCCAATAATCATACCCCGAAACTTACGAACGTGCCGGGGCAGCGGGCACACG
>DATKAP010000130.1:0-123998 GCA_035577905.1 Binatia bacterium
CCACCCACAGGCATTCTCTCGACTGGCTAAATGCCAAGTGCTAAGTGCCAATTGCAATGAATTTGTACTCGACAGAGCCGCGCTTACGACGCGGGCTTGGCGACCTGCGCCGGAGGAGGAGCGTCGGCCGGCGCACTCTGCGCCGCGGCCTTCAGCTTTTTTACCTTCTCTCTTTCCTTCTCACGTTCCTTGTCCGACTTCTTCGGAGCCAGAATCGCGTGCAGCGTATTCCCTTCCTGTCGCGGACGAAACTCGACGATACTTTCCGACTCGACGTCCTTGATCAACCGCTCCAAAATCTGGCGGCCCAGTCCCGTGCGCGTCATCTCGCGCCCGCGGAAGAAAATTGTTGCCTTAACTTTGTCGCCCTCGCCCAGGAAGCGCAGAACGTGATTCTTCTTCGTCTCGTAATCGTGGTCATCCACATTGATGCGGAACTTGACCTCTTTTACCGTGATCGTCTTCTGATGCTTCTTGGCTTCGCGCTCTTTCTTTTCCTGCTGGTAGAGATACTTCCCGTAATCCATGATGCGGCATACGGGAGGCTGCGCGGTGGGCGAAATCTCAACCAGGTCCAGACTTTTCTCGCGGGCTTTCTTAACCGCTTCGTAGGGCGGCATAATCCCGAGCATATTGCCGTCTTCGTCAATCACGCGAATTTCGCGGGCCCGAATGCGGTCATTGATGCGGATAAAACGTTTGTCGATACAGTCCTCCGTACTCTAAGCAACTGAGAATAAAGAATTATAGCATGACCCTAGGAGGCAACTTTCAACGCAAGAGTTTGCAGCCGGTGACATGCAAGGCCGGATTGCGCCACAATGAGTACACGTCCACGCAGTTCTCAGTGGAGCACTCCGAGGTCTTATTTCATGTGTCGGAACATCAAAACTCTTTTTAACTTCGATCCGCCAGTGACGGATGACGAGGTGCGCGCCGCCTCGCTGCAGTTCGTCCGCAAAATCACCGGCTTCAACAAGCCTTCCAGGACCAACGAGGCCGCATTTCAAGCCGCAATCGACGAGGTGAGTTCGATCTCGATGCGGCTTCTCCGCTCTCTCGAAACCACTGCGCCACCAAAGAACAGAGAAGAGGAAGCGGCCAAGGCAAAAGCTCGCGCCCAAATCAGATTTGGAGATTGAAAATCGTTCGTGGTTTGGCTATTGCGCGCTGAACCAGTCCAATCCGGTACAATCTTCGGGCCTGCAGAGCTCTCCATGAAGCAAAAGAAATCCTCCATCGTGATTAGTGTGCTGTGGCTGTGCGCCACCCTTGCCATCGTTGCGTTTGCGCAAGAACCCCAGTCCACGATCGTTGAGCAAGGCAAGTTCACCCTACATAAATTCGAGCAGCCGATCGGCGAAGAGACGTACGAGATTCGCCGCCAGGGCGACTCGCTTGCCGCCAAGATCGACTTCAAGTTCACCGACCGCGGGTCCGAAGTTCCGCTCACAACAACGTTCCGGGCTGCGCCGGACTTGACGCCTCAATCCTTCGAGATCAAGGGGCGCACCGCGCGTACGGTCACGATTGATGAATCGATATCCATCGACCAGGGCCAGGTCCATCTACGCATGCGCGACAAAAAGATTGATTCTTCCGCGCCGACTGGCGCCTTCTTCACCATTACCAGCTACGCGCCTAGCACAATGCAGATGCTGATGGTGCGCTACTGGGCGACCCACGGGTCTCCGTCTCAACTGCCAACTCTGCCGAACGGATTGGTGAAGATTGAACCGCGTGGTCAAGACACAATCCAGGTCGGTGGCAGAAACGAAAAGCTGGACCGCTATACCGTCGAAGGACTGATCTGGGGCCGGGAAACGCTCTGGTTCGACGGAAAGCGCAATCTTGTCGCAGCCGTTACGACCGATGCCGAGTTCGACCACTTTGAAGCGATCCGCGATGGCTACGAGAATGCCCTCGCGGACTTCGTAGGCAAGGCTGGTGCAGATGAAATGAAGGCGCTGGCCGATCTATCGAAGACTATTCCTGGCAGCCACGCGCCTACACTGGCGATCGTCGGCGCCACCCTCATCGACGGTACCGGAGCGACGCCGGTTGCGGATTCAGCAGTTGTCATTGATCACGGCAACATCGTTGCGGCGGGCCCACGGGCGAAGATCGCGATTCCGAAAGACGCACAAGTCATCGACGCCAAAGGCAAGTTCCTGCTTCCAGGGCTCTGGGATATGCATGCTCACTTTGAGCAGGTGGAGTGGGGGCCGATCTATCTCGCGGCGGGTGTGACGACAGTCCGTGACTGCGGCAACGAGTTTGAATTCATCACCGCGGTGCGCGATGCCATTGCACAGGGCCGCGGCCTCGGCCCACGCCTTCTGCTAGCCGGCGTCGTCGACGGTACCGGCCCCCTTGCGCTTGGTGTGGGGCGAGTTGACACGCCCGAGCAGGCGCGCTCGTGGGTCGATCGATATCACGCCGCAAATTTCCAGCAGATGAAGATCTACAGTTCGGTGAAGCTTGACGAACTAAAGGTTGTCGCTGATGAGGCTCACCGCCTGGGTATGACCGTGACCGGTCATGTGCCGGAAGGATTGAACGCCTATCAGACGATAGAGGCCGGCCAGGATCAGATCAACCACATTCAGTACATCGCGGACATCATGCATGCGCCCATTCCTGACGGCGCCACCCGACTGGAGCGCAGGAAGGCGATGGCAGAAATCAATCTCGATTCGCCGGAAGCGGCGAAGGCGGTGGCGTTTCTCAAAGAGCATCACACGGTGATCGATCCTACGATGGCACTGTTCGAGTTGTTTACTGCAACCACGGCCAAGCCGCCCGCAAGCTTTGAGCCCGGTGTGGAAAAGATCGCGCTGGAACTGGCGCAACCTCTCACCGATGTGGAACCACCTTCCGAACGTTCCGAACTCTTTACGAAGATATTCAGCAAAGAAATCGGGATCGTCGGCGTGCTGCATCGAGCCGGCATTCCGATTGTGGCGGGCACAGATCAAGCCGTTCCGGGTCACAGCCTGCATCGCGAGATCGAAATTTATGTGCAGGCAGGATTCACTCCCATGGAGGCCATCCAGGCGGCAACGATCGTGCCGGCACGGGTGATGGGACTGGACAAAGAACTTGGAACGATCGAGAAGGGTAAACGGGCCGATCTGATCCTGCTAACCGCCGATCCGCTCGCTGATATTCACAACAGTCGTAATGTCGAATACGTTATCAGCAATGGCGCAATGTATCGCACTGCCGAATTGTGGCAGAGCGTGGGGTTCAAGCCGTAAACCGAAACTTTCTTGGATTCTGACGACGCGCGCCCACCGATGAAAGATGGGCGGGGATGATCACGATTGTCTGGAAACCCTCCAACCCAGCTAATCCGCTGGCAGGAACGGATCGATCGGCTTCAAGAGTTGAAGCCGCGATATCCCTCGCTCAGCGCGGTATTGAGCCTCTATGGGGAAACATTACATTTTCAGTCTGATGTGGCGCTCACACGGAAGCAAGTCATCCGTCGAACAGTGCCGCTGCGTGAACAAATTGACAGGACAGTCTTCTGTTCTGTCATGCCACGGCTCCTCTCGGTGGCAGCACAGAGTGGACCCGATACTCTGCGAGCCGAAGCAGCCGGATTGAGGGAACGCGGGATTAACGAATGGAATCGCCTATTTGACCTGGCTATTAATGAGCAAGGGCTGGAAGGCGCCGGTGATTTCTTTACCCGCGCTTGCCTGCAGCCCCTGGCAGAGCACCTGCAACTGCAAGCCCAGAAGGACTTCCATTACAACGGCAACAGGTGTCCGGTCTGCAACGGACTACCCCAAATGGCCATCCTGCGTTCGGAGGGCGAAGGCGCCAGTCGTTCGTTGCTGTGTTCGTTCTGCCTGTACGAATGGACGTTCCGCAGAATCGCCTGTCCCTGGTGTGGAGAAGAGAACAAAGAGAAACTACCTCGCTACTCTGCCGAAGAATGCGCTTACGTTCACGTCGAGACTTGCGACACGTGTCAGCGATACTTAAAAGCGGTTGACTTGACCGTAAATGGAAATGCCGTCCCGCTGGTCGACGAGGTCGCGCTTACCGTCTTTGATGTGTGGGCCAACGACCATGGCTACACAAAGATCGAGCGCAACCTTCTCGGTTTTTAACACTGCTGTAACATTTCGAGTTTTCATTGACACTGGCATCGGAGAGGTGTACGGTTCCTGCATTCTGTGGGACCGCGTAAATCGAGGCAACAGTAGAACCTGTTCCTCCCTCAAAACGTCGTAGCAAGCGGAGACCTTTCGCGGAGACCTTTCATGGATCTTTCACGACGTTCCTTCCTCAAAGCAGGAGTTGCCGGGACGGTGGGACTTTCTGCGTTGGGCTTCGATCTCCAACCTTTGCAGGCCGAATCATCGACATTGAAGATTTCGCGAACCACGCAGACGCGGAGCACGTGTCCGTACTGCTCGGTGAGTTGCGGGATCATCATCCACACGATCGGTGACGGGGCGAAGAATGTGACGCCCCAGGTGGTGCACGTCGAGGGAGATCCTGATCATCCCATCAACCGTGGCACGCTTTGCCCAAAGGGTGCTTCGCTGTTGCAGGACATCGTCAACGATCGCCGCCTGCTGAAGCCGCAAGTACGCCGGCCCGGCTCCGACCATTGGGAAGATATTTCCTGGGATCAGGCAATCGACGAAATCGCCAATCGCACGAAAGCCCTTCGCGACGCGGACTTCATCGAGCAGGACAAGAACGGTAAGACCGTCAACCGCTGGGAGAGTCTCGCTTTTGCCGGCGGTTGCACCGACACGAACGAGTTCAATTACCTGGTAGTGAAGTCGATGCGTTCGATGGGGGTGACGTGCCTGGAAAACCAGGCGCGTGTTTGACACGGCCCTACGGTCTCCAGTTTGGGGCCAACATTCGGACGCGGGGCGATGACGAACGGCTGGGTCGACATCAAGAACACCGACATGATGTTGATCATGGGCGGAAATCCAGCCGAGAATCACCCGTGCGGATTCAAGTGGGTCGTCGAGGCGAAGCGCAATCGCAACGCGAAAGTCATCGTCGTAGATCCCCGTTTTACGCGCACTGCTTCACAGGCAGACCAATTCCTGCAAATCCGTGCCGGGTCCGACATCGCCTTTCTGGGCGGGCTGATCAACTTTGCAATTCAGAACAAACGCTACAACGAGGAATATCTCGTCAACTACACCAACGCCGCGTTCGTGGTGAAAGAGGGTTTCAAGCTAGCGGAAGACGGCCTGTACTCCGGCTTCGAT
Organism: Binatia bacterium; assembly: GCA_035577905.1. Taxonomy (GTDB): domain Bacteria; phylum Acidobacteriota; class Terriglobia; order Terriglobales; family Acidobacteriaceae; genus Sulfotelmatobacter. Next base: position 5,256 of record DATKAP010000130.1, read on the forward strand.
GCGAACGCGAAGACGTATGACAAGTCAACCTGGAACTACGAAGAAGTCGGCGGTAGCGCAGCTACACCGAAGCCCGCGGCCGGGAGCCCTCCCCCTCCCCCGATGCTGCCGCCGAATGTGGCTTTCGACTTATCCCTGCAACATCCGCGCTGCGTCTTTCAACTGTTGAAGCAACAGTACTCACGCTACACGCCGGAGATGGTCGAGCGCATCACCGGCATCCCGAAAGATCAGGCGATAAAGGCGTGGGATACATTCGCTTCTATTCGCCAGAACGGCGACATGAAGAGGGCAGGGACCATCATCTATGCGGTCGGCTGGACGCAGCATTCTTCCGGTACGCAGACGATCCGCACCGCGGCGATGATTCAGTTGCTGCTCGGCAATGTGGGACGCGCGGGCGGCGGTGTCAATGCGCTGCGCGGGCACTCAAACATTCAGGGTGCGACGGATATGGCCGGCATCTTCGATATCTTGCCCGGCTATCTCAAGATGCCAACCCCGGCCGATACCGATCTGGGGGCCTATCTCACCCGCACGACGCCAAAATCCTCAAAGCCGAAAGAGTGGGACTCGTTCAACTATTGGTCGAACACACCCGCATTCACGGTCTCGCTCCTTAAAGCCCTCTACGGTGATGCGGCGACGAAGGAAAATGACTTCGCCTTCAACTGGCTTCCCAAGATTGACCGCAAATATTCCTGGGCCGAAATCTGGGACGACATGTACAACGGCAAAGTCAAAGCCATGATGGCGTTCGGCATGAACGGTGTCATGATCGGGCCGAATGCCAAAAAGAACATCGATGCTCTGAAGAAAGCGGACTTCCTGGTGGTCTGCGAAATCTATCCCGACGAGACCAGTGAGTTCTGGCGCGCGCCGGGTACCACTCCCGACGAAATGAAGAAGATCAATACGACGGTTTATCGTCTGCCGGGCGCGGGTTTCGCCGAGAAAGACGGGACCTTCGTCAATTCCGCGCGCTGGCTGCAGTGGAAGTGGGCCGCGGTCCCTCCCCCCGGAGATTGCAAACTCGACCAGGAGATTCTGGCGCGTATTTTTCTGAAAGTTCGGGAGAAATATCAGAAGGAAGGCGGGAAGTTCCCCGACCCGGTTCTCAAGGTTTCGTGGAACTACACGAATCCGAACAACCCATCACTAGCCGAGGTCGCGAAGGAGATCAACGGTAAGGCGCTGGCAGACGTCACCGATCAGAAGACGAATACAACCATCAAGGCTGACCAGCAGCTTCCCGGCTTCGCATTCCTGCGCGACGACGGCTCCACGATGTCTGGAAATTGGCTCTACTGCGGCTCATGGACCGAAGGTGGCGCCATGACACAGCGCCGCGATCCGGCCGATCCGTCTGGACTCGGAATTCATTCCAACTGGGCATGGTCGTGGCCGGCGAATCGGCGTGTCCTCTACAACCGCGCGTCATGTGATCTGAACGGGAAACCATGGGATCCCGAGCGGAAGCAAGTCTGGTGGAGTGAAGCCAAGCAGAAATGGGTGGGCAACGATATTCCCGATTTCAAGGCCGATGCCGACCCCAAGACTCACATGGGCCCGTTCATCATGAATCCCGAAGGAGTTGGGCGCCTGTTCGTCCCGATCGGTGCGGTCGCCGATGGTCCCTTCCCGGAACACTATGAACCCACTGAGAGTCCAATCGCGAATCCCCTGCACCCAAATCAATCGAACAACCCGATCGCGAAGAGATTCAAATCGGACCTAGACAAGTACGGGACAGTCGATCAGGGATACAACATCATCTGCACCACGTATCGACTTACCGAGCACTATCACTACTGGACCAAGAACAATCCCATGAACGTGCAACTGGTGCCCGAACCGTTCGTGGAGATTCCCGCGGAACTCGCCGACCAGATGGGCCTGCGCGGCGGCGAGAAAGTGAAGGTAACAAGCGCCCGCGCCGAGTATATCGCCAAGGCGATGGTCACCAGGCGCATCAAGGGCATGATGATCGATGGCAAGAAGACCTATCAGATAGGCATCCCCATTCACTGGGGATTCCGCGGCATCGCGGAAGATGAAGGCAAGACAGCGAGGATACCTGCCAATTTTCTGTCGCCAGCGGTCATTGATCCCAACGCGTACACACCCGAGTTCAAGGGCTTCCTCGTGAAGCTGGAAAGAGTTTAGGGGAGGCCTGAGATGAGCGATCGCAAGACGCTGCAAGTTCAGAAGATCTCGGGCCACCCCGGACCTGTGCCCGGTGCGGGAACACAGCGCCAGGAAGTGCTCTGCAAACTCATCGACACAACAACGTGCATCGGCTGCAAAGCCTGCGAGGTCGCTTGCGTGGAGTGGAACGACATGCCGTTCCAGCCCACCATGTTCGACAACACCTACCAGACGATGCCAGACACGAACTGGAACTACTGGAACCTGATCAAGTTCAATGAAGTCTCGAGCGACGACGGATCATTCCAGTGGCTCATGCGCAAGCATCAGTGCATGCACTGTGCCGATCCCGGTTGCCTGGCGGCGTGCCCCGCGGATGGCGCGATCGTGCAGTACAGCAACGGCATTGTCGATTTCGAACAGGCCAACTGCATCGGCTGTCAGTTCTGCGTCTCGGGTTGTCCGTTCAATGTTCCGAAGTTCAATCCATCGACAAAGAGAGTGTACAAGTGCACGCTCTGTTCCGACCGCGTTGGTCAGGGCCTTGAGCCAGCCTGCATCAAATCCTGCCCGACGGGATGCCTCCACTTCGGCACCAAGGAGGACATGCTGCAGCTGGCCAACAAACGCGTGGTGCAATTGCAGCAACACGCGGGGTTGAAAGACGCGGGCGTCTACGACCCACAGACGATCGGCGGAACTTCCGTCGTATACATCCTGCACGACTCGACTAATCCGGAGAAATACGGCGGACTGCCGAAGAATCCGCGGATTCCGCTTAGCTTCACGCTGTGGAAGAACTGGTTCAAGCCGGTGGGACTTATCGCGTCAGTCATGGCATTTGCCGGAGTCATCCTGCATTACGTGACCGAGGGACCACGAAGAGTCCAGCCCCAACCTCCGGTGCGAGAGATCGACGGTGGCGAGGCGAGGAAGGACAACTAGATGGCCACACCAGCGAACCGAATCGCGAGCGGGCCCGATCATTTCATCAATCGAATCGGCCTGACCGTCGTTTACGTTGGAGAGCTTCTGCGGCATCGCGCCTACACGCGCTTTCTGCACTGGGCCTACGGCATCTTCTTCTTCCTCGCCTTGCTCTCGGGCTTTGGCATCTACATGCCGTGGATCTTCCGCTGGTTCACACCCTTGTTCGGCGGAGGGGCTATGACCCGCATGCTGCATCCGTGGTTCGGACTCGGGTTCGTGTTTTTCTTCGGCCTTCAGGCTTTGAACTGGTTTGCCCTGATGGCGTGGGGCCCCGGGGACACTCGCTGGATGAAGCGACTGAAAGACTACGTGACGCATCGCGACAGCATCGAGCCGCCCGACGTAGGTTTTTTCAACGCCGGCCAGAAGGCGCAGTTCTGGGAGATCGTCGGCGGTTCGATCGCCTATGTCATCACGGGAGTGATCATGTGGTTCCCGGAGATCTTCGGACGCTGGCCAGTTGCTGTCAGCTATGTAATCCACGATATCTCGGCACTGATCATGCTGGCTGGCATCTTCATTCACATTTACCTCAGCACAATCGGCGAACCCGGCACCATGCAGGCGATGACCCGCGGCACAGTAAGCGAGGCTTGGGCGTGGACGCACCACCCTGCCTGGTACAAAGAAGTCACCGGCCGAGATCCGCTGCAGGCCTTGGAAGAGGCACGTGCTCGCGAGAGCGGCTCGGATAGCAGAACAAAAACTACATAATCAGAGCAACACAGTTAACGATGTTTCACATTCTGCCGTTTGTTGTTGGCAGTCCCCAACTCCGTTCCACATTCCAACCAAACAAACCTTCGATCGATATAGGTCACTTTTAGTGACAGACTGTGGGGCCGTCGATTTCAAAGCGTCCGGAGCCGGCTGGTCCGTTGACCGATGTCGGACATGAGTGCCACCGCGTGCTTGAAGCCGGAAAGGCACCCGCGCATGATCGCAAGAGCACCGTAGTAGTCGTTGTATCGGAAAAACCCCGTTTGGCCACGCCACATGGGATAGAAATCACATGCCTGAAGCCACTTCTCAAATACCGCTTCGATATCCAGATACGTGTCGGGCACGAAGTTGGTGGCGTCTTCCCAGTTGTCGGCATAGTAGATTTTAGACACTGTGTGCGCAGGTCGGCTGCGGCTCAGGGTCTCCAACGCAGCGTAGAAAACCGCATCCCGAACGATCAGATGACAATTCTGATGATCCTTGTGCCAGCTTCCGCTCCAGTGAGTCACGATGATGTCCGGCCGGCATTGTCGAATTGCATCGCAAACGGAGAGCGTGCTCTCTTCGTTGAACGGGATCTCAGCATCGGGATAGGTAAGAAATATGGAGTCTGCTCCGAGCAGGTGAGTCGCTTTCTGAGTGGCTGTTCGCTGCATTTCGCCGTATTGCTGAACCGGAATTTCGTTCGGGGCGCCCTTCTCTCCGAGTGAGAGACTCAGCAAAGTGCCCGCTCCCCCTCGCTCGATCTGTTGGGCTAATACCGCTCCCATGGTGAAGAGGCCGTCGCCGGGATGCGCCGCAATCGCCATGGTCCTGGCTGGACTGCTGTCGGCCGGCGCGTTCCACCTCGAAGATCCGGGTAGGGCTGAAAGTGCAATCGCACCACCGACGGATTGTGCGAAAGAACGCCGGTTCATTTGGTCTCCTTTTTGGTTCGCCGCGTTTTCTTACCGGAACTGGTGCGACTCCTTGTCGTGATTGCAGGTTGCTGCGCGATGGCGGACGGTTCCCAGGCCAGGCGTGCGCAGCCGAGTAAGTTCACTGTGTCCGCAATGCTACTCACCATGATGCTCACTTTCTTGGCGGCGAGCGGTTGCGCGCGCTCAACCATTGCCTGCCGCAAGGGCTTCAAGTAGAGGTCAGCGACTGCAGCCATTCCTCCTCCGAGGATAATGACCTCCGGGTCAAGGAGGCTGACCAGATTGGCCACCGCAAACCCGAGGAGCCGGCCGGCTCGATTGAAGATATCCAACGCCAGCCGGTCATCCTGGCGGGCTGCATACGCAACATCGTGCGCCGTGATTTTCGACGAATCCAATTCTGCCAGGCTGCTGGTTTCTCCATTTCTCAGACGCAGCCGCGCAGAAGATGCGATAGCCGGTCCGGCCACCAGAGATTCCAACTCTCCATTGCTCCCCGCAGCTTGGACGTCTTCGCGCGTAACTGTGAGCCATCCGGCACATCCTGAAAGCTCGTGGGCGCCGCGAATAATGCGGCCGCCACTCAGGATGCCCGCCCCGATTCCAGTGCCGATCAGCAACACAACTACGTCGGATTTGCCTCGCGCCCCACCCAGCCAGCACTCCCCCAAGACTGCTGCATTGCGATCGCTTTCTACGTTTACCGGGATAGCAAGTGAACGTGTCAAACGCTTCGCGAGCGGCACCTCTTCCCACCCGGGCAGGTTAGGCGCCCACACCGTTCCGTTGCGCCGAACCAGCCCGGGCACGGCCACTCCGGCGGCAAAATAAGCATCCTTCGGGGTCTTGTCGCCGGCAAGATCCTTCGCGAGCCGGACGATCTGGGATACCGGCGCCGAAGAAGAGCTGACTTCCACGGGTTCAGTGCGGCGCGAAACAATCTTCCCTTCACGATCGATGACGGCAGCAGAACATTTCGTGCCTCCGAGGTCCACCGCCAGAACGTGCGACACTCTACCTCCCGTATTCGTTGCGTTATCCCAAGGAATGCTTAATCGGTACCCGGCAGCGCGACCGACCGGTTGCCGCCCAAGAAGATCGCCAGAGACAGGCCAACAATGACGACTGCTCCCAGTCCTGGCACGATCATTCCAGCACGAACGCTGACCCGTTGCGATACTTGCCCCACGGCCCAGGGAAATATCATGCCGCCGATGAGTGCAATGGAAAACAGCAGTCCGAAGACGGTTCCGGCTCGCTGCGCATAGCGATCCCCGGCAATTGCCAGCGTCGTCGGGAAGATGGGCCCGTAAGACAATCCAATCAATGCCGTCCCGGCAAACAGCAGGACGAGAGATCGTGCCAACAGTAGAACGGCACACCCTCCCAGGGACAACAAGGCCATACTCAGGACGAGCTGCGATTTTCCGATCCCGCTCAGCACTCTCGCGGCAAGCATTCGGCTCACCATGAGTCCGGCCCAATACCCAGCTAACACCAGCGTGGCAACTCGCGGAGCTTGTCCCGCAACGTTCACATAAGTGGATGTCCAACCGGCGATACATGCCTCATTCCCCGATTCACAGAACAGAATTAACGCTAGCAACAGCACTCCGTCGTATTTCGCAACCTCGAGAAGTTCCCGCCAGGAGAACTCTTGCTTCGTCTTGGCGGGTGGGAACGGGATCACTGCATACCAGAGAGCGCAGACGGTCGCGAGCATCGCGCAGACGAGAAACAACTGAGGAATCGTGAAGCGACCAACAATGCTGGCGGCCGTCAGGGGAATACTCAGCGCGCCCACGCCAAAGAAGATCCCCAGGAGATTTAGCATGGGTCCGCGCTGCGCTGCATAAAGATCTGACACGAGCACGTTTGTGCAAGTATTCAAGCCGCCTCCGCCCAGGCCGAGTAGGATCGCAGCGAAGCTCGCAGTTGCAAACGAGCGAGCGTCCGCAAAGACGACCATCGCTATGGCAACGAGCACAGAGGACGTCAGCAGATTCGCCTTGTTACCCAAATGATCAATGAGGGGTCCTACGGCTGAAGAAGCACCAAAGATACCGAAATACAGGAAGAAGAGAAGCAAGCCTTGCTGGGCCAGACTTATTTGCACGCGTTCGCGCATTGCGGGCAGGCCAAAAACAGTTCCCAGGATGGCGAGAACGATTCCAAAGACGAGCATTCCCGCGCATGCGCTGAGAAACAGCAATCGTGGCCGGACAGTTTGACTCACAGGCTATCTTTTCAGCAGGCGCTCGTATTCTTCGTAAACGCGATTGTTGTTATCCGCCGGTATGCCCGGGACATTGGGGGAAACGAATACAGGTGGATTCTTGCCCTGCTCCGCCAAATCAGCGGCTACCTGCGCGATGATCGCCATCGCGATTGTGATCGTCGAAACCGTTGATCCCGCGGCCACCGGAGCTTTCCAGCCCGGTACCTGGACCAAGGCATCTTCAGCGGGCACGCAGTTGTCGATGACGTAATCCGCAACATCCGCCAGTTTCTTTCCCGAGGAATGAGTGGCCTCCCGCTTGCGGTAGTTGTCCAAGGATGTGATGGCTACTGTCGTGAGCCCGCGCTTCTTGGCCTCCAGGAGCACCTCGATTCCGGCTGCGTTCAGGCCTCCGTGAGAAAAAACCAGCATCACGTCTCCTGCACGAATCGGCTCGTTTTCGAAAAGAACAGCGGCATAACCCTCGCGGCGTTCCAACCAGAGCAATCCCTTTGCGCCGCCGGAGCCAATCACATTCGTCCACATCAGCCGCAGGTCCATGAGCGGCCGAAAACCAGGAAAGGCTCCGTAACGCGGGAACATATCTTGCACTGGAAGCACAGAATGACCACTGCCGAACATGTGCACCAGGCCACCGGCGCTGATGCAGGCCGACATGACGGCCGCAACTTTTTCGATGCTTGCAGTTTGTGTAGTCCAGATTCGATCTAGAACTTCTGTAATGCGTTCACGATAGCGGGAAACGCTCACAATCATTCCTCCATGAAGATTTAAGACGGACGGCTCGCCCTACTCGCTTAATGTCAGAATTTAATCCGGTAGATGCGTACACTCTGCCCCGGAACAAGCTCTTTCAGATTCAGATCGGTGCCCGAAGGAGTAATTTCCCGGCCGGTCATAATTTCCCGAATCGTGGACGCAGGTCTTTCGAGCAACCGGGAAAACTCCACCGATGCGGGTTTATCCCCGTGATTAAAGAAGAACACCCATCTACCCTGCGAGGCATACATTTGACGAAGCTCCAACAGTGCGGGAGCGCGCAAGTTTGGTTGCGACAAGCCCGCCCATCGAGCCAATAACCCGGCCAGTGGATGCATTGCGACCGGATGCTCGTAGTTCTCCTGCCCGGCAAAGGCGCCAAGGATGATCGCGTGTCCTTTGTGATATTCGTTCTCGAAGGCTATTGGAGTTCCGTCCTCTGTGAGAGCGACCGGCTTCACTGCACGATCATCCGCCTCGAATTGTTCCTGAAGGGTCATCCCTTTAAATTGCACGGCTCCCCACTTCACCACAAACTCTTTGTCAGGAATCAACTGTTTCTCGCGAACTCCGAACATCTCGTCAAATCCGAAGCCGGGAACTCTGGGCTCGGCATGTCCTCTTTCATCCACCCAGCCGGCACGAGCTTCGACAAAAAGGTGTCCCCCCGCAGAAACATACTCCTTCAATATCCTGGCTTCCTCTGCCGTCAGCATTAGAGGATAAGGAACGATTACGAGTTTGTACTGCTGGAGATCATCCTGGGCCAGTTCGCGAGAACTGAGCACGTCTACGGGCAGATTCCTTTCGAAGAACATTCTGTGGTATCCGGCAACGGCTTCGTGCATGGCCGTACGACTGCCTTCTTCGTCGTATCCGCCCACCAACGGAGCGATAGGGCTAAACACGATTGCGACTTCCGCGCGCTCCGGGCGGGATTGCAGAAGCAGATCAGAGTTCTCCTCGATCCGGCGGGCGATCTCGCCCGCGTGACGGCTCCTCTCGGTGAGAGTGCCATCCAGCATGATCATTCCGTAGCCACCCGATTCGTATCCAGCGTTCATGGGGTAGAACGCGTAATAGTTGATGGCCCGGGCGCCGCGCGAGATCATGCCCCAGGTCCACGTCTCCAAATCGCTGGCGGTTACCGGAGAACCAACCACTGTGCCATGCACGCCATATCCTGCCTGGAGTTCCCCAACGTAGAATCCACGACCTCCCGTCATGCTGCTGGTAAGGTCCATCGCGAGCACACGCCGCTCCAGCGTCCAATTGTGCTCAGGAGCTGTGAGTTTCGGGTAGAAGCTCGTGCCAAAGAAATCAACCGAGTCTTTCATCAGGAAGTCATCGGTTGGATCATAGGGATCGGCCAGGGTGCGTACCAATGGCGAAGGATTAGGGGCGTGGCTGGTGGTTATGTGCTCTGGATCAACCGCCTTCACCGCCTGACTGCGGATCGCCAGATCTTCCGCCAGCTTGTAGCCGTAGTAAACGCGCCAGTCCATGAAATCCGTGTAGGTGAGGATGGTTCCGTAACGTGGAGGCTCGACCTGGCTCCAATCAGTAAAAGTCCTGTGCCAAGCCTCGTTGAGCCGATCGAGTGTCTGATATTTTCCTTTGAGCCACTGCCGGAACCGCTCCTGGCTGCTGGGACAGTAGCAAAACATGGGCTCGGATTTGTATCCAACTCGTGCCCAGTTCAGTGCAGCGGGCTCGCTCCATAGATCCCACCCATAAAACGCGGGGCTTGCGGACGCATGTCGTGCCACTTCCTGGGAGAAATCGAGAACAGCTTCGCGCACACCGCGGTGATCAAAACAGTATCCTGGCGCCGCCTGTGAAGGAATTGGCAGCCCATCCTGTGCAGCATATCGTCCATCGGGATACTTTCTCCCGACCCATTCCGGAGCCGAGTCGACATAAACCTGGATGATGACCCTCAATCCGATTTCGTCGGCGAGTCGCAACAACAAATCCAGATTCTCAAGGTGATATTTGCCTTCTTCCGGCTCGGCAACGTTCCACTCGACCCACGTTCGAACCGTATTAAACCCCAGCTGCTTTATTTTGGTAAGGTCGTCTTTCCAGAGCCTCGCCGATTCTGGAGTAATCGTCTCGAGCATCGGTGCGCGTGCCTTGCCGCCGCTGTACCACACTGAAACCGGGAAAAACGTCGTTTTCTTATCCTTGCTTTGACTGGGGCCAGTATGATTCGTCAGGAGAGAGCCGGACGTGCCGCTGGTTCGATCTTGGCTCCCGGTTGAAGCAAGCAGGCTTACTGCAAGAAGAAGAAAGAAGGGCGATGACAATTTCTCAGGCACGACTCTCGCGTGTTCCAGGATCGTTTTGAAACGACCCATTGTACGCCGAACCGCCAGGTAGCGAGGCCAACGATACGAAATGCAAGTCGCACACGCGAGTGCACAACTGGATTGAGATCAACCAATGAAACGCGGTCACACTTCAAATCGACGGGAGGTAGAAAGTGCGGGCTGATTTCTCGCTTGTCGAAGGCGAATACTTGCAGGACATTCTCGACCAGCCGCGTGCGCTCGACGACACGGTGACCGGACTTGAGGTTACAAAGGATCTGCATCAACTCGCAGCCCGGCTCCAAAAAGGAAAGTTCAAGGGGGTCGTTCTTACGGGGATGGGTTCGTCCTTCCACGCTCTTCATCCGCTCTATGTCGATCTGATTCGTGCCGGCATTTATGCCGTCATGGTGGAAACATCGGAACTGGTTCACTATCAGAACCGGCTGTTCGACCGCAGCCACCTGATCATGGCTGTCTCTCAGTCCGGCCGAAGCGCCGAGGTTGTTCGCCTTCTGCAAAGCAATCGGGGACGGTCGCTAATCATTGGGATCACGAATACTCCCGATAGTCCTCTGGCAAGGAGTTCCGAAGCCTGCATCTTCACCCGGGCGGGAAAAGAGTATTCGGTTTCCTGCAAGACCTACGTAACGTCATTGATCGCGTTGCGCTGGCTGGCTGACTTGATTTGCGAACGCGATGTTCGGCGCACATTGCGGGAGCTCAAGAGTGCCCTGCCCTCCGCCCAAAAGTACCTTGCAGGCTGGAAGGATCATGTGCAGGAGCTTTGTGAGCGCCTCCGGAACATTCGCCAGCTCTTTATCGTCGGCCGTGGCTCGTCTCTGGCCGCCGTCGGCACTGGCGCCCTCATCATCAAAGAAGCGGATCATTTCCCCGCTGAAGGCATGAGCAGCGCCGCGTTCCGGCATGGCCCCTTCGAGATGATCGGCCACGAGACATCCGTGCTGGTTTTCGCCGGCGAGCGCGAGACCCGCGACCTGAATCGCGGGCTCTTCCGGGATATCCGCGAACATCAAGGCCGGGCAGAATGGATTGGTGAGGATTCGGACTTTGCCCCGTTTGTTCTGCCTCAATCGCCACGCTCCTTTACTCCCCTACTTGAGATCCTGCCGATGGAGATGATCACTCTCGCCCTCGCTTCACAGGTGGGACGGGAACCCGGACGCTTTTCTCTCTGCTCGAAGGTCACCACGAAAGAATGAGTTGTAGGGATCCCCGGTCGTCATATCCCGCAGCGCTGACAACACAAGATCGGTCCGAGGCTTCCCCTTTGCGGAGATGTTCTAAAATGGAGGCCCAGTAGTCTTACTGCAAGGATCGCATCGCCGTGAAGGTCGGCATAGATTTCGGTACAACTCGTGTCGTGGTTGCGGCCGTGGATCGCGGGAACTACCCGCTCGTCAACTTTGAAACCCCAGACGGTCATGTGCGCGATTGGTTCCCGCCCTTGCTGGCTGTCCAGGGAGAAGTGCGCGCCTACGGCTGGGAAGCATGGCGGATGCAAGGCCAACCGGGCTGGACCATATTCCGGTCTCTCAAGCGTTTGCTGCGCAACGCAGGACCTGAAACCCGATTGGAAATCGGCGGACAGTCTCTCGAGATCAGACTGGTCATGCGCGAACTGATGGAGGCTTTGCGCGACCACCTGCGGGAACGTTCGACGTTGTCGGCGAAGCGTTCCGACTCCCTCGAAGTGATGTTGGGAGTCCCGGCAAACGCAAACAGCAATCAACGCTTCCTCACTACTGAGGCAGCGCGGGACGCTGGATTTGAAGTCCTGGGTTTGTTGAACGAGCCTTCCGCCGCCGCCGTTGAGTTTGCCCACCGTGACAGCAGGAAAACCCAGCCTGAAGGCTGGCTCATGGTCTATGACTTGGGCGGCGGCACGTTTGATGCCTCACTAATCGAACTGGGCGATGACACGCATTCCATCGTCGCTTCAGATGGCATTCCGACAGTAGGCGGCGACGACTTCGACGAGATTTTGGCAGAGCTCGCGCTCAATGCTGCCGAGGTTTCCCCCGAGGAGCGGGAGGCCCTGTCAGCGTCAGAGTGGTTCACTCTGCTTGAAGAGTGCCGCGACAAGAAAGAAGCGCTCAATCCCAACACCCGCAAGGTTACGGTCGACCTCGAACTGGTACGCGGAGGCTGGCGCGAGGTCTCTGTCCCTGCGAGCGCGTTCTACGACCGATGCAGACCATTGATCGAGTCAACGCGAGAGGTGGTCGAAAGACTGCTCACTCAGAATCCTGAGCATCCCATCGATACTCTCTACGTGACGGGTGGCGGCTCGGAGTTGCCACCGGTGGCGCGCATCCTGCGTGAGGAATTCGGGAAACGGGTGCGCCGCTCTGCGTATATGCGGTCAGCGACGGCCATTGGATTAGCGATCCGGGCAGACGCGCAGTCGGGATTCGTTCTTCGCGACCAGTTCATGCGGAACTTCGGACTCTGGCGGGAGACCGACGAGGGACGCAGCGTTCAGTTCGATCTTATCTTTCCTCGCGGGACTACGTTGCCGGCGCCCAAACAGCCGCCCCTCAAGAGCATACGTTCCTACCAGCCCGCCCACAATATTGGCCATTTCCGGTATCTCGAGTGCACGCGACTGGCGGGCGACGGCCGCCCTGTGGGCGAGATCACCGATTGGGATGACATTCGTTTTCCGTTTGAGCCAAATCTCCAGGATCGGCATGATCTGGCGTCTCTGGCGGTGGTCCGCACACCCGGAATAAAGCGTTTTGTTATCGAAGAAACCTACACCTGTGACAGCAGCGGAAGCCTGGCGGTGTCGATTGCTAACAAATCCACGGGATTCAAGAAAACATTCCGTCTTGGCCGGTGGTCTGCCAGGCAACCCAAACTGTCGGCGGATCGCGCTCGGGCACAGCGAGCTTAAGGAGTCGCTTTCTGTGGCGTGACGGCCCGCTGTGTCCTTCACCTCACGCTAACGTCAGTGTGAGCTTGACTACACTCGCTGCCGGAAACCGGAACACCGGCGCGTCCCCTTTGATTTCTACCTGCGCCGTGGATGGCGAGATCGCTGCTCTCTGATCAAAGGTGTTGCGTGCGTGAATGTCGGACGACGTCATCACCGTTGCGCTTCCACTCTTCACCTTTCCTCCGCGAACCACGATCTGGGCTTCGATCGGATTCTTAACATCAGGATTTATGGCCGTTAAGACCAGCTGTTTTTCGTGAAGCGAAGCTGAGCCCTGCAGTCCCCAGAAGCTCGCAGTCTGTCCATCGCGGTCATAGTGAATGGACGGCACAGAAAACTCGGTCCGCAAGCTGGTTCCTCCCTGGTGGGCCGCGTACATCGCGAAAACGTGCCCGACCGGGGTAACGCAGAATCGATCTTCATGCGCCAGGTACAGGCTGTTCAGGCAGTTGATCAACTGAGCGCAGCATCCGATACCCACTTTGTCCGGATGACGATTGAAGGTGTCGAGCGTCAGTCCACTAAACACTGCATCGCGTAACGTCGGCAATTGCTCAATCTGATCTCCCGGCGTGAGTTCGCTTCCCGGCTTGTACCATGGTCCCCATTCATCCACGACCAGCTTGATGTGGTGCTCGGGATCGAACTCTCCCATCACGAGCCAGTGCCCCTTGATCAATGATTCCATGACATCGCCCTGGCGAAGCAATTCGTACCAATCCACGGCGTCAAAGTTGACGGCATCTCCTTTTCCCTTGTCCCAATCGCTGGTCTTCCCGCGGCTGAGGTTCCACGCGTAATAGTGCAATGCCAAGCCGAAAATTCCGCGAACCTGATCTTTTCCCTTCCGAATGATTTCTTCGAGAAATCCGCGGGTCCAATTCCATCCATCGTCACTTGGCCCGGATGCCACAAAGGAGAGGTCGCCTGGGCGATACGATGGGGCCCACGCCGTGAATCGGCGGTACTCAACCGCATACTCCTGGGGAGTGAAGTTGCCACCGCAGCCCCACGATTCGTTCCCTACGCCCCAGTACTGAACGTTGAAAGGATCTTTGAATCCAGCGGCCGTTCTTGCGTCTGCCAGCGAGGTGCTGCCAGCCGGGGAATTGCAGTACTCAATCCAGCGATTGAACTCTTGCGCTGGAAGGCTGCGCAGGTTTGCGGCCAGATATGGTTGCGCTCCAATCAGGCGGCAGAACTGGACAAACTCATTCGTGCCGAAACGGTTCGGATCATACCGATGCGCATCGGCAGCGCCAGCGGTCTCACCGCTATTCCAGAAATTCGTGCGGCGCGGGCGCTTATCAACCGGGCCGATGCCGTCGCGCCAATCGTAGCTATCCGCAAAACAGCCACCGGGAAAGCGAACGACCGGCGGACTGATCTTTCGCATCTCGTCCACGAGCTCCTTGCGAATGCCTCCGACGTTGGGCACTTTTGAGTTCTCGCCGACCCAGATCCCGTCGTAGACCACTCCGCTCAGATTCTCGGTGAAGTGGCCATAAATGTTCGGCGATATTGTGCCAAGCGGCTCATCTATCAGAACCTCGATCCGACCCTCGACCGTCTGGGCAAACGCTTTGGGAGTGGAACGGAACACGAGCAGACCAGCTCCGGCTGCTGCAACATTACGAATGAATTCTCTCCGTCTCATTAGGGACCCTCCGCCTTTTCGGCCTCCCAGAGTAAATCTTCTGTGGAGTGCGCACCACTCTATTGTTAGGACACCCCCCAATGTTTCATTGGCATCGCACGAATTCAGCGGGTTCACGCGGTATAATCGTCCCTTCGATTATGCAGACGCGGCGTTACGCGCTGGTGGCTTACCTGAAAAGCCCGGCTGGGGAATTCGTTGAGAATCTTCGGCGAGAACTGCACCCGGACCTTCCGCACCTGGCGGCACACCTTACCATACTTCCACCTCGCTTTCTTCATGGGACCGAGGGCGCAGCCCTCCAGATGCTGGAAAGAATCTGCGGCGAAGAGGAACCATTTGAAGTGACACTGGGATGCGTCGAGACGTTCATACCCGTCACACCAACTGTCTTTATCCGCATCGATGGCGCGGCAGGCCACATGAGCGACCTGCACGGCAAGCTCAATACTGAGGAACTCCAGTTTCAGGAAGAGTGGCCATACATTCCGCATCTGACGATCGTGAAGATGGGCGCCCTGACGCCGGCGCAGGCTGCCTTGGAAATCGCCCGCCAGCGCTGGGAGGAGTATGGGGGAAGCCGCCGTATCCTGTTGGAGAACCTAACCTTCGTCCGCGAGGACTCGCCGAACTGCTGGATCGACCTCGCCCCGATACAGCTTGGCCGCCGCCTGGTTTCACGATAATCTCTCGTTCAATCACTCCGGTTACTCTCGGAATCCGTACATGGCCCGAGGTACACGTCACTCCCGTGCGTTGTAAACGCCCGAGCCGGCCTGTAGATAAAGAGTAGGACAGTTGCCCGGAAACTCGCCAAAGTCCCCTCCTGACGCGGCTTTCCGGTGGTCAAGACGGGAGACAACACATGCAGATCGGAGTTTACGGTTCAGGGTATCTGGGGACAGTTATTTCCGCCTGCCTCGCGGATTTTGGCACTCCTGTCTCATGCTGCCACCCGGACCGCTCCCGCATGGTCGAAATGGCGCAGGGAAATATCCCGTTCTTCGAAAAGAACCTGAAAGAAATCATCCGGCGCAACGTTCGCGCCGGCCGCCTCGCCTATTCCACCGACATCGAATCGTTCGCCCGGAAGACCGGGGTGATTTTTCTGGCCGAAGACAAGGCCGAGGGGCTGAGCGACATCGCCATTCGCATCGCGCGCCTTGCCCCTAAGCCGCCGATCCTGACCATCGTCACTCCCGTCCCGGTCGGCACCGCCAACGCTCTCGAGAAGAGCATGCAAGACATCGGCCTGCAAGCCACCATCGTGTCGCAGCCTATGTTCTTCACCGATGGGTGTGCCGTCGAAGACTTCAACTGGCCGGATCGGCTGATCCTGGGATCGAGCTCAAGTGAAGCGGTGCAAATTCTGAAGCAGATCTTTCATCCGCTCGTCATGCGGGGCGTCCCGGTCATTGTGACCAATCAGTCCACCGCAGAATTAGTACGCGAAGCGGCCACCGCGTTTGTCGCCACCAAGATCTCGTTCATCAACGAAGTGGCAACTCTTTGCGAGCGCGTAAATGCCGATGCCGTGAACCTCGCCCTTGCCCTTGGCCTCGACAAGAAGATTGCCCCACGTTGCCTGCAGCCGGGAGCCGGCATGGGCGGCGTCTTTGCCGAGTCCGACATGGATTCGCTCGTGCAGCTGGCGCAGTCTCAAGGCGTGTCTCTCAAGGTACTGAGTGCTGCCCGCGATGTGAACCAGCAACTCGCTGAACGTCTCGTGGACAAGATTGCCCACGCATTGAATTCGGTCGAGAACAAGGACGTCGGCATCCTGGGCCTGGCTTTCAAGCCCAATACAAACTCCGTCGCGGGCTCAGCTTCGCTGCGTCTTGCCGAGAGCCTCGTATCGAAAGGCGCTCGCGTCCGCGCTTATGACCCGGTGGCAATCCCCGAAGCTAAAACGCATCTCAACGGATCTGTCCGTTATTGCGACTCCGCCTACGCGGCCGCCGAGGGATCCGACGCTCTGGTGGTCGGCACCGGCTGGCCCGAGTTCCGTGCTCTGGACTTCGACCGTATCAAGCACCTGCTGAAGAAACCCGTCATCGTCGACACCAAGAACCTTCTCGATTCCACCCGCCTCCGTGCCCTGGGATTCGAGTACGTAGGCGTCGGCCGCGTCTGAGGCGATTTCAGATTTTAGATTGCAGACTCAAAATTCAACACGGTCACGTAAGAAATCTAAAATCTCAAATCTGCAATCTGATTTCTGCGTTCCCGGTCTCTCGCCCGATCGAAATTCAATTGCTATAATCACTAGGTTGCGGTGGGAATAGCTCAACTGGCAGAGCACTGGACTGTGGCTCCAGCGGTTGCGGGTTCGATTCCCGTTTCCCACCCCATTTTCCTGGCCACGCTCACGTGGCGATAGCCGCCCCGGCGGTCCGCGAGCCAAGAAGTAGAAATGACTGGATGTTCATTGTCTCGCGCGTGAGATCGAAGAGTCGTTCCAATCTTTAGGTGGCAGCGGAACGCCCCAAATATTTTCCGGGTGTTCCAGTTCGATTCCGCACATCAAACGGTTCAGCGGGTTGATGTAAACGATTCGAGCCTTCGCGCGCTTATCGGTCAAGATCACATGAACATCAATGTTCGCCGCGTACGGAAGCTCGACTTCTGTGTGAATCAAAGCTCCATGAAGATTCACGATCTCGGTCGTGCCTTCGCAAGTGCGATCAGTCTGGCCTTCTACGGAAATCGCAACCTTAAGCGGTACGCGCGTACTTCGACGGGACTCACTGGGGGTCGATTCTGTCATAGCGCGATTAGGAAGGGATTCCGAAGGTTCCTCGAGAGGTGAAGCCCCACACTCTGGATTGTGTAATGGCAGTCTGCTTTCTGTTATTCGGTTTGTCAAGAAACTTGTCGTGCAAGTTGCCACATTTCTGTGGATATTTGTAACAAGGTTCAGCCTGATCCAACACTCAGAACGGTGGCAGAACCTGCAGCGGAGGAATTGAATTTGGTTCGAAGCGAACAGGTTTGAGATCGGTGTAAAATGAGCGGCGTTACAAACAGATAGTTGCTGAAGCGGCCCCGTAGCTCAACTGGATAGAGCATCAGTCTTCGGAACTGAGGGTTGGGGGTTCGACTCCCTCCGGGGTCGCCAAGTGTCGACGTTGGCTCGCTCGCATTTTTTCTGGTTCACATCTCTTAGTCCTCCAGTAGTCCTCCAGTTTTACGGTCAGTGTTTTTACCCCCTGCTTTACATGGGCCCGTCGGCTGCCTATCTGTGATTTTGCGGTAGCCTTGCCCGCCAGCCAAGGATCTTCAAACGTCGAACTCGGACTCGAGACTCTAATGTTATTTCTGGGAATCGCCATCTATTGGAAGCTGGCTGAAGAATCGTCTGTGGGCCCTTATGGGAAGGTCATTTTTGTGCTGATGTTCACGGCGACGACCTGGATGCAACTGGCGTTAAGCACTCCGCCGAAGGCGTGGGAACTAACCGCTTCTTGTCTCGTTGCACCGCTGGTGCTCAGCGCAATCGCGTGCGGGTCTGGACTGGAAGTGCATCCGGAGTGTCCTTACGGTGGCGCCGGTCCCTAAGCTGTAACTTGCATCCAAGCCCTGAAATTTGAGAAGGTTATGAGTACTGGCGTGGAGTACTTTCCGCCGGGGCAGGGTTCCAGGTTACGCTGCATCAACAAAGTTCAAAAAATCTGCGACAAGAGGGTGTTATGACCAAAGCCGATCTGATTGATGAAGTCTCGCGTTTGGCTGAGCTTACCCGCAAAGACAGCGAAGTGATAGTAGAAACGATCTTTGACAGCGTGGTGCGCTCCTTGCGCGCGGGTGACAAAATCGAGATCCGGGGCTTTGGCAGTTTTCGCACGCGTCAGCGGCGGCCTCGCGTCGGGCGGAATCCCAAGACGGGAGAGCGAGTGGAAGTCCCGGCCAAGAAAATTCCCTTCTTCAAGCCCAGTAAGGAGTTAAAGGACCTGGTGAATGAGACTACACCGGGTGCAGCCGCGGCTCCCGCAACACCGGCGGCACCCAGCGCCTCGACTCCTCCCACTGCGTGACGCAGTTCGGCGGATTCTCATTCAAGTCAGACTGCATCGTCTGATGGCTATGCGCGTTTCCAGACTCCTCACGGCCCTGGTCGCAATCTGCGCGGTCTGCCTGGCTCAACCCCGTTTTCCCAACAGTGCGGCGGGGCGTCAGTGTGCCGCCTGGCTCGATAGCTTCAATCGCGGGGATAGCAACGCTCATCGCGAGTTCCTCGAAAAGAATTTCCCATCACAGATTTCAAAGCTGGATCGAGAGATGCGATTTCGCCAAACGACCGGTGGATTCGACTTGAAAAAAGTGGAAGAATCCACACCCACAAAGATCGTGGTGCTCGTACAGGAGCGCGAGTCCGATCAAATGGGGCGGCTCACCATGGAAGTGCAGGCCGACAAGCCCCACCAGATTGCCAGTCTTGATATCCAGGCAATTCCTCGGCCGACGGAATTTGCGCTGCCATACCTGTCGCAAAACGAAACCGTAGCCGCAGCACGAAAATATATTGAGAAACAAGTTGCCGCTGACAATTTCTCCGGCGCGGTCATGATCACAAAAGACGGCAAGACCGTCTTTGCTCAGGCGTACGGCCTGGCGGACCGGGAACGTGACACCTCGAACGCCCTCAAGACACGTTTCCGCATCGGTTCGATGAACAAGATGTTCACCGCTGTCGCAACCCTGCAACTGGCGCAGGCCAGGAAGCTCGAGTTGAAAGAAACGGTTGGGAAATATTTGACGGACTATCCCAATCAGGAGATCGCCACCAAAGTCACTCTGCAACAGCTCCTGACGCATACGGGTGGGACAGGAGACCTCTTCGGCCCGGAGTTTGAGACGCATCGGCTGGAACTGCGCACGATTGCGGATTACATCACGCTCTACGGAAATCGGGGGCCGAAGTTCGAACCGGGCGCACGCTGGGAGTACAGCAATTACGGATTCATCCTGCTCGGCGCAATTATCGAAAAGGTCAGCGGGCAGAGTTATTACGACTATGTCCGGGAGCATATTTTTGAGCCAGCGGGAATGACCTCGACCGGCTCTGAGCCCGAGGACAAGGCCGTCCCGGATCGCAGCATGGGCTATACGAAGATAGGTTCGGCTTGGGCGCCAAATACGGACACGCTGCCCTATCGTGGAACGTCGGCGGGTGGCGGATATTCGACGGTGGAGGATCTGACGCGATTCGCGGAAGCCATCAAGAACCACAAACTGCTCGACGTGCTCTATACCGGGATGCTGACCACAGGCAAGCCGGGAACTCCCAACTTGAGTTATGCCTACGGATTCGAGGATCGACTCATGCATGGAATCCGCTGCTTTGGCCATGGCGGCGGGGCACCCGGGATGAATGGGGATCTGAGAATCTGTCCGGAGACGGGCTATGTCGTGGCCGTTCTGGCAAACCTCGATCCGCCGGCGGCGACGCGGGTATCTGACTTCATTCTGAACCGGTTGCCGTAGCCCTAAAGAATGCGAAAAAAATGTGGGGACAGCCGCCTCGGCGGTCGCCGCGCGAAGCTCGGCCCTCACCACCAAGATAGTTCTTCTACTGCTTCTGCAAATATAAATCAGCGACTTTCAGCGCCAGGGCTTTGGGATCGGCGTCTGCCCGGTTGGCAAGCACGATGATCGTTACGTTGTCGTCAAGAAACCGTTGGATGGTAGTCCGGAAGCCGATAGTCTCTCCGTCATGGTACATCCGGCGATGGCCCTCATACGGATCAAGAAACCATCCGAAGCCATAGCTGACCGGTTTTGCACTCTGAAACTTCGCTGCCCCGCTCGTGGTCTGTGCCGGCGCGAGTGCGGGCTTCATTTCGGCTTCGCTGAGCAAGGTGTGCTCACGGAGACCGCGGTCCCATCTTTCTAAGTCATCGATCGAGCTATAGATTCCTCCATCCCCGAGAACCGCTGACGTCGGACTCTGATCCGTTTCCTGCCAGCTTCCGTCTTTCTGTTTCGTGTGCCCGTATGCGCGGTGGGGGACTTCGTTTCTTCCTTTCTCGTAGGCGCGTGTGTTGTTCATCTTTAGCGGCGCGAAGATTCTGTCATGCAGAAACTGGCCGAAGGGCTTTCCGGAAACCTTCTCGACAACCATCGCCAGGACTGCGTATCCGGAGTTGCTGTACTGCCACTTCGAGCCAGGAGGAAATTGGCCCGCAGTCTGCTGCTCGAGCAACTTCAGTACGCCCGCGTCGAGAATCTGGGGGATTTTCTCGTCGGCAGTATGGGGATACTGCTTCATGAGGACATCTTCATAGTCGGGCAGGCCCGAGGTGTGATTCAGCAGATTCCGAACCGTGATGGATTTTCCATACTCCGGGAACTCGGGAAAGATGTCAGTAAGATGGTCTTCGTAGTGCAGGTTGCCGTCACGCACCAGCAGTATGATGCAGGTCGCAGTGAATTGCTTGGTGAACGACGCGAGACGGAAATTGGTCGCGGAATCGATGGGATGTCGTGTGCGGAGATCGGTGACGCCATAGCCGCTTTTGAAAATCGGCTTGCCGTCGCGCACCACGAGTACAGCCGCCCCAGGAGCATTGCTGGATCTTAATGACGCGAAGATTGCATCAATTTGATCTGATCGGACCTGGGCAGAAGCAGCACTGACGAGAAGAAGTATGAAGAGAGCAGAGGCAATTCGTTGTTTCACGGAAGCCCTTCAGGCAACTGAACAATATACGCTCTGCCGGCCGCTACTGTTGTCTTGCTTGGCCTGGCGGCTCGGGCCACACTCCGATTGAAACATACGGAACTCCTTTGTGAATGATGGCCGGGCAAATCAGGTGATACAAGCACAGCTGCGAGTTGCTATTCGCGAATTCCAGCTACTCCCATCATTCTCCCCGTCTTCCCCTTTTCGGCGCGATAGGAGAACAGCAACTCCGGGTGGCAATTCGTACACAAGGGAGAGGCTTCAATGCTTCTGCTCGGCACACCGACGGCGAGCAGTTGCTGACGGTTCGCCTCTACCAGATCGAGGAAAATCTTCGGAGGCAGTTCTCCGTGTCCGGGGGCCCGGGCCGTGAGGAATAGCAGGGGATATTTCTCGCGCACTGGATCAGATTCCTTCACTTCACGAAACAGGCAGTCGGCATATTCGAACTGCGACTCGAATTTCGTGCGGACTTCCTCTCCAACCTCGTAGCAGCAGTTGCGAATTCCGGGGCCAATCGCCGCTTTGAGATCGCGCGGACGACTGCCGAAACAGCGGATCATTTCGCCCACGCCCTTCTCCACGATGCGCTTCAGCGTGCCACGCCAACCAGCGTGAAATACACCGACCGCATGACTCTTGGGATCAACAATGATCACCGGCAGACAATCAGCGGTTTGAATTGCAAGCAGAAGGCCGGGAGCCCTCGTGATCATGCCATCGCCGGTCAGCGGTTCCTCGGGAGCAGATTCGATATGGCGGATGATGTCGGAATGAATCTGGCGCAATGTAACGATTGGCCATAGCGACACGTCTTTGCGGCTGCGCGTGCCCCCCCCAACCTTCCTGAGGAATGCTTCGCGGTTGCGCGCCACCGCCGTGCGCGAATCCTCTTTGGTGAAGCCGAGATTGAGATCGCCTCTGCTGTAAGCGCGAGAAACTCCATGCACGCGCGTGGAAAAGCCATGCACCAGCCAAGGGGAACCTGCCAGATGGCGTGACCTGAGAAGAGTGATTCCGGTTTTCTCGCGAGAAGCTGTGAGCACACATCCATGATACCGGACGCCCTATACCTACGTGCCTAGGGCAGATTCTCAAGCCGGACTATTCTGATCTGGAGGCAGCAGCCATGGCTGATCCGCGCTGCGTATTTAGCTGGACCGATGAGTACAAAGTGAACGTTGAAGTTCTTGATCAGCAGCATCGGGAGCTTTTCGACGTCGTCAACGAACTCGAGCAGGCGCTGCACGTCGGCGAAGGCAACGCCATCACTGACAGAATTCTCGATCGTTTGGTGACCTACGCCGGTCTGCACTTCGCCGCGGAAGAGTCGTTAATGAAGCGGTACGATTTTCCCGGACTCGCAACTCACCAGATTCAACATGACATGTTCCGCAGCAAAATCTTGGTCCTCCTCGAACGATATCGAGCCGCCAAGCCGGGCGTGGCCGTTGAACTTTTGCTCTTTCTGCAGACCTGGCTAAAGACGCACGTGCTAAAAACGGACAAAGAATACAGTGCCTTTCTGAACGCGCGCGGGGTGCGCTGATTCTGCAGGTTTCGGTGCGATGTTTGCCCGGCAGGACGAGCGTCCGCTATCATTCTGACTATGTTTGAGAACTTCAAGGCGGTCGATCGCTGGACGAAGAAGTCCGTCCACTGCGTATACCAGTGTCAAATTGTGGCCATTGCCACGCGGCACGCCGATGCGGTGGATTACAAGTTTCTGGCGGATGGACGTAAAGTATGGGTCGCCCTGCCTCATCCTGCATGGGTGGAATACAACAAGCGCACCGGCAAAACTATTACCGATTCCCTTGCCGTCGAAATTGCCGGACATTATTTGAAAAAAGCTTTGGAGTCAGGGGAGGGCCTCGGGCGCGAGATGTATTCGTTGACGGTCGAGGAGACTCTGAGTCATCTGGACGCAGCCGTTGCCGAGATGGAAGCTCAGCCGGCGTAGCCTTTGGTCTGAATGTGAGGACAGCCGCTTCGACTGTCCAGTTGCGGAAGGCGACTTCCTCTAAATCACCACTGCTTCTCGATATTCTCCGAACACTTTTCGCATCGCATCCGATATCTCTCCAACCGTGGCGGACGCTTCCACGGCCGCGAGGATTCGCGGCATAAGGTTCGCGCCGGAGCGGGCCGCCTCTTCCACACCAGCAAGCGCCGTTTTCCACGGCCCCGTGTCCCTCCTGCCCCGTAGCGCTCGAACTCGGTCCACCTGCTTGTCTTCAAGAGCTGGATCGATGCGCTGAATCGGGATCGGCTTTTCCTCTTCCACCTCAAACCGATTCACTCCCACGACGATCGCATCCTGGTTATCAACATTCTGCTGGTACTCGTAGGCTGCGTTCTGAATCTCCTGTTGCACGAAACCGCGCTCGATCGCCTTCAGCATTCCGCCGAGGACTTCGATCTTGCCGAGGTACTCTGCGGCGCGCTGCTCGATTTCATTTGTTAGCGATTCCACGTAATAAGATCCGGCCAACGGATCGATCGTCTGCGGCGCACCCGATTCATAAGCGATGATCTGCTGTGTACGCAGAGCGATGCGAGCCGCCTGTTCAGTCGGCAGCGCCAGTGCTTCGTCGAACGAGTTCGTATGCAGCGACTGCGTGCCGCCAAGAACTGCAGCCATCGCCTGAATTGCGGTTCGGACAATGTTGTTCTCCGGTTGCTGTGCGGTTAGGGTTGACCCTGCGGTCTGAGTGTGGAAACGGAGCATCCACGAGCGCGGGTTCTTCGCCTTGAAGTGCTCGCGCATAATGCGGGCCCACATTCGCCGGGCCGCACGGAATTTCGCCACTTCTTCCAGGAAATTGCTGTGTGCGTTGAAGAAGAACGAAAGGCGCGGCGCAAACTTGTCGACGTCGAGCCCGGCCTTAATTGCCGCCTCCACATAGGCCATGCCGTTGGCCAGCGTAAATGCGACCTCCTGCACGGCGGTCGATCCGGCCTCGCGCATGTGATAACCCGAGATCGAAATCGTGTTCCACTCAGGAACATTGGCATTGCCCCAGGCAAACATGTCGGTAATCACGCGCATGGCCTGTTGCGGGGGATAGATATACGTTCCTCGCGCAATGTATTCCTTGAGAACGTCGTTTTGAACCGTCCCCGACAGCTCGCGAATATCCGCCCCCTGCCTCTTCGCCACGGCAACATACAGCGCGAGCAGAATCGAAGCCGTTGCGTTGATCGTCATCGACGTCGAGATCTTCGTCAGATCGATACCATCAAAGAGCCGCTGCATGTCTTCAACAGAATCAATCGCCACCCCTACCTTCCCCACTTCGCCGGCGGCCAGCTGGTGATCGGAGTCGAGGCCAATCTGTGTCGGAAGATCAAAAGCCACGGATAACCCCGTGGTCCCATTCGCCAGCAGATATTTGTAGCGTTTGTTTGAATCCTCCGCATCGCCCATGCCGGCGTACTGACGCATGGTCCAGAGCCGGCCGCGGTACATGGTCGCCTGAACGCCGCGGGTAAAGGGATACTCCCCGGGGTAACCGACTTCGTTTTCGAAGTCGGTGCCTTTGAGGTCAAGCGGAGTGTAAAGGGGCTTGACGAGGATGTGAGAAGACGTCTCGACTTCAGTTGCGACGCCCGCTTTCGGTTTTTCGCTCATGGATTGCGGAGACAACTGACGCTCTTTCACTCCGAGGCGCGTTCCTTGGCGCCAGTGGTTCTATGTAACCTCGCCGGCTGAACTCCTTACCGCTGGCTCTTTCTGCGCACTCTCCAGAACGAACTCAGGCCAAACCATACAAAGGTCAGGGTAAAGCAAACAGCGATCACAACTCGTCCAGCCGTGGCCCGGCCAGCGGCGTATTTCGAGTATTCACGGGCCAACGCAATTCCGCCGATCCCTGCCATCCCCAGAAAGACCGTGCCGATCACCTCAAGCCATAGAAGATGCAGGATATGCGCGAACGACCGGGCGGTGGCGCTAACTGCGCTCATGGCGGCGTTTACACGGCGGCTGCGGCCTGCCATTTCGCGCACCACGCGTAACGCGATCCCCACCTTTCGTAAGCTGGAAATTTGGCTCACGGCCTCGATTTTAACAGCCTCGGGAGCTACAATGACGCCAAGAGGAGTGAACCGTTCCGCCGAAGCTGGCATCAGATGAAGTAGTGGGCGATTCGATCGGGGAGGATCAGTGGATCCACAACTCAAGCAACTCATGAAAGAGCTTGGCGACGCTATCAACGAGTCTCTGTCGGATTCCGAGCAGATTTCTGAAGTTGTTTCCCGCATTAAAGAAGGCGGTTACGATATCTTCCTGGTGCTCGAGGCCACCATCGGCGTCAGCAAGCAAGGCGAAAAAGGGCCCGACAAGACTTCGCTTGTCACGACCATGTCTTCCAATCCAGAGTTGAAGGTTAGCGATCAGGATTTGAAATTCTTGAAATCGCTCCGCATCCGCCTCGACGAAGACCATCACGAAAAAGGCAAGTAGATCAGGAACTTAACACCTGGTCCAGCAGCTGCCCTACCGCACGATTCGCTTCGATAATCGAAGACTTGTGATCGGGCATTCCTGACAGATCAACATTTGCGAAGGCGATCCTGCCGAATGGTGCGGCCCGAAGAACGTCTCCCGGCGCCGGCTTCCCATCCTTGCCGAAGTAGAACCCCGGAGCCGGGCTGGCATAGGCATGGCCCCAGCGGTTCAGGATGATCCCGGCGATGTCACGCGATGCGTCAAAACCGGAGCGCGTGAACATCTGGGTAAATTGCTCGCGAATCTGCCGCTCATACTCGCGGAATGGCGTGCCGATCATTTCCGCCCGGCCCAGATGTCCTTGCTCTTCCGCGGTGTGCCCGGGGCGCGAGTACAAAACTTTTAACGTCAGTACGACAGGTGAATCCGGTCCAATCGTTGGAGAATCGGCGCCGCAAAGCGCCAGCTTGCGCACCTGCAGAAAACTCCCAAGACCTTCGAACCACTGACAGCCAGAGATGCCCATCTTGTACAGGAATCGCCAATTCCTGACGGCGATGTTTGCCATCATGCAAGGGGAACGATGGAATTCTGCGTACGCCTGCTTGCGGTCATCAGGAAGGTCTCGAACGATGTGCTTCGTCGTCCAGCTTCCCCCCGCCATAACCACCGAGCGTGCACGAATCTTATAAACTTTGTCTCCGCGAGTGTAGAGGATCGTCACAAACTCAGACTTCTCCGGCTCGCCATCGTGCTTCACCCAAACCGCCGTCGAATCCAACCGAATGCGAGCAGCGGCTCCCGCGCGGTCAATGGCGTCGAAGTTGATGTTGTTGCGGCAAACATCTTCCAGCGAGTGTTCACCGTGAATCGATTCAGAGATAAGCGTCTTCACGATAAGCCGCGCGATGCCGCTGTTGCCATCGGGAAACATCTGATTCCCCTCGTCCAGCGTCGGCCCGAACGCATCAAATGCATACGCGGTATATCCCGAAAGCGCATCCGGCCCGAGACCGAACCCCCCACCCTCATCCGGCGTAAGAAAAGTACGAACCGTTTCGCGACTGATGTGGTGCTTCTCCATCAGGTGCTGCTCGAGCGTGATGGTGTCGAGCCTTCGCGAAATCGCGTCTCCTCGATAGTTCGGAACTTGCGCCGCCGAAGCAGGAGATTGAGTGCGCAACAATTCCTCGCGTGCCTTTGCTGAAATCGGAGCGCCCTCTAGTTTCTTTCCCCATGGATCCGTCAGCCACACTCCTTTGGCTTGACCGAATTTGGCTCCGAAGTAAAGGCCGTAAGGAACCCCGCCGAGATACGGAGTCGTGGGCAATTGCATCTCAGGATCGGAACTGCCCCACTTCTGATATTCGAGGTGCGGCACTTTCAGTCCGATCGATTGATAAAAGCGCTCAATAAAGCTGTGGGGATAATTCACCTGGAATAATGCCGATCCTTGATGCCCGACCAAACGGTGGCCATCCACAACGAACTCGTTTCGCTTAGCCTCGCCACCGAAAACTGGATGATTGTCGAGCACCAGGCAGGTTTTCCCATCGCCGGCTTGGCGGTGAAAAATAAGCGCCGCCGCGAGTCCACTGATGCCCCCTCCGACGATGACGGAGTCGTAGACTTCTCCAGTCTCGACAATATCTTCCGGAATGCTTTCAAACTCTCCGTCACGGATTCGATGACCGGCTTCCATGACCGACTGCGTGTTGCCGTTCGAATTGGCGTAGTCGCCCACGCCGCCGTAACCGGTCCAGTCATCTGCGGCAGCGGGCCTGCTTTGGGTCAACCACTCGGCTGGGGAGAGGGGTTTCAGCAGTAGCGCTCCAGAGCCGAGCAGGGTTGAATTCAGGAAATCGCGGCGTGTGATGTTCTGGTCCAGCCCGAGCACATCATCCTCGCGAGAGTTTGGACCTGCCACAGAACTCCGCCGCTGAATCCGTCGCCGTTTGTCCAATGCCGCCTCCCCTGGTTCCCCGAAGCATATACGAACGGGATATCTTGCGCACTCCGGCAACCCTAAGCATTTGTGCTACCATCAACTGTTTTTTCCCTCCGCGTCTGCAGCACTCCAACTCTCCGGGTCAGGCAGTGTCGCGGAGTCTGAAGGTTGCGCATGAAGGATACTCTCGGGGTTTTGTTAGCCGGCGGGGTCGGCGAAAGGCTTTATCCTCTCACTCGTGATCGGGCAAAACCCGCAGTCACCTTCGGCGGGATCTACCGCATCATCGACGTCACCCTTTCCAACTGCCTGAACTCCGGACTGCACCGCGTTTACATTCTCACCCAATACAAGGCGCTGTCGCTGAACCGTCACATCCGCGAAGGTTGGAATATCTTCGGGCGCGAAGTCGGGGAGTTCATCGAGGCCCTGCCGCCGATGAAGCGGGTAAGCGACCAGTGGTATCAGGGCACGGCCGACGCCGTGTACCAGAACATCTACTCGATCGGTTCCGAACAGCCGAAGCATGTTCTGATTCTCCAGGGTGACCAGGTCTACAAGATGGATTACGGAAAGATGCTCAAGCAGCATCGCGACTCGGCTGCTGACATCACGTTGGCCACCATTCAGATCGATCCCGAGGAAAGCTACCGCTTCGGTGTGGTCGATGTTGATGCCGATGGACGTGTCAATGGCTTCGAAGAAAAGCCCAAATCCACGAAGCTCCGCTCTCCCCTGAATCCGATCAAAATTGCTGCATCGATGGGCATCTATCTATTCAATGCCGACGTATTGATTCCGGTCCTGCTTAAGGACGCAGAGAATCAGCAATCGAGCCATGATTTCGGCAAAGACATCCTTCCGAAAATGATCGACGACTACCGCGTCTACGCCTACGACTTCGTCGACGAAAACAAGAAGGAAGCGCTCTACTGGCGCGACGTGGGGACGCTCGAGGCGTACTACGAAGCCAACATGGACGTGGTTTCCGTGTCGCCGATTTTCAATCTGTACGACGAGGAGTGGCCGATCCGCACGCACCAGCGCCAGTATCCGCCGGCAAAATTCGTCTTTGCTGAAGCCGGACGAAAGGGCACCGCTCTTGATTCCATCGTTTCCAATGGCTGCATCGTTTCCGGCGGGATGGTGAAGAACTCCGTCCTGTCGCCAGACGTCCGCGTCAACTCTTACTCTGAGGTAGACCAGTCCATCCTGTTCTCGCACGTAAGCGTGGGACGCCGCTGCCGAATCCGCGGAGCCATCCTCGACCGCGACGTGCATATCCCGGAAGGCACCACTATCGGGTATGACGTAGAAGCCGATCGGCAGCGATACTTCGTAACGGAAACTGGCATCACTGTCGTCACCCGCGATTATTCGCTGTTCGAGAATCCGGTCACCGTAGACTACTTCACCAGTGAGTGAGGAGATCCGGTTCGTCCACGATATTCAACGATCCTGCGTGGCTGCCCCTCTTCTGGCCGATTTTTGCCAAAGTGGGTTTTTCGTCTTACGATGCCGCCGCCGCGGCCACAGCCGCGGCTTCTTCCGCCTGGCGAACTCGATACAGCGCGAACAAAACCATCAGGCTCAAGCGGTCGGGTGCCACCGCGGCGTCTTCATGAACTTCCACGGACTTCTCGTGCGTGTGTAACTCCAGTACCGGCTGTCCAGCCTGGGTGGTAACAGTCCATACCGGATGCCAACACCCACGGGTTAGCACGAAAAACGTCTGCCCATCGGCGAAGACCAAAGAGCCCTTGCCGCCCCAACCGGACTTGTAGACCGCGATTTGTTGCTGCGACGCCACGTCACGGATTTCGCCTTTATTACCCCAGAAACCTCCTCGACGAATAATCCAGCTTCCACCGGGTGTATCGGCAATGAACTCCGATGACCAAATTCGCGGACGCTTCAGCGTGCCCACAGTCTGCGATTCCTGATAGAGTTCGAATCCCTGCCAGTCCGATTTAAAAGTAAATCCGCTCGAAACAGCGGTAGTGAGAGGAATCATAAACACCTCCGTAAAGGCATTTCGATCCGCCTATATGCTAGCACCGCAACCGCAGCACTAAGAACGGGTCAGTCGCCTTTCCTGCAATCACCACTTGGCACACAAAGCATCTCTCGCTCCGTGACCGGCAAAAAGAAAGGCATCCCGAGATTCAGGATGCCTTTTCTTTCAACGCTGTGGACGCGCTACTTACTTGTGTTTGTCGTCCGGCTTCTGCTGGTGATTCTGCTCGTGCTGAGGCTGAGGCGACGGCCGGCTCTCAGCGGGCGGATGCGATTGCGGCCGCTCGCTTTGGGGTGCAGGCTGTGGTCGTGGAGCTGCCTCGTTCCGCGAAGGTGGCGCCGATTCGTTGCGTTGCGGCAGACGGTTCGTCTCCGGTCGGGGCTGACTGGGTTCCGGATGACTCGCGGGCGGAGCGTTCGGCGGTGCCATCGACGGGTGCTCATTACGTGCCGGCGGTTCCGACGGACGATTCATGTCCGGACGGTTGTACGCAGGCGGCTGGTTATTCGGCTCCGGTCGATTTGGTTGCGCCGACGGTTGTCTATCGTTGTGCGCCGGCGGCTCGGACGGACGATTGTCGGGCCGACTATTGGGAACGGGTTGGCTCGGCTCAGGCTGGTTTGGCCGGTTCGGATTCGGCTGATTGGCCTCAGGCCGATTATTTGGCTGCGCAACAGGCGGACGATCATTCCGGGCCGGCGGTTCGAATGGACGGTTCGTTTCAGGCTGTGGACGATTCTCCGGCTGATTTGGCTGTGGGTGATTGCCCGGTGGATTCGGTTCCGGCCGGTTCGGATTCGGCTGATTACCCTCAGGCCGATTATTTGGCTGCGCAGAAGGCGGACGATCATTCCGGGCTGGAGGTTCGAAGGGCCGATTCGTTTCAGGCTGCGGACGATTCTCCGGCTGATTTGGCTGTGGGCGATTGCCCGGTGGATTCGGTTCCGGGCGATTGTTGGGCATCGGCGGGTTACCGGGTTGCGGGCGTCCCGCAGGTGCATTCATTCCAGGGCGATCATTCCCAGCCGGAGGATTTGCTGCTGGAGAATTTTCAGGCCGTCCGTTCGGCGGATTTGCTGGACGATTTCCCGCCGGTGGCAGTGGCTCCGGTCTAGCAGGTGGCGCAGTGATCACACGCGGAGCGGACACGGGCGGATTCGCCGCGTGCATCTCCCGCATTTGTGGGCGCGATACCGGCATTCCCGGATTCCGTTGAAGAATCTGCTGCCTTGCGGCGAACGACGCCGGTGGTGGCGGTGGAGTATTCTTCGCAATTACCGTGCGGCTCGCAACCGTCTGCGGTGGCGTCGCCACCCGATTGGCAGTGTTGGCGTGCACACCCAGCACCGCTTGTGGCGCAGGAGGAACGGCCGCACGCGCGGTCACCGGACCGCGGCGAAGCTGGCTCTGGTTCACTACGACGGCAGTGCGCGACACCGGCTGAGCAGTAGCGAATGCGTGTTGCGGAACCACCGTTACAGCTCCACGCACATCTCGATTCACGTACCGGACGTTATTGATCGTCGTGTTGTTGTTGACAATCGTTGTGTTGTAGACATTCGTCACCTGCGTGACGTTCACTGTAGTGTTGGTCACGTTTACACGGTTCACGTAACCACGGCTCACGCGGTAGGAGGGCACATACACTTCGCGCGGCCCAAGCGGGAACCAGGCAACGTTGCCACCGATTCCGACTCCAACTCCGCCCACAAAGGCTACAAGAGCAGGCGCGTACACGGGACGAACCTCGCGCGGCCCCGGCACCCAGCCCCAGCGGCTGCCTACAAACACCCAACGTCCGTAGTGGAACGGTGCGTAACCCCAGCTCGCATCGTCAACCCAAGTCCATCCCCACGGATCAATCCAAGCCCAATGACCATAGTGGTATGGAGCCCAGCCGGCTACGACTCGCGGATACCAGACATATCCGTACTCCGAGGCCGGGTGCCAGTCGCCATATTCATCGAGATCTTCGAATCCAACCACCTGGCGTGAACAATAACGTGCCGAGGGCGATTCTTCGTAACGGCGTTCGCGGTCATAGCTCCACCGATCAAACTGGTCAGGATCGCCAACCTGTTCCACTTCCGCATTCAGCGAAGTCGTTCCTCGAAACGTAACGCGCTGTCCTTGACGAATCGTGTAGCTTTGCCCGTTTCCTGTGGATTCGCCTGCGCCTTCGCGAATGGTCACGACTGTGTAGTCGCCATTTTCCGACGACTCGACACGGTAAACTCCGGGCTGATGAATCACGAACGCCTGGTTCGGAGTGTCGACTTCATAGTCAGTATCGCGGTCCAGTTCATACACCCGCACATTAACGATGCCCGCGCTCAATTGGATCTGCACGGTACGGTCGTCGAGGTTGAGAAACGAAAACCCGGTGTTGGGAGCGAGATCGATCTTCGATGATCCCAGTTGCACTTCGGCCCGTGAGTCGCGATCGGCCCAGAGCTTGTCGCCCGTGGTCATCGGACGATTGCGAACGGCTTCGACCCACTCCGATTCGCCGGCCGGCTGAAACGAAATCGAGCCCTCCATCTGTCCGAGGCGGGCGACGCGCCCAGGGGGATCGTCCCGATCTTGATCTTGATCCTGTGCGCTCGCGATGCCCGTAAGTGCGGCGCAAAATAAGGCGAGCATAAGCGCAGTCGTGCTGACTATCTTCCAGGAATGCTGATTGCCTGTGAAACCTTCCGCGAAGGTTCTTTTCATAGTTGACCCTTTTCTGGACGAGACGAATGTCCAACGCCCCCATTTCTGCATTGAATCTATGAGCTTTAATCTTTCACCTGGTCCGGGGGCTTCCAAGCTTACTTTGGATGCTGACCCAGGGCGCACTACTGCCTACTGTGATTTGCGTAGACTCACTGAGGCCGATGTCGTGCGCTGCTACAATGCCGTGTTCCCGCAGACTTACGGTCGGCCGCGAACTTCAAGGCCTGCAATCACGTACTGTCCTGTGGGTGGGCTTGGAGTGGTCTCAGGTATCCAAACCCCCAGTCTCAGTTCGAAAGTCGCACTTCTCCGGGGAGCGCAAGTGGAAGACGTCCAGGTCGTCGCGATGCTGGTCCGGCGCTGTATCGCCGGCGACGCCGCCGCCTGGGAGGAGATCGTGCAGACTTATAACCGCAGGATATACAACATCTGTTACCGCTTTGCGGGATCGTCCGACGACGCCCAGGACCTCACGCAGGAAGTTTTCATCAAGATGTACCGCACTCTTTCGAGCTACGACCCATCGAAGGGTGCGCTTGTTACCTGGGTCACCACCATCACTCGCAACCTGCTGGTCGACCATTTCCGCAAGACCAAGCAAGATCGGATGACCGATTCGATGGACTCGACCGCGTCCGAGCACGAGGACGCCCAGCCTCTCAGCGAGCAGATTCCAGACCAGAGTGCGCCTCCCGACGCCCGGGTCCGCCAGCGGGAGGTCTCCGAGACCGTGCACCAGGCCTTGGGCAAATTGTCGCCAGAGCTTAGGGAAGCAGTGATTCTAAGGGACTTACAGGATATGGATTACAGGGAAATCGCCACCGTTTTGAGGGTTCCGGAGGGCACCGTGAAATCGAGAATAAATAGGGGTCGAGCGGAACTTGCCCGCCTCTTACAACGTACCTATAGGCAGGTGATGTGATGCCAGATCGGACAAAAAACGATCACACCAGTAACGGAATGCAGTGTGTCGAGTTCGACATGCTCCTTTCGGACGCGCTTGACGGCGTCCTCGGCGGGCCAGGACTCGATCGCTTCCAGGAGCACGCCCGCACCTGCAAGACCTGCGGGCCACTGTTCGAGGAAGCGGCAGCAGGCCGTCAGTGGCTGAAGGGTCTCATGGAGGTAGAGCCTCCAGCCGGCTTGGTGCCCAACATCCTGGCATCCACAACAGGCGTTGACTCCCAACGCTTGTGGGCGCCGACTCGCGCTCCGCAGCCACGCGTTTCGTGGTGGGAGCACGTGCAGGCTTCGTACCTGGAGCCGATGTGGACCGTGGTTCGCCAGCCGCGCTTTGCCATGTCGTTTGGCATGGCGTTCTTCGCGCTGTCGGTGGGCCTGACCGTCGCCGGCGTAAAGCCATCTGACATTCGCCAAGTCGATCTGCGACCGTCGGCCATCAAACGCACGTACTACAACACGCAAGCCCGGGTCGTCCGCTATGTCGATAACGTCCGGCCGGTGCTGGAACTTCAGGCTGCGCTCCGCACCATCAAGCGCAACGTGAATCCCGCCGAACCCGGACCGAGCAAGCAGAAAGACCACAAGAACGACACAACACAACAGCCTGAGCAGAAGCAGGATCGCAATTACAGCCAGACAGGGGAGAAGCTTATACTGGCTCGCGCGCCGCTGGGTCCATCTGTCGATCCGTTAAATCCGGATCTGCCTGTAGTGTCGGTGACCACGTACAGGAGGATCGTATGAACTGCGCCAATCACAGCGATCAAGCTGCGGTGGCGTTCTGCCGCACCTGCGGCAAGCCACTTTGTAACCAGTGTACCCGCGACGTTCGCGGGGTGATCTACTGCGAAGCGTGCCTGGCCGCTCGCATGGAGGGTGCGCCGGCGCCGGGCGCAGGAACCATTCCGCCTCCGCCGCCCAATGCCTATCCGCCCATTGGCGGACCTTCGACATATGTGCCACCCGTGCCACCAGTGGCCCCCGTTAGCAGCGGGCCGAATCCTACGGTGGCCGGCATTCTCGGCGCGATTCCTTTCGGCGTGGGTGCTGTGTATTGCGGCCAATATGTCAGAGGTCTTGTCTACCTTGGGATATTTGTTCTGACAATCGTTGTGCAGTCCCAGGACATTCCTGGCATTGCCCACGCTGCATTGGGGATCTTCCAGGGATTTTTCTGGATATACCAGATCATCGATTCGGTGACTACGGCGAGAGCGATCCAGGCGGGAACTCCGGCTCCCGATCCCTTCGGCTTGGTATCGATGTTCGGTGGCAGTAACGCCCCAGCCGGTTCTGTCAGTGGCGCCGCACCGCAAGGCGGCACGACAAAAGTCCCGCCCGCTGCCGTCATTTTGATCGGATTGGGAGTGCTTTTCCTGATCAATACTGCCTTCGATTTCAGCCTGCACCGCTACTGGCCGGTGATCCTGATTATTCTCGGCTCGTACCTTTTCGCGAAGCATTGGGGCTTGCTGGGTGGCTATCAGCCGGGGTGCGTTTGCGAGCGCTGCCGGACCCGGAAGCTCATGGGACCAGCGATCCTGGTAACGATTGGGATTCTGTTACTACTGGAGAACACCACAGAGATAAACTTCGGCCGAACCTGGCCCGCAATCCTGCTCGTTATCGGCGTTGTGAAACTCGTGCAGAGTAATGCTTCCTACACAGGACACATCGGCCCTCTCCCCTCAGAACCCATGGCCTATCCGCCGACGCCTCCACCTGTTCCGGGAGCGCCGTCGCCCTATGAGGGGGTAGCGCAGAATCCACCAGCGCCTCCTGCGCAGAACATCGATCCTTCCACCGGGGAGGTGAAGAATGTCTAACCCGGTTGCAACTCCTCCACCTCCACAATTCTCTCCGCTGCCTCCACTGCCGCCGCCGCGTCACCGCTCCTTTGCGGGGCCACTGGTGCTGATCATCCTCGGCATCGTGTTTCTGCTGGGGACAATGCGCGTTCTTTCGGTCGGCAAGCTAGCTCACCTGTTCGCCAGCTACTGGCCCGTGCTTCTA
Source organism: Binatia bacterium (assembly GCA_035577905.1). Lineage (GTDB taxonomy): Bacteria > Acidobacteriota > Terriglobia > Terriglobales > Acidobacteriaceae > Sulfotelmatobacter. The sequence continues at coordinate 40,760 of DATKAP010000130.1, forward strand.
ATCCTGTGGGGCCTCGTCAAGATCATCGAGCATCAGCGCGCGCGGCGCGAAGGCACGCGTGCCTCAGGCATCGGCGCAGGCGGAGTTTTGCTTGTTGTCATGATCGTGGTATTCGGCCTGATTGCGAACCAGCTGGAACGCGTGAACTGGTCGGGCCTGCGCGATGAAATCAATATCGATGATGGCGACTTCCCCAACCTCTGGGGCGACACTTTCAACTACAACGATCACCTCGAACAGAGCTTTCCCGCGGACGCCAGCCTGAAAGTTCTCGACAACCGTGGCGCCGTAAGCGTGCATGCTTCCGACGACGACAAGATCACTGTTGTGGTGCGCAAACGCATCGGCGCTGAGAATCAAAGTGACGCCGACAAGTACAACACCGACACCAAGCCTACCATCACGGTGATCGGCGGGCTCGTTACGGTGGATGCCAAGGTCGAGGGGGCAGGAGATCATCCCATAGAAACAGATCTCGATATTTCCCTCCCCCGCAAAGCTCCGGTTACCGTCAACGCACGGCGGGGAGACGTCAACGTGAGCGGCCGTGGCGGGAATGTCGATGTCTCGGCGCAACACTCCGATACTTCTATCGATGATGTAAGTGGAAACGTGAAAGTCTCGCAGGAAAAAGGCTCTGTCAAAATTGAACAGGTTACGGGCGATGTGCAAGTTGGTGGCAGAGTTAACGAACTGATCATTTCTGACATAAAGGGTTCGGTGCAACTCGAAGGTGAATTCCAGGAGAGCGTAAAGCTGGAGCGCATTGCGAAGACGGTGACCTTCAAGTCTTCGCGAACGGACATGGAGTTCTCCAAGCTTGGTGGCTCGCTCGATCTCGATTCCGATGAACTCCACGCCGATGATCTCGCAGGCCCATTGCATCTGGCAACGCGCTCGAAGAATATCCGCATGGACGGTGTTTCCGGTGATGTGCGTGTGAAGAACGACAACGGCACTGTCGAGTTGATCATGCGCAATTTGGGCAATGTGCAGGTCGACAACCGCAATGGCGACGTGCAACTCGCCGTACCGGACCGCGCCGGCTTCCGCCTCGATGCGCGGACACGCGGCGGCGAAATTCAGTCCGAATTTCCAGAGCTGAAAGTCAATAACGACGAACATGAAGGACGAGCCAGCGGCAGCGTGGGCAATGGCTCGTCACACATCGTGATCAACAATGAGCACGAGGGAATTGAAATCAGGAAGGCGTCGAACGCGCCGCCAGTCCCGCCAGCACCACCAAGTCCGGCGAAACCCGCCAAGGCTCTACCGCAGCCCAAAGAGAGCCCTGAGGCGACAGATAACTGATGTCATGCTGAGCGGAGAACGAGATCGCGAAGCGATCTCATTCCGAGTCGAAGCATCCCTACCTCAAGAGAACTGCTGGGGGTAAGGATTTGCTCGCTTTGCTGGACACAGAACTGCGGGAGCGCATTCCGATCCTCACTCTGTTCTGACTCCCTGTTTCTCCCTCGCCAACTCCTCGATCTTGTCCAACACCTCATCTTCGCTCATGGCAGTGGAGTCGATCACGACTGCATCTTCCGCAGCAACCAGAGGAGACGCAGTTCGAGTCCGATCCCGTTTATCTCGCTCGCGAAGTTCGACCGCAACATTCGCCGCCAGATGGCCAGAAATCTTCTGCTGCGCCATGCGGCGCTGTTCGCGCACGACCGGATCGGCATCAAGAAAGATTTTCAGGTCAGCATCAGGGAAGACTTTCGTTCCGATGTCACGCCCTTCCATCACCACTCCGCCGTCAGATCCCATAGCGCGCTGATGCGAGACCATCCACTCCCGGACCTTGGGATGAACCGAAATCCGCGATGCGCCTTCGGTAACATCGCGCTCCCGAATCCGTGCCGAAACATCCTTGCCACCCAGTAATGTACGATTCCCGCTGACCGTAGGCTCAAGTTGAATACGTGAGTCGTCCGCGAGTTTGACCAACGCGGTTTCGTCGTCGAACGATGTGTCGTTCTCGATGGCTCGCAGTGCGAGCGCTCGGTACATCGCTCCACTTTCAAGATTCACGTAGCCAAGCTTGCGCGCCAGTCGTGCCGCAATGGTGCTCTTCCCTGCTCCAGCCGGCCCATCAATGGCAATGATCAGTTTGCGAAGACTGTCGGGGAGATGGTTCATTCGTGTAAGCGTAACGATTGTACATGGGAACGACCGGTCGGTTGCCACTACAGCTTTGCGCATATAAAACTCATTTGGATTTTTTTGAGTGGAGACCCTCGAGAACCAACGCGCTCTGGTCGAGAAATGGAACGGGCGACTTGCCAAAGATGATCGTCAGCGACAAGGCTGGAATGATCATGCAACTTCCGATCGATCAGAAGTAGGCCGTTGCTCCCATGAGGGCAGGCTTCGTGCCTGCCCTCGCCTCTTCTCCTGGTCCACCTACCACCGCGCAGTTGTCCAACCGGACACAGAGAGACTAAGCCCTTTGACAGGGCCGATCAGCCCTTTCGATATCTGTTGAGATTTCTCGAATCAGATCAAGAATGTCCCACCACTTACTCGCTTTGTGCGCTCGCACGAAGTCGGCCCAACCTGCCATGCGCCCTCCGTCGGAGGAGAATTATGTCCCGGAGCACAAAAGCATTTCGCTCGAAGACCGACTGGACATTCCAGCGGCTCAACCGCGTCACCCTTCTCGGCGTGGCGATCCTATTCGGTTGTTCCATTTTCATCCAGCGGGCGGCAACCCAATCCGGCGCTCATGACCCCGGAGTACGTGGCGGTCAGGCCGGGGCTGGCGGTTTTATTGCAGGCCTCACTCAAAATCAACGGGCTTACTTCGCCGCAGGACTCGATGAGTTTTCGGAAGTCGAGTCCGTGAAGGCTGGCCTTGGGCCGCGTTTTAATGCGGAGAGTTGTGCCCAATGTCACGCACAACCCGCGATTGGTGGAAGTAGCCCGCTGGTCAATCCCCAGGTCACTGCCGCAACCGATCAGGGCGCGACCAATCAGGTTCCCTTCTTCATCACCAGCAATGGCCCTGTCCGCGAAGCGCGATTCCCCCTGACTGCGGATTTAAGGCAGAGGGATGGCGGCGTTCATGCTCTGTTTGCTGTCACCGGCAGGAGCGATGGGACCGGCTGTAGCCTTAAACAGCCCGACTTTCAGGGAGCTGCGAATGCCCATAACCTGGTCTTTCGCATCCCGACCCCGACGTTCGGAGGCGGACTGATTGAATCGATTCCCGAATCCACGATCCTGGCGCAAGTTAGCACGCAAACGGATCAGAAGCGTCGCATGGGCATCGGTGGGCGGCCCAACCGCTTCACGAATGCCAACATCGCTGGAGCAGCCAATACGAGCGGCAACGATGGTACGGTAACGCGTTTTGGCTGGAAGGCGCAGAACAAATCGCTCGAGATTTTCTCTGGCGAGGCCTACAACGTCGAAATGGGCGTCACCAACGAACTCTTCCCCAACGAGCGTGACGAGACCCCCGGTTGCGGATTTAACCCTACTCCCGAGGACTTCACGAACATGGAACTGACCGGAACGGACGCGGCGAGCGACGTCGTGAAGTTTGCTATGTTCATGCGCTTTCTCGATCAACCGCAACCGGCGCCCCCGACTCCCTCAACCCAGAACGGGGCGAAAATCTTCAGCCAGATTGGCTGTGCGTTGTGCCATACACCAAGCATGACCACGGGCACGTCGCCAATCCCGGCGCTGAGTAACGTTTCTGCAAACCTGTTCTCTGATCTCCTGTTGCATCACATGGGTATCGGGCTTGCAGATGAGATCATCCAGGGCCAGGCTCAGGCGGACGAATTTCGCACCGCGCCGCTATGGGGCCTCGGACAGCGCACTTACTTTCTCCACGACGGACGGACCGGCAATCTCATCAAGGCGATTCTCTACCATTCGAGCGATGGAGGGGGGAGATATCCAGCCTCGGAGGCTAACGCAGTTATCGACAAATACCGCAGGCTCTCCGATTCAGACCAGCAGGACTTGTTGAACTTCTTGCGGTCTCTATAAGGAATAGGAATTTCAATTCCCTCGCAAGCCGGATGCAACTCCCGTGCGCACCTGCGCGGGAGTCCATCCGGCATCCCGCAGTTTGCGGATGCTGAGGGAGTCGTAACGCTTTGCCAGCCGTATTCCCCCGTCGTCCCGTACGAGATCGCAGTGATAGAAGTCTGGAATCGGCCAGCCCAATGCCCGGTACAGAAGAATCTGCCGCGCTGTAGACTTCAGCAAATCCGCACCGCGCACAACTTCAGTGATGCCCATGGCTGTATCGTCCACAACAACCGCCAGTTGATACGCCGGCACATCATCGCGGCGCCAAACAATGAAATCCCCAAAATCCCGGCCCGCAACCATACGTTGCGGTCCTAGGTGTAGATCCCTAAAACAGATCTCCTCGTCATCAGGAACGCGAAAACGCCAGTGAACTCCGGCAGGCAATTCAGGCACCGTCGAAAGCACAGCTCGTGTGGAGACTGGCGCCTCGCCCGTGCCGCGATCGCGAAGCGGAGCGGCCCCGACCACGGACCCCGAAGGCCGGCACTTCCCCGAATACAACGGCTCATCATCTCCATCGTTGGGTGCCGCAGCCGCGAGCGCGACATCCTTGCGCGAACACGTACAAGGATAGACGGCGTGAACTTCGCGTAGCTGCTTCCAAGCCTCCAGATAACACTTCCGTCGCTCACTTTGCGTATACGGCCCCAAAGCTCCACCGCAATCCGGCCCCTCCTGCCACGAAATCCCCAGCCAGCGCAGATCTTTCAGCATCGCATCGACGAATGCCGCTCGGCACCGCTGCGGGTCCAGGTCCTCATTCCGCAGAATCAGAGTTCCCCCGCGTTCAGCCGCGCGCTGTGCCGCGATCCAGAACGTCCGCGCATGCCCGATGTGAAGCAGTCCGGTCGGCGAAGGCGCCAGCCGCCCACGATAAGGCCGGGGATTTGAATGCTGAGACAAACTTTGCTTGAGGATTATTGCACTACGCTCCTCGATGCCGTCACCTTCGCAGGAGTAATCTGCAGCATCGATTTCCCACCCACGTGAACAAAGCTCAGTTCCCGCGCCGCCAGCAACGCGTTCACCGCTTCTTTCACCTTCGAGCGGGCAACAACTTTTCCGAAGAATGTTTCCAGTTCTGTCTGCTCTACGGCGATCACGCAATCCAGGTATTTCGAGACCAGTGCCGAGAGTGCCTCGGGTACCGAGAGCTGCACTCCCTCCTTGACAGCATCCGGCGCCCACCGATAGAGCAGATCCCAAACCGAGCCCTCACCCGCGCTGTAATCAACTCGGGTGATCCGCAGCTTCGACCACAACTCCGCCAATGCCTTGTCGAGCGCCGCGACCGAAAGGCCGCCGCCCAATCGTTCCAGTAATTTCTTTTTCGAAAGCGCTCCCTCACTTTGAACTAAGGCAAACAAATCGCAGGCCAACTGCGAATAGGGCGAGCGCGTCCCCGGCCGCGGAGCCTGCTTCGGATTCCGCTCGCCCATCAGCGCATAGAAATAGGGAAACACCGATGCCGCCACCAGGAATCCGTTATTTTCCTCAAACAGATTCGCCTCAAACGCAGACTTCTCGCGCAGCAACCGAACCATCAACTCCGTCGCCTCGGCCGCCCGCGGATCCTTGAACGCATGCCGCCACTCCGGCAGCCGGTCGTCGGAGCCCACAAAAGCCCCAACAAACGTCGGCAGCAGCAATGCCGGTCGCTGCGGATACATCAAGCACATCCCGACATCTTCCAAAAACGCGCGCGCCGTCTCGATCGTGCGGATGGCCTTGCCATCGAGCCGCCACTTCTCACGCCGCAGTAGTTGGAGTTCGATATCGGTCATAATAAGCTTCGAGCTCTGAGCTGCGAGTGGTATCTCTTCAAGTCAAGGCTCGTGGCTCGAAGCTCAAAGCTAAATTCTCTTAAACGCCTTCTGGATGTCTTTCACAGAATACCGCAACACCACCGGTCGCCCGTGCGGGCATGACATGGGATGATCCGTCTTCGCCAACTCTGCCAGCAACCACTCCATCTTGTTCTGTTCGAGCGGCATGTTGACCTTGATCGCCGCATGACATGCGATCGATGCCGCAATCCGCGTCCGGATCTTTTCCAGATTCAAGGACTGATCTTCACCGGAGATCTGATCGAGCAGTTCGTGCAGCATGTGCTCGACCGCGGCCGCGTCTACTCCCGCCGGAGCGACTTTCACCGCCACGCTGCGCGCACCGAACGGTTCGGCTTCAAACCCGTTCCGCGCGAGTTCATCCGAGATCTCCCGAAACACGGCCTGCTGCGCCGGAGATAACTCCAGCACAATAGGCATGAGCAACCGCTGACACTCCACCTTCATCGCGACACGTTGCTTGAGCACGCGCTCGAACAAGACGCGCTCATGCGCCACGTGCTGGTCGACGATCCACAAGCCGTCCTCATTCACCGCGAGAATGAACGAATTCCGAATCTGCCCCAGCGGCCGGAGCGTACCCAGAGCCGACAGTGTTGGCTCCTCTTCGCTGACATCGAGTGCGGGAGAGCACCCACGATCCGGCACAGCTTCGAAGTTCTGACGGGGAAGTGTTGCTTCGAAATTCGGCGCCAATGGAGCCGATTCCAAACCGCGCGCGACAGGAATCGCAGCGTTCCCTTCGACGGCAATCCCGCCCTCAAATTGAAGGCGCGCAGACACTTGCGCCGGCACAGGTGCCTGCAGTCCGAACGCCCCGCCCCCCGCCGCTGATAGATCCGGAAGCCGAGAGCCGGAGGCTGGAAGCTCGCCTTCCGACGCATTCCAGACCGCACCCGGAGTCAATGCCGCGGGCGACAGCGCCTGGCTTGCAGTCGCGTGTGCCCGGATCTCCGCCACAAACTGCGGCACCGGACGCGCCTTCATCAAAGCCCCGCGCACCGAATCGCGCACGAAATCATGCACCGCCGTTTGCTGTCGGAAGCGCACCTCCGTCTTCGACGGATGAACATTCACATCAACTTCGGCGGCGGGCAGTTCCAGAAACAGCAGCACGACTGGGTACACGGTCGGCGGAATAATATTGCGGTAAGCCTCGGTCAGCGCGTGCTGCACCAGCCGGTCGCGAATCAGCCGCCCATTCACAAAGATGAAAATCGAATTGCGGTTCAGCTTCTGAATCTCGGGCTTCGACACAAAGCCATGAATTCGCATCTCACCGGGATCTTTCGGCGGTGCCTCTTCATCCGCGAACTCAGGTTTCTTTCTCCACGGAGGAGGCTGCGGCAATCCGATATGCTCCAACGCCTGTCGTGCCGCTACGGGGATCAATTGATCGAGCGTCTCCTTGCCGAAGACCTGATACACGCGCTCGCTATGTCCCGCAACCGGAGGCGCCACTAACATCGCGTTCGTGGCTGAATGCAGTTCGAAATACTTGTCGGGATGCGCCAGCGCGTAGTGGGTTACGAGCGACGCGATGTGCGACAACTCCGTCGACTCCGATTTCAGGAACTTCTTCCGCGCCGGGGTATTAAAGAATAGGTCGCGCACCGTGATCGAAGTTCCCGCCGGCAGACCGGCTTCTTCGACGCGTGCCATTTTTCCGCCGTTAATTTCGATGACGGTTCCTGATGGCTCTTCGGCCGCGCGCGTCTCCAATCGTAAACGCGAGACCGACGCGATCGAGGGCAGCGCCTCGCCGCGGAATCCAAGAGTCGCCACGCTCAACAGGTCTTCTGCATTCTTGATCTTCGACGTGGCATGCCGCTCAAACGCCAGCATCGCATCGTCGCGCACCATGCCCGAACCGTTGTCGGTAATCTGGATAAGCTTCTTACCACCAGCTTCTACGCTGATCTTGATGCGCGTCGCTCCTGCGTCAAGGGAATTCTCCAGCATCTCCTTCACGACGGAGGCGGGACGTTCCACCACTTCGCCAGCGGCGATCTGGTTGGCAACATTTTCGGAAAGAACGTGAATGCGGCCCATGAACTCAGTGGCCAGTGGTCAGTGGCCAGTGGCCAGTTTCGCAGATGGGGTGCCAAAAAACAAAGAGGCCCGCGTGCCCTACTTCTGGCTGCCGTTGCCAGAAGTAGGGATTTTCAAGGGCGTTGATTTCCAGGAAGCTATGATTCGATCTTCACTTCGCGTCCGCGACCTTCTCCCGCTCCTCGTTGTATGTCCCGAACTTCTGCGCCACCGGCTTCAGCGTCGGATAGAACTGCACGAACGTATGCTCCACCGCGGCGTGCGCGTCATGGCACGCCCAGCACGGATTCCCATGCGGCATCGCCCCTGCCGACTTGTTCTCCGCCCCGAACCCGTAGTAGGCCCATTTGTCCGGATTGCGCGAGGAATCCTTGACCTCAACCGCCAGCCCCATCAGATCCGTCTGGTAGTGACCTTTCTGATTGATTGAGCTTCGGCTCGCGGCATCGCGCTCATCGATCACAAACATGGTCTGTTCAGGCCATTTCCCCGACTTTACGAAATCGTCGTACGCCCAACGCTGCACGAAGACGTTGGTGAACATCTCATGGCTGCCGGGCCCGGGACTGTAATTCATTCCATACCCGGCAGAGAGAAACATCCATTCCCGATAGTCCGCCGGACGCACAAGCTGGCCTTTCTCGTCATACTGTGGCCTGGGCGTTTTTTCTTCAGGCGCAGCGGCCAGCAAAATCACGCAAAGTACCGCAAACAAGACTAGGCAAACAGCTTTCTTCATTAAGGCCTCCCCAAGATTGTCGGCAGCTTAGCTGACCCGCCGGGCCGTTGTCTTGAATGAATTAAACACGACGTCGACCGGCTAAGTCTGTTGACGATCGTGCCGTTAGATCGTCTGACCTTCGTGGCTGGCCACGCACAACCTGGCAAGGTCCTGCGCGGAGGGGAGTTCTATTCTCCAGTGCGCGCTCGCCTGACGGCCGACGACGTCGTACTCTCCGAACTCTGCCAACCGATGGCGCGATCCATCCCTCGCCATGAGCACGAACTAGCCTACGTCAGCATCGTACTTCACGGCGACTATGGCGAAGGTGACCATGGCAAGCTGGATCACCTGAGGCCTTTCACCGCAGTCTTCAATCCCGTGGGCGCCACACATTCCACGGTGATTGGCCCGTGTGGCGCGTCAATGTTCACGATCGAATTCCGCGATCAGAAGATGCGTGCCCTCGGCCTACGTCTTCCCGAACAAACGAGTACAGATTACGGTGCCGGAGCCATGCTGTGGCCGGGCCTCCGGCTCTTCTCGGCTTTCAAAAGCCAGAGCGATTCACTGATTTTGGAGGGACACGTCTTCGAACTGCTGGCCGCTATTGCCACCCCTGATCAGTCGATGGCGAAAATGCCGCCCCGCTGGCTGATTCGCGTGAAAGAGCGCTTGCACGAAGAGTTCAGGAATCGACTCCGCATGGGCGATCTCGCGCGGGAAGCCGGGGTCCATCCTGTCCACTTAGCGCGAGCCTTCCGCCGCTTTGAGAAGCGCACCCCGGGCGAGTACGTGCAGCAGCTGCAGCTTCGGGCCGCCTGCGACCTGCTGCGGAATCCGGAGTGGCCCCTCGCCAACATTGCCGCCGAATGCGGATTCGCCGACCAAAGTCACTTCACACGCATGTTCCGCCGCATGGCTGCCACCACCCCACTACGCTTCCGGCAGGCCATTCTCCCTCGTGCCGCCGAAACGTAGAAGAAAGGCGCTCCCCGAATAAGGAGCGCCGGAAAGACAGACGTTAGCAAGCGCGAGAAGATGCGAACTGATCGCGCCGGGCTTATTGAACCACCACAAGCTGGATCGTCGCCTGGCGGCTCACCGACGCGCCATTAATCGTCGCTTTGCCCGTGACAGTGATGCTGTACGTCCCAGTTGGCGTTCCGGGATCCTTCGTGCCATGGGAACTGCCTCCGCAACCAACCAGCCACATCGTCGAGAAGCCGAGTGCGATCACCAGACCTAGAAGGCGTACCGCCCCGGACGAGCGCTTCCGCGAGCCCGCAACGAACACGATCCCCATTAACCCCGGGAACAGGGTCGCATAAAGGATCTTTGTGCCACGGTCAAACGGACGCTCGAGCCGGGCGACCGGCGCTGTGGTCGTAATAAGAAAGCTGACAGAGGCATTGGCGGTCGCCGTTGTAGGGCCCGTACAAGTCGATTCGGGGACGGGATCGTCGCATGTGTACGTAACCTGGCCTGCAAATCCATTAAACGCGGTTAGTTTGACGGTGGCGGTCACAGGTGATCCCTGCGCCACCTGGTACGTGGAAGGGTTCGCCACAAGCGAGAAAGCAGGCGCCGAGTTCATGGCCTGCGCCAGGTTAAATGCATCAACAGAACCAAGCCCGGTAGCTTGGTCGTATCCGGGACCTGCACTGAAGCCAATCTCCGTAGTACCAGTTGGACAATTCGTAGAAGGTGCGGTGCACGGCACCTTGTTGTCTCCCATCGTTACGTCGTGAAACGCGCTCGGAGCGCTCGCTGCCAATGCGTAGAGCGTCGGGTTGATGGGCGCGAGTCCTGTGGGAGGTGTATTGCCCAAAAACTGGTTCACGAGTGCGAGAATCGCAGCGAACGTGGGTGCCGCCGCCGAAGTCCCTCCGACAGCAGTAAAAATGCCGCCGCTGCCGGTGCGGAAACCGGAAGTGCAGGTTGAGGCGATTCCGCCGGTACCGTCATCTTCGGTACAGAAGAGATACGCATCGTGATCTGGCGAGGAACTCAGGGAAACGTCTGGAACATCCCGCGCTCCATCAGCCGGAACGCCGCTCCCAGTTTGCCAAGCGGGTTTTGCGAAAAATCCCCCCGCAACATCGCTGGCTCCGCCGCCTGTCGCGGACAATCCACCTTGATTCGCGATGGAAAGAGTCGTGTCGTTCCAAGCTTCCTCTAGGATGTATCCCAGCGCGGTAGAAACCACGTCGCTTCCAGTGCCGGAAGCACCCCAGTATTGCGTCGCTCCAGCCGTGGTATCTGGAGCCGTCCCGGTGACGGTCCCCGGGTCGTCTCCAACAAACTCGGTTCCGCCGGCTCCTGTAACCTCCGGAATCGAGGATGGGACATCCACTGCCAAGCCCGTCGTCGCTGATGTTGATGTCGCGGACTCGCAATCGGCAGCACCAACATCGCCAGTGGCGGCAACAATGGTTTGCCCCTGGGTTTGCCCCTGCTGTGCCCAGCCCTGAACCTGATGCGCAAAACCACTTTGCAACCCGGCTTCACAGAATCCGTAACTGGTGCTGATAAACGGGGCGACGTTGTTCTGGACAGCATAGTCCAGGGCGTCCCACACGCTGTTGCTCCGGTTTCCGCTGCAAGAATCTCCCGTCGCCAGGCCAGCATACACAAAGATGATGGTCGCACCTTTCGCCACTCCACCGGCCCATTCCAAATCCAGATCAGACTCGCCTTCGTCGCCTCCGCAGCGAGTCGCGGTGCCCCCCTGCAGGGTCATAGTGACTGTACTCGCCGGGAGACCTGCTGCACTTCGAAAGTTGTTAAGGTCCGCTGTGTTGACAGTGCTCTGCCCAACGACTGCAATCCTCTGTCCGGTACCGTCGGACCCAGCAGAGTAAAGTGAACTCAACCGGTATATCGTCGCAAAATCCGTTGGAGTCAGGAAATGATTGCCAGTCACGTACGAGGTGAGATGTGGCTGCACCTTCGCTCTCGGCTTTGGAGCAAAATTGTTCAGTCCACTTACGTTCAGCAAAGATCCTGCGAGTGCAGGCGGCACCAGCGGGTCCCCCGCATTCGCCAGATGCACGACGCCATCCACCAGGTAGTGGTGCATTTCAATCCCGAACGTGGCCTCCACCAGTGCCACGGTGCCGTCAAACGAAATTTCATTGCGGCTGTTGGCAACCTTAATGTTCGCAAAACCCTGCGACTGCAGCCACGCGGTGACCTTGTTCAAATCATTCGCGCTCATCCCAAAGCGCTGGCCGAATTGCTTCGGCGTTAAATATTTGTGGTAATTCGGCGAGGAGCGGTCGCCAAGTTCTGACAGGAATTTGTCGAGATCCTTTTGTTGCGCCTCTGATGGATGGAAAGCCAGCTTCATGCCCTGCATCGGACGGCTTCCGTCGGCTCGGCCGAGATCATTCGTCGGCTTGGCGTGCCCATGCACATCGCCTCTGAGCGCCACCTTGGGACCTCCGCTGATCGGGCCTTGAATACGGTCCGCGACGGCGGCAAAACTGAAACTTGAAAGAACCACAGCAGCGCACAACACCGACACACGGGCCCGACAGCTCGTTACCATAAGCTTTCCTCTATCTTGAATTGCATTGAAAGGTCTTGCCGAAAGCTTATCGGCTTATCTCTGGTTCGATCAAGTGTCTTGGGGGAAGGTTGTATGCTTGACGGAACTTGACAAATCTTGAAGTACAAAACCCTGCAGTTCCCGCCCAACCTCGGTACCAGTTCCTCGGAAGTCGCATGATACAGGGATAACCACAGGAATTCCCACCGGCACTTCCCGCTAAACTTCCCGCGATTCCGGCTTTCCGCTACCGTATACTGCCCTCGCCAAACCAAGCATGCCCCCGTCCGACGCCTCCAAAGCGCGCCTCGCCTACATCGACTGGATGCGCGGACTCGCCTGCCTACTCATGTTCCAAACCCACTGTTACGACGCATGGCTCGGCCCGACGGCGCGCCAGAGCCGCTTTTTCATGTACTCCCAATTGGGGGGGACGTTTCCCGCGCCGCTATTCTTGCTTCTCGCCGGAATCTCCTTTGCCCTGGTCACCGGAAAACTGCTGCAAAAAAACCTCGCGCCCTCGCAGATCGCGCGCAGCACAATCCGCCGCGGTGCCGAAATTTTCGGCTTCGGCCTGCTCTTCCGCCTTCAGGAATACCTCATCTCCTGGGGATGGGCGCCGAAAAGTGACCTGCTCCGCGTCGACATTCTAAACACCATCGGCCTCTCGATGATGCTGATGGGCGGACTCTGCTGGATAGTCTTAAGCCTTGTAACTTCAAAACTCGCAGCGGGTAACCCACCCTTGTCCCGCCGATCTTTGGCGGGACAGGGTAGGGATTTTGACTCCCCCCCAGCACCCGTCATCACTTCTGAAAGCAGCGCCCGATCACGAGCCGAGCCTGGATTAGACCAGCAGCCACGTGCTCCCCTATCGTTAGCCCTCGCCGCCATCAGCACTTCCCTACTGATTTCTCTGCTGACTCCCCTTCTCTGGACCACATGGCGCCCGCGCTTCCTTCCCTGGCCGCTCGAGTCCTACATCAATGGCGTTCATAATCTGGGCACGCCGCAGCCCTGGCTCTTCCCAATCTTTCCTTGGGCAGCCTTCGCCTTTACCGGCCTCGCCGTGGGGTTCGTGCTGCAAAGTCCTTGGACGCGCACCCGCGAGCCACGCGTCTTCATTTCCCTCGGAGTCCTCGGCGTCGTGCTGATCGAACTTTCGCGCTGGCTCGATTCCCTGCCTGTCCAGATCTATCCCGTTTACGATTACTGGCACACCAGCCCCAACTTCTTCTTGATCCGTGTAGGAATGCTGCTCGTGATCCTGGCGGGAACGTACGCCTGGTGCCGCTGGGGACTGGCGCAGTGGGGATTCAGTCCGCTCATCCAACTGGGCCAGGCCTCTCTGCTGGTCTACTGGGTGCACATCGAGTTCGTCTACGGACGATTCTCGATCCTGACTAAACACGCGCAAACCCTCGCCGGAGCGACCGTCGGGCTGGTGATCATCTTCCTGTCGATGCTGGCATTGGCCTATGTCCGCACGCACGCCAAACACTGGCTGAAAGCTCTGCAGAGCAAACCGCAACTGCGATTGTCATCCTGATGTCCGCGCTCTTTGCGGGCGGAGGACCTATGCAATGTCCCACTCGCTAGGCCACGATTTGGCTAGCCGGCCACCTGCTTCACAAACTCCACCACTTCCCGCTCCGCCCACCGCCCATCGTATCCGTTGCCATCGGGTTCCCCCACGAACGCGCAATGTCCGCCATCGGCAGTCTCGACATAAGTGATGCTCGGATTCCCCGCAATCTTCCGCAGAGTCTCCGGCTGCATTCGAATGAACGGATCATTGGCCGCATGAATAATCAGCCCCGGCACGGCAATCCGATCCACAACATTGGCCGCCGCAGCCCGTGCGTAATAATCGTCGGCACCCGCGAAACCGCAATACGGCGCGGTAACTCGATCATCGAATAACCGTAGACTGGTCACTCCCCTAAGCCGCTTCAGGTCGAAGTCATTGGGAAAATATCTCGCCTTGGTTCGCACTCGCCGAAACAGCTGCAGCAGAAAGTACCACTCATAAATCCGGTTTGCCGGTTCGTGCAGTGCATCAGCGGAAGCCGCCAAATCCATCGAAGGACACACCGCCGCGACCGCCTTGAACTGCCGTGGCCCCTCCCCGCCCCACTCGCCGGCACATTTCAATACGAGATTGCCGCCCATGGAAAATCCGATCAGAGCAAAACGCGACACGCCGTCGTTCTCAACGACGCTTTTCGCTACCGCTGCAACATCCGAGGACAGACTGGAGTTGTAGAGCGTGGGAGCGCAATGGTCCATGCCACCACAGTTGCGCTGGTTCATGAGCACGACGTTCATGCCGGCAGCCAGCCCGTTTCGCGCCACGCCGGTCATGTATTGCGATTCCGACGATCCCTCGAGCCCGTGCACTACGAGCAGAGTCATTGCCTGGGCGCGATCTTGTTGCCAGTAACCCCAGCAACGGACCTTAATCCCGGGCACAACCTCAACCAGCCGCTCTTCGGGAACTGGCAGAGAAATCTGGCGCGGCATCAGGAAGCTGGCAAGTGTCTGGATATGTCCGCCGGCAAGCCAGCGTCGGGCACGGAATGGTGCGCTCCCGGCCCAGGAACTTACAGCCCCGCCCGCACCCGGTTTTGAGATTTGCGAACTCCCCACGAATTGATTTTAATAGAGGAAGTACGAGCAGCCGTGCAAGAGCGACCCCTCAGGGCCGCGACAGGCTCTCAAATTGGTTGGGGCTTTAGCCCCTGCGCTTAGAGCTGGAGTCTCAAATGCCCATCTACGAATACATCTGCCAGGAATGTCACCATCAATTCGAGGCGCTGGTCTACGGAAAAGAAAAAGCCGAGTGCCCAAAGTGTCACGCAAAGAAACTCGAACCGCAACTCTCGGTGTTCGCCGTCTCCGCGAAGAGCGCTTCGAGTTCAGCAAGGCCGGCCGGCCCTTGTGGATCCTGCGGCGATCCTCGCGGCCCAGGCGCCTGCTCCCTCCGCGATACGGACTGAACCTGAGGTTCTCCTCGCCGTTCCACAAAGTTCTTTCCTGAGGAGCAAAACCCTTCGCGTTTGCTTGCGCATCTAGGTCAGCAAGAGCCCGTCCGGAGGAACCGATGAAACCCTTCCTCGTCCTGATCGTGGCAACCACGACACTCCTCGCTCAGGCGCCCGCGAAACCTGGTTCCGGTGAGATCAGAGGCACCGTCACCGATCAGAATGGAAGCCCCGTCTCCTCGGCTACCGTATATGCAGTTCCGCAGGGAACAGTGCTCGACGATGCCACTCCTCGATCCGCGAAGACCGACGACACTGGCCGGTTTGACTTCCACGGGGGATTCGATTTCGGCTCTTACAACCTCTACTCTCGAAAGGGCGCCGATGGCTACCTCAGCCCTCTAGACGCGTTCTATGCAGATGCCGAGGACCCGCGGGTCGAAGTAACGCTCAGCCGCAAGCATCCGTCTTCCGCCGTGAAGCTGAAGCTTGGCAAGCAGGCCGCCGTAATCTCTGGAAAGGTCTTCGACGTCGACTCCGGCTCACCGCTCAAGGCCTATGTGGGTTTAATGGACGACGAGGGCAATGGTCATTCCATGGTCGTCGACGGCGATTACAATCTCGTCGTGCCGTCGAACAAGAACTTCAAATTGATGGTGACGGTGATCGGGACCCGGCGGCCGCTCGTCCCCGTGTCGTCCTTGCGACTGGAGCCTGGCCAGCGGATCTACATGGATATCCCAATCTCTGCGGCAGAAAAGTAAAAATCGGGGAGGGCCGGGAGAAGGCTGGACCTGCACCAACGTTGAGGCAGTCGCAGTATCGCCCAGCCCTCTCTTCGATGCAACAAGAATCTCTCTGAAATCTGCTGGATTGCACACTCTTTCACTTTACCCGCAGATTCAACGCACAAAGCTGCAAGTCCGGTTATCTTCGACCAAGCCGCACCCACTATGCGAACGGGTCGGTGTCCGCACTGCGGCCGTAGATTACCGGCAGCGGCACATCCAGCAAGCGCAGGTACACGGAAAGCTGCCCGCGGTGGTGATACCAGTGATTCAGCATGATGGTTCGAATGATCCCGGCTCGCGGTTGACGGAAGAGCTCGCGGTCTCCCTTCATCAGCCGGAAGGTCCCCGCCAGCCGATCTTCGGTCATGCCTTGCAAGATCTGCTCACCGTCGTGAACTCCCTGCTCCAGTGTCCCGAGGATCTCCTCGAGGCTCTTCGGCTGCGGAGGCACAAACGACCCCTTCAGCACATCGAAGCTCTCCTCTTGCGCCATGCGGGAGATTCGGCCTGGGATCCCCGCAATGTGCCCAGCCAGTTGCCCGAGGCTCATCGATTTCGGATGTGGTTTCCACGTCAGCTTATCCGCCGGAACGCAATTGAGCACTCGTTTCGTGATCGCCGCCTCTTCCCGAAACTCCTGCACCATCGCAGATACTGCACTGGGTGTAGCAATCGTAGCCATGCTTGATTTCCTTTCAATGAGAATGTTTAGGAACTACCCGAATTTCAAAGATCTTTGGCCATAATTTGCCCGTCACAAATAGCCGTTTGCCCTTTGAGTCATAGGCGATTCCGTTCAACACTGACTCCTCATCGCGCTGGAAAAAAGGACCCAATATTCCCGTGAGATCAATCCATCCCCTAACCTCACCGCTCTGTGGAGAGATTCTGGCAATACGATCGCTGTGCCAGATGTTGGCGTATATCTCTCCCTCTGCAAATTCCAGTTCATTCAACTGCTCAACCGGCTTCCCACCATCGTGAACGTTAATGCGCCTCTTCTCTGCAAGAGTGCGTGCGTCCAAAACTCGGATCTGCGAACTTCCGTCGCTCATATAAAGGTCGCGGCCGTCCGTCGTTAACCCCCATCCTTCCCCGGAATACTGAAAGGTCCTTAACAGATGAAAATCCCTCAGGTCGTAAACGAATCCAATATGTGCGGTCCATGTCAGTTGCACTGCCGTACTTCCCAGCACCGCGATGCCCTCGCCAAATAAGTCTGGTGCAAGGTCCACCTTGCGCGTGATCCTTCCGGTCTCCGGATCTACCTGGCGCAACGACGACTGTCCTTGTCGGCCCGTTCCCTCGTAGAAGAATCCGTTAAAGAACGTGAATCCTTGGGTAAAGGCCGCAGAATCGTGAGGGAGTTGCCGCACCACCTCGAACGTGTACTCGGGTGCGTGACTGTTGCTGCCGGACGAAGGAGACTGGCTGAGAACTGACGTGCTCAGCAGAACGACTGCTGCAATCCCTGAACCAGCAAGTCTCTTCTTCATCCACGCATTGTCGCACGACAGCTTTCCACCTATTTCGCGATCAGCTTGCCGATATCGACCATCTTCCCGTCACTGTAGCGGTCATGATGCCGCACCCACGCCATCGCATGCGGTTTCATCTCCGCCTCGTCGCGCCCCTTCGCCGTGAGATCGATCCAGTTATACATCGGCAGCAGGATGTCGAGCCCACGCGCATACGTCGAATAAGTATGGAAGACTTGCCCATCTTTCTTGATGAAGGCGCTCGCGCCGGGGGCTTCTTCCCCATAGGCCGGGATCGTCCCGAAGTTGTAGAGTGGCTTTCCTCCCGAGACCTGCTCCTTGGTGAACGACACTTTGTAGTCGTAGTTGAAATCGTTGCCGCTCGACGAGACCCACTTGAACTTCCATCCCATGCGCTTCTTGAAAGCATCGATCTCGGGCAGAGTCGCACGGGAGACGACCACAAAAGTAGTTTCCCGTTGCGTAATGTGCGGGTGGATGGCATCGAAGGCATCCGCCAGGAACGAGCAACTCGGACATCCTTCCTTCCATCCAGGCCCGAACATGAAGTGGTAGATCAGCAACTGGCTCCGACCGTCGAACAGGTCTGCCAGCTTCTCCGTCCCGTTGGCCCCTTCAAACACGTACTCCTTCTCCACTTTCTCCCAAGGCAGTTCCCGCCTCAACCGGCTCAGTTCGTCGCGCTGCCGCGAGAACTCCTTCTCTTTGGCTAGAAGCGTTTTCCGCGCGGAATGCCACTCCTCGTGCGATACGACTTTCGCCGCACTCTTCTCGATCGTCGCTGTTGTCATCATCTACTCCTTTTCCTTCAATTCGCTTTTCTCAACCTTCTTCTTACGAAGAACTTTCACGACCAGCGCCGTCAACCCGCCGGTTGAAACCACGCCGCCCACCAGCATTCCCGCACTAGCAACACATGCCGGACACATAAACTAACTCCTCCTAAAAAAACTCCCAAGCTGCGGAGATGCCCCATCCTGGTCCCGCCGTTCTTTGGCGGGACAGGGTGGGGGTTTTTGACCCTCCGGTTCCCTGCCAACCGATTCGACCGCGGATCGGACTGCGCCACCCAGGCCGCGTGGAAGCCTCACTTTCGTTCCGCCCTCGACTTAATCTTCTGGTTAATGTGAGTCCATCCCGCACTTACACCCTTCCGGTGCTCTTCCTGAATCACGCCAAACGCTTTGTGATGGAAACGGATCACAGTCTCGCCGTTTTCCTCGCTCAGCCGATATTGCACGTTCGAAACCACGCCGTACGACATGAATAATGGCCCGGTGATCTCCAGCAATGTGGGCCACTTAATCGCCTGCACGTGCCCCCACAAATGCCCGTCGTTGTCCCCCAGGTCGCGGAACCATCGCCCGCCGGGCCAGGGCTCGATCTTCATCGGCATCTTCCCTCGCTCCGATTCATTCTCCGGACCAATCTGCTCCAGCAGCGCGTCAAACGTCGTCTGCAGAGACGCGGACACGTGGATTTCCTGCGTAATGGTAAGCGTCAAACTCTCTATTCCCGGAATCATCGAACTGACACTCATGTTTGTCTCCTATAGAACCGTCTTTGAAAGGCACGGCATCAGCCGTGCCTGCTGGTGTGTGCGAAGAAACTTCGTCGGGGTGCCCCACTCTCGCCGCTTTGCGAGGAGTGGTATTGCCGGATGCCCCACTTCTGGCCGATTTTGCCAGAAGTCGGGATTTCCATGTACTCCCGCCTGAAAGCCCTTTCAGTCGTTATGCTGATCCCTTTCCTTCTCCTCGGCCCTTTCCTTAATGCGCAACAACTGATGCGCCCACAGACGCTCAAATGTTTTCGTCCACTCATGCAATGGACGGATCGCCTCTGCATTCGTCCTGTACATCATGTGCCTTCCGTTCCGGCGTACCCGCACCAATCCGACCTCGCGAAGTACTTTCAGGTGCTTCGATACCGAAGGCTGCTCCAGCCCCATACGCACGACGAGATCACCCACGGGAAGCTCTACGGTTGCCAGAAGCTCCAGAATCTCCCGCCGGCGCGGCTCGGCTACCGCATTGAACCCGTCCGAGGTAGTAGCCGCTCTCGCCATAGCGTCAATATATTCCTATATAGGAATATGTCAAGGAAATTCTGCCTGCCATTTTTCTGCCGGGAAATGACCGCCTTCAGAGAGAACTAGTGATGAGAAGTGGACTTGATCGACAGCAACCACCGTTCCACTTTCTAGGGCAGGCACAACGAACGATACACTCGCTCCCTTGCGGAGGATGCCTGGGATTCCACCTTTTCCAGGCGGAGGTGCGTGCTCTCGCTGCCACCGATGGTTGATTCGAGCAACTTGAGGTCGCTACTTGCATCCACTACGAATACCGTGTCACCGAGCCGTTGCTGGCTCGAAAGCTGTTTCAGTTCGAATGTGCAGCCGCTGTTCTTCTCCGAAAACCCGCGAAGGTCCATCAGAATGGCGTCACTTCGCCTGAGCAATGCTGCCAAAGTATCCGACCAGGTGTTCTCATAGCAGAAGAACTCGGTGACACGGAAACGGCCGTCCGGGTCCGGTGATTCGTCCATCCGCATGAGGTGGTCCTGCAGATCTTGCGGACCTCGTACGAACCTCGATTGCAGTTCGCCGGCGAGGAAGGCGAGCGTGTCGTCGGGATCCATGGTGCGGGCCGCCAGGTCGGTGCCCGCGATCATTGCCACTCCGCCACGAAAGCGCCAACGCTGTGCCACCGAGTCGAACAGCTTTTCGCTGCGGCCGCGAAAGCCAAATACGCGTAGCACAAGAAGCCGCCTGCCAGGTTCCTGCAGCGTACGGCGGGAACTGATTGACAGTCCGAGTTGAGCCACCGTGCGATACACGACAAATCCACCCAGACCAGCGATACCCTTCCAGCCGAACTGCCCCGCGAACTCAGCCGAGATCACGAAGGCCACGATAAGCCAGAATGAGTCGGCCACGAGTTGCACATCGCTGAACGATTTGTGCCGGTACCTGGCGTTCAATAGAGCGAGCAGACGCCAGCAGATATATCCGACGGGCACGGTCGCCAGCATGAACCACCAGTTAGGCCCGACCGCGAGCAGAAGCTTGCGCAGACCTCCCACATCCACCAGAGTCACGAAAATCTCCAGGGCCGCAAAAGAACTGAAAGTGAAGACCAGCAAGGCAGCCAGCGCTAGAGGCGACACTCCACGAATGCGCCGGTACGACGCGATGATAATGAGCAAGGCCGGCGGGACTGCCTCGATAGCCAGGAAGGAAAAGAACGACCGCACGTTTTCCACCGCTCGCATGCCTGGCTGACCCGAGACTAGATAGGGGATCACAGACCACCCAACGATGATCAGCACTCCTCCCAGCAAGTACGCTCCGATGATCCAGAGTGCCCGCCGACGCGGGACCGCCAGCGCCGTAATCAGGGTGGCAGGGACAGGCCAGCCAAGGACGTACCAAACCACAAATCCTCGCAAGCCGCTGAACTCGAGACCGGGTTCGTGAAAGTAAAGCCAGGCCCAGAACGCCGCCGCGCAAGCTCCCGCCACCGCATACACCAGCGCCAGCCGAAGCCGAGAATGCCGTTCTCGCTGGGCAAATTCAGAAGGATTCTGAGGCCTGCGCGCCGGGGAGGTGGTCTCAGCCGCCGCGGCATTGCCTCCCGGGGCGGAGGAGCGCATCGCCCGTTCCACCGTGCGCCGATAAAGCCAGATCAGGATCAGCGATATCGGTATGGTCAACAGAACTGCATCCAGAAGGTAGAGCAGCAGAATTCCGGGCGCAGTACCTGTCACGCGATTCCCCCTGGGACGATTTCTGAAGATCATAGTCCCTGGAAAACATTTTGTGCATGCGCCCCGGTTTGGTACTAGGCTGTCTGCGGTGAACTATGGCGAGTCCGGCCGCACCCGCACATTCCCGCTTGCGACGGGCCTTGATTTTCCTGACAGTGGTCTGGTCGATCGGCGCCGCCTTCCTTGCCCTGCAGGCAACAATGACAGAGTTGTCGTGGTTCGGTTCGTCGAATGTGCTGCCGGCCGAGATTATCCTTCCAAAACAATCCAAGGCAGCCTTTGAACATTGCCAGGAGGTTGTGAAAGGCCTGCCACAGCCGGTGCAGGATGCCAATGTCTCAAAGCAGGCATGGAATTTGGCGTGGCAGTTGGGGTATCTGGTGGGCACAGGTGATGCGTCGCTGGACGTCAACGCGGCGAACCGTGGCGCCGTTGAGGGCGTACTCCGCCAGTCGTTGCCTATTACCACCGGGCTGGGCACACCTCCTTTGGCCCTGCCACAACACGGCCGCAGCGCGTATGCCATGCGGGAATTCACAGTTTTTCTGGAAGAGGATACGCCGTGCGTTGCCGCGGCGCTTCAGTTCAGGTACTCGCCCAGGCACGCCGCGCTCTACAAGTTCGGCGCTGCCGTCGGGTTTGCCAGCGTCTACCGGCGCATTACGCCCCAACTGACCGATGTACTTGCACCCGAGCTAAGAGTTTATGGATCTGCCGCTGGTATCCCCGCAGACGTGTACGCCCCACTACTCGGGCACCCCGCTGCCGGCGCTGTTCCCGACGCAACCGACCCAGTTCAATCTGTCGTAAGCCGGATCGATGCCTATATCAAGAGTGCCTACTAACGAGACCTTCGCCTCGGAGCAGGCCGCATCCCGCCGGTCATTCGTTTCGCGCCAACCGTCAAGCGAAAAAATTTCCGCTTAGGCATTTGGCGTCGAAAAATTGATGGCTCCGTTCAGGGCGAAACGATCGTTCTTACAGAATTGGGCCCATGCCACCCTCTGGCAATGAAACTTTGCCAATAACCGATTAGCCGTAGCTACGTCAAAACTCCATGCGAGGAACGAATGCTGACCGACTTGCGTGACGCTCTGCGGCAGTTGAGAAAGGCGCCAAGCTTTACAGCAACAGGTTTGATCACCCTGGCACTGGGGATCGGAGCTACGACCGCGATCTTCACCCTGGTCGACCAGGTCATGTTGAAGTCGCTGCCGGTGGCCAAGCCCGAGCAACTCTGGCGGATCGGAGACAAAGTCCTCTGCTGCAACTGGGGTGGGTATACGCAGGGCGATGAAGGCGACTTTGCGCTGTTTTCGTGGGAGGCATACAGGCACTTCCGCGATCACACACCCGAGTTTGAAGACCTTGCCGCGTTGCAGGCCGGCAATGCTCCTCTGGGCGTGCGCCGCGTCGGATCACAAGCACCAGTGGATACCCGCAACGGGGAATATGTATCGGGGAATTTCTTTAGGACCTTTGGAGTGCAGCCGTGGATTGGCCGACTGTTGACCGACGACGACGATCAGGAGGGTGCGCCGCCCGTCGCTGTGATGAGCTACCGCATTTGGCACGACAAATACGGATCCGATCCTTCTGTAGTTGGTGCGGGATACCAGATCAATGGACATCCGTTCACAGTGATCGGTGTGGCTGCACCGGGATTCTACGGAGCGAAGCTAGCCGGATGGGGCATGCCCGACTTCTGGCTGCCAGTGACGAAAGAACCTTTAATCGATGGAGAGACAGCACGTCTAAAAAGGCCAAGCACCAACTTCCTGGACCTGATCGGAAGAGTGCGCCCCGGAGTGAATCCCAAATCGCTCGAAGCGAAGCTGAAGGTCGAACTATATGACTGGCTCGCCAGCCACGTTCCCGACATGGAACCTCGCGAAAAGCAGCTATGGCAGCAGCAAACGCTGCACCTTGTTCCCGGCGGCGCGGGAGTGGCAGCCTTGCGCGATCAATATGAGGATGGTCTGAAGCTGCTTCTGGTGGCCGCTGCATGCGTACTGCTGGTGGCGTGCGCCAACGTGGCGAATCTTATGCTGGCACGCGGGTTGAAGGATCGCGCGCAAACCTCGATACGCATGGCGCTCGGCGCCCCGCGGCGACGTCTGGTTCGCAAATCGTTAGTTGAGTGCGTCCTGCTGGCAGCGATCGGAGGTACCCTGGGCGTAGCGGTGGCCTACGCTGGAACAAGGGTGATTTTGCATCTGGCGTTCCAGATTGGCGGACCCAACAACTACGTGCCAATCAGCGCGACTCCATCCCGGCCCGTGCTGCTCTTCACACTGGGGATGTCCGTTCTGACCGGCATACTTTTCGGGATCGCGCCAGCCTGGATGACTTCTCATGCTGACCCAATCGAAGCGCTTCGCGGATCAAACCGCTCCGTGGCGGGCGGGCGCTCGTGGGCGCAGACATCACTGGTAATCGCCCAGGCAGCGATGTCTCTCGTACTGCTCTCCGCAGCGGCCTTGCTCGGCCAGAGCCTGCGGAACTTGCAACACCAAAAATTTGGATTCGAGACGCAGGGTCGCTATATCGCGTGGATCAATCCTAAGCTGGGAGACTACAAGCCGGAACAGATGGAACCCATGTTCCGGCAAATCGTCGAGCGTCTGCAGCAGATCCCGGGCGTGCGGATGGTCGCTCCCGCGCTCTATGCCCCCATGACTGGCGATAGCTGGAACAACGGCATTCGCATACAGGGCCAGCCCGAGCCCGGGGCAAAGGAAAACACCGGAGCAGGATTCGTCCGCGTGATGCCCGGATTTTTCGATGCGGTGGGTGCCAGAATCGTCTCAGGACGATCGATTACGGATGAGGATACAGCGGCCACGAGAAAGGTTGCCGTGATCAACGAAGCATTCGCCAAAAGGTTCTTCAAAGACCAGAACCCGATCGGCCAGCATTTTGGCCCCGACAAGATAAAGTACTCTTCCACGTTCGAAATCGTCGGAGTCGTCAGGGACATCCGCTATATGACCTACAACTACAAAGAACCGGTGCGTCCCATGTACTGGGTGCCAGAAGCGCAGACTGTGGAGTGGGATGATCCGGCGTACACGAGTGGCGACATCTGGTCGCACTACTTGTACAACATCGTGATTTGGGCGCCGGGAAATCCACCAGGAATGGAAGAACGTGTGCGCAAGGCGCTCGCGAGTGTCGATCCCGATTTGGTTCTCTATAGCGTCGATCCGTATGCCCAAGTCGTGGGCGCTGACTTCCAGCAGGAACAAATGATCTCAACTCTCACCGCACTCTTCGGCGTGCTCGGGCTCATCCTTGCCGCGGTTGGGTTGTATGGTGTCATGGCCTACACCGTACAACAACGAACCGGTGAAATTGGAGTTCGGATGGCGCTGGGAGCAGATCGTATGCGGGTCTTGAAGATGGTGCTGCGCGGCGCTTTCTCTCAGATAGGCATCGGCATAGCGCTTGGCATTCCCGCGGCGATCGGTGCCGGCAAGCTAATGACGGACCAACTGTTCGGCGTCGCCCCATGGAATCCCGTCATGCTCGCGATAGCGGTACTGACGCTTGCCTTGGCGGCACTGCTGGCATCGGTGATCCCGGCGCGGCGTGCTGCAGGCGTAGAGCCCATGGTGGCACTGCGGACCGAGTGATCGGAAAAGCATCGCTGCGTGCGCCCAATGCTAGAGACATTGTGAACCGCATGCCTCCTCCCCGCGTTCAGCAGCAAGATTGAGATTGACAGGCCGTATCGCTTTCGTTATATCTCTTAGCGATCGGCATCCCCAGCCTTTCCGGCCCCAGAATCTCCGGCCCCTCTTGACACATCTCATGTGGCTTCATCCTTCGAGGGAAACCTGTCGAATGAAGCCTGTGTTCGCTGTATTCAACTTTCGAATTGTCCTTGCGACTGCGACTCTCGCCGGGTCCGCGATTGCAAGCGAGGAGAGCGTTATGAATCACAATCGCGCGATGATGCCCGCTTTCGGCCGGTGTCTTCTGGCACTGATTTCCGTGTGTGTGTTGCTATCAACCCTTTCGGCGGCGCCGATGGTCTACACCGGGCTCGTTGTTACCGATGTACGTGTGGGCACGACTTTATTTCACAACGCTTCTCTGAAGATAACCTTCGAGGGCGACACAAACGATATTCTCCAAGTCCCGGTACCGAGCACAGAGTGCGGTGGAATCGGGTTCTTTCTCTACCTGACGAAAGGCGTCGCGCGCATCCAGATTGATTTCCAGGGCCGTACCCGCACGGCGAGACTCCAAAATGGACAGGTCTTCGTTGCTGTCGATGAATGTAATGGCGGGATCGGGTTCGGATCGTTTGTAGGCCCCAATGGCCTGGAACCCGCATATCCACTCGCCTTTACCATGGGTACCGCCGAATACGCCTCGATCACCGATAGCAGTCCCTTAACAGATATTCTCAGCATTTCCGGTTCTGCGTGGTCATGCGTCGGCTATCCGCCGGGTGGGGCGGGCGACCTTCCTGGAACTGCGGACGGTAACTGCACTCCACCCGATAGCTATCCCCTCAAATCGGACATCGGAGACATCTTCGTCTACCAACCTTATTATGAGTATGTCGGCCCGGGATTCACGGACATCGCCAGCAACCACTCTGGGAGCACGAATCGTGGTGTGTTCCTTAGCCGCCCGAAAGCAAATCGTGCCCTTGCTACTACTGACCCAGAAAATGCTCATGCGTCAGGCGTCGTGTACACACTGCAAACAGTTGCGGATGGCTGGATCGGCCACCACGCCTTCAATCAAGCTCTTGTAACCTTTCGGATGATCAGTGACAGGAAATCGGTAACAACGCAGCCAAGTCCGGTGGATCCGACTAAGCCTCTCTACGAGAACCGGACTGGCCATGCGACCGTTACTATCGACGACGGGGGGCAAGTCGTTGCCGCGACATTCGCTCCCGGAGAAGTTTATGTCCGGTACGATACCGGGGCAGGGGTAGCGGGCTTCGGTTCTAAAATCAGCCCTACCTACCCAGTCGCACTCAACTGTTCCGATTCAGCGTACCCTTCAGAAAGCACCTACACGGCGGACTGCCTTCAAGGGGAAGCATGGAACTATCTCAATGTGGGCTCGGGCGACTTTATTTTCAGGTCAGGAATTCTAGCCCAGCTCAGTAACCCTTCCGATCCGTCTGCCGGCGTCGCGGCGCTTCCACAGTCTCTTTCTCAAAACACCCTTCTGACTGGCCCCGTGCATACATGTGCAGGCGTCTATACCTTTGATCCTGCTAATCAGTTCAACTACCTTCCCGGGGACCTGTTGGTGTGTGGAGGCCCCGCCCCGCGCGGTCTTCATACAAACAAGGGCGACCTATTCCTGCAAGATCTTGAGGGTGGGAGCCTCGACTTGGGCAATGTTGTGATCTTGCAGGACGAGGCGGCTTCTGACCCCGGCTGGGATCTGGCGAACAGCGGATTCCTCCATGTTGAGGTATACAGAGGCGACGACTGAAGCCTAGTCCCACACGGCGTCACCGGAGCCTGAAATGATTGGGTGAGATGTTCCTCGGAACGAGGATCTTACCCCCATTTGCGTTCCGAATTCTCGTCGAGGGGACGGCATGAAAGGGCCACACCACGCACGGTCACAAAAAGAGGGCACACCCTCTGCGTCAAGCCGAGACTTAAAACGATCGCCGTTTGAGAGAGGAGCGCTGCTTAGGGTGAGGACCACAATCATAATGGCTCTCTGTGCGGTCGTATACGCGAGTTCGGGAACAGCTGCCACCGCAGTCTGCACCGGCGCGTCGGTTGGTACTTTTGGCGCAAAGGGCGATGGTCATACCGACGACACGGCCGCCATTCAGAGCGCCATCAATGCCGCCGGTGCGGCAGGAGGCGGTTCAGTGGTTTTCAATGTGGCTCGTTACTTCACCACCGGTACGATTCAAGTACCGGCAGGTGTCGTCTTGTGCGGATCAGTCGAAGGGCCGTTCGATGTCGCCGGTTCGAATCCGGGCACCACGACGATCGCCCCTACGCTGCTCGTTACGAATAGCAGCAGCCCTTTTATCACCCTGCAAGGAATTGGAGCGGGAGTCACTGACCTCCTTTTTCATTATCCGAATCAGGTTGATCCGACCGCCTCGGCTCCAAATGTTTACCCGTACACGATCGTCGCGGCCGCCCCTGGAACCAAGGTCGTTCGCTCAGCGACCTCGAATGCATACAACTTCCTCGACATTGAGAGCGGTAGAGTCATTGCTCAAGATCTATTCATCGGTGCCTACAATGTCGGCATCAATATCGACCACGCACACGACCACGTAACCATTCGTAACGTGCTCAATCAAGTGTTCTGGGAAGCCTGGCAACCCACACCCTATCCACTTCCGATTGACACCTGGGTCCAGAGTCACGGGATCGCATTGGTGGTAAATCGGGCAGACAGTCTCGAGATCCATGACCTGAAACTGTTTTCGCGCTACGCCGGGATGCTCCTGACCGACTCGCCCGATACCACCCAGAATCCGCGATGCGGATTCGGAACGGGAAGTGACATCAACTTCGACACCGTGCAGTACGGCATCATTGTCACCGCCTCGAATGCCCCCGGCTATGAGTTCGCGAATGTAATCATCGGCTCAGGCAGTGGCGGAGTGGCCGCCCTTCAATTGCAAGGCGGTGGTTCGTTGCCTCCGAACGTTCTTATTAACGGAGGGTCGCAACGAGGCAACTGGAGTTTGGGACCCTTTCCCGCGCCGGTGGCGGGCAATCAGAAAGTCCTGAATATCATTGGATTCGATTTGCCCTGACAAGAGAATCGCAAGCAGAGACAGACGATGACCAAGGAAACACAATTTCACGGATCCTTAGTATTGGTGCTTCTTGTTCTCAGTTTGGCTCTTTTCAACGCTTGCGGAGGGGGTGGAAATAATCCTCCTCCTCCGCCACCTCCTGCAATTCATTTCCTGGTCAGCGGCCCCGCGAATGTCGATTCCGGATTAGGCTTCAGTCTGACGGTAACCGCGCTTGACGCTTCCAACAATACGGATACTACATACAGTGGAAAAGTCCATTTCACGAGCACGGATCCTCACGCGCAACTCCCACTCGACTCGACGCTCGTAGCTGGAACGGGCACATTTGCCGTTATCCTCGCGGTCCCTGGTACGCAAACGATTACTGGGACCGACACAGCGACAGCATCCATTACGGGCAGTTCCAAGTCGATCGATGTTGGGGCCGAAGCATTCCCCGTCGAGCTCTTCGGGGCAAAGGCTGACGGCAAAAGCGACGATACCGCAGCCATTCAAAGTGCGATCAACGCTGCCGCTGCCGCTGGGGGCGGGTCGGTCATCTTAAAGGTGGCGCGCTATTTTACAACCGGAACGTTCCAGGTACCGACGGGAGTAGTCCTGTGTGGATCAGTGGAGGGGCCGTTTGATGTTGCGGGTGCGAATCCGAGCACAACCGCGATCGCTCCCACACTACTGGTCACTAATAGCAGTAGTCCCTTCATAAGTCTCGACGGAATCGGTGCTGGAGTGACTGACTTGCTTTTCCATTACCCAAATCAAGTGGGTCCAAACGCTTCGGCGCCGAACGTTTATCCATACACGATCCTGGTCACCAGCCCCGGCACAAAGGTAGTTCGTTCGACGGTCACGAATGCGTACAATTTCCTCGACGTCGAGATTGGCAGAACTCTCGCTCAGGATCTGTTCATTGGTGCGTTCAACATTGGTGTAAACATTGACAACGCTTACGATTTCGTGAGTCTGCACGACTTGCACAATGGCGTGTTTTGGGACGAGATCGGAAATGGTTCGTATCCGAGCGCGATCGATAGTTGGGTGCTGAACCATGGCAGCGCCCTGGTGGTGAACCAGATGGATGCTCTCGTTGTGCACGACTTCTACGCCTTCTCTCGCTACGCCGGAATACTGCTGACCTACTCGCCCAATACCGCGGAGCCAGGACTACGGTCTGTCTGGGGCACGGGAAGCAATATCGATCTGGAGAATGTTCAGTTCGGAATTGTGGCCACCGCCACCAACTATCCAGGCTATGAGTTCACGAATGTGGTTGTCGGAGCCGCGCCAGGTCTGGGGCAAGCCGCAGTTCAGTTGAGGTCCGGAGGGACCAATCCGCCAGATGTAATCATCAACGGCGGGGCGGCACAGGGCACATGGTCTTTAGGGGCTTTTCCCGCACCTGAGGCTGGCACGCTAACCGTTGTAAATGTGTTCTGACGCATCGGGAAATATTGCCCGCCAGAAGATATTGCCTCCTGGTAAGAATGGTCGGGTAGATCATGATTGCGTCTCAGGAGTGCGGCCATGTCTCTGCGGAACCTGTACTTCGTTACGGTGCTCGCTGCCATTGTTGCCTTCCCGGCAGCGAGAAGGTTAGATGTCGAAATCAGGCAATCCGACGCGCGGACACGGAATTCGCCCAACATTGAGACCCCGCCAGCCGTTTTTCTTCCAGTTCAATCCAGCAGGAACCCGAGGGATCTCGGTCCCGGAAAGTTGCTCGTCGCGAGTCGTGAGCTCGGGGACCCCAATTTCGCTGAAACCGTGATCTTGCTGGTTCACTACGATACCGAAGGCGTGATCGGTTTGATGCTTAACCGGCGCACTCATCTTCCGATTTCACGAGTGTTGGCGCAGCTCAAGCCTGCCAAAGATCTTTCCGACCCGGTTTACATGGGAGGCCCGGTCGGAACTCCCACCGTATTTGCGTTGCTCCGGTCAACCGATAAGCTCGAAGATGCCGAACACGTTTTCGGCGGCGTTTACTGGATTTCCACCAAGCCCGTATTGGAAAAAACCATCTCGTCTCATCCCGACCCAGGTGATTTTCACGTTTATCTTGGCTACGCCGGATGGACCGCCGACCAACTCAGAAATGAGGTGCGTCTAGGTGGTTGGCATATTTTTCAAGCCGACAACCAGACTGTATTCAATGCGAATCCGGATTCCTTGTGGCGTCAGATGATCAAGAAAACGGAGCTTGATCTGGCCACTGGCCCACGACAGCGAGCCCTCCAAACTTCGGCAGCCATGTCTGCCCAATAGAGGACCGGAGCTAAGCCTGGAAATTCCCTCTCATTGCGGGTCGAAACCATGTTTGGGGGAGTCGGCATGGACCCGCAGTAGCTACAAGGCAGGTTTCCCGAGATGGGAAGCCAAACCTGAGAATTCGTTGTATTTGCTTGACTCCAGTTCGTCCGTATCTGATGCTGGTCGGTGTCGGCCTGACGGTGAAGAGCTCGTCATGTCACAATGAACGTAAGTGCTTGAGGCTCAAGATTTTACCTCTAAGTTATTGCAGCCCAAGATTTTTCGTCAGATTTCTCCCTAACTGTTTGATTCCAATAGACCCCGGGGAGGGGGGTAGGGTTACTTATCAGTAATAATCCCAAGAACGAAAACGCCCCGCTGCTACACTCTCCCTGCATGCAGGTCAAAATCCTCGGTTCCGCGGCTGGCGGAGGCTTTCCCCAATGGAACTGCGTCTGCCCCAACTGCCGCTCTCTACGAGGCGGAGCTTTCCGCGGCAAAGCCCGCACTCAGGCTCAACTCGCCATCAGCGCTGACTCTCAACACTGGTATCTCCTCGGAGTTTCTCCCGACCTGCGCACACAAATCGAGTCGACTCCCGAACTCCATCCCCAGCCCAGCGATTCCAACACGCGACATTCTCCGATTTCCGGTGCGGTTTTGTTGAACGCCGACATCGATCACGTCCTCGGACTCCTTCTAATGCGCGAACTGCAGCCGCTGCGTGTCTACTCCAGCAACTCGGTTTGCCAGATCATCCGGGACAACCCAATGTTCTCCATGTTGCAGCGCGTTGATGGACAGCTTTCCTGGATTCCATTCTCGCCGAACGAATGGTTTGCATTGCACAGTCCATCCCATAACCAGGTCGCCGTCCGATGCCGCACTGTTTCTCTTGGAACTCACTTCCCCGCTTACGTTCCAGAGAAGCGCATCTCCCATCTCAATCCCAAAGAAGCCTCGCTTGGATTACTCGTCGAAGCGCCATCGGGCAAACGACTTGCCTTCATGCCCGCCGTTCCGCAGATTACCGATGAGTTGTCGTCGGAACTCAACCGCACTGACGTTCTTCTTTTTGATGGAACCTTCTGGAGCAATGACGAATTGATCCGCATTCAAGGCAGCGGACAAACGGCGCGGCAAATGGGACACGTTCCCGTGTCATCTCCGACCGGAAGTCTGGCGCAGTTGGCGCATCTCAATCGTCCACGTAAAATCTATATACACATCAACAACACGAATCCCATGCTGAACGAGGATTCGCCCGAGTATCGCCAGGTGCGCGACGCAGGGTGGGAGATCGCGGAGGATGGATGGCAGTTCGAACTCTAGACGAAAAAGCAGACACGTTGCTGTCGTTCGACGAACTGCGCGCCGCGCTAAGAGCGGTTGGCGAGGAACGCTATCACCACAAGCATCCTTTCCACCTGATGATGCACGACGGACGACTCACGCGCGGCCAACTCCAAGCCTGGGCTTTGAACCGTTATTACTACCAGAGCATCATCCCAATCAAGGATTCCATCATCCTGTCGCGCGGTCCTGATCCGGCTTTCCGCCGCGCCTGGCGCAAGCGCGTCGTCGATCACGATGGCGACGCAAACTCTGAAGGCGGCATCAAACGATGGTTGAAGCTTGCCGAAGCCACAGGTTTGAACGCTGAGCAGGTTCAGGCGGGAACCGGAATTCTTCCCGCAACCAGATTCGCTGTGAATGAGTATCTGAATATCGTCCGCAATCGCAGCCTGCTGGAAGCCGTCGCATCGTCCCTGACGGAACTGTTCTCGCGCGACCTGATCTCGCTCCGCATGGAAAAGCTCCGCCAGCATTATCCGTGGCTCTCCGGAGGCCTGGATTATTTCCAGGCTCGCCTGACACAAGCTCCCGAAGATGCGAAGTTCGCTACTGAGTACGTGTACGAGAATGCGAAGACACGCGAGCAACAGGAGCTGGCGATTCAGGCCCTGCGCGACAAGTGCGATATCCTTTGGGCTCAACTCGACGCCTTGTACTTCGCCTATGTGCAGCCCGCTTGGCCTCCGCCTGGAACATTCCAGATCGAGGAGAAATAAGGATGTCACCGCCGACTGATGACAGCCGTCCGCGCCTCGCAACCGGAACGCGTTGGGCTGCGCCGACCACCGGTGGAACCGATGACAGCCGCATGATCCTTTTTCCCGAAGGCGCCATCAAGCTGCAGGGAACGGGACGCCATGTGCTGGAACGCTGCGATGGCCAGCTCACGTTCGCGGAGATTGTGACAGACTTGCAGAACGAGTTCGGCCGGACGGATCCGGAGAAGATCCGCACCGACATCAGCACATTTCTGGAACAGTTGCAAAAGAAACGAATCGTCGACTATTGAGTAATCGGCGCCGAAGGACGATTGCCATCGCCGAATTACTTAATTAACACAATTACTAAATGCATTTCTCCCCTCTCGCCCTCATTGCCGAAATCACGCATCGTTGCCCTTTGCATTGCGTTTACTGTTCCAACCCACTGGGGATGACCTCTGTAAGCAACGAGCTGGCAACTGAAGAATGGATCAGCGTCTTCCGCCAGGCCGGAAAGCTGGGAATGCTGCATGCGCACTTCACCGGTGGTGAACCGCTGGCGCGCACTGATCTCGTCGAACTGATCGCCTCTGCACGCGCGGCAGGACTGTACACCAATCTCATCACTTCCGGCATCGGATTGAACGAATCGCGCTTGCAGATGCTCGTCGAGGCCGGACTTGACCACATCCAGGTCAGCTTTCAGGACTCGCGGGAAGACGCTGCGAACTGGATCGCTGGAGCCAAAGCGCACGCGCACAAGATCGAACTGTCACGAGCGATCCGCAGGCATAAGATCGCTTTCACCGTAAATCTCGTAGTACACCGGCAGAATCTGGATCACCTCGAAGAGATGATCGCTTTTATCGAGCACCTCGAACCGGAACGCGTCGAGATTGCGCACACGCAATACTACGGCTGGGCGCTCAAGAACCGCGCCACGCTCATGCCCACTCGCGCGCAAGTCGAGAAGGCGGTTGCAATCATTGCCGAAGCCGAGAAGCGGCTAGCCGGACGCATCCGCATCGACTCCGTTGTCCCCGACTACTACGCCAGGTACCCCAAGGCCTGCATGGGAGGTTGGGGACGTAGATTGATGCTGGTCAACCCGTCCGGCAAAGTTTTACCATGTCACGCGGCGGAAGTACTGCCGGGATTGTCATTTGAGAATGTGCAAGAGAAATCACTGGAGTGGATCTGGCAGGAATCGGAATCATTCCGCAAATTCCGCGGCGAGGAGTGGATGCCAGAACCCTGCCGCAGTTGCGACCGTCGCCAGGAAGACTTTGGCGGATGCCGTTGTCAGGCTTTTCTGCTGACTGCCGACGATAAGGCAACGGATCCGGCATGCTCCCTTGCACCGGCGCATCATCTTGTGGAAACTGCAGTACTCCAGGCAAACTCCGAACCTCAGATAGCGGAGCCTGTCCCAGCATCATCGTTCGTGCAATTGCAGAAGCGAACTGAGACTCTGTGGAGTTATCGTACGAATCCAGAGTAGGTCTTCTGGACTATTCCACCGTAACGGATTTCGCCAGGTTCCTGGGTTGATCCACATCGCATCCACGGCGCACGGCGATGTGATACGCCAGCAATTGCAGAGGCACGATCTCCAGAATCGGTGACAGCTCCTCGGGTGCCGTCGGGATGTACAACACGTGGTCAGCAGATTCCTTGATCTCCTCGTCGCCCTCGGTCGCCAATGCGATCACTACTCCTGAGCGGGCTTTTACTTCCTTGAGGTTCGAAATCGTCTTCTCGTAGCGCAGGACGGCATCGGGATTGTTTACGTCACGCGTCGCAATGACCACCACGGGAAGATTCTCGTCTATCAATGCGTTTGGCCCGTGCTTCATCTCGCCTGCGGGATACCCCTCAGCGTGGATGTAAGAAATCTCTTTCAGCTTCAATGCGCCTTCAAGGGCGATCGGGTAGTGAATGCCACGGCCGAGAAACAGGAAGTCATGCACTTTCTGGTACTTCTTCGCCAGTTCGTCACAAGCTTCGTCGTGCGCGAGGATACTCTCAAGCTTCGCGGGAATGCGCGTCAGTTCGAGCATGGCGGCGCGAGATTTTTCCAGAGGCATCACACCCCGCAACTGCGCCAGGTACATGGCGAAGATATAGAGCGCCGTGAGTTGGCCCGTGAAAGCCTTGGTTGACGCAACTCCGATCTCCGGCCCGGCGTGCGTGTAAATCGTCCCCAACGCTTCGCGGGTAATCATGGATCCCACAACGTTGCAGATGGCGAGCGTCTTCGATCCCTTAGCCTTCGCTTCCCGCTGCGCCGCAATTGTGTCGGCAGTCTCGCCCGACTGGGAAATCACGAGCGTGATCGTATTGGGTTCGACGATGGGATTGCGGTAACGCCACTCGCTCGCGTAGTCGACCTCGACCGGCACACGCGCCAACGACTCGATCATGAACTTGCCGGCCTGACCAGCATGCCAACTGGTGCCGCACGCGATGATGTTGATCTTGCTGGCGGCACGGAAATCCGCCTCCGTGATCTGCATTTCGTCGAGGAATACCTGGCCGGTATCCTGCGAAACGCGGCCCAAGGTCGTTTCCCGGACTGTGTGTGGCTGCTCGTAGATTTCCTTAAGCATGAAATGCTTGAAGCCGCCTTTTTCCGCCTGAATCGGATCCCACGTAACGTGCTGCACCTGACGCACGACCGGCTTCCCATCGAAATCCGTGAGTTGCACACCGTCCGGCGTAACGACAGCCATGTCGCCGTCAGCGAGAAAGAAGATGTCGCGAGTGTGCTGCAGAAGCGCCGGAACATCAGAAGCAACGAAGTACTCATCGTTTCCAAGTCCGATGACCGCCGGCGGTCCATTGCGAGCCGCCACGATCTTGTTAGGATCGTCAGTAGAGATCACAGCCAATGCGAAGACACCCGACAACTCCTTCACGGTTCTACGCACGGCCTCTTCAAGCGAGTGACGATGACCATTGCCGGGCACGGAATATTTTTCGACGAGATGCGCGATGATCTCAGTATCGGTTTCCGTGGTGAACTTGTGGCCTTCCTCCATCAGCTTCTTTTTCAGGCTGAGGTAGTTCTCCACGATCCCGTTGTGCACCACCACAATCTTGCCGGTGCAGTCGCGGTGAGGATGTGCGTTCTCTTCCGTGGGGCGGCCGTGGGTGGCCCAGCGGGTGTGGCCGATACCGTACGTCCCATGCAGCGGCTTCTGGCGGATGGCTTCTTCCAGATTGCGCAACTTGCCTTCCGCGCGGCGAATATCAAGGCCATCTCCATTGCCCGATACCGCAATTCCGGCCGAATCGTAGCCGCGATATTCCAGCCGCCGCAAACCCTCAATAATGACCGGAACGACACTCTTCTTCCCGACATAGCCTACGATGCCGCACATGGTTTAACCTCTGTGACCTCTGCTTATTCAGCCAGGGAGAAACGAAACTCTTCGATGACGGGATTAGTCAGGACTTCGCGGGCGATCCGCTCGACTTCAGACTGAGCTTCTTCCCGACTCAGGCCACCATCCAGAGTGAGTTCAAAATATTTTCCTTGGCGGACGCCCTCCAGGCCTTTGTAGCCCATTTTCCTGAGCGCGCCATGAATCGTCTTTCCTTGGGGGTCGAGAACGCTCTTCTTAAGAGAGACATACACGTAGGCTGTCATAAACGCACTATTATACGTCACCCAGGAAAGATAGATCCGCCTAACGGGACTCGGTCGAAGCCAGTTTCTGCTCGAGATGGGCTAATTCTTTTTCGAGAAGTGCGCGATGCCGGGCACTCTGTGATTTCTCCATTTGCTGCAGCACTCTTTGACGCGCGAGGCGAAGTGTCTCGAGCTCTCGCACCCGGGCGGCCGCTTCCCGAGATAACTTCGGCCTAGCCTCCGAAGACCTCTGCATCGCTTCGGATTGTTGGGCTTCGACGGATTTGCTCTCCCAACCTCGTGCCATCTGCATACATTATAAAGCTCGAATCCATGCGTGCACTGTTTGCTCCGGTTCGCTATCGTTTGTGTATCTGCAGCTATAACTCGGTCTTAGCCGCTTTCTGATAACGAAACACGGAAGACTCAATTCGGTAACAGTTTGCTTCACTGGCTCAGACCTGTGACTCGTTACAAAGTTGGCATCGGTGTTCAAAGTACCATTGCAGTCTTGACAAAGCTGGCTATAATGCGACTGATCACATTGGAATGACTTTCCGCCTCTGAGGGGAAGGCGGTTGTGGAGCTTTTTTCTGCAGCAAGCCCCTAGACCGCGTGGTATGCAATCCGGGCAAGGCTCTGTGCGACTGCCCGTTGCAAATCCCCATCACACCCAACAATACTGGCGAGCAAACCGCAGACACAGCTCCGCCGGCCGAGGTCCTCGATCATGATTGCTGATTGGAAGTCGGTCGCCGGGGACTCTCTTGTCTCCTCCGAGCCTCCTGGAGCTTTGGCCGATCCTGAGGAACTTGTCTCCGCTTTGTTCAAGTCGTCAAACGTCGGCGTCGGCATTCTCGACTCCAACCTTCGCTACGTGGCCGTCAATAAGGTCCTTGCCGGGATGAACGGAATCCCAGCACAAAACCACCTGGGAAAAACCGTGCGCGAGATACTTGGCGACGTTGGCGAACTCATGGAGAAGAGGCTCGCGCAAGTAATGGCGATGCGACAGGGATTGAAATTCGAGCTTTCCGGCCGGCTCCGCTCACACGGGGAAATCGTGCATCGGGTTGTTGACACGTTCCCGATCTCGAGCAGCCAAGGTTCGGTTACGCGGATCGGTGTGCTCGTCTACGAACTTACAGCGCCGAAAATGCTGGAAGAGTCTCTGCACCAACTCGAGGACGAGTTACACAGGGAAACCAAACGACTCCAGTTACTGATGGACGTAATTAGTCTGCTTTCCTCCAATTGGGATATCGCTCAGCTCTTTCCAAGAATATCGGCTCGCCTTCGACAGGTCATGCGCCAGGAGTTTGCCAGTTTTGCGCTGCACGACGCCGCAACCGGCTTGCTCGTGGATCAGGCCACCGACTTTCCCCTGAGTAAGGGACTGATGCCTGCCGTCCAGGTCAGCCCGAACGAAACACCGGCCGGGCTGTCGATGCAAGAGCGCAAGCCGATGATCTTCTCTAAGAACCAGCTACAGGGTTTCGATGATGAAGTGGCGAGAGGGTTCTTGGCCGAAGGTCTCCAATCTCTGTGCTGCGTGCCACTACTCCGGCCCAAGGGACCCATGGGAGTCGTGGTTCTAGGTAGCACGCGGCCGGATGCGTTCCGTATCGAAGATGTGGAACTGATGAACCAGGTCGCAAGCCAGCTGGCAGTAGCCATTGAGAACCATCGTACCGCGGCTGAAATCGAGCAATTGAAGCAGCGACTGGGCGAGGAACGAAAATACTTGCAGGGTGAAAGCCGACCCGAAGGGCAGTTTCCTGAGATCGTCGGAGATAGTGTGGCGCTCAAGCAAGCGCTCGACCAGGTAACGACCGTGGCGGTTAGTGAGGCAACCGTGTTGATCCTGGGCGAAACCGGTACCGGAAAGGAACTGGTTGCGCATGCCATCCATCGCATGAGCCGCCGCGGGGGCGGACCTTTCATCAAAGTGAATTGCGCTGCCATCCCAACCGGGCTGCTGGAAAGCGAACTGTTCGGGCACGAGAAAGGGGCTTTCACCGGGGCCATTAGCCGCAAGATCGGGCGGATTGAGTTAGCTGACGCGGGAACCCTATTTCTGGACGAAATTGGCGAGATTCCCATCGAACTGCAGCCCAAGCTGTTGCGGGTGCTCCAGGATCAGGAGTTCGAACGCTTGGGAAGCACGCGAACAGTGAAGGTGAAGATAAGGGTCGTCGCTGCAACTAATAGGAATCTGACTCAGAGTGTTGCCAAACATGAATTCCGCAGCGACCTTTATTACCGGCTCAATGTTTTCCCTCTTAGCTTGCCCTCCTTGCGGGAGCGTCGTGAGGATATTCCTCTGCTGATCCGCCATTTCGTCCACAAGTTCGCCCGCCGGATGGATCGGTATATCGAAACCATTCCGAAGGAAACCATGAGAGCCCTCATACAATGGGATTGGCCGGGCAATGTTCGCGAGCTGGAGAACCTCATGGAACGCTCGGTGATCCTGAGCGAGGGCAGCGCGCTGCGGGTTCCAATCGCAGAGTTGCAGGCGAAGAGCTCGAGCCCAACCGAGGACGATGACCACACTCTCGATTCGGCCGAACGGCAGCACATCATCCGGGTGTTGCGGGAGACGCGAGGAACTCTCTCAGGAGCTCAAGGGGCCGCGCGCAGACTTGGCCTGAAAAGAACAACCCTGCAGTCCAAAATGCTGCGCTTAGGGATCAGCCGCAAAGACTATTCCGACCCCGGACGCAGATAAGATTCTAGATGCGCCTGACGCCTAATCGGCGCGTGCCGAAGACCCGGCAATCTTAGACTGGCTCACCCCACCATCCTATTTCGGAACTCGTTCCAAACACGGAAGTTGCAATCACGCCCCATAGTACCGATTCCGGAACAACACGTGCTTATGTATTAAGGTTTCTGCCTCTGGCCGGAGGTTGCGCGCTCTCAGCCAAAAGCAGAAACCAGTTATAGCGTTCCAGCCCCGGGGTGGCCAGAGCCGCCCGGGTGGAGTCATATCTTTGTTGCAACTAAATACTCTGCAGACACTTCCCGCCAGCGTTTCCGGCCGCACTACGGAATCCGTCGTTACGAGCGCGAGACCTCGCCGATGCCGGGGAAACTATTCTGAAATCCGCTGGACGGTCGTCGATGGCGCCCCCGGAAACACGGTTCCCGGCAGTGTGCCCGAAGTGAAACTCACGTCCCACCCCGAGGAGGTCGATCCTCTTTACCTGTTCGCCTGCCACCTCGAGTGGGAAAAGAATGAAGAGCCAGAGGCGGGATGGGAACTGATCGCGGCGGCTCAGAGCGCGCACAATGAAACGCGCTCGCATGCCCGCGCGCTGCTCTCCGGCTCGCGGCATCTGGGGGGAATCGGACCCTGCGAGGCAGTCTTTCCCAGGAAGCGTTCAGCCCGTGTGGAGGACGACGAAATGAAAGCACCCTACGGCCTTGAGATTATCGAAGACTGCGGCGAGTGTACTGAGATCGGGCGGAGACACTTCTGCCAATTCTCGCAGTCCGCGCTCGACTCATTAACCAACGTAAGTCACAAGAGCGTGCTCCCGGCGGGCGCCATCTTGTTCGTGGAAGGACAGACTCCGCGGGGCGTCTTCATCATTTGCTCGGGCAAGGTGAACCTTTCCACCACGTCGCGGGAAGGAAAAATTCTCATCCTGAAAACAGCGAATGCGGGCGAGGCGCTGGGACTGAGCGCCGCAGTTTCCGGAGTGAGCTACGAGACGACTGCGGAGACGGCAACTCCTTGCCACGTCGGCTTTGTGGATCGAAGGCACTTTGTCGAGTTGATGCAAAACCATCCCGAGATCGGCTTGCAGACAGCGCAGTGCCTTAGCCGTGACTATCAGTCCGCTTATCGCGACATTCACGACCTGGTGCTGACCCGGTCCTCAGCCGGGAAATTGGCAAGACTCTTGCTCTCGCAAATGCGGGCGTGCGAGGACCCGGAGGGTGACTGCAAGCCGACTCCGATGACCCACGAGGAAATGGCGATGCGCATTGGCGCCTCGCGGGAAACCGTCACCCGACTGATCAGTTCGCTGAGAAGAAAGCGGCTGATTCGTCTGGATGGACCGATGTTGGTAATCAAGGACCGCACGGCGATGGAGGCTTTGGCTGTATAGCCCTTCCCCAACACCGGAGGGTGACGATTCTCTCACCGCCGCCCTCCGGCCTTTTTGGAAAGGCGCAGATTTGAACAGTATGTATACGGGAACGTTGATCGTTGGACTGATGGAAACGGCAGAACGCGTGCGGCAGGCGGCAGGTTGGGCGCTGAAAGCACTTGAGTTCGAGAATCCCCATCACACGCAGGAGCGAGCCGAGCGAGGCAGATCGGCTTCAAAGTCCGAAGAGTTCGCGCAGCCGCTTGGTTTGGGCACGGCTGACCGGGATCTCGGTCTGCTTCTTGTCATCCATCCGCAACTGATACGAGCTCTTGAACCAGGGCACGACTTCCCGGATACGGTTGATGTTCACCAGGTACGAGCGGTGGGCCCGCCAGAAAACATTGGAGTCCAGACTGTCCAGCAACTCCTCGAGCGTCCGGCAGTTGGATTGTCCTTCCATGCCTGCTGCGCCCGCAGTCACGACTGTGATCACGCCGTCTTCGATCCAGGCGTAGCAAATGTCTTTCTGGTCCACAAGGAACATGCGCCCGGCGGCCTTGAGAAGGATCTTTGAGGCTGGCTGCTTCTGCGACTCCAGCATCCGCACCAGCGTTTCGAACTTTTCCCCCGGTGCAGTGTGGGCATCCTGCTGGGCACGGGCCTTCTGAATCGCCTGCGCCACTCGCTTCTTGTCGAATGGCTTCAGCAGGTAATCAACCGCATTCACCTCGAACGCTTTCACCGCATATTGATCGAACGCGGTTGCAAACACGATCTTGGGGAGTGGCACTTTCTTGTCAAGCAGTTTCTTGATCACCCCGAAGCCGTCGAGCCCCGGCATCTGCACATCGAGAAATACGAGGTCGGGGTTATGCTCCTTGATCAGACTGACTGCTTCCAGGCCGTTCTTGCCCTGAGCCACAACGTTGACATCGCCGGCGTTCTTCAGCAGATAGGCCAGTTCGTCGCGGGCAAGCTGCTCATCATCGACGATCACCGCGGATAGAGACATTGCGTATGGGGATTACCAACGCAAGTATAGTGTTCACTTTGGCACACCGCAATCAGAGGGAAGCGGCATGCGAAACTGCATGTCCCAAAGGCCGTTTTGCAGCACTGAGTTGAGATTTGCCCGCGAGTTAGCAATCCCGCGACGCCGGGAGGGCGCGAGGGTATGCCCTCCCATATCCGCTCAACTGTCGCATTCCCGAGTGTTGATTTCTGTCCTGTTTACGCGGCGCGGGCGATCCCTGCCGACTGGGTGAGCCAGCTTTCGAAACGCATCTCACCGAGTTGTGCGCCATTCCCCGGAAGCAGCGTTTTCTCGCTGACTTTCGCTCCGTCGTAACGTGCGTTTGGGTCAGCCACGACTTCGCGGGGATCTTTGAGCGAGGCCAGACGCCGCCGCACGAGTTCATCCACGCGATACTGTTCCGGACCTGCAATTTCGACGACGCCGTTTACCGGCTGCCCTACTGCAACCCTCGCTACGCCACTCGCAACATCGTCAGCAGCCATTGGCTGGAATAACACATGTGGTAAACGCACCTTGCCACCGACAACCGATATGTCGGCAAGACCCTTCAGGAACTCGAAGAACTGCGTTGCATGCACGATCGAGTAGGGGATGGAAGCTTCTTCGATCAATTTCTCTTGCGCAATCTTGGCCCGGAAGTAACCACTTTCGCCCAGCAACTGCGTCCCCACAACGGATAAGGCAACGTGATGTCCGACCCCTGCAGCCGCTTCATAGGTAAGGAGATTACGAGTTGATGTCTCAAAGAAGTTCATCACAGCTGCGTCGTCCCAGTCAGGAGAGTTGGATACGTCAACGGCCACCGAAGCACCTTTCAGCACGTCGGTCAGTCCCTCGCCCGTGAGAGTATTGAC
This sequence comes from Binatia bacterium, assembly GCA_035577905.1. Taxonomy (GTDB): domain Bacteria; phylum Acidobacteriota; class Terriglobia; order Terriglobales; family Acidobacteriaceae; genus Sulfotelmatobacter. The sequence goes on from DATKAP010000130.1 coordinate 82,746, forward strand.
CCCGGTGTTAGGTGCTGCCGCGACTGCATCATGTCCCAGTTCACGTATCTTGTTGACGAGTTTTGATCCGATGAGCCCAGTACCACCGATTACTACGATTTTCATAGTTGTCTCCTTCATTCTTGACCGAAACGCTTCGCAAGCATCGATCCTTTGCGTTCGCTAAGACAGCACTGTCTGCAGGTTTGCCAGTTTGTGAAATGATCTATGGCCCCGGGGCCACGCCCCGAATTAGTGGTTTGAAATGGGTTGTTCTCTGCCTGTACGAAGCTGCGCTCGGTTGACCGCAGCCATTGTCGAACACTTATTAAGCTTTTCGATGTCTGTCCACGCTAGAGCAAACGCCCTCCAGAAATCAATACGGCACATACTGTATCTGGGTTTGCAACCCATCGAACCGGAGGTCGGCCTGACTGGGACTTCATGCCTCGCGGGATTTTCACCTAACGCTCCTGCGGGAAAAACCCTTTGAATCACGTGCGGAACCGCACCACGCTAAGAACTGTACGCGCCAGATCGTCGGCAAATCGGAAGTAGTTCTCGGAACGGCCAATGCGCCTCGTCTCTGATTCTATGGAGACGGTTTGAAATGGATTACTCGGTTCTAGCCACTCAGTTACGAGCGAGGCTTCGAGAAATCCGAGGCGATCCACTTGGAAAGGAAAATACTCTTGTGCGGCTTGAATCCTAAATTCACATACAACCCCCGCGCGGTCTCGTTGCCTTCGACAACTTCAAGATGCAGAACGCGAATCCCGGACTCCCGGGCAGCGGCCTCTAAAAAGCCCATCGTCTTTCTGCCCCAGCCGCGGCCCCGATAATCCTCGCGAAGATAGAACTCGTCCACGAAGGCGTCGCGGCCAAGCCATTCCAGGCTGTAGCCGAAGCAGATCACCGCGTAGCCCACGGGAGTATCGTCATCGAGAATGACCCAGGCGCGACCAAGGTCGGCATTCTCGAGTAGCGCACGCAAAGCGGAGCGAGCCTTTTCGCGATCGTAGCCGTGACCGTCCAACGCGTAGTACTCCCGCATGAAATCCAGAAGGAGATCGATATCAGAGGGAAGCGCCAGCCGAAATCGCGGATCGGAAGCCATGGTGGATCAGACGACGTTTTCGAGAGCCATCGCCATCCCCATCCCGCCGCTGACGCACAGTGTGGCAAGACCTTTCTTCGTATTGCGTTTCAGCATCTCGTGCAGCAAGGTAACCGTGATGCGCGTACCCGTGCAGCCGATGGGATGACCGAGTGCGATCGCGCCTCCATTAACGTTGAGGCGGTCGCGATTCAGATTCAGCACGCGGTCGCACGCGAGAACCTGGGCAGCGAAAGCCTCGTTGAGCTCGACCAGGCCGAATTCATGCAGGCGCAGGCCATGCTTGTCTTCAAGTTTCTGGATCGCCGGAACCGGACCAATTCCCATGGTGCGCGGATCAACTCCCGCTGAACTTACCGCAATAATCCGCGCAAGCGGTTTGAGATTGTTCTGCTTCACGAAATATTCGCTGGCAATCACCATGGCAGCCGCGCCGTCGGTTATGCCTGACGAATTGCCGGCAGAGATAGTCCCGGTTTTCGAGAAGACCGGAGGCAACTTGGCGAGCTTCTCGAGGCTCGAGTCGGGAAACGGATGCTCGTCGCGCGCCAAGGTCGTGCTTCCCTTCTTGCTCTCGATCGTGACAGGAATGATCTCTGCATCAAAACGCCCCGCGGCGATCGCGCGGCCGGCGCGCGTTTGAGACGTGAGTGCGAATTCGTCCTGCTCTTCGCGCGTGATCTTGTATTGCTCAGCCAGAACCTCGGCGGTTTCGCCCATGACCATCTTGGCCAGGGGACAAAAGAATCCGTCGCGATACATGCCGTCGACAAGCTCCTGATTGCCGAGTCGATATCCCCAGCGCGCGCCATCGAGATAATAAGGAAGGCGCGACATGGACTCGGTTCCGCCGGCTAGAATGCAGCTTGACTCGCCAAGCAGAATCGCCTGATATGCGAGTGCAATCGACTTCATGCCCGATGCGCAGGCCTTGTTGACCGTGAACGCCGGAACTTCCTGCGGTATGCCACTGCGCACGGAAATCTGGCGCGCAGGATTCGGTCCACCTCCGGCCTGACGTCCGTTGCCGAAAATGGTCTCTTCGATCTGCTCCGGACGCACATTGGCGCGCTCCATCGCCGCCCTGGCGGCGACCACTCCCATGTCCGCCGCGGTCTGCGAGGCAAGGGAACCGCCGAATTTACCGATTGGAGTACGGACTGCGGAGAGGATATAGACGGCTTGCACGTGCTGCCTCCCGAACCCTTGAGTCTAGCAGGAGAACTATCGTGCGTGGAAAGTCGTCAGGCACGCGAAACTTTACCAGCAGGTATACCATCTACTGAATAGCACAATCTCCAACTGCCAGCTAACTTCTAGCTTTCACCAATCGCAAGGAGGTGCTCCATGTCATACGTTGATGTCGGAAAAGAGAATTCCACTTCCATCCATCTCTATTACGAAGACCATGGTTCCGGACAGCCTGTGGTACTGATTCACGGCTATCCGCTCAGCAGTGCGTCGTGGGAAAAACAGGTTCCCGTGCTGCTCGAGGCTGGATATCGCGTGATCGCGTACGATCGGCGCGGGTTTGGCAAATCGAGCCAGCCGACAACGGGATACAACTACGACACCTTCGCGGAGGATCTGCATCACCTGATCGGACACCTGAAGCTAAAGGACTTCGTTCTCGTCGGTTTCTCGATGGGCGGCGGCGAAGTGGCTCGCTACGTCGGAAAGTACGGGTCGAAGCATGTCAGCAGGACGGTGATCATGGGCGGAGTTCCTCCGTATCTGCTCAAGACGGTGGACAATGAGGAGGGCGTTGACGGATCGGTATTCGAGGGCATCAAGAAGGCGGTCGCTGCCGATCGCTACGCGTTCTTCACCGAGTTTTTCAAGAACTTCTACAACACCGACGTTCACCTGGGAAAGCGCGTGAGCGAGCAGGCGATTCAAGCGAGCTGGAACACCGCGGCAATCGCTTCTGCGCACGCGAGCCTGGCCTGCGTTCCAACGTGGCATGAAGACTTCCGCAACGATGTGGCGAAGATCGACGTGCCGACGCTGGTGATTCACGGCGACTCAGACCGGATCGTTCCGTTTGCATCGGCTGGACAACGAACGGCAAAGCTGATCAAAGGCGCAGAATTGGTCGTGATCAAGGATGGTCCGCATAACGTCGCGTGGACACACGCGGAAGAAGTGAATGCGGCACTCGTGAAGTTCCTGGGAAAGAAATCAGTGCTGGCGGATCATTCGAGAGAAGAGGCCGTCGCATAACTCTCCAGTCCGTCATCCTGAGGAGCGTTTTCGCAACGAAGGTCCTTTGCACTTTGCCGGCAGCGTCGATGCTGTCGGCAGTTGCAAGGGTCCCCTTCGACAAGCTCAGGGCAGACTCTTCGCCTGCAAAGAACGCAGGCCTCAGGATGACAACTCCACAAAATATGGATGCGAGCTTGAGAGAAGCAGCGAAAACTAAGTTCCATTCGGGAATCGGTGCAGTTCGGGGTACCCCCCGGTCCAGTGCAAGTCGCCCGTTGTTTTCTTCGGCTTAGCTGTCATGACGTTATCGTATACCCCACGCCGTCATGACGATGTGTTCCCGCAGGAACACAAAAGCTAGCGATGAACCTTGTCGAACGACGCATTCTGACCGCCGCGGTGCAGGTTCACAGGAAATCCTCAGTTCGAACTGAGCTTGTCTATGATGCGCTTTCGACGCACCCGGTAATACCATCTCAACCTTTGTGTTTTTGTGTCCTTCGTTGCTCGCTGCGGTGACAAATTGTTCTGCAGAGCGTCTGTTCCCTTGTGATCCTAGGGGAACCATGACACTCTTCCCCTCGCATTACAAAGGTGGATATGGATACAGCCAAACCTGAGTTTCTGCGCGGCACGCTCGATGTTCTCATCCTGAAATCCCTGGTCTGGGGGCCGCTTCACGGCTATGCTGTCACAAACTTCATTCGGCAGCAGAGCGACGACGCTTTTCTCGTGGAAGAGGGCACGCTGTACCCGGCGCTCTGGCGCCTTGAGAGTAAGGGTCTGCTCTCCTCCGAGTGGGGACTTTCAGAGAACAACCGCAAAGCAAAATTCTACAGTCTCACGTCTGAGGGCCGCCGGCGTCTACGTCAAGAGATCAAGACCTGGCAGGCTTACGCTGCGGCAGTTGCCAAAGTCCTGGCGGCAACCCAATTGCCCGAACCCGAGGAGGCCTGATGTCCAACACGCCGTTCTGGCGCCGCTACGCCCGCTTTATCGGTCCTGACCCGGCGGCCGATGTGAAGGATGAACTTGGCTTCCATCTCGATGCCAAGACCGACGACCTGATCCGGCAAGGCTGGCAACCTGAAGCTGCGCGCAAAGAAGCGGAGCAGCAATTCGGCGATCTTCGTGCAGTCGAACGCATGGGTCAACGGATCGGTCAGAGGACGGAACGGCGCCGGCGGCTCTCTGATTATGCGAACGACCTGCTGCATGACGCGCGGTACACCCTCCGCACTCTCGGCCGTGATCCCGGGTTCGCGGCAGTCTCTCTGCTGATTCTCACGCTGGCGATTGGCGCCAATGTCGCTGTCTTCAGCGTCGTCAACACAATCCTTCTGCGGCCGCTGCCATTCCCGCGCGCGAACGAACTGGTGTGGATCGCGCCACCGCCATCCGAGTGCGGATGGTCTTGCGCCACATATTCCGCCGACGCCTACGAAGAATTTCGCGCCGCTAGCCGTGCCTATCAAGATGTCACCGGATACGAGGCGTTCACCACTCCTGAGAATTTCCGCCTCACCGGGCTTGGTGAGCCAGTGCCTGCGACCGGCATTGAAGTCATCGGAAATTTCTTTCAGGTTCTCGGCGTTCAGCCGGCCATGGGACGCCTCTTCACGGCGGAAGAGGCGCGCGGACCGGTTATCCCCAATTCGACGGGAACCCCGGTCGCGCTGCTTGCGAATGCCTATTGGAAACGGCAATTCCATTCCGACCGAGCCGTAGTCGGGAAAGCCATCGAATTGAACGGCGCACCCGTCACAGTTGTCGGCGTCTTGCCTGAGAGCTTCGATTATGGTGCGGTGTTTGCTCCGGGAGCGAGAGCCGATCTTTTTGTTCCGCTCAGCCTCGACACTGAGCGAATGTGGGGAAACATTGTGACTCTGATCGGCCGTCTCAAGCCAGGCGTCAGCGTCGCCCAGGCACTCGATGATGCCAACCGCGTCACTCCAGATATGTATTTCAATCTGAAGTATCCCCAGAGCAAAGGTCGCTACAAGGGCGACCTCGTTCCCGTGCCGTTAAAGGATTATGTCACCGGCAAACTCCGTCGCTCCCTGATCGCGCTCTGGCTGGCGGTGGGCACAATTCTTTTGATCGCCGGCGTGAATCTCTCAAACTTGCTGCTGGCGCGATCGGCGGCGCGCGCGAAAGAATTTGCAACACGCGGCGCTTTAGGAGCGAGCCGTGGACGCATCATCCGTCAACTCCTGATGGAAAGCCTTCTGCTATCTGGTGCAGGAGCAGTCCTCGGGCTTGGACTGGCGTTTGCCGTCATCCGCTGGCTTGCGCACCAGGGATCGTTGGCTCTCCCGCTCCTCAACTCTCTCCGCATCGACAGCCAGGCGGTCGGATGGACGGTTCTCGTGGCCCTCCTCACCGCGATGATCTTCGGACTGCTTCCCGGCCTGCGCATGGCCAGTGGCAACCTGCAAGAATTGCTCAAGGACTCCGGCGCCGGAGCCGGCCTGGGCCGCAAGCACGAGCGTATCCGCGCCGCTCTTGTCATCTCGGAAATCGCGCTGGCCTGCGTACTGCTGGTGAGCGCTGGACTGTTGCTACGCAGCTTCGCCAAAGTCCTTGAGGTTGATCTCGGCTTCGAGCCCGATCATGCCTCGTCAATGAATGTGGAATACGACGAAAGCGCTCCCACGGATGAGGCCAGATTGCTCAAGCGGACTGCGATCTTTCAAGAAGTTCTGGCTCGTGTTTCCGCGATTCCCGGAGTGCAGGCCGCAGGCATCTCGGATTACCTTCCGCTTGGGCCGAATCGCTCCTGGGATACGCCCGTGCCCAAAGGAAGAGTGTTCGTTCCGGGTGAATTGGCCGAGCCGCTCGTGTATGTTGTCACACCGGGATTCATTCGCGCCATGGGAATCGGTTTACAGGGACGTGACTTCACCTGGGCCGATGGTCCGAAGAGCGAACGCGTCATCATTATTAATGCATCGATGGCCCGGCGCTTTTGGCCCGGCGAAGATCCGGTCGGGAAGATTCTGATGCGAGGCGATGAACAAGATCGCGTCGTCGGCGTGGTCGATGACGTTCATGAAGAAAGCCTCGAGAGCAGCCTGGGCGCGCAGGTCTATTATCCCTGCACACAGCAAGGACCTTCCCGCGCGCAACTCGTGGTACGCAGCAGCTTGCCGCCCTCGGTACTGGCCCCGACCTTGCTTCGCGCATTGCGTGAATTGAACCCGAATCAATCGGCCTCGGAGTTCCGCCCTGTCCAGACGATCGTCGATCGCGCGGTCTCGCCGCGGCGCTTCTTCATGCTCCTCGTGGCCGCATTTGCCGGACTCGGATTACTGTTGGCGACGCTCGGCATCTACGGCGTGATCTCCTATTCCGTGACGCGTCAGAGACCGGAGATTGGGGTTCGTATGGCCCTGGGGGCTACCGCCGGACGTGTGCAGCGACAGGTTTTGGGCAACACACTGCGGCTCGCGCTGGCTGGCATCGTGATAGGTACTCTGATCGCATTCATAGTCGCGAGAGCGATTGCTTCCCTGTTGTTCGCGACGTCGCCGTGGGATTTCCCCAGCTATCTCGGAATGGCTCTGGCACTGCTGGTGGTTGCAGTCGTGTCGGGCTACATCCCGGCGCGTCGGGCTTCGTCGATCAACCCAATGGAGGCGTTACGGAATAATTGAGCCGCTTGGGCCGAGGCCGCAGAAAACCTACTTCGATGAAAGCCACGCTGCCGAAATCAAGCCCAATGTAATCACGAGTGAGAAAACGAAGGGCAGGACAAAGAGGTATCTCCAGCTCAAGACGGTGATAGCGGCATAGCAGAGGGCGAATGACCACGCAGTGCCGCGCATGCTCGCCAACGCCTCTGCCGAAAGGCTACCGAGCTGCCAGGCTAGTGCCGCCGAGAATAGAAAAAACACTCCAACCGAAAACCCGGCAGCCAGAAAAAGGTCCCAATAGGTGCGGCTGAATCCTCCAACGGAAAAGTGAATCGACCGCATGGAGCCAAGAAGCGCATCGACACCCCATCTAGGATCGGCCTGCCGAAATCCAAACGTGTGGGCCGCAGCAAAGAGCAGTAGAAGGACAGCAGCAGTTCGATAGATTATTCGAGCTTTCATGTCTTGCCTCCAAAGAGTAGCAGTGCTCACTCCTGTGCCCGTCGAGCAAATTCCCGCCACCGCATCATCCGCCTGGCCGTCTGCCCTTGCCTTTCCGGCTAAGCTCCTGCATAATAATAGTTTGTCTTGACCTCGCCGGACTCTTCCGGAACAAGGATATACGTCTCGTGTTAATGATTCGACTGGCGCGCACGGGTGCGCGCAAACAACCGCAGTATCGCATTGTGGTGATTGAGAAAGCGCGGGCGCGCAATGGCCGTCCGGTGGAAGTGGTGGGGACCTATAATCCCCGCACCAATCCGGCCAGCATCGAAATGAAGCGCGACCGGGTGGATTACTGGGTGTCAAAGGGCGCGCAGATGTCGGAGCGGGTAAACAAGCTGTACGCAAAGGCCCCAGCCGCCGAGCCGGCTCCCGCCGCTTAGGATCGTCCGCGGATTTCCGAGTTCAAATCTCGTTTCCACAGTGAGAATTTATGCCTGAGCCGTCTGGAAACATTTGTGCGCTCATTGAGCTGATCGCGAAAGAACTGGTCGACTCGCCGGATGAGGTCTTCGTGGAGAAGTTCGACGATGACGTCATCGAATTAGAAGTGGCCGAGAACGACGTGGGTAAGGTAATCGGACGCCAGGGCCGCACGGCTCGGGCTCTACGAGCCCTGCTGAACGCGGCCGGACATCGTGCACACAAGCGGTATCAGCTTGAGATCATCGAGTAGTTAGGGATTTGGGATGGGCACGGCTTCAACCGTGCCGTTAGGGCCAGCACAATTGGGGCTTTTCGCCCCTGAGGGAAATGAGCCCGGAGTCGACTAGCAGCTTCATCACTTTGGCCCGCGTCGTGAAAACGCAGGGCCGGATCGGTGAAGTCGCAGTCGAGGTTCACAGCAATGCTCCGGATCGATTTTCTGTAGGCATGAAGCTGTCGGCGATCGACAAGGCTGGCCAGTCGCGACGCGAAGTTGAGATCGAAGATCTGTGGCCGCACAAGGGCCTGCTGGTTCTGAAGTTCGCGGGAATTGATTCGATTTCAGACGCCGAGGCGCTGATCGGATCAGAGTTGCAGGTGCCGTGGGCTGAGCGGGCGCAACTTGAAGAAGGCTGGAGTTACGTTAGCGACCTGGTCGGCTGCGAAGTTTTCGACCAGGGTCAGCGCGTCGGCCGGATCGAAGACGTGCAGTTCGGAGCCGGCGAAGCGCCACTTTTGATCGTAGCCGGCGCAGACGGCAAAAAGTATGACCTGCCGTTCGCCGAAGCATACGTGGAAGGCGTGGATCTGGGCGGGAAGCAGCTTCGTATGAGGCTCCCCGAGGGTATGTTGGAGATCAACGCGCCGCTGACGCCGGAAGAGAAAAAACAGCACAGGCTGGGAAAGAAGTAAAAACGTGTTTCCCCTGTGTCCTCCGCGTCCTCTGTGGCGAAGGTTTCAGGTTCGCAAAATGAAGGCCGACATCGTCACGATTTTTCCGGACTTCTTTCGCGGGCCTCTGGATTACGGAATCACGCGCCGGGCCGCGGAAATGGGCCTGGTGGAAATCAAAGTCCACGATTTGCGGGAGTTCACGCACGACCGGCACCGCACCGTGGACGACCGCCCATTCGGCGGCGGCGAAGGCATGGTCCTGAAGCCGGAACCGATCTTTGATTGTTTGGAGCGGATGCAGCTGGCTCGGCGCGAGGAGCGTTTATCCGGCACGGCGAAAGAAAGCGTTATCGTGCTTTCCGCGCAAGGACAGCGGTTCACGCAGAAGATCGCGTCGGAGTTGGCGCAGCTCGATCGCCTCGTGCTGATCTGCGGACGCTACGAAGGCGTGGATGAGCGAGTGAGCGAGTTTCTTGCGGATCGCGAGCTTTCCATCGGCGACTACGTCTTGAGCGGCGGTGAGTTGGGCGCGGCGGTCATCCTCGAAGCTGTGACGCGCTTGCTGCCCGGAGCTGTCGGCAACGAGGCATCGACCCGGCAGGAGTCGTTTACCTCCGCGGGGAGCGCCGGGGACACCGAGGGTCCGGATTCAACCTGCGGCTCGGGCGGATTGCTGGATTATCCGCATTACACGCGTCCGGCGGAGTTTCGCGGCATGACGGTTCCGGAAGTGCTGATTAACGGCAACCATCTGGAAATCCGGCGGTGGCGGCGCGAACAGGCATTAAGAAAGACGCTGAGAAACCGGCCTGATCTGATGGAAGAAGTTGAGCTGAGCCAGGAAGACAAAAATATTCTGGAACGAATTAACGGCTAGTCTGAGCGACAGGAGAATTAGATAAGGTCCTTCGATTCGCTCAGGATGAAAAAGTTGAAGTTGGAATTTAACAAAGGGTAATCACATGTCAAACCTAATCATCGAAAAACTGCTTGCGAAAACCCAGCGCAATGACATTCCGGCATTTCGCCCCGGCGACACGGTGCGTGTCCATGTGAAGATTAAAGAAGGCGACAAGGAACGCGTGCAGGCCTTCGAAGGTGTCGTGATCAAGCGTGACAATGGCCCGCAGGCCAGCTTCACTGTGCGCAAGATCAGCTTCGGTCAGGGCGTCGAGCGTATTTTCCCCATCAACTCGAAGGTCATCGACAAGATCGATCTTGTGCGCTCCTCGAAGGTTCGCCGCGCGCGGCTCTTCTACCTGCGCGGACTGCGCGGGAAGGCTGCACGGCTGCGCGACGTCGAGAAGACCACACAGTCGTAACCTCGCTCCGGAGATCGCATCCCACCCTTCGGACATTGCGAGGGGTGGGTCAGCAGTCTGAGTGCGAGCGGCCTTATCAAGCTCCCGCAGATACGGGCTCGAGTTGGGAGAATCCGCCTGACTTGTTCTTCTTACTCTGCTCAGCCTCGAATTCCTTCTGGGTTCCCACGAAGAATTCTATTTTGCCACCTACGGCAATTCCGTCACCCGTAGTAAAGACTCTCTGTGAATAGCCCCAGACCCCGCCTTGGGCGCCGTTTTTGAACGCAACGTCCGGCTCGTCAAGCAGCGTGGAAGTCTGCAGCTTCCCCGAGTTCGGAATCGTAAGAACGTAGGTTTGCGCGTCCTGGGGCAGAGGAGAGGCGCCCCGGACGCCCATCTCGAGAACGAAGTTGCCGCTAAAACCCGCCGGAATTTCTATAACCATATGTGGCTTCGCGTCTCTCTTCGAGCAAGCCATCGCGACAAGAATGGAAATCATGAGCACATACAAAAATGAATAGTTATGGCTCACCTGTTCACCTCTTGCACCGGAGTCGGTAAGCTCTCAGATGGTTGCACGACTCTTGAGCGAGCCGGCGCCTGCGCTACGATTTCAGTTCCGCTGGGGCTCGATTTAATCTGGAACTGCCCTCCTATCTCGCGAAGCCGCTCCGTCATTCCGGCCAACCCCACTCCGCCCATTCCGTTCACTTTCACGCTCTGTAGCACATCCGGTGAAATACCTTTTCCGTAATCTCGAACCGTAAGAGTGATTTGATTCCCATCTGTAGCCAAGGCCACATCGACATGGTCCGCTCCCGAGTGCCGGTGGACATTGGTAAGACTCTCCTGCAGCGCACGGAATAATACCAGCTCAACAGAATCCTCATAACGCAGCCCGTTATCGGGCACGTGAAGATCCACCTGAATGCGGCTGCGGTTGGCGAATCCTTCGACGAACCAGCGAATGGCAGAATTCAGGCCGACTTCGTCGAGCAGCGGAGGGTGAAGAAGATGAGATATGGTGCGGGTCTCAGCCATCGCATCGTCGGACAGTTTCAGGCAGTCCGCTACGATCGGGTCAGCCGGCAGACGGTGTTGAAGAATAGAAAGTCCCATTTTCATGGCGGCGAGATGCTGTCCCACAGAATCATGGAGTTCGCGTGCGAACCTTCGGCGCTCTTCGTCCTGAAGATTCAGCAAGCGGGCACTCAGGTTGCGTTGCGCCGCTTCTGCGCGCGATCGCTCGCTGACCTGCTCCATGATCATCTGATGGTGAATTAGGAAAAAGACCAAAGCCAGGAACAAGCCGGTAAGCAGGACACCCGTGATCACCGAAAAGGAGACGACTTCGCGGCTCTGCCGCTCCGAGAGAAGCCGCTGCTCTTCTTCTTCCATGACACTGACCGCAGCTTCGGTGGAGTCTGCCACCGCCAGTAGTTCGTGGTTGATCAGGGCCTGAGAGTCAGCGTTCATCTTTCCAGATCGCTTCCCCTCGATGGACTGCTCCATCAATGCCAGACGCCGGTCAGTAATCTGAGAGAGGTTTTCCCAGTTTGCCTGTTGCGTCACATTGTCTGCGGTCAGACGCCGGATGTCTGTCAGAGCGTGACGAACGTTGACCGCGCCTTCAGCCTGCAGTGATAGAAAGGACGGATCCCCGGAATCTATATACTGCGCTCGTAGTCGACCGGCGCGAGAGAAGGCGGTGGAGAAATGATCGAGTGCGTGCTGCACATCGAGAGTATGGCGCACCCATCGCTGGGTGGTTTGAAGTCGCGAAAACGAAAAGTACGCACCACAAGTCGTCAGCAGAAGAAAGGTTACTGCCGCGGCAAGAACGGTGTTGGCTTTCCCAGTCGAGGACATGCAGGGCTGGCGTGCGTTCGCTTATTGTACCTTGAACCTTTTTCCCGCTATGAAGGGATAGACTCCCATTTTCAGCAAGGTGGCGAGAGGTTGGAATTGGGCAGTGCCCTCCTCGCAGCAAGTAATATTTGGGAAGCAGCCCGATATCCGCTCGCGATCGCGCCGTGCACTGTTCCGTTGTGCCCGGTCGTGTCCGTTGCCTCGCCCGCAAAGAAGAGGGTATTTTCGATCGGCTCGGCCAAAGCCTGCTGTGCCCCACTAGCTCCGACTTTGCCGTAGCTATAGGCGCCCATCGAAAACGGATCCGTTTGCCAGTCGTGAAAGTAGGCGCCTTCCAACATCACATCCAGTTCGGATCGACTCACGCGCAACAATGTACTGAGAGCCTGCAGGCAGCGATCCTCGACAAACGATCGGCTCTGTTCTGAGAGACGTTCGCCGGCGCGGAAGGGCGCCCACCCCGTGATAATGGGCCACTTTTCCGGATGTGCAGTCCACCACGTGGGAAACCAGTCATCCTGACTGAAAAGAAAACTCATGTCAGAAAGCGACTTTCCTGCGCCGGGTGGTTTCACTGCCTCCCAAAAGCGTTCGCGAAAACACAATGTAACCCGGATGACCTTGCCCATTTCGAGTTTGTCGAGAGCATTTTTCTTCTGAGCAGGCAGTTCGGGGACGAACTCAATCACGCCCGGTTTCCCGGCCGCTGCTTTTAGAAGAGAAAGCGGTAAGGTGATCAACACTCGTGCGGCTTCGAGAGTCGATTCGCCTTTCGGATCGGTAACCGTGAGTTCCACATTGCCCGCACGCCAGCCTAGCCGCCGGATCACCGTGGAAAGCTGCACGCTGATGTTGTACGTCCGCAACTGTTGCTGGAAAACATCGAGCAGGTCTTTATATCCATGGCGCGCTCGGAACGCGCGGTCTCCCTCGATCTTCTGCTCGGCGCGCATTCCCTTCACCAGCCAGTGAACTCCGACCAGTGCTGGGTCGGCTGCATTAAACCCGGACACGTACCCTAGCGCCCGTTGCTTCGCGAGCCGGTTGGCTTGCGTTTTCGGAGATCGGCAACAGCGGTCGAGAAAATCAGCGAACGACTCATCCCGTCGTCGATCGTCCATCTTCTCGAGAATGTTGTCGATGTCCTCCCAAAATCCGCATGAAGTCAACTGGCCATCCTCGACGCACCAGGCATCGCCCTCCACCTCGGTGATCTCGGCGTTTGCCTTGCGGAGAAGCTGCCAGAGTTCCGGAGGTTTACCGTGGATGAATTCGGCGCCAAACTCAATGGGACATCCACATCCTGGATCGATGTGCGTGAGCACGCGCCCGCCAATGCGATCACGGGCTTCCACAATATGGACGCCGAAACCGGCGCGACCCAATTGGCATGCCGCTGCCAATCCTGCCACTCCGGCGCCGATGACGATCACAGCCGGATTCGAATTCATCAGACTTGCGAGGAAAGAGGCAGATTGCGGCTCCCCTGAAACATTGCTACGCCGCCTTCTTCCTTGGCACTTTAGCACCTTTCCTCCGCGCTTCGGAAAGCCCAATCGCGATGGCTTGCTTGCGGCTCTTCACCTTGCCGGCCTTGCCACCCCGACCCGAGCGCAAGGTCCCGCTCTTCTTTCGACGCATGGCGCTCTCGACGCTCCTGCTTGCCGCCTTGCCGTACCTCCGACCAGGCGATTTTCTGTGACCCGATGACTTCTTTGTTCGAGGCATGCATTCCTCCCTGGGAATTAGAGAAAGCCTGCTACGTACAAGGTTGTCAGTTTTAAAGAGGATGTCTGGCGATCACTTAAATTCGCGCTCTGCCGCTGATCAGCCCTTAGAAACCCCACAGCAGTGAGAACGTCGCATTGTCGGCGTGGAAATAGCGGGGGTCAGTCGGACCAACAGATGATTTCTCTCCGTACTGGGAATAGTTCCAACTGCCCTTCCACGAGATATGATGCCCGATATCGACAACGACATCTGCCAGAGGCTGGTTTGGTTTCTTCGGCGCGGTAACCACTGTGAGCGTGCTGATGGGATGATTGCCACAATATCCAGGGACACAACGATGCTTCGCGGGTTGGCCGGAGTTCCAATGGCCGGATGCAAGGAAACTGCCTGACCGGTTCGACGAGCGGAAACCGGAAAACGGTCAGAAAAACTTTGTGCTAGGACGCCTCACAAACGACGATCTCAACTGTCTGGCCATCATCCTATCCCCAGATTGTGGTGCATTCCACTCGAAACCGGGCTTTTTCAACAGCCACGCCTGTCGTTACATGTGAGACCCTCTCTGTAAGGCAAGTCCATGAACTCCCACTCAAACTTTGGTGAGTTCGGGGATACTAGATGCGAAGCTTTCGTGCTCAGTACGGGCGATGATCTCGTTTTGTAAGGCACGGGTCAGATCGCAGAAGTAATCACTATATCCTGCGACGCGTACGATGAGATCGCGATACTTCTCAGGCTCCGCCTGTGCCGCTCGCAGGGTCGCAGCGGTGACCACATTGAACTGGATGTGATGTCCGTCCAAGCGGAAGTACGAGCGGACTAACTGTGCGATCTTGTTCAGCCCGTTCTCCTCTTTCAATAATTGAGGCGTGAACTTCTGGTTGAGAAGAGTTCCTCCGGTCCGCAGGTGATCCATCTTGGCGGCTGACTTGATGACTGCCGTCGGGCCGTGCCGGTCGGCGCCCTGTACAGGAGAAATCCCGTCGGAAAGGGGCTCGCCAGCTTTGCGCCCGTCTGGAGTGGCTCCCGTCATCGATCCGAAATACACATGGCAAGTCGTTGAGAGGTAATTAACTCGGTAATAGCCGCCCTTGGTGTTCCGTCGCCCATTCACCTCGTCGAAAAACGCATTAAATACATCCTGCAAAATGCCGTCGGCATAATCGTCATCATTCCCGAACTTGGGTGTGCGGTTCAACAAGAGCAATCGCGTTTTTTCGTGTCCCTCAAAGTCGTGAGCGATAGCCTCGAGCAAGTCATCGAGCATCACGGTCTGGCGATCAAAGACGTGATACTTGATCGCAGCAAGGCTGTCGGTACAGGTGGCCGGAGCGACTCCCATGATGTAGGTGGTGTTGTAGCGCGGGCCGCCGTTGTTATAGTCCTTCCCCTTCGCGATGCAGTCCTCGATGAGAATGGAAAGGAAGGGCGCGGGCATGTATTCCGCATAAAGCCGTTCAATGACATTGTTGCCCCGCACCTTGACATCGACAAAATGGTGCAACTGCTTACGAAACGCGTCAAACAGCTGCTGGTAAGAAGAGAAATCACGAGCTGCCCCAGTTTCTATTCCGATCTTCTTTCCGGTGATTGGATCTACTCCATTATTCAGCGTGACTTCGAGCACCTTGGGCAGGTTGAAGTAGCCCGTCAGGATGTAGGCTTCCTTCCCGAAAGCGCCGGTTTCCACGCAGCCGGAGATTCCTCCGCAACGCGCGTCTTCGATGTCCTTGCCCTGCCTGAGCAGCTCCTCAACCACCACATCAGCATTGAAGATCGAGGGTTGACCCCAACCCTGTCGAACGATCTCCAATCCGCGTTTCAGAAAGGCATCGGGATTCTTCTTGCTCAGCTGGAGGTTCGAAGAGGGTTGCAGCAAGTGCATCTCGTCGATCACCTCGAGAATGAGGTAGCTGACCTCGTTCACTCCGTCCGATCCGTCGCGCTTCAGTCCACCATTGTTGATGTTCGCGAAATCAGTGTAGGTGCCGCTCTCGGCCGCGGTTACTCCTACCTTCGGAGGCGCGGGCTGGTTGTTGAACTTGATCCACAAGCATTCGAGCAGCTCTTTCGCTTCCTCTCGGGTAAGCGTGCCTTCTTCCATACCCTTGCGATAAAAGGGATAGAGGTGCTGATCAAAGCGTCCGGGGCAGAAGGAGTCCCAGGTATTCAACTCCGTGACCACGCCCATATGCGTGAACCAGTACGCCTGTAGCGCCTCCCAGAAATCGCGCGGCGCATGAGCCGGTACATGGCGGCAAACCTCTGCGATCTTCAGCAATTCCGACTTGCGGGCGGGATCCGTCGTCCCTTCCGCCAGTTCTTCCGCCTTTTCGGCATGGCGTTCGGCAAAGCGAATCACCGCATCAGCAGCAATCGCCATGGCTCGCAGCTCGTCGCGTTTGTCGCAGGCATCGGGATCATTGAGATAATCCAGGTGGGACAAGGCATGGTCGATGTCGGTTTTTAGGTCGAGCAGACCCCTGCGATAAATAACATCCCCCAGCACGGTGTGTCCGGGTGCCCTCTGCTCCATAAATTCAGTAAAGATGCCAGCCTCGTATGCGGCTTTCCATTCCGGGCTCATATCCTCGAAGATGAGGTCCCGCATGGACCGGCGCCGCCAATAGGGAATCACTTCGTTTTTCTGGATC
Organism: Binatia bacterium; assembly: GCA_035577905.1. Lineage (GTDB taxonomy): Bacteria > Acidobacteriota > Terriglobia > Terriglobales > Acidobacteriaceae > Sulfotelmatobacter. The sequence goes on from DATKAP010000130.1 coordinate 99,064, forward strand.
TGCCGCGCCTGCTCATGTACGGCATAGGAAGTCTTCTCACGCGAGTTGAGGACATCCAGATCTTCCATGGTGTGACAGCACAGTTCGGGAAAAGTTGGAGTGCCCTTCGGCGCTGGGCCACGCTCACCCACGATGAGATCGTCCGGCCCTAAATAGATCTGCTTCTGTTCCATCAAGTATTGAAAAGCTCGGGCGCGGCGTATTGGTACGGATGGAGTCCTGTCACTACGGTAGAACTCCGTGAGGAGAGCCGCACGCTCCATCGATACCCAGGGTTTGGTCTCGAGTGTTACCTGGCGCAATCTAGCCACACGTTCATTCATGACTAACCTCCAATCTGTACATGAAACCCTTCGCGGCCGAAACGCGCGGCGATGACTTGCATGTGCTCTAACGTGGGAGGAACCACATCTTCCATCCGGTACGTCAGATTCAGCCTCGAATACTTGCCACTTGCAATCCGGTGGTAAGGGAGAAGGTCGATATTCCTGAGCCTGAGTGACGACAGGAGGCCGGAAACAGCAGTGAGATTATCTTCGTCGTCGTTCACTCCAGGAATCACGGGTATTCGGATGATCACGGCATTCCCATATTCCGCAAGCAGTCTCAAGCTGGCCAATATCCGGTCATTCCTGACGCCTGTGAACTGCTGATGCTTCTTCGGATCCACGAGCTTGAGGTCGAAAAGAAACAGGTCGACATTCCGGCTGATTCGAGCGACGGCGTTCAATTCCCCGAAGCCGCAGGTATCGAGGGCAGTATGGATCCGCTGTGCGCGCAAGGCCACAAGCAACGCCTCGACGAACTCTGTCTGCATCAGGGGCTCGCCCCCGGAAATGGTCACGCCCCCTCCGGACTCATCAAAAAAAATTTGGTCCTTCACAACTTCTTCCAAAACGTCCGAGGGAGACATCCAGCGGCCGACAACTTCTTGTGCCCCCGTCGAACAGGCATCGACGCAACGGCTGTGCAGTCGGCACAAATGGGGATCGCGGACGACGCAATCGTCCAATACCAGCGAGCCTTCGGGACAGGCACGGACGCAGTCTCCGCAACGAATGCAGCGTTCCGCGACGTAAGCCACCTCAGGTTTTCCGGACCGCCCCTCCGGATTGTGACACCACCAGCAATTCAACGGGCAGCCCTTTAGGAAGACTGTCGTACGGATGCCAGGCCCGTCGTGAACGGCGAACCGCATGATATTAAAGACCAGCCCTCGGCAGGTGTCCCCGGTCTCGCGGCAGCGTTCTTCGGTGGGCGCAGGCTGTCCCATGGAACTCCCTAATAGTTGGATACAATATGCGATATTGTTTGTATGTGATCCGGCTCACTCCCAAAAAACTGTTCTTTGCGCTCCTTCCACGGCGCCAATGGACCTCAGTGACTGTTTTGCCCAAAGGCAACGTCAGGGACCATTCCTAGGGAATCAGAGCGGCAAATGAAGATGTAACTACGCGCCAGGACCACTTTTCTTTCCTGGCCATCGCCGACGCTGGCATTGGTTATTGAGCTTGCGGGAGCCACGTGTGCCAAGGGTCGCAGACTTCTTTGCGATAGCGCGTCGTAAAGAGTTCCATATCGACGTCTTTAGCCATTGCCAAGTCTAGGCTGCTCACATAAGCGACACAAAGCCGCCACCTGAAAGGAACTACATTCGAATCGTACTTGAGTTCACCTTCCGCGGAGGAAGGCCGTTTCTGTCCAGCATAAACTTCGAACCATTCGGTGGAGGTGGCAAAGCGTACTTGGGGATTGTCCGTCTGCGCCCCGACTTCGATAACGGTGATCTGTTCGCGGCCCTCGTTATCGATGTCGACGCTAAAGCGAAATTTAGTTGGCTCGGCGGTATGCTTGGCGACAATGCCCGTGAGAATGACGTCGCTGGCGATTTCCGGGGAGTTTTTTTCTCCGGCGGGCTGAACGGGCGTGGAAGAGGGCATGGTGGCAGCGCTCTCGGCGGATTTTTCCCTCAATCTCCAAACGATGGGCAGAGAAATCACAGCGAGCAAAAGCACCGTGACGATTGCAGTGCGCCGCGAAATGGCGCGACGCCGCTCACTCGCTAAATGCTCGACCGAATCGAGAATATCGGCAATCAAGTCTCCTTTTGGAACAAGAATAGACACGGCGCGGAGGTAGGCCGGCAGAACGTCAATCGAAGTGTCGTCAAACAAGGCAGGCAAGATTTTTCCGTCCGGCTGAGGCCAGCGCTCTTCGGCCATAGCCAATTCGCTCAGACAATAAGCTCCTTTGCGAAGCGAGTCTCTGCTGATTAGGAAAAGAAAGATATCGGAGTTGTTCACCGCCTTGCGGATGCGGTCGTCGAAGGAAGCGCCGGCAGGCAAGGCATCCCGGTCGAAGAAGACGCGGTGTCCCGAGGTTTGCAAACCGAGCTCGAGCCGCTTGGCAGTCTCGAATTGCTCGCTGGCATAGGATATGAAGATGTGCATGGGACGATGGCGGGAGTTTATACGAGGCTAAGCAGCGGTTGCCACTGCGGAGAGAATCAGGGAGATCGAAAACGACAAATATCCGCTTAAGAAACTATCGACTTGACGATCCCTCCGATGACGATCGGAAACCTACGCCACGACCTTCGATGCGGAATTGACAGCAGACAGCAGCAAGGCTGCTGAAAGAGTGTTCTCTATCGGATCACAAGTGGATCACAAACGGATCACGGCTCGTGCCCATCTGAAAAGTGCCAGCCTAAGGTGGCCACAAAACCTGAGATTGTCAATTGAGACGGGCCCAATCGGGCATGAATTGTGTCGACGACCGAGTTTCAACTTCGGCGTGGCAACAATTCTGAAGTTGACAGCGATAAGCCCGTTTACAGGACCTATTCTTCCCAACACAACGCAAGCAACTCAGCTGTTGAGACTTCCGGGTCGCCGGGAGTTAGTTTGGCGGATAGGCCGTTCTACGGCAACTTACTGGACCCAAGCATTAAGAATGCGTTAGCGACTTGTGTGCGGACTTGCGTCGGTTGAGTGAATCGGAGATTGTGCATGAGCTTACGGCGCGTCCGGTAAGCAGCCTTATAGCATGCGAGCAGATGAATCTTCCGGGTGTTCGAGAATGGACATGCAAGAGGAAGAGCGATCACTGGCAAGCCGGACATGGAAGCTCTCGCGCGAGCTATATCACTGATGAGCACGATCTTAGGCTTTGACTTTCTTTGGCACACTGCATGCTGGCGTATCACCCAATGCTCTCGTGACGTGGGAATGATGTCCCTGGGGAGGCGGCTGTGGGAGGACTGCTTCGGGATACACGCTTTGCCGTGAGGCAACTGCGCAGGAATCTCGGATTCACGATTATGGCGACGGTGATGCTGGCTGTTGCCATCTGCGCCAACAGCACGGTTTTCAGCTGGATCAACGGAACCATGCTGCATCCGATTCCTGGAGCGCGGCATACCGATGAACTAGTGAGCGTAATGCGAGGTGCGTGGAGTACCTCGCCGACGCCGCCCCTCTCTTATCTCGACTACCGCGATCTGAGAGATCAGAATCAGAGCCTCACCGGGCTTCTTGCCTATCACGCTGAGTGGAGCGCATTGACGAGCGCCGGGGCCGCGCCGGAGCGCATCTACATCGGGAACGTGTCGGCGAACTACTTCGACGTGCTGGGAGTGAGGCCTCTGCTGGGGCGGTTCTTTTTGCCCGAGGAGGAAACGCGGCCGGACGCCGTGCCGTACATCGTGCTCGGGTACTCGACATGGAAGACGCGCTTTGCGAGAGACCCGCAGATTGTGGGCAAGACGATCGAGATTGCCCGGCATCCTGTGACGGTGATCGGCGTAGCGCCGGAGGGGTTTATCGGGGCGGCGCCGGGGCTTCGGGACGATGCATGGCTGACGCTGAATCCCCTTGGGGCGAACGAGTATCGGATCACGCATCGCAGTCACGACTTTCTAATTGTGTTGGGAAGGCTGCGACCTGGAATGAGCCGCGAGCAGGCGACGAATGACCTCGAAACGATCATGCGACGCATCGTGGCCGCCTATCCGAACGATCACCTGGGAACGAACACCATCACGCTCGACCCGATGTGGCGATCACCCTTCGGGGCAAACGGCTACATGGCTAACACACTGCCCATCTTGCTAGCCATCGCCGGAGTGGTGTTAATGCTGACCTGTGCCAACGTGGCCACGCTTATGTTGGTGCGGCTCGTGTCGCGGCGGCGCGAGATTGCGATTCGCCAGGCGCTGGGGGCGCAACGCGTGCAACGAGTGCGGCAGATGGTGCTGGAGGGCGTGATTCTCTCAGCCGGTGCGGGAGCGGTTGCTCTGTTACTGACTTCGTTGACGGCGAAGACATTCGCTCGATTCTTTCCCGCAAACTCGAACCCCATCGTGCTGAATGGAACTGTGGATCAAAGCGTCGTGATCGGGATCGTAGTGCTGGCCGCTCTGGCCAGCGTGCTGTCCGGGGCGTTTCCAGCATGGCGGTCGTCGAATGTGCCCGCGGCCGAGGCGCTCAAGGATGAGGCGGCCAGCATCTCAGGCGGCTCGCACAACCGGCGGCTGCTCAGCGGCCTGGTGGTGGCGCAGATCGCGCTTTCGCTGGCGCTGCTGGTGATTTCCGGGCTGTTTCTGCAGACGCTGCGCAATCTCTCCGCGGGCGATCCCGGGTTCAAACAGGATCATGTATTGACGGCGTCTGTGGGACTGGCCACCGCCGGCTACTCCAACGACGAGGCGGATGCGATCTGCCACAAGATTCTCGATCGCGTGTCGGCATTACCGACCGTAACGGTTGCGTCGCTCACCGATTGGGTGCCGATGAACTTCACCCGCAAAACGGAAGACGCCTATCCGGAAGGCTATGCGCCGCGCCCGCATGAATCGCTCGAGGTGCAACATACCGACGTGACGTCCCGATACTTCGAGACGCTGAGCGTGCCGATTCTTGAGGGGCGCGACTTCGCACAGTATGACAACAGAACGGCGCCGCTGGTAGCGATCGTGGACCAGACGGCCGCGAAACGGTTTTGGCCCAAGCAGCACCCGGTGGGGAAGAGGCTCCATATAGGGAACAGCGTTTTCGCGGTCATTGGCGTGGTGAAGAACACGAAGCACCAGTTTGTTAACGAACGCCCCGCCCCCATGGTCTACCTGAGCTATTTCCAGCGAGGGTTCGAGACCATTGTGCAGGTGAGGACGCAAGGCAATCCGAACGACATAGCTCCGGCAGTGGAGAGCGCAATTCACGAGATTGATGGGCGGCTGCTAGTGTTCGACGTGCGCTCCTTGCGCGAAACCACGCAGATGGCTACGACCTTTGCGGCCTTGCAGAGCACGTTTGCGGGAATCCTGGCGGCGATCGCGCTAATCCTTGCGACGTCCGGCATCTATGGTCTAGTGGGTTACCGCACGGCACTTCGCACGCACGAGATCGGCATTCGCGTCGCACTCGGCGCTTCACCCGGCGACGTTATGAGGTTTGTGTTGTTGCAAGGGTTTTCGCTAACAGCGATCGGACTGAGTTTAGGGTTGGCGCTCTCGTTCAGCCTCACGCACCTGATTGCCGCGTTTCTTTACGGTGTGGGAGCCAACGATCCTCTGACGGTCATCGTGGTTGTGGTATTGCTTGCGGCGATGTCGCTTCTCGCATGCTACTTTCCGGCGCGACGCGCGTCGCGCGTCGATCCCGTTGCTGCAATACGCGCGTCGTAAACGAAAGCGACTTCGCGCCGAGGTTGATGTAGCCATAGGGAGGAGCCCTCCAAATTCCCGCCGAATATTGATTCAGTCAGGCCGGGTCACTCATTCAGACCCATTACTCCATCGGGGAGGGTGGTTGGGAGGCGCGTCTCGGACATGGCGCGGCCATGCACCTGAACGTACAGTCGCCATCGTGACTCCCGGCGCAATCAATCCGAAACCGCCTTCAGTTCTGCGGATTATGGGCTTTGGCAAAAATAAGTACTGATATGCCGGATTCGCACTGGACGGCGAGACGGGCGGCGCGGCGACCGAATCCCAAATCTTGCAGCGGAGCGAAAGCAGAGATATCCACATGCCGCGCGGCGCATTGAATACTGCAGGTCACAAAAACCAAAATCCCCGCCCATTCGCGCAAACGGCGCGCGATAGGGACGGGGTACTTGGTCTCTTGAGCTTTACTTCTTGGGCCGCGACTCCGGAGGCACAAGACCTGCGAGGCGATAGTACACAACGAGCTGGCCGTAGTGTTCACCGCTATGTTCGATGAGACCGTATGCGATGTCGAGGACGCGCGCTTTCTGGTCAGGGAAATAAATAACCTCCGTCATCAAGCCTTTTCCGCCTTTCGACTGGATGGCGGCGGCTCCGTCGGCAAAGGATTTCTTTACGAATGCGACGATATCGGCCTTTGTTTTGTACCGATCGCGCTTCGGATCTTCTCCCGCGGGAGGCTTCTGCCCCATTACAGGATTAGTGAAGTAGTAGCTGGCACCCGCCGCGTGCAGCAACTGCTCAGCGAAGCTCCGCTGCGTGGGTGTCGGCTTGAAGTCATATTTGTCCTCGGGGAAATCTTCGGCCATCGCCGTCAGCTTGCGGCCAATCTCATTCCAGGAATCGAGCACGACTTTCAATTCCGGATCGGCAGGTTTAACGGCTGCATCTTTCTTCATCGCGTCCTGGGCATGGGCGGGAAATGCGAATGCCAGCAGGACGAGAGCGAGAAACGGTATTCTTTTCATTTCTTTCTCCACGCTTGAGTTTCGCGAATCAAAGCTTCAGCTTCTTATTTCGCCTGCGTCAGTCCCGCAACAACTGCAGCAAGTTTATCGAGTATCTCGTTCCAGCCCTCTAATTGACCGCTATCTTTCGCGCTCTCCATGGGTTCATTTCCAATGAAGGTGAGTTTCGTCTGCCCGTTTCCTGGATCCTCAAAGATGGTCACGTCGTACGCACCCTCGATGGCCTCATGTTCTATTCCTAGCTGCGCAGGAACAAAGCCGCAAATGTTGTACCGAGACGATCCACAACCATATGGTTGTGGAGTTCCTTTGAATGTCAATTGATATTCTCGCGAGCCAGATTTCCATTCCCTGGTCTCTGAACCCTACACCGGCGCGCGATAAATCGCCAATGCACTCACTGAACATGATCGCTACCCCTAAGTCGGCCTGGGTTTACTAACTTTCTGGCAGCGACAGCTCAGTTGGCGAGAACAATCGGTTCGGTCTCTCGACGCGGAATTGACTGCGGCTTAGTAAGGTGCGGAAAGCAGTCTTCGCTATCGGATCGCCGGACGGACCACGCGCCCTTAACCTATTGAAAATAAGGAGGTGATCCGATAACGGTTCGTAACCTGTTGAGAAGTGGTGGGCGCTATAGGATTCGAACCTATGACTTCCACCGTGTGAAGATGGCACTCTACCGCTGAGTTAAGCGCCCAACTGAGTCAATTCAACAACTTGCGGTACTTGATTTTAGCAGCGCGGGTCCATTTGGGTCCAATAGTCCCACGATGCTCTGCTGCGCTTTGCGTTTCGCTGGTGTCACCGCTTGGACGTATCTGTCCATCGTGACGCTCGCGTTAGCGTGACGCATCAGGGCTTGCACCGTTGCAACATCAGCACCGTTCGCTTTGAGCAGTGTTCCGAACGTGTGACGCAGCGTGTGCCAACCGATGCGCTTTGTGATCTTCGCACGGAGCGCAGCGGGACGGATATGCTTCTCCATCGCGCTAGTCGGCCACAACGGTTGCTTGCCGTCCATCTCCATCGAAGCGAAGATGTAGTCCTCTGACTGGTTGTAGGCGCATTGCCCGCGCCAGTTCGTGAGAACGTCGGCTAGTGCCGCCTCCATCGGTACAGGCTTGCGGCTTGCGGCGGTTTTCATCTCTCCAATGTTCTGTCGCACGATGCCACGACTGAGACGGATTTCTCCGGCATTAAAGTCGCAGTCCTGCCAGCGCAAGGCCAGCAGTTCCGAGACTCGGAGTCCGGTTATCGCAGCAACGTAGACCATGACCCAGTATGCTCCGCTGAGTTCTGCCAGCAGTGCGTTGAGTTCCTCGGGTGTGAGAACTTCCGGCTCACGTTCCCGCTTGGCTGACTGCCGCACTAGGGTGATTGGGTTTCGGTCGAAGAACTCCCAACGCATCGCATGTGCAAAGATCGCAGACAGGATGTTCCGCACCTTGGCGCAACTTCCATTGGATAGTTTTAGGGTGCCAAGCCAAGACTCAACTGCAATCGTCCGAACGTCGGATAGCGAATAGCTTCCCCACTTCGGAGTGATCCACTTGGAGATGTACCCCTCGTAGACTTCTTGCGTGTATGGCGTCTTGTTCGGCAATTCTTTCCCTATGTAATGAGTCACCAGTTCAGCGATGGTGAGCGGCGTTCTGGTTTCCCGGTTGATGGTCGCACGCAGAAACTCGCAAGCCTTCCGAGCAGATGCTTTGGTCGGGTGCTCTTCAACCGTTCCGATGATTTCCTTGCGTCGGATGGTTTGACCCTTGCTATCTGTCTCTCTCCATCGCAGTGTCCAAACCGCTGCGCCGTGCTTGCGTGCTTCGCGCCTAATACTGCCTGACTGATACCGTTCACGAGTTTTCATTGTGTCCTTTCGCTCGTGAGCGGCTGGCCTGTGGATTGTACGTCAATCCAAGCGTTGAGAGCACTGGCCCTAAAGCGCCAGTAACGCCCGATACGGATAGCGGGGAGTTGGGTTCGGGTCCGAACGACAATGATTTGGACTGGACAAACCGTTTCTTTGAGCACATTTTTCGCGATCGTCCGGATGGCGACTTAGGGAATAACTTCTTCGGTTGGAGTGTACACAGGTATAGCTGGAATTTAAGTCGGGGGCGTACCGAGGACTGGCTTGCGGGCAAGGGGGATTCTCTGAGCTTTGACACGACTGACTGGTATGAACTCTTCCTCCAGGGCAACTATCTTGAACAGATTATCACTGATCAGTGGGGAGCCATGGGCTCCTACGATCCTCAACACCGGGTAAAACTCGTGGTTGACGAGTATGGACCTTGGTATCGACCCGGAAGCGCTCTCGCTCCGACACATCTCGCGGGTCAGCAGGTGACGCTACGAGATGCAATCCTAACGGCATTCACCCTGGACATTTTCAATCGACATGCCGAAAAGATTGGCTTGGCAGCGAATGCTCAGTTAGTCAATTGCCTCAATGCCCTCTTCTTCACAAATGAGGATCGATTCGTAGTAACCCCGAATTTCTACGTGTTCCAAATGTATGCCGACCACCAAGGAGCGGAGGCCGTGAGAGTGGAATTTTCAGCACCAGATCTCAAGTACGTGCGTGACGACAAGCCTGCACGGTTTTGGGGTTTAAAGGGATCAGCATCACGCCGGGGAAATCAACTCACTTTGACGGCAGTTAACCCGAGCGCAAAAGAGCCCAGGCAGGCGGAGGTCGTAGTGCGTGGCGCCCGAGCGTCCGGCGCTGTCGCCCAAGTTCTTACAAGCGCCGAATTGAATGCGCACAACACGTTCGAGCACCTGGGCATTACGGAGCCCAAGGCCGAACCGGTGAGAGTCAACGGGACGGGGATCACATTTACTTTTCCGCCAGCCTCGGTAACCAAACTTAACATCACCCTTTCGTGAACCTTCAATGGTAGACTCAAGCCACCGGTGCTGAACGACTGCGATTTTTGCTCAGGTTTCAGATGGTAGCTTTGACACTATCGACGTCCGTCGGCGCGTAACGCACTAAGGCCGCAGGACGATTGAAACCCGTCACGAGTCCGCAAATCCAGGCAAATCTGCAAGAGATTGTACCTCCCTCAGCCTGCGTGATGAACCACGTTGGACGTAGCTTCCGATAGGACGAATCGGCCGCTAGCCCGCAGCGAAAACTCGTCGCCTGCCCAAAAGCGATCAGTAGCTTTATGGGCCAATCGGGTGCTCCCGTCGACCCAGGGCTGTGCACTGCTGTTATTTCGCCTGGCAGCACGGAATGATTAAGTTTGATTTCAAGTTCCATCTCGTGGCGGTCTCATTAACCAATTCTTCAAAACGTTGTCTACCGAGGCTCGAAGCAAATAGTTCTTCCCATAAAACACCAAGTATTCGCAATCGGGATTGCCTCTCGATCCGGCGCTGGCCAATTTGTTGTTGGAGTGGAAAGCTGCGTCGCAGTTTGCCGCGGAATCCGACTGGGTATTCGCAAGCTCGCAGAAAGCCGGAGAGCTGCCGTTGCGTTCCACTTCGATACTGGAAATACAAATCAAGCCCGCCGTCCAGGCTGCCAAGCTCGGAGCCCGGATCGGCTGGCACACGTTCCGACTTACGTACTCGTCGATGCTGCGACAGCTCGGGGTTGATCTAAAGGTGCAGCAGGAGCTGTGCGGCACGCCGATATTCGCACGACCATGAACTTGTACACACAGGCAGTCAGCGAGCAGAAGCGCGCAGCCCATTCCAAAGTAGTGCAGATGGTGCTCGCGTCAAAAGGGAGAAACCAAGAATGGGCCAACCGGACATTTCTGGACATGGGCGATTCGGTAAACCCTCTGCTTCCAGTTGGTTAATGGTGAGCACTATAGGATTCGAATTTTGGGGTAGACGTAGTTTCAACAACATAGAGACCACGGCGGGCACCGTAAAGCAGTGGAAGTCAGTAGTAAGTAGTGCTAATGGATCACAAACGGATCACTGCTCAGTGATCACTTGAAAGCGCCAACTAACGTCGTCGGAATATTGATGTTCTACGGTGGCATTCCACGTCGAGGCAGGTCGAATCTGTATGGCCCGCGTCGGAGTCAGGGTTCCAAATTGGCGCGGTAGCGACAACCATCGCGGATCACCTCCCCGGACCTATCCCTACTGCGCGTTTGCGCATACGGCTCTTACCGGGAATGAATGGCGTCGAAGCGGTTCTCGGAATAAGGATGCAGAACACCTGCGTGCGGAATGTCCCGATCGAGCTGTGTGTTGAGACAGTGCCATATCCCACTTATCCGCGTTGATTCGACAGATTAAGACGGCGAAAAGAGGGATAATGTTGCAGTTTGGAGGTTTGAAGATTCTCTATAAGCTAGCCCAACTGTGGACAAGTCCCATTGCCAGGGTCATAACAGTCGTAGCTAGAACAAGATTTATCCACCGCATTACCATTACGTATGCGCTGGTGCGGCATTGCAGCGCGCTGGCCTCGGCGAAACTGCCCACTCTATCGAGACGGCGCCAGTGAAACCAGTGTTCCGCGATGTACAAGACGCTAGATTTCGGGCCGCACTCACTGAGAGCCCGTCGTAGGTATTCGCGCATTAGGTGATTCGCCATGAATACACGGCCGCGCCCGCTCGAAACAGCCTTGTTCGACCTGTTCATTTCGTATGCGCGCGACGATGATGAGGCGTTCGTCAAACGTCTGTACGCGGATCTGGTCGAGAAGGGCGTACGTGTGTGGTGGGATCGCAAGGCGATGGAAAGCCGCGGGCGTACGTTTCTCCAGGAAATTCGCGATGCTATCTCGAATGTCGAGCGTGTAGTCCTGGTCGTCGGGCCCCGGGCGCTCGTATCCGACTATGTCGCTGTCGAATGGCGCCACGCTTTGCAGGAGTGCAAGGTCGTGATTCCGATCCTCAGGCTCGGCGCTGAGACAAACGTTCCGCTCGTCCTCCGGAAGTCGGATTTCACGATGGTACCCGCTGCGCTGCAGCAGTTTCATGTGCCAGACTTTCGCGACGATGCGCGTTACCCGGAGGCGCTGGCCGACCTCGTTCGCATCCTCACCATGCCGATCGGCACGCTCGGCGGCGTCCAAAGCGTCGACCCATTACCCGCACACTTTCAGTCGCGTGAGAGTCACCTCGAACGTCTGCGAACCAGCGTACTGGCAGAAATGCTCAGACCGGTCCTCGCCAATCCAACCGACCGAGTGACCATGCTCCAAGGCATGGGGGGTGTGGGAAAGTCGGTGATTGCCGCCGCTTTCGCACGCGGATGCGAAACACGCCGAGCCTTCCACGATGGCATCGCATGGACTCGCGTTGGACGTGCCTCAGGGAGCTTTGATGACAACGCATTGTCGATGCAGATCCTACGCCGGCTCGCTACAAACCTAAGAGTACCCACTCCGGCGGCGCTCGACCTATCGGGAGTCATCGCCGAGATGGCTACGTCGTTGCAGGAGCGCCGCTGCCTGCTCATCCTGGACGATGTCTGGTCGAGCGTTCCCGTTGCGGCTGTCGCTGCGGCCGCTGGTCCGTACTGCCGGGTGCTCGCAACCACACGCGACACATCCATTGCGGTAGACCTCGACGCCGCGGCATGTCCCGTAGATCTGCTCGAAGAGAAGGAAGCGCTGCAACTCTTGGATCATTGGGCCGGGGATTCCGGAGCGGCATTTCCGACGATCGCGCAAGAATTGGTTCGCGAGTGTGGATATCTGGCGCTCGCAATCGCCATGGTGGGCGCCACGTTGCGCGGCCGGCCCAAGGATCGATGGGCGGACATGCTCATCCGGCTGCGGCAGGCGGACATAGCAAGGATCCGGCGTGACTTTCCCAACTATCCGTATCCCGACTTGCTGCGGGCGATTGGTGTGAGCGTCGATGCACTGGAGCCCGTGGAGCGTGACCGATATTTGGATCTCGCCGTATTTCCAGACGGCGCACTCATTCCCGAATCAGTTATCGAGAAACTCTGGGCGCCAATGGCTGCGGCAGATATCCGCGAGTTCATCGATCACTGCGTGGATCGTTCGCTCGCGCGGCGGATGAACGGGGGTCTCCGCCTGCATGATCTGCAGCGCGACTACACCGTCAGCCAGCGCTCGCCGCTCGAACCGTTGCATCGGAAACTGGTGGAGTCACTCCGGACGGATGCGCCCAGCGGGTGGAGCACCTTTGGCGATCAGACTCTGAGCCACCCTACTCTGGGCGATCAATACGTCTTCGAGCGCCTGCCATGGCACCTGCAACAGGCACATCTCAGTCAGGAGCTTGATTCACTCCTCTACGATCCGTCTTGGCTGCAAAGAAAGTTGATCGCAACCGACCCGAGTGCGGTCATTGCAGACTTCTCGCTCGTGCCTTCGTGTGCACTGGCATCTAAAGTGGCGGCCACCATTCGGCTGTCGACGCATGCTCTCATTCGAAATCCGGCCGAACTCGCAGCGCAATTGCTCGGGCGCATCAGTCTTGAGCGCGATACCGACGTCGCTCGATTCCGAACGAAGTTGACGAGGGCAGTTCCCGCCAGCTCGCTGGCTCCACTCAGCCCCACGCTCACAGCCGTAAGTGGCCCGCTGCTGCGAACCATCGGACCCTTCGAATCCGAAATCCAACAGATGGTGGTGTCGAGTGACTTCTCAGTCGCGGCGCTTCAATTATTCGCGTTTGGTGAAGACTACTCGCGACACTGTAGGGTCGCCTTGTGGGACCTCAGGACATTTCGCGAGCTGCACAGCTTCGAGGCGCACGACGAGTCCATGTACGCTCTCACACTGGGTTCCGACGGCAGCACCGTTGTCACGTCTGGTACGGACAACAGCGGAAAGCGCAACTCGTTGCGCCTTTGGGATGTCGCGACGGGAACGTTGCAGCTCGAGATCGCCTGCAAACTCGCTTTTAGCGCAATGCATCCGCTAGGTCGCAACCAAATCCTTTGCGATGAGTCGGAGAGCATGGCTGTCTTCGATCTTCAAACTGGTACTTTCCAGGCGGAGCACACCTTCGGGCCGGTGAGATCTGGCGGCTGCCGGCCGCTCCCGGATGGGCGTCACGCCGTGGTTGTCGACTGGCAGGGCGGATTGCAACTTCTCGAGATCGACACGGGGCGCGAGGTATGGTCGTCCGCGGGTCATGCGCGGTACGGAGCATCGTTGGCGCTCAGCGCGTCCGGCGCGGAACTTGCGGTCGCAGGAGAGCACAACGTTGTGGACATCCTTGACGTGCACACAGGTACAAAGCTCCGGCAACTGAAGGGGCGCGACTACCCCATTACCGCATTGGCGATGGCCGGAGATAGTGTCGTCGTCGGAATGAACGATGGCGCGGTGGAGCTGCTAGGCTCGGGCGCTCCTGTCACTCACTACGAGCACGAGAGAAGGATCACTTCTATCTTCGTGTCTCCCGACACACAGCAAGTTGTCACCGCATCGACCGATAACACGTTGAAGGTATGGGATATCGGGCGCTTGAGTGCGCCTCCCACCGATCGGCCCCACACGGAAACGGTTATGCAGGTCGCGTTTACTCCAAGCGGCGAGACAGCGCTAAGCATTGCAGGTGATGGGCTTTGCATCATCTGGAACCCGAAAGAGGCTTCGGAGCGTGCAACTATCAAGCTGGGGGGGTGGGTGAATGACATGGTAGTTCTCGATGAAACGCATGCGTTGACCTGTTCCAGCGACACGACGCTCCGAAAGTTGGATTTGAAGAAGGCGAAGATAGTCGCGGCCGAGCGGAACGAGCACGATGGCTCATACCAGGCTCTCACGCTCGTCAATAAGGGCAGGCAGGCGGTCGCAGCATTCCATATCGACGATTGGCAAGACCAGACGTATGGTTTGACCCTTTGGGACGTAGCACAGCTGAAAAGTAGGCAAGCCGCCATCGACGGTGGTGCGGCGAGACCCGTATACGGTTATCGGCTGACTTGGAGCGAAGATCTGCAGTTAGGAGTAACGCCCGGACAACGGGGAACCCTTTCTTGGCGCGTCGATGAAAAAAGGCCCGTGCCCGTGGGCGTCATTCCCTGCGGCGAGAGCGAGCATGCGACGGCCATTCCCGGAACGCGCCGTGTCGGAGTCATCACCCCCGATGCGCTCGAGGTGTGGGAACTCGACCCGACCGCCTTGATTCACAGAACCTCAGTGCTGGGAGCGCATCGGATCGCGGCAAGTGCGCAGCCTTCATTCCTCGCGGTAGGAAGCAAAGATGGCGCCGTTCGCTTGTTCAAGAGCGATACGCTTGAGCTTGTCGCCCAGTTCACCATCGACGCGAGGATCAGCGCATGCGCATTGAGTCGCGACGCGCGCATTGTCATGATCGGCGACGACAACGGCCGTGTGCATTTCCTACAGGTTCACTCCGATTGGTTCCATGATTCTCAGCCTGCGACACCTGCCGCGAAGCCGCGCCGACGCAGATTGACAAAGGCGCCGCGCCGCGCATGAACAGGTTCTCGCCGGACCATGAGAGCTGTCACTGTCTGCGCGACTCGAAGAATTCGATGTGCTAATCGGGGTTTCCATCGCCTGATAGCTGTGCTACCCGCTTTCTGTGCTGTCGTCGCGCTGCTCCTCGCCGGCATCGGAACTCTACTCCTGTCCTTCAATTACGCCGTTCTCCACTGACGGCCTCACCACTATTACAATCAAACGATTGCAGTGGGGGCTACTTCACTTCATGAAGAATATGCCGGGGTGCGTTTCCTCAAAGCGGATACCTAGGTCATAAGAATGAATTACAAAGCCTTTATGTCCTACAGCCATGCTGCCGACAGTAAGGTGGCGCCGTCACTGCAATCTGCGCTGCAGGCTTTTGCAAAACCGTGGTACAAGCTTCGTGCTATTCGAATATTCCGCGACAAAACGACCCTTGCGATGACACCCGGCTTGTGGCCTTCGATTCAGGCCGCTCTCGACCAATCAGAATATTTTCTGCTGCTGGCCTCGGTGGAGTCCGCTCAGTCGCTGTGGGTCGAGCGCGAGGTCGAATACTGGTTAGAGCACCGTGGTCTCGATAAATTGCTCATCATTGTCACAGGCTCGAGCCCCTTCTCCGCCGAAGACGCATTGCTCGACTTCAATTGGATTCGGGCGAATTTGTTGCCTTCCGTACTGCGGAATCGGACAACGAAGAGACGCGACTACACAAAGCAAGTGCTGCGAGCAGGACTCGGCGAAATGTCCACGAACATGTACATCGACAAGGCGGATTACTTCGTGCGCTGGCTGAAGCGTGATTTTGAGCCGGGAAGCCGGGGCAATAGCCAACGCAAGGGCAGAAGAACGAAGGGCAAAAGTCTGAAGGCCTTCGAGAAAATCATTCCTTGCCGAGGGTTCCTAGCGAATGGATTCGGCGTGAGCGTGTCGTCGAAACCGTAGTCGTGAACACTCCACGTCGCATACACGATGTAAAGCCAAATGCAAAGTACAGCAGTGCCAATGCGGAGAAGCCCGCGACCGTAGTTCCTGAGCAGATTTCCTTGACAAGACTCTATCGTTCGTCAACGATTCGTTTCAGCCTTATGGTTCTTCCGCCGCCGCGTGGACGCTCAACGCCCTCGGCCATCCTTTACGCCGTCTGGCAAGGTTGATTTTCTTGCGTGGAACCACGTTATCAACTTAGCGCGAGGAGGAGGCGAAGACAGGGAGAACGAGGGAGGAGTGACATCGGGAGTTGACATCGTGTCGATGCCCTTGCGATGTGCAGAAATAAGGGAACGAGCGTGGGAACGGAGCCAGTGCCCGCCTGCTCTTTACGTGCCTTTCCGTTCCCCTAGATGCCTGCTAAGTCCTTGATTTTATTGGTATCGGCAGAGTGTGAAGATGGCACTCTACCGCTGAGTTAAGCGCCCAACCTTTTCTATTCAAGCAGTTGCACCCGATTCCGTCAACCAGCTCCTCAATCCAGCACGAAGTCTCTTGGACTCGGTCTCCGCGCGATAGGTTTGCATAGCAACGATCCAGGAACTGATGGGACACGCCAATGTCAGCATTACAATGGACTGCAATGTTCAGGCTGTTACACCTGCGAGCGCAAAGCGGCGTCGTTTCCTTGTTGGCTCCAAATGGCCACACCAGAGACCCGTCGAGCATCGCGCGGAGTTCCCTGATCTTACTTTCAACAGGCCGAGTCCGGAGAAACACTGACCAAATTATTAGTCAATGAGTTCGTCGACTGGCTTGTTTCGAGCGGTAACCCGGAACTTGCTGCAGGCCAAGCGGATCGGTAAGTTGTTCGCTGACGAACTTTCCTCCCCAGAGAACCACTTCCAGGGCATGGATCAATTCTCTGGTAATTTCCCACTTAAGAACATAGCCCTCGGCGCCGTCACGCAATACGGTTTGCATCGCATCGGGATCGCGGTAGGCGGTGATGAAGAGTATCTTCGTGGTGGGAGAGACCTGTCGTATGCGGACTGCGGCTTCGACTCCGTTGAGTGTTGGGAGACTCAAATCCAGCAGCACTAAATCAGGATTCAACTCTTGCGCCTTCTGAACGGCTGCCAGGCCGTCGGATACCTCGCTGACAATCTGCCATTCGGGATGCTTCAAAAGCAGCGAAGACACACAACGACGCCAAGGCTCGTAATCGTCTGCCAGGAGAACCCGAACTTCACGCAAAGAGCCCCCTTGCCATCATGTACCCTCCTGCGATTGATGGGGGAGTATGGAAGCCCCTGAGGCCACATCACATCCTTGACCATAGCCTATCGCCTCGCGCGGCGACAATGCGACTGCGAAAAATAGCAGGAAACATCCGAGTTAATGCCAGCTTGCGTCTCCCTTCCTTCGGGCTCTCGAATGTCACTGCCTGGAGCCTTTCCGCCTATAATCTCTCCCAATGCGCAAGTCAATCTTGATTATTCCTTTTCTTTTGTTCTGTGCCGCCACCGCCGCCCTCGCCGCCGATACCGTCCTCACCTGGCCCCCTGACTCCAAGGACGCAATCCTGCGCTTCACCATCGGGAAGTTGCACCCGGTGAGTTCCGCCTCTGGCCAGAGCGATCTACTGGGTGAAGCCACGGCGGAAAACCTCAGCACCAAGCCGATCCCCTCTGCTTCGTTTTACCTCTACCTGCTCGACAAAAGCGGCAAGCGAGTCGGCGAAGGATATCTTGAAGTCACCAACCTCCCTGCCGGACAACGCGCCAGGATTCCGGTTAGCGTCCATACCATGGGCTCGTATGCCAGTATGGAATTGCAGCCGCAACACCTGCCCTCCGACGAACCGCTGAAGGTAAGAATGAACATCACCAGCGTGCCTCCCGGCGCCGGCGTTAAGCTGGATTCCCAACCGTCCGGTGTAACTCCACAGGTGCTCCCGATCGCTCCCGGCAAGCATGTTCTGGAATTCACCAAAGAGGGCTATGCCACCGCTAGCACGCCGGTGGAAATCGCCGCCAATACGCCTGCGGGCGCCGTCGACATCGAACTGGTCCCCTTGGCCGTCGATACCGTGGTCTTGCAGGACGGAACTGTCCTCATGGGCGACGTGGTCTCGGTGACCGCAGCGTCCGTGAATATCACGGTGAAAGGCAAGCCCACCAAGCTTGACCGCAATCGCGTAGCGCGCATTGTCTTCGGCCACCGCAAACGCTCCCCCGGCACGCGCCGCCCTTGATTTTCCGTCTGCGACCGCTGTCATCTTTGACAGTGTTCCGTTTGCCGAGAACGCTGTTCAACTGAAGCTCCGAAGCCAACCGAGGAGTTGATTCAATGAACCGCCTGAGCGATGAAGCCCTGTACGTGCTCGGAGTCTTGCACCAGATGCGAGACCAGGTGACGGCCAACCCGTCTCTTTTTGAGCCCGACGCTCTTCAACTGATCGATGCTGAGATCGCTCGCTACGGGAGCATGACGCGCGAACTCAAAACCGCCTGAGTTTACCTGTCCGTCCTGACAGTGCAGTGCCGCTCGCGCCATCATGATTTCCGACACAGAGCCGCGAGCCTCTGGACAATCGAAAGGAGCAGGCTTGTGAAGCCTCCGATTCCCGCTTACCTTTTTGCGATTTTGCTGTTCGCAGGAATGCTCATCATGCTCGAACTCGGTCGTCGTCTCGGAATCCGTCGCCGCCCGAAAGAATCGGAAGGTGAACGCGCCAGCCTGGGCACGATCGAGGGCGCCGTCTTCGCACTATTTGGACTGGTTGTGGCATTCACATTTTCGGGCGCGGCGTCGCGCTTCAACGAAAAACGGGCCTTGATTGCCGAGGAAGCCAACTGCATCGAAACCGCATATCTGCGTGTGCACCTGCTATCCGAGACCAGGCAACCCGAACTGCAGGAGCTATTCCGCCGCTACATCGATTCCCGCCTGGAAACATACCGCAGACTGCCCGATATGGAAGCGGCGAAATTGGAAATAGACTATACCAGGAAGCTGCAGAGAGAGATTTGGTCTAAGGCCGTATCAGCCACTGCGCTCCCCGATTCACACATAGACGCTGGCAAGTTGCTGCTTCCTGCTCTCAACAACATGATTGACATCGCCACCACACGGTACATGGCTCTGCAGAACCATCCCCCCGGCGTTATCTACATTTTGCTTTTCAGTCTCGGATTAATCTGCTCGTTGTTGGCTGGATACCGCATGGCGATCGGACAACATCGGAGCTGGCTTCACATCGTCAGCTTCGCGCTGATTACGGTGATCGTCATTTACGTTGTCCTTGATGTCGAATATCCGCGCACGGGCTTGATCCACCTTGCATCCTTTGATCAAGTATTAGCTGATGTTCGTGCTCACATGGATTAGCACGGATTCCCGATGAAGATTGGCACGACAGCCGCTTAAAACATCTCGCCTTCGCCCTCGCCCGATTTGCCAGCTGGCGATCTGCTCACGCTTTCACCCTTGCAGGGAACACCTGATTGTGAGGCCAAAGTCTCCGTCTGTAAGCTGGTTACAAGGTTCATTCCGCAATGGACCGCAGGACAAACTCGAAAGTGTGTAAAGGAGGGCTTCTCCGCGTCCGACGTGTCTGCGGAACGAAACAACACCCGTTCCTGCACGACAAATCTATATTCCGAGGTCCGAATGAGAATTGCGCAAGTGTCGCCACTGTACGAAAGCGTGCCACCCAGGCTTTACGGAGGAACCGAACGCGTCGTCTCTTGGCTGACGGAGGAATTGCTGCGTCAGGGTCACGATGTCACGCTCTTTGCCAGCGGCGACTCCCTCACCAACGCTCGTCTGGTTCCCGTCTGCCCGCAAGCCTTGCGTCTCGACCCGCAGTGCATTGACCCGTTCGCCCATCATATTCATCTGGTCGAACAGGTAATCCAGATGAAAGACGATTTCGACGTTATCCATTTTCATATCGATTACCTGCACTTTCCACTCAGCCGCAGAGAGGAACTGGCGCAGCTCACCACGCTCCACGGCCGGCTCGACATCCCTGACCTGGTTCCGCTTTATCGCGAATTTTCTGAAATGCCCGTAGTCTCCATTTCCGACGCGCAGCGTATTCCTTTACCTTGGATCAACTGGCAGGGCACCGTTTATCACGGGATACCCGAAGACCGCTTCGTCCCCTTCGTTGCACCCGGCAAGTACCTCGCCGTACTCGGACGAATCTCTCCCGAAAAAGGCGTGGATCGGGCCATCGAGATCGCCCTGCGCGCAGAAATGCCTTTGAAGATCGCCGCCAAGGTTGACAAGGCTGACCATGAATACTTCGAGTCCCGCATCAAGCCGATGCTGAATCATGAACTCATCGAATTCGTCGGCGAGATTGGCGATCTCGAAAAGAACGAATTCCTTGGAAACGCCGCGGCACTGCTGTTCCCCATCAACTGGTCTGAGCCTTTTGGCATCGTGCTCATTGAAGCCATGGCCTGCGGTCTGCCTGTCATCGCCTACCCGCTCGGTTCGGTTCCCGAGATCGTCGAGAATGGCGTATCGGGGCTTCTTGTTCAAGACGTCGGTGAGGCCGCAAACGCCGTAAGAAACCTTTCGCGCCTCGACCGCCAGAAGTGCCGGAAAGCCTTCGAAGGCCGCTTCTCCGCTCGCCGGATGGCGCATGACTACTTGACAATCTATAAACGAATCGTCAAACGTGAAGCTCAACCGATCGCTCTTACCGATGGAGATCTGCGTTGGATGAAGTTGGCACCGCCCAGCAATACTACATAGCCGCTGGATCGTCACCGTCCGATGATCGCGCGCGTGTTCTGAAATACGGAAAATGCTTCGCCGTCTTCAACCGCTACGGCGACATCGAACCACTCGGCCTCGGCGAGCACGGAATCTTCTTCCGCGGCAGCAGGCACCTGTCCGAGTTCGGACTTAATCTCTGGCAAGCCCGCCCGCTGCTGCTGAGTTCGACGGTCAAGTCCGACAATTTCGCCTTCGTCGCCGATCTCGCCAACGTCGATGTCTCGGAAAACGGAAGCATCCTGATTCCGCGTGGCACATTGCACGTCATCCGCTCTCGATTCCTGTGGCGGGAGGTTGCCTATGAAGAGCTGTGCATGGTGAACTACGGCCTCACTCATCTACGCATACCTATCCGCATTGCGTTCGCTGCCGACTTCGCCGATATCTTTGAGGTTCGCGGCATCCGCCGTGAACACCGTGGTCAGAGGCTCGCAGACGAGATCACGTCAAACTCGATCCTGATGACGTACGAAGGCCTCGATCACGAGGTGCGCCGGACTTGCATCGAATGCGATCCGCAACCCGTTAAGATCACCCCTTCTGATTTGCGGTTCGAGGCTTCGGTCGGCCCCGGCGAATCGGTGTCGTTTCATCTGTCGGTCGACTGCAATCCGTACAGCCACCGTCGTTCCATCGGGTACACCCGCGCCATGGCCGGAGCGGAAACAGAGATGAAAGCCGCCTCTTTTAATCTGTGCAAAATCTCCAGTTCCAACGATCGCATGAGCCGCTGGATCCGACGCTCCCTCGCTGATGTCAAGATGATGACCATGGGCAACCCGGAAACCAATTATCCCTATGCCGGCGTCCCCTGGTTCAGCACTGTCTTCGGGCGCGACGGCATCATCACCGCGATGCAGATGCTCTGGATCGCCCCACAAATCGCCAAAGGTGTTCTGCAATACCTCGCCTCGACGCAGGCCACCGAAGTCGATCTCAAGAACGAAGCACAGCCCGGCAAGATCATCCACGAAACCCGCGGCGGCGAGATGGCCAATCTTGGCGAGGTTCCCTTCGGCCGTTACTACGGCAGCATCGACAGCACGCCGCTGTTTCTCATGCTCGCCGGCTGCTACCTCGATTACACCGGCGACGTGAAATTCCTCAAGGACCTGCGACCGCACATCGACCTGGCTCTCGAATGGATCGATCGCTACGGAGATGTAGATGGCGACGGTTTCGTCGAGTACGCGCCACATGGCGACAAAGGTCTTGTCCAACAGGGATGGAAAGATTCCAACGACTCCGTCTTTCACGCAGACGGAAAGATCGCCGATCCGCCGATTGCCCTTTGCGAGGTGCAAGGCTACGTCTTTGCCGCGATGATGGCGGCCGCGCGCATTTGCGCCGCATGGGGCGATCCCGAGCGCCAACGTTCGCTCCTGGACGAAGCCGCTCAACTGCAACATCGGTTTGAAGAGGCGTTCTGGTGCGACGAGATTTCGACTTATGCCCTCGCGCTCGATGGCCACAAGAAGCCGTGCCGCGTGCGCACCTCAAATCCCGGACACTGCCTCTTCACTGGCATCGCCAGCCCGGAGCGGGCCAACCTCGTCGCGCACACGCTAGTCAGCCATGATCTCTTCAGTGGATGGGGCATCCGCACTGTGGGCCGCCACGAGTCCCGCTACAACCCTCTGTCCTATCACAATGGTTCGGTGTGGCCGCACGATAACGGGATGATCGCCGCGGGCATGGCCCGTTACGGATTTCGCGAATTTGCAGGACGCGTGCTGATGAGCCTGCTTGACCTGAGCAGCGCGGTCGAATTGCAGCGCCTGCCGGAACTGATCTGCGGCGTAGACCGCCGCGAGGGCCAGGGCCCGACGCTGTATCCGGTGGCCTGCTCGCCCCAAGCCTGGGCCGCGGGTAGCGTGTTCATGCTGCTGCAGGCTTGCCTCGGAGTCACCATCGATGCCAGAAGCAAGCGCATCGTCTTCGACCGTCCCTACCTGCCACAAGGCATTCCGCAACTCTCCGTTCGCGACTTGCGCATCGAAGACACCCGCATCAGCCTTTTTATGGAGCGCGACACTGGACCCGTGCAAATCCAGGTCGTGGAGAAGCAGGGCGAAGTCGCGGTAGTCGTGAAATAGATTTCAGATCTCAGATTGCTTACGGGCCGGGCCCGCCCTCGTCATCGAGAGCGGGCCCTGGCCGTTACGCGCTCTGTCCGATGGCGGCGATGCACTCTTCGAGCACATCGACAGCGACGTCAGCCTCTTCCCTGGTTACGATTAGCGGCGGGCACAACCGGATCGTGCTAGGCCCACAGCCCAAGAAGAGGATTCCCTTCTCGAAGGCCATCTCGACGATGCGGTCGCGCTCGGCGGCGGCGTACTCCTTCATGACTTTGTCCTTCACGATGTCCACGCCGATCATCAGACCGCGCCCGCGCACATCGCCAACCAGTTTCAGCCGCGAGGGCCAATCGGCCATGCGGGAGAGAATGTGATTGCCAACCTTGGCGGAGTTTTCGAGCAGGTGCTCGTTTTCGATCACATCCAGGGTGGCGAGGGCCGCGGCTACGGCCACCGGATTTCCGCCGAAGGTCGAGGCGTGCGATCCCGGCACCCAGTCCATGACTTCCGCACGCGTCAAGGTAACGCCAAGCGGCATTCCGGACGCGATACCCTTCGCCATGCAGACGATGTCGGGCTCGACACCGGTGTGCTCGACGGCAAACCACTTCCCACTGCGACCGATGCCGCTCTGCACTTCGTCAACGACGAGCAAAATGCCATGACGGTCGCAGATCCGACGCAACTCCTGCATGAAAACCGTGGGAGCGACGACGTATCCGCCCTCGCCCTGGACCGGCTCCACGAAGATGGCCGCCACTTCCTCCGGCGGCAGGGTGGTCTTGAACAGCTTCTCTTCGATAAAGCGCGCGCAGCCCAGCGCGAACTTCTCCGCCTCTTGCGGGCCGCCGACGCATCCGCGATAGACATCCGGATAGCGCACGTGGGTCACGCCCGGCATGAGTGGAGCAAAGCGCCGCCGCTGCTGCGGCTTTGACGCCGTCAGCGACAGAGCGCCCATGGTGCGCCCGTGGAAGGCGCCAAAGAACGCAATGACGTTCTGCCGCTTGGTGTGATACCGCGCCAGCTTCAGCGCGCACTCGATCGCCTCCGCCCCGGAGTTGCCGTAGTAAATCTTGTGCGGACCTCGCATGGGCGCGATCTTCGACAGCCGCGAGGCCAAGTCCACCATGTTCTCGTAGTAGAAATCCGTGCCTGACATGTGGATCAGTTCGCCCGCCTGCTTTTGAATCGCGGCGACCACATCCGGATGGCAGTGTCCAGTGGAGGTCACAGCGATGCCGGCGGAGAAGTCGAAGAACTCGTTGCCATCCACGTCGGTCACGACGATCCCGCGTCCGCTCTTCGCCACCAGCGGATACGAGCGGGTGTACGACGGGGAAATGTATCGTTCGTCGCCCTCCAGCACGCGCTTGGCGTTGGGCCCGGGCAGGGCGGTCTTGATCTTGGGAGCGACGGTAGCGGTCATCATCTTGGTAGTCATGGGAATTTCCTCCGTTCGAGAGTGGCCAGTGGTTAGTGGCCAGTTGTCAGTGAATGCGGCCTCGAGGACACGGTCTGGTTGGAACGTGCGAATACCGAGGCGAGTCAGGCGAAGGATGGAGCTAATCGCTACCGAAGAGAGAAGGACGCAGACGCGAGGGCAGACTGGCGCGATACCGGCGCGGACACACCAAGCAGCTGAGCCAGCACTCGGCTGCCTGTGCATGGGGGCGGCGCGAGTTGGGATTCCGGCGCAGCATAGTTCGCGGGCAACATCACCTCTATTATAGACGCTCGCGGTGAGACTACGGAACCCCAAAGTAACTGTTCCTTCGCTCATGGCTAGCGGCCCCCGTTTTACTCACGGCAGACTGCGAGTTTTGTTTCTTCGCTCCTTTGGAGTTGGGTGCGTTGGCTGCGGGGGCTTGCGAGTCTGGATGCGAGATCCGGTTGGATTCGCGATGGCCGGGGGAGTTTGTTTGAAATTGTGGGGAGGGACTGTGGTGGGCGGTGCAGCATGGGGAGGGTTGATTGGATCGGGGACGCTCGCTTCGCTCGCGGGGTGGACGAAGGCGTCCGCCCCT
>DATKAP010000131.1:0-3965 GCA_035577905.1 Binatia bacterium
GTGGGTACTGGCCCCGCAGCGGCATTTCAAGAGTTCAGACCGATGCGTAGCTCCAGAGAATCTTTCCAGAATGGTCGCGGTCCTTGAAAAAGTTATGGTTCTTGTTTCTTATAGCGTCGATTGCGGCCCTAGCATCTTCGACCGTGCGGCGGTCCGCGTGTTTCAGCAAGGCGGTGAGGGCTGGAAGAGCGTCTGCTCGAAGCGAGTAAGCCAACAATGCACAACCATAGTGGCGAACGTCATAAGCGCGGTCCTGCACCGCAATCGCCCCCATCCTGAACGCGATTTCACTCTCGCGGGAGAATCTCCCAACATAACGCATGATGGAGGCGCGGCCCTCCCACTTGCGGACCCGGGGGAAAGCCTCCGCGAGCAGTGACAGTAAGTTGTCGCCCATAGAATCCGCGACCACCCAAGCCGCGTCGATTTCTGGCCTTAGAGATGTATTGAACGCCTTAACTAGCGCATCGACTCTCTGGTCTTGCATGACAAGACGGAAAATACCATGAACCTCAAGGCAAAGTCCTGATTAACGTCGTTCGCGCCGAAGTGGGTAATAGGACGCACGTGGTGAGACTTGAGAAAGAACCGTGTAAAATCCGCTGTGTTCGGATATAGAACAAAGGGGGATGATTGTGCGCCTTTCCTTTCCAAAATTGCTTTTTCCCCTGCTGCTTCTTTGTGCATTCTTCCGTCCTCCTTCGCCGCTTCTGACTTTTGCGAAACTGCCTGACACGCCCGCGAAGAGAGTGACTATTAGTGGCAAGGATATGGAGCAGAAACTGACCCACAAGGTAGAACCTGTCTACCCGCCAGAGGCCCGGAGTGCCAACATTGAAGGCACTGTTAAACTTACCGCTCTAATCGCGACTGATGGGTCTATAAAACAACTTACCGTGACCCAAGGACATCCCCTGTTGGCCAAAGCGGCGCTCGATGCTGTCAAGCAATGGAAATATGAGCCGACCATCATGGAGGGCAGTGCGGTTGAAGTAGTCACTTCGGTTTATGTAGTCTTCCAATTGAAAAAATAAAAAAGACCGACAAGTCCTGATTAACGCGGTGCATTCGACAGGTCGATGCAACACCATGGGATGTAAATCTGCGTCGCAAAGGTGGTGTTGCTATGAGGCGAGGGAGGCTTGGGCTATCTGCGCTGGACAGGCGCGAGATTTGGAGCCGATGGAAAGCTGGGGAGACGCTGCATGAGATCGGGCGCGTCTACGGCAAGTGTCACAACACGATTCGCGCTGTTTTACTGCCGCGGGGCGGCATCCCTCCGTTAGCTCGTCGCCGCTCGCGGTTGGCGCTCACCTTTGCCGAGCGAGAGGATATTTCGCGAGGGATGGCTTCCGGTTCATCGCTTCGTGAGATCGCTCGACTTCTCCATCGCGCAACCTCCACAGTGAGCCGTGAAGTTGCGCGCCACGGCGGCCGACCTGCCTATCGTGCCTACGATGCGGACAAGCAGGCCTGGAATGCCGCGCTACGCCCGAAAGCTTGTGTGCTGGCCACGAACAGCGAGTTGCGCGACGTGGTTGCGAGTAAACTGATTCTGGACTGGTCCCCCGAACAGATTTCCGGGTGGCTGAAGGCTGAGTATCCCAACGACGAGAGCATGCGCGTGTCCCACGAGACCATCTACCGCAGCCTGTTCATTCAAGCGCGTGGAGTGCTGAAAAAAGAGCTGATGGACCACCTGCGGTCGAAGCGGCGCATGCGCCGCTCGCGTCACGCGAGCGAACATGGACATCGCCGCGGGCAGATCGTCGATGCCATCTCGATTCGCGAAAGGCCGGCGGAAGCGGAAGACCGTGCGATCCCCGGCCACTGGGAAGGCGACCTGCTGGCCGGTGGAAAGAACAGCTACATTGCGACGTTAGTGGAGCGGCACTCGCGGTTTCTCATGCTGGTCAAGGTACCGAGCAAAGACACGGCGGCAGTTATGGCGGCGTTGAGCGACCGTGTCGGGAAACTCCCGGCAACCCTGCGCCGCTCGTTGACGTGGGATCGCGGATTGGAAATGGCGAAGCACAAGGAGTTCACGGTCGCCACCGATGTGCAGGTGTACTTCTGCGATCCGCAAAGTCCCTGGCAACGCGGCTCGAACGAAAATACCAATCTGCTGCTGCGGCAATACTTCCCGAAAGGAACGGACCTGTCGTCCATCTCGCAAGAGCAGCTCGACCAAGTCGAGCTGCTCTTGAATCAACGCCCAAGAAAAACTCTGGGATTTCAAACTCCAGCGAGTAAACTCCAAGCAAGTGTTGCGTCGACCATCTGAGCTGGCACGCGTTACCGGAAAGGTTCGTACTAGACCCCTGTACTAAGGCAGCCGGGTCTCCTAGCTCCGGCCAAACAACTTCTCACACAGTTCCATGGCTAGCCTGGCACCTTCCGGAGACAAGACCACGGACTTGCTCTTCGTCGCGGGATCAGAAATATAACCCTTCTCGTGGAGCTGATCCATCACGTCCCAAGGAAATCCTTTCCAAGCCCGCGTTCCAGATTTGTCGTTCCACGCATTCAAGTGAAGGAGTGCCAGGACCGCTTGTTGTAGTTTTTCGTCGTTCAGATCCATACGACACCTCGGAGTCCGCATGCACAGCGCATTCCCGTGTCCGTTTAATACTCCCATTGCCGCGACTGTGTCTAGGGATTGCGTGCAATGGGGAATCATGCGATTCCCAACTCCCCACATTGGGAGGTGGCATCTATGAAAAGAAGCGTGAAGGCAAAAAAACATAATCGGCAGAAAACCAAGCTAGGTCTCCCCGATCTGGAGCATGTCAAATCGGCAGTGCTTGTGAGTCTGCGGTCGCCGGAATCGCAACGCAGCTACCGGCGATCCATTGATGACTTTGTTTCCTGGTATTGCTCGGAGCCCCGTCTGTCTTTCAATAAGACAGTAGTCACGCGCTACCGAATCTACCTTGAGGATCGGCTCCTCGCTCCGGGAACCATCAATGTACGCCTGGCGGCTGTCCGAAGACTCGCCTACGAGGCCGCAGATACGGGACTCTTGAGCCCAGATTTGGCTGCCGGCATCCGTCGAGTGAAGGGAGCGAAAAAGTTGGGCATGAGGCTTGGGAATTGGCTGACCGTGGAGGAAGGCCGCGCCTTGTGGCAGCTTCCCAATATGCACACGATCAAAGGCAAAAGGGATCGAGCCATCTTGGCAGTACTTCTCGGGTGTGGACTCCGCCGAAGAGAAGTCATCGATCTGACGCTGGACCATATCCAGCGCCGCGAAGACCACTGGGCCATCATTGACCTGGTTGGAAAAGGTGGTCATATCCGCACCATCCCAATGCCAGCTTGGGTGAAGCAAGCCCTTGACGGCTGGCTGTGTGCGGCTGGCATCGGCCACGGCAGGCTCTTTCGATGCGTATCTCGTAGGGGTGTCGTCTGGGGAACGAAAATCACGGAGAAGGTAATCTGGTATGTTGTGAAGGAATACGCCAAACGGCTGGGAGTATTAAAACTTGCGCCACACGATCTCAGGCGGTCTTGCGCCCGCTTCTGCCATGATTCGGGAGGTGAACTGGAGCAGATTCAATTTCTGCTTGGGCATGTATCTGTCCAGACGACAGAAAAATACCTGGGCTGCAAGCAGCGGTTTCGGCATGCTGTGAATGATCAGCTCGGTATTGAGCCCGGGTAGCACCAGGCCGCCTAGCCGGTGCCAGTACCCATGTTTCCGGTAACGCGAACTAAATCAGGCACTGACCGTGCATCATGTAAGATGAACAGTGTCAGGTGGCCTTATGGAAAAATGGTTTGAGGTGGCCGGACTCGAAACTGAGCGGCTCCTAGCCGAATGGCGTTGGCTATGTCCGTCTCGGCTCTCGCTTGTTGCAAGAAATGTGTTCGGTGAATTGTTCCTGCAAGACGAAACTGGCTCAGTTTTTTGGTTGAATACAACCACGGGAAAATTGAACAGAATTTCAAACTCACATTCAGAA
>DATKAP010000132.1:0-70274 GCA_035577905.1 Binatia bacterium
AACATCCGGCGCGTAGCAGAACTCTCAAAATTAGGATTGATGCGCCCTGCCGGTCTCGCAGCCTTTGGGAAGCGAAATGACGATCGGTCTGCAATCTATGCCTACGAGCAGCGCAAGGCAGCAAAGCTTCCGCCCGCTTTCGAAAAACAATTCCGTGCTCATGCTGATGCCTGGAGGTTCTTTCAATCGCAACCTCCGTGGTATCGACGAACGTCCACCTACTGGGTGATCAGCGCAAAAAAAGATGAGACGCGCTCGAAGCGCCTCGGCATTCTGATCGATTGCTCAGCGCGGCGGCAGAATATCCCGTTGCTAAACCGGCAGTCTGGTCAGAGTTCATCCTGAAACGCCAACCCACAGACCGGACTCTCTCACCATCTCACCTGAAAGGGCAAGAGCATAAAAGTAAGCGCCAGCATAACCGCCGCCAGCAGCGCTAGAGGCCAGCGATTACGTGGCAACTCCGGCTCTTCCGGAGCCTGCCGATGCCGATAGGTAAGTGCATTCATCACCGCGATCAGCCCCGCCCAGAACCACCAGCTATAGTTCATGTGATCCACGTGATACGCCATCGCTCCCAGACCGCCCAGCGCCATCACGGTTATCCATGAAATCAGGGTATGCGCTCTCGGCGCCAGTGCATACACAATGTGCCCTCCATCGAGCTGGCTGCTGGGCAACAAATTCAACGCAGTGGCATACATTCCAACCCACGCGGCAATCGCCATCGGATGCAAGTACACTCGGCTCAACGGCACTGTCGCGACCACATGCGTGGGTGCGACGTTCTTGAAGAGGCCGTGTACCAGATAGAAGATTTCCGGATACCCCAACTGCAGTTGAGAAGATCCCGCCCCATGCAACGGTTTTGAGAAGAACATCGATCCAAACAGCGTCGCTACGGCAACCACGAAACCCGCGATCGGCCCGGCGACGCCAATGTCAAACAACGCTGCCCTCGATCGTATCGGTCCCTTGATCCGGATTACCGCGCCCAGTGTTCCGATCAATGTCGGCGCCGGCAGGAAAAAGGGAAGTGTCGCCCAAACTCTATTCCTGCGGCAGAGAAGGTAATGTCCCATCTCGTGTGCCAGCAGGATCAACAGCAGGGTCGCGGAGAAGGGAATTCCCAACTGCAACCGCGCCGGTTGTGCGAGCACCCAACCCACGGGGAAAAACGGTATCAATTCATCTCCAGTTGCGAACGGCGCCAGGTTATGAGAGAAGTTGAACTCCATCCGTGCGCCCACGACGAGCGTCGTAAAGCACGTTGCGGCCAGCAGCAACCCATGCAGCCAATAGCGCGGTCTCGGCGGGGAGCCTTCCGGTGCCGGCAACGCGTGGTAGTACTCCAGTGTGGATGTGGGCGGGCTAGGGTCCGACATTCAAGTCATCGGTCCCGCAATAACTGGCGGGACTCCTTGATGCTACTACGAGCGCAGAGAACTGTGGACGGATCCCCTTCCGGTTGCGGAGAGCGGGATAAGAGTTAATTCTGGAAATGATCGTTAGTCGATCGACTGCAGTTCCTTGCCCGGCTTGAAGCGTACCGCTCTTCCCGGAGGAATCGATACTTCTGCTCCGGTACGCGGATTGCGCCCAATCCCAGTCTTTCGCGGGCGCACGTTGAAGACGCCAAATCCCCGCAACTCGATGCGATTGCCGGCCGCCAAAGCCTTCTTCATGCTTTCGAACACCGTCTCCACTGCCAGCTCGGCCTTGGTTTTGGTGATTCCGGTTTTGCCCACTACTTCGTTGATGATGTCGAGTTTAATCAAGCGGAGGCTCCTGTTTCAGGCGTCATCTTGCTGCTTCAAGTTATTGATGCTAAGGAAGATAAGTGAGATTGTCAACCCGAGCACCAATCCCGTAAACTGGCAGGCACCCAGCCAAAAAGATTGAGCAATTGAGTCAATGGGGAATTGTGCGTTTTGCGGCACGCCGTGCCACCCAGGATCTTCTCAATTACTGATCGCCCAATTATCAAATCTCTAAGGAGTTGCATGCTGAAGAGCGACCGCTGGATCCGCAAGATGTCCCTGGAACACGACATGATCAACCCTTTCTCGGAGAAGCAGGTGCGCGAGGGAGTGATCTCCTATGGACTGTCTTCCTATGGCTACGACCTGCGCGTGGCCGACGAGTTCAAGATTTTCACCAACGTGAACAACGCGCTGGTTGATCCCAAGAAATTCGACGAGAAGTCTTTTGTGACCATCCAGACCGACATCTGCATCGTACCCCCGAATTCGTTTGCTTTGGCGCGCTCGGTCGAATACTTCAAGATTCCGCGCAGCGTTCTGACCATCTGCGTTGGAAAGAGTACCTATGCCCGCTGCGGCATTATTGTGAATGTGACGCCGTTTGAGCCGGAGTGGGAAGGCTTTGTCACCCTCGAGATCTCAAATACGACGCCCCTTCCCGCGCGAATTTATGCCAACGAAGGCCTCTGCCAGATCATCTTCTTCGAGTCCGACGAGGTCTGCGAAACCAGCTACGCTGACCGCAAGGGCAAATACCAGGCTCAGAAGGGAATCGTACTGCCGAAATTGTAAGGAGAGCCGCTGAACATTCGCGGCGTGTCGGCGGACCGCACGGTGCGCATCGCAGGTCCTGGCAATACCGTCTCGCACGGGTAGTCGGGTCTAGCTGCCTTAAGCTGTGGACGACGGCTTACGATCTTTCTTAGCGATGCTGGCTGCGCATGAGCGATTGGATATTTCTGCGCCGCCGGAAGTGACAGACTTATCAAGAAAGGAAAAACAAACTGCCAAGCTTGAAACTCTACTTCTGATTCTCACCCTCTTTGAACATGTACTTGATGGCCGGTTTGTAGATCATCAAGTTCGGTTCACCATCCTCGCGGTTGATCTTGATGCAGTTGCGATCATACCACTCGATGATCCCGTGTACCTCTTCCCCATCGCGAAGCACAATGACCATTGGGGTGCGAGATTGCATCTGCTTCTGATAATAAAAATTCTCCGCATTGGTTTGTTCCGGCGGGGCAGGTTTCTTACCCTGCGCACCCATCGGTCGCTCGTTGCGCTCCATCCGTTCCGGTCGGTCGTGCCGCTCGGGACGGTCGCGCCGTTCCTGCACTGGCGCGGGTGAAGCGTTGTGATTGCCGTGGTTTTCAACGCGGGGCAGGGTTGGCCGAATCAGCTTGCGATTCGCGAAATTTTCTCTTTCGGCGGATTCACCAGCCGGTACGGGACTCATGACTGTATCCTTCATCGTGGCGCTACCTCAGGTACACGCAATCGCACAAAGCTGCGGCTTCTGGGACCCTGATTGAATCAACGAAGGCGTGAGCTTTCCGATACCGTACCATAGGAATGCTCCCCTGACAATCCTCCGTTGGTGCCATGTCCAGGTTACGTCCATCGTTCCACCTTCCTAGAAAATCGATTCTTCTCTAAGTAGTGTTCGACAGGTCCGCCCCGCGTTTCTCTCTGCCACTCATTGTGACGATCGCCACCAGACTCGCGATCATCACCACGGTCCAGGCCAGCACGGGCGGGTAACTCCCGCCGTATCGCATTTCCGCCACTCTTGCCTGAATCACGGCATTTCGCGAGGACATGAGATTGCCCAGTTGATACGCGAATCCGGGCAACGTGCCCCGGACCGATGGCGGAGAAAGCTCATTGAGATGTGCGGGGATCACTCCCCAGGCCCCCTGCACCATGAACTGCATGAGAAACCCGCCCAGCGCGAGCAGAGGGATTGTCCGTGAATACGCCCACAACGGAATCACCGGAATCGCGAGCAAGGCCGCGATTACGATTGCTCGCCTCCGCCCGATTTGCTCCGACAATGTCCCAAAAAGAATTCCGCCCAGCAATGCGCCGATGTTGTACACGATGGCGATGAGGCTCACCACCTTCGGCGAGAGCATGAGATTCTTCTGCAGAAACGTCGGATACAAATCCTGCGTGCCATGGCTGAAGGAATTAAACGCGAACATCAGAAGCACGAGAAAGACGAAGAGGCCGGCATGGGATGCGATGTCTCTTCCCAAGCCTTGGCCACGTTGATCGATTCGACCCTGCAACCAGGCCGGCGATTCGTCCACCTTGCTGAGCATATACAGGACGACAGCCGCCGGCAGTGCCCCGATAACGAACATCCCGCGCCAGCCAAGTAGGGGAAAGAGCGTTCCATAAGCGAGGGCGGCCACGAGATAGCCGACCACATACCCTTCTTGCAGGAGTCCCGAGAAGAATCCTCGACCTTCTGCAGGCAAAGTCTCAAACGCTAGTGCCGCGCCCACGCCCCATTCTCCCCCCATGCCGATACCGAACAATGCGCGGACAATGAGAAAAACCTTCAGGCTTGGAGCGAACGCCGAGGCCACTTCGAATACCGTATAGACAACAACATTCGCCATTAAGGTCGGTCGCCGACCGAACCGGTCGGCCATCAACCCAAACAGAAATGCTCCCAGCGGCCTCATTGCGAGCGTCAGAAAAATTGCTTCCGTGATGGCTGAGACCTTTGTCTGAAACTGGGTGGCTAGAGCGCTCACGCAGAAAATGAGAATGAAGAAGTCGAAGGCATCCAGCGACCAGCCGAGGAAACAGGCAATAAACGTATTCCGCTGTACCGGCGTAAGGCGCCGAAATCGCCCGATGATCTCCATGTTTATCGGTTTTCCTCTCTGTTCCTCTGCGCCCTCTGTGGTGAGGTCATCTTGTCAACGCCGTGAAAGTCCAGCGGATGCTAGCATAGGCTTTCATCTCACGATCAACATTTCGCTCCATGCCCGAACTCGATCTCCCACAGCGCCAGGCCACCGATACTTTGATGCTCACTGGTTTCTGGTACCGTGCCCTGCCTGCTGATCATGTGCATCGCAACCAACTCCACAAGGCTACGTTGCTGGAAATCCCGCTTGTGATCGGCCGCGATCGCGACGGTCGTCCATTCGCCTTGCGGGACGCGTGCCCTCACCGTGGCATGCCTCTCAACTCAGGAGAGTTTGACGGAGAGAATCTCGAGTGCCCGTATCATGGCTGGCAGTTTGACGTCCACAACGGCCAGTGCCAACTGATTCCATCGCTCACCTCCGACCAGACGATGAAGGTCGACCGCATCTACGCCGGAAGTTACCCGTGTGAGGAGCAGGACTATTTCATCTGGGTCTACATTCCCGATCCCGGCCCGCAAGGGGCTGGGTTCACCAAGCCCAGTGAAGCGCCCGACCCGGCGCCACAAATCCAGAAGTTCACCGACAAATACAAGCTTGCGTACCTGCAAGCGGAAATGCCGGTCAGCATCGACCACGGCATCATCGGACTGATGGACCCCGCGCATGGACCATTCGTACACCAAGCCTGGTGGTGGCGCACGCGACACAGCATCCACGAAAAGAAGAAAGACTTCGAACCAATCCCGAATGGGTTCCGAATGTCGGCTCATACTCCCAGTTCAAACTCCGCGCCCTACAAGCTGTTGCGACTCTATGCCGACGCCGAATCGATCTCAACCACCATCGATTTCGTTCTACCCAATATCCGCACCGAGACGATACGAGCAGGGAAGTACTGGTTCTCAAGCTTGACGACCGTGACTCCGATCGCACGCAGCCAATGCCGTATTGATGTCGTTGCGGCGTGGAACCTGTTCCGCTGGGTTCCCTTTGTTCCTGACGTTTTGAAATTTGTATTTCGCAAGTTTGTCGAACAGGACCGTCGTACCATGGAAATGCAGGCAGAAGGTCTGAGGCACAATCCTCATTTGATGCTGATCGACGATGCCGATCGGCCGGCGAAGTGGTATTTCCAGCTCAAAGCCGCATACCTGGAGTCAAAGCGCACCGGAAAACAGATGAAGCATCCCATGGATGGGCCAGTGACCTTGAAGTGGAGGAGTTGAGATTAAGGTCCAGTTTTGTGTTTCGCAAATAGAGTTACCGTGAGGAGTCTTGAAAGGGCACGCCTTCAGGCTTGCCGTAGTGGTCCGTCGTGAATTCGCCTTTAGGCGCTGAGGTTGTATCTCCCTCAGGGCCTGAAGGCCGTGATTCCGGTGACTTACAGCGCGTCTGAAGCCGCACCACTTCAAAATGTGGTTGTAAAGATTTTTCAGAAACACGGCACTTGCGAAACATCTGCAACTTTCTAATCGCTGAGCCCCAGCAGTTCCACGCTGCCCTTTGATGCTTCTTCAAAAATCAACTTCTTTTCTAGGTCAATCGCGGTCTTTTCCAGATAGCGGGGAATGCACCAGGCAATTCCGGCGACCGGCAGCAACCACAGCATCCGTATGGGCTGAGAGAGAGCCGAAGACTCGAATTCCGCGGTCGACCCTGTGTAGATCAGAAAGCCGAAGCAAAGAGCGATAAGAATGACAATCGAATGCTGCTTAAAGATCGGCAGGCTGCAAGCGAACGGCAGCTTGCGGAAGCGGACCAGCACCACGTTCGTGAGTAGATAACACCAGATCACAACTACGGCCGTATGAAGCAGTGCCACGAAAGACCCTTCGAGATAGGTATAAATCGGGAGCGTTATCACGACCATCCACGGCAAACTTGACAGCAAGATGACTCGCTTTGCCAAAGCCGCGCATTCCTGCTGGTTCGGATCGAGCAGTAGTTGAAAGGTCCAGTTCGCACGTAAGTCCGCCGGGATCTCGAATACTATCCGCAATCCTATGATCAGTAGAAACGACACAATGAACGGGATCGAAAGAGCCTCCGACGTCATACCCGCCTGTCGCGCGGACTTCGCGCCTTCAAAAGCATGCATCAAAGCCTGCGAAGCGAGAACCAGCGATAATCCCGCAACGCCGGTCAGGACGAGGCGGTGCGCTTCGCTTCGCAGTAGTGTCTTTCCAACGAAACGAAAGCATCCCCTCTGGAATGGCGTTCGCAGAATAAGGCGCTCGAGAGTGTTCCAGCGCCACCGCATTAGGCTGTGCTGAATGCTAGTATCATCCTGAATCTCCGGGATCCGCACGAAATGGCGCCGGTAGCCGATCGCGTATGCTCCAAGCGCGAGAACTGCCAGCACTCCGGTGACGGGGATGCATAGCCCGGCCAGTTCAGTCATGGCTGGATTAGCCCGATCGCGCAGCAACTGACACAGACTCACGAACCAGCAGGACGGAAAAAGGAACGTCCAAAAAGGTGCTGATCCTTTTGCGTGTCGCAGAGGTTCTGTCATGACGAAGCTGGTGCATAGCAGTGTCACTAGATAGACCACAATGATCCCTCTGGCGTAAGCGGATACTCTCCGGAAAAAGCGAGGAGGTAGAACTGCCATCAGCAGTCCCAAAATCGCGAATACAGCCAGGAAAGAAAACACACTGGCAAGCACCACGCCCATCGCGTGCACCGCGGCAAATTTCAAGAAGAACAAGAACGTTCGCTGCGATGCTGACACCACCATGGGGAACAGCACGGATGACGCCGCATTCACGTCCAACGCCACCAGGCCAACCAGGAATACAACCGCCAGCACATTCGCGAAGAAGATCGCGCGAGTGGAAATTGGAAGATGCGAGAGATTCATGTAGTCGCGCCGGTCCGGAAATATAGAATCCCATCGCCAGACCGCAATCGCTCCCGTGACGGTCATGGAGAGCACAATAAAGAAGTACTCGTCCGGGAAAGCAATCAGGAGCGTGTCGACATTTGTCTGCCCGCGGAGCCACTGCAGCAGCGATCCATACTTGTCGAACAGGAAAATGGAGACGAATCCCCCCGGCATGGCCAACAAAGTCAGAACCAGCCCCACTCCTAGGTCCACTCCATTTGCATCGGTGTCTCCGCCCCCACGGAATATTCGCTCGACAAAAAGTTGTACCAACCTCCCGAACGGGCGCTCGCGATGATAATCCCATTCCTGGCGTAATATTTCGCGGATCATCTCAGGCCACCTTCATGACTTCGACGATGTCGCGCGCGACATGCATCGTGTCCACGTCATCGACCAGATGCAGGAACGTGTTCTCCAGGGATTGTCCGAGAATCTTTCCCAGATTCGCGACCGAATCCTGGGCGATGACTACCCCTTTGCGCAGGATCAGCGCATCGGTGCAGACCTTCTCGACAACCTCCAGCACGTGCGAGCAGTAGAACACGAGTTTTCCGGCACGTCCGAGCGCTTGGACGAGGTTTTTGAAGATCAGTGCGGACGTCACGTCCAGGCCGGACAGCGGTTCGTCAAAAATGAAGATCTGCGGATCGTGCATAAGTGCCGCGATCAGCAGAATCCGCTGCCGCATTCCCTTCGAATAGGTGCCGATGCTGGCGTGCCGCGCCGGATGCAGCGAGAATAGCTTCAGTAGGGAGTCGATCTTCACCAACGTCGCGTCGCGATTCATTCCGCGCAGCGTGCCCACCATTTCCAGATATTCCCATCCGGTCAGATAGGGATAGAGATGAGCCTCTTCGGGAACGTATCCAAGCCGCATGCGATAGGACGTCAAATCCTCTTGAATCGCGCGGCCATTGAACTGCACCACGCCCCGCGAAGGCTCAAGCAGTCCGGTCAGCATCTTGACGGTCGTGCTTTTGCCCGACCCGTTCGGGCCTAGACAGCCGAGCACCTGGCCAGGCCGCAACTGGAAGGACAAGTCTTGAACCGCCGGCAAAGAAGAGTATCGTTTGGTGAGTTGTACAGCTTCGAGCATGAAGCACCTCGAAAGCGAATCGAGCGAAGTGAATGCAAGAACGGAGAAAGCGGAGAATCCCCAAAAATTAGACACCGCCGTATTGTTATAAGTTCCGGTTTAATTCGAGATCTTGTTTACGGCATCTTCACACCGAGCGCCTGTACAGTGTCCTGATCGAACACGGCCTTCCCGTCTTTCTTGATAGCCACTCCGAAGCTATCGGCGTAATCCCACATCGCCCATCCGATGTGGTGGCGTTCCAGCGAGGTACGTGTATCCCGGATCCAGGCATTGCGGTCTTGCGGTAAGGCGCGACGATAGACTCCAAATTCGTTGCAGACGACAGGCACCCCATTCTGCTTGGCCCAATCTGCCACCTGGTTGATCTCGGCCTCGATGCGCACCGCGTTCCAGTGGTCCTGTCCGTAACGAATCACGTCCAATCGGTGCGCCGCATCAGGAACCGCCGCCGCAACCTCCGCCGCATTCTTCGGGTCAGATGGATAATGAAGGTCCTGTAGCCAGTGCCAATAGAAAGCTCCCCAGGTTGCACCCTGATGCGTGAAGATATGCGGCTCGTAGAAGTGAAATATATAGATCACATTGGAGTCCCGCAGCGGTTCAAGAAACAGCAAGTCATCGTCGTTGTCCCAACTTGCACCCGGAGCAAGGATCGTATTTTCCGGAGCAGCCTGCCGAATCGCCGCGGCCAGTTTGGCTTCTACCCCATACCACCGGTACGGATCATGCATCTCGGGCTCGTTGAGAATTTCAAAGAACACCCGCTCGTGATCGTAAACCGAGTAACGCTTCGCCACTGACCGCCAGAAATCGGTGAATCGCTCAACGAATTCATTTTCGTTCAGACGCTGCTTGAAGTCGGACTCAGGATGCATGTCGAGTTCGACAGAGAGTCCAGAATCCAGAATCATCTTCATCGCCGTATCTAGGTAGCCCCAATACTGTTTGCCCTGACCGTGATTGTCAGCATCCATGAGGGGCTGCGGATTCGCGCTCAATCGCACGTGATCGAATCCTGCTGACTTGATCAATGCGATATCCGCGGGCGTGACCCAGCTATCGAAGTGCTCCTTCGTATATCCCTTGGGATCGTAGACCTGCGCGAACCACGCGCTCAGATTGACGCCGCGTTGCAGATGTGCCAGTCGAGAAGAGGGCACAGCAGAAGTGCTGCCGACTTGGGAAACGGAGAAAGAGGTAAGCAGGAATGTAGCGAATAATCTCGAAAGCAATTTGACCTCCCACGGCGCCTTCCCGATCAGGCTGGGCGCTGGCGATGCATCGCGCTGCAAGCAGGCAAGGTAAAGGAGGGGCTTACGAATTAAGAATCGGCAGCGCTCGTATTCTTTTCTTCGTAGCAGCAAAAATCGCATTGCACAGCGCCGGCGCGATCGGCGGCACGGAAGGTTCGCCGATGCCGGTCGGTGCCTCTTGACTGGGTACGGCATACACCTCAACGGAGGGGGTCTCATCCATGCGAAGGGGAGCATAATCATCAAAATTCCCCTGCACCACGCGTCCCTTCTCGAGGGTGATCTTCGCGCGCAGGGCGTTCGCAAGCCCATAGACAATTCCGCCCTGGATCTGCTGTTCGAGAATGGTGGGATTCACGACCTGTCCACAGTCCACCGCAGCCACTACGCGATGGACGCGGGGTTGGTCGTTCTCCATCGAGATCTCGACGACTTCGGCCATGTACGACTGAAAGCAGCCAAAACACGCGACGCCGCGGGACCGTCCTGCCGGAAGTGGCTTGTCCCACCCAGATTTCTCAGCGGCCAATTGCAGAACGCCACGCATGCGAGCCGTGTGCCACGTGGTAGTGAAATAAGTCAGGTCCTGATCCTTGGCAAAAAGCTGGAGGCGATACTTCACAGGATCTTTCCCGGCCGCGACAGCCAGTTCATCGATGAAGCTCTCCAGCGCAAATGCCGCCTGCAGCGCGTACACAGAACGCATCCAGCCCAGAGGGACAGGTGTTTCCGTCTGCACGTACTCGATGAGATAGTTCTGGATCCCATAAACCGGCCCAGCCTCGTCAGGTAAGTCAGGATCAACACCATTCGGCACTGGCTGGCCCTTCTGACCGCTGATGGAAGGAGCTATGATGCGGTGCGTCAACGCACCGGGGTAGCCCGATCCGTCGAGTGTCGCACTGAGCTGATGCAAACTTGCCGGGCGATACGTTGAACTACGCATGTCGTCTTCACGCGTCCAGAGCACCTTCACCGGTGCCTGAATTGCTTTTGAAACCAACGCAGCCTCAACTGCGTAATCGTGCTCAAGTCTGCGCCCAAACCCTCCGCCCATGAGCGTGACATTTACTTTCACCTGATCGGGATCAAGCCCGACCGCCGTGGCGACCGAATCGCGGCAATCTTGTGGAACCTGTGTAGGCGCCCACAATTCGCATTTTGAGCCCTCAAAGTGCGCCGTGCAGTTACCTGGTTCCATGGCTGCGTGAGCCATGAAGGGCAGGGAGTACTCCAGCGATATTTTGCGTCCGGCAACTTTCCCCGGTTCGCCCGACGAATAAAGAGTCACACCTTTCTTCGACGCTGCTTGTTTCAACGAAGCCGTGATCGCTACAGTATTCAGATCTTTGTTCGGCCCTTCGTCCCATGTGACGTTCAGAACGCGGCGTCCCTCCATTGCACCCCAAACGCTATCTGCAGCGACTGCCACAGCTGAATCGCCGATCTTGCCCACATAATTAACGCCGGGGACTTTCTTCGAATCCTTATCGTCAAAGCTGGAAACCTTCCCCCCGACGACCGGGCAGCGCGACAGCACCGCATACTTCATTCCCGGAATGTGCAGATCGATTCCGAAGACAGCTCCGCCAGTCACCTTCGCGGGAGAGTCCACGCGCCGCAATCGCTGCCCGACGATCTTGTAGTCTTTGCTCTGCTTCAGCGGAACGTCGGCAGGGATCGGCAAGGCTCCGGCCTTGCTCGCGAGTTCCCCATACGTCAGAACTCTGTTTGATGCGGCGTGCTTTACCTGGCCGCTGTCCGCAGTACAGGAGGATCGCGGCACGCCCCATGTCAGTGCAGCCGCCGAAATCAGCATCTCGCGCGCCGTCGCGCCGGCTTTGCGCATGGGATCCCACGTGGTCCGGATGCTTGCGCTTCCTCCCGTTGTCTGATCCCCGAACAGCGTGCTGGCCCCGGCCTGCTCGATCTCGATCTGCTTCCAGTCGGCCTCGAGTTCCTCCGCGACGATCATCGGCAACGCGGTGCGAACGCCCTGTCCCATCTCTGAGCGCGCGACCACGATGGTCACCTTATTGTCAGGTGTAATCCGAAGATAGGCGTTCGGAGAGAAAGAATCCCTGCGAGCTTCCCGCCCATGAGGCAGGTAGAACCCAATCACGAGTCCCGCGCCCGCAGCAATTCCAGCCCCCACAAATTCGCGTCGCGAAAGTGGACTCATCGCACACCTCCGGTGCCGGCGGCGCGGTGGATCGCCTTGCGGATCCGTTCATAGGTACCGCAGCGACACAGATTGCCATTCATCGCGGCCGTAATCTGCTCGTCAGTCGGATTCGGTGTCTTAGCCAACAGCGCGGCCGCGGACATGATCTGCCCAGTCTGGCAGTAGCCGCATTGGGGAACTTCTTCCTCGATCCACGCCTGCTGCAAAACGTGCAGGCCGTTTGCGCCGAGACCTTCAATCGTGGTCACATTCTTGCCTGCCGCTTGCGACACCGGCGTCGAGCATGAACGGATCGCACTGCCATCCATATGCACGGTGCACGCGCCGCACAATCCGGCGCCGCAGCCGAACTTGGTTCCGGTCAACTCGAGTGTGTCGCGTAAGACCCAGAGCAGAGGTGTTTCCGGCGAGACAGAGACTTTCCTTTCACTTCCGTTAACGCGGAGT
The DNA here is from genome assembly GCA_035577905.1 of Binatia bacterium. Taxonomy (GTDB): domain Bacteria; phylum Acidobacteriota; class Terriglobia; order Terriglobales; family Acidobacteriaceae; genus Sulfotelmatobacter. Next base: position 12,529 of record DATKAP010000132.1, read on the forward strand.
GTGATGTCGGCCATGGGGATCCAGTTTTATGGATTTGGAAATCGCACAACATGGTATCAGGGAGTACGCATTAGACGTTAGGGATAGGGCCTAGGGAGCGATCATCCAGGAACGCTGTGCGTGAAGATCTGCAGCGGCAGGGATATGACTTCCAAGGCTTCGCCTTGGTGCTCAAATCGGGTTTCGGCTCATGGCTACTTCAGTTGTGCGAGCTTTTGGGTAGCGATTTCGCCCGCTTCATTGCCGGGATTTTCTTTCTTGACCTGCTCGTAAATCCGCTTGGCGTCGAGCGGCTGGTTGGAGTTCTGATAGAGCTCAGCCAACTGCAATTGTGCAGTAACCTTGCTTACCGAGGCGGTAGGTTTGTTAATCAGTTCCTGATAAAGCGCCGCGGCGTCCTTGGGCCGGTTCGTCTGCCCGTAAAGGGCTGCCAGAGCATTCTTCGCTACCGACGCGAGATCCCGGTTGCCGACCGACGCTACTTCTTTAAAGTTTCGTTCGGCGGTCGCAGTGTCCGACAGTGTCTGCGCGTTCACGCCGAGGAAATAGTGGGCCATATCGGCAGAACGAGTGTGTGGATACTTCTCCACGATGGCCTGTAACTGTTTTTGCGCAGCCTGGGCCCGGTCTTTCGCGGACGTGAATGTAGGAAAGTCTGGTTGCTCAGGGGTTCCCGCAGGCCGCAATTGAGTATCCATGGTGCGAACGGCGATGGAGAGATCCAGGCTCGCCTTCTGGTCCTGGGCATTCAAGTAGTACCAGCCCCCGATGACTCCCCCAATGAGCACGACCGCAACCATGGCGGCAATAATGATTGTGGTCCGATGCTCCACGGTCCAATCGGCCGTCTTCTCAGCAGCACCGATGGTGACTCGGCTAAATGCGTCCTGTTTTAATTGATGGCGGGTCTCTGCGCGCACGGACTTCCCTTCTGATAAGAGCGATGGCTGGCCAAACCAAAAGTTTATCAGGGCCCAACAGGGTCGTCAAAGAAGGAGGCTGGAGCAGGTTGGCCCACTGACGGACCATTTCTGTTGCCTGAATACCACGTGGGTAGACTCGCAACCAGGCCGGTAACTTGCCACTCCGGCATCCGGCCTCATATACTCTGAACGTTTGCGCACTTTTGCCCAGCAACGGACTTGGCATCGCAGACCACCTCACCTGTAATCATCTCGGAGACCTCTTCTATGACGACGATGACCACTGCTCCGCACGTGGATAAGGAAACCAATCCGTGGGAGTCGCAACGAGCGCGCTTCGATCTGGCCGCACAGAAGCTGAACCTCGACGAAGGCCTCTGGCGTGTCCTGCGATACCCCAACCGCGAAATTACGGTTCATATCCCCGTTCAGATGGATGATGGCCATCTCGAAGTCTTCACCGGGTTCCGCGTGCAGCACTCGATCGCTCGCGGTCCGGCCAAGGGCGGCATTCGCTACGCACCCGACGTGACTCTTGACGAGGTCCGTGCTCTGGCCAGCTGGATGACGTGGAAGTGCGCTGTCGTTAACATCCCCTTCGGTGGTGCGAAAGGCGGAGTAATCTGTGATCCGCACAGGATGTCGATGGGTGAAGTCGAGCGCATGACCCGCCGCTACACCGCAGAGTTGATTGAGTTCATCGGCCCCGAGAAGGACGTTCCCGCACCTGACGTCAACACCAATGAGCAAGTCATGGCTTGGATGATGGATACGTACTCCATGCACATGCGCCAAACCGTGACAGCCGTGGTAACCGGCAAGCCCATCAACATTGGCGGATCCCGCGGACGCCGCGAGGCTACCGGCCGCGGCGTCATGATCGTCTGCGATGAGGCTTGCAGGAAGCTGAATATCGACCGCAATCGCGCCCGCGTCATCGTCCAGGGCTTTGGCAATGTCGGCTCCAACGCTGCGCAACTGATGCACGAAGCCGGATACAAAGTCGTTGGCATCGCTGAAGTCGGCGGTGGACTCTATAACAAGAACGGCATCGATCTCAAAGCGCTGGTGGAGTTCCGCCAGAAAAACGGCGCCATTCACGAGTTCCCCGGCGCGGAAAAGACCGATTCGGCAGAATTGCTGATCAGCGAGTGCGAGATCCTGATTCCTGCCGCCACTGAAAACGTAATTACCAGCCGCAATGTCGATCGTGTGAAGTGCCGAATTCTAGCCGAAGGCGCAAATGGGCCCACAACGTCAGCTGCGGACGACGTACTCGCCGACAAGGGTGTGTTCGTTATTCCCGATATTCTCGCGAATGCCGGGGGAGTCACCACTTCGTATTTCGAGTGGGTGCAGGACCGCCAGGGATACTTCTGGAAAGAGTCCGTAGTAAACGAGCAGCTTGAAACTATTATGAAATCGTCGTTCGACGATGTGGTCCGTTACGCCGAAACGCATCACGTCAACAATCGCATCGCCGCTTACATGCTGGCAATCGATCGTGTTGCCTACACGATCCGTCAGCGCGGAATCTACGCGTAATTTGCAGGAAAGGAGAACTTCATGAAAGTCGTCGAAAGAAAGCTGATGGCGCAAATCGCTGTTCTCATCTTTGCACTCTCGCTGGTCAATGCGATGGCGTCTGCGCAGGCCAAGCCCACCGCGCAGGCAGCTTCCGCGGCCACCGCAGCTACCGAGAAGCTCGACATTAATACCGCGACCAAGGATCAGCTCAAGGAGTTGCCCGGCATCGGGGACGCTTATTCGCAGAAGATCATCGATGGCCGCCCTTACCGCGCCAAGAACGAACTTGTGCAGAAGAAGATTGTGCCGCAAGCAACCTACGACAAGATCAAAGACATGATTGTCGCCAAACAGCCCAAGGGCGCCGCAAAAGCTGACAAGATGGCCCCCAGTCCGAAATAAGAGTCCTCGAGCACGGAGGTTGGCAGATTTCAGTTCTTTCCTCCGTGCTCTATGCCTCACAACCCTTCCTCAGTTCTAGCCCCACTGGTTCCTAACGCCAGATCGCCTGCATTGCGTTCCCCTTCTTCGTGGAGGATAATCAACTTGGTTGCCGGCTGGCCTCCGGAGCCCCCCGACTCGTGAACCTGCCCAATTCCATCACGCTGACCCGCATCCTAAGTATTCCTCTGCTGGTTTGGGTCCTGTCCAGCTCTTACTTCAGCAGCGTGCACGGAGCCAAAGAACTGATCGCGTCGGCTCTGTTTATCGCAGCTGCGATGACCGACGGGATCGACGGCTACCTGGCGCGCAAGCGCGATCAAATCACCACGATGGGGATTCTGCTCGACCCGATTGCTGACAAGTTGCTGATCGCCGCGGCATTCATTGTGCTCGTCCAGGTGAATCCCAGCCTTGTTCCGGCTTGGGTGGCGATTGTGGTGATCGGGCGGGAATTCTTCGTCAGCGGGTTGCGCTCGATCGCGGCCTCCGAGGGCTTCACCATTGAGGCCAGCGAACTTGGCAAGTTCAAGATGATCGTCCAGATCGTCTCGGTAGTGGCGGTCATTTGGGATCATCACTGGAAAGAGTGGCCCATCTACAGCCACTACATCTTTCCCATTCACTGGGTTGCTTCTGTTGCGATCTGGTTTATGGTGTGCGTCTCTCTGGTCTCGGGCATTGATTACTTCGTTGCCTTCTGGTCGAAGATTGATCGGAGGGTGGTGAAGCGCCGCCGGCGCGCCTTCGTTCTCAGTCGCCGGAGAAAACCGGTGGCCCCAGCGCAGGCCGATCCTGATGTCGCTGCCTCGACCTAATCCGATTGGTGTGGATGAGCAGGAGTTTTCACCGCAAGAGAGAACTTTGCTTTTGCAGGTAGCCCACGAGTCAATTCTCTCTGCCTTGGAAGATCGCGAGATTTCCCTGGATCCACCGACATCCCACCTTGCCGAGCCACGGGGAGCGTTCACATCCCTTTACCTGCATGGAGAGTTGCGCGGATGCGTGGGTTACGTGCTACCGGTCAGTTCTGTCTACCGCGCCGTTATCGACACCGCTCGTGCCGCTGCTTTCGAAGATACCCGCTTTTATCCAGTGACAATTGCAGAAGGGCGTCAACTGGAGATCGAACTCAGTATTCTCTCCCCTCCGCGGCCAATCCTTCCGCAGGAAGTTGAAGTTGGCCGTCACGGATTGCTCATCAGCATGGGTGCACACCGCGGGCTACTGCTGCCCCAGGTGCCCACAGAGCGCCACTGGGACCGCGTCACATTCCTCGAGCAAACCTGCCACAAAGCGGGCCTGCCTAACGACGCTTGGCAGAAAGGCGCGCTGATCGAAGCTTTCAGCGCAGAGGTCTTTGGAGAAAAATGCCACTGACTCTCTCTGACTGCCCGGGCTCCGTCGATGTCCTGGAAACAAAACCGGGGACGGTTTCCCGCCCCCGGTAGCGCATCAAAAAGCTGAGAGGAGCTCAATTCACCTGATCTAACTCCACTCCATCGCCCGCATGTACATCTTCCATGGCAAAAACAATCATGCCGGTTGCGGTTGTGTCGGTTACGCCAATGATCACGATCTCGCCAACGGCACGCTGGGGCAGATCACGCACGTGAATAACCGGGCCGTTCTCCCTCTCAAAAAGCTGCGGGTCGAACGAGGGCATTTTCTTCTGGGTGTCTTCGGCGAGTGCGGCGCGGAATGACAGTGAATCAACCGGATCCTTCAAATCTTCGTCATAGGTGCGTACCGCGCGGAAATAGTCGCCGATCTTCACACCTTGATTTGATCCGACGTTGAGATAGACCTTGTGTCCGGTTCCCATCTGTGAGTCGAAATCCTTGCCCATTACAATCCGCCCTGACACCTTGTTGCTGGCGGGCAGAAAACGGTCGAAGCGCACTGGCCCATGAAACGGCACCTGCTGCTTCTCAGCGAAGGGAATCGCCGTATCGCCCGGAGCGATCCCATCGCAGGAATATTCGATCTGCGCGATGGCCGCCTTGCTCCGCGTGTCAATGACTTTCACCCGGCCGACTTCCTCGTAGGGTTGCCCGGTTTCCTTCAGAAGTTTTCTCTCGCCGGGATAGACTTCGTATTCATTCGTGTCGCGCAGCGCACGCACGATCTCGTACTCCGCCCCCATGGTATAGCCGCTGCCACGCAGATAAACGATATCGCCACGTTGGAAGTGAGTCGTCGTTGGCGTATGGATCCCGCCAAGGATGTAGTTGGCATCGGGCAGGACGTGCTTGCTGATGAAACCCGCGCAGTACAGGTCGGCGTACGTGGGCGTCGGAATGCGCTCGATGGGAAAGCTGTTTGTCGTGGGTGCCGTTCCTTCGGGAGCCTGAAACGTAGTCGGATCGGTGGTCTGCGCCCATGCCGCCGTTGCCAGTAACAACACGAACAGTCCTGTTTTCTTCATGTTACCTCCGGAAAAGACCGCCTTCGGCGACCCCTTCCCCCAGTTAAATGCCAGAAAAGAAAGCCTTCAGCCGGAAGGTAACAAGCAGGTAAGGGAGGGTCAAGGTTACGAGGGTGATAGGCACCTCGAGGGGCAGAAGTTTTTTGCCGGATCGTATAATCCCTTGTTGCATAAATAATTAGCTGCCTGTAATAATTCGCCGTTCATTTCGATGTGGCTAAACCGGGATCTCAATTTCTGGAATGACTTCCGCTCTCCCGATATCACGCTTGTTGCCCCATAGGCTGCCGCGTCTCTGCGTGGCGCTGACCGGCTCTGACCCCAACGAAATGGTCGAACGGGCCGAGGCCTCAGTACGTGACAACTCCATGCTGGAGTTCAGGTTAGACTACATCTCCAGACCTGGTTTGGCGCTTCCCAGAATCAAGCGCTTTCTTGAATCGCATCACGGCACGATCGCGATCGCTACTTGCCGCCGAGTGGCGAGTGGGGGCAAGTTTCGCGGTTCTATCGCTTCGCAGCTCGACATTCTCAGCAAAGCCGTGGCGGCCGGCTGCCAACTTGTTGACGTTGAATTGCAAACTGCCACCAAGTGCAAGCCCGAACAGTTGCAAAAGCTGCGCTCGCGCGCCGCGTTAGTCCTTTCCTATCATGACTTCCGGGCGACGAAGAAACTCGACGAAACCCTTGAGAAGATGCTTGCCTTCCCCGCAGACTTCTACAAGGTCGTCAGCACGGCGACCACACTCTCCGACAACGTATCCATGATCAAGTTCCTGGCTCGCCAGGGCGACCGGTACTCCCTCGTCGGCATGTGCATGGGGGAGCAGGGTACGATCAGCCGCGTTCTGGGCGTCCGAGCCGGAAGCGTGTTTACATTCGCGTCGGCAGGAGCGGGGCAGGAAACGGCGCCCGGACAAATCACTGCGCAGGAGCTGCGCACTGTCTACCGCATCGACCAGGTCGATGTGGCCACGCGGGTCTACGCGGTGGTCGGCGACCCCATCGCACACTCGCTGTCTCCGGCCATCATGAATGCCGCGTTCCGGCGCGAAAACGTCAACGCCGTTTACTTGGCCCTCCATGCCAGGACCCTCAAAGATCTTCTGACCTGTGTGAAGGAGATTCCTATTCACGGTCTGAGCGTGACCATGCCTTACAAAGAGGCCATCCTGTCGCACCTGGACAACAGCGACTCTCATTCCAACAAGATCGGAGCATGCAACACCGTCGTGCGGGCACAAGACGGAAAACTGTATGGGTTCAACACCGATACCGCGGGAATCGTCCGTCCCCTGGAACGCCGGCTGAACACCCTGGAAGGTGCGCGCATCTTGGTAATCGGAGCCGGCGGTGCCGCCCGGGCTGCAGTTTTTGGCTTAAAAGAGCGGGGATCAGAAGTTTACATCCTGAACCGAAGCCTTGCCGCCGCCAAGAAACTCGCTCACCAGGCTCATGCCCGGATGGTCAAGCGCCCTGATCTGAAGAAGCTGGCCTTCGACGTGATCATCAACGCCACCCCGGTGGGCATGGGAAACACACGCGAAACTCCCCTTCAGGAAAAAGAGATCAACGCCCGCTACGTTTTTGATATGGTCTACGATCCCGCCGAAACGCGGCTGCTGAAGCTGGCGAAAGAACGCGGGGCGCAGATCATCCCCGGCATTGAAATGTTCGTTCACCAGGCCGCCCGCCAGTTCGAGATCTGGACCGGCAAGCCCGCTCCCTGGGACGAGATGCTGCGGGTCGTTTTACTGGCGCTCCAGGACCGTGATCGCAGCCGGGCTACCCCCGCTGTAAGTGGGAAATAGTCCGGGTAGCCCAGCCTTCGCTCTTGTCGAGGATCACCTACAGTTTCGACGCTGGAAAGAGAAAAAGCTAACTTCGAGGGTCCGGCCACCTGTCCTGCTGGCCCTTTCGCGGCTTCGTCAGATCAATTCATATCGTTTCAGCCTGCCTCTATGGACGTTTCCCACAAGTTGGTTCAATATCGGCTCGCTTAGTGAGGAACTAAGAACAGGTTCTTCACCAAGCTTCCGGTTTTCAAGGAGGTAATTTATGAAAAATGCAAAGTGGATGCTACCTCTTGCTTGGATCGCCATATTGGCATTCGGATCTGCAACATCGCAGGGTCAGGACAGGAAAAACTTTCTGCTTGTGAACTACACGGGAGCTTCGATTCGGGAGATCTATGTGTCACCGCATGAAAGCGGCTGGTGGGGTGCTGACGTGCTGGGAGATGGCACGCTGCGCAATGGCTATGAGACAGTAATCCATTTCAATCCCTATGTTCAGACTTCTTGCTTCTATGACTTCAAGCTCGTCTACACCAACGGGTACGAGCAAATTTACGATCAGGGATGGGATCTATGCAAGATCTATGAGATCCGATTCAGAGCTGACGAACTGGTAGCTTATTGAGTTCAGGCCAGCCGCCCCCTAAGCAGGACAGCTGGCCCGACGGCCTACGGCCAGACGCCCTCAACCGACCTTCCGTTGGTAACGAGGAAATCCACAGCCCAGTGTGACATTTGCCCTTGTGCACAGAGTCAAACAAAGCAGATAATCGCCAAGGCGAAAGCGAGGGAGGAGAAGTCAGCCGGGCGGGCTAAGTCCCTGTGGCTCAAGATTTTGCCCCTAAGCTATTGAGCCCCATAGATTATTTCGGGTTTTTCCTCTAAGTCGATGATGCCAATAGACCGGAGGGGGAGGGGTATCCTCTGTCAGCCAACCATTTCCCAGAATGAAACTGGCCGCGCTCACTTATTTCGTCGCCACTCTCAAGAATTGTTCGTTCACCTTCACCCGAGATCAAAGTACCTCAGATCACGAATTCCCGACAACGCAATGCGAGCGTTGCAGGCTTCGTGTCGCATTACTGCCTCTCTAGGACATGGCGGAAGATCGTGCAAGTCATTCTGCCAGTGGAAAATGAAACCTTCCGATGCTATTCGCAAAGAAAAAGTTGCATTTTTGGCCATGCCCAAAGTAATATGCAGTTAGAAAGCGCGTGATTTTAGGCGCTTTCGAAGATGGCTTGTAGCCCAGTACCGCCCGGTTCCATACTTCCAAAACTCGCTGTACAAGCTTTGGCGAAAAAACTCGACGCAAGAGGTGGATTCGTCCGCCTCCATCCCGGTTCGGAGAGTTCAACATGGCGTGGTACGCGTACTGCTTGACCGAGCATCAAACCCTCCCTAATGGAACACGCACTCGCCGCCCTTTCCTGCTAGAAGGTGTACAAGGAGTTAGTGGCGCCGCGGTTCTCAGCTATCCCAGTGGTGAATTCGCCGTGATCGTCAGCGAATATGACCACACAGCCGCTGAACTGGACCAGAAAGCCGCAATCGAGCACGCAAGAGTCGTCAGTACCTGCTTCCGCAATTCCACCGTTCTTCCCTTTAAATTCGGCACAATTTTCGAGAGCGACGACGCCCTCCGCCACGCCGTCAGGGTTAACCGGCGCGCCTTCGGGCAGAGCGTGGCGAAACTCCGGGGCAAATCCGAAATGCACATCAAGCTGGTCGTGCGAGACGGATCGCTGCGCGAGGCCATGATCGACGTCGAACTGCCAGACACCGTCGGTGGTGATTATCTCTCCAAGCTTCGGGAGAAGGCCTCCCGCGAGCGCGAACGCCAGACCAAGGCCCGGGCTCTTTCGGTGCAGGTCCACAAGCTCTTTAACCCGCTTGAGGAAGAGGTCAGCTGCAAAAAGGTAGCTCCAGAGGGCATGCTGATCGATATTGCTCACCTCATCGACAGCAAAAGTGTCGAGAAATACCAGAATCGCTACAACACGGCCGCCAAGCAGTTGAAGAACTGCGAAGTATCCGTGAGCGGTCCTTGGCCTCCCTATCACTTCCTGCCCGGAAAGCTACGCACGGTGGCCGGGAATAGCTAGATTCATCTCTGTAAAGGCCCATGGCAGGTACAGCTGTGGGCCTTTTTGTTTCTAGCGGTTCGGTATCCCAGTGCACGGAATATGCATTGTTCTGCACTTCCCATTCGCCGATGATGTTCTGTCCATTCAACCGTCGCAACGGCGGATCCGACTAAGATACTAGCGTTCAACCACTTGTATGTTGGCGTGATCACAATCACGCAGGTTCGTGGCTTTGGCTCGGCAAATGCATTGTCCACCCGTACAAGAGGCCGCAGACTGCTGTATGACCTTCACTCTCTTCGACAAAGAGCGTCACTTCACTAAAGGCCGTTCTGGCTGGCGGAACGGTATCCCGAATCGCCTTTCCTGATTGCCTACCATTTCGTAGCCTCTGAAACGTGGCCCCGACAAGGGGCCATTTTTTATTGTGACATCGGCGGTTCGATCTTGATTTCGATACCATAGACGCAGGTGGTCGATTCTCGCCAGACTTCGGGAGCACTGATCGATGTCCGGCTCTCAGTGTGCATATCGACGCGGCGTGGAAGACTGTCGTGCGTGCCGATCCAGAAATCGAAGGTGCGATCAAAATCGCTGAGGTGAATGGAATAGCGATACAGCACGGTCTGGTCGGCTCCGATAACCTGTTTGCCTAGCGACTTTAATTCACCTGGCTTGAATTGAGAGAGAGATTCGGGGCCGGGCAGCACGCCTTGAGAAAAAACGATATCAGCCAGCTTGCTCTGTCCGGGGTCGGTCAATTTGCGCCAGGGCCCGCTGCCTTCCCGCTCGTAATGGGCATTACCAACCATAATCCATTCAGATCGGGTTGAACCTTCCTGGTAGATGGTCCGCATCCGGTCCGGCGCGGCAACTTCCATCGTGTTGCTTTTCTTCCATCCTGGCCCGCTGTTTCCCGAGCTTTCCTGTTGGCAGCGGTGAGCCGTGTCGTGCGCGAATAGATGCCATGCCCGGTTCAGGACGTCGAACGGATCCTCGCCATCCTTGATTTCCTGAGGATCACTATCCTCGTTGCTGAACACCTTAGCGTTTTTCGGAGATTGAGATTGCTGCGCTCGGGTAGCACGGGCCACGTCTCCGAGCGAGGGCTCCTGCGCCAGAGTAAATGGCGCGAGCACAAGAACTAAGAGCAGCGAGAACAGGATTTTCATAGCGCCCAAAAAGCAAATCAAGTGGTGAGCGAACCCAACTCTAAACATTTCTCACGCGCATGTCGTCGTTACCAAAGTCAGAGTGACTATCCCATGGGGGCTCGGATGAAACTGGATCTCGCGCTGCCATCTGCCCTAGGGCCTTGATGCCGTTCGAATGTTGGGATCGGAACTGCGAAACTCGTCCATCCCCACCAGACTTTCGGTATGATGGCGGCTCGAATGGCATCCAGTGCCAAACCGGTCCGGAACTCGCGCAGCGCACTGAGGGAAATCCTGCTTTTCGGACTTGCTGGCGGATTCCTTATTACTGTCCTCAGGTTCACCGAGTACCGCTTTCTTATCGTCGAGCATTCGGTGGAGGTCTATGCGGGCTTGATCGCCGCAGTGTTTGCTGCGCTCGGGATCTGGTTCGGGCTTACGCTCACCCGCAAAAAGGTGCGGATCGTTCAGCAACCCGCAGAGCCTTTTGCCGTCGATGAGCAGCGACGGGCGGAACTCGGGGTCACGGCGCGCGAGCTAGAGATCCTCGGCCTGATTGCTACCGGACTGAGTAACCGCGAAATCGCCGATCGGCTCTTTGTCAGCGAGAACACGGTTAAGACTCACTCGAGCCGCCTTTTCGATAAGCTAGGCGCGCGACGCCGCACCCAGGCGGTTCAATTCGGCAAAAACGCCCGACTCATCCCGTGAAGGCTCGCCCAAAAGTAAGATTTTCGCGACCGCGGCGCAAAATCACCCGAAGGTGTGACGACAATTTGCCATATACGCCTTCACAATCCGGGCTGTGCGACACGCAAATTCCACGATTCAGGAGTTCCACATGAAAAAGACCGTGCTGACGTTCGGAATCCTTTCGGGATTAATCCTGGCAGTGACCATGATCGCCACGGTTCCCTTCCTCCACAAGCTAGGCGGAGACAAGGGCTTGATTATTGGCTACACCACGATGGTTCTGGCCGGGCTCCTCGTTTTTTTTGGCATCCGCTCCTACAGGGAAAATGTCTCCGGCGGAAAACTGACCTTTGGGAGAGGATTCACCGTCGGCCTACTGATCTCGCTCCTCTCCTGCTGCTTTTACGTCGGGACGTGGGAGATCATGTACTACAGGTTCATGCCCGACTTTGCCGAGAAATACGCTGCCAGTATGGTCGAGCATGCTAAGGCCTCTGGCGCTAGCCAGCAGAGAATCGAGGAGACGGTGCGCGCCGCCGAGCGGTTCGCACGCAATTACCACAATCCCGCCTACAACATTGGAATGACATTCTTGGAAGTCTTCCCGGTCTTCCTGGCGATCACCCTGCTCTCGGCCGCGATTCTTCGAAGGAAACCGTTGCCAGCCTGAGGGTGAATTCTGCGGAAAGACGTGCAGCCAAGAACTGCTGCGCGAGGTGAGCACATATTTTCGTGAAAGCGAGAGAAATGCGCGCGTAGGATCATGCGACCCCAGCCAGAGCGAGCACGATAGTCCTTTGTGCCGATCGCGGTGGTATCCATTAGCGGTCGAACTCGGATACACTATGGGCCCTAAACCATGAACCGAGTTCGCGTTGCTTTTCTCCCGGCATTCCTATGCGTTGTGTCAATCGCTCAAGTCCAGCAAACACCGGGACGGCATTCCTATGTGATCCCAGAGATGTCCCAGGCCCAGCAGGAAAATTTCTCGCCGCAAATGCTCGGGGACCTCGACAAGATCAAGTCCACGGCCCTCTCCGACGACTATGCCTACCGCCAGGTTGCCCATTTGACGGAGAACATCGGACCACGTCCCAGCGGATCGCCGCAGGCTAAAGCCGCGGTCGATTACGTCGCCGCCGAAATGCGCCAACTTGGGCTCGACGTTCAATTGGAAGAAGTCAAGGTTCCGCACTGGGTGCGCGGTGCAGAGACTGGGGAACTTATCGAATATCCGGGCCAAGTCCCCGGCGCTAAACAGAAAATCGTGCTCAGCGCCCTGGGAGGCAGTACATCGACGCCCGCGGACGGCCTTTCCGCCGATGTCGTGGTCGTCGATGACTTTGACGAGTTGAGAACGCTGAGCCGCGAGAAAGTGAACGGGAAAATAGTTCTGTTTAATGAGATCTATGACAAGAAGAAAGCTGCAGCTGGACTCTCGTTCGTTGCTTACGGCGAAGCCGTGCGTTATCGCGGCATGGGTCCCAAAGCCGCCGCCGATCTCGGAGCGGTCGCGGCGCTGATCCGCTCCGTTGGCAGCGCCGATTACCGTCTGCCTCACACAGGTTTCAGTTTCCCTGCGGGAATTCCTGCAGGAGCCGTGACTGCAGAAGACGCAGAACTGATTGCCCATCTCGCTGCCCAAGGTAATGTTCGCATTCACCTCACGCTAACTCCCCAGAAGCTTCCTGATACGACTGGCTACAACGTCATCGCGGATCTGAAAGGCATTGAGCATCCCGAGCAGGTTGTTGTTGTTTCCGGACACCTGGATTCGTGGGATCTTGGGACCGGCGCCATCGACGACGCCGCAGGAGTAGCTGTCGCGATGGCAAGCGCTGAACTCCTCCAGAAGCTTCATCTCCGTCCCAGGCGGACACTGCGTGTTATCGCCTGGATGGACGAGGAGAGCGGAGGAGCCGGCAGCCAGACGTACACGCGAGATCACTCGCAGGAATTTCTCAATCACGTAGCTGCCATAGAATGCGACACGGGGGCCTCGCATCCGCTGGGCTTTGAGACTCGCATCAGCACCAGTGCCGCAGACCTGCTTCGTCCGGTACTTTCCATTCTCGAAAGTATCGGGGCTACTGCCATGCAGTCCAGCAGTTATCCTCCTGGCGCCGATATCGCGCGCATGTCGGATGCAGGTGTTCCCGCGCTCGGTATCCTCCAGGATGGCCGCGACTACTTCAACTATCACCACACGGCGGCCGACACACTCGACAAGATTGTACCCAGCGAATTGCGCGAGAATGCCGCCACTATGGCTGTGATGGGATACGCGCTTGCCAATATGCGAGACCGTCTTCCGAAGTAGGCAGAGTTCCATGCAGCCCTTTGCCCGGTTGACGCATCTGATTTCCCGCGCTTATTATTTCCGTTTGGCCTTTATGACCTGGACGCCTCGGCAACGGGGCGTCCTAAGACTTTGATAAGCACTTATTGGGTTGATGTGACTATGGATAAGAAGAAACTGGAAACATTCAAGAAACGTCTGGAGACGCGGCAGCAGGAACTGCGCCGCACGGTAACCCGTAACCAGGCCGATGGCCGTACCGCCGACGAAGATGCTGCACAGGATATAGCGGATCGTGCCGCAAGCTCCTACAACAAGGAATTCCTGTTCAGCCAGAGCAACAATGAGCGACAGCTTTTGATGATGGTAGACGGCGCACTGGCCCGCATCCGGGAAGGGAGCTTCGGCGAGTGCATCAGCTGTGGCAAGGAGATTAACGCCAAGCGGCTGGAAGCCGTGCCGTGGACACGCCACTGCATCGAGTGCCAGGAGAAGCTGGAACAGGGAATTCTGGAGGAAACCTCGCAGTAAACCAATTGATGTGCGTCACGCCGCCGAGATATCGGCGGCGTTCGCGTCCTGGGTTGCGCCGCGGAGCCCATGTACGTACAGCCGCCTCGGCGATCCGCTGGGCCGAAGCCCGGTCCTTGGTTTACGCACTCCTTAGCTGGAATGGCAACTTCCTTACCCGCTGACCGCAAGCCGCAAAAATTGCATTCGCCACGGCTGGCGCCGCTGGAGGCAGAGCGGGTTCACCCATCCCGCCGGGATTCTCCGTGCTGTTCATCAGATGAACTTCGATGGGCGGAGCCTCGCTGATCCGGATCGGATCGTACCCATCAAAGTTTGTCTGCTCGACGGCGCCATTCTTGATCGTGATCTCATTCTTCAGCGCCGCGCTCAGGCCGTAGATTATCGCGCTCTCGGCCTGTGCCCTCACCGATTCCGGATTAACGATCTTGCCGCAATCGATTGCCGCCACCATGCGATCGATCTTGAAATTCTTGCCCTGCACCGTCACCTCGGCGACTTCCGCGATGTAGCTGCCGAACGAATGATACGTAGCAATCCCGCGTGCACTCCCCTTCGGCAGTGCTGTGCCCCATCCGGATTTTTCCGCAGCCAGTTCCATGACCGCGAGCAGCCTGGCCGGATCCGGGTCTTCATCGTCCTTGGCCTTCCAATTTGCAGGCTTGACAAGTAACGCTTTGCGGAACTGCACAGGATCCTGACCGGCTGCCGCCGCCAGTTCATCGATAAAACATTCGACCGCGAACCCATTAAACGAATGCTCCACCGAGCGCCACCATAATGGTGGAACCGCGCTTTCCACAGGGTTGTATTCGAGCCGCACATTCGGAATTGCATACGGCATCTGCTCGGCGCCGCCGACCTCCGAGGCTTCCGGCTTACCTCCCTCGGGATGCCAGTAGGCTTCGATCGAAGTCGAAGCAATAGTGTGCGACCATGCCAGCGGACGGGGGGTGCTATCCACGGCGCCCTTCATTTGATGGCACGCCGCCGGACGATAAAAATCGTGAGTCATGTCATCTTCACGGGACCACACCAATTGCACCGGCTTGCCGACGACCTTGGCGATCTGTGCGCCTTCCGCAGGATAGTCCGCCATGTAGCGGCGTCCGAACGCTCCACCCATGAGTGTGGTGTGAACGATGACCTTTTCCGGCTTGATGTCGAGAACCTTCGCAACCGTTCTCTGGACCCAATCGGGCGATTGCGTCGGAGCCCATACTTCAGCCTCGGTGCTGCGCGCGTGAACAGTAATGTTCATCGGTTCCATGGTGGCGTGCGCCTGGAAGGGGAATTCGTAGGTAGCCTCAACGCGTTTTGCGCGGTTTAAGAGCACGGCATCGACGTCGCCGTCGTTGCGGATGCGCTTCCCCGGTTTTCCCGCGCCAGCATGCAATGAGGTATGCAGGGTACCTGTCGATTCCCCGGCAGCAGGCCCGTTGTCCCAGGTGATTTTCAGCGCCTCGCGGCCTTGCATCGCGGCCCATGTCGAGTCGGCCACGACCACAACTCCGCCGGCGGTGAACATGTCGCGTCCCAGCGCCGGAATCTCGAAGACACTCTTCACTCCCGGTACGGCTTTTGCTCTCGTCGCATCGTAGTGCGCGTGCTTCCCGCCAAACGTGGGGCACCGAGCTACGACGGCAAACAACATCTCCGGTACGCGGACGTCCAGCCCAAAGACAGCAGTGCCGTTGACCTTTGAAGGGATGTCAACACGCGGCGTGGCATGCCCGATCAATTCGAAGTCAGCATCGTCCTTGAGGTGGACAGTCTCTGGATCCGGCAATGGTAACTTCACTGCCGCTTCCACGAGTTCGCCGTAGCTGGCCCGCCGCGACGATTTCTCATGCACCACGGCATTCTTCTTCGCCCGGCATTCCACAGCGGGCACATTCCAACTCTGTGCGGCCGCTGTAATCATCAACGTGCGAACCGTCGCCCCAGCACGCCGCAGCGGCATGAAGTTTTCCATGGTGCTGCCGCTGCCACCAGTTCCCATGTGCGCGTAGATATCCGGACGTGTCTCTGCCTGCTCTACGCTCACGGTATTGAAATCCACTTCGGCTTCCTCGGCCAGAATCATCGCCAAACCAGTTTTGATGCCTTGACCCATCTCGGACTTGGCGACGATCAGGGAAATCTTCCCGTCGGGCTTCACATGGACGTACGCGTCGAACGGGTTTACGACTTTCCCCTTCGGTCCCTTTTCGTTTTCCTGTGCGAATGCTGTTGAAGGGGAGAATCGTACGCCAATGACTAATCCCGCTGTAGCGATCGATCCTTGCACTACGAATTGTCTGCGATTGATCGTCATGGCTAGGCTCCTTCCCCGGCGGCACGATGAATGGCGCGCCGAATCCGCTGATACATTCCGCATCGGCACAGGTTTCCTGCCATTGCTGAATCGATCTGATCGTCGCTGGGCTTGGGCGTTTTCGCAAGCAACGCCGCGGCCGACATGATTTGTCCCGGCTGGCAGTAGCCGCACTGAGGTACCTGCTCGGCAATCCACGCTCGCTGGACCGGGTGCGAGTTGTCCGCCGATAGACCTTCGATGGTGGTGATCTTCTTAGAGCCGACGGAGGAAATTGCAGTCTGGCACGATCGCACGGCCTCGCCATCCAGATGTACGGTGCAGGAACCGCATAAGCCCATCCCGCAACCGTATTTGGTGCCGGTCATATTCAGTTTGTCGCGCAGCACCCACAGGAGCGGAGTGTCGGGAGAGACATCAACTTCGTGGGTACGGTCGTTTATCACTAGGTGAAAGGCAGACATGGCATCCCCCACAACAGGACGAGATTTAGACGAGGCTACTCCAGGAACGTTTTGTCAGGCAAACGGGAAAGTGTGGGGGCGGACGCCTTCGTCGCCCCGCGATACCAGCAAAGCGAAGGGGAACGTGGAGTCCGCCCAGGTAGGCTGGGCCTGTGTGTCGACATCAGCCGTTTCATTGCGCGCTTCGCACGCACCGCGGACGAGGCATCCGGGGCTACATAAATCGCGTCACGATGCGGAGACCCATGACCGTTCGACTGTTACCGTTCCAATGGAGTCTGGCGGCAATTCCACCATTGCAGCCCGGTTTCGCACATTCACCTCAATCCGCTGGGGATGCGAAAGTTCATTGCGGATCAAAAGAACCAGTGAGCCATTCGGATTTGCGAATGCCAGTACGTCGTCACAGGTTCCGGTCGTGGCCAGATTTTGCGCATCCACTTCGACGAAATGTGTCAGATGCTTGAGTAGATAGTAATCGTGGTTGTAGCGATGGCTCTTCGCTGCCGCATCCACGCTGACGAGCGAATTCTGCGCCCATCCCCACGTGCTCATGCCGCCATTCGCCGTCGAGATATTCCAGTACATATAGGCCGAGGCACCGCTACGGAAATAATGCTTCATCAACTGCCAGCAATAGCCGGCGTACGCCCAGCTGTTGCTTCCATCGCCACACTCTTGTTCGGATTGAAATACGAGTAACGACGGGAACTCCTGGTGAATTGCGGGCAGAGCGTTCTTTCCGGCCCACTGCACTCCGACACCTTTGATCGCGCGCGCTACGACTTGGTCCGCCATCGCGGTTTCCAGAAGCTTTGGATTTCCCCGCTCCAGTGTGCCGAAGAATACTTCCACTCCGCGCTTCTCCATCTCCGGTCCCAAATACCGCAGGAAACGGGTAAGCCCTTCGGCCGTCCATGTGCAACTCGGAAAGTTCTGCGCGGAGTTGAACTCGTTCTGTGGCATGACCATCCCAATCGGAATACCTTTCTCACGGTAGGCATCGATGTATCGACCGAAGTAGCGCGCATAGGCTTCGAAGTACATCGGATCCTGAATGAACATATCCTCGCCTTCGTGGCCGATCTGGTCGGGACGAATGCCATTCTCCTTCATTCCGGGATACGCCTTCGCCTCCGCGTAGAAGTTGTTCCGCTTCATCCAACTTGGTGGCGACCACGGTGAAGCCCATAGCTTCAACCTGGGTTGATAACGCACTGCTGCCTGGATAAACGGCACCAGCGTCTTCTCATCATGCGCAATGGTGAAGTCCTTCAGCGCGAAATCGCCGTTGACCTCGTCGTAGCTGTAGGCCTCGGTGGCGAAATCGTTGGCGCCAATCGGAGCGCGGCAATAGGTGAACCGCGCGCCCGCGGCCGGATCGAAGAGTTCATGCAAGATGCTCTCGCGATCGCTCTGATTAAGCATCTGGAGTGAGGTCCAACCGAGTTCGTTGAAGCACGCGCCAAAACCTTGGATGGGACGCGACTCCGGACGGACCTGCGCCGGATCGATATTGAGGTTCAGCGTGTCCCAACTGAACATCGGCTGGAACACTCTCTTGCTCTGCCAATGCTCCGTCTCAGAACTCGTGACTAGCCGTACGCGGGAATCGTCGAGTAGCGTGGGCGGTCCGAACTGAGCCAACGCGCGGGTCGACAATCCGACTGCGGCAGTGGCGCCGCCTGCGCAGGCCTTCAATACCTGACGTCGAGTCCACGTCGTCATGGAACGATTCCTGAGTCCCCGGGGAAAATGGAGACAGCATGACGCCGCTGCCGCTACACACCCGGTTGTTTCTTCTCCTCCGGAGCCGCTTGTGCGCCTGGCATCACATTCTTCAACGGGGCATTCTTCTGCTCGTCCAGTTCCGGATGAGGAAGCGGTTTCCGTGGCAGCATCTGATCGCGCATCGCGGTGTTGTACACGAAGATGGCTTCCACGGTTGCAGCTTGTGCCAAATCCTCTGGCTGCAGACGTTCGTACACGTCCATATTCGAGTGATGCGTCCGGGAACCATAATCGAGCATATCCTGAATGAATTGGAATCCAGGAATACCAACCGAATCAAACGCCTCGTGATCGGTCCCGCCGGTGTTCCGCATGGTGATCGTACTGACTCCGAGGTCGCCCAACGGAACGATCCACTGCTGGAAAATCGGAGCGATCGCCGAGTTCTCCTGCAGATAGATCCCGCGGATTTTACCGCTCCCGTTGTCGACGTTGAAATACCCGGAAATCCTCGCCTGGTCTGGCTTGATAACCGGAGGCCCGGCGGGTTTCCGCAAGAAATCGGGAAGCTTTATTTGATCCGGGGTTTCTGACAATGGAACGTACCCGAAGTGCTGCTTTACATATCCGTACGAACCGAACTCGCCCTGTTCTTCGCCTGTCCAGAGCCCAACACGGATTGTTCGTCGCGGCTGCACCATCAGCGCATTCAGGATGCGCATGACCTCCATGGCAACGATGGTTCCCGCCCCGTTATCCGTTGCGCCAGTTCCGGAAGCCCACGAGTCCAGGTGCCCACCAACCATCACCACTTCATCTTTCAACTTCGGATCGGTGCCTGGAATCTCGGCAATCGTGTCAAAACCGTGTTCATGGTCGCCGGTGAATTCAGTCTCGACATCCATTTCGATGGTGACGGGAACATTCGCTTTCAGCAGTCGATACACGCGCCCATAGTTTTCGATCGCCATGACCACGATCGGCAGCGGTTCAGCATGTTCGCGCTTGTAGGTAAACCAGCCCATGCCCGATCCGCCGTCATCAAAGATGGTTCCCCCCGATCCACCGTTATTGCGTCCATCCCGGCTGGGAACCACGATTCCTGCTGCATGCTCATCAGTGAAGAACTTCCCGGCTTTCTCACGAAATTCCAGGCGCTTGATGAAGTCCTGGAAAAATTGCTCCCTCTCTCCGATGTGCACCGGAAATTCGGCCGTTTTCTTCAGGTCCGCATCGTCGCGTCGTTCCCACAAAGGTTTGTCCAACGGTTTTACATCGCGCATCGCCCCAAAGAAGACGATCTTCCCGGCTAACTTCCCTTTGTATTTCTCCAGGTCCTTCTCGTCTTTCGCGTCGACCAAGATCGCCTGCCCACTCACGGCCCCATGGCTCGACGGAGACCACGGAAGTGCCTGCGCTATAAACACGGATGTGTCCGGGGCCGACATCCGTACCCAGGTATTCAACTGCCGCCAGCCCATGCCGAACTCGCCCCAGTCCTCCAGATGAGCATTACTGCAGCCCATTGCCGTGAATTGGTCGCGTGTCCATTCGTTCGCTTTTTTCAGGTTGGGCGATCCTGTCAGACGTGGCCCTATCCCATCCGTCAGCGCCGATGCGTACTCCATGATGTGCGAGTGCTGCAATCCCTCTTCGCGGATGCGCTGATACATCGTCAGGTCAAGATTTTCCACCGCGGGCTGCGCCAGGTCATAGGAAGATTTGGCAGAGTCATCCACCTTGGTTTCTTTGGCTTTCTTGTCTGCCGCGGACGAAGCGAGAACAAAGCACAACAGAAGTGCAGAAATTGCGAACACCCGATGGTTCAGACGCATATCTTGTATTTTCCTCCGCGAAAGGGAAAGCGCAGAGTAGCAGAATGCCTCGCCAATGGGAAACAGGCCGCCCTCGGAGGCGGGCACCCGCCACTGCATCGGCACGGCTGACTGGTTGGTATTGGTGCCTCAGGGCTCAACGCGCTCTGGAGAGGGCGTGACCTGCACGAAAGTTCCTATCGGCACGATTATTAGTACATTTGTGATTCAAATCACAGAACTGCCCAGGCCACGCACCTAGAATCGCATCATTCCCTGGGGTGGTATCCAAAGACTCAACAAGTTGGAGTTCCTTATGTCCACTCACATTTCTACTGCGCATGATGGCGTCGCGTGGAAACAAGCCTATATGGCGGCGATTCTAGAGAAGGATCGAACCCGCATCGGCGGCTTGATCGAGGCCGCCAGAGTGAAGCTTTCCAATCGATTAGAGGAACTGGCCGACGATTCCTTCTCCTACGACGAGGTTGAAGCAATTCACGACGCGGACTATCTACTTCAGGCGCTCCAGAGCAGCCTGTCGTATCGAACCGACTTGCAGAACTAGCGGCGCAGAGGGGAACGGCCTCTATTCCTCAGACTCCGGGGATGGACCACCGTTGGGGTCCGATACCGGTTTCGCCGCGAGTATAGCCTGCCAATTCAGAATTGCGTTCCAGAGAAATCGCTGATCGCCGCGATTCATATCTCGGTGCATGGGATTAAAGTTGAATGCCACCACGTGCCCTTTTCCGACTGGCATGTCGAGGATCGCCGGTCGGCCGATGAGATTCTCTTCTCCCCAGGCTTGTCCGCTGACGACAAAATCCTTGTTCGTACTGTCACCCCATTCCATGACTATCCCACTGCGGTCTTCAGGACCATCGAGACAAGTGGTGCAATAGGCCATGCGCAGCCAGCGGCGCGGAGTGTTGTATAACGGGAAATTCTGACGGAATACCCATGTGTGGAGGGGATATCCGTATGCGATAGGGTGGTCGGGACGATCGAAGGTGACGCGCACATGTGCACCCGGAGTTCTTGTCCCGGCTTGCTGCGCAGCCGCAGAGGAGGCCCCACCTCCGCCGGCTGCGCTGCGTGGCACTCCTCCTGACGATCGGCGAACAAAACGCACGAGCCCCCCTTCCAGCGCCAACATACTGCCACTGCCTAGCGTGACCATCAGGCCGCCTTCTTCAATGAAGTTCTGGATTTGTGCCAGCCCTTCATAGCCGATTCCGCCAGTGATGTCGTCGGATTCAGACGGCGTGCCGAAGCTGGGCGTCTGGGGGGTCTTTTTGAAGGGGATGGGGGACCAGGTTTTCGGCAAGCCTTCAATCTGCTCCGCGAGTTCGAGATCGACGTGCCCGTACAGAAGCACGTCGATCTTCGACCGAAGATTGCCCGCCCGAATGTCTTCATCGCGAAGATACGTGTAAGGAACTTTGCGCTGGTCAAGCGAGTAACGAATCCATCCGATGGAGTCGGTGTCCGCCCATGGAACCCAGACACCGATCCGTGGCGCCGGAGCTTTATGCCTTGCGACCGTGGGCGCCGCATTTACCTGAACAAAATGCAGGCCCAGTTCCGACGTCATTTTCTGAATCGAACCTTGCAATCCGGATTGATCTGCGACGATCCATGAGCCCGCAGGGAACTTTTTGGCGTCGATCTCAAACTCCCGTTCAGCGATTTCTATCTCGAAATTCGCCAGGAGATACCTAGCAGCCATCAGGGACTCCTCGCCCGTGTCCTTCAGCAGGTACGTCGAGCCGCTTCCGGAAAGATGCCCAACGACTCGTGGAGGCTCACTGAGCAGAGTCATTCCGGCGTTTCGAATCTGTGGATCCGCTATCGGAATCGCCTGCAGGTGGTAATTGGCGGGCAACTCCCAGGAGACATCGTCATAGGGCGGTTCTCCGTCTTTGGGGTAATGCTGGGCTGTCAGCAAATCGACTGCGTAGTTTCGGTACGGCTGGTCAAGCCGGACCACATAGGTTCCGGCAGGGAACTCGCCCTCTTTTACCCGGATCGCATTCGTTGCGCGTGAGACTTCGATATGCTGACCCATCAACCGTGTCACCATCTGCGCCACGCGAACCGGATCTCCCTGGTCTTGAGGAATCAGAAAGGCATACGGAGGTTGCGTCAGGCCCTTCTGCCAGGAGTCCCAGGACTTGCGATAAAAGTTGCGCAACATCTCCTTCGAATGTGTCGCAGCATCATCGAGCGCAATGAGCGCGCCAGTTTCCTGATAGTTCAGATTGTCGCGTGCTGACCAGGTGACCTCGAGCGGTGGCGGCAACGGGCGATACCACTCCATCGTCGTCGCTCCAGGAGAGATCGCGCGCTTCTCCGTTTCCGCGCTGCCGTTGCCAAACGTCTCGTAGCCGCGGCCAATGCTGTTGTGGTTCATCGCCACGGAATCTAGATAGAGATGCGCAAACCCTTCCCCGAAATTCCACGTCGAAACTCCTGGCATGCCCATCGCCGTCATCGACTCAACCTCGCGCATGCTGAGTCGCAGAAACTCCGCGTAAGTAATCGGATCGATGTTTGGGTTATAGGGGCCAGTTCCATTCCACGTCATCATGAAGGGCACCCCTTCATGCAGATCGTGCACGACGGTCGGGTGCCACTCATGAAACATGCGGTGGACCGCCTTGGTCGTCTCGTGCGTCTGCTGGTGTGTGTCGCGGTTAATATCCACGAACGTGTACTTCGACCAATATGGCGGTGATTGGCGGGGAAGCGTATTGCGATCAGTCTTGCCCTTCAGATAGCGGTAGAACCAGTCCACCATCTTGTCGCGTCCGTCTGGGTTCGAGACCGGATTGATCAGTACAACCAGTTGCTCGCGAATCTTGCGGATGCTCGGTTGTTCTGAAACCGCCAGGCGATAAGCGAGTTCGAGCATCGCCTCTGTGGAGCCGGTTTCATCAGAATGCACAGCCGCGTTGAAGTAGTAAACAGGCCGCGAGGTCTGAATCAGTCTTTCTGCCGCGGCTTGATCCGTGCGCCGCGGGTCCGACAGCGATGCTGTTGCCGATTTCAGCCGCTCCAGTTCGCGGATACCCGGCTCGTCCGCAATTGCCAGCATTACGATGTCGCGACCTTCTTCACTCTTGCCGATCGTGAACAGCCGCACCCGCGGACTGCTGGCAGCCAATGCGCGGGCATACGCAAATGCTTTTTCTGTGCCGGCCAACTCTCCTGGAGCTCCCATGATGCGTCCGAAGAATTTCTCCGGCGAGGGAACAGACTGCGAATCCGGAATATACGAGACAAGGGGCGAAACGAAATGCGGATCGGTGGTCGCGCTGGCGATTGCTTCCTTCGAGCCCGTTTCCGGGATGTCCGGGCTTTGCGCCGCTACGCGGCTGGTAAGCAAAACTGCCGACATCCACACGAATGCGACTCGGAACATGGGCCCTCCGCTTGATTTGCGGCGAAAGTGTACCACGCGCCTTCGAGCGCCCCGCGTGCGCAGCCGAACGGAGCGGCAGATGTGCGGAGGTGAGTTCGCAGATACAGGGCGAGGTTTCTAGAAAATCCAGGTCAGAGACGAGGTTGCGGGGAATTGCAGATCTCACTTGCCGGAAGCAGAGAGTCCGCGTTCGAGGCGTATCACTGTGCCTTCGGCAGCACCACGGACCTTAGGGTAGTAATTGCGTGCATCCGCGACTACTTTGTCGACAATCGTGTCGGTGTGATCGGGATCATGATGGTAAAGCACCAGTTCTTTGGCCCCACTCTCCATTGCTACGCTGACCGCTTCGCGCCAATGGCTATGGCCCCATCCGCGGCGCCGTGCGGCGTAGTCCTCAGGCAGGTACTGCGCGTCATAAATCAGGACATCGGCGTCCTCGGCTAGTTTGCGGACACCCTTATCAAATTCGGCATCACCCGGTTCATTGTCAGTGGCATAGACCAGCACACCGTCTTTGGTTTCGATGCGGAACCCAAGACAGCCTTGTGGGTGATTCAGCCAAGCCGTCTTGATACGAATGCCGTCTTCCATATCGAGGCATCCGTTCTTGATGTCGTAAAAATCCCGGCGAGCGCGCATCTGGTCAAGGTCGACCGGAAAATAGGGAGACGACATCTGCTCGGTCATCACCTGCTCCAGGCTGCGAGTACGGCTCGACGAGTGAAAGAAAAATCGGCTCCTTGGACTGTCGTAGAGTGGACGAAAGAACGGCATGCCTTGGATGTGATCCCAGTGAAAGTGCGACACGAAAACGTGCGCGCAGAAAGGCCGATCGCCGAACTCGCGTTCCAGTTCGTGGCCAAGCACACGGAATCCTGTGCCGCAGTCGAAGATATAAATCTGATCTCCGACCCGGACTTCTACGCAGGAAGTGTTACCTCCATAGCGCAGGTTCTCGGCCTGTGGAGTGGGCGTGGAACCGCGCACGCCCCAGAACTTAACTTGCATAGCCTCGCAATGCCTGTCCGTTAATAGTCGATCGGGATTAGTGTCCCGTCAAAGTGTTCATAATACGCCGGATACTGCTGATTCTATGGATTGTGGGGCCGCTAACAAGTGACGAAAGTTTTGTTCGAGGCCTCGCCGGCCGAGCGGCATCTTTGTAACACCTAATGCGCTGGAACAGGCGCAGCTACCAGAGGCCACATGTGTGAACTGCGCGGCGTAGGCGACAACCGGACCCGGAGTGTCCCCTATAATGATTGCCCAACATGCTTCAGCCTGATTTCAAAGAGTTTTCGAGACTCGCTCGGGAAGCTACCCTGGTTCCAGTGGTGAAATCTGTGAGCGCCGACCTGCTTACACCTGTCAGCGCTTTCCTCGCCATCGCCCAGGGAAAGTCGCACGCCTTTCTTCTGGAATCGGTGGAGCGCGGTGAGCAGATTGGGAGATACACCTTTCTTGGCGCCGACCCATACATGCGCGTCAAGGCTTATGAAGGGAAAGTCGAGATCGTGCGGGGGCGGAAACGCGAAGTAATCCGCGAGGACATCTTTGGCGTGATGAAGCGTCTTCTCCGTGAATACCGCACTGCAAGGGTCCCCGGCCTGCCGCCCTTTACCGCCGGAGCCGTCGGGTACTTCGCCTATGACGTTGTCCGCCTTTTGGAAAATATTGGCGAACACGCAGAAGGCGATCTTTCTGTTCCCGATGCAGAACTTATGTTCTTCGACCGTCTGCTGGCCTTCGATCATCTGCGGCATCAAATACATATCGTCGCGGCAGCAGACGTTTCTCGGGAGAGTCCCCGCGCTGCTTACGACCGTGCGCTCAGAGATATCGCGTCTTTGGAGAGAAACCTGGCGCGTGGTCTGAGCCCGGCGCTCTGGCGCAAATCAGGAAAGGCGAAGGCAGGCAAGCTCAAGATACATTTTGGCACCACGCGCCAGGAGCACATGCGCCGCATCGAGCGCTGCAAGGAATACATTCGTGCAGGCGACATTTTCCAGGTCGTGCTTTCGCAGCGTCTCGATTTCGATCCGGAGGTCGACCCCTTCGACCTGTATCGTGCGCTTAGACAGGTGAACCCGTCTCCCTATCTCTACTTCCTCAAGTACGGGGACTCCCACATTTTCGGATCGTCTCCGGAGATGCTGGTTCGCGTGACCGGCCGCAAACTTGAGTATCGCCCGATCGCCGGGACGCATCCGCGCGGGAAAGATGAAGCAGAAGACACGCAGCTTGAAGCGTTGCTGCGAAACGACGAAAAAGAGCGCGCCGAGCACGTGATGCTGGTCGACCTGGGCCGCAATGATCTGGGCCGCGTCAGCGAGTACGGATCCGTCAAGGTAAAAGACCTGATGTTCGTCGAACGCTACTCGCATGTGATGCATCTGGTCTCGGCGCTCGAAGGGACACTCCGCAAAGATCTGGATGCCATCGATGCCTTTGCGGCGTGCTTCCCAGCAGGCACGTTGAGTGGCGCACCGAAAGTTCGGGCCATGCAGATCATTGAGGAGCTCGAGCCCACGCGTCGCGGAGTCTATGGCGGATCTGTTCTGTACGCGGATTTCGCCGGAAACCTCGATTCCTGCATCGGCATTCGCACGATGTTCATGCAGGGAAAGAGAGCGTACCTTCAGGCTGGAGGCGGAATTGTGGCGGACTCCGATCCGGCAACGGAATTTCAGGAGTCCATGAACAAAGCCGGAGCTCTGCTGCGAGCAGTGGAACTTGCTAGAGCGAGGGAATAGGGATCAGGGCGTAGAGGTCAGGGCCAGTAAGTGCTTTCTTGGTCACACTGCAATCGCAATTCCCAAAAATGGGCGCCGACAACCAGGTTTTTGCTAACGCTTGGTCCCTGACCCGTATGCTCTAGCCCCTAATGAAGTTCTCGACAAGCTTCTTGCCCGCATCGGTCAGGACGCTTTCAGGATGGAACTGCACTCCTTCAACGGAGTGTTTTTTATGCCTCAGCCCCATGATGGTCCGCGTTCCATCTTTCTCCGTCGTCCACGCACTGATCTCCAGTTCCGATGGCAGATTTTTCTCTTCGACGATCAGCGAGTGATAGCGGGTAGCGGTCATAGGCATGGGGAGGCCCCGAAACACAGTCTTGTTATCATGTAGGACGGCGCTGGTTTTGCCGTGCATGAGGTGCGGTGCGCGGATAACGTGTCCGCCGAAGGCTTCGCCAATCGCCTGGTGTCCGAGGCAAACGCCCAAAAGCGGGGTCCTGCCCGCGAAGTGGCGTATCAGGTCCACGCTAATCCCGGCTTCGCGCGGCGTACATGGCCCGGGTGAGATGACAATCTTCTCGGGATTCATCGCCGCGACTTCTTCGACCGTTACCTGATCGTTGCGGCGCACTTCCACCTCGGCGCCCAGTTCTCCGATGTACTGGACAAGGTTGTAGGTGAATGAATCGTAGTTGTCGAGAACGAAGATCAACGCCAGACCTCAGACTCGCGACGCTGAACATCAGATTACACCAACTCACCGCCGGAAGCTGCCGGTTCGGGCTGTTGTAGTGGTCATCGTAGTTCACTCCCCGAATGTGCCAATCGGTGACCCAACCGTGGTATTGACCGGAAGCGTCCAGCCAGAGCATGCTCATTAACGTTCGAACGCCACTTCTATGCCTTTGGAGGCAGCATGGCCGAGCCCCAGCAAGAAAAGCGGGGTGCACGTCGTTTTGCGTTGCGCGTACCGGTCAGCGTCAGTCGCAACACCACAGACAGCAACGTTTCCAGTGAGTCCGCCCAACTCCGCGACGTGAGCGCGCGCGGCATTTGTTTTCATCTGGATTCTGCGATCGAGCAGGGGGCCCAAATCACATTCACACTCACTCTTCCGCCGGAAATCACGCTCACCGAATGTATTCGCGTACAGTGCAAGGGACGCGTGGTCCGAGTCGAGGATGACGCGTCGGCAGGCAAAGTCGCCGTGGCCGCGGTAATTGAGGCATATGAGTTCCTGCCAGAAGCTTGAAATGCGGGGCTTCAAGGTCACAGTTAAGAGACTTCCACGGCTCCGTTCTTAACCCTTGAACATCGTCAACTAGGGCCGCCTGACGCCCGATATGTGATTCCGTGATATGTTTTTCCCTTCCAGGTATTTCCCGAGGGTTTGTGCCGCAAGTCCGGTTCAGGTTCGTCTCCGTTGCCGCGTTAACGACTCTATTTGCCCTTGCGGCAGCAGCTCAAAACTTTGGGCCCCCACGTACCATTCAAAGTGTTCGCATCGTTCATGAGAAGGGAGCGCCCGCCGTCGAAATTCTCTCTAGTGCTGCAGTGATCCCCGAGATACAGACACTCGACTCTCCGCCCCGCTTGGTAATCGATCTTCCGAATTCACGGCTTGGGACGGTCAAGAAGCGAATCGAAATTCAAAAAGAAAACATCACTGCCATCCGGGTCAATCAATACAGCAGCAATCCTCCCGTTACCCGCATCGTACTCGATTTGCTCGCGCCTTATGGACATTCCTGGGACGGCAGCGGTAATCGCCTCATGGTTCGCCTCAAACCTCCGGAAGACTCCAACGTTGGGACGAAGGCCGACTCCGATCAAGCGCAGGGCGTTCCCAAATTCACTCTTACGCCTGAAGCGGCAATCGTTCCCGTCGTTGCTGGGGCAGCCCCGACCGCCATGGTCGCCAGTCGTCTCGCGGGAGGCTCCTCGATTACGGCAGGTTCCGACACCGCGGTTCTACACCTTTCTCGTGGCGGCGAGGTGCGTGTCTGCCCAGGCACCACTTTGTCGGCGAGTTCCTCACCAAATAAGCGGGACCTGATGTTTGGCATGAGCACGGGCGCGATCGAGATGCATTACATTACGCAGGCCTCAACGGACGCCGTGTTGACTCCGGATTTCCGAATCATGTTTGCCGGTCCGGGAGAGTTTCACTTTGCCCTCAGCGCTGATTCCCACGGCAATACCTGCGTGCGCTCGCTGCGCGGCAATAGCTCTTCGGCTGTTGTCGCCGAACTCATGGGCAACCGGGTTTACCAGGTCAAGCCGAACGATCGGCTGGTGTTTCACTCGGGGCAGATCGATAAGGTGGATGGCGATATTCCGCTGGAATGCGGATGCCCTCCTCCCCACTCCGTGATAATGACCGAAAACGCGCCGCCGCAAGTGGTGTCCAGTTCAGAGCTGCCCAAAGCGCCATTGGGAACGGGTTCAGCCGGCAACACGGTGTCGAACGATGGGCCAGAGTCCGCTGCCGCGGGAACCCGCCTCACGAATGGTCCTGAAACGGCACCGCTGCCAGCGTCGCAGGCCAATGAGGTGCACGTCCAAGTCGATGCCCCCTTCGTCTTCAGCGCGAAGGATCGCGCAGCAAAAGCCTCGCCGCCTCCAGCGCAAGCCCCGCCTGACTTGCCAATCAGCGAATCCAGTCAACGGGAAGTCCATCTCGATCCAGTAATTCAGACTTCGTCGCTGCCCGTGGACTCTAAAAACAAGCCAGAACAAAAGGGATTTTTTCACCGCGTGGGAAAATTCTTCTCCTCCATCTTCCGTTAGTGCGGCCGAGTGCGTCTCGGACGCTCGGGAATGGGGCTCGACATACGGATTAGCTTAGAGACTGACCGTCGACCGGTTTTTCGCTAACTGCGATTGATCGAGCGGCGCAGAGGTTCAACCTTGTCGCGCAGATCCTCGGCCATCTCGGCCCCGCGTGCTGCCGCATCGCGTACCCGCTCGCCCACTTCACGGACACGATCCTTCGCGTCGTCAGCCCATTCACCGAGGCTCTCCCTGGCGTCTTCATAACCACGCCGCAGATCCTTTCGAAGTTGCCTGCCGGTCTTCGGTGCCAGTAAGAGTCCCAGCAGGGCACCCGCCCCAAGCCCGATGAGCAGAAACGTGATCGCAGTGCCGATCTGGCTGCCCTCAGAAGATTCATAACGTCCACTTGTCATGATGCCTCGCTTTCTCGGTGGCTCAGAATCGCCACCGACCGCCCCAACGCGGTGGGTAAATTGTAGCCCGATATATCGATAGATTGCCTAAATTCCACCCTTGGATGCGATAAGCCCTGGAAGCGTTCGTGCGGATTTTCGCTAAGAATAGCTAAAATCGATGCTTCCTTCCCTCCTTTCGGTGTAAGAGACATAAAACAAGGCACGGGAGAAAGTGCGGCATCGTTCCGTTCGCGATTTATTGCGTTAAGGTTTCACGGTGACCATTACCACCGCGTGAGGGGCAACCCGGCCTGAAAACTTGCCAGCCATCTTCCCCAGATCCTTGTGCTCCCACAGGTCGCGCACGGCAGCGCTGAGAGTGTTCGGATAGCCGAGATCCTCCCAATTCACTGTGATCTCCTCCTCGGAGTCGCTGCGGTTCAACAGGATCACGGCGCGGCTGCCGTCCTTCAGTTGCTTCGCCCAGACTTCGAGGTCTCCGTTTTTGGCGACGCGCTCGCCTTCGCGGCCAAGCGGATCCTGATCGATCGCAATTACTTCTTTGTTGGTCAGGATGTCGTGAATCTCCGGCCGCATGTTGCGCAGGTCGTTGCCAGCGATCAGCGGCGCCGCCAGGATCGCCCACAGGCTGAAGTGGGAGCGGTACTCGGTGTCGTTCATGCCACCGTTCCCGACCTCGAGCATGTCAGGATCGTTCCAGTGTCCGGGGCCGGCGTAGGACTGGAGTCCGACCTGCTGATCTAGGATCGCCAGCACGCCATTCGAGCAGCAACTGCCGTCGGGCCATTTCTGTTTTCCTCCCCAACGATCGTTGATGTCGCCCGTGGTGCGCCACAGGTTGCCGCCGACTTCCATACCCCAGAGCCACGGTTTGGCGGTGCCCCATTCGCAGATGCTCAGGACTATGGGTCGCCCCGATGCGTCAAGCGCCGCGCGGATATTAGCGTACGAGGCCTTGGCGTCCTGCGTAGTCGTATGGCACCAGTCATACTTCAAATAGTCGACACCCCAGGCTGCGTACTGGATTGCGTCCTGGTATTCGTGTCCCAGTCCACCTGGGCGACCGGCGCAGGTCTTCGAGCCGGCGTCAGAGTAAACTCCAAACTTCAGGCCGAGGGAATGAATATAGTCACCGACCGCCTTCATCCCGTGCGGAAATCGCTGCGGATCGACCACGATGTTTCCGTTTGCGTCGCGGCTCACCTGCCAGCAGTCGTCGATGTTCACATACACATACCCTGCGTCTTTCATGCCAGATTTCACCACGGCATCGGCCATGCCCTTGATCATGTCTTCACTGACATTGCAGCCGAACTTGTTCCACGAGTTCCATCCCATGGGTGGCGTCGCAGCGAGAGTTGCCGATGATGATATTTTTTCCTGAGCAGACGCCGCGCAGACGGGAATCGAGAGAAAAATGCAGCATGTGGCAATCACAGAGCTTGTTTTCATGAGCAACGTTGTACCAGAACTCGGCGCGCCGGGGCTAGACAATCAACGCTTGAATCTCAATGCAAAATGTCAGGGAGCGAGCTCAATTCTCAGCGAGACCGGTGAGCCCGCAGCATTTACAATTTCTGTTCCGTTTCATAGCTGAACACCAAGGAGCTTTCGTGCTTATGATCCGCACTCGAGGGTACTTCGTTGTGACTGCACTCATCGCGCTGATTTTCGCAACAACGAGCCATTCCCAAACGGCTTCCCTCGGAATCTTCGAGAACCGCGGTGATTTGGGTACCGTGCTGCACCAGGGCGCAGTGGAGTATGACGCGGCGCACGGCACCTACACCATCTCCGGCAGTGGCGAGAATATGTGGTCGACTACGGATGCCTTCCAGTTTGTGTGGAAGAAGGTGTCGGGAGACGTGGGTCTCGCGGCCGATATAGCGTTCCTCACGAAAACCGGAAACGAGCACAAGAAAGCTGTCCTGATCTTGCGCCAGACCTTGGACGCGGATTCGGTTTATGTCGATGTTGCGCTTCATGCCAGCGGGTTGACATCGCTGCAGTTTCGCGATGAAAAAGGCGCTGTCACACGAGAGGTACGATCCGTTCTCGTCGCACCGAAACGCCTGCGAATAGTGAAGCATGGAGATTACGTGTACATGGCTTTGGGCTCAGACGGCACGCTGCAACCGGCTGGAGGATGGTTGCGCATTCCGCTTAAGGGCGACTTCTATGTAGGACTCGGTGTCTGTTCGCACGACAAGGATGTCGTGGAGCAGGCAGTATTCTCCAACGTGGAACTAAAACAGCCGGCGACTGCTTCAGGGGAATCAGTTCTTTACAGCACGTTGGAGACCGTAGAAATTGATTCCGCAGATCGTGGTGTTGCGTATCTGTCTCAGGGTCGCTTCGAGGCTCCGAACTGGACAAAGGACGGCACTGCTTTCCTGTTCAACCGCAGCGGCCGCATCGAGCGCCTCACAGTCGGCGACAACAGTCCATCGGTCTTGGAGACAGGTTTCGCTAACCGCTGCAACAACGACCACGGTATCTCGCACGATGGCACCCAGCTCGCCGTCAGTGATAATTCCCAGGGCGATCACGAATCGCTCGTGTACGTGCTACCCATTGGAGGCGGTACTCCCCGCCGACTGACGCAAAAATCGCCTTCCTACTGGCACGGCTGGGCGCCTGACGGGAAAACGCTGGCCTTTGTAGGGCAGCGAAATGATGAGTTTGATATCTACACAATCCCGGTTGCTGGCGGTGAGGAGACGCGACTCACCACCGCCAAAGGGCTGGACGATGGGCCGGAATATTCTCCCGATGGAAAGTACATCTACTTCAACTCGGAGCGCACGGGACACATGCAGATCTGGCGTATGAAGCCGGACGGCAGTGAGCAGGAGCAGGTGTTCACCGACGATCTGAACAATTGGTTTCCGCACATCTCGCCTGACGGGCAGTGGATGGTGTTTCTGACCTACAGCGCGGAAGTGAAAGACCATCCCGAGAACAAAGACGTTATGCTCCGCCTGATGTCGCTTGCTGACAAGAAAATCACCGTTCTTGCGAAGCTGTTCGGTGGACAGGGAACGATCAACGTTCCTTCATGGTCCCCCGACAGCAAGCGACTGGCGTTTGTAAGCTACATGTTGATTCCGCCGTCGGATTTGGAAAACAAATAGATTTACTCCGGCGCCTGGAATGGCGAAGCGGGCAGCCCCTCGCGATTGTAGAGATTGCAAGTCGGGCTCGGCGCCCAGGCGTATCGCACCGAAGCCGGGTCCTGAACACCGGGACTGGAGACGATCACCGAGGCTCCGTCGATCTTCGCATCGGCGGCGACGTACTTGCCGTCGACACCCGCGACTTCGAACCCGACCAACGGCCCTCCTCCTTTGGCCGTCAAGCCTGCCGCGTGATCGAACCAGACTCGCAGGGCGTGATCCTCATGCGTGAGCTGTCGGTAGAGCGGGCCGGACCATTCGATCTTTTCCCCGTAAGTGATCGCACGGGCCGCCCGCGCCAGCCGCAGGCCCACGTCGAGTTTGTTCTTGGGATGAAGATCGACCGGATCCCCGATATCGATCGCGACCGCCATGCCGGTGTTCCGCAGCGCAAGAGTCTTTCGTTGCGCATCGCGGACTTCGGCCCAGCGGCCGTCCGGCGGCGTATTCCAGTTCGCAAGCTGCACGAACAGGAACGGGAAGGCGCCTTCATCCCAGGCGCGGCGCCAGTCGGCAATCATGGTTTGAAGCAGATGCGCATACAGCGGCGCCTTTTCACCGGCATTCGATTCGCCCTGGTACCAGATGACTCCGCGAATGGCGAACGGTGTCAGCGGTGCGATCATGCCATTGAACATAGCGGCCGGAGCCCACCCGGCAAAGTCCGGATGCCACCTTCGTCCCGGATTGGGTTTGCCTTCGGTCTTGGCCTGCTCCACAGCATTCTGATACTCACGCTCTTCCTGAGCCCTCCGGAGGAGGACTGTCTCCTGCTCCTCGACCATTTTCGATCGCGCCGCAAAAACCGGCATCAATGACGCATCCGCTGAGAGCGCGCGCAGGCTCGTCCACGATTCGGCTGCGCTTCCGCCCCAAAAGGTCTCGATCAGCCCAATCGGTACGTTTTCTTTTTGGTGGATGTCGCGAGCGAAGTAATACGCCACAGCCGAAGTCTCCGCCACATTCTCCGGAGTGCAGGGAACCCAGGTCTTTGCCTCCACGTCCCAGCGCGGATAGTCGGAAGGGCGATGCTCGGTCCGAAAGATTCGAATCTTCGGATATTGGGCAGCGGCGATCTCCGCGTCAGGGTTGGCCAGTCCTTTCATGGGGAACTCCATGTTCGATTGCCCAGACGCGACCCAGACATCACCGACCAGAATGTCATTCAATTGAATCGTGTTCGTTCCCTTGATTGTCATCGGGAACGGCCCTCCGGCCTCGCCCGGCGACAGATACAGACTCCAGCGCCCAAGCTCATCGGCCGTAGTGGATTGCGTTTCGCCCCGGAAGGTAACTGTGATGCTCTCGTGTTCAGCGGCTCTGCCCCAAACGTGCATTGGCAGGCTGCGCTGGATGACCATGTGATCGGCCAATACCGACGGCAAGCTAACCTCAGCGGCAAGACTCACCGCAAAATGTCAGGAAGAGTGAGAAGAACAACGCTGCCGAACGACGCGCAGACTTCATGGCGGATTTCCTCGCTGGATGAAATGAAACGAGAAACTGTAGCAGCGCGCGTACTAACGTTCAAGTTTCTCGTCGAAGAACGTCGCTATGAGTTCGAGTGCCTCGCGGGTCTCAGGCAGTTGGAAGTGATACCAGAACGCGTGCGGCAGGGCCTCGAATACTACAAGTTGCGAGTTATCTCCAGCGCCGAGCAGGGCACGATGAAAAATAGTCGTATCGCTCAGCAGCAGGTCGCGTGTGCTCGTGACCAGCAGGCTCGGTGGCCAGCCATGCAGGTCCGCGAAGAAGGGAGAGAGTACAGGATCTTTGCGATCGGTCTTGCCCACATATTCATTGTCCGGCAAATGCTGCGGGTCGACAGGCTGCATTTGCCCCGGGAGCCCATTCAATGTGAACAGCTGGCGCGAGTCGCCAGGACGGCTGAAATCGGCCAAGCTGGAAAAGACTCCGAGCGCCCCAGGAAGCGGCAATCCGAGTTGCTTCAACTTAACGGTGACTTCACAGGTCAGAATGGCGCCGGCGGACGTTCCAAAAATACCAATACTGCGCGGCTTGTAAGTTTTCAGCAGATCCCTGTAAACCACGACAACGTCATCAACAGCAGCAGGGAAGGGATTCTCGGGCGCCAGCCGGTAATACACAGAAACGACTTTCATCTTGGCCAGATTCGAAATCGGCACGCCTTCGATCAGTGATCCTGAATCCGAGTTGAAGCCGCCGCCGTGCAGGTTGATCAGCACGCGAGTCTTGTTTTCCGCGGGCATGTTCAGGGGCGTGATGATGTCCGTGCGAACCCCCGCGGTGGTGGCCTCCTCCACATTCACCGGATACAGTTTGCGTGCTTCGGCGGAGTCCTGTGCACGCCATGCGTCGGTGCGGGCTCGGCGCTCGGCTAGTGTTTCTGGTCCGGGAGTCGAGTGCGTCAGCGATTCCAGCCACGTCTGTGCCTCGGGACTGATCGTTGCAGGCATCGGAACCACTCGGGTGATGTGCGCCGTACCATCGGAATCAAATGTCGCGGAATCTTTCTGTGCGCCGGAAGTTGTCTGCGCCAACGAGGATCCGGCTAATGCGAGCAGTATGAAGCCAATGATGCTGATCTGCATAGAAGCACCTGTATGAAAGTAGTTGGAAGCATTGGGCACAGAGCCCTGTCTTCCTCTGTGCCCCTTGTGGCGAGTTTTCTAAGCCAGCGTGTACTTCCCGCGCTCGATCATCTTTTGCGCGATCTGCTGCCGCAATTCAATGGTGTTGAAGGGTTCGTACTTAGCCAGCCGCCGCAGGATCGCCAGCTGTGTGCGCAGCATATCGCCGTCCGCGACGGCAGCGATCACCTTGCGAGCTGCGGCCTCGATCTTCTCCATGGCCTGCGACAAGTACACGCGAGTCATGGCCACAGGCAAGCCACCGGCAGCCTCGCCCTTGTTCTCGACCATCTTCTGGGCCCGGAGCACCGCCGATTCCATGGCGTAAGTTTCGATCGTCATGTCGGCGATCGCTCCCATGATCTCCTGCTGATCCTGGATCGCCTGCATGTATTTCTGCGTGGCCGAGCCTGCCGCGAATAATCCGAGTTTCTTGGCCTGCGCGACCAGTTTGCGTTCTTCAGCGAGCGGTCCTTCCACATCCTCTCCGGTCGAAGGTCCGGAGAGTACCTCGTCCATGAGCTTCTTGATGGCAGGCATCAACGGCAGTTGCCCCGTCATGGCGCGCTTAAGCAGGAAGCCGGTGATGATGAGCCGGTTGATCTCGTTCGTGCCTTCAAAAATGCGGTTGATGCGTGCATCACGATAGGCCCGCTCTGCCGGATATTCCTCGACAAAGCCGTAGCCGGCATAAATCTGCACCGTTTCATCGACGACATAATCGATCATCTCCGATCCCCAGACCTTGATGATCGAGCACTCGACCGCGTATTCTTCGATGGCCTTGAGCGTCTGCTTCGCCGCATCAGCCGCCGACTTGTCCACTTCGCTCAGAGCCGCATCCATCAGGGCGACGGTGCGATAGACCAACGACTCGCCAACGTACAGCAGTGTCGCCATATTGGCGATTTTCTCGCGAACAAGCCCGAAATCGGCGATGACCTTGTTGAATGCTTTGCGCTGTTTGGCATACTCGATGGCATTTTCCATCGATACTCGTCCACCACCGACGCACATCGCGCCCAACTTGAAGCGGCCAACATTCAGAATGTTGAAGGCAATGAGGTGTCCCTTGCCCGCCTCGCCCAGCAGATTCTCCAAGGGAACCTTGCAATCGTTGAGGATGATGGGGCAAGTCGAAGATCCGCGAATACCCATCTTGTGTTCTTCGGCTCCGATGGAAAATCCAGGGAAGGTTTTTTCGATCAGAAATGCCGAGAACTTTTCTCCATCGATTTTCGCAAAGACGGTAAACAGATCGGCGAAGCCCGCGTTGGTGATCCACATCTTCTCGCCGTTCAGAACGTAGTGCTTGCCATCGGCGGAAAGCGTGGCGCGGGTGCGGCAATTCAACGCGTCAGAACCAGACGTTGACTCAGATAGTGCATATGCGCCCACAATCTCGCCTGAAGCCAGGCGTGGCAGATATTTCTTCTTCTGTTCTTCTGTGCCGAAATAAACAATGGGCAGCGTTCCAATGCCAGTGTGCCCGCCCCATGTCGTCGCAAAACCGGCATATTTCGCGATGTGATCTGCAATCACGGCCGCAGTGACCTTGTCCATCTCCAGACCGCCATAGGCTTCGGGAATCTCCACCGAACTCAGCCCCAGTTCCCCTGCTTTCTTCAGCAGATCGCGCGTAACCGAGAAATCCTTGTGCTCGATCTTCTCGATGTTGGGCACGATTTCGTTTACCGCGAATTCTTCCGCCGTCTGCCCAATCAACAGATGCTGCTCGCTGAAATCTTCTGGGGTGAATACTTCCTCGGGCTGCCGAGTGTCAAGCAGGAAGCTGCCGCCAGGAACTTTGGTTCTTGGAACTGCTGTGGTCGTTGCCATCGTCTATCCCCCAAATGAAAACACGCCAACCATGATGGTGGCGGAAAGGCTGATGCAATTCTAATGCGGCAAAGCGCAGCAATGATAGTTGACACGAAATCGCATTCTGTATCGCAGCTTTGTGATGTGATGGCAGGGAAGATTATCGACTTAATGAATCCGCTTGCGTTGTCCTCAGCCGGTACCGGCTTGCGGGCTGACACGTCGAATATCCCACTGGGTGAACTGAATCCGAGTGTTTGCTATCCCGCGCGACGACATAACTGCGCATCTTGTAGCAAACTGTGTCACTCGTGGATTGTCCATCAAGCGAGAGAGTCCTGGAATGAGTGAGTAGATCCAGGAGGAAACCAGGGTCTTTCGCTGGAGAACTCTGTTCGTGGTCCGTGGAGGTATTCTGCCCCGCGGGTGGTTTCGCCGTTTGATCTGCGCCGGGAGAATTCAGACTCTGTCCCTGGGCAACTGCCATTGCAGCGCTCAGGAAGAGCGTAGCGGTCAGAAGGTGAGCCGGGATCACGGGAACCTCCTCGCGAGAAAATTATAGCGCCATCCTTACGGAATGTTTTCGAAAATTCCGGCCGCTCCCATCCCTCCGCCAACGCACATGGTGACCATGCCATAACGCGCATGGCGGCGCTTCAATTCGCTGATCACGGTCGCCGTGAGTTTAGCACCGGTACATCCCAAAGGATGGCCAAGTGCAATCGCCCCGCCGTTGACGTTTATTTTCTCGGGATCAAGCCCGCCTTCCTTGATCACAGCCAATGACTGTGCCGCAAAAGCCTCGTTTAACTCGATCACGTCGATATCGGAGAGCTTGAGGCCAGCCATCGTCAGCGCCTTCGGAATCGCGTACACCGGCCCCAGGCCCATCTCTTCCGGCTTGTATCCGGCGGTGGCAAACGAAACGTACCGGGCGAAAGGCTTGACTCCCAGCGCTTTCGCGCGTTCGGCCGACATCACCACGGCTGCGGCAGCACCGTCTGACATCTGAGAAGAATTTCCGGCAGTCACCGTTCCCTTAACGTGAAACGCAGGCTTGAGTGAAGAAAGGGCCTCCATCGACGTATCTCCACGCGGCCCCTCATCCGCTTTGAAACTGATTTCCTGCCGCTTCGGCTTCGATCCGTTGGGCGTGCTGAACCTGACGGTCACCGGTACGATTTCATCGTCAAACTTTCCCGTTTGAATCGCAGCGAGTGCCTTTTGATGGCTGTGCAGTGAGAATTCATCCGCCGCTTCGCGGGTGATCGCAAACCGCTTTGCCAGGCGTTCGGCCGTGAGTCCCATGGAAAGATATGCATCCGGATAGTGATCAACCAGCCAGGGATTCGGCGAGATCTTATGTCCGCCCATCGGGATCATCGTCATCGACTCCGTGCCGCCCGCGATGATGACTTCTGCTCCGCCCGCCATGATCCGTTCGGCCGCCATCGCAATGGCTTGCAGTCCAGACGAGCAGAAGCGGTTGATCGTCAATGCCGAGACTTCTACCGGCAAACCCGCCCGCAACGAAGCGATGCGGGCCACGTTCATACCCTGCTCCGCCTCAGGCATCGCGCACCCGAGAATCACATCTTCTATCTCTTTAGGATCGAGCTGTGGCACCCGCTCGAGCGCGCCCTTAATCGCAACCGCCCCCAACTCATCGGGACGCGTTGCACGGAGCGTTCCTTTGAAAGCCCGGCCCACGGGTGTTCGCACCGATGATGCAATGATTACGTCCCGCATAAATCCTCCCGCTTCTGTGGTTAGATGCCCAGCTACGAACCTCGGTTCCTACTTGGCCGGGGCAAAGAAGTAATAGTCGGCGGTGTAGCTGCTCTTCGTCTCTGCGCTTTTATGCGCTTCGTCGCAGGGATCGGTCCCCGGCTTGCCGCCATGTGTGTGCACGCGCTGAATCTTTGTCACCTTTGCAAGCGCACCCTTGCCGGAGTTGTTCACAACGTCCACCAGCAGCCAGGGAATCGACTCTGAATCGAGCGCGTCGACATGCGCGACCGCTTTTCCGGTCACCTCGCTGCCATCTTTCAATTTCCATGTCGGCCCTGCGGAGTGCTGGCCGATCACCTTGTCCTTGCGGTCTTTTAACTCAGCTTCCGGGGCCTTCAGCGTCCAACTGTAATTCCCTTGCGCATCGGCCTGACAGGCGTAGATCTGCGACCCGGAAGCACGGACAAAGAGCACGGGTTGCAGACCATCGGGAATGGCGATCGCGTCCGGCACGTCGGGCGCAGACTCCTGCTCCTGAGCTTCTTTCTGTGCACTGGCCATCCCGGCAGCAAACAGCACAGTTGTGAATAAGAGGGAAATTGCCCAAGACTTTATTCGCCGCATAGGGTCAGTTCCTCAATGTCCTCCCCGTCTTCAACGTGTACTGGATTCTTTCCTGCGTCTTGCGTTCACCGCAGAGAGATTTGAATCCCTCACGTTCCAGATCGAGGATGTACTGTTCGCTCACCGGAGTGCCCGGCGTAATGTTGCCGCCGCAGAGCACCTCCGCGATCTTCCCGCCAAGTTTGACTTCGTAATCCGTGACGAAGTCTCCCTGCCGCATCAGATGCACGCCCATCTTGAGCGCTGCCAGCAGACTCTCCCCCGGGGCTGGGATATCAGTCCGCGGCACAGGTGGCTCGTATCCGGATCGAGTCAGCTCGAGCGCCCGTGCCTTTGCATCTGACAGTACCCGTTCCCGATTCATGGTGATGCGGTCCGAATCGGACAAGAAGCCGAGTCCGCGGGCCTCATGCGCCGAGGTCGCAACTTTCGCTGTTGCGATCGCTTCGAAGGTCTTCTTCATGGCCTCCAACATCTCGACCGACCCCGCAAGAGCCTCGCCCGACGATTTACCCTTCGAAGACGCCGCGCCGTCGACCGCGCGCAGCAACATCTCCTTGCAGCCTCCACCGCCGGGCAGCAGTCCCACTCCGACCTCGACCAATCCGGTATATAGTTCCGCATGCGGTTGACGTGCAGCAGCATGTAGAGAAATCTCCGTTCCTCCGCCAAGACACAATCCAAAAGGTGCCGATACGACCGGCTTCGGCGAGAACTTGATGGCCTGCGTCATACCCTGGAATTGGCGGATCGCCAGATCAACGTCGTCCCACTCTTCCTCCTGAACGCTCATAAGCAGCAACATCAGGTTGGCGCCCACCGAGAAATTCGTCGCGTCGTTGGTGATCACGAAGCCGTCGAAGTTATCGCCTGGACCACCTGGTTTCAGGGTCTGCGTGATCAGGCTGATGATGTCGGTGCCCAGAGTGTTCATCTTGCTGTGAAACTCGATGCAAGCTACACCGTCGCCAAGATCCACCAGCGATGCGCCTGAATTCTTCTTGACCACGCCATTCGATTTTTTCGCGACCGTCACGGACCAGACGCCTGATGGAACCTCAACTGGCTTCTGTTCCCCGCTTGTCAGGTCGAAGTAGGCGCGACCCGATGCCGCCTTAGGATCATCGCCGTACCAGGACTTGTGCCCTGAGGAGAGCAGTTTCTCAGCGTTCGCAGCAATCGGCCTGCCCTCCTTCTTCATGCGAGCAACCGTGGGTTCTATCCCGGCCGCATCCCATATTTCAAACGGGCCGAGCTCCCAGTTGAAGCCAAGCTTCATCGCACGATCGATCTCGACAATCGAATCCGAAATTTCGGGAACACGATTCGCCGCGTAGTTCCACAGATCCGCGAGCGCAGCCCACAAGAACGTTCCCGCCTTGTCGCCCTTCTGCGGACCTCCACCGTCAAGGCCCAGCAGCATGCGCAACCGTGCGCCCGTATCTTCGACGTTCTTCGCCATATCGAGAGCGGCGAATTTCGGTTTCTGTCGCGGATGGTACTCCAAAGTCTTCCAGTCAATCGCGAGCCGCTCGTCTTCCTGACCTTCTCCACCCCTGACCTTCTTGTAGAATCCGCCCCGCGTCTTATCGCCCAGCCACTTCTTCTCGAGCATCTGCTTGAAAAAGTCCGGCAGTTGCAGATCGCTGCGCTCGTCCTTCACATTGGCTGTCATGTTGCCGACAACATGTCCGAGAATGTCGAGTCCGACCAGATCGATGGTGCGAAAGGTCGCTGACTTCGGCCATCCCACCGCTTGTCCAGTCAACGCGTCCACTTCTTCGATGGTGAGCCCCATCTCCTGCATCAGGCGGATGACATTCAGCACCGAGAAGGTCCCAATGCGGTTGCCGACAAAGTTCGGTGTGTCTTTGGCCATCACTACACCTTTGCCGAGGCGCACATCGCTGAAGTGCGACACAGCCTCGATCAATGCTGGGTCGGTTTCAGGAGTGGGAATGATTTCCAGCAATCGCATATATCGCGGCGGATTGAAGAAATGTGTCCCGAACCACGCTCTCCGGAAATCCTCAGAGAACCCATGCGCGATCTGGCCGACCGGCAGGCCGCTCGTATTGGTGGTGATAATGGTCCCTGGTTTTCGAATCGCTTCGATCTTACGAAGCAGATTCCGCTTGATCTCAAGGTTCTCGACAACCGCCTCGATGATCCAATCAACATCGGCCAGCTTTTTCAGGTCGTCCTCGAAATTGCCGACGCTCACCAGTCGCGCAAGTGAGGCGTCCATAAAAGCAGCGGGTTTCGATTTTCTTGCCGCCTCCAGACCCGCGGCCGCGATCTTGTTCCGCATAGGAGCGTCGGCATCCGGGGGAACAATGTCGAATAGATAGCTTGGAACGCCCGCATTGGCAAAATGCGCGGCGATACGGGCGCCCATCGTTCCGGCGCCAAGGATGGCGACTTTATGAATGCGCTTCATGATCGGGCCTCTTTGGTGAGTGCGCTTCGACTACTCGATATTGGGAAAAGGCGGAATGGGCAAGAGATGACTTCCGGTCGCCCTCGACTGGCGATTGCGCCGTGACTATGGTACTGCCATCGGCGGAGATTTTTCCAGCGAGCGCGATCACAACTCTGTGTGTGCAATCACATATTCGAAAGCCTGTTTTGCCATCTGCTTTTCGCCCTTGTAGGCCAGCAACTTGGGTGCATCCTGCAATCGTATCCACGACGCGCGCGCTACCTCAATTCTCATCCCTTCGGAAATCTGGTCAATCTCTCCCGACTCGTAGCGCAGCAAATAGAAGCTGACAACCTTGAACACCCGCTCCCCGTCTCCCCAAGTACGCACATACACGTACTTGATGTCGGCAAGCTTGGCGATCAGGGATGCGGTGACGCCGGTTTCCTCACGTACCTCGCGCAACGCGGCTTCCAGGGGTTTTTCTCCCGGATCGACCAGCCCTTTTGGTAGACACAATACAGGCCTGTTCTTGGAGGCAGCTCGTCTCCTTGAACTTAGAGCGCTCGAGGAGTCCCCGGCCGGTTCGATCACCGCCGTCCTCCACTCCCCATCCTTGTGCCAGACGACCACCCCGCCGGCCGATATCTCGCGCACCATACTGTCGGCAACTTAACAGGAATACAGGAGGTTCGTCACCTGCCTTACTGCCCTGGCAGTAACTGGTTACCGGCTGCAAAGGTAACCGCAAGTAGCACCCTTGTGCCCTTACAGCCTTGCATCAGTATGTGGCATCTTATTTGCAACATGGGTTCTAGGCCTCCACAGGCCAGAAGATGTGGGGTTCGACGTGAAAAGTCTGGGGAAGATTATTCGCTCCGTGCAAGCGTTCGGGCGCGAGTTTTCCCGCAAGCCCATAGCTCCCGCTACTCCCACCCGCATTCCTTCCATTGGCCTCGCATTGGGCGGGGGCTTCGCCCGTGGCATTGCTCACATCGGTGTTCTGAAGGTTCTCGAGGATGAAGGAATTCCGATCCGCGTCATCGCCGGTACTAGCGTAGGTGCTCTCATCGGCGCGTGCTACTGCAGCGGATTGTCGCTCGCCGAAATGGAAGAAGTGGCACGAAACACCCGCTTCACCAGTTTCGCGCGCTGGACCTTGTCACGATACGGATTCGCCTCGAACGATCGCATGATTTCGTTCCTCACGCGCACTCTCAAGTGCAAGACCTTCGAGGACCTTCGCATCCCGCTGGGTGTAACCGCGACCGACTTCAACACCGGCGAAGGGGTTGTTTTTCATTCCGGATCGATCATCGATCCCGTCCGCGCCAGTTGCGCCTATCCCGGCATGTTCCTGCCTGTGCAGATTCGCGGACGCCACTTGGTCGACGGCATGTTGTCGCACCCCGTTCCCTCGCGCCCGCTTCGCGACATGGGTGCTGAACGAGTGCTGGCCGTGCATCTGAGGGGCGCATGGTCCAATGGCGGTCCGCCGCGTCATCTATTCGATGTGATTGGTCAATCTTTCGCTATTGCGCAGGATGCCATGGCCCCGCTGTGGCGCAACGCCGCCGACATCGTCGTCGAACCGGACGTCGCGGGATTCGCCTACGACGATTTCAAGCGCGCCGCGGACCTGATCAAGGTCGGCGAAATTGCAATGCGCAACTCCCTGCCGAAAGTTCGTAAGTGGATGGAGTCGCCAATTGCGGCAGCTTATCCGGCCGCGGAACACCGCGGATCTCTTGGTACGGCAGCGATGCCTGCAGATTGAAATCCAAGGGCACCTCGGGCAATCTCGTGGGGTAAATTGCTCCATTCAAGCGTAAGCACCACGGATATAAGTTCGATCACTAGTCTGAGGCGGGACCACGACGCACGAAATCGGATTGATTCTCAAACCGGACTCAATCAGGACTCTCACTCAGATTTTCATTTTCTAATTGACCGAAAGCGGGGTTTTC
This sequence comes from Binatia bacterium, assembly GCA_035577905.1. Taxonomy (GTDB): domain Bacteria; phylum Acidobacteriota; class Terriglobia; order Terriglobales; family Acidobacteriaceae; genus Sulfotelmatobacter. The sequence continues at coordinate 56,446 of DATKAP010000132.1, forward strand.
CAAGACCCTGTCTCCTTGTGACCCAATACCCACTCCTGTGACCCATTTCACCAACATTCCCGTTGGTTTCGTGTCTGTGAATGACATTGAATTGGCCACCTGCAGGGCCGCAGTCCGAGGCGAATTCAAGTTGCCTATGGCCCGGACCTTCGGCTCGAGATCTATCTGGTTCGCGAATTCATATTTTCTCGCTTGGCATCGTCTTCTATGAGATGCTCACCCAGTTCCATCCCTTTTCAGCGATTGATTTTGTGGGCACCGGCAAACGCATGCTGCATGAGGAGCCGACTCCAATTCGATTCTTAAACCCAGCACTGCCCATGGCCGTCGAGGCCATTGTTATGAAGGCCATGGCAAGAGATCCTGATTGATCGCTACGCCAATGCCCGATCCCGACATGCTTTCCACCTTCGTGGCCGACGCGCGGTTCGCCCTGCGCCAACTCCGCCGCAGTCCCGGGTTCGCCGTGTCGGCGATCGTCACCTTGGCCTTTGGAATAGGAGCCACCACCGCCATCTTCAGTCTGGTCGACGGAATCCTCCTCCGCCCGCTGCCCTTTCCCGATCGCGATCGCCTGGTCGCACTCGATACGCTGGAGTTTCCGCCTGGGGTACCTACTAACACCTTTTACGCCGACTATGCTGTTGGCACTTCCTATCCCAATTTCTTCGACTGGCAACGTCAAAACCATACGTTCGACTCGATCGCCTCCTACCAGGGAAATGCTCGTCTCGTCGCCAAGGCAAATGGCGAAGGCGCACAGGTCCTCGGCTGCGGGCGCGTTTCTGCAAATCTCTTCCCAACGCTAGGCGTCGCCCCCGAGCTGGGGCGCAACTTCACGCCCGAAGAAGAGCTGCCAGGCCATCGCGTCGTGATTCTGAGTTATGATCTCTGGGTTTCACTCTTCGCTGCGGCTCCCGATGTCATCGGCCAGATTGTGCGGGTGAGCGACCAGCCTTCCACGGTGGTTGGAGTCATGCCCGCGGGGTTTCACTATCCAGTCCAGCAGCCGGCCTATTTCTGGGCGACATATGCCGGCAATGCAGAAGGCCAGTTCCCGCTGACTTCGAGGCGGGACGCTGACGATTTGCATGTTCTCGGACGTCTCAGGCCCGGCGTAAGTATCGAGCAGGCCAGTGCCGACCTCAATACGATCCAGCGCCAGCTCGCGCAGCAGTATCCCGAAAACCGCTACCGCTCCGCCGTTCTTCTCCAGCCCCTGCTGAAGCAGCAAGTCGGAGACAGTCGCAACGTTCTATTCCTTCTGCTCGCGTCTGTCGGAGTGGTTCTGCTGATCGGTTGCGCCAACGTTGCCGGGTTGATCCTCGCCCGTGCCACCTCGCGAAAGACCGAAATCGCGGTTCGCACCGCCCTTGGCGCCAGCCGCATCCGCGTTGTGCGCCAACTTCTCATTGAGTCCCTGATCCTCGCCATGTGCGGCGGAGTCATCGGCATCCTCACCTCAGTCTTCTTCGTAAGAGTAGGAATCCACCTGGTCCCGAAAGATATTCCACGCCTGTTCAACGTCTCGATCGATTGGCGAATACTCCTTTTTTCCGTCCTTCTCTCCGCACTCACCGCCCTGCTCTTCGGATTACTCCCTGCCTGGCGTATGTCGCGCTCCGATCCAGCCAACGCCCTGCGGGATGGCGGCGCAACCACAACTCCGGGCCGGCGCAGGAACCGCCTGCAACACACGCTCGTGGTTGCCGAGACCGCTCTCGGTTTTACATTACTGATCGGCTCCGGCTTGCTCATTAGGAGCATGCTGAACCTTCTTCATCTCGATCCCGGCTTCGACTTCAAACAAACCGTGCACTTCGATGTTGCATTGACCCAGACACGGTATCCCGATCCAGGCAAAGTCCCGTTCTTCCGGAAGCTCTTGCCAGAACTGGCTGCCGTTCCCGGAGTCAGTCGAGTCTCGGCTGGACATCAACTGCCGGGAAGAGGCGGCACGTGGATACAATTTACGATCCTTGGCCACCTTGACCCGCCCGACAATATCCCCACCTGCAACATGAGCGCGGTCCTGCCTGAATTTTTCGAGACTCTCTCCATCCCTCTCCTGCACGGACGCACCTTCACCGACCATGACAATCTCGCCACATCCCCGCCCGTTGCAATCGTCAGTCGCGCCTTTGCTCGGAAGTACTTTCCCAGCGAGGACCCGGTCGGCCACTATCTGACCCCCAAGTTCGAGTACTCTCCCGAGCCAATCATCGCCCGCCAGATCATCGGAGTGGTCGGCGATACCCTGGGTGGCGATCCTTGGGACGATCCTTATACCCCGCGCTTCTATTTGCCATATGCCCAGAATCCTACTCACCAGCGTCCGGTGGTGATCATGAAGGTTTCTGGAGATCCGTTGAGCTACCAGAGCGCCGTCCGCGCAGTCGTACAGCGTTTTGACGCCGATGCGCCGGTTTTCGACTATCAAGCGTTCGGCGATACGCTCCGGGAGATGTCGGAACAACCAAGATTCGAAGCCGGCTTAGTCTCTGCTTTCGCACTAGTCGCCCTGCTGCTCTCCGCCCTCGGGCTCTACGCAGTTCTTTCTTTTGTAGTCGCCGAGAGAATGCGAGAGCTCGCATTGAGGATGGCATTCGGCGCTTCGCGAAGCCACATTCTCGCGATGGTCCTGCGCCGTGCTCTGTTGCTGGGTGCCGTGGGAATTCTTGCTGGAGCGTTCGGATCGCTGTTGGTGACCAGGCTGGTGGCCGACTTCCTGTTCGGTGTAAAGCCGCTTGATCCCTCCACCTTCGCGACAGTCGCCATAACCCTGCTGCTCGTGTCGATCTGCTCAGCCCTCGCTCCCGCGATCCGCGCAGCCTGGCTCGACCCCATGCGCACGCTGCACGAGCAGTAGCCATGAATATTTCCTGAGAGCAATTATGGTTCGAAGAGGGCGCGGCTCGAGCCGCGCCGCATCTGGATTCACTTTTTGTTTCCGCTCCGCCACCTACTTCGCAAAGGCGACATGCCCCGCCAATGGGTTCCTGAACCTCCCCACCGACTCCCGCACAACAGGCGCAGATGCCGCGCTCCGCGCCGGGCGCACCGCCGATTCGACGTTCGCATCCACTCGTTCGTAGTCGCACCCGTCAACGTGCGGGTGTTCCTCGTCACACGGAATCAGGACGTAAGCATGTCCTCTGGTTTCGTACTCTTCTGGCAACACTCCCGGCGGCACCCCAAATCCAGCAATCTCTCCTCTATCGTTGATCGCCACTGCATACGTCAGTTGCAGACTAGCGCCGGGCCGGATCAAAGTATTGAGGTCAACCATCGGGCCGTTGCCTTCCCACAGGAACGCGTGCTCGCCCACTCCGATCAGCATGTGTGCCCGGTCTTCGGATGTACCCACAACCTGACCACGTGAGTTCACGTTATACGCGTTACTGTTTGTCTCTTCTGGAAGAGCGCCCAGATCGATCTGATGACCGTGTCTCCACAGCACTGCATGATGATCCTGTGGCGAAAGTGAGCCCGGCAGATCAGTCTTGCCAACAATGTCGCCCACATCATTGATCCAATTGACAACTCCAGTGTTTCCACCCAATGTCCCGAGATCTTGCATGCCGTGTTTCTTGGTCCACAAGAACGCGTGCGAGTACACATCGCCCGCCAGGTTGGACTGGCCAACGACTTCGCCACGATTGTTGAAGGCCGCCGGGGCGCCAATCGTTCCTCCGAGCGTCCCGAGATCGATCATCCTGCCGTTTTCCCACAGGAAGGGATCAAGCGTGGGCAGTCCAGTAGTCGCATTTGGTGTCGTGTTCGTATAAGAGTTTCCTACGATCTGACCACGCTCGTTGATGAAGTTGGCGATGGCATCATCTCCGCCCAGAGTCCCTAAGTCTTCCATGACGCCGTTTTGCCACAAAAAGGCGCGGGTCTGAGTCGGGTAGAATCCTGGGGCGACCAGACTGAAGTCATCGGGAACTGTGTTCATCGAAAACCCGACCGCTTCGCCTTTGCTGTTCACACTCCCGATCGTGCTTTCGTATCCACCTTCCAGCGTTCCCAGATCGATAATTTTGCCATGTTTCCAAAGAACCGCACGGGATTGTCCCAAGCCCGAAAGCAAGGGATCTTCCTCGCCGTTTTCAGCATTACCGGCAATGATCCCGTTCGAACTTATCCAGAACGCGCCACTGCTGGCTCCTCCGGGCAGCGTGCCGAGGTCCATGCGCACACCGTTTCGTGACGCAAATGCATGTGAGACATAACAGTCGGCGTTGAAGCAAAACATAGGGAACGGATCAGGCGTGACCGTATCCGCCCAGCCCACCGCTGTCCCCTGAGCGTTCAGGATGCCGTCAAGTCCGTTTGAAAAATAGCTTGCAGGCCCGCCGAACGTGCCAAGGTCGATGAACCTGTAATGACGGTGCTGCGCATATGCAGGAACCGACGTTGTTAGCGTGAGAAGAGTCAGAATAGTCACCACGGTGATTCGAACTGCTTTCATACGCATCTCCTGATCGAAGTTTGCAAAACAGACGGGATCGCGGCGGCGTCTGGAAAACATCGAGCGATGCGAATCCGCTCGCTGACTGCGATACCGCTTCCCTTGGTACCTTCGAAGTTTTGAATGTCTGCGCTCGGACCAGGAGGAAGGAAGGCTTCCGGGCGCGAATGGCGCTCACTCTGCTCGACCTTCCGGCTCCGCGTCAACCGAACTCTTGCCGAACCGCCGCCTGAACTCGCAACTCCTGTTTCTTGCTTAGTTTGGCGTCTTAGCTGAACTCTTTTGTAGACCCCAGGTTGAAGGAAAAGTGCTAAACTGCCCGGCAATCGTGCTCGGGGGATGATTCTGTGGCGACTTCTTCCACCAGGCAAACCAGCCTGCGATTCGGCGTGTTTTCTGTGGACTTCGGTACGGGCCAGCTGTACCGCAGTGGACGCAGGGTCGCCCTGCAGGAAAAGCCATTTCGCATTCTCGTAATGCTGCTGGAACGCCCAGGAGTTCTAGTCACCCGGGACGATATTCGCAAGCATCTCTGGCCCGACGGCACCTTCGTTGACTTCAACGAAGGAATCGATACCGCGCTGAAGAAACTTCGTTATGCGCTGGGAGACTCCGCGCAGAATCCCATCTTTGTGGAAACCATCCCGCGTCGCGGTTATCGGTTTATCGCCCCCGTAACAAACGGAACCAGCGGTCGCCAACTGCCGGAAGTCGAAGTTGTGCCGTCGCCGACCGGCGCAACAGCATCTGTCGACCGCAGCTCGCACAAATATCTTCTCGTAGTGCTTACCGTGGTTGTGATCATCGCCGGAGCCTACGGATTTTATCGACGACGGTTGCACGCGCGAGACCTCGACTTACGCCGTGTGGAAATGACCAGGTTGACCGACAACGGCCAGGTGCAAGCTGTTGCCATTTCCCCGGATGGCCGCTATCTAGCCTATGCGCGGGGTGACGAGATTCGACAGAGTCTATGGCTTCAAGACATTGCCGCGAGAAATGACAGTCAGATTCTGCCTGAGGGCCCGGGTTTTCATGGCCTCACTTTTTCCCCGGATGGCACATCTCTTTACGTGGTCCGATCCGACACCAAGGACCCCGCCTTTAAGTACTTGTATCTGCTTCCCGCGCATGGTGGCGCTGTCACCAAGTTGATCACGGACGTGGATTCCCCAGTGTCCTTTTCTCCCGACGGAAAACAATTTGTGTACGAGCGCTGTGTCCCGCCACGCAAGTACATCGAAGTCAAAGTCGCCAACGCAGACGGCACCAACAACCACGTGCTGACCCTGATTCAGGACGGCAGCGCCATGCTGTACCAGCCTGGACCCAATTGGTCGCCGGACGGCCAGAACATTGCAATCCCGGTCGTCCTTGCCAACCATCAACTCCGTTGGGTGATCGATCTCGTCTCGGCCAAGGATGGAAGCATCCGGGAGATATTCTCCAGCGCGCGATTCCTTGGACGTCCCGTATGGCTTCCAGGCGGAAAGACATTGCTGTTCCCCTATGTCGACAACGCCGCACAGCGCTATCAACTCTGGACCATCTCTTTTCCCGAAGGCCGCGCCCAGCCACTCACTCACGACCTCGCCGATTACGGTTCCGATCTCGATGTGACTCGCGATGGCCGCACCTTCGCTACCGCAAACATCAGTCTCTTGTCTCAGCCATGGATCGCTCCCGCTTCGGATTTATCTCAAGCCCGCCAGGTGGCGTCTGATGCCTTTCCTATCAGAACCATTGCGGAAGCGCCCGATGGAAAGCTCGTGATAACCAATGCCGAAAATGTTGCGTGGCTGATGTACACCGACGGCGGTCAACCCACTCGCCTCAGCGAGGTTCAGCCCGCGTTCGAGCCCGCCGCATGCGGGAGATTCGTTTTGTTCCGCGTGGATAACGAGGACGCAAGGTTGGTGCGGTTCGACCAGGATGGGTCGCATCCCACCGTGCTGGCACACGGAGAGATCGATTCTCCCGCCTGCTCCGCCGATCATAACGCGATCTTCTACTACACATGGGACCCGCCACAGAAAATATGGAAAGTCCCGCTCGAAGGCGGCTCATCGCAAAAAGTCGCGGACGGACTCGGAGATTTGCTCGCGCAGACCATCGACGCTTCCCCTGACGGGCATTACCTCGTCTACCCCTACACTCAGTTCGGTCGCGTTCCCTCCGAAGGTTGGAAACTCGCAGTAATTCCAGTAAACGGAGGGCCACCCGTGAAACAGTTTCCCGTCCCTTCTGAAGCAGGTGGGGTCAAGGTCCGATGGTCTTCCAATGGCAAGGGCCTGCAATACATCGTTACAGAAAACGGAGTTTCCAACATTTGGGAACAACCGCTTTCCGGCGGTAAGCCCAAGCCGCTTACCCGTTTCACTTCCGGCCAGATTTTCTATTTCACCTGGACTGTCGATCGCACCCGAATGCTGATGGCACGAGGCAGCGAAAATCGCGATGCCGTCCTCCTGCGAGACCTGCAACTTCGCTAAGCCGCACATTGACCGGTATTGTCCAATAAACGTGAATCGGGAACACCCGAAAATGGGACAAACCAAACGGGTGCCCCACTTCTGGCCGCATTTCCAGAAGTGGGGATTTTTCGACAGCGAACCGAGATCTTTTGTCCAACACTCGCAACAGATCTAAGAGCTCCCCAATCACTGCCATCCCGAGCGCAGTCTAGGGACCTTGTGTGTCACCTCAGAAGCTGCAGAAGCTGCGGAAATAGTGAGCGCAGCTCATAATCAACCGTCGCCGCGCTTTCATCCACGTCCCCGAAACTGGATAATCCTTCTCCGGTCTCTTTTCGACGGCCGGGTCGGAGGTAAAACTTCCCATTCCCGCGCAGCCCTTCTCTCGGCCGCAGCTTTCAACCGTGCCTCCTTGCTCGCCTCAGTCTCCCGATACAGCTTCTGCGCCTCCGAGGCCGGCCCACGCACATCACTCAGCCCCACGACTTGAACCTCGAACTCGCCTCCTTCCGTCGTGATGCGGAGCATATCCCCGATGCGCACTTCGCGCGCTGCCTTTGCCACCTGACCGTTCGACAGAATTCTGTTCAGATCGCAGCCCTTCTTGGCCAGCGTTCGGGTCTTGAAAAACCGGGCCGCCCAAAGCCAGGCGTCCATCCTGATTCCATTCATGACTACATCCTAGTCTCGGCAACTCCTGTTCCCGAAGCCTGCCAAGGAGCTCTTCCAATTTGGGAATGTTCCCCAGTATGCACAGCTTGGCATCCAGTTTGCACAGTAGTCATCCAGACGAAACTGGAAGTAGCGATAGCGAGCTTGCAACGAATCTAAATATAACTCTTTTAGATACAATATTTTGCGTGTAAGTCATTGTAGCTCTAGGATTATTTCCGATTTTCCACGTAAACCTATGATTCCACGAGATCAAGGGGGAGGGGGGAGGTTTACCAAAAGATAACAATCCGATTTTGAACTCCCCTCCACAACTCTTACAAATAATTACTTGACCGAAAGCCGCTTTGCCGCTACATTAACGAGTTCTTGGGACCCCTCGGAGTGCTGCCTCCTTGTGCTGATCGAGCAGCTCCTACGAAGCTAAGCCCGGAAATTGAGCATCTTCGGGGTTCCCGTACGCATCTATTCAACAAAGAGTGAGTTTTACGCTAACTCCTTTACATCCTAATCGGAATCAGTGACTTAGGTCGGAAGCTGGGGTTTTCCGGTCACCCTTCCCGTGTGAAAGGACGAAGGCGGAGGCCACAATCATAAAGCAAGGAGAACTACCACACATGCGCTCTGATCGTGTGTTTGATGCTTTACAGACCCTACGGAATCGTTATATGCTTTGCCAGCTTGCCTCCAAGGCCACGCGGAAATTCCACCGGCCTAGCACAAGAATCCAGGAAACCATGAATGGCGTGCTGGATCGGATCGCTGACTCGGAGCGGCAAGCAGTGTTGTCGGAACCAGAGAATGTAGCCGAGGCACAACGGCGGGCTGCTTAACACCAGCCCCGCCCTTCCTCCCCGGCGTTGTGTTTTAGCATCTTTCCTGAGTCCCCTCCTTTGAAAATCTCCCGTTGACACTACCGAATACGCTCTAGTGCACGGGTTCAGGTGAATCATGACCATTGCAGAACTGAAAGAAAAGAACATCACCGAACTGACCAAGATCGCAAGGACCTTGGATCTTCCCGGTGCCAGCGGCATGCGCAAGCAGGACCTCATCTTTAAAATCCTGCAGGCGCAAAGCGAAAAGGAAGGCCACATCTTTGCCGAAGGCGTGCTTGAAATCCTGCCTGATGGCTACGGCTTCCTTCGCTCTCCCGACTACAACTACCTCCCGGGCCCGGACGATATCTACGTCTCCCCGTCCCAGATCCGCAAGTTCGACCTCAAGACTGGCGATACCATCAGCGGACAGGTGCGCCCTCCACACGAAGGCGAAAAGTATTTCGCGCTCGTCAAGATTGAAGCGGTCAACTTTGAGTCGCCCGACGAGGCGCGCAACAAGATTCTCTTCGATAACCTGACGCCTCTGTATCCGCAGGAACGGATCAAGCTGGAAACGGCTCGCGATAATTCCAGCGCCCGCGTCATGGATCTGCTTACGCCTCTCGGCAAGGGCCAGCGCGGATTGATCGTTTCTCCGCCTCGCGCGGGCAAGACGATGCTCTTGCAGAACGTGGCCAACTCGATCACTACAAACCATCCAGAAGTTGTTCTGATGGTGCTGCTGATCGACGAGCGTCCGGAAGAAGTCACCGACATGCAGCGCTCGGTTAAGGGCGAAGTGATCTCGTCTACCTTCGACGAGCCTGCCGCGCGTCACGTGCAGGTCGCCGAGATGGTGATCGAAAAGGCGAAGCGCCTGGTCGAGCACAAGCGCGACGTCGTCATTCTGCTCGACTCGATTACACGTCTGGCTCGCGCCTACAACACGATCGTTCCGCCCAGCGGCAAGGTCCTGTCGGGCGGCGTCGACTCGAATGCGTTGCAGCGTCCGAAGCGCTTCTTTGGATCGGCGCGCAACATCGAAGAAGGCGGCTCCCTCACGATCATCGCGACAGCCCTGATCGATACCGGTTCGCGCATGGACGACGTGATCTTCGAAGAGTTCAAAGGCACTGGCAACAGCGAAATCATCCTCGAGCGCAAACTCGTCGACAAGCGCGTGTTCCCGGCCATCGACATCCAGCGCTCGGGCACGCGAAAAGAAGAACTTCTGATTCCGAAGGAAGACCTCTCGCGCATCTGGGTTCTGCGCAAAGTGCTGAACCCGCTTTCACCGGTAGAAGCTATGGAATTGCTCATCGACAAGCTGAGCAAGACCAAGTCGAACGGCGAATTCCTCGCGAATATGAGCGCGCTGTAAAAAGAAATCGCAGGACTCGGAGGTGAGGCCAGAGCCAAAAGCCCTGGCCTTTATTTTGCCCGGGATCCTTTGAGTTCTCTGTCGTGATGATTTGCGCTGGAACCGTTGTGCAATCCCTGGGACGTATAATCGGCTGGAGCGCCCATTCTAAGCGAGGCTCCAGTGCGTCCCAGACTTCATATACTGATATTTCTACTCTGGATTTTTTCAGCTCTTGTTTTAATCCAGCATTCCCCAGGGCAGCAGCGCGAGGTGAATCCGCCGATCGATGAAGACGAAGCCCGTTCCCGCATCACCCATGATATGGAAAAGAAAGCCGCCAAAGAGCGCGTCGCCGCTCTCAAGCGGGACACCGACAAGCTGCTGAAGTTATCCGTGGAGCTGAAGGAATACGTCGATAAGTCAAACGAGAATGTCCTCTCGCTCGATGTTGTGCGGAAAGCCGACGAGATCGAGAAACTCGCCAAAAGCGTGAAAGACAAGATGAAAGGTCCCAACTAGTTCCAGGTTTCCCCTGTCGCCTGCGCAAACGGCAAAATGCCGTAATCGTTTGCGGCGCCTTTATGATGAGATTCCACTTCTTGCTGCCTTTTCGGAATCTTGTTGTGCACGAAATCCGCCCGGGGCATAATTACGCACCACTAGAGACGATGACCTGCCGAGGCAACATGTAGTCGCAACGTTTTGCAGGCAAGCGTCACCATCGTTCAGGGGGAAGGGCGAATTTCCTCGTCCTTAATAGATCCAGAGCACACCGTTCTGTTTGTGTTCAAGCTCTCTGGAGCACCAGGGTGCGGGAACCACGGCGATCGCGGATAACTGTATCCAGACTAGTGAATCCGTCCGACAAGGAGCTAGTCATGACCGGAGTGGCGAGCGATAGTTTCCCGTCCCGGGCCGCCCGATGGGCTGTTCGCAATGCATTGTTCGTCGTCTCGGGTCTGGCTCTAACAGTCAGTAGCATTCTGGGTGGCGTCCTTTTCACCAATGTCATTGACAAGATCGATCCCGGTGCTTCGCTCCTGACTCACAAGTTGGCAAGCGCTATGGGCGGGCGCTACGTGGTTGCGTTTCTCGCACTAGTGCTCTTGCTGTTGAGCCAGTGGCTACGCGGCAAGATCATCCACCTGCGCCAGCAAGAATATGACCGTACCGGCGATCTTGTTCTGCACAATCTGCGCGCAAATCCAACCGCCAAAGTGCCGGACTTCTACCTCTATTTGCGCGCTTTCGAAACTACCGGGAAACTGCATGTCCCCTTGTACCTTCGCTTGCGCAGAAAATGCGTGTGGGTTTATCAGCGCCTCGTTACCGACGACCTCGAAAGCTATACCAGCCTTTCGGTTCGCAGCATTGCGCCTTTGATCGCATTGGGCAGGCCAGGAGAAAGCATCGGCGCAGGCCGCATCTTAACCGATGAAGAGCGGTGGAAAACGGACATAGTGACGCTCATGCGTCGCTCGAAGGGGATCCTGCTGGTTCCATCAGATCGCCCCGGAACGGTCTGGGAGATGGATACTTTGAAACGGGAAGGCCTGTTCAGCAAGGTTGTTTTCGTCATGCCTCCCCGGACCACGGGAGAATACGACACGGCTGCACGGTGGGAGGCCGCCAGGAAGGCGATGGCCGTTCACGGGCTGGAGGCTCCGGAGCATCAGGAGCGGGGAATGCTGTTTCGCCTGGATTGCGAGGGAAAACTCAATACGGCTGAACCGCTCCTGCTTAGTTCCCCTCGGAAGATCCGAAAAGCCTTCAAGCGGCTGTTCAAAGACCGGCGCAGAAGAGCGATTTACAAAGAGATCGTCAGAGCTGACAAGCGAGCCTCACGTGCGGCTTTTTGGGGTTGGCTGGAAAACACCCGCCAGCTTTCGGTATTCCCTGTGGCCCTCCTGGCCGTGCTCTTGCCCACTTCCGATATCGGATTCGACCCATCCGAATCGTGGAGCACTGTCTTTGATCGCTCGATGACAGCGCGCGAAATATCGGACTATAACCAGGATCTTCACCTCATCGATTCGAAGAAGTATCTGACGCTCCTTGGTTCGGCACCGGAAGAGAAACAATTCCAACTCAAGAACTTGCTGGTGACGGCTGGTTTAGCACGCATCCCGTCTAAGAATTTGGTTGCGTACTATGGCGCGCAGGGCCAAATGCTGAAGCGTATCCACGACAAAGACTGTGCCGCCTACGCGAGCGGACAAATACAGCCGGCCACCATGCAGGTCCTACAGACCTACATCCCATCCGATCGCATTCACGACTTCCTGGAGGCAGAGACACTCGCCATCCGCTTGGCGGCAGAGGAAGCGCCGGTGATCCGGATGGAGACTAACGCTGAGGCTTTAGGCCAGCAATTCCTCAACAACCTGAGCCAAGGCGATTCCCGGCGTTACCTTGAACTCATTCAAAGACCGGAATCGCTGACGCCTGAGGACCGTTGCTGGATGCGGCGCACGCAATTGACCAGCGTCGAAAAACTTCCTGCAGAACAGGCTGTCCTCTGGGCCCGCGCTCTCGCGGCACCCCCAGAGAACCAGGAGAATCAGTCGGACGATCAGCAGGCCAATCAGCAGGCCAATCAGAGCCCGCCATCTCCCGCACCGACTCCTCAATCGGGTGAAGAGAAAGCTGAGCCCCAGCGTGCGGCACTTCTCAACCAGCAGACGCAAGTGAACTCCCAGGCGCAGGCACCGAGTGTGGCGGCACGCTACGAAACTCCCAAGACGCACGCTGTGATTGCCGACTCCACCCCGGCGCCCGCACCCGACCCCACCGTTTCTATGCTGGCCAACGCACATGCCGCCATGAATGCCGGACACCTGACAGAGCCGATAACGGATTGTGCCCTCGCATGGGCCTTGCGGGCAAAGCAGAGTGGCAACGCGGAGGGCGCAGCGATCGAATCGCAGATCCTGCTGATTGTCGGGAATCAAATTGTCAGCGAAACCAACAGCAAGAACTACGACGCGGCCATCGACGACGTCAATAAGTTGATGTTGTTCTATCCGGGTCGCGAGCAGCTCGTCTCGCTGAAATCCAAAATCGAAAGCGAACAACAGCGCACGGCAGCGGAGGCCCAGCTAAAAAAGTTCGTCCTGCAACACCGGCACGTTCTGGTGGCCAACAATGGCAACCTGGTGCAGGCGTACTGCGTTGGCATTCTCCTGCTTGCTCCGGATGGCAGCGGCCGTTTCGATTGTACGAATACTGTTGATCCGCAGGGGCGGTGCGATCACGTTGCGTTTGCGCCGGGAACCATTAAGCAGGTCAAGTTTCTGCAAAATGGATTGCTGCACGTGGCGACACATCACGAGGGGAATTTCGACTTTTACGGCACACCCGGTGATCTGCAGGGAGCCTATCAGGGTCTGCAGACAATGGCAGCCCGTTAGTTCATCGCAATAAGAAACGCCATCCTCATGCAGGAGGATGGCGTTCACTTTTCAGGGGATTCGAGTCCCTAGTTTCCCGTCTTAATCCGCATCCCGTAGAACGATCGGTACACAAACGAAATCGAGACGAGGAAGAACACCAGCGCCAATGCGTTGGTGAGAGTCGAGCCCTTGTCGGCAGCCAGGGACACCGCCAACTCTACCGCCAGCAATCCAAACAGCGTGGTGAACTTGATCACCGGGTTCATGGCCACGGAAGATGTGTCCTTGAACGGATCGCCTACCGTGTCGCCAATTACGGTTGCCGCGTGCAGTTCTGTCCCCTTCTGTTTCAACTCGACCTCGACGATTTTCTTGGCGTTATCCCAGGCGGCACCAGCATTGGCCATAAAGATAGCCTGATACAAACCGAAGATTGCGATCGAGATCAGGTAGCCCACGAAGAAGAATGGGTCCACAAAAGCAAACGCCAGGGTGCCGAAGAACACCGCAATGAAGATGTTTAACATCCCCTTCTGCGCATACTGCGTGCAGATTGCGACCACCTTCTTGCTGTCCGCGACGGATGCCTTCTCTACTCCTTCCAGTTTGATGTTCGCCTTGATGAACTCGACGGCC
>DATKAP010000133.1:0-7573 GCA_035577905.1 Binatia bacterium
GCACAACGAAGCGAACGGCGAGGGCAATCGTGACGGTATTAACGATAACCTCAGCTGGAACTGCGGCGCGGAAGGGGATTCCGACGATCCCAACCTCGAATCGCTCCGCAACCGCCAGGTTCGCAACTTTATGGCAATTCTTCTGCTCTCGCGCGGCGTTCCCATGTTTGTGGCTGGCGACGAGATACGGCGTTCGCAGAACGGTAACAACAACCCATATTGCCAGGATAACGAGATTAACTGGTTCGACTGGACTCTTGTGGACAAGAACTCTGAGCTACTCCGCTTCTGCAGGGGCATGATTCGTTTCCGAAAGATGCATGCAGCCGTCCGGCGCAACCAGTTTTTCGACGGCTCGGCAAACGAGCGCGGCTTAACCGACGTATCTTGGCATGGTACAAAACTCAATCGTCCGGGATGGGACGATCCATCGGCCCGTGCACTCTCGATGACGTTGGCAGGTTTCGGCGGTGACGCAGACTTGCACGTGATGTTCAATATGTTCTGGGACAGCCTGGAATTTGAATTACCCATGGTGCCGGGAAGGCGTTGGTGTGTGGCCGTAGACACAAGCCGGTCTTCGCCTCACGACATCGCCGACCCCGGTTCAGAGCAAGACGCGCTTGGAACTACGCATGGGGTTGAGGCGCGAAGTGTTGTTGTCCTAGTGAATCAGGGCGTGAGCTGAGGTGTGCTGGATAGCGGCTCGATCGCACAGTGCGGCTGTCATCGGTCCAACGGGTGCCCTAATACAACAGGAGCGTTTCACGCCAACGACGAATATCCTCGAAACCGACCATCTCAGCCGCGAGGTCGGAGGTACACGCATCGTCGATGACGTGACCATCGAGGTGCGCAAAGGGGAGGTGCTCGTGATCGTCGGGTCGAGCGGCGCCGGCAAATCCTCCTTGCTCCGTCTGCTCAATCGTCTTGATGAACCCACCACCGGCACAGTACGACTTGAAGGTGTCGACTACCGGCAGATTCCACCGCGGGAACTTCGAAGGCGTGTTGGCATGGTCACTCAGACCGCGTATCTCTTCCCCGGCACAATCGCCGACAACCTTCGTTTTGGTCCTCTACAGCAAGGCAGTGAGCTGCCAGCTAAAACAATTGAAGAACTTCTGACGCAGGTGGGGTTAGCAGGCCGCGCTGAAGAGGATATCGCGCATCTTTCCGGTGGCGAGGCGCAACGAGTCTCCGTCGCTCGCGCTCTGGCGAACACTCCGGAAGTGCTCCTGCTGGACGAGCCGACGTCGGCGCTTGATGCGGAGGCCAAGGGCGAGGTCGAGAAGTTGATCCTCACCGTGGTCAGGCAAAACGCTCTCACCGGGGTGATGGTGTCTCACGATCTCGCGCAAGCGGCCCGCGTCGCCGACCGGGTGATGGTGATGAGCAAAGGCAAGCTCGAGAAAATCGGGACAGCAAGCGAGGTGATCAATGCTGAAGGAGCTTTTCGCTAATCAACTAACTCTGGGCTGCGCACAGGCGGCCGTCGCGACCCTAGTCGCCCTGGCTGTAATGCTATTAGCCCGGCAGCGGGACATTCACCTCGAACGCGAGACCATTGTGGCACTCGTTCGGGGGATTGTGCAGATCACCGCAGTTGGATCGATTCTGGTGCTGTTGCTGCGAGGACCCGCGTGGACGAGCATCTTTCTGCTTACGGGAATGATTCTTGCTGCTGCCGGAATGTCAGCGAGCCGGTCCAAGGGCATGCCAAAGAGCTTTCAAGTCTCGCTTTATGCCATTGGCGCGGGTGCGGGTTCGGTTATCGCACTGATGACTTGGTCGGGCGTTATCGATACGCGCATCACATCGCTCGTGCCGATTGGGAGCATGCTCATCGCCAACGCCATGAACACCAATTCACTGGTGATGAATCGCTTCCGCTCGGAAGTGGAATCGCATGCAGGCTTGATTGAAACGGGCCTAGCCCTGGGAGCCGATACAAAACAAACCGTCGTTCCTTACGTTCAAGTCTCCGTTCAGGCCAGTCTGATTCCGGCGATCGATTCTCTCCGTTCTCTGGGCATTGTATGGATTCCGGGGCTGATGGCCGGCATGCTGTTGTCTGGAGCGAGTCCAATCTATGCGGCCATATACCAGTTTGTGACGATCTCCATGATCTTCTCATCGTCAGGGCTCACGGCACTGATCTGCAGTCTCTTGATTCGCAGCGCTGCGTTTTCTGCCGCCGAGCAACTCACGCTGCGTCCTCTCCCGGTCCCGGCCCGGCCTGTCGGCCGCAGCGCCTGACTTAGTTCCAAGCTGGCAGGGCCCGTCGCCCTTGGAATCGACGACGCGGTCGCCGAGACCTCAAGGCCATACAACGATAGATCACGCCCAGAATTCACCTTAGATCTTTCGCCATCTCGCGAATTCGCGGAGAAATTGCGATTTGAGATGGGCAACCGCTGAACATTGTGAAGAACTTACCAATGGCACGTGTATTGCATTTCACAAAGTTCAGAAGCGAGCGCCACACGAAAAGAGCGAAACGCGCTTCCGGCACGAGCATGAAGGCGTTCTACAAAACGATTGCGAGAATCTTTGCAAGGGCCGTTGACAAGGCCATGCAAGAAGTGTGCCGTCTTGGAGTAATGAGGAAAGCAGGTTGGGTTATGACGGAAGAGAGCACATCGATCCGCGTCCGCATCGACGAACAGGGCTACACGCACGTCACGGTAATTCAGTGGGACGAGGACGGCCGCGAGGTCGTATACCGTGAGGATGAGAATTTTCAGTGCCCGGAAGTACAGTTTTGAACACGGATGTTCGAAGGTGGAAACCGTGACGTTGTATCGAGGAGGGCTTATGAAATCAAACAAAAGTTCATGTCGGGGTGTGGATTGTCTCGCGGCTCGCGGAGGCCTGGATGCGGTGCAGATCGGCAGTGACCTCATCGCGTTCTATCCCCAGGCGATTCACCATCCGCAACCCTATGTCATCCTGCTGGACCCGGGCAGCGGCATTCTAAAGCGCCTCGAGCTACAGGCGACGAAGTAACACTTTTACTCTTCTCGGGATCCTACAAACGGCCAACCCCCCGAAACATGTGTAGCTGTCTGTGACGAAGTTCTCTCGCGAAGTTCGCGAATTCACGAATGAGGCCTGATCCTGCAAGCCGCGTAATGGCTTGGATTCAAGAAGTTAGGTGTGGTCTTCGCGTTGCTGTAGCAGTGGTTGTAGTTTGAAAACGATCGAAGGAAATCGAGGCGCGAGGAGAAACGAATGAGCACCGATGTGAATATCGCAAAGCAGATCGTCCACGACAAGCTTGAGTCCCAGATCAAAACCGCTAAGGCGAGGCTGGATGTTCTGGCAGGCCGAGCTGAGGGCAAGGCAGTAAAGGTCGAAGTAAAGGTGTTCGAAGCTCTGATGGTCAAGTTGCAGGCAATTCAGCAGAAGCTGCAGGAACTCAAGAAGGCGGGCGGAGACCGGTGGGAGCAGACGAAAGCCGATCTCGAGGCACAGATCGCCGAGTTCGAGAAGTCCGTGCAGGGGATCGAATCGAAGGCGAAGGCAAAGGCAAGCTAATAGGGGGCCGCGCAATGTTCATTACGTCACTGACGCGTTTAGGAGAGGCCCACGAGGAGTTGTCGTGACTTTTCAAAACCAGAAGCGAATCCTTGTCCTTGCGGTCGCTATCGCTGCTTTGCTATCGGCCACTCTGCGGGCATTTTCCGGCGACGATCACGACCAGAAAATGAAAGAAGCGGCTGCGCAGTCCGTCAAAGCCGGGAAGGTGTTTGACGAGATCATGCACACGCCCGACAAGACTATCCCTCGCGACCTCCTGGCGCACGCCAAGGCAATCGCCGTGTTCCCGCAGGTCATCAAGGCCGCATTTTTCATAGGGGGTGAGGGCGGGCGCGGTGTTGTGAGCCGTCGCACGAGTACAGGCTGGAGTAATCCCGTGTTTTTCCGAGCAGGTGGAGGGAGTGTGGGACCGCAGATTGGCGCATCGGCGACGGACATCGTTCTTCTGTTTATGAACGACGATGCCGTGGGAGCGTTGATGAAGGACAAGTTTGAGCTCGGTACGGAAGCCGACGTCTCCGCTGGTCCGGTTGGGCGTGAAGCCGGCGCCGGAACGGACGCGCTAATGCACGCCGAGATTCTGTCCTATTCGCGCAGCCGAGGGTTGTTTGCCGGGATCAACTTGAAGGGCGTAGTCATCAGTCCCGAAGACGATCTGAACCAGGCCGTTTACAACAAGAACGCGCACGAGTTGCTGGTGGACGATCGCCGAGTGGCTGATGATGGCACAAGCATCCCCGCGTTCCCGCAGTCAGTTTCTCGCTACACAGCAAACGGCAGCACTAATCGCTAGGAGTCACCCAGAGGAAAGAACATGGCCGGACGAAGCACGACCGAACTTATTCATTCAAGCGAATGGGCGATCATGGGTGCGGTCCTTATGATCGGTCTGGGATCGGTCGGCATCTTTTTGGCGATCGCAATAGGCTCCGCCCCCAATACCACGTTATCCGCTTGGATCTTTGTCGCCGGCGGCTTGGCATACCTGCTTTATGCATTCGCCACACGGGACGACGGAGAAGCCCTGTGGCGCATGCTGATCGGTTTCGTTTACCTCTTCGGGGGCTTGTATCTTTTCTCATTTTTCGGCCCTGAACTCGAACTAAGAAATGTCATCTTCATAGTTGGGACGATTGTCCTGTTCGAAGGAGTGGTGGAATTCTTCATTTTTTCCCGGCTACGACCGCTGGCGGGGTCTGGCTGGATTGTTTCCGGCGCGCTCGCAACCGTTTTTCTGGCATTCATTACCTGGTGCTTGTGGCCCTTCAGTTCAATGCGGCTGCTCGGAGGCATCGTCAGCACCAAGTTCGTCATAAGTGGTTTGAGCCGTTTGATGTATTCGATGGCCACCCACAAGGAGCTCGAAGCAATTGCAAAAGAAAAGCAACTACTCGCATGGCGATCGAACTGAGGCTCAGTTTCACCGCCAGGTTAGGTGAGATCCGGTTTCTGAAAACTGAAAGGGAGGCTTGAAATGTTTGGTCCATATGAAGTGATCGTTGGTGCTACCCCGGAGATGATTCATAACTGGGGATGGTTCCTCGCGTTTGGCATCATTTTGATGCTGCTTGGCATTGCCGCGGTCGTACGGGCTGTCACTGCCACGGTGGCCTCGATGGTGTTCTTTGGCTGGCTGTTGTTGTTTTCCGGCATTATCGAGTTCGTGCACGCCTTCATGGTCGGGAAGTGGGCCGGTTTCTTCCTGCATATACTCGTAGCGCTTCTGTTCGGAATAACAGGGGCACTGATGGTGTTCAGGCCAGTGATCAGCGCCGAGGCCGTCACGTTCGTCATGTCCGTGCTCTTTCTGGTTGCCGGACTCTATCAACTGTTTGCTTCAATGTGGACCCATCTACCTGGGTGGGGTTGGCAAGCTGCCAATGGAGCCGTCTCGGCGATTATGGGCGTTTTGCTCTTGATGCAATGGCCGGTCTCCGGCCTGTGGATGGTCGGCCTTTTCGTTGGGATAGACCTGATCTTCTACGGTTGCGCTTGGATCGCATTGGCAGTTGGTCTGCACAAGATGTGAGCAACCAACGAAGACTGCCATTCGAACCAGGATCAATGGATTGGGCGAGTGTCCGAGAAAGGTGAGGAGTTTGCATATGGGAGTGTTTCAAACATGTCTATCGGATGTTGTGCCGCAGCTCGGAGCCGCGTCCTTTCGCGGCTCCGACGGATCTGCCGCGGCGCACACGAGGTGCACGGAATGGGCGATCGTTCAAAAAGCGATCGCAGGAGACACCGAGGCCCAGGAGCATCTCTTCGCCCGCCACAGACCCAGGCTGTATAAGACTGCAGTCGCTCTGCTGCGTAATAAGGAAGATGCCGAGGACGCTGTGCAGGACGGCTTGTGCAAGGCCTACACCCATTTGCGCTCCTTTCAGGGCCGGTCCTCGTTTTCCACCTGGCTCACGAGAATAGTCATAAATTCGGCTTTGATGAGTCGGCGCAGGAGACGTGCCCATCCTGAAGCCTCTTTAGATGACATGCTGGAGAGTTACTCCGCGCAGCCTTCTTGCGTGACCGCCGATGCACAATCGAATCCCGAGACGGTTTGTTCAGAAAAACAACTCAACGAACTCCTGGACCAGCAACTGTTGCAGCTCCGGCCATCTTTGAAAGAGGCATTTCGGCTGCGTGCGATACACGGTTTTTCTCTTCGGGAATCGAGTCAGGCTCTTGGTATCTCCTTGAGCGCGGTCAAAGCACGGTTGTTCTGGGCGCGAAGGATGTTGGCACGCGGGCTACAACGACCTTTGAGACTCGGCCAACGGCACGGATGCTCGCGAAAAGGCCACCGTCCAACGCACAACTTTCGAGGCCGCGTGGAAGGATAAGCATTCAGTATGCCAGCCCTTGCAGCCTGAGTGTTCGCGGTGAGCTAATGATGGGAGGAGAACAGCATGGGCGGCATGATTCCGCTACGAGATGCATCTCGAGAGCCCAGAAGTTTCCCCGTCGTTACCACCGCAATCATCGTCGCAAACGCATTCGTCTTCGTGCTGGAACTTATGGGTGGCGACGCGTTTGTAAAACAGTGGTCGTTGGTCCCTGCCGATATTGTTGCTGGCCGGCACTGGATCACCATCCTGACGGCAATGTTCATGCATGCCGGCTGGATGCACATTATTGGAAACATGGTGTTCTTGTGGGCGTTTGGTCCGGAAGTCGAAGATGCGATGGGGGCGCTACGCTACTCGGCATTTTATCTGCTTAGCGGTCTAGTCGCTGCGCTCGCCCAGATTGCAGCTATGCCCAGTTCCACCGTTCCCAACCTGGGCGCAAGTGGCGCCATTGCAGGCGTGATGGGCGCCTTTTTGATTACCTATCCCCATGACGAGATTCGCACTCTGCTTGTGCTTGGCTGGTTCGTCCGCGTTGCCTTTATTCCCGCCGCGCTCTTGATCGGAGTCTGGTTTCTGATTCAATTCTTCAATCAGGTTGGCGCGGTGGCTGATGTGCAGGGAGGTGGCGTGGCTTATACCGCTCACGTGGGCGGCTTTATCTTTGGGGTGATTACCGCACGAATCTTTGAAATCGGGCGCAGCGCCGACTCGGGAGCCTAGCCATGTCGTCCGTTCCAGATAAAAGCTCCGTCGCGATTACCGGCCTGACAGCCCGGGAAGCTGAGACGCAGCAAGCCCGCTTCGGGCCGAATGAGCCTGCAGCGACTCAGAAGCGCTCCGTTCTTTCCGACCTCTGGCATGCCTTCACAAATCCACTGGTACTGATCCTGGTGATTGCCGCAATCGCGTCAGCTTTCTTAGGCGAGAAGGTAGATGCGGCAATCATCGCCGTAATTGTCCTGCTGAGCACCGCGATCGACTTAGCTCAGACGTATCGCTCTCAACGCGCAGTCGATAAACTGCGTGCGCAAGTTGCCCCAACCGCAACTGTTCTGCGCGACGGCGAATGGAAAGAACTTCGACGTCGTGATGTGGTACCCGGAGACGTAGTCCGCCTTTCGGCGGGAGACATGGTTCCCGCAGATGCACGGCTGTTGACTGCGCGCGATCTGTACGTTCTG
>DATKAP010000134.1:0-9782 GCA_035577905.1 Binatia bacterium
GTAATCGATTCCCCCGGATGACGGACAACCGGCAATTATCAGCACGAACGAGAAAAAACGGGGTCCCGGATCCACTGAGTATCCCTTGCCAGCTCATGTCGTCGATAGCGGTCTCACGGACTCAAGTGGACTGACTGTCGGAAAGTAGATAGGTGCCTTATTCCTGACTTTCCGGTGGATTTGTGTGCTTGCTGTCTTGCTGTATGCAGGATGTGGGGGATGCTCGCGCAGACGAGAACGGAGCTGAGGTGTTATGGGTGCGGGCGGCGTGGCAGAATTTTTCGATCGCGTGGGCGGGCAGGTGCTGACGGTGCGGGAGCAGCGGTCGAACAGAGATGCGATGGCGGCCCCACGAGCGGCGTGGGAATCGGTACGCCGTACAACGCTGGCGACGCTGATGAGCAGAGCCGATGTCGGGTGGGACCCAAAATTCGGTTCGACCGCCCCGCCAGAGACCCCATCCCCTCGTGCATCAAATTTCCCCCGTGGGGTCGCCTTGCGCGCAGTCCTTCCCAGTGACACCATTCGAGACGTCACTGACTTTCGAACCAGAGCTGTCATATACTTCCCCGCACAACGTTCCCAGACGAGAGAACAAAGATGCAAACGGGCCTGATCCTTGGCATTATTTCGCGGTATACGCTACACATAGTTTTCGCCTGCACAACAACGTCGGAAGTGCTACATTGGTTCGAAAAGGCTAACTTAGGCTTGGACACTTCCCTTCATCCGTTCGAGGTGTTGCGGTGAATTAGCGCGAGGTCGCAAATGAAAGTTGCGCTGGCGCTCATTACGATTTGCATATTCAACTTTCTGCTTTGGTCCCATGCTGTTCTTGGGCTGGGCCGCGACGAGAGACCTGACTCTCCTGCCCGCCACCTTCAGAACATCCATGCTCAGGGCAGTGATGTTCGAGTGAAAGACCTCAGATTCGCCCATCTCACTACCAGCGATGGCTTATCACAGAGCAATGTCAAAGCGATCCTGCAGGATGCCCGTGGTTTCATGTGGTTTGCCACTCAGGACGGTCTTGACCGCTACGACGGTAACACCTTCGTCATATACAAGCACAACCCCAACGATCCTGCCAGCCTAAGCGCCAACGTCGTCATGGATATGATCGAGGACGATCAGGGCTATTTGTGGATTGCCACCTACACAGGTGGGGTGAACAAATTCGATCCCAGAACCGAACGCTTTACCCGCTATCGACATGACCCCCGCAACCCCAACAGTATCAGCGGCGATTCCGTCAATAGTATTGCGCGCGACAGTCGCGGCGACCTCTGGCTTGGCACCGAAGCAAGTGGTCTCGACAAGTTTAGTCCAACCTCGGGAAGATTTACTCATTATCTGAATGACAGTGAGGGTGTGTTCGTTGGGAGGATCACTCACGTTATCGAGGGTAGGGATCAGGATATCTGGTTTGTTGGCGAGCGGGGCCTGTTCCATTTGAATCCAGCAACAGGACAGATAACTCGCCCTCCTGCAACCAGGAATGGCTTGGGCGCGGACTACGTGTACCAAGACGAGGTCGGCAATTTTTGGATACTGGCATATGCCCCGATCGTCGGGCTCCTCAAATATGATCCGCACACAGAGAAACTGACGAAATATCCCGTTGCTACCGGTGCTGTCGGCCTGGTTAGTAGCAAGCTCTTCGATGATCGAGGAAAAGGACTGTGGGTGCCATCGAGCGTGGGCCTCTATTACTTTGACCGGCGCACAGAACATATGACGCGCCTGTTCCGCCACGATGAGAGTAATCCGGATAGCCTCAGCGATAACGGCGTTATCTCCATATATCAGGATAGGGGCGGCGTATTGTGGGTGGGAACTGAGAAGGGAGGGGCTAATGTTCTCAATTTCCAGCAAAAGCAGTTCGGCCGATATATGCATCGCCCCGGTGACCCGAATAGCCTCTCCCCTGGCCGGGTCACTGCAATTTATCCAGATGCAAAGGGTATCTTGTGGATAGGCTCCTCCCCTCGCGCCTTGGATAGATTGGACCGAAAGACAGGACAAGTCACGCATTACGTCGTTGGCCTGGACGACAGGAACTCTACTGAGAAAGGTACTGACGTTAATAGCATTTATAAAGATGCGCGAGGGTATGTCTGGTTGGGTGGCTGGGGTGGCGGTGTTGACCGGCTCGATGAACGCACTGGGCAGGTCAAACATTACCGGCACAACCCTGGTGATCCCAATAGCTTGCCATCTAATCACGTTCTCCGTATTTTTGCAGATCGAAGTGGTCAATTATGGATTGGGCATATTTACGGCGTCGCCCGTTTGGACCCCGTGACTGAGCAGTTCACTTACTATCGTCCTGATCCAAGGAACCCGACCATCTCCGGGAATGCCGCGTTGGCCTTTTATCAAGAGCGTTCTGGCACGCTGTGGGTCGGCAGGGGAGAGGGCGTGCTAAGCCGCTATGATGACACGACGGGAACTTTTAAGAACTACACACCCGATTCGCGTGACCCTCATGCACTCCAGGGCGGCGACATCAGCGCCATTCATGAAGACCGTGCCGGAACGTTGTGGCTGGGGGCCATAGACGGGCTATATCGGTACAATCGTCAAAGCGAAACGTTCACTCGCTACACAGAAAGCCAGGGCCTGCCCAGCAGCGTTATTCAGGGTATTCTGGAAGATAAGCTCGGCAGGTTGTGGCTTAGCACGAAGAACGGCATATCCCGCTTCGACCCAACGACAGAAACGTTTAGAAACTATGACGTGTCCGACGGTTTGCAGGCTAATGAATTCAGTCAAGCTTGTTATGCACAAAGCCCAGAGGGAGAGATGTTCTTCGGCGGCAGCAACGGGTTGAATGCGTTCTTCCCTGAAGAGATTCGTGACAATCCGTACGTGCCGCCGGTAGTGCTCACCAGCTTCAAAATTTTTAACGAACCCATCGCTATAGGTACTAACTCTGTACTCAAGAAAGCCGTCCCATATGTCGATTCTTTGACTCTCTCCTACCGCGACAGCATCTTCTCGTTTGAATTCGCAGCGTTGAGTTATGCAAATTCCCACAAAAACCGGTATCGCTATAAGCTTGAGGGCTTGGAACCAGGCTGGAACGAGGTGAGCAGTAAACAGCGTTTGGCCACCTACACTAATCTAGATCCCAGCCGCTATGTTTTTCGCGTGCAGGGTTCAAACAGCGATGGCGTATGGAATGAAACAGGGGTGTCGCTGCCGATCCTGATCACGCCGCCCTGGTGGAGGACCAACTGGTTCCGTGCCCTCTGCGCGGCGACTGTGCTGGCGCTACTGTGGGTGGCTTACCAGTTGCGAGTGCGGCAACTGGCGCACCAGTTCAACATGCGTCTGGAGGAGCGGGTAGCCGAACGCACACGGGTGGCTCGCGACATCCACGACACGCTCTTGCAGAGCGTTCAGGCACTCTTGCCCAGTCTTCAGGCCGGCATCAACATGTTAGCGACACGTCCGGCTGACGCTCGGAAGGTGCTTGAAGATACTGCGGATCATGCGTCTCAAGCAATCGCCGAGGGCCGGGATGCGGTGCAAGGCTTGCGCATGTCGACGGTCGAGAAGAATGATCTTGCGGTAGCCATTCGGACGATTGGGGAAGAATTCGCTGCTCCTCCGAGCAGCGAGCCCTCGCCCAACTTCAACGTGGTGGTGGAAGGAGCATCTCGCAATCTGCATCCGATCCTGCGAGATGAAGTCTACCGGCTTGCGACCGAGGCGCTGCGCAATGCCTTCCGCCATGCGGCGGCGAAAAATATCGAAGTCGAAATCCGTTGCGACGACAAGTATTTTCGGCTCCGCATTCGGGACGACGGAAAAGGAATTCCGCCAGACGTGCTTAGCGGGGATGGGCGTCAAGGGCACTATGGCTTGCCGGGCATGAGGGAACGAGCGAAACTTGTAGGCGGTAAGCTAGCGATCTGGACTGAACTGGATGGTGGTACGGAAGTCGAGCTGACTATCCCAGGAGCGATAGCGTACGTAAAACCCACGCGAACCTTCTGGCATTTGCGCAAGCGCTCCTCGGCAGAAGCGGATAAGAAAGAGACCATAGAACGTGAGTGACGGCGCAGCTCCAATCCGGATTCTTGCGGTTGACGATCATGTTCTCGTACGGCAAGGTATAGCTGTACTCATCAGTACTGAACCTGATTTGACTCTAGTTGCCGAGGCTTCGAATGGGCGCGAGGCTATTCAACTGTTCCGTACGCATCGCCCGGATGTCACGCTCATGGACCTGCAGATGCCGGAGATGAACGGCCTCGATGCCATCATCGCGATTCGGGCAGAATTTCCCGACGCGAAGATCATTGTGCTGACGACCTACAAGGGTGATGTACAGATTCTTCGTGCACTCAAAGCAGGAGCGCAAGGTTATCTGCTGAAAAACACGATTCACAAGGAACTCACAGGAACGATCCGCGCGGTTCATGCCGGGAAAAAGGCGCTTTCGCCTGAGGCCTCGTTCGAGATCGCCGAGCATGCGACGGATGATGCTTTGACCCCGGCAGAAATCAACGTCTTGCGCTTGATTGCAGCCGGAAATGCCAATAAGCAGATCGCCGATCAGCTTTCGATCACCGAGGAGACCGTTAAGGGGCGCGTCAAAAACATTCTCTTCAAATTGGGCGCCAGCGACCGAACGCAGGCGGCGATGATTGGCTTGAAACGAGGCATTATCGAGCTGTAGCTGACCCACCAAGTAACCTCGCAGTCCCAATCCCGAAACTCTAAAGAGTAATGATCTGCCTCTATTTGGGCTTCCGACGCGCTTTCAGAACAGGTGAAAATGGTTATGTAGTGCGGAGAGTGCGTTCTTTTGCGACGCCTTTATTCAACATTCGCTGGCGGTTGGCCCGGCACAGGGTTGCTTCTGATGCGGGCGGTTGCGGGCTCCGTGCTGGTCGTAAGCGCCGTCTTGACCCTCCGGAGCGATCCACCACCTGTGAATGTTACGATTCCCGCCATCCTCTTGCTGGGAGCGGGAATCCTCTTAATCGCAGGCTTATGGACACCTATCGCCGGAGTCACAATAGCCATGATTGAAGTCTGGAAGATGCTCATGCTACCCGGCGACAAGTCGCTTTGGCTGATGTTGGGAACCGCCGGCGCCGCCCTGGCAATGTTAGGGCCGGGGCTTTGGTCCATCGATGCTCGCCTTTATGGCTGGAAGCGCCTGGAAGCCACACCCCGCAAAAAGAACTCTGACCTTAAGAACAGTCCAAAGAACTAGGTTTCGTTAGCTCAAAAGTAGGTTTCGAGCCCGAGTTTTCCATCGTTCTGAAATTGCCTTGGGCTCGGCGGGAGCGAAGAAAGCGTTCTAGCATTTTCTAGCAGACAAGAGAACGATGCGTGTCAGAATGCCTCTTGTAGAGGGATAACTAAGCTCAAGCTACAGAAAACGCTGCAACTCGTTGATAACGCGGTCCGGGTTTGGACCCAAGAATAAAATCCCCCTCCCGGCACCGTTTGGTCGTCGGCGAACCTTTTCAAACAAACGATACCGGTTGACTCTCCTTCAGCAGCTTCTCTTACAAAAGAAGTCGTCGCCGTCAAGCGGCGATGTCTTCGAACTGCTATCGAGGAAGATTTGGAAACTTGTGGGAAGTTTCCGGAACGTGTTTTCAGAACAATGGCAAGCATTTCATTTGCACTCGGACTACCTTCACAACATGGCGCATCACCCTGGTGGAGTTATGAGAAAAGGCCACTTGCCGAAATACTCTGTGATGTTTTCGCAGCAGAACTGCTCCTTCCATACGACCTCTTCCAGTCGCAAGCCGAAAAGCCAAGCATCAGTCTGACCGCCATTGACGATCTCGCGGGGCGTTTTCAGGCATCTATGACGGCAACGGGTTCTCGGTATGCGGCGGTTCTCAGCGCGCCGGTGGCATTCGTACTGTCCGAGCGGGGCAAGGTACGGTATGCGTCGAGGTCGAGCCCGCTGAAGAGTGCTTATGCCTGGATTCCGCCACGTCTCGATTTACCGGACGAATGCTTCTCAACGAAGGTACGGGGCGGCGCACCGTGCGACAGCCCCGAAGAGATTGATGCGGACATCTGGTTCAGCGACTGGGAACGCGGTGGCACACTACTGGAGGAGGCTCGCCATCTCGCGCCTTGGGATCAGACCCTTACCCTGCTGTGGTTCAAAGACGGAGAGGTTCCGCCGCGGAAGTTCCGAAATGATCGTGGCGAAATTATCGAAGACGAGGAAGACGAGAACGACGGCCTTCTGAAGGAACTGGACGGGAACCTTCGCTGGCCAGGGAAGCGCCGTCGGAGGTGACTCTTAATGAAGGGAAAGAAAGATGGGTTCTGGCGCCACTACTTTCGATTGTCATTGATCAGGACTCGCCGGACCTGGTGCTGAATGACTTCATGGCGGTCGGGTTTAAATTTTCATCTGTCGCCGGAGTTGGAAGACAGGCACGGCCCCCGGAAACGCGCGTATGTTGCGGAAGTCCACGGATGGATCGACGATCTGGAATGGACCTCGCAATGGGGAACTGGCAAGAGCCTTGGCGCTGCGCCTTAGCGAAAACAGGGCGCATCTTGTACAGCAAAGGCTGGCGGGTGTCGGCTGGCGTCTCGATGGCACACAATTCGTACCTACCGAGAGAAGTAACACCGTTCAGCATGTCTTCTTTCCGGCGGGAGCGGTCCGCGATGCATTC
The DNA here is from genome assembly GCA_035577905.1 of Binatia bacterium. GTDB lineage: Bacteria > Acidobacteriota > Terriglobia > Terriglobales > Acidobacteriaceae > Sulfotelmatobacter. Next base: position 6,678 of record DATKAP010000134.1, read on the forward strand.
GTTCACATCAGGAGTCTGTTTAAAGGTGCGTCGAAAGATGTCCGGTTCTGCGAAGGCAGGGACCACAGCTGAGAGGCACTAGATGCGAGCTAAAGATCTTGATCCGGAAGTGCGCGCTCTCGCGAGCGCGCCTGGCCATGTGTGTTTTTCTTTGACAGAAGACTTACATGGATGTCGGAAAGTAGACAGGTGCCTTATTCCTGACTTTCCGGCGGATTTGTGTGCTTGCTGTCTTGCTGTATGCAGGATGTGGGGAATGCTCGCGCAGACGAGAACGGAGCTGAGGTGTTATGGGTGCGGGCGGCGTGGCAGAATTTTTCCATCGGCGTGGGCGGGCAAGTGCTGACGGTGAGGGAGCAGGGGTCGAACAGAGATGCGATGGCGGCCCCGCGAGCGGCGTGGGAATCGGTACGCAGTAGAACGCTCGCGACGCTGGAAGAGCAGAGCCGATGTCGGGGGGGGCCAAAAATCTGTTCGACCGCCCCGCCAGAGACCCCATCCCCTCGTGCCTCAAATTTCCCCCGTGGGGTGGCCTAATGGCCCTTAGCGACGTGATCCCGCCTTTTCGTTTCAATCCTGCCATGCAACAAAACGTACTGTTGCACCGTTAAGTATCTATAATGTAATCAATACGTTGCAAGCTATGCCCCACAAATCGGTAGGCCGCAGACGTGCGGACTGTCTGGGTTGTATCCGATACACTAGTTCACTCCTCGGTTAGACCCTGAGAAACAGGGAATAGTCATCAAGTTGTTGATAACAAACGCAATAAATAGGTGGTCGCTGATCTTGGAAATGACCGGGGCCGGGAGATCCCATCCAGGCGTGGCTACCGACGCCTCCTCGGCCTAGTCGAAAGAGCGTCTGGGCGCGCTTTTCGGCGTATTTCTGGGACTCATTTGGTTTCTGGGACTCCGGCCGGACTCCCCGTAAATATATATGTGACAAGGAGTTAACACAACCCGATTTCCGGGACTCCGGGTCATCGGTGCAAATGGAGGATTTTTAAGGTATTTTTAGAGCATTTTTAGGGATAAAAAGGGGACATTTCACGGGTGTCATAAATTCGACCGGATTTCAGTTCACTGTACTGAGTATCCGTGCGGTCTCCGCTCTTTCGGTTTTTTCTTTGTACTCAATATTCTCCATTCCCGCCCGGGAACGGCACTGAGAGGTTGGCAATCTTGCTTTCCTTGACATCGATTCAAAAGGCACCATTGAACGGGTCTTTTTGGATGATGAGACAGACCGTAACATAGGGAAATCGGCGGGAAATTGAGACAGGGCCAAGACAGACAGCCCCTCTTGACTCGTCCCGCGAGTCCCTCGACAAGATCGAACAGGCGATAGACGCTTTCGACAGCGCAAAGAGTCGGCCCTTAGACTACTTTCCGGGGGGGCAGGTCACGCCAGCTTAGCTACTTTCCGTCGCAAAAATGAGGGATAAGAGCAGTGTAAGACAGCGGAGGCGGACTCGAGGGGGGAGTCAGAACGTTCAGTTTGTGCTGTGGTATTCAGGAAAGTAATAAAACATTTTGAAGACATATTGTTTTAGACAGGGACGGTGATTAGGATGACCGCCATGATCAAACTCCGTCATCAACAACCGTCGCTGTGGCATCGAGGTCTCGCCGAGGATATCGAGGGGTTGTGGGAACCGTGGATGCGGCTGGTGGACGAACTGCTGGAAGATGAGCAACTTCTGGATACGGTGTACGAAGCGCAGGGGGAACGCCACCCGCAGAGCCGCAGCCGTGGCCGGATGCAAACGCCTGCGGAAGTCGCGCTCCGCCTGCTGTTGTTGAAACATATGCGGAACTGGAGCTATGACGTGCTGGAACGCGAGGTGCGGGCCAATCTGGTGTATCGCGCGTTTACCCGGATCGGGGATGAAAAAGTGCCGGACGCCAAGACCCTGGCACGACTGGGGCAGTTGATCGGGCCGAAGGTCATTGAGCAATTGCACCGGCGGCTCGTGGAAGTGGCGCAGGAGCGAGGAGTGACGCAGGGTAAGAAGTTACGGGTGGATACCACGGTGGTGGAAAGCAACATTCATTATCGACAGCAGTTTGTTGGGGGACGGGACGCGGGCGCTGACGCGCACCATGAAGAAGATCGAGTCGAAGTCGGGAGGTCTGAAACGCAAGGTGCGAGATCGCATGCGCAGCATACGGAAGCGAGTCCTGGCGATTGCCCTATCGACTCGACTGCTGGGACCATCCGGAGAAGAGCGCAGAAGGCGGCAGTATCGGGAGCTTCTCAGCTTGACGCGGAAAGTGGTGAATCAGGCGCAGAGAGTACTGGCGGAAGTGAAACAGTCGCCGCGCCGTCGGCGCGCTGCCCTGGAAGGTCTGACGCAATCGTTGGAGACCATGCTGGGGAGAGTTCGGCAAGTAGTGAAACAGACCCGGATACGGATTTTCGCAGGAGACACGAAGATGCCGGGAAAGATCGTGAGCGTGTTCGAACCGCACACGGAAATTATTCGCAAAGGGAAAGCGAGCAAGCCCAACGAGTTCGGCAAGCTGGTCAAGATTCAGGAAGCAGAGAACCAAATCGTAACTCACTTTGAGGTGTATGCCGAGCGGCCTGCGGATTCGACTCTGTTGTTGTCCTCGATCGAGATACACCAACAGAGATTAGGACGAACCCCGCGCACGGTGGCTGCCGATGCGGGATTTTATTCGCGCGAGAACGAGAAAACGGGTCAAGCGCTAGGTGTGAAGTGGATGTCGGTGCCCAACAAGAAAACCACCAGTAGCGAACGGAAATGTCTGCAGCATCAGCGTTGGTTTCGGAGAGGGCAAAAGTGGAGGACGGGATCGGAGGGTCGAATCAGCGTGCTCAAACGCAGACACGGGTTGCGTCGTTGCCTCTATCCCGGCCTAGAAGGCATGCGGCGATGGGTGGGACTCGGCGTGATTGCGGACAACGTAATCCAGATGGGGTGCTATCTTGCGCGGCAGAACAGTTAAGCCAGCACGGTCCACTCGCCTTGCGCACGAGAATGGATACGCGCAAAGCCCCCACCGAAGACCGTCTCGACTGCGTGTTCTGTCACAGGCATATGTCAGAAACCGCATTTTTGCGACGGAAAGTAGCTAG
>DATKAP010000135.1:0-8948 GCA_035577905.1 Binatia bacterium
TGGGACGTGGAGGTGTCGCATTTCCGGCTTCGTTGTCGAAATTCCGACCACATACGCGCTGAGTACTCTCGCGGCTGGCTCATTCGCTAGCCTGTTGACTGCCTCAATTCGAAGGCGATGATCGGCGACGAAAGGGGGAACCCGAATTGCACACCAGCAGGTGCACGTCGAATCGATTCCCGTCGATCGTGAGCCAGGAGGTTATGACATCGGACCAATCTCTCGCATCGGTACACTGATCGTTGCCGGTGTTCTCGCATCGACCCTTCTCGCGAGCCGTTCAACTAACGCCCAGGCAAATCACTTGCCTTCCGAACAGGAAGTCCTCACGTTCATCGCCAATACGATCGACTGGTATCGCCATCTCCCCACGGCGCAGCGAATCGGAACGGAGCCCGCGGACTTGTTGTTTCTGGAGGACAATGGACCAATCGCTAGGGAGATAGTGAAGCTTTCGTTTGAATTCGGCAAAGCCGTGGCGGCGTTCGCCCCCCCGCAGGATTCTCCCGACGCAATATCCGCGCCCACACCTCCCAACAGTTCATTGCAATATGTGGTCGCGGCCAAGGCGAGCCTGGATGGGAACACTCAACAAGGACTCAATCAACTGCAATCGCTTGCCAAGGCGAGGCTCACGGCGCGTGGCGTGGAGCGTAAGAGGCTGGACAACCAAATGGTTGAGATCCGAAGCCGCATTCAAGTCCTGAAAGCTATGTCCGCAAGCTATCAGAACTTGCTTGGTTTCGTTCAAACCGCAACCGCCGACCCGGAACGCGCTGCAAATATGGCGGCCCTGGTGGAAAACCTGGAGCGCACGGTTCCCGACGTCTCTGCCGCGGCCCCTCTTTCACAGACATCGAACGTCTCTGCCGACTCTTCGCGTGCGCCGTACGGCATTATGGGCATGATCTCCCGGGTATCAACTTTGGCGCGAAAGGAGCGGGCTATTGACGGAGTGATCGAGCGAACGGATGCTCTGACCAAGTCTCTGCAGAACGTGCGAAATCCTTTTACAGAACCTTTTCGGAAGCAGTTCTCGATGTTCTCACTGGAAACAAAGAGTCTTGATGGCCTGCGGGCGCAGCAATCTCGCTTGAGCGATCTGGTCGCCCAAGCACAAGCGGCTTCTCCCGCCATTGCCGCTTTGATCAAGCAACAGATGCTGCTGACTCTTTACCGGACGCACCTCAGCGAGTGGGGTTCTGAAGCCCAGGTGGAATTGCGTGCTGCGTGGAAAGCGCTGATCATGCGCCTGGGTGTCCTTGGGGCTGCTATTGCCGTGCTCCTGGGAATCAGCGCGGCGGTTCGCAGGCTAGCGTGCAGGCACGTGCGGCATCCCGACACCCGGCAGATGTTGCTTGTTGGCGAACGGGTTTTGTTGTGGCTGATGGTCATTGCCTTCGTGCTATCCGCCTTCGCGTTTGACGCGAGTTCATTGGCGACGTTTCTCGGACTCTTAGCCGCCGGTCTGGCCGTCGGGCTTCACGATGTGTTTCTGGCAATTGGCGGGCACCTATTGATTGTTCGGAAGTTTCACGTACGGGTTGGTGACCGGGTGCAGATATCGGGTGTAATCGGCGACGTGCGAAATCTTGGATTAATGGAGTTTGAGCTGGGTGAGATTGACCCCGCAACCGGGCAGCGCACGGGTCGCGTTGCGTCATTCTCAAACTCGTACGTCTTCGCCTCGCCAGCCACGCCCCTTTTCAGGCAGCTCAGCACACAGTCCCGAGCGAGCACGGACGGAGCCTTGATCGATTCGGCAGCATAGAGCACCGTGGCGTGTCGGAAATCGGGACGCTTGATGTCGATCTCACGACAGACATCAAACGCGGAGCATTAGGCCCGCTGTATGAAGAAAGCATAAGTCTGGATTGGCGTAGCAAGTGCAAGACACCGTTTCGAACGTGAAGCGAAGAACGGGGGCCAACATCGTCCTGCTGACAGCGTTCGGCCGCCTGTTCGCCCAGTCTCCGCCCCTTTCATCCGACCACCCGTGGCATTCATCCGACGAGCGGCAAATCATCACCGACGGGCGGCGATTTCATCCGCCGGCGTTTCGCATCGAGTCCGACAGAGTCTATTCTTTGGCCGAGCTGATCGATCTGGCGGAAGCGCACAACCCTGAAACTCGTGTGGCTTGGGAGAGCGCCCGCGCCCAGGCCGCGGCCCTTGCAATCGCTCGTAGCGAGCTATTTCCGACGCTGGCGGCTGTTGCACTGGCAGGTGTAGAACGCAAAGAGGACGGCTTCGGTTCGCGGTTCTATCGCCAAACCCTCGAGGCTTCTCAGGTCTCGCTGAATCTGAACTATACGATTTTCGACTTCGGCGCGCGGCGGGGCCGGATTAACGCCGAAAGCGCACGCCTCCTGGTGTCGAACTTCGGATTCAACAATGTTCACCGGCAACTGATTTATGCCGTTTTGCAAGCGTACTACCGGCTGCTGAACGCGGCAGGGCAGGAAGAAGCCGCCGGTGCCAGTCTGGTGAATGCGCAGGCCGTGCAACAGGCGGCGGAGGAACGTTTGCGTAACGGCTTGGCGACGCTGCCTGATGTTCTCGAAGCGCGCAGCGCGACTGCCCAGGCACAATACGATCTACAGTCGGTATTGGGAACGGAGGAAATCGCGCGCGGCGACCTGGCTACTGCGCTCGGCGCATCTGTCACCACGCGGCTTCGCGTGCAACCGCTAAACGAGGTGCCGGTGCCCGAGTCGGTCGCGGACACCGTGGAGCAGGCAATTTCTCGCGCACTCGAACAGCGCTCCGATCTCCAAGCGCAGATCGCCGAGATCCGCCTGGGACAGGCCGAGAAGCAACAGGCGCGGGCGGCGTTCTATCCCAGTCTTGGCCTGAGCGCCGGCCCGAGCGCACAATCGCTGTACATCATGCAGCAGAATCTTCCGTGGGGACACACTACCGGTTTGACCGGCGGTTTGGCAGCAAGCCTGAACTGGACTGTGTTCGACGGAGGCGCGCGACGAAGCCGGCTCATGCAGGCAGAGGCTCATATCCGGGAGGCAGAGGCACGAGTCAGCGCCGCACGGGATCAGATTGAAGACCAGGTTTGGACGGCGTATTCAAACTTGAACACGGCTTTTCGCCAGCGGGAGGCGGCAACCTCACTGGTGACCGCCGCGACGCAGTCATATAGCGCGGCCCTGGAATCCTACAACGCCGGCGTACGTAACTTGCTGGATGTCACTAACGCGCAGAAGGTGCTTGCCCAAGCGCGCTCGACCGACATTCTGGCGCGTACCCAAGTGCTGGCGGCGCTTGCGGATCTCGCATTCCGGACCGGCGACGCGATTCAACCGAACGCCAGGAGAACTCGCCCATGATTATCAAGCATCCATTCCCGCGGCTATCAAGATTTGGCTGGTTGTTGCCCGCGGTAATTCTTGGCACGAGCTGCAGCCGGGCTCCATCCTTCGATATTCTCGGTTCCTTCTTTCCTGCCTGGCTGCTGTGTCTGGCGTTGGGCTTGCTGCTCACCGTTGCGGCCCGATGGCTGCTCTTGCGCGTCCGTGTGCTACTCGCGCTTCCAATACTAACCTATCCAGGCCTGACCGCACTGTTCACCTTCGTGCTTTGGCTCGCCTTCTTTCGGTAGGGAGGAAAAACCATGGAGCCCACTAACCATAACAAGGCGGGAAGTTTCGTTGGCCGCATTCTCAAAGCCACTCGCGACAAACTATTCGCGGCAGTGGACAATAGCAAAACAGGACTTTTCGTTGGGCGCATTCTGAGCGCTCTCATAGTGACGGGCGCAATCGTCCTAGGGCTTGTGGTGGTCTATCACGCGGACAAATATCCGCGAACGGACGATTCCGAGATCCTTGCAAACTTTATTGGCATCGCGCCGCAGGTCGAAGGTCCGCTCGTCAGTCTGAATGTGCATGACAACCAGTTTGTGAAGAAAGGAGATCTTCTTTTCGAAATTGACGAACGCCCCTATCGGTATGCCCTGGAGAAAGCAATTTCTGAGCAGGCAACCCTCGAAGGACAGATTTCGGACGAGCGCCGAAGAATCGCCGCTCAGGTGAGTGCGGTCTCAGTTGCGGCGGCAAATATCCAGAGCACGGAAGCTGATGTGAACCGATGGGCGGCGGCAGTCGATCAGGCTAGGGCAGAAGTAGAAAGCGCCGAGCAAGGTGTCAGCCGCGCCAAAGCCGAATGGATGTATGCGAGCAACAATCTGGGTCGCATTGAGCCACTGCTGGTGAAGCAGTTTGTCACTTTCGATCAGGTGGATCGGGCGAGGACTTCCGAAGTTGCACAGGCGCAAGCGCTGAAGCAGGCGGAATCTCAACTCAGGGAGACGCAGGCGGCGCTGCACTCCGCATTAGCACAAGAGGAACGCTCCAAGGCAGTGCTGACGCAGAGCAAGGCACAGCATGAGCAGAGTCAGAATGCTGTCACAACACTCGAGCCGCTCATCAACCAGCGTGGAGCTAAAGCGTCAGCGATCGACACTGCGCGCTACAACTTCAATAACTGCCGGGTCTACGCTCCGTTCGATGCTCGTATCACGAATCTCACGATTTCGGAGGGGGCTTATGCCCACACCGGCCAGCAAATGTTCGTGCTCATCGACGCACGGACATGGTGGGCAGTGGCCAACTTCCGCGAAGGCCAATTGCAGGACATCGCCCCCGGAATGCGGGCCGACGTCTATGTCCTCTCCAAACCGACCGTGCGCTTTTCGGGCGTGGTGGACAGCATTGGATTTGGCGTAACCCCAGACGCAGACGTCGTCGGCCGTTTCGAACAAAGTCTGCCGGAAGTGCAGAGGACGCTGAACTGGGTGCATCTGGCATCGCGCTATCCGGTTCGAGTGCGTGTTGAAAATCCTCCAGCAGATCTGTTTCGGGTAAGTGAGTCGGCTGTTGTCGTGATTCGCGGGCATTGAGATGGCCTCAATTGCGCAGACGCTTCCGACTTCAAACACCCGGCTCGCGTGGTTCTGGGATTTTCTGAAGGGTGAACTCGTCCCGTACCGGGGGAGGGGCGCGCTGCTCACGCGCACGGTTCTCGCATCCACACTCGTCATGCTCATCAGCATGACCTTTCGGCTGCCTTACGGCGCATATGGAGCGATTTATGCGTTGATCCTTTCACGGGAGAGCCTAGAGGCAACCGCGAACGCTGTCTGGAATGTCGTGATTGGCTTTGCCATCGCGGCTGCGTACATCATCCTTGGACTGACGCTTGCGCTGGCTGATCCAATGCTCCGCTTTCTGTGGATCATCGGAGGATTCTTCGTAGGCTTCTGGGCGATGAGCGCGTTTCGTAAATATTCCGCTGCGGGCCGGTTCGGGTATCTGATTGCGATCACGGTTACTCTGTGGGACAGGCATGCCACTGCGGCGTCGAAGGTAGAGAACACCCTGTGGGCTGTGGGAGTGGTTTCACTCGCCAGCCTCATCGCGCTGCTGGTAGAGATTGCGTTTGCTGCCTTCAGACGATCCGACGAATTGATCGATGCCATGGCAGAACGGCTGATGTGTGTGGAAGATCTGTTGATTCACTACGTTGCCGGCGATCCGGAGAACGCTCCGCTCCGCGAGGCTGTGGCGCGGCTAGCCTTGACGGGCACATCGCGGATGCGGCTGAAACTGCGCCGCGCCGGCTACGAACCGCAATACGCCCAACGCATGGGCGCTGTGGTGGCGCTAACCGGCCGGCTGGTGGATCTCGCAGCCAACCTCCCGCACTTCACTAGCCGCGTCCCGGAGACCGACCGCGAACGGCTTGGCAGAGTCGTGAACCGAATAAGGGAAATTCGCGAGGACCTTACCAAAGGCTCGATTCCACAGACGCGTGGATCCGCCGGCGAGGGCGAAATTCCTGCCACCCTTCCCCTGTTGGGCGAGATGGAACGAACAGTATCGCTGATTGTCCAGGCATTTGCAGAACCTCGATCTCTAAGCGTGTTTGCACCCGCACCGGACGCCCGCCCGGAACGTGCGGCCCCGTTGCCGCCGAGCGGTTGGCTGGATTCGGAGCATCTCAAATTCGCGATGCGAGGCTGTCTGGCCGCAACCGCCTCGTATATTACTTTCAATGCCTTAGCATGGCCGGAGATCTCGACCGCCGTCACCACGTGCTTCCTGACTGCCCTTACCACGATTGGAGCGTCGCGCCAGAAGCAGGTCCTACGTATATCCGGCGCCCTCGTGGGCGGCCTCGGCATCGGAATGGGAGCGCAGGTTTTCGTCCTCCCCTACATCGACTCTATCGCTGGCTTCACGGTGCTGTACATCGCCATAATTGCGGTCGCCGCTTGGATCGCTACCTCGAGTCCGCGTCTCTCGTATTTTGGCGTGCAGCTTGCCGTCGCCTTCTGTTTGATCAACTTGCAGGAATTCAAGTTGCAGATCTCGCTCACGGTGGCAAGGGATCGCGTCATCGGCGTACTGCTTGGGCTACTCATGATGTGGCTGTTCTTCGATCAACTCTGGAGCAGTCCGGCTGGCACGGAGATGAAGAGGACATTCAGTTCCGCCCTCCGGCTGCTTGCTCGCCTTGCGCGGGGGCCAGTTTCCAAGGACGCCCGGGAAGCCATTGAAGCCAGCTACGTGCTTCGGGAAACAATCAATGTTCATTTTGACCGCGTCCGCTCACTGGCTGACGGCGTGCTTTTTGAGTTCGGTCCTTCACGGCGCAAGAATCTCGAATTGAGGAGCTACATCCGGCAGTGGGGACCGCAACTGCGCGCGCTCTTCGTGATGCGGATTGCTGCCTTGAAATACCGCCTTCAGGCGCCCGGCTTCGAATTGCCCGAGGCTGTGCGTCTTCAACAACAAGCGTACGATGATCATTCAGCTCGGATGCTGGAGGAAATGGCTGACCTGATTGAGCAGAAGACGCCACCCGCAACAAATACCATCGAAGATTCTCATGATCTTCTACACAGAACCATCGAAGGAATCCAGGGTAGCTCGGAACAGTTATCCCCCGATCGCTCACGATCGCTCATCACCCTGCTTCGCGGAATAGATGGTCTTACAAGTTCTCTCTCAGCGGAAATCGCTCACGGCAGCCGGCAGACCGCCTGATCATTCGTAGTTTTGCCGCGCAACGATATTGGCCACCGCCGAGGGTGAAAGGCCTTTCCAGGGGTATGTGGTCGAACTTTCGACACAAAGTCGCAAAGCTCGACAGCTACGAATCCTAATCGCGTTCATTTGCCGACAGATGGCCTCATTTCCCGTCCTATATTCCTGTTGTTTCCAAAGATGGTTCGTTTGGAATCGCCCATGCCTTTGAGGTTGAAGTATGGCGAAGAAAAACGTAGCGGATCTGCTTGTAGAGGTTCTTGCGGAAGCAGGAGTTCGAAGAATCTACGGCGTCTCCGGCGATTCACTGAATGGCATCACGGATTCAATCCGCACGCGGGGTGATATTCAGTGGTTTGGCATGAGGCACGAAGAAACCGCGGCCTTTGCCGCGGGAGCAGAGGCCCATCTTACAGGCACTTTGGCAGTCTGCGCGGGAAGCTGCGGCCCGGGCAATCTGCATCTCATCAACGGGCTGTATGATTGCCATCGCAGCCGCGTCCCGGTGCTGGCGATTGCCGCACAAATACCAAGTGCCGAAATCGGAAGTGGATATTTTCAGGAGACTCATCCGGAGCATCTCTTCGCGCAGTGTAGCCATTACTGCGAGTTGGTCTCGCAGCCCAAGCAGATGCCACGTGTGCTCGAAATTGCCATGCAGACCGCGATTGCCAAGTGTGGTGTTTCGGTTATCGCGCTGCCAGGCGATGTCGCGTTGCGAGACGCCGTCGAACCGGGGCCGCGACTGCGCTTTGCCGAACCAAGGCCTACGGTGCGCCCCTCCGACGACGAGCTCAACATACTCGCGGACCTCCTGATTCGGTCGAAAAAGATTACGATTCTTGCCGGTGCGGGGTGCGCGGGTGCCCACGCCGAGTTGATTGAGCTCGCCGGCAAGCTGCAGGCGCCCATCGTACATGCGATGCGCGGGAAGGAGTTTATCGAGTACGAGAACCCGTTCGATGTGGGGATGACCGGTCTGCTCGGATTCTCTTCTGGCTATTACGCGATGATGAACTGCGAAGTGTTGCTGATGCTAGGAACAGACTTTCCCTATCAGCAGTTCCTTCCCCAAAACGCGACAGTGGTGCAGATCGACCTTCGCGGTGAACAGCTCGGACGCCGCACCAAGGTGGACTTCGGCTTTGTCGGAGATATCAAACCTACACTCCGAGCCATTTTGCCGAGGCTGAAGGAGAACGGATACGAAGCGCATTTGAAAGAGTCGGTGGAGCACTACGGCGAGGCGCGCAAGGGGCTGGACGAGCTGGCAATAGCGAAAGCCGGCAATAAGTCGATCCATCCCCAATATGTAGCCCGGGTGCTCGATCAACAGACGGCCGAGGACGCGATTTTCACCTGTGACGTGGGAACTCCGACCATCTGGGCCGCGCGATATCTCACGATGAACGGCAAACGGAGGATCCTCGGTTCGTTCACCCACGGGTCGATGGCCAACGCGCTGCCTCAAGCCATTGGCGCCCAGGTCAGTCATCCCGGCCGCCAGGTGATCTCGATGTCTGGCGACGGCGGGTTCGCCATGCTCATGGGGGACTTGCTCACGCTCAGGCAGCATAATCTGCCCGTGAAGCTGATTGTGTTCAAGAACGATTCACTGGCCTTTGTCGAGCTGGAAATGAAAGCGGCCGGAATACTCGACTTCGGAACGCATTTGCACAATCCGAATTTCACAAAAATCGCGGAGGGAGCAGGACTTCTTGGATTGCGAGCGGAAACTCCAGATCAGGTAGAACCGATGATTGCAGAAGCGCTGAAATATGACGGCCCTGCATTGGTTGAAGTCCCTGTGCCCCGTCAGGAACTCTCGATGCCGCCAACGATTACCGTAGAGCAGGCCAAAGGTTTCAGCTTGTTCATGATGAGGGC
>DATKAP010000136.1:0-103572 GCA_035577905.1 Binatia bacterium
TGGTCAATCCTGCTTCGCCTTGCTTCAGGATCGCTATGATCTGCTCTTCACTGTGTCGCGTGCCTTTCATTGCGGTTCTCCTTTCCTGGGTTGGGGAGAACTCACATTCTAGATGGTCCAGTTTTCGGGGGTTGGGTCACCACCTAACCGGCGAGAAATCGCCGTTTTCACTCATCTTCCGAACGGACTAATGCAAATTGAATCGGAAGGAATCGGAATCTTAGTGTAATCGCCTGTTAGCGGCAGTTAGGGCGAGACGCATGGCCAGTGCGTTGGTCTTACCGTCACATGGTCAGAAGAATCAACTGTTGATGGAGGCGGTGGCGGAATTTTTTCCTTTGGCCTAGGTGTGCAGGCTCGTTTCGGCATAGGCGGATATTGGAAGTGGTAGATGACAATGTGACCAAACGTTGGCCCCCCACAGGTCGAGCATGAAAATCGGGAGACCTTAGCGGCCTCGGTAGCCATCTGAACAAAGCCGGATTCCCATCCGCTCCCTGCCTGCGAATTGCAGTCCTGCAAAAATCCGCAATCGGCGTGAGCGTCAACTATATTGACTGTAGCTACATCGCCGTTTTTATTCACTTGCAAGCGGAGTTTAACTTCCGCGCTGATTCCGGCGGTTGCTGCCAAAGGCAAATAGCGCGGGATCTCCATTTTGTCGGCGATCACGCTACCTGGGGATTCTGTTATCTGAGCGAGAGATGATATTGCACTCAGAAATAGCAGCGCTAACGCAGCGAAAGTGCTTGATTTCACCAATTCTTCCCGTGGCAAGAGCAGCCATAGGAAGAATAGCCGGAAATCCAGCCCTAGTGTCGTGACTGGCGTAACATCCCCATTGCACTTAAAACCCGTCGTTAGGCGGCGTACCGGCGCTCGGAGGAATTCTGCAAATCCGGGAGGCACTTACTCTTGACCTTACGATTGGTACTTTGCAAAGGTCCAGAGCGAGTTTCACGAGTAACCAAGTCGCCGCACAGCGGGTTGTGATTTGAATCACAGCCGGTGTGTCCAGCCTCCGCCCACAATCAAAACAGCCTGAGTTGTGGGCGGAGGCTTCGTGTTCAAAATCATTCATGCACAATGTCTTGCGCCGGGGATCAAGCGCTTTGTGATTGAAGCACCCCGCATCGCGCAGAAGCAGCAGCCGGGGCAGTTCGTCATCTTGCGGATTTATGAAGAAGGTGAGCGGATTCCGGTCACGATCGAGAATTCTGACCCGGTGAAGGGCACGATCAATATTGTTGTGCAATCGGCGGGAAAGACGACCCACCTGCTCAATACGCTTGAGACGGGCGATTCGATCCTCGACGTGGTGGGCCCCCTCGGCAAGCCATCGGAGATTCGCAACTACGGAACCGTCGTGGTGGTCGGCGGCGGAGTGGGTACTGCGATGGCGTATCCGACCGCGGCGGCTCTGAAGGGAGCCGGGAATCGAGTCATCTCGATCGTGGGTGCCCGCAACAAAGAATTGGTGATCCTTGAAAAAGAAATGCGCGCGGTCAGCGATGCGCTGCTGATCACCACGGATGATGGCAGCTACGCCGACAAAGGGTTCGTCACCGACAAGCTGCGGCAGTTGATCGAGAACGGAACGCGTATTGACCTGGTCGTTGCGGTCGGGCCGATCGTGATGATGAGGGCCGTCTCTGAACTCACGCGCCGCGAGAACATCCATACCGTCGTCAGCCTGAACCCGATCATGATCGATGGCACGGGCATGTGCGGCGGATGCCGCGTGCTGATCGACGGAAAAAGCGAGTTCGCCTGCGTCGACGGACCAGAGTTCGATGGTCACAAGGTGAACTTCGGGGTGCTGGTGCAGCGCAATGCCATGTACCGCGATGCTGAGCAGCAGTCGATGGAAGAGTTTCGGGCGCGAACAAAATCTGCGGGCACCCCGGTTCCGCAGGGAGAAGCGCGATGAGCCCGACCGCTACTAAGTCCAAAAATCCGCTCTTGCCGAAAGAGCGCATCAAGGTTCCGCGCCAATCGATGCCCGAGCAGCCTGCGAAAGTGCGGGCGCACAATTTCGAAGAAGTGAATCTTGGCTTCAGCCCGGAACTGGCGCAGCAGGAAGCGTTGCGCTGCCTGGAGTGCGCCAAGCCAACCTGCACCGACAATTGCCCGGTTGGCATCGACGTCAAGGATTTCGTGCAGAAGGTCGTCGTTGGCGATTTTCTTGGCGCGGCGGCGAAGATCCGAGAGGCTAACGTGCTGCCCGCCATCACCGGGCGTGTCTGTCCGCAGGAAGATCAGTGTGAAGGGAAGTGCCTGCTGTCGAAGAAGGTGAAGCCGCTCGGGATTGGGTACCTGGAGCGCTTCGTTGCTGACTACGAACAGAGGATGGGAACGAACATTGTTCCCCACGCGGAGCCGACGGGAAAGAAGGTTGCCATTGTTGGCAGCGGGCCTTCAGGGTTGACGGTTGCGGGCGACCTGATTCAGAAGGGCCACAAGGTCCGCGTGTTTGAGGCGCTGCACGAAATCGGAGGTGTGCTCGTCTATGGCATTCCCGAGTTCCGCCTGCCCAAACAGATCGTCCGCGAGCAGATCGAGTATATGCGGAAGATGGGCGTTGAGTTCGAGACCGATGTCGTGGTTGGCCGAACGGTCACGATCGACGAGCTACTCGAAAAAGAAGGGTACGACGCCATCTTCATTGGCACCGGCGCCGGGTTGCCGCAGTTCATGAATATCCCGGGGGAGCACCTGAACGGGGTGTACTCGGCCAACGAGTTCTTGACCCGCATCAATCTGATGAAGGCGTACAAGTTCCCGGTCTATGACGAACCGATGCTCGATCTGCGTGGCAAAGACGTGGCCGTGATTGGTGGCGGCAACACGGCGCTGGATGCGATCCGGTCTGCGTTACGCTTGGGCGCACGCAAGGCATATGTGATCTATCGCCGCAGCGACGCCGAGATGCCGGCCCGGGCCGAGGAAGTGCATCATGCGCGGCAGGAGGGAATTGACTTCCAGATGCTTACCGCACCTGTCGAATTCCTGTCCGATGGGAAAGGCTGGCTGAGGGGTGCGCGATGCGTGCGCATGGAGTTGGGTGAACCTGATGCGTCGGGTCGCAGGCGCCCAGTGCCGATCCAGGGATCGGAATTCGACCTGCCGCTCTCAGTTGCTGTCATTGCAATCGGCACCAGCGCCAATCCTATCGTTCAGAGCACTACGCCCGGTCTCGGAACGAACAAGCGTGGATACATCCAGGCCAGCGAAGAAACGCAGCGCACCACGCGCAAGGGAGTGTTCGCGGGCGGAGACATTGTGACCGGCAGCGCGACTGTGATTCTTGCCATGGGTGCAGGCCGGCGCGCGGCAAACTCCATTCATGAATATCTGACGACCGGAGTGTGGTAGGGGTGGTTCCGGTGGCCGCGGATAGCGGCAGCCAAAGGTTCATCTCTTGCGGGCGATGAACCGCAGGCGCATGTAATCGGCAGTCCACCGGTCGCTTTCGTCACAGAGTACAGTCCTCAATATCTTCGTAGCCTCGTCCAGATAATCTCCTCGTTGGTCTTCAGGCAATCTCGTACAAAACGGATTGGCGAAAGTTTCCAGCCAGGCTCGCATGCCTGCTTCTAGCGGCGTGGGACGCGGGATGAGTTGGACGCTCTCGGCGACAAATCCCACGCGCTCGAGCCGTGCGGTGTAATCATCCACAGTCGGGAAATACCAGGGACAGACGCTGGCGGCGTTTTTGATCCCGCGCTTTTCCAGTCCTACGATGAGGGCCAGATGGATCGCGGCGACGCATCCATGGCCACCCATCTCCCCGACGAATCGGCCGGGGTGGCGCAAAGCGCGATAGGCGCAGGCGATGGCGGCATCGGGATCATCCTTGATCCAGTGCAGCGCCGCGTTGGAGAACACGGCATCAAATTCCTGGTCGAAGGTCAGTTTCGTCGCGTCCACCAACCGGGCGTCGAGCCCGCGCCGGCAGGCGGCTGCAACCATGTCTGCAGAGCTGTCCACGCCAATAACTTCCGCGCCGCTCGCGGCCAGTTTCTCGCTTAGCACGCCGTCGCCGCAACCGAGATCGAGAATGCGCTCGCCAGGCCGAGGTTGAAGCAAGTCGAGCACAGGCTGGCCGAGCGCAGGGACAAATGCGGCGTTGGCGGCGTAGCGGGAGGCGTTCCAGGTTTGCGTGGACATTGAGATATTGTAGTCGCGGCGAAATGCGGGCCGCGATTTGACCGTATTCAGAGTCTCAGAGAGAAACCTGTTGGATGTGAAAACCCAGGACTTGAAACGCTGTTTCAGCCAAACGTGATCTCGAAATACGTATCCGTCCTCGCCCAGATCAGTGGAATTCTCGCCATCCAATACTTGCGGTTGATTGCCTCTCTTGCGTGCTTGTGTTCTTCGGGCAGCAAGATGCGCGCGGTCGCAGTGGACTCCGGTCCTGTAACTTTTCCCCGGATCGTGGACGGCGCGACCTTTACCTGGGGATTGTTGCGGATCCGCTTGGTCTTGCCCATGTCGCTGCGAGTCATCACGTAGAGCTTGCCATCATCTTCCCCAAACCAGACGGGAGTTGGAACACCAACACCAGTCTTGCGGAACGTGGTCAGGGAGATATATTTCTGTCCAGCAATCGCGGAAGGAATCTGGCTAGCCATGCCTTCATTGTACGGGCGCGCCCCGGAAATTCCGAGCGCCAACCCGTCGCATTGCGGACTTCGCCGCAGCCGCGGACTTCGCCGCTACACAATCCGTCTCACGGAAATGGGACGAGATCGCATTCCTACTGATGCGACGGAGGCAGCGCCGGCGGCGGTCCTTCCGGGTGATCCCGTAGATATTGTTCGTAGGGTGCGTTGCGCAGGATGAACTTGAATCCTCGCGCGGTATTGGCGTCGACGGTCTTCTGCAGATCCAGTTCCTCGAAGGGAACCGAGTGCTCAACCGGTTCCTGTCCAATGGCTTCAATGATCTTGAAATGAAGCTGGCCGTCGACCACCCAGTAATCGGTCACATTGAGGATCGTGCCATCTTTCAGGAAGAGCTGCGGGAAGTCCTCTCGCTCGCCGCCGTAGATGTACACCGGGGTCTCGGTCAGCTGAGCGACGTAGTTGACCGGACTGGGCGAGGAGACAGACGTGTACCCGTATGCCCAGGGCCAGAACAGCTCACAGTTCACTGACCAGCAGGAATTGAATCGCCAGAAAGGATCGCCAAAGAAAAGGTACGGACTATAGATGAAGACCACCGGGGGGACGGGTCGAATCGGGTGAACCGGGCGCACCGGAGGGAGCACAATGGAGGTTCCGAATCCGCCCACAGTCGAAACGATTCCGTTTCGTGGCGGAGCGTAGATCGGTGCAGTATGGACCGGCGGGTAGGTAATGGGAGGCCGCACAACCGGCGTCTGCATGACCGGGGCGCGATAGATGGGAGGAGGAGAGACTTGCACTGGCGCCACGGGATGAACAGGGGCGACAGGGCGTTGTGCCGAAGCGCCCTTGGACAAAACCAGCAGGGCACTTATGAGGACAGACAGCACGTTCAGGATCGGGCGGCGGCCAAAGCACATCATAAGTCTCCTCCAACGACTAGGGAGGATCGCGCAATCTCAGAATAAGTCTAATCCCCGGATCGCACAGTTGCTATCGACAAAGGGCCGCAGATCCCGAACGTACTGTCTGGGGCGCAGGTTATTTCTCGAAACGAAGCAGCGCTGCATTTCAATTGGGAGAGTACACAAAGCGGACGAGCCGGTTTTTGGTCCAACATTCATCACCCGTTTCCGGGCAGACCGGATACATCTCTCCCCATCCTGCCGCCACCTTGATCCGACTTGCGGCAATGCCGCGGCTCACCATGGCCTGTTTTACCCAGTTGGCACGCCGTTGCGAAAGCCTGAGATTGTAGAGCCAGTCGCCTCTTGAAGAGGCGTATCCGTCGACGTAGAAGCGCACGTTGGGGTGATCCTTCAGCCACTGCACGTTATTGTCGAGGGCACTTATGTTCGAAGGTTCATCATGGTCATCGTACGGAAACATGACCACTTGCATGTTCTGGTTAAAAGCTTCCTCGTCGGGACCGAATACGATCACTGGAGGTTGGGACCAGTGGTTGACCCAAAAAGCTACATCGGTGTGCGGGGCACCGGGCTCTCTTTGCGCGAAGATCATAGGGCTGGCGAGCAATACAATCGCCGAGATGAGAATCACGTGTCGGCTCATAGGATCTGGCGTCCTCCGTTTCAATTTTCGGATGAGCGATCCTTCTGGCATCGGCCTTTCAGCTACCCGAAGGACCATCCACCTTTTACGCTAGGGAAACCGAGTGTTCGGGAGAACTGACAAAGGTGACAGAGGCGGAGAAAGTTGCCCGCTGAGATTACTGTTTCAACACTTGAAAATTAATGGGTCGCGCGGGGCGTGTTGACCAATGCAAAGCAACCGAGGCAGGTCACGGCGAGGAATCGCTGTTACTGGGGTTTCCTTTCCACCAGAGAACAGACATTATTCCTCATACCAATCGGAATGAGGTGACCAGCGATGACACGAGAGGCATTGTGTTTCCGTCCATCGCTGCAGGCAGGCCGGGCAGACGCCTCCGGTGTCGAACGTGTTCCACACATGTCTGCAGGTGCAGGCCCAATGATCCTCTTTGCGCGGCGACCAGCCGCAGAGAGGGCAGCGGATGCGTGGGCCAGATGGCCCTGCATCTTTGTCGCCTTTGAGCTCGCGGTCGAGTGTCGTCGAGGTTGAGCCGCGATCTGCGAGCGTGAGCATCCGGACATTATGTCCGCTAGTCATGAAACCGTCAAAAACTCATCATGCTCAGACGCTGTGGCGAGGCATGGACGCGCTCGCGATGGTCGCGTCACGATGTGGCTTCATTCGCACTGGTCTGAGCGGGTGCATGCCTCTCCTGACATGATTGGTTCGCAAATGGCTCTACGGATTGCTCTTATCCCGCAATCTGTGTTACAAGCCTGAACATGCGTAAATGGATGCGCGAGCGCTTACAGCGCCGCAAGAAGAAAGCTGAGGAGCAGTCGAGTCAGCCCGCACCTCCGCCGTTGCAGCCCGCATATTTTGACTCGGAGGAAACGGCACCACCCGAGGAGGGCAGCCAGAGCGAGCCGGTCGAAGTTCCCGGGGAAGCAAAATATGAGGCGCAACCGGCTGCCGAAGAAGGCGGCTCAGCCGAGGATCGGCAGCCCAAAGTGACATCAAGTGCAGGCGCAGGACAGCGCACGCGCGGACGACGGCGCCGCGGAGGGCGAGGACGAGGTGGTCGCGGACGCGAGCAGGCCGTCGCCGAGGCTTTCACTCCTAAGGGTGTTCCCGGCGTATCGCAGGAGGAACCGCAGGCTGCAGATGTGGAAACAGGCGAGGCAGAGGCTGCTGTTGCGGCCGCATCTGCTGAAGTTGAGGCGCAACCCGAAGCCACGCCGCAAGTGCAATCTATGCCCGCGGTGGTGCCGAAAGCTCAAGCGCGTCCTCCGAAGGGAGTTGTCGTGCTCGCGATTGGATTGCCGGGTTCGGGCAAGAGCAGCTGGTTCAAGCGGCACAACGTTATTCCGCTTTCGAGCGATATGGTTCGCTCGCTACTCTTTGATGACGTACGCGAGCAGCGATTTCAGGACCTGGTGTTCTCAAATCTCCGATCCATGTTGAAGGCGAGGCTCATCGCCCGACGGCCAATGAATTACGTGGATGCGACCAATCTGACGCCGCAAGAGCGCCAGCACTGGATCAAACTGGCCAAGGATTACAACTACGAGGTGCATGCTGTGTTCTTCGATGTGCCGCTTGAAGTGTGTATCGAGCGGCACCAGCGGCGCGACCGGGTCGTCCCTGAAGATATGATGCGGCGCATGGCTGCCAAGCTGAAGCCGCCATCATTCCAGGAAGGGTTCGCGAAAATTACGGTCGTGAGGGTGAAGAAGAAAGAGCAGGAGCCGGCAGAGCGGGCCGAAGCCTGAACCTTAAGCCTTTCAATCACAAAAAAGATGGAATGCCCCATATCTCGCCGAATTTGCGAGACGTGGGAATCTTGAGGGCCACAACACCGTAATTCCCATGTCTCGCAACAACGGCGGAACATGGCGTACCACTTTATTTTGCGGCTGGCGGGTTTGGTTCATCCCTTCAGATAGGGGAGCAACTCCTTGAACGCGGCTGAGGATGACGACCGCATGAGCTCGTAGATCATCATCTCGGTCGATGAGATGATCGCGCCGGCGGCGCGCATGCGGTCCAGACCGATCTTCCAGTTCCATTCCGCTCGCGAACTAACCGCATCGGACGCGACGTGAACAAGGTAGCCCTCGCGCAGCGCTGCGAGCGCTGTCTGTGTTACGCAAATGTGGCTCTCCATGCCGCACAGCAGCAGCGTGTTGCGCTGGCCGGGCAGGCGCTTGAGCAGCGAGCAAAAGGCCTCGCTGCCGAAGCAGGAAAATAGAGCCTTGTCGACGGGATCGGTGCCAGCTAGCAGGGAAGCGACCTCGGGCACGGTTGGGCCGAGTCCCTTGGCGTATTGCGTACTCACCAGCGCGGGGATTTTCAGAATGCCGGCGGCGCGGATCAACAACTCCGCATTGCGAACGAGTTGCTCTTTTTGAAAAATCGGCGGGAGCAGCTTCTCTTGGATGTCGATCACTACGAGCGCACACTGCCCGGCCTCGAGCGGACGGCGAGCGAGTTCGGCGTAATCGGAAGTCTGTTGGCTGATCTCGGTGGCAATGGTCATGGGTTCTCTCAAGAGAAAGTTAGCATCTTTGAGAATTCTACTGCTGAAGCCGACGGGGTACGCCTATGCGTCATTGGTACGCTGGGTGCGCGTAAAAAAAGTTCTAACCGCAGTGACCGCAGAGAAAACCCGCGAAGAACGCCGAGAGCCGCGGGGTTGGAGAACGAGAACCAAAACGAGCTTAGTGTTGACCGCACTTCGGTGTGGACCATAGAATCAAAAAGAGCCCAATGTGTCGGGCTCTTCCAACTCTAGACTGCCCCCTCGTTCAACGGCAGGACAGCTGACTCTGGATCAGCATATCGGGGTTCGAATCCCTGGGGGGCAGCCAAAGTTCTTAGGGATTCAATGCTTTCAGATTCCCTTCTGTAACGATCCTGCCACAAGGCTTGCAGCCTTGCCACCAGGGAAGCCTAGGCTCGCGCTATTCCTCTTGCGGGAGATGACGTGTGCTGTGCGGTCCTGCGCGGTTGCTTCGATCTAAGAGCGGCCTGACGAACACCCTATCTCTTCAGTCACAAGATCCAGTGATCTCCCTCACATGTCGCGGTCGAAACGGGTGCTAAGAAAAAGGAGAACGAACGGCCCAAGTCCTCCGCATCGGAGAGCAGTCGATGTTGCGCTACATCGTTTTCCTTTCCTTCTACTTTCTATTCAGCTTAGCTAGCCTTGCTCAAGCACCTGGAGATCAGCCCTCAAGATCTCCGGAGAACAGCGCCGATCAACCCTCACGAGACAGTGTAGGTGGCCCTGCACAGGGAACAGCAGAGACCCGCGTTTCGGTGGCTCGTCTGCGCGTGCCGCCGAAGGCACGGCATCTCTACGAGAAGGCTGTGGATGCGTGGGGGAGGAAGGAGCCTGCCGAGGCACAACGGGATGTAGATCAGGCTTTGAAAATTGATCCGACGTACCCAGAGGCTCTGACTTTGTATGGGTTCATTCAAGCGTCACTTCAGCGGTGGAGCTCGGCGGAGGACGGCCTGGAGGCAGCGATCAAGAGCGACCCGAATTATTGGCCTCCCTACGTAATTCTGGCGAGCGTCTATAACACACAAGGACGCTATGATGAAGCGCAAGATGCCACACGGCATGCACTCTCGGCAGGTGCCAATACCTGGTCCGTGCAATACGAGATCGCGCGCGCCTTAATAGGCAAGGGAGAGTATAAAGACGCGCTGACGATTACTGACGAGGCGTTGCACTTGAAGCATGGGAGCCTGCTGCATGTGGCAAAAGCACACGCCCTGCTCGGGCTGCGAAGGTATCCGGAAGCAGCCACAGAACTGAGGGCCTATCTGCAGTATCAACCATCAGGAGAGGGATCGCAGGACGCCCACCATATACTGGAACGGCTTCAAGGGCTCGTGTCTCGATAGACAGCGAGCGACCGCAGTGCAAAGCGATCCACCCGGGGTCCGCTGTTAGCCAGTTGATTGGCGGATTTCTGATGGTGACGTATCGTGGCGGCTTCGGACGCAACTTTATTCGGTGACCGTCAGGCTGACCTGCGATGTTTCGGCTGAACTTGGTCCGATCATAAGGTCAATCGCTCCGGGCTCAACTGTGCGTTGCATATGTGCATCCAGAATCGAGAGTTGATCGGGGCCCACCTCGAAGGTGACGGTGGTCGAGGCGCCCGGTTCCAGATGCACCCGTTTGAAGGCGCGAAGGGCAATCACGGGCTGAACAATACTGCTCACGGGATGATGTACGTACATCTGGACGACCTGATCTCCCGCACGCGATCCAGTGTTGGTCACAGACACGGAAACCTTTGCGGTTTGTTTGGCGGAAATCCGGTCGCGATCGAGAGCCGGTTTGCCAATCGTGAAGGTTGTGTAGCTCAGTCCGTGCCCAAAGGGAAATAACGGACTGTTGTCGTTGAATACGTAGCCACGACGCGCTGCGGGCGTTTTGTAGTAGTACACGGGGAGCTGTCCGACATCGCGCGCAATCGTAACTGACAGGTGTCCCGAAGGATTGACGTCACCGAAGAGAACATCTGCGAGTGCGTTGCCGGTTTCCTGGCCCAGGTACCAGGCTTCTAGGATTGCGGGCACCTCAGACGTTAATTGCTCGATCGCGTATGCCTTGCCATTGAGCAGTACGGCGACCATCGGCTTGCCGAGCTTGGCAATCTCGTGGACCAATTCATTCTGGCGTCCAGGAAGCTCGATGGTGTCGGAATCACCGTAGGACGGTTTGGGCATCCCGATGTTTCCAATCGACTCCCGCGATACGGTCTCATTTCCGCCCAGCGCAAACACGATCAGATCCGCGGACTTCGCCCTCTCGACAGCCTCCTGCATGAGTTTCTGATCGGTTTCGTCTTTCGGGGCGATGTAGGGCATGATCGAATTCAGGTTCGGAGCGGTGTCGGGTTCGGAGATCTTGCAGCCCTCGGCGAACAGAACCTTCGTGCCGCTGCCCACCCTCTTCTGGATTCCATCGACGACTGAAACGTAGTAAGGCGGGAGACCGCTGTAACCGCCAAGCCGTTCTTTCTGACCGTTGGGGCCGATCACGGCAAGGGTCTTTATTCTGGCAGGATCGAGCGGCAAAACATTGTTCTTGTTCTGCAGCAGAACGATGGCTTCGTCGGCAACCTGGCGCGCAAGCTTGGCGTGATCTTTGTTACCAACCTCAGCCGCGGCTCTTTCTTCGTCCACGTAGGGCTGTTCGAACAGGCCAGCCCGGAACTTTGCCGACAGCACACGTTCTACCGCCTGGTTTAGTTCCTTCTCCGAGAGCTTGCCGTCCTTCACTGCGGCAACAAGCGCGGGATAGCCGGATGGCGTCGGCAATTCCATGTCGACTCCCGACTTGAACGCGAGCAGCCCTGCGTCAGCGTTGTTGGCTGCCAGATGCTGGAGTCCAGCAAGTTGCTCGACTGCGGTGTAGTCGGAGACAGTCAGACCCGTAAAGCCCCACTCCTTTCGCAGAATATCCTTTAAAAGCCAAGTGTTCGCGTGAGAGGGAATGCCGCCGTTATTCTCGTTGTACGAAGGCATGACGGATTCGATATGGGCATTCTTTACGACCTGCTCAAAGGGATAAAGGAACACGGCGCGCATGGTGCGCTCGGAGAAATCGTTCGGACCGACGTTGGTGCCGTTCTCGGGTTGTCCATGCACGAAGTGCTTGGCCGTCGCGAATACGTGATTCTGGTCCAGGCGGTCGCCGGTGCCTTGAAGGCCTCTGACAGCAGCCGTGCCCAACTGAGCTACCAGATAGGGATCTTCGGCATACATTTCCTCGACACGGCCGTAGCGGGGATCACGGCTCAAGTCCAGGACTGGTGCCAGAACGAGTGCATTTCCGGAAGCGCGGACTTCGAGGGCTACCGTCGCGAACATCTTCCCGAGCAACTCAGGATCCCATGTGCTACCCAGTGCCACCGCCGCTGGAAACGACGTTGCTCCGGTCGTCACCGCACCGTGGAGAGCTTCCCCGTGAAACAGGATCGGGATGCCGAGCCGCGTGTTCTTGATGACCCATGACTGAAGCAGATTTCTGTGCTGGGCGCTGAGGCGAGGATTGTGCGGACCACCTGTTCCCAGGAATTCATCAAGAAAGGCATAGGTACCAAGCCCATTGCCCGCGATCTTCTTGGCCATCGCCTCATTTACGTGGTCTCCTTCGATGGGCGACGGCACCTGAAAAGTGCCGAAGGGAGGCAGGGTCCAGCCGCTCTCCAGTTGCGCAACTTTCTCTTCGACAGTCATGCGGCCCAGCAGATCGCGAACCCGATCGGGAATCGGCGCTTTCGGATCCTTATAGAGCGCTTTGGCAGCTTCCTGCGACCAGCCCACGTTCGAAAAAATCGCCAACCAACAAAGAACAAGCAGTAAGGCTCTCTTCATATGAGGTTCTCCTTGCGGACGCAACGGACCCGCCCTAGCTACTTATCAAGAAACTGTTTCGCGAAGATGACATGTGCCGGATGGTACCTGGGCAGATTGATTTGACATTGGCCTCAATCTCGCTGGGATCATCAAACGTTGCAGTATAGATCAGGATCGCGGACTGCCAGAAGATCGGGAACCGCGCCGTCATCCCGTACGTATACCAAACCTGTCCCTAGCCACAAGGCGAGGCTCGGGTAAAATAGCTGCCTTCGGACGGAGTGTTCCCGAAATCTCAGGAGATTGCGAATGATTCGAAAAGTGTGTCTGTGGATGATTGCTTTGGCGGCACTGGCTCCGTGCCTGTCAGCCCAAAGCGTGGATGAGATTATGGCCAAGTATGTTCAGGCGCGAGGCGGAGCCGATAAGCTAAAGAGCGTGCAGTCGATCAAGACAACGGCCACCATGACGATGGGGCCGGGCATGGAACTGCCGGGAACCGTGATTCAGAAGCGCCCAAAGTTCGCGCGGTTGGAGTTCTCGGCGCAGGGGCTGACGGCGGTGCAGGCTTATGATGGCCAGAACGCCTGGCAGATCATGCCATTCATGGGGAAAAAGGATCCGGAGTTGATGGCTGCCGACGAAGCCAAGGAAACCGAGGAGATGGCCGATGTCGATGGGCCATTGGTGGACTACAAGAGCAAGGGCCATCAGTTAGAACTGCTCGGGAAAGAAAAAGTCGAAGGCACGGACGCCTACAAGCTGAAGCTCACCCTGAAGAACGGCGATGTGCAGACGATCTACCTCGACGCGGACTCTTTTCTGGAAATCAAAGAAGTAACCAAGCGCACGGTCCGCGGCACGGATCAGGAGGTCGAGGCGGCCATCGGCGATTACAAAGAAGTGAACGGGATGATGTTTCCTTTTGCCATTGAGAATGCCGTCAAGGGCAGCGATCAGAAGCAGAAGATTACGATCACCAAGATCGAGTTGAATGTCCCAGTGGATGATTCGGTTTTCAAAATGCCAGCCGCCGCCCCTAAGGCGGAGGCGCCAAAAGAGCAGCCCAAAAACTAGGGTCTGGATTATGGGCCTTCGCATGTTCTGCTGAAAGCCTCATGCCTAGATTGAGAGAAGAAAATCAAAATCCCCATCCTGTCCGGCTGAAATACGGCGGGACAGGGATGGGGCAGGCCTTCAGAACATTTGTTGAGAAACATTGCGAGTCATGCGATTTGCTTGCGAGGTGATCATGCGCAATCGTTCCCGTCTGCTTTTGGTCATTGGCTTCTTCTTTTTTGTTGCACTTGCCCTTTCCGCGCAGGAGGTCACGCTTGATTCCGACATGATCAGCGGTCTGCCGATTCGGGCGATTGGTCCGGCCGTCATGGGCGGGCGCATTGCCGACATCGCCGCCGTTCGCGAAGCGGCTCGGCTCACGATTTACGTTGGTTCGGCGAGCGGCGGCGTGTGGAAGTCGGTGGACGGCGGCACTACCTTCAAGCCGATCTTCGATAAGGAGCGATCGCTCTCGATCGGCTCGATTGCCATCGATCCCGAGAATTCCAAGACGGTGTGGGTGGGCACGGGCGAATCGTGGGTGCGCAATAGCGTTTCAGTGGGCACGGGTGTCTACCGCTCGCGCGATGGCGGTGAAAACTGGGAGTCGGCTGGATTGCCTGATTCTGAGCACGTCAGCCGCATTCTCATCCACCCCAAGGAGAGCAATACGGTGTATGCGTGCGCTCTCGGTCACCTGTGGAATTCCAACACCGAGCGCGGCGTTTACAAGACAACCGATGGCGGCAAGACATGGAACAAGGTCCTGTACCGCAATGATGGTACCGGCTGCGCCGAGATGGCCATGGACCCGCAGGATGCGAACGTCCTCTATGCGGCGATGTGGGATGTACGACGGGAGCCGCACAATTTCCGGTCGGGCGGTCCGGGCAGCGGACTATTCAAGAGCACCGATGGAGGCGCGACCTGGCACGAAATGCGGAAGGGGCTGCCCGAAGGAGATCTGGGACGGATCGGGATCGGCATCGCAGCGAGCAAGCCGTCGCGTGTCTACGCTGTGGTCGAAGCGAAAAATCATACGGCGTTGTTCCGATCCGACGATGCCGGTGAGAGTTGGGCCGAAGTTAACAGTTCGTTTAACGTGAGCGGGCGGCCGTTTTACTTCGCGCGGCTGGCGGTTGATCCCAAAAACCCCGATCGTGTGTACAAGCCGGGATTCTTTCTGACGGTGAGCGAGGACGGGGGCAAGAGCTTCAGCGCCGCGTTTTCCATGCGCGAGGGCGACTCGGCAGGCGTGCATAGCGATCTGCACGCGCTCTGGATCAATCCGGAAAATCCCGACCAGTTGCTGGTGGGAACTGACGGCGGCATTTATCAGTCACTGGATCTGGCAACGCACTGGCGTTTTCTGGCGAACCTTCCCGTTTCGCAGTTCTACCACGTCAGCTATGACATGGCCGACCCGTACAGCGTTTACGGCGGGCTGCAGGACAATGGCACCTGGATGGGCCCGTCGCGCGTAGTGGGGGGGATCGCCAACCGGCATTGGCGCGTCATCGGAATGGGAGATGGATTCTGGGCATTCTCTGATCCGGCTGATTCCGACTACGCATATGTCGAATACCAGGGAGGGATGATCTCGCGTTTTCGAAAATCAACTGGAGAGGCGAAAGATATCAAGCCACTGCCGCGGCCCGGAGAACCGGACTTCCGCTTCAACTGGAATGCACCCATCCATACAAGTCCGAATCAGCCCGGGACGATTTACCTCGGCGGACAATTCCTATTCCGTTCGCGGGATCACGGTGAATCCTGGGACCGAATCTCGCCCGACCTGACGACCAACGATCCCGCGCGGCAGCATCAGGAAATGTCCGGGGGACTAACCATCGACAATTCCGATGCCGAGAAGTACGAGACGATCTACACGATCGCGGAATCTTCCAAGGACGCGAACGTCATCTGGGTGGGGACCGACGATGGCAATGTGCAGATCACCCGCGATGGCGGGAAGCACTGGACTAATGTGGTCAGGAATGTCCCTGGCCTGCCGCCAAACACGTGGGTCTCAACGGTCGAAGCGAGTCACTTCGATCCGGCGGCAGCGTATGCGACGTTTGATGGACACGCTGCCGGTGACATGAAGACGTACGTCTACCGCACAACAGACTACGGCAAGACCTGGACCTCTCTGGTGACTCCCGAGCTGAATGGTTACGCACACGTGGTCCGCGAAGACCTGGTGAACAGAAGCCTCTTGTTTGTCGGGACCGAGTTCGGACTTTTCCTTTCCATTGATGGCGGAGCACATTGGGCGCAGTTCAAGGGCGAGTTGCCAAACGTTGCGGTGCGTGACCTGGCGATTCATCCGCGCGAATCGGATCTGCTGGTGGCGACGCATGGGCGCGGCATCTACATTCTTGATGATCTGACTCCAATTCGGGCGCTCACTCCGGAGATTCTGGCCAAGGATTTTGCCGTTCTTCCGGCGCGCGCATCGGTACTCACGTTGCCTGCGAGCGAGCAGCGGTTCGATGGAGATGCCGAGTTCGCCGGACGTACGCTGCCCGAGGCCGCATCGATCGTGTACTACCAGAAGAAGCGCCATATTTTCGGCGATCTGAAGGTCGAGATCTACGACGACAAGGGAACGCTGCTCACCTCACTGCAAGGAGACAAGCGCAAGGGTTTGAACCGGCTGCCGTGGCCGGAGCGGGCGAAGCCACCAAAGATGCCGCCAGCAGCCGGGTTGGTCGAAAACGAGTTCGTCTTCTATGGGCCGCAAGTGCCCGAGGGGACATACACAGTCAAAATCTCGAAGGGCAAGGAGACGTATTCTTCCCAGATCAAGCTGGTGCCGGATCCGCGATCAAAGAGCACGGCTGCGGACCGCGCGTTACAGCACAAGACGGTGATGCAGCTTTATGACATGCTCGGGCAACTGACTTTCATTGTAGATTCGACCAATGATCTGCGGGACCAGGCGCGTCAACGCGCCGTCAGTGCGACGGATTCTACGCTGAAAGATCAGCTCACTGGCCTGGTACAGAAGCTCGAAGATTTTCGCTCGACACTCGTCTCGGTGAAGGAGGGTGGCATGATCACGGGCGAGAAGAAGCTGCGTGAGAGACTGGGCGAGTTGTATGGTGGAGTTAACGGGTACAGCGGACGTCCGACGCAGTCGCAAATCGAAAGCACAATCGCGTTTCAGAAGAAGCTGGACGAGGCGTCGAGCCAGTTCCAGTCCATCACCGGAGCAGTTTTGCAACCGATTAACGCGGGTCTGCAGGGTAAGAACCTGGAGCCTCTCAAACCAATGTCACGAGAGGACTGGGAGAAAAAGCGGAGGTAGCCGGCAGATTGGCAATCAAAAGCTGTCATCCCGAGCGACGTATTTTGCCGCGGACGTAACTATTCAACTCGCCCCCAGCGCGCGTGCGATTCCCAGCTGCATAGGTCCTGAGGCCTGTAAAATGCGCAGGCCTCACGATGACAGGAAATACTTTCATTGTCCGAGCACAGTGATGATGACGGTCCGTTGTCGCCCACGGACGTCGCATTCGAGATGAAAGATCTGTTGCCAGGTCCCGAGAATGAGCCTTCCATCAGCGATGGGCACCGTCACTGACGGACCCAGAAGGGTGGCCTGCAGGTGGGAATGGCCGTTGCCATCGTGCCACGCTTGTTCGTGGCCATAGTTGCGACTGGGCGGAATCAGTTTGTTCAGGATTGCCGGCATATCGGCCCGCAGGCCGGGTTCGAATTCGATGGTGCCGATCGCGGCAGTGCTTCCCACGTTGAATACGTTCACGATCCCCGTCCGGACGCCGGAATCGGCGACAGCTGTCGCGACTTGGTCCGTCAGGTCATGCATATCCCCATGGCCTCGGGTGGTGACTGAAATCTGGTGTTGAGAGCTGGTTTGCGGGCGGTTCGCCACTCGTTCCTCCGTTCCAGAGTTGGGCAGTTTGATCCTCCCGTTTAAGCGAACCATGAATTCGGCGATCGGGCCGGAACCGATTACCCCGGTGCTGAACTTTGCTCCCATAGGTTGAAAAGCTACTGAAAAATAAGGTAGCTTTAGCTATTTTCTCCTCCCCTGTGGCAGACGGATCTGTCTGTCGCCGGTCAAGGTCCCATAATTTCGATGGCCGGAAAAAGAGTCGGGCGTCATGGGGCAGCGCGTGTGATCTGCACGTTTATGCGCGCAATTTGGCCTGCCACGCTAGCGTGGACTCGACAGGGGATAGTTCGTTCCTGAAGGAGGGGTGAGATGGGGTTCTCCAAAGGTCTGCTCATTCATTTTGCGCACAAGCGCCGACCGTGGCTGGTGCTCGGTGTGGTGTTGATCAGTCAGAGCGTGATGTGTGCTCAGCCGGCGCAGACGGTGACCGTGGACCAGGCAACCATGCAGGCGCTGCTGAAGCGAATCGACCAACTGGAAGCCCGAGTGGAGCAGCTCGAGGCGGCACAGCACCAGTCTGTGTCCGTGGCGGCAAAGATGGAAGCGCCGCAACCGGTATCGAGCGGCGCGGCGGCGCATGGGACGTCCCCTCAGGCCACCCAGGAGCATGAGGCCGAACCTTCCGAGCGCAGCGAATCCGAGCGCATGGACGTGAGCAAGACTCTGCTGCGTATCCGTGGATTTGGTGACGTTAATTTCCACGGGGACAACTATCATCCCGCGGGACTTCCCAGTGACAAGAATGCTTTTACTCTCGGTCAGCTCAACCTCTTCGTGACTTCCGACATTTCCGACAAGTTCAAGTTCCTGGGGGAAATTGTTTTTGAGGCGGGTCCTGACAATATTTATGGAGTAACAAGGGGGACCGAGAACTCGTTCGGTGTGGACGTCGAACGTTACCTGCTCACTTACTCGCACAATGAGTATTTCAATCTCTCCGCCGGACGCTATCACACGGCGATCGGTTATTACAACACGGCATATCACCACAGCACGTGGCTACAGACGACGACCGGACGGCCACTCCTGTTTGAATTCGAAGATCGAGGGGGCATCCTGCCGATTCATAACGTCGGACTGGAAGCGTATGGGAGTATCCCTTCGGGGTCGCTTGGACTGCACTATGTCGCCGAGGTAGGAAATGGTCGAGAATCGCGCTCTCCACTCACCGAGGAACCGGTCCAGAACGTCGTCGATGACTCGAACGGCAAAGCCGTTAACTTCGAGCTCTTCGCGCGGCCACCGCAGATCCCCGGATTACAGGTCGGATTCTCCGTGTACCGGAATAAGTTGGTCCCAGAATCCTTACCTGTGACTGTTGGCGAGACGATCCTGGCGGCTCATGCGGTCTACACCACACCCACTTTCGAGTGGCTCAATGAGGCTCTGGTGGTACAGCATACCCCTGAGGGAGGGCACACTTACCAGACCCCGGGGTGGTATAGCCAGATTTCGAAGCGATTCGGCTCATACCGGCCCTACTTCCGATATCAGTACATCAACGCCAGCCCGAACGAACCGATATTCCCTGATATAGCACTGCGCGCCGGACCATCGGTGGGCTTGCGCTATGATGCCAGCGAGTCGGTGGCGCTGAAACTGCAGTATGACTATACGTCCCTGCGGAACCAGCAGGCCATTCAGGGATTACAGGCGCAAGTGGGATTCACATTCTGAACCGGGGACGATGATCCGCTACCCTGTCATCATCGGGACGATTCTGACGGCGGCTGCTCTCATCGGGCCGACGCCGCAGTCGAGCGTGAAGGCTGCCCCACCGAAGGAGGGGCTAGCCATCATTGTGAACCGTGAGAATCCCGTCGAGAATCTTTCGATGGCGGAGCTGCGCACCGTATTTTTGGGCGAGCGCAGCCATTGGCCCAATGGGCGCAGAATTACGATAGTCATGATGGAGCCGGGGCAGTCAGAGCGAGAAGCCGTGGTGCGCGACATCTGTCGCATGAGCGAGTCTGATTTGCGCCGCCGGTATCTGCAAGGACTGCTGACGGGCGAGGTGCTCGTGTCCCCCAAAACGCTATCCAGCCCGGTTGGCGTGCTCAAGTTCGTATTCAACGTGCCGGGAGCCATCGGCTACGTACGGCCTGAAGATTTGGACGACTCGGTGAAAGTCGCTCGCATCGATGGGCGTCTTCCGAGCGATGCCGACTATCCCCTAAAGATTGAAGAGCGCTCGGAGAGGTAGCATGAGCGATCGCGAACAACTCACTACGCATGAAGGGGCGGCGACGTTTGCACCGCGCATGGGGAGAAGTCCGGCATTCTTGACGCGGTATAGCTCGGCGCTCTTCTTGCTGTTACTGATCGGGCTGGAGGCCGGCGTGGTGCGTTTCGTGATCCGCGATGTGCGCTCCGCGAATAACGAAGTGCAGAGGATGTATGCCTCTTCAGTGCTCGGCTTGCATCGCATTGGCAGCCTGCAATATGACGCTCAAGAGACACGGCGCAGTACCCTCTATGCGCTGACGACGAACGACAGCAATCTGCAGGTTATCTACGCCGATCAGTCGCGAGAGGCCGATGCGCGGGTTACCGGAGGAATCGCCGCGTATCTGCAGCAGGCCCAATTGCCGCAGGAGGTCGAACTGGGGCACCGTCTGGAGCAGGATTGGAAGGCCTATCTGGCGGCCCGCAACGAAGTCCTGGGAACGATCCTCGAGGGCAGCGTCAAAGAGGCGGTCGCGTACGATCTGGCGCAGGGAGTGCCCTTATTTGACCGGGTGCGCCGGGACCTGGAAGAGACCGAGCGTCTCTACGACGAGCAAGCCTCGCAACGGCTCGCGAACGTAGCGGCGCTGGCGAACAAGACAGTAATACGGCTGGTGACAGTGCTCGGGGTAACGGTTCTGGTCGCTGGCGTTTTCGTATGGGTGCTACAGAAGGACAAAATGGCCAGCACAATGCAGATGGCGAAAATGCAAATGGATTTCGCTGCCTCGGTCTCGCACGAGTTACGGACCCCGCTGGCGGTGCTTTGCTCTGCGGTAGACAATATTGCCGACGGCGTCGTGAGCGGAAAAGAACAGTTGGCCAAATATGGGGCGGTGATTCGTAACCAGTCGCGCCAGATAAACGGGCTTGTGAATCAGGTCATCCTGTTTGTTTCCACGCAGGACAGCAAAGGCTTCTATACGCTGCAGCCGCTGGCGGTGTCGCAGATTGTCGAGGCCGCTGTGATGGGCACTACGGAATTGATTCGCAAGGCCGGATTTACGTTGGAACAGCATGTCAGCCCGAATTTACCGAAGATCATGGGCGATCCGTCGGCGCTCTCGCAATGCCTGCAGAACCTGATTACTAATGCATTGAAGTACGGCGATCAGGGGCGGTGGATCGCGATCCGCGCCAGTGAAGAAGGGTCCAAAGATCATCGCGAGATTCGGATCTGCGTGCAGGATCGCGGCAAAGGGATCGACCGCGCAGAACTGCATCACATTTTTGAGCCGTTCTATCGCGCCAAGGCGGCGGTAGCGGGGCAGATTCACGGGACGGGATTGGGATTGCCCATTGCGAAGAGTCTGGCGGAGGCGATGGGCGGGCGTATTTCAGTGACCAGTGAAGTCGGTGTCGGTAGCATGTTTACACTGCATTTGCCCGTCATGCAAGAACTTGGTGAACAAAGGGCGACTGTGGGAAGGACCGTAGCGCATCTATGAACGAAAGCATTCTGCTGGTGGAAGACGAAGAAGGACTCCGGATGACTCTGAGCGACCGCCTCCGTAGTGAGGGCTATGCAGTGGACTTTGCTGCGGACGGCGACGAGGGTCTGAATAAGGCAACCACCCTCCCATTTGACCTCATTATTCTCGACATTATGCTTCCCAATCGTAGCGGGCTCGATGTTTGCCGCGATGTGCGTGTCGCCGGACTGGCCACACCGATTCTGTTGCTGACCGCGCGGGACCAGATTGCTGACAAGGTAATTGGCCTGAAACTCGGCGCCGACGACTATGTCACCAAGCCCTTTGACACTTTGGAATTGATGGCGCGCGTCGAGGCGCTGCTGCGGCGTTCCCCGGGCCGCCCGACTCATCCCGTGCTGCACTTGGGCCCATTACGCATGGACATACGGGCTACGGAAGTGACTCGCGACGGCAAGGAAGTTCCGCTCTCTGCCAGGGAGTTCCAGCTATTGCGGCATTTTATGGAGCATCCGGGGGCGACGCTCTCCAGAAGCGAACTGCTACAGGAAGTTTGGGGCTACGAAGACGGAACTTTCACGAGAACAGTGGACGTGCACATTGCCAGTTTGCGGCAGAAGCTGGAGAGGGACCCCAAACATCCGGAACTGATCTTGACCGTGCCGGGCATGGGTTACAAACTCAGAGTGTGAGCCGACGGCGAGCGGCGATTCAGTGCTTCCTTATGTTGTGCAAGGCCGACTCTACTTTTCGCTGGTGTTCCTCCGTGTACCACGCAGGCGAGTAGTCTTCCAGAAGATCACGCAGCTCGGAGAGAATCTCCGTCAGATGCTTACGCTGAGATAATGTTTTGTGTCCGTCGTCCGGTGAAACACTGCGGGCGGCAGCCTTATGCAAAGTGCGGTTTCCCGTCTGTCCCATTACGATCAACATCGTCGCTCCCCTCTTTCGGATAGTAGAAGTGCTCTTTTCACTGGGCTCAGGCTTGCGTCACAGAGCCCCCCAGGGGAGAGTCTTTCTACGACTATTTAACCCTAGTGAAATAGAGATGGCGGCAAAAAGCCTGTAACTGAGCTGTAAATTCCTTGTAAGCCCTTGACATGTCTGGTTCTCCTGCTTCTGGGCGATGCGGAGGTCGTCACATCCTCACTCGGACACCGTTTTCACCGTAAGTGATGAGCATCACAGCACATCTTGGTGGTTGGCCGGTACTCTGTTCACGTTCAGACACGATTTGTCGGAGTCCGAGACAGCTGCGTTCCTCGTAGCTGGCGAGCTCTCCCAGCTCTCGGCCTGAGGGCAAAAACTGTGAATCCAACCTCGAGTAGAGATCGTTCTTTCCTGCATTTCTTGCGGAGAGTTCCGCAGGATATTCGGTTTAGCTGGAAACTTTTCCTCTCCAATAGGAAGTTCGCGCTGGTAGCTGCGTTGACACTCGGCTTGGGTATCGCCGTCAACGCTACGGTGTTCAGCTGGATTGACAATGTTTTGTTGCACCCTTACCCGGGAGTCAGCGATACTCGTGGGCTCGCGCTCATTGAGACGATCACTTTCAGCGGGGAACATCTGGTCGCGACGTCTTACGTGGACGTCCGCGACTACCGCGATACCCTGAACCTTATCTCGGATCTGGCAATCGGACGCTTCACACCACTGACGCAGGGACTGGAGGGTAACGCGGACCGGGCCTGGGCTGAGCTGGTGTCGGCGAACTACTTTGACGTGCTGAGGGTAAAACCCATCCTCGGCCGCTCTTTTCTTCCAGAAGAAGGTGCCGACAAGCCGGGCGCATTTCCTGTGACCATTATCAGCTACCGAATGTGGCAGAGCCGGTTCCACGGCGACCCTAACATTTTGGGCAAGCAAATCCGTTTGAATCGGCACCAGTTGACGGTCATTGGTGTAGCTCCTCCGAACTTTCGCGGCACGACGGTTGGCCTGGTTTATGACGTCTGGATGCCGATCACGATGGCCAGCGAGATGGGAGCGGGGCCAACGCTCAGTTACCGTGGATGCCGCGACCTGACCTCGACCGTTGTGCGGCTGAAACCCGGCGTCACGCTCGATCAGGCGCAAGCAGAAGTCAGTGCACTGGCGAGGCGGTTGGCCGCAGCTTATCCCGAAACCAACCGGGGAGTGGATGCGATTGTGGTGCCGGTGTGGGCGGGGCACCTGGGCGCGCAAGGAATTCTGCTGAAGCCACTGCAGATCTTGATGGCGGCATGCGTTCTGCTGCTGGTCATCGTGTGTGCCAACGTTTCCAATCTGTTGTTGTCGCGCGCGGTGTCGCGACAAAAGGAGTTGGGTCTGAGGCTGGCTTTTGGTGCCGGAAGACTCCGCCTTGTGCAACAGTTGCTGACGGAGACATTCGTGCTCTCCGCGGCGGGCGCAGCCGTCGGAGCTCTCTTGATGATCTGGATGCAGAATTCCCTGAATCGATTACTTCCCCAGGTGGATTTCCCCTTTGATCTGCAGGGAGGATTCAGCATTGCGACGCTGGGTTTTGCCGTCCTCATTGTGGTGGTCGTTACGGTAGCGGCAGGACTGGTTCCGGCCCTGCTTTCCATTCGCGGCAACTTGAGCCAGACTCTGAACGAAGGCGGGCGTAGCGGGATTGGCGGATCCAGAACGCACCGTCTCAGAGGGATGCTGGTTGGCGTCGAGGTCGCGCTGGCGATGGTGGCCTTGATCAGCGCGGGACTATTTCTGCGCAGCTTCGGCAATGCCAGCCGCATCGCCCCCGGATTCAATACGAAGAATGTTTCCGTGTCGCAATTCTATTTGTCGAACGCCGGTTACACGGCTCAAGAACAGCGGAGCTTCTGCCGGCGATTACGCGAGCGCATGGAGTCAGTTCCTGGAGTCGTGGGAGTGACGTATACCGATTTCGTGCCGCTGACGTCGCCGGGCAGCAGTCCTCAGGATCAGGTTGTCATTGAAGGCTACGTGCCCGCGCCGAATGAGC
Organism: Binatia bacterium; assembly: GCA_035577905.1. Lineage (GTDB taxonomy): Bacteria > Acidobacteriota > Terriglobia > Terriglobales > Acidobacteriaceae > Sulfotelmatobacter. Next base: position 24,178 of record DATKAP010000136.1, read on the forward strand.
AAATGTTGTTGCATCGCGCCACCGTTCCTCCGGGATACTTCGATTTCATGGGCATTCGCATGCTGGAAGGACGCGATTTTAGCGAGCGTGATGAGGGCGGAGCCACCGTTGCGTTAATCGTGAATGAGACGTTCGCACGGCGTTTCTTTGGCGACTCAACGCCAATTGGCAGGACCGTGCAATTTGGCGGTGCCAATGCCACCATTGTTGGTGAGGTGAGGGATAGCAAGTACGACAGTCCGATGCAGCCGCCAGAGCCTTATTTCTATCTGCCTTTCGGACAATGGTTCGCGCCGGGGCTGAATTTCTCCGTGTTGATCAAGACGGTCGGGGATCCCATGGCTGTAATTCCGGATCTTCGCCGGGAAGCGCTCGCGCTCAACCAGGACGCTTTCTTCCGCTCCATTTCTCTGGAGGATGCCATAGGATTTTCGCTCTATCCCCAGAGAGTGGCTGCCATGTTGCTGACGGCAACGGCGGTCTTGTGCTTGCTTCTGGCGGCGCTCGGGTTGTACAGCGTAATGAGCTATGCAATCAGCCAACGCACGCAGGAATTTGGGGTTCGCATCGCGTTGGGCGCCAGCCGGTTCAAAGTCCTTCAGTTGGTGACTCGCGAGAGTATTTTGTTGACGGTTCCGGGACTCTTGCTCGGGATTGTGGTGGCGGTCATAGCCCTTCGCTTCTTCCGCAGCATGCTGGTGGGGGTGAGTCCGACCGATCCGCTAACGTTTGTCGCCGCGGCAGCGTTTCTCATCATGTTAGCTTTGTTGGCCAGCTATCTGCCGGCAAGGCGGGCACTGCGAATCGATCCGATTATCGCGCTCAGGTGCCTGTGAGTCTCTGACCGCGGACTGATGGTTCAGGGTATCCTGTTTCGGAAATTCTCTTGAAACTATGAAATGGATTGGGAGTATTGTCGTATCTTTTCTTGCGGCTGCGACTTTGATGAGTCAAACCTATCCAGGAGCTTATCCGGAAACAGAGATCTCCAACGATGTGCTGCGCGTAACGATCTACTTGCCGGACGCTGAAAAGGGTTTTTACCGTGGGATGCGGTTTGATTGGGCTGGCGTGATCGCCAGCGCCGTGTACAAGGGGCACAGCTATTTCGGGCCATTCTTCGAAAAATTCGACCCCTCGGTTTCGGATGTCGAGATCGGCAATCCGGTGGTTGCGGGAATCGCCAGCGCGGCCAGCGGTCCGGTTGAGGAGTTCATCGGAGCGGATGAGAGTGTTCTCGGATATTCAGATGCCAGGCCCGGGCAGGCGTTCTGCAAGATCGGCGTAGGTGCTCTGCGGAAGATCGACAACAGCCCGTACAGTTCCTATGTCAACTATCCGATTGTCCATGGCGGGAAGCGCTCGGTAAAGAGTGCGCCTGACTGGATTGAATTCACGCAGCAGGTGGACTGCGGCTCAGGATACGGATACGACTACACGAAGACGATTCGACTCGCAAAAGCCGAGCCTGTCATGACGATCGAGCACCGCTTGGTCAATCAGGGATCGAAGGTGATCGAAACTCGAGTTTATGATCACAACTTTCTGATCATTGATCAACAGGGGCCAGGGCCAGCCATCGAAATCACTTTTCCTTTTTCACCCAAGCCCAACAAACCATTGGATCCGCTGGCTGAAGTTCACGGGAAGCAACTTTTGTTCCCGAAAATTCTGAAGGGCAGTGACACTTTTTATGGCGAATTCACCGGATTTGCAAGGAGCGCCATGGACTACTACATCCGCGTGGAAAACAGGAGTACGGGCGCCAGAATCGAGATCATGGGCGACCGGCCGTTGGTGAATCTGGGCGTGTGGGCGGTGCGAACCGTTGTAGCGCCTGAGCCCTACATCGAACTCAATATCCCCCCGAAGCGAGATTTCACCTGGAAATACATATACAGGTTTTCGGTGCGGTAGACGTACAAAAACAAGTCTCTACACAATCCGGCTGCGTTGTATGCTGTAGCCTCTCGACCTGATTCTCATGAGCCATCGACGATCGATATCCCCTGCTCACATTGTCTTCCTGATTGTTCTTTCGCTTTCAGCGTTCGCCAAAAACGGCATGCACGTGGTGGTTGTGCCTGTCGCGAACATGTATTCGAAGCCCACCGAGAAGGTGGATGTGGTCTCACAGGCGATCTACGGCAATAATGTGCGGCTGATCGAGGCTCGTGGCGAATGGTCGAGGATCGAGACGGCGGACCACTATCGGGGATGGACGCCGAGCCGTCATCTGCGAATCGTTCTCGCCGGCAACGGCTACGCGAGCGCGGGTTCAACTGTGCAGGTCGAGAGCCTGTTCGCGAACATTTACGCAGAGCCTGATGTCACAAAGCACAAGCCCGTGCTTACCATTCCATTCGAAGTCAAACTGGAGGTTGTCGCGGAGACCCCGAAACCCAAGGGCTCGCCGGAATCGCATGAGGGATGGATTCACGTTCGGCTTCCGGGGATGACCAATGCGTGGATTCAGGCTGGTGATGTCGCTTTGGATCCGAAGCCGCTGAGCATTCCGGAGTCGATTGAGTTAGCCAAGCGATTTCTGGGCCTGCCTTATTTGTGGGGCGGGCGCTCCAGCTTCGGATACGACTGCTCCGGTTTCACGCAGATGCTGGTGCGGGCTCGCGGCCTCGAAATGCCCAGAGACGCCGATAAGCAGGCTGCGTGGAGTGGAGTCGTACGGGTTCAACGTAACGATTTGCAGCCCGGAGACCTGCTGTTCTTTGGATCCTCGGAGAAAGACATCAATCACACGGGAATGTACATTGGCGATGGGCAGTTCATTCAGGCCAGCACCAATGATCACCCTGTAGTTCAAATCGGACGCCTGAACGACGAGCCCTGGACGCGAATCCTAGTGGCTTGTCGCCGCGTGAAACCGGTCCAGCCCAGCGGTGTAAAGGCCGAAGCCGCACTCACTCGAGGGGTATCGGAGTTGAGCGATCGCGCTCAATAGTCTGACTTCCGCTAACGCCGATCAGAACGGGGGGAGATATTTTCCGTCGCGGATTATCCGCTATAGAGTGCAAATTGCAAATGTTCACAGAGATTCTGGGAGCAATGCGACAGTTGCCTAATCTGCTATAGAGTACTATACTCCGGCCGACCGAAATTTCTGTGGTATGGAGTGTTCGTATGGCAAAGAATTCTCTCCCGCGCCTGCTCCTTGTGCTGACAATTGGCTCGCTCATATTGCCCGCGTTCTCCCTTCCATCATTTGCCCAGGAAAAAAAGATCCTTGGAGGATATTTCGAAGAGTGGAGTATCTACTACGCCGGCTATAACATTGCGAATCTGCAAGAGAACGGAGTGGCCGACAAACTGACGCACTTGTTCTATGCGTTTGCCAATGTGACCACCACTCCGGCGCCTGGCTGCTCCATCGCGGACTCCTGGGCCGACTATCAGACACCCTATCTGCCAAGTGTAAGCGGCATTCCGTACAGCGGACCGATGTATGGAAACTTCGCCGCGATCCAGCAACTGAAACAACTGCATCCGAAATTGAAAGTACTGATGTCGATCGGTGGTGCCTCAGCGGCAAATACAGCAGCCTTTGTTGCCGCTGCCAGCACTGCGGCCGGCCGTCGGGCTCTGGTCTCGTCCTGCATCGACATGTTTATCAACGGCAATGTTGCTCCTGGGATCACTGCGCCGGGCTTGTTTGATGGGTTCAATATCGATTGGGAGTATCCGACCGCGAGCGATACGCGGAGCTTCACAGCGCTGCTCGCCGAGTTCCGCAATCAATTGAAAGCCCTCAGCGCGACCACTGGCAAGAAATACGAGATGTCGTTTGATGGGCCAGCCGGACCGCAGAATTACGTCAACATCGATCTGAAGGCCGCGGCCAGGCAGGTCGATTTCATCACAGCTGAGGGATACAACTACGCCGGTTCCTGGGATACACAGACTAACCACGCTTCGCCGCTTTTTGATTCGAAGAAGAATCCGCTGTACGGGCAGCGTTTGGATATCGACGATACCGTCAACGCTTATCTCAAGGCGGGCGTTCCGCCGCGAAAGTACGTCGTGGGATTGCCGCTCTACGGAGCAGGTTGGACCGGCGTGCCCGACGTCAATCACGGGCTCTACCAGAATTCCACAGGGCCGTCGCCCGTCTACCTGGCAGATGGAACGGCGCTATGCCCCGATCTGAGCGGCAACGTGGCGGGCTGCGACACGCTGCTGACTCCGGGCGTCGCGACGTATGCGACCTTGGCCAGTCTGGCCAGCGATGGATACAGTGTGAGCTTTGATGCGCGGAGAGTCGCTGCCACGCTTTATGATCCTTCCACCTCGACTCTCTACACCTACGAAAATCCGTTCACGATGTACTTGAAGATGCTGTACATCGACTTGAGAGGACTGGGCGGTGCTGACGTGTGGGCACTAAAAGACGACGATGCCAATGGAACGATGGTGAAAACCATGGCCAAGGGCCTAGGCGAGTGAGAGAAGAAATAGAGACGGGGGAATTCTTGTCGAAGCGGCGGCAAACTCCTTGGGTTTGCCGTCGCAGCCGAAGGCGCCTTGCACAACACTGGTGGTCTCTCTGCCGGGGCAGAAAAAGCCTTAGTGTCCGCTCAATGTAGGCCGTACTGGTGAACCTGTCGCAGGCTGCGCCGGTGCGGCCTCGGTTTTCTCCGCGGCCTGGGCGCCGGCAGCAGCCGCCATCGCGTTCCCTTTCTGCGCTGGAACAGGCTGCTTGCCGCAGAGTTCGATGACTTCAGCGATGCGTTGTGTTTCATGCTGCATGGCCATCTGCCAGCTATGCAGCGCCTCTTTTTCTTTGGCGACTTGATCGAGATTGGACTGAACGCGCTGCGCGTAATGCGCGCGGATCTTCTCCATTTCTTCCTCAATCTTGCAGTTGTCCTTTGCCTTCCGGGCCTCGAAGTCCTCCAGTTGCTTGACTTGAGAGGCCTCGTAGGCGGTGAGTGCGTTCTGGCGGCGTGTGGCGTCGGTGAGCAGTTCATCGGGAGAAATGCCGGCCGCATCCAGCGCCATGAGGACGGAGGCCCGTTTGGCATCACTGGAGAGATCACGCAACCGGTCGCTGTTGAGCATGTCGACGATTTTGTGGATCCCGTAGCCGCCACCGGGACTCATGATCCCGGACGCGCGGTAGATGTCGTCATAGCCTAGCAATTCGCCGCGTGGGCCGCTCGGAGTGGGTTCGGATTGGCTGGACTTGTTCACTGGAGCCTCCATGACTCTGGATTTTGTGGGCGCGCCTTCGTCCTGTTTAGGGCCATCCTGCTTACGGCGCCAGAAGTGGGGAAAGATCGTTTTGGGTTCCATAACTTTCCTTTCGGGGCGCGGGGACGTGCCCGGGGTGTGAATTGCGGTCCGCGCATGTGAAGCCGCAGGGACAGCGCTTACGGGCGGAAGCCGTTGGGCCTGTGTTGACGGTTCCGAGCGCGCACTCTTCGATACAGGTATCCGGAGCGAGCTTGCTAAGGCCGGAACGGGAGGTGCCGCAGTTCTTTGGTTGGCTGCAACTGCAGCTTCCGTTTGTTTGGCCGAGTCGGATGGAGTCGGGGGAGCCGCAGCCTTCCTGGTCGAAATACCATGCTCGCGGCGTACACCTAACAGAAAGTCCCCGCCATCGCGGCGGCAGTTCCGCGCAATGGCCGAAAACTCCTCGCGGTGCCACTTGATGGTAAGCCGGGATCCAATGGCCACCGGTCGCTTGAGCCGGATACACGCTCCGCATTTCGAGGTATCTTCCAAGATGGCGGGTACACGAAAGGACGTACCGCCGCCGTCCTCCCAGGTGATCTCAGCCACCGCCCACATCACTTGCCGTGGCTCGATGTAGCGCCCGTCCATGCCATCTGTATCGGCAATCGCGCGCGAGAGTTTAGGGGGTGCGCGTCGGAGTTATTTGGTAAACAGGCGCATCAATCCTGTAGCCCGCAGATCGGGAGAGAGGAAGTGCCGGTGAGGTGACCCTGCCGCGGCGGTCAGGGCTTCGGCCGCGAGATACCCGCTGCGCACGGCGCCCTCCATGGTGGCGGGCCAGCCGGTGGCGGTCCAGTCGCCCGCCAGAAATACTCGGGACCATGGTGTTACCGCAGTGGGGCGATGGGCATCGATTCCTGGACGCGGCGAGTAAGTGGCATTCACCTCTTTGATCACCGTCGATTTGACCAGGTTCGCGTCGCGTGCGGCGGGGAAGAATTCCCGAACTTCGCTTAGGGCGAGGTCTACGATCTCGGATCGTGATTTCTCGATCAGGTTTTTCGAGGAGCTGACGACCAATTCGATATAGCTGCCTCCGCCAGTCCCATTCCCATTTTGCATCCGCATGGGCTGCAGGCGCGATTTATGAAACATCCATTGAATCGTGCGATCGAGGAGCACGGCGTGATCGAGATCAGAGATCTGGCGGTCAAACCAGAGGTGAATGCCGGTGATCGGCGAATTGACGAAGTGTGAAATCTTCTCGCGAATGGGAGTGCCTTCAGAACTCGCGGGCAGAACAGAGTCGAGGGCATCGAAGGGAAGAGCCAGCACCAGATAGTCGAAGTTTTCTTCGGGCTCTGCGGCATTGCCGCGTATCCGCACTTTTACGGCTGACGCCTCAGCGGTGAAGCTTTCTACCGGGCATCGAAAATGCAAGGTGCCGCCGTGGGTGCGAACATAATCGCCGGCCGCATTGTACAAATCAGTCAGCGGGATCGTTGGTACGCCCATGTGGCGAGCCGCCGGCGTTTTCATTGATTCGCGCACGACCTGGGCGGCCGCCGGAACCGAAATACGATCAAGGTCCTCGCTCAGCGCGCTGATCAGAATCGGATGCCAGAAGCGGGCGATCGCGTGCGGAGTCTGACCATGCTCGTCGAGCCATTGCTGAAATGAGTGCCCATTGTCGCGCTGCGCTGTGAGGGTCAACGGGACCAACGCGCGTGTGATTGCGAGCTTATCGGCAGCACTCAAAAACGAGAGCCGCAAGAATGATGGCGAGGTATGGAGCGGGGCGGGCAGCGGCGAAGACTTCATCACTGAAATGCGGCCGCCGGGCTCGATGAAGTTCATCTGATCGAACCAGCGGATCTGGTCGGCGACCCCAATTCGTTCGTAGAACGTGACCAGATTCGTGCAGACTTTGAACAGCACGTGCTGACAATTGTCTACGACCTCGCCGGTGCCGGGATGCTCATAGGAGGAGGCTCGTCCGCCGAGGAAGGGACGTTTCTCGAAAAGTGTGACGCGAAAGCCAGCGTCAGATAAGGCGCACGCGGCCGCGAGTCCGGCGAGACCACCTCCGGCGATGGCAACTGCAGGAGAAGACTGAATCATTTACTGAGCTTAGATTTTAGATTGCTGATTGAAGATTTCAGAATGCAGGTTTGCGGACCCTTGCCCGTTGAATCTTCAATCTCAAATCTGCTGTCTGAATGCAAGGGTTTACATCAGACGCTTTACAAAGCCCTTTCCCAGGATACGCAACTTTTCCCACGTGCTCAGACTGACCTTCGCGCTGAACACGTCATATTGTTTCGAGGCGATCTTTTCGAGGAGATTGCGGTAAATGTTGATCAGCACCCACAATGCGGGCTGGCTGTCTTCCGAAATGTAGGAGATCAGTGCGTCGCCCGAGGCGTAAGCCTCGCGGGCGCGGTCCGCCTGGAGGGACAGCACAGGGCGCAAGCGCGTCGGATCGCAAACCGTAATCACGTCGGAGAGCGCCAGGTTGAACTTCGCCAGGTCCTCCTCGGGGAGGTAGACGCGGCCGAGGCTTGCATCTTCTTTTACGTCACGGATGATGTTGGTCAACTGGAATGCAAGGCCGCAACGCTCGGCAAGCGGTTCGGCTTCAGGGTCTCGATAGCCGAAGATGTGAATGCAAACCAGGCCCACTACCGAGGCCACACGATAGCAGTAGAGGCGTAGATCCTCGAATGTTTTGTAGTGGATCACGCCGGCTCCTGTCTGCATGGAGGCTTCAGCTTCCTTTACATCCATGGCGGTGCCGTGGGCGAGTTCGTCGAGCAGCCCGGCAGGAATGGTATAGCGCCGCTGCGCATCGGTTAATGCAAGCAGAATGGCATCATCGGTCGGGTCGCCTTGCTGCGCGCGGTGCAGGGCATCGAGCCAGGTATCGAGCTGCTGACGACGCTCGGCGGGACTAACCTTCGGGTCATCGGTAATGTCATCGCAACGCCGCATGAACGCGTAGACGGCGCACAGCGCTTCCCGCTTGCGTCGGGGCAGAACCAGGAACGCGTAATAGAAATTCTTCGCTGCCGCCCGCGTGATTCCCTTGCACACGGAGTACGCCATAATGAGTTGGGGCGGGGCGGGAGTCCAAGGCACGGGAGCCTGCTGCGCGCTGACGCTCACGGCCGGCCTCCGGAGCGGCCGAATATCTTGACAAGGGCCGCATGCGCGACCAGGCCCAGCTTGCGCGATCTGGAGATCGCGGGCCGATTGCCGAGAACCGCGAAGTCTTGCTTCTCGATGGCATTCAGGATTTCCATGCCGCCACGGCTGAAGAGATCAAGGTCGATAGCCAGCTCGCGGTCTACCATACCCACAAGCGGCCTGCCTTGCCGGAACCAATCGCGGGCGCGCTCGACTTCAAACTTCAGCATTCCGCGGAAGGCTGGGGTGTTTTGCTGGCGCGCGATGTCATTTTCAGTCACGCCGAACCGGCGGAGATCTTCAAGCGGAAGGTAGATGCGACCCTTCCCGTAATCGACACTCACATCTTGCCAGAAGTTCGCCAGTTGCAGTGCGGTACAGGTGTAATCGGAGAGCCGTTGGCGGTCCGCGTCGCGGTATCCGCAGAGATAGAGAACAAGGTGCCCGACGGGATTCGCCGAGTAGTGACAGTACCCGAGTACGTCATTGAAAGTCTCGAACCGGGTGACGGTCTGATCCTGCCGGAAGGCGATCAGAAGATCCGAGAATTCGTGCTTGGGAATATCGAATTGCCGGACCGTTTCAGCCAATGCGACAAATACCGGATGTCTTGGCGAGCCCAGGTAGCAGGCATCGAGTTCGCGCTGCCATTGGTCGAGGAGTTCGAGCGAAGCGGCAGTGTCTCCGACCTCATCCCCGAGGTCGTCGGAGATGCGGCAATAGGCGTAGACGTTGAAGAAGTGCTGACGCAGGCGTTGCGGAAGAAACCAACTCGCTACCGAAAAGTTTTCATAATGCGTACGAGCCAGACGCGCACAGTATTGGCGAGCTTCGGCAAGGGACGGCGCGTTCTCTGGGATGGCGTAAGCTGCAGGCAGGCGGCTCCAGCCCAGGGCAGCGGAACTTGAAAGCTGCGGATTTTGCGTCATGACTGATGTCACGCCAGATCTCGTCTCACGAATTCACTGAACTTAATCCCCGAGGACGCCGTGAGAATTCCTCGATGGACTTATGGCAACACGGCAGGGGTAGGAATCCTTTGACTCGGCCTGGCGATCCGCCTCGCTGTCGCCAGACTCGCTCAGGATTACAATCCTTGGGCGTATCCGTCCGCTCAGTGTCCGGGGATGATCGCCGTCTTGATATCGCCTCCGCGGTTCAGCATGTGGCGGAGAACCTGCTGCAGGCGCGACAGGGGCGCCTCGCCTGTAATGTAGTCGGTCGGACGAATCTTCTTGGCGGCGATCAGTCCGAAAGCCCGCCGTACCGTCTCGGGGGTGTGATGGAACGTGGCTTTCAAGGTGATCTCGGAATAGTGCAGTCGGTTGGTTTCCAGTTGCACCTTGGTTCCGCTGGCGCACCCGCCGAAAAAGTTGACCGTTCCACCCTTGCGGACCATGTCGACGGCCCATTCCCAGGCTTCCGGTTTTCCGACAGCTTCGATGACGACATCGCACCCGCGCTTCTGCGGAGAAAGTGCCCGCACGGCATCGACGACGTTCGCGGTCTTTGTGGTTTGAATAATCTCGTGTGCTCCCATCTGGCGTGCGGCCTCGACCTGACCATCACGCTTGACGACAGAAATGACGTTGCATCCTATCGCGCGCGCCACCTGCACGAACATCAGACCGATCGGGCCGCCGCCGAGGATCGTGACGGTATCGCCAATCTCCACGCCGGTCTCGTGAAGTCCGCGAAGCACGCAGGCCAGAGGTTCCGTCATGGCGGCGTCTTCAAAGCTGACATTTCCTGGAATTACCAGCATATTCGCTTCAACGATCCGGCGCGGTACGCGGATATATTCCGCATAGGCGCCGTTATTGAAGAGAAGATCTTCGCAGAGATTCTCCTGGTGCTTGGAGCAGTAGAAGCACATCTGGCAGGGAGCGGAGTTGAGGGCCACGACCCGCATGCCCTTCTTAAATGCGTTGACGCCAGCGCCGACCTCTTCGATGACTCCGGCCAGTTCGTGGCCAAATAAGGCAGGAGGCACAATCATGCGGGCGTGATAACCGCGCTGGTACACCTTGAGATCGGTGCCGCAGGTCAGTGCGACCTGCACTTTGACGAGAACCTCGCCATCGCCGACACGCGGGATAGGTACTTTTTCAATCTTGAGATCTTCTTTGCCGTACAGGACGGCAGCCGTCATTTTTCCGTTCACTTCGGATTTCCTTCCCACGAACTGCCCGGCTGAATCACGATCTTCATGGATGAAGGTTGTGGGTGGGCTGCCAGATCCAGGGCTTCCGTGCTCTGGGAAAGCGGGAAGCGGTGGCTGATGAGCCGCTCCAAATCCATTTCATGATTCATGACAAAACCAACCGACTCCTCTTGCAGGTCGATCGAGGCACTGTAGGACCCCACCAGAGTCTTTTCATCCACGCAGATCGCGGCAGGATCCACGACCGCCTCTCCGTGCTGTGTCTGCGCAAAAAGCAATACACGGCCCCCCGGACGAGCCGCATCCATCGCAGTGCGAATCAGGGAGTTCCCGCCGACTGCGAGAATGACCGCGTCGGCACCGCGTCCCTGGGTCAACTCGCGGATACGTTCCACCACATCCATCCGCGAAGCTTCAATTGTAAGGTCTAATCCAAAACTCGATCCTATTCTAAGCCTCTCCGGATACAAATCGGAAGTGATAAGAGTGGCCCCGGCCCGTTTGGCCAATACGCTCAATATGATGCCGATCGGTCCCTGTCCGATGGTGAGGACCGTTTCTCCCGGGCGCAGGTTGAGAGCGTAGACGCCCTTCAGGCAGGTATTGACCGGCTCGACGAAGCAGGCTTGCTCGTAAGAAACATCGTCGGGAATGCGAACCGTGCCGCGCTGCACGATCCAGTCCATGACGCGCACGTATTCGGCGAAGCCGCCGCCCGAAGGCTCAAAGCCCGCTGTGCAGCCCACCCTCTTATAGGTCGAGCACTGCGCGAAGGTTTTGTTCTCGCAGTAGAAGCATTGGGCGCACGGGATATGGTGGAACACCATGACGCGGTCGCCCGGCCGGTATTCGGTAACGCCTTTTCCCGCCGCGGCTACGACGCCGGAAGTCTCATGGCCGAAGATTCGCGGGGCAGAGTGGGAACCGGTGGAGATCTTCTTGAGATCGGTGCCGCAGACCCCGCAGGAGTGCACGCGGATTAGCATTTCGCGCGGGCCGATGGCCGGGACGGGGACGCTCTCCAAGCGGACATCTTTGACGCCGCGGTAAACGGCGGCGTGCATTGTAGCTGGAATAGACTCTGAATCGGTCTCGACCGAGTACTGCCCGGCTATGGCCATGGATGGATTAGATGATGATAGCAAAGAGTTTGGCGCAGGGGGGAGTACGGTGCGACGGAATGCGGTACCGGCGTGCTCCACGGCTGTTGCCGGGTCATCTTGCCCACGCCCTTTCGAATTCTGTTGAGGGCATTAATGCGATTCGCCACCATGATGGTGACCAAGGACAGCCGGCACCACCTTTTCATGCTATGCTGCGCTCAACTTTTGCGTTTCAGGACGGCTTGTGCTAACGGAATTGCGGCTCGAGAAGTATGCGGTAGTCGATAACCTCGCCGTGGAGTTTGGCCATGGACTGAACCTGCTCACCGGCGAAACGGGAGCGGGCAAGTCGATTCTGATTGATGCCTTGGCATTGCTGCTGGGCGAGAAGGCTTCAAGCGATGTGATCCGGTCCGGGGCTGATCGGGCCGTCATTTCAGCTGTCTTCGAAGCCGATGGCGCGGCAGAGAAGGCTCTCGAAAAGATTCTTGACGGCAACGGGCTGGACGAATCTGAGGATGGTTCGCTAATCCTGCGGCGTGAGATCGCCGCAGGCGGCAAGGGCCGCGTATTCGTGAACAACCAGCCTGCGACGGTTTCCGTCCTGAAGCAACTCGCGCCGCATCTGGCGATCATTCACGCGCAAAACGAGTCCATTCTCTCATTCGACGGTCCGGCGCGACTCGAGCTACTGGACGCATTCGCGGGCGTGGAACTGGAATCTACGGCCGAGGCCTTTGCTGCCTGGAAGGACGTTCGCACGCGGATTGACGAACTGGAGCGCGGCGAACAGGACAAACTGCGACTTGTGGATTTGTGGACTTTTCAGAAACGCGAAATCGACGAAGCCCGTCTGCAGAGCGGGGAAGACGAAAGGCTGGAAGCCGAGAAGCGCGTGCTCGCGAACGCCGAGAAGATCTACAACGCGGCGATGAATGCGTTCGACTTGCTCTACGAAGGCAATAGCTCGACCGCGTCTTCCCTGCGTGGCGCGCAGAAACAAGTGGAAGAGTTGGCGCGCTATGAGCCGAAATTCCACGAGGCACTTGCGGCGCTCGACTCAGCCCGCATCAGCGTCGAGGATGTTGGCGTTACGCTGCGCGATTATGCGGGTGGGATTCAGGCGTCACCGGAACATCTGGCGGAAGTGGAAGACCGGCTTGCGCTGCTGGATCGGCTCAAGCGCAAATACGGGCCATCGCTCGAAGAGGTCACGCAATTCGGCGCGGACGTTTCACGGAAGCTCGTCGAGGTAGAAAACAAAGACGAAATCCTGCGGCAACTGCGCGGGGACTTGGCTAAAGCAGCCGATCAGTATTTGAAGGCAGCGCGAACGCTGTCGAAGAAACGAGCCGATGGCGCTCGCAAACTGGAAAAATTGGTCGAGACTGAGATTAATGATCTCGCCATGAAATCCACTTTCCGCATTCAAAAGGCAACATCCGAAGAGGAAAGAGACTGGACGGCAGCGGGGATTGACCAGGTCGTATACATGATTTCGACTAATCCTGGCGAACCGATGCGGCAATTGGAGCACATCGCATCCGGCGGAGAGTTGTCCAGGGTCATGCTGGCGTTGAAAGCGAGCGTGGCGACTGAGAATCCCAAGTCTCACAAAAGCAGCGAAACCTCGGGTACCCACGGAAAACGCGAGAGTGTCCCAAAGACCCTCGTGTTCGACGAAATCGATACGGGGATCGGTGGACGCGCCGCCGAGGCTGTGGGCAAGAAATTGAAATCACTGGCTCGCGTGAACCAGGTTCTCTGCGTGACCCACCTGCCACAGATTGCGACCTTTGGGGATCATCACTACGTCATCGAGAAGAAGGAATCCGGTGGGCGCACTCGTACCGGCGTCCGCCCTGTTACTGGAGACGAACGCACCGAGGAAGTGGCTCGCATGCTCAGCGGAGCTAAACTCACGGAAACGTCGCGCAAGCATGCAGAACAGATGATCAAAGCGAACGCCTGAGGTTCATTCCAAACGCAAGAGGGAAGCTGTAAACGCAGGATCTGGGAGCGCGGAACTTGTGGGGCTATTACTGAGTGATGATCAGTTCGTTGTTGCGGGAGTCGGCGAGAGTCGTATTGGCTGAGCTGTCATTCACTCGGATGGTGAAGTTTACGGTGATCGTCGCCCGGGTCTCAACTGCCTGTCCATTCTGATACACCGGCTTGAAGTGCCATTCCCGGACGGCCTGCTGCGCCGCCGTGGCGAGGATTGGCGGGCCGCTCATCACGTGCAAATTCTGGATTGTGCCGTCCGACGCGATCAGAGCCTGCAGCACAACCGATCCCTGCACATTCATGTGCTGCGCCAAGGCGGGGTAGGAAGGCGGAATCGCTTCGGCGAGGCGTTCATGTTGCGCCGCATTAGTCGCCGGAGCTGCCTGTCTCGCGACCGGGTTCGCCGGCTTCAGGATCTGGACTCTCTGCGCGTTGTTTCCAGGCCGCAGGTTCTTGTGCGTATCTCCCGCGATTACCTCGACGTCGAGAGGAGGCAGCACGGTCCGGTTGGTAACCACGGCCGGCGCCTCGGCCGGTTTCGGCTGCGTCGGAGCGTTAACAGCTGGAACCTGCTTCTTTACAGCCGGAGCCAAAACATGCGGTAGTGCAGGGGCGGCCGGCTTTGCAGGAGTCTGAACCACAGTCTGCGGAGGGTTCTGCGCCAGAGGCTGAGGGGCTGGGGCCTGGTACTCGTCGGCATCGACGATCGTTGAGGCAGATCCGAACCAGAACTGCCGATCCTTGATCAGAACCGCAGCCAGGGCAGCCAGCAACAGGACCAGTGCGATCATCAGCCGGGACTGCTGATTGGCCGGGGCGATCGGCGCCCGCTGGTCGATGGTCCGTCTTTGGCTTAGTTCCATCATGTTGTTCGCTGACCTGGGAGTCTGCGAGAAGACGCCAACATAGTGCAACAAGTTGCGTTCGCCAACAATGGCACGTGGAGGGTAGGAGGGGGCACGACCGGGCTATATGCGTAAGTGTGTGTTTTCAGGCGTGTTTGGATGTGATTCCCGTCACAGCATGGCATCACGACCTTACCTAGATTCAGACCATGAGCGCTACCAACGACAAGCCAAGCCGTGCTACGTGGTTGCAAGGGCCCTCCGCCCGATGCGAAACCGTGCCCAAGGGGGCATTTCTGCCTTGGAGAATCATCCTGTTGGGTGCGCCGGGGGTCGGCAAGGGCACGCAGGCCGATCTGCTGAACCAGCGCCTCCTGGCCTGCCATCTGTCGACGGGAGATGTCTTTCGCGCCGCAGCTACCCACTGCGATGACGAGCAGACGCCTGCTATGAAGGAAGCCTTGGCCCACATGCGCCGGGGGGAACTAGTGCCAGACACCACGGTTTGGGATATGGTTCGCGAACGCGGCGAGTGCCTCCATTGTGCCGGCGGGTTCATCCTCGATGGTTTCCCGCGGACTGTGTCGCAGGCGATTTCTCTCAAACAGTTCATGGACAAGGAAGGCCTAGGCCTGACGGCTGTTGTCAGCTACGAAATGCCCGCCAGCGAGATCGTTTCGCGCCTCGGTGGGCGGAGAACCTGTGATACGTGCAAAGCCGTCTACCACGTGACGGAGCGTCCGCCGAAGGTGGAAGGGAAGTGTGATCGCTGCGAGGGCAAGCTGTGCCAGCGCGAAGACGACCGGCCCGAGTCGATCAAAGTGAGGCTTGAGACTTATGAGCGCAGTACCGCGCCGCTTATCGAGTTCTATCGGAAGGCTGGTTTGCTCCTGCAGGTCTCCGCGGCAGGAACGCCGGAAGAGATTTACGACAGGACCTTGCCGGAACTTGAATCCCGACGGCTGTCGCTTTTTGCCGAGCGCATGTGGGCGTCGGAAGAGAATCGCCGCGACACCTGAAAGCTGCGCTTCGTTTTCACCGTATGGAAGGGGGAATCACCCCTCCAGCCATTGGCCAGCGGTGTTTCCCCATTCGCTGATAATTCCTGCTATTTCTTTGGCTTACGTTGACCCTGCTGGTACTTTCCGGTAACCTTTGTACTATCGCGACAATGGGGTTCGTGTACCCTGTTCGTAGGGGTTGGGTGATGTGCATCAAATGGGTGTTGGCCCTGGAGATGCGATCTAGCATAAATTTGGGGGAGCCGATATCGTGGCTGCGATCTTAACGAATAGTGATGGGAAAACCTTGCTGCTGCTGAAGCCGCGGGGATTCTGCGCGGGCGTGGTCCGTGCGATCGATGTGGTGCGCATAGCCTTGGAGGCTTTCGGGCCGCCGATCTATGTGCGCAAGGAGATCGTCCACAACAGTTTCGTGGTGGAGGAACTGCGTGGAAAGGGGGCCATCTTCGTCGATAGTGAGGACGAGGTGCCGAACGGTGAGCGCATCATCTACAGCGCGCATGGCGTATCGCCTGAAGTGCGCGAGCATAGTGCCAAGCGGGGGCTTCGCGTCATTGACGCGACCTGTCCTCTGGTGACTAAGGTCCATGTGGAGGCAGTCAAGTTTGCCAAGGAAGGGTACTCGCTCATCCTGATCGGGCATCGCGATCACGATGAAGTGATTGGAACTTTGGGCGAAGCCCCCCTCGTAACGCAGGTCGTTGGATCGCCCGAGCAAGTGGCATCGCTGGAAGTGCCAGATCCTGATCGGGTCGCATATCTCACGCAGACCACGCTCAGCCTGGATGAGACCAAGGACATCATCGCGGCTTTGAAGCGGAGGTTCCCGAATATTAAGGGCCCGGCGGCGCAGGATATCTGTTATGCGACCGAAAACCGGCAGGTTGCGGTAAAGCAGGTGGCTTCCGAGTCGGATTTGCTGCTGGTTGTGGGATCTGAGAACAGTTCGAACTCGAACCGCCTGGTCGAAGTCGCCCGCAATCTGGGAACAAATGCCCATCTGATCGATAGCTGCAACGACATCGAGATGGATTGGCTGAAGGGCGTCAAGACGATTGCGCTAACGGCGGGTGCCTCCGCGCCGGAGCATCTCGTCGAAGAGACGATCGCATTCCTCAGCGGCAAGGGCTTCAACAACGTGCAAGAGTTGGAAGTGATGCCGGAGAACGTACGTTTCGGTCTGCCTCCGGAGATTGTGGAAGCAATCGCGGCTGCTCCTGCGAATTAGCATGACAACGATCGACCACGGAGCCACGGAGCAAGCTTCTTCATGAAGAGTTAACGGAACCAGAGGCGGAATTGTGAGAAGAGTCCTTCAAATTCTGTGCTTCTGTGTCTCCGTGGCGATGAGAGTTTTGTCGTAAGAATGGAGTTTCGAATGAGCAATGACTCCCCCGAGTCCCCGCATTCAAGTTCCGCAACACTAGGTTCGAATCCGCAGCTTCGTTTCGGGAAAATTGAAGAACTTGGCAGTCACGTAACCGCTGCCATCGCGGCGGCGCGGAAATATCTTTGCTCGCAGCAGCACGAGGAAGGGTATTGGTGCGGCGAGCTTGAGGCCGATACTACGCTGGAGTCCGACTACATTCTGCTGCACACCTTGCTGGGGACCGGGAGTGCCGAGCGATTCCAAAAGGCAGCAAACTGGATTCTGCGCCACCAGAACGAGGACGGCGGCTGGAGTATTTACGTCGGGGGCCCGTCAAATATCAGCGCATCGGTGAAAGCGTACTTCGGGTTGAAGCTGGCCGGATATTCGACGGATCATCCCGTGCTGGAGCGTGCCCGGAAGAAGATTCTGGAAATGGGAGGTGTGACCGAAGTCAATACCTTTACCAAGATCTATTTGTGCTTTTTCGGGCAATACGACTACGACGCCGTTCCAGCCATTCCGCCTGAGATCGTTCTGTTTCCGAATTGGTTCTGGTTCAACATTTACGAGATCTCCTCCTGGTCCCGCGCCATCCTGGTGCCGCTCTCGATCTGCTACGCCAAGAAGCCGTTCAAGAAGATCCCGCGCGAAATGGGCGTGGAAGAGTTATTCGTCGGCGGGATGCATAAGTCGCGCATGCATCTGCATTGGGCGAAGAAGCTGGTTTCCTGGCGTAACTTCTTCCTGGTAATCGATCGCGTTACCCACTGGTTTGAACGGGTGCATGTCCGGCCGTTGCGGTCCATCGCACTGAAGAGCGCCGAGAAGTGGATGCTGGAGCGTTTCGAGATGAGCGATGGTCTGGGCGCGATTTATCCGTCGATGATGAATGCCATCATCGCGCTGCGCTGCCTGGGATATTCGCTTGATGACCCGCAGGTCATTCGGGCACTGGACGAGTTCGAAAAGCTCGGGATCGAAGAGGAAGATACGTTCCGCATGCAGCCCTGCATGTCTCCGGTGTGGGATACCGCCTACGCACTGTTTGCACTGGGCGAGGCTGGCGTCCCGGCGAATGATCCGCGCATGGTGAAGTGCGCTGACTGGATCTTGCAGAAGCAGGTACGGAATCCCGGCGACTGGAAAGTCAAGAACAGAAAGGGCCAGCCCGGCGGATGGTACTTCGAGTTCAACAATGAGTTTTATCCCGATGTAGATGACAGCGCGATGGTTTGCTTGGCGCTAAGCCGGGTGGAGCATCCCAACGGACGATACCAGCGTGAGTCTGTGCAACGGGCGATCGACTGGATCTTCTCTATGCAGTGCAAGAACGGTGGCTGGGCGTCGTTCGACAAGGACAACGACCGCATGGTGTTCCAGTATGTGCCCTTCGCCGATCATAATGCCATGCTCGATCCGCCAACGGTCGACATCACGGGGCGGATTCTCGAGATGCTCGCGACGTACGGGTACAGCAAAGAGCATCCGGCGGTGAAAAAGGCGATCAAATTCCTGCGCGAAGAGCAGGAACCAGATGGAAGCTGGTTCGGACGCTGGGGAGTGAATTATATCTACGGTACCGCCCTCGTGCTGCGTGGGCTCGAAGCGATCGGGATGGACTTGCACGAGCCGTGCATACAGCAGGGCGCGGAATGGTTGCGGATGGTTCAGAATCCCGACGGTGGATGGGGCGAGACAGTGGGTTCCTACGATGATCCGACATTGCGCGGCCAGGGCGACAGCACTCCTTCACAAACCGCGTGGGCGATTCTGGGCCTGCTCGCCGCTGGCGACACCCGCAGCGACTCGGTAGCTCGCGGCATTGCGTACCTGATGCGCACCCAGCGGAAAGATGGTTCCTGGGGTGAGACGTTCTTCACGGGAACTGGCTTCCCGCGTGTCTTCTACCTGATGTATCACCTCTATCGGCAGTATTTCCCGCTCCTGGCGCTAACCACATACCACAAGGTGATGGAGAAGAACGGGAACTAGATTCGGTTGCAGCTGTGCCCAGCGCTGTCATGGCCATCATCTAAGCGGTGTTGCGGATGCAAGAGATTGAGACGGTCCTAAAGCGCTTCGAACAGCCCGATGAGGTGCGAACCTTTGAAAAAGGAAAGTTCGAGATCGTGCATATTGGCGGCATGACGATCGGGCGGGCGACCTATGAGCCGGGATGGAAGTGGTCACAGCACGTCGGTCCGACCGTGGGTGCAGTGCGCTGCAATGTTGAGCATGTAGGAATGGTGATCTCGGGTTGCGCGACTGCGGCCATGGAGGACGGAACCATCCACGAATTGCGCGCCGGCATGCTCTTCTATATCCCTCCGGGACCTCCCGGTCATGACAGTTGGGTCGTGGGCGATGAGCCCTATGTCTCGCTTCATTTCCTTGGAGCGGCGCATTACGCAACCAAGTAGTATTGCCGGAGCAGGGTTGCATATCCCGGAGCCTCGCTGAGAGATGAGACCACATTGAAAGCTTTAGTCACCGGCGCAACCGGATTCTTGGGTTCCCACGTTGCTCGTGTTCTTGCCGATCAGGGTGCGATCCTGCGCCTGCTTGTTCGACCTACCAGTAATTTGAAGAATCTCCAGGGGCTTAACGCCGAGACTGCAACGGGCGATTTGCGCGATGCTGCCTCGCTGGAGAAAGCCATCTCCGGTTGTGACACGGTGTTTCACGTGGCGGCGGACTATCGGCTGTGGGTGCGCGATCCCAACGACATGTACCGCTCCAACGTCGGCGGCACCCGGGCGGTGCTTGAGGCGGCCCGGAAGAATGGAGTTCGCCGGCTGGTGTACACGTCCAGTGTAGCGACGATCGGATTCAGGGCCGATGGGCGTCCCGCCGATGAAGACTCTCCCGTGTCGCTGGCCGACATGATCGGGCACTACAAACGCTCCAAGTTCATGGCCGAACAACTCGCCCTGGAGGCCGGTCGTGGCGGGCTGAATGTCATCACTGTGAACCCTACGACTCCCATCGGGGAACAGGATGTGAAGCCGACTCCGACGGGCCGGATTGTCGTGGATTTTCTGAAGCGAAAGTTTCCGGCGTATGTCGAGACAGGTTTGAATTTGGTTGATGTTCGGGAATGTGCCAAGGGTCACGTTGCCGCTTTGGAAAAAGGCAGAACGGGTGAGCGTTACATACTGGGTGGGGAAGACCTGACGCTCAAGCAGATTCTGGACAAACTCGGCCAGATCACGGGCCTGCCGTCGCCCAAAATCAAGTTGCCGTACCTGTTCGCATTCGCCGCGGGCGTGGTGGACGAGGCCGTCACAGGGCTCCTGCTGCGGCGTGAGCCGCGCGCCACGGTGGACACTGTGCGCATGGGGAAGAAGAAGATGTTTGCCAGTTCCGCCAAGGCCGAGCGCGAACTGGGGTGGAAGATCGTGCCTGTGGATGCTGCGTTGCGGCGCGCTGCGGAATGGTTCCGGGCCAACGGGTATGCCTAGACTCGCAATCGTTGCGGCGCTGGAACGCGAGGTGCGACCGCTGGTTAAGAGCTGGAGTGTGAGCGAAGTACAGCACGGCGGAAGACGGTTCAAATTCTTTGAGAATGGCGATGTCGTTGTGGTGTGTGGCGGAATTGGCCCAACAGCGGCACGCCGGTCGGCCGAAGCTATCATAGCGACATTTGATCCGAAGGTCGTCTGTTCAGCGGGATTCGCCGGAGCCCTCGATAGCAGCCTAAGAGTTGGAGATATCGTCCGGCCGCGCACCGTGATCAGTGCGAATGATGCCAGCAAGGCAATCATAGACGGCGGAGAAGGCGTGCTGGTCAGCTTCGAGGCAGTCGCCAGTCCGGCACAGAAGAGCAAATTGCGCGAGTCGTTCGCCGCGCAGGCGGTGGACATGGAGGCGGCCGCCGTCGCTCGGTCGGCAGAAGCGCGTAGCCGAGAATTCACAGCAGTTAAAGCTATTTCGGATGAATCTGACTTCGAGTTTCCCGCGATGGAGCGTTTCGTCGATGGTGACGGAAGATTTTCGGAATTGCGCTTCGCGTGCCACATTGCACTCCGGCCGTGGTTATGGGCTCGGGCCTTCCGACTGGCCCGCAACAGTAACTGTGCTGCGCACGCGTTGTGCATGTCCTTGCGGACACTTTCGACATGAACTTTTCATTGCTGGATCGGGTTCGCATGGAAAAGATAAGCCTGTCGTTCATCTATAATCGACGGAGGCGTTCTCCTTAAACAACGATGCATTTCTTCCCCTTGCTTGCAGTGTTCGTCGGCGGCGAAATCGTCGACATGCTCTCCAACGCTGGCGCGGTAGCGAAGCTAGTCCTGCTTACGCTGCTCGCCTTCAGCCTGATCTCTTGGGCAATTATCCTGACCAAATGGACCCTGCTGCGGCGTGCCAAAGCGCAGAGCGGGCGTTTCGTGCGTGCCTTTCGCAAAGCGCAGCGCTTGCAGGATATGGCCGCAGTTGCCGATCAGTTCAAGCCGAGCCCGCTGGTAGGTGTCTTCGAGGGTGGCTACGAGGAATTCAAGCGGCAGGCCTATGGTTCGGGCGCTCTGCGGAGCACAGCGATTCAGCGCGGCATGCAGATCGGATCCTCGGAAGAAGTCTCCCGGCTGGAGCGCAACGTGCCTTGGCTGGCAATTACAGCCGCCGCTACTCCATTTATCGGACTGTTTGGGACGGTCTGGGGCATCATTGACGCGTTCCACGGGCTTGGGACTGCCGGGGCGGCAACGCTGCGCGCGGTGGCTCCGGGAATTTCCGAAGCCTTGATCACGACCGCCGCTGGTTTGGCGGCCGCCATCCCCGCAGTTATTGCTTACAACTTGATCGGCGCCTCGATTCGCGAGTTTGCCGCACGCTGCGATGATTTCGCGCTCGAATTCATGAACGCCGTAGAGCATGACCAACCGCAAGGTTCGGCTGCGGCTGTGGCGGATGCGAGGCGCTGATGGCGTTCACGGCCTCCAATGGACGCACGCAATCCGGTCTCGCCGACATCAACATCACCCCTTTGGTCGATGTCGTTCTGGTGCTGCTGATCATTTTCATGGTGACTGCGCCAGTGCTGCAGTCGGGCATCGACGTCGCCGTCCCGAAAACGAGGACGGTCAAGGAAATTACCGAAGAGCGGCTGGTGATCACGATCAACAAGGAACAGCGCGTATTCCTCGGGAATGATCCAATCAACATCAACGAGATCGGCGGCCGGTTGCGACAGAAAATTCGCGATCCGAGGCATCAGTCGATCTTTGTTCGGGCGGACGAGAATGTTCCCTTCGGCGCCTTTGCGACCGTGATGGACGCGGTGAAACAGGCAGGATTTGCCAACGTAAGCATCGTGACGCAACCTCTGGAAACAAGTGGCAAGCACTGAGATCTATTTCGAGCACGACCGCTGGGGACGTGCAATGGCATGGTCGGCCGGATTCCACCTTGGAATCACGGCGCTCTTGCTCTTATATGCCACGTTTGTAAAGAGGGGAACAGGCGAGACTTGGGGAGCAGGTGGAGGTGGCGACGCGATCGGCGCGACCCTGGTGAGTGCGGTACCACTTGCAGTGAATCAAGGCCAGAACGTTTTGGCCAACGAATCGAAAGGCCTCACGCAGTCGCAGCCAAAGATTGAAGAGAAAGAGCCCGAGGCCATTGAGATTCAGGGCAAGAACGCCAAGATCAAGCCGAAGAAGAAGCAGATCACGGAATCGAAGGCGAAGCCCCAGCCGGCACCCGAGCCAGAAGAGAACCAGATTGCATTCGGTGAGGGTGGACCAGTCAGCGGCCCCTACGGGACGTTCAGCGCGGGGGGCGCCAAGGGCGGGTTTGGAATTACCGGAGGCGGCGGTGATTTTGGCACGAGATTCGCCTGGTATGTACGTGTGATTCAGCAGAAGGTCTCCGATAACTGGTTGAAGTACGAAGTCGACCCGCGGATCACGACGGCCCAGCGGGTATACATCACGTTTGATGTGGCCCGAGACGGGCATCCGTCGAATGTTCGTGTCGAACAATCGAGCGGCGTGCCGTCGTTGGATATTTCCGCAACGCGCGCGTTGCAGCGGATCGACACCTTTGGCCCCTTGCCACCAGACTATTCGGGCAGCAAGATCTCTGTCGAGTATTGGTTCGACTACAAACGTTGAGGTTGCTGTACCTCTGATGAGTGATCAACCCGGTACACGGTCAGGCTGAGCGTGTCACAGGGCACGAAGTGAAAGCGGATGTAAGAAAAGAGCATCACCCGCGAATAAACCTTGGGAAATGAATCAGATCGGGATACGATATTGGCATATATAAAATCATTCCTCCGGAAGCGAATGGACGAGCCCGCTAGATCAGGATCAGGTCTTCAGGCAGTTAGAGCGAAGGTTGTTGTATATGCCATCGTTCTAGTCGTCAGCTGCGGGTGGCTGTCCGCCGTAACTCAAGCACAGGACTGGGTGAAGACCGGCACCAGTCTGGGCGTGGAGAGGGTCCGCCTGGCGGTCTCAGATTTCAAGCCTTCCACGGAGGATCCGGCGAACGCAGCGCTGCTCAAGACCTTCAATGACACGCTGTGGAACGACCTTGACGTGTCGGGCGTGGTCGAACTCGTTTCGAAGAGCTTCTATCCTCTCCAGGTTCCCAGCCAGCCGCCTGAAGTCAACTTCCTGGCCTGGAGCGCACCTCCGCCAAATGCCTCGATGTTGGCTTTCGGCAATCTGGGAGTCGTCGGCGGAAAACTGACGGCGCAGGGGTGGCTGTTCGACGTAAAGAACACACAGTCACCGCAGATTCTCGGTAAGCAATACTCAGACACGGCGAGCGATGCCGCAGCGCGGCTGATGGCGCACCGGTTTGCCGATGAGATCATCTTCCGTCTAGGAGGTGGAATTCAGGGGATCGCCGAAACGCAGATCTATTTCGTCAGCGATCGCACAGGTCACAAGGAAATCTGGGCGATGGACTATGACGGCTCGAACCAGCGCCAGATTTCGCACCTTGGCTCCATCGCCTTATCGCCTCGGATTTCGCCCGACGGCTCGCGGCTCGCTTTCAGCGCGCTGACGAAAAGCGGTTGGGAGATTATGATGTATTCCCTCGAACTGAACCGGCTAGTGACGTTTCCCCATCTTGGCGGGACGAATCTGTCGCCGGCCTGGTCTGGAGACGGGACGAAGCTGGCATTCTCAACCCGGTCAGAGATCGTTGTGGCGGACGCATCTGGCGGAAATATGCAGCACCTGACGACCGGCAAGGGGCCGGATGTTTCCCCCGTGTGGAACCGCAAGACGAATTCGGAGATTGCCTTCGTGAGCGGACGCACAGGGCTGCCGCAGATCTACACCATGGGGGCTGACGGCACGAATCAGACGCGCATGACGGATCAGGGATACGCCGTTTCGCCGAACTGGTCCCCGAGTGGGTACTTGTTGACGTTCGCCTGGGTTCGCAAATACGGACCGGGCGATCCTGGCGCCTTGGATATTTATCTGATGGATATTGCCAGTAAACAGTGGGTACAGCTCACGCATGATGGAGGGAAAAACGATTTTCCCTCGTGGTCGCCCGATGGACGGCATATAGTGTTTCAGTCAAATCGTTCCGGAAGCCTGCAGCTGTGGAGCATGCTGGCGGATGGGACGAAGGCTCAGCAGTTGACGTTTACCGGCAATAATTCGCAACCGAATTGGAGTTGGAAATAGTAAATAACTTCGTCTGGCCCTGGCAGCACCTTTGGGGTCGTAGGAGGAACCAAAAGTGAAGCAATCGAGTATGAAGTGGTTTGTGCTGATATTCAGTCTTAGCGCTCTTCTCCTGCTCGGCGCGTGCAAGAAGAAAGTCGCGCCGCCGCCACCACCGCCGCCCCCGCCGCCCCCGGCGCCAACGGCTTCGATTTCCGTCAGTCCCAGCACCATTCAGGCCGGTCAATCCGCCAGTCTGACTTGGCAAACGAGCAATGCGACCGATGTTTCGATCGACGGTATCGGAGCGGTGCAGCCCAACGGCTCGCAAAGTGTATCGCCGTCGGATTCGACGACCTACCACCTGACCGCCAAGGGCTCAGGAGGCACGCAGGAAGCCACTGCCCGGTTGACGGTGACGCAGCCGCCACCGCCGCCACCGCCACCGCCGCCGAGCATCAGCGACGAAGACTTGTTCAGCCAGAACATCAAGGATGTCTATTTCGATTACGACAAGGCCGATATTCGGGCTGACCAGCAAGGATCGATGCAGGCTGATGCGTCGTTCCTGGGCCAGCACACGAACATCAACGTGACGATCGAAGGACACTGCGACGAGCGCGGCTCGACCGAGTACAACCTGGCTTTGGGTGATCGTCGCGCCAGTGCCGTAAAGGACGCTCTGGTTGCTGCTGGAGTCAATGCCAGCCGTGTCAAGACAATCAGCTACGGCAAAGAAAAGCCCTTCTGCACGGAGAGCAACGAGGCTTGCTGGCAGCAAAATCGCCGCGGGCACTTCGTGTATCAGAAGTAGTTTGCGGTTGCACTTTTTCTTTTGTGTCATCCATCCCCGACTGAGTGCAGCCGGGGATGGACGATGTACTAGTTTGTTTGCTCCGCGTCTGATCCTCCCCTTCGCCTGAAACCCTGCGGGGGGATAAAGCTGATCTATTTCCAGTTGAATCTTCCGACTCCCAGCGTCCTTTCGGATTGCCGAAACTCCCCGGCCGTGTGGGAAAATCAGAGCATTACAGAATACGTTTCCAGGATACATGCTATGAAAACACACCGTATTTCGGCGTTCGTTGCTTTGTTTTTGATCCTTTGGGTCGCGGTCGCGCCGGCCTTCGGCGCCAACAAGGACATGGTGCAGTTGCAGACGCAGGTGCAGCAACTGTCGGAGCAGATGACCGCCATGAAGAGCGCCTTTGATGCACGCATGGGCGTAATGACTAATCTGGTGGAGAAAGACACGGACGCGGTGAACAAAGTCGCCGCAGCGATCACATCACTGCAAGAGACGCTCGCCAAGCAACAGGGCGACCAGGGATCGAAGGCTGACCAACTCTCCGGCCAGATTCAGGCGCTGAATGACACGATGGATGAGATCAAAGTGCGCCTGGGGAAGGTGACCAAGCAATTGGAAGATATGCAGTCGGCGCAACAGAGTTTGGCAGCGCAGCAGGCCTCGCAGAAGGCGGCGGCCGACGCGGCCGCTCAGGCTCCGCCGCCGGACGTGCTCTACAACAACGGTTTGCGGGACTACAATGGCGGCAAGTACGATCTGGCAAGCCAGGAATTCTCGGACTACGTCAAGTTCTATCCCAACACTGATCTCGCTGGAAATTCTTACTTCTATCTCGGGGAACTCCAGTTCAAGCAGGGAAATTTTCAGCAGGCGGTGCAGAGCTACGATCAGGTACTGCAGAATTTTCCGAGCGGGAACAAAGCTGCTTCGGCACAGCTAAAGAAAGGCTATTCCCTGCTCGAACTCGGCAAGCAGGATGAGGGAGTCAGCGAATTGCGACACTTGATCCAGCGATATCCGCACTCGCCAGAAGCCGTGCAGGCAAGGGACCGGCTGCGTAAGGCCGGGGTCAGCAGCACAGGCCGATAGCTTGCGTCGTTCAATGGCTAAACCGAATAGTGACGTCGGTGCTGCGCGTGGTGGTGCTCTGCCCGGTTGGCGTGACGGTTGGTATGGTGATGCCGACGGCGGTGCTTCACCGATTCCAGCCGCGCGAGGCTTACGTCAGCCAGGGCCAGGGCAGTGAACCCGCAAATCATAATCAGGGAGAAGAGAACCTTTTTCATGCTCCGACAACCTTCCTTTGAGAAAAACATTCTATTCGAGCTTGCTCAGGAATAGACTCGTTTCAAGGGGCGGCTCTTCTGCTCGTATCCCAAGCCCCGATCAATTGCAAGAGGTGGAATCATGATACAGACCAAGACCGACCAGGATACTCGGAAGGGCGCGACAGAAACCGAAGATCACAAGATCCCGGGTAACATCGGTATGCAGCAGCAACTGGGCCATCGGGATCAGGATCCGATGCTCAAGGGCGCGGACACGGATTTTCCCGAGCCCGGCGAGAATCCAGAACATAGCGGCGAGTCGGAGCGCAAGACGGCATGATGAAGTGGGAATTAAGAGAACAAAGGGCCTCGAATTGAGGCCCTTTGTTATTTTCCGGTTGGTTAGCGAAGTTCTTCCATGCAGGCGTCGAGCACTTCCTTCGGCGGACGCGTCATTGAGTCCGGCAGTGTCGCCAGTGGCTGATCGCCAACATTCAGCAGATCGATGAAGTTTGGGGCCTTGGGATTGACGTAAAAGACGCCTGTCAGCACTTCGCCCTTGTCATGCGCTTCGGTGAGCCGGGTTAATGCGCGAATACGGTCGGTGGGATCGTAGTCTTCCTCCAGCTTCCGCAAGTGTAGACGGGATCCGTCGTGCATCGTGACCTGGATTGTGGAGCCGGGGTCGTACTCCACATTGATGTCCTCGAAATGCGGCACAAAGCTGACGTCCTGCAGTGTCTCTTCGTGTTCCTTAACGTACTTATAGGACTTGGTTGAGCCCTCGTGGTCGTTGAAGGTCACGCACGGTGAGACAACGTCGAGCATTACTGTGCCTTTGTGCGCGATGGCCGCCTTTAGCATCGCGCTGAGTTGCTTCTTGTCACCCGAAAACGAGCGTCCCACCAGGGTCGCGCCAAGTTGAATGGCCAGCGCACAGGTATCGATTGGGGGCAGATCATTGACGACGCCAGTCTTGAGCGTCGAGCCAAGATCGGCGGTCGCGGAAAACTGTCCCTTGGTCAGGCCATAGACGCCGTTATCTTCGATGATGTAGATGATCGGCAGATTGCGGCGCATAAGGTGCACGAACTGGCCGACGCCGATGGAGGCGGTATCGCCGTCGCCGCTGACCCCGATGCAGATCAGCTTGCGATTCGCGAGGAGCGCGCCGGTAGCGACCGAAGCCATGCGCCCATGTACCGCATTGAAGCTATGAGAACGGCTCATGAAATAGGCTGGCGTCTTGGATGAGCATCCGATCCCGCTCGGCTTGACGACAAACTCCGGTTCGACGCCCATCTCGTACATGGCTTCGATAATGCGTTCTGAGATCGCGTTGTGGCCGCATCCGGCGCAGAGGGTGGTCTTTCCCCCCTTGTAGTCAATGACCGTCAGGCCGATTCGATTGGTCTTGGGAGCCGGTGTCGCGGCCCCGGGTTCAACCGTTGTGGTTCCCATTCACTTCCCCTCCATGCTGGTCAACTCGTCGGTAATGGACCGCGCGTCAAGCGGCAGTCCTGTAATGTGGGCGATGCTGCGCAGGCGCGGCGTCAGTTCCGGCTTTGCGTCGAGCTTGAGCAGGCTCAACATTTGGGCATCGCGGTTCTGCTCCACCACGTAGACACGCTCATGCTGCTCGATGAACTCGTGCACTTCACGCGTGAAGGGATAGGCGCGCAGGCGGAGATAGTCGATTTCGATGTTGTACTCGGAGCGAAGCTGATCGCGACTCTCGGTGATTCCCCAGTGCGAAGTGCCGTAGCCAATGATTCCGATCTCCGCGTTGTTGCCCTTGATGATCTCGGGCCGGGGAACAAACGAGCGAGCTGTCTCGAACTTGCGATTCAGGCGCTCCATGTTGTTCTCGAAGTCGTCGGCGCGCTCGCTGTACTGTGCCTTCTCGTTGTGTCCACTGCCGCGCGCGAAGTAGGCGGCAGCAGGATGCTGCGTCCCGGGAAGCGTGCGGTATCCAATGCCGTCTCCGTCGACGTCTTTGTAGCGCGCGAAACCGCCGAGACGGTCGAGATCTTCCTTGCTCAGCACCTTGCCGCGGTTGATTGGCGTCGTGGGATACGGGAATGGGTCCGACATCCAGTTATTCATGCCGAGGTCGAGATCGGACATGACAAAGACCAATGTCTGAAACTGCTCCGCCAAATTGAACGCCTCAGGCGCCATGGTGAAGCATTCCTCGACAGAGCAGGGAATCAGCATGATGTGCTTGGTGTCACCATGCGAGAGAACGGCCGTCGAGAGAATGTCGCCCTGCGAGGTGCGGGTGGGCAAGCCGGTCGATGGACCAACGCGCTGAATGTCCCAGATCACGCCAGGGACTTCGACGTAGTATGCGAGACCCGCGAATTCGGCCATGAGTGAAATGCCGGGTCCCGCTGTGGCTGTCATGCTGCGTGCGCCTGCCCAGCCGGCGCCAATCACCATGCCGATCGCAGCCAGTTCGTCTTCGGCCTGTACGATGGCAAACGTTGCTTTGCCGTCTGGACCGATGCGGTACTCCTTCATGTACTCGATCATCGTTTCGACGAGCGATGACGACGGCGTGATCGGATACCAGGTCACCACTGTGCATCCGGCGAACATGCAGCCCAGCGCAGCGGCAGAGTTGCCGTCGATGATGATCTTGCCCGCGGTCTTGTCCATGCGTTCGATGTAAAACACGCCGCGCTTTTCCAGATTCGCCTTGGCGTATTCGAAGCCGGCCTGCGCTGCCGCCAGGTTCAGATTGGCCGCCTTCACCTTCTTGGCGAATTGCTTGCGGATAGCCTTCTCTACCTCGGCCATGTCGATCGTAAGCAGACTCGACACGACTCCGACGTACACCATGTTTTTGACCAGCTTCCGCAGCTTGGCTTCCGGGCAAACTTGCGCAACGATTTTGTCGTAAGGAACCGAGTAGAAGATCAGATCATCCCGGAGCTTGTGCAGGGCGAGAGGCTCGTCATACAGGACCGAAGCGCCGGGTGCGAGCGACATGACGTCTTCCGTCGCCGTCTCGGGATTCATGGCGACCAGGAAGTCGATCTCTTTCTTACGCCCGATGTAGCCATGCTTATTGGCGCGAATCGTGTACCAAGTGGGCAATCCGGCGATATTCGAAGGGAACATGTTCTTGCCGGAGACCGGCACGCCCATTTGGAAAATTGCCCGGAGAAGAACCGTATTTGAACTTTGCGAACCTGAGCCGTTCACCGTCGCGACCTGGATACTCATGTCGTTGACAATGCGCTGCTTGCTCATGCCGCCGGCGGATTCCCGGGGCACGACATCGGTTGTGGCCATCCCAACACCTTCCTTCATTTAAAGGGTGAACCCAATCGCCCTGTCTGATGATTGCGGAGGAAGAAACCTATCTATTATAAGGCCGCGTCGGCCGCCAAGTCGCGTCACTTGCCCCGTCTGGAGCCCGGAGGAACCTGATTTCGAACGAGGGAGATGTTCGCGGACTCACGATTCGATCTTGAAGAACTGGGCAATGTTGCGAAACTTATTATATCGTGATGCGACTAATTCGGCCGGGGGAACCTTCTTCAGTTCGGCGAAATGTTTCTGCAGGCTGGAATCGAGCAGGTTGGCGGCGGCTTCGTGATCGCGGTGGGCCCCGCCTTCAGGCTCAGGAACAATATCATCGATGCAGCCAAGCTCATTTAGATCAGAAGCTGTGATGCGCATGGCTTCGGCAGCCAGCTCTTTCTTGCTGGCATCGCGCCACATGATCGCGGCGCAGCCTTCGGGAGAAATCACGGAATAGATCGAATTCTCCATCATCAGCACGCGGTCCGCGACTGCAATCGCTAATGCCCCGCCGCTGCCTCCTACGCCGATAACGCTCGTGATAATCGGCACCTCCAGCCGCGCCATCTCGCGTAAGTTATAGGCGATGGCTTCAGCCTGGCCGCGCTCCTCGGCCTGCACGCCAGGATAGGCGCCGTCGGTGTCAACCAACGTAAAAATAGGGCGGCGGAACTTCTCCGCGATCTGCATAACGCGGATGGCCTTGCGGTATCCCTCGGGATGGGGTGTTCCGAAGTTCCTGAACACGCGCTGCTTCATGTCCCGGCCTTTTTGCGTGCCCACGACGAGGACCTCTTCGCCGTGAAAGCGCGTCATGCCGCAGACGATGGCGGCGTCATCGCCAAAGCCGCGGTCGCCGTGAATTTCGCTAAAGTCTGTGAATACGCGCTCGATATAATCGAGCGACTGAGGGCGCTGCGGATGCCGTGCGAGTTCCGTCTTCTGCCACGCCGTAGGAGGGGCATTCATCTCGCGGCGAAGGTGATCGATGCGTTCCTGCAACTTTGCAATCTGGCGCCGGGTGGCCTCGTCCGGACCGTTCGACTCCATCTCGGCGACTTGGCGCTCGATCTGCTCCAGTTCCTGCTGTTCTTTTTCGGTGGCTGCCATCGATACCTATTCCCATGTCTGCAAAATCGGCGAGAGTCCTTCGGGCCGGCCGCTCAGGGCAAGCACGGGCACCCTGTCTAGCTGATGATGCGGACGCTACCGCGCCCGCACAGTTGTTCGACGCGGGCAATAAAATTGCGGTCTGGAACGACATTATAGCCTTCCGCCTCCATCACCACCATGAAATCCCCCTGGCGTTCCACGTCGAACAACACTTTGGCCTCGCCTTTGCGCTCGACAAATAGGCTGTGCAAGTTGTCGACAGTTTCTTCGGCCGAGCTTTCAAGCGGGATCCGCACGCGAATAGCGCGGGGTAGAGGAACTTTGGCGTCCTCGAGAGGCATGATCTCGGCGGCGGTGATCTTGGGATTGGCACCTTCCTCGATGCGGACGCCAGCTCTGATTAATACGGGAACCTCAAGCTTCACCTTGTCGGAAAGACGCTTGTACGCCTCGGGAAAGACGATCATATCGATCGAGCCCGACATATCCTCCAGCATGCCCTGCGCGTAGAAGTCTCCCTTCTTCGACTTGAGCACACGCACATTGCTGATAATCCCTGCCGTCACGAGAGTCTCGTCTTTGCCGGTGGACTTCGTCATGGCAGAGAGTTCCTCGATAGTGAGCGCCTGCAGATCCTGCAGCTTGTCTTTGTACTTCTCAAGCGGATGCCCGGTGATGAAGAATCCAAGGATCTCTTTTTCCGCGGCAAGGCGGGTATGCTCGTCCCAGTCGGGGACGTTGGGCAGGCGATCACTCGCGGCCTCGGGTTCTTCCAGTTGGAAGACGCCGAACAGGCCGTGCTGGCCGTTTTCAGCGTCACGTTGTGCCTTTTGTGCCTGTTCCATGGCCTTGTCGAGTACTGCCATGAGTTGGGCGCGTCGGCCAAGTGAATCCATCGCGCCGCTCTTGATCAGAGACTCGAGGACGCGCTTGTTGAGAAGCCGCAAATCGACGTTCTCGCAGAATTCGAAGATCGATTTGAACCGCCCCAGCTTTTTACGCGCGGCAACGATGGATTCAATCGCATTGCCGCCAACATTCTTCACGGCTGCCAGCCCAAACCGGATGTTCTCCCCATGGGGCGTGAAGTTCGCGTCAGAGACGTTGATATCCGGGGCTTCTACCGCAATTCCCATTTCACGGCACTCGTTGATGTACTTGACGACATCATCGGTTGACCCCGTGACTGACGTAAGCAGCGCCGCCATGAACTCGACGGGATAGTGGGTCTTCAAATACGCCGTGTGATAGGCGAGCAGGGCATAGGCCGCCGAGTGGGACTTGTTGAATCCGTACCCGGCGAACTGCGCCATCAAATCAAAAATTTTCTCGATCTTCTTCGGCGGGTACTTGCGTTGCGTCGCGCCCTCGATGAAACGTTCGCGCTGCTGCGCCATTTCCTCGGGCTTCTTCTTGCCCATGGCGCGACGGAGCAGGTCGGCTTCACCCAGCGAGTATCCGGCGAGCCGGTTCGCGATCTGCATCACCTGCTCCTGGTACACGATTACGCCCAGGGTCTCCTGCAATATTTCCTGCAATTCCGGCAGCTCGTATTCGACCTTCTTGCGCCCGTGCTTACGGTCGACGAAGTCATCGATCATGCCACCTTGAATCGGACCCGGCCGATAGAGGGCGTTGAGAGCGGTGAGGTCCTCGATCGAATTGGGCTGATACTTGCGCAGGACGTCGCGCATGCCATGCGATTCAAACTGGAACACGCCTGAGGTCAAGCCGCTATGGAAAACCCTCTCGTAGGTCTTCTGGTCTTCGAGGGGAATATCGTCGAGCGTAAGAGGAACCGGCTTAGGCCAGTTTTCCTCAGTGCTCAGAACAGGCATGCCAGCATCTTTGCCGTGCGTTTGCGCGATCAACTTGAGCGCGTCGGTCAGAATCGTCAGCGTGGTCAGGCCGAGGAAGTCCATCTTCAACAAGCCCATCTTCTCGATGGCGACCATGTCGAAGGCGGTTACGATTTCGTCGTTCTTGGTGCGGTGCAGCGGGACGAGTTCGGTCAGAGGACGCGGCGAGATTACGACGCCAGCGGCGTGCACACCGGAGTTGCGCACCAGACCCTCCAGTTTCCTGGCGGTCTGGAAGAGTTCCCGGATCTGGCCGTCTTTCTCGATCGCCTCGCGCAGGGGCGGCGACTCTTCAATCGCTTTTTCCAGCGTGATGTTGAGTTGCGTCGGGACGAGTTTTGCAATTCGATCCACGTCGGCATAAGGAATTTCCATGGCGCGGCCGACATCCTTGATCGCGGCCTTTGCCGCCATGGTGCCAAAGGTGATGATCTGCGCGACGTTGTCACGGCCGTATTTCTGGGTGACATAGTCGATGACTTCGCCGCGGCGGTTCATGCAGAAGTCGATATCGATATCGGGCATCGACACGCGCTCAGGATTCAGGAAGCGCTCGAACAGTAATTCGTGCTGCAGCGGGTCGATATCGGTGATGCCCAGCGCGTATGAGACAAGCGATCCCGCAGCGGATCCGCGACCCGGCCCAACGGGAATTCCGCGCTCTTTCGCATACCGGATGAAGTCCCAGACGATGAGGAAATATCCCGGGAACTTCATCTGCTGGATGATTGCCAACTCCCGCTCGAGACGGTGCTCGTAATCAGTGAGCGAATGCTTCAGCTTGCCCCGTTCACTGAGCGGACGCAGTGCCTCCAGCCGGCGCGCAAAGCCTTCGCGCGTTACGTGCACGAAGTAGCTGTCAATCGTGTATCCCGAGGGAACTTCAAACTGGGGAAAGGGATTTGGAATCTTCTCCAGCTTCAGGTGGCATCGCTCGGCGATGTCCAGCGTGCGCGTCAGAACATCGGGTGAGTCCTTGAATACGCGGCACATCTCATCCGCATTCTTTACAAAAAATTGCGTGCCTTCGAACTTCATGCGACCGGTGTCGCGTATCGACTTTGCGGTCTGGATGCAGACCATCACGTCCTGGGCGTGAGCGTCATCTTCGCAGAGGTAGTGACTGTCGTTCGTGGCCACGAGCGGAAGTCCAAGATCCTGCTCCAGCTTGAACAGCCCGGCATGGATGCGGTGTTCAAGGTCGAGTCCCTGATCCTGAATTTCGAGGTAGAAGTTTTCTTTGCCGAAGATATCGGCGAATCGCCCGGCTGCCGCGCGGGCTGCTTCGTAGTTGCCTTCGACCAGGCGCTCGGCCACTTCGCCCTTCAGGCATCCGGAGAGCCCGATGAGTCCTCGCGAATGTTCGGCCAGAAACTTCTTGCTCACGCGCGGCTTGTAGTAAAAGCCATGCAGCGAGGCTTCCGAGGTGATCTTGACCAGGTTCCGGTAACCCTCTTCGTTTTCGGCGAGCACCAGTAAATGGTTATAGGTGTCGCCTTCGGGCGGGGTGCGTTCGATATTGTGATCGTCCTTTTTGCAGATATAGAGCTCGCACCCGACGATCGGCTTTACTCCCTGCTTGTATGCCGCGTTCACGAAGTGGACCGTGCCAAAGATGTTGCCGTGGTCGGTCATCGCCACGGCCGGCATGCCCAGCTCTTTCACGCGTTGGCAGAGCTTTTCGACGTCACAGGCGCCATCCAGAAGGGAATAGTCGGTATGCAGGTGCAGGTGGACGAATTGCGACATGGGACCTAGTTAGTCTATCGCAAGGTGAACGGAGGACGGATGTGGACGCCTGTGCGTTTCCGGGTGGATATCGTGCTCTTGCAGCGCAATGTGAAACGATCGGCAAGAGATTACCACCATCTTTTTGTAGACCGGAAGTGGGGTTTGGGGTGGTGGGTAATGTGGATGCGATCCTGTGCTATTTGCAAGGCTTTATTAAGAAAATTTCGTCTGTGCGATTCCGTGCGCTGCCAGTGCGGCTGGGAGTGGGAAGGCGTTCCAGATCACAGTTCGGTTGTGTGGGAGGCGAGCAGGCTGAAGGGGTGGGAATTGCCGTGGCAAAGCTAATCGAGTTTTACGTACCGATCGGTTTTCGCGCACCGGAACGCCCGGCTCACGCGCCGCGAGGAGTCGTGATTGAGTTCCGCTCACGAAACGCGGAGCCGAGTGGAAGGATCGGCAAGGAGAGTCGGCGTGAATCAGCACCGATCGATCGTCCTGCCGTGGTTGATGTTCAAGGCCGTTGGCGCTAGTTTCGCAACGGGTGTTCCATGTCTCGGAGAAACAGCCAGACATGGTGCACCCTATAATGGGAGGCTCTTGCACGCCCTGACACAGGGTTTCCAAGCTCTCGGGCTATAATTACGCCGCTCGAATAGCGCTCGTGAGGCGGCCGTGAAATTTCCTCTATTGCTGTTGCTTTCTCTTTCCTGTGCCAGTCTTGCCCAGGATGGCTCCGCGATTTACTCGCAACACTGCGCCAGCTGCCATGATTCGCCGCAAGGGCGTACTCCTTCTGTTGTCACATTGCGGTCCATGAGCAATGGGGCAATTCTTCGTTCCCTTGAAAACGGATTAATGCGGGAACAGGCGAAGGACCTCAGCCCACAGGAGCGACTGGCTGTAGCTCGCTATCTCTCCGGCGGAGTCGAAAAAGAGCCTCAGTCCCAAGTTGTTACAACAGCTCGCTGCAATGCGAATGTCAGCGTGCCACAATCCTCAGCAACCTGGAATGGCTTCGGAGCCAGCATTACGAATTTACGATTCCAAAGTAACGCTGCCGCAGGCCTCAATGTTGTGGATGTACCAAAGCTGAGGCTTCGCTGGGCGTTCGGACTTGGTGACGTGACCAATGCGCGCGGGCAGCCGGTGATCTCTGGCGGTCGCTTGTTTATTACTTCGGGCGCCGGCAAAGTCTACGCCTTAGACCCCAAGAGCGGGTGCATCTACTGGGACTTCGAAACAAAGGCGCCCCTCCGCTCCGGTGTCATGGTGAGCGATGGCGCTAGCCCGGCAGTGTTTTTCGGCGATGCGAGAGCGAACGCGTATGCTGTCGACGCAGCTACTGGGAAACTCCTCTGGAAGGTACATATTGACGATCACCCTGCCGCGGTCATCACTGACGCCCCGAATTATTACCAGGGCGCGGTGTATATAGGTGTTTCTTCGGCCGAGGAGTTCCTCGGCGCTGATCCGAAGTACGAGTGCTGCAAATTTCGAGGCAGCGTTGTGGCGCTAGATGCAGCTACAGGCAAGACGATCTGGAAGACGTACACAATCGCCGAGTCGCCAACGGCGGTCTCCAAAACAAAGTTGGGAGTGCAGCGCTGGGGTCCCTCTGGAGCGGCCGTCTGGTCAACGCCCACGATCGATGTAAAACGAAACGTCGTTTACGTCGCCACAGGCGATAACTATTCCAATCCCGCGACGTTGACAAGCGACGCAGTGTTGGCCCTCGACCGGGCTACTGGAGCCGTTCTCTGGTCGCGGCAGATGACGGTCAACGACGCTTTTACTGTC
Source organism: Binatia bacterium (assembly GCA_035577905.1). Taxonomy (GTDB): domain Bacteria; phylum Acidobacteriota; class Terriglobia; order Terriglobales; family Acidobacteriaceae; genus Sulfotelmatobacter. The sequence goes on from DATKAP010000136.1 coordinate 60,592, forward strand.
GACTGTCTCCAACCGGTGAAGACGAACTGCCCTGATTCGAACGGGCCTGATTTCGATTTCGGACAGCCCCCAATTCTGGCATCGCTTCAAAATGGAAAGGAAATGCTGGTCATCGGGCAGAAGTCAGGCGTTGCCTACGCACTGGATCCTGATTCCAAAGGCAAGATCTTGTGGCAGACGCGCGTCGGGCAGGGTGGGGCTCTCGGCGGCTTGCAGTGGGGGTCTGCCGCGGACGAACACAACATGTATGTTGCCCTTTCCGATATTGCGTTTCGTCAAGTCTCCGATCCGGAGCATCCCGGCACGCAGAAAGGTGAGCTTGATCCAACGAAAGGTGGCGGCGTATACGCGCTTGACCTTCGAACGGGCGAAAAGGTGTGGGGCGCGGCTCCCGTCGCCTGCGGGACGCGCAAGAATTGCAGCCCAGCGCAGCCTTCCGCAGTGTCCGGGATACCCGGCGCGATTTTCGCCGGTTCCGTAGACGGGCATTTCCGGGCGTATTCGACGGCTACTGGAGAAGTCACCTGGGATTTCGACACGGCTCGTGAATACGATACGGTGAATGGACAGAAAGCACGCGGCGGAGCACTTGATGGGGGCGGTGCAGCGATCGCGGCTGGCATGGTGTACGTGTACTCCGGGTATGGTCAGTGGGGTGGTGTGCCCGGAAACGTGCTGCTCGCCTTCGGAGTAGAAGGGAACTAGTTCCTTAGATTTGGTTTTGCTCGGCTAATCCGCTCCGCCTGCTGCTGCCTGCGTCTTCTGGAGCAGTTTGCGGGCTTGGCTGATGAGTTCAGCCACTTCAAACGGCTTCACGAGATAGGGAATGCTGTTTTCCTGCAGGAAGCTGCGCCCTTCGCCCGGTTCGACGCTGTTAGAGAATGTGTAAAGAACGTGCTTCTCCATGCCGGGGCAGTTTTCCTTGAGCCACCCATAGGATTCCTTGGCGTCCCACTGGCCTGCCATCTTGCCGCTCATGATGAGGGCATCAACCGGTTCGGAGAGCAGACGAGTCTTGACGTCCTCAGCCTTCAAAGAAGTGACGACGGCGGCGCCGGCGCCCGAAAGCACGTCGCGCTCGAACTCAAGGACGGCTTCTTCTTCCTCGACTAGCAGCACGCGGCCGCTAATGACGCCTTCGTGGATGCGTGGAACTGCCTGGGTGGGTTCGGGTGTGGCGGCAGTTGCGGTTACAGCAGGCAGCTTGACCTCGATCGTCGCGCCGGCGTCGGGATTATTGCTGGCGAGAATGTCTCCGCCATGCTCTTTCACGATTCCGTAGCAGATGCTGAGCCCCAGGCCTGTGCCTTTGCCCACGCTCTTGGTGGTGTAAAAGGGATCGAAGATGCGCTTGGGATCTTTGATTCCAGCACCGTCGTCGCTGAACTGTGTGCAGACGTGCCCATTCTGCGACGTGATGCGAATCTTCAGACTGCCTGTGCGGCCGGTTTCAAGTATCGCGTCGACGGCGTTATTGATTATGTTGAGGAATACCTGTTCGATTTGATGCGGGTCGGCGACAACCATGGCAGGCTCTGCCGGCAGTTCGGTTTTCACCTGGATATTGTTGCTTTTCAGGTCGTACTCGCGAAGGGTCAAAGTCTCTTCCAGCACCCTGCGCAGATCGACCTCGTCACGCTGCGGCTTTCGCTGCCGGGCAAACGACAGAAGATTCTGCACGACCCGGTGCGTCCGCTGCGCCTGCTTGAAAAGCTTGCCCACAAAGTCTTGCGCGCGCGGGTTCAAACCCTCGGTCTCGAGCAGTTGAGCGTAGCCGAGTATGGCTGTCAGCGGATTGTTGAGTTCGTGCGCCACACCCGCAATCAACTGGCCGACAGCCGACATCTTTTCACTCTGCAGCAGCTGTTCCTGCGTCTTTCGCAGATCTTCGTACGCTCGGCACGTCTCTTCGTACAGCCGGACTTTTTCAATCGTGGTGGCCAGTTGGCGGCTGATGGCTACTAACAGATTCTCGTCGTTCGAGGAGTACTGGTATCCAAGGCTGCTGCACAGCCCCATCAGTCCGACGGGCGCGTCTTTGGCCCAGAAAAGCACCCAGATCCACGAACGGTCGGAATCGGAGCGCAGGAAATCGGCGGCATTCGGCGGCAGGTGGGGCAAATACTCGGCCGTCACGACCTCGGCGCGCGAGCGGATTATCAGGTCGCCAAAGCCCTCGGCGAAGGAGATCTCGGCGGGACGTCCTTTGTCGCGGCTGCGCGGACCCCACGACGCGCGACGTCTGTACGTGGGACTGTCGATATCGGAGAGATATACGGTTCCGCTTTCGGCGCCAAAAAGGGTGACCACTTGCCGCAAGGTCAGGTTCAGAATTTCATCCAGGTCGAACGACTGCGCCGCGACCACGGCCATGGCGTTGAGCGCATTTAGTTCGCGGTTGCGCCGCTGCATCTCATCTTCAGCGCGCCGCTTTTCCGTCATGTCCAGCACGAACCCCTGGTAGCGTTCGATGGCCCCAGTCGCGTCGCGCGTGGCGAAGCTGCTTTCGGCAGCCAGCAGCAACGTGCCATCACGCCGCCGGAGAGTCACTTCGAAATTGCGGACATAGTTGTGGGCTTCAATTTCTAGCCGGAAAGTTTCCCGCTGCTTGGGATCGACACAGATCTCGTGATCCAGATTCAGCACCAGCAATTCGTCGCGGTTGCTGTAGCCGAGCATGTGCACGAATGCGTCGTTGCAATCGATGAGCCGGCCCTTCGGATCGGAAACATAAACACCTTCCTGCACCTGCTCGAAGAGCAGGCGGTAGCGCTCTTCCGCCGAGCGGCGGTCGGTGATATCGCGAACGACATGAATCGTTCCTTTTTGCTGCGTGCCCTGGTCTGTGTAGGAAGACGTCGAGACGACCGAGAAACCGCCAAAGCAGGGGTCGGCACCCTCAGTGAATTCTTCGTCGCCGCCCCTGGCGCAGTACGGGCAGCCCGTCCACTCGCCATAAGTGTGCGGCAGAGCGGATTCGCAGGTGCTGCCAATCACGTCGGCGGCTGCCTGGCCAAGCTGCTCGAGCAATACCTGGTTGGCCTTGATGATGCGGAAGTCGGAGTCGTGGGCGACGATCACATCGTGGATGGAGTCAAATGTGTTCATCCACTGGCGCTGCGAGCGCAGGACCTGCTCCAGCAGGCGAAAGTTCTCGACAGCGAGGGCGAGCTGCCGGGCACAGCTCTCGAGGAACTGTAGTTCGTCCGGAGTCCACTGGCGGGAACCAGAATGTCCGACGGTCAGTAGACCGACGGGTGCCTTACTGCCGACAACTGGAACCATCACAAGCTGGCGAATCTTCTCACTCGCCAAGCACTCGGTGGGCTCGATGACGGTCTTTTCTGACTTCTCGACTTTAGGAACACGCTTTTCCCAGAGTTTGGAAACATCGTCAGTGACCTGGGCGAAGCCGGCATCGCGAAGGAACTCAGACGAGAGTCCGGCGGCGTGTGTGGCCACCAGGTGGCCGCCTTCGACCAGCCGGAACCAGCAGGCGCGGACGCCAGAGACACGGTGAATTTGCTCTACAGCACACTGCACCACGCTTCCGTATTGCTGAGCGCTGGCAATGCTCGCGGTGATCGCATGCGTCGCTTCAAGACGGCGGGTGGGCGCGCGCAATTCGCCGAGGATCACCAGCAACATGGCGACAGGCAGCACCATTTCAAGTGCCGCCAGCACTGCCGACGGAACTTGCTCAAGCAGAGGAGCCCAGGAAAGATGCAGGGAGAGCAGGCACAAGGCCAACAACCACGCCGAGAAGTGCCAACGTCCGCGACGGCTACGCAAGAGGGCGATGAATGCGCCCAGTAGCACCAGCCGATAGCTGATTTCCAGGGCGAAGCGCAGCGGCAGCGACTCGGGCCAAAGCAGGACACGGGCCCCGGCGAAACCTACCAGGATCGGCGTGATGACCATTAGCGGAACGACTAGGTCGCGAACCCGCGCATACAGCAGCACCGCTCCGGCCAGAAGTCCGATTGCCAGAACAAACGTCCCCTGCGCGACCACGGAGTCGAACGGAGTGGGAATTCTAGGTGCGAAACAGTGCTCGGAGAATCGCGAGACCACGAAAACCGCCCAGCCGAGAACCCAGACCTTGAAGTAATTCTCGCGAAATGCACGCAGTGCCAGCAGGGAAGCTCCCAGCAGGATGAGCAAGGTCCATTCGGCGGCCGAGGGCCGGGCCAATCCCAGCTTTGGCAACGAATTCCAGATCGATAACAGGGGTGCGCTCATCGCGTTCCGGGCGTACGGAGTCCTCGTCTCTGAATATCATGTAGGGCCGCAAACTCGATGGAGTTTCCGACCCTCAATGATTACTTTCGGAATCTCGTCGAAAGGGTACAATCGCCGATAGCCTTTCGTGCAGACCATGCCAGATCGCATTCTTGTTGTTGACGACGAAGAGCCGATTCGGGAAATCGTTGCGTCCATGCTCGGCACCGCCGGATATCTCTGCAAGCAGGCAGGTTCTGGCATGGAAGCCTTAGCCGTTCTTAATTCCGGGGAAGTGTTTGAGTTGATGCTTTCAGACCTGATGATGGCGGACCTGGACGGTATCGGCCTGCTTGAGCGCACCAAGGAGAAATACCCGGATATGCCGGTTGTGATGGTTACCGCCGTGCACGACATCTCGGTCGCGCTCGCCGCCATCCGCAATGGAGCCTATGACTATCTGCTGAAGCCGTTCGAGCGCGAGCAATTGCTCAATACGGTCAGCCGCGCCTTGGAAAACCGGCGGCTGAAAATGGAAAACCGGACCTACCAGACCAACCTGGAATCGCTGGTCAAGGCCCGCACCGAGCAACTTCAGACTGCAATTCAGAATCTGGAGCGCTCCTATGACATCACGTTGGAGGCATTGGGCGATGCTCTCGACCTGAAAAACGCCGAGACCGCGCGCCACACCCGGCGCGTGACCCTATTCACGATTGCCATCGCCCAGGCTTTGGGTGTGCCGCGCGAAGAGATCGCTGTTATCGCCCGGGGGGCGTATCTGCACGACATCGGCAAGATGGCCATCCCTGACCATATTCTGAACAAGCCGGGCAAGCTTGATCCCGACGAAGTCGATATCATGCAGGAACATGCCTACCGTGGCTACCAGATTCTGAAGAAGATTCCTTTTCTTGCCGAAGCTTCGTTGATTGTGTACTCCCACCAGGAGTGGTACGACGGAACTGGATATCCCCGAAAGTTGAGGGGAGAGGAGATTCCTCTCGGAGCCCGGATCTTCTCGATTGCCGATACGTTGGATGCGATCACCTCGGATCGTCCTTACCGTGAAGCGCAGTCGTTAGAGGCGGCACGGGCGGAGATCCACCGCTTCTCGGGAAGGCAGTTCGATCCCGAAATCGTGAAAGTGTTCTTAGAAATGCCGGACAAGATCTGGGAAGATCTGCGGCAGGAAATCGACGGTCAGACCGGCCGGGCAGCATATTCCACAGGGGCCAAGGGCTAACTCACTCCGAAGGTGGTAATGTGCAGGGCCGCATTTCCTTGAAAATCCTACTCTGGGCGACCGCGGTGATGACCGTGGTGCTTGCATCGTCGTGCCTAATCCTGCCCCGGGGTTTCGCACAGACTGTCATCAGTGACATCGGCGGTGCTGTTCTCATGCTGGCTGCGCTCGTGGCCTTCGCTGCTAATGGGCTTGCCAGCAAAGGCCGCCTGCGCTGGTTCTGGATGCTGCAGGCTTCAGGCTGGCTCCTCTGGCTCGCCGACCAGTTTGTGTGGACCATCTACGACCTGGTCCTGAAGCGCCAAATGCCGGTGATGTTACCCGCCGACGCTCTGCTGTTTCTTGCCGGGGCACCGATGATTGCCGGATTCCTGCTGAGGCCCCACCGCGAGCCTGCCGAGTCCAGCGCTCGCCTGGGTGTACTTGACTTCCTTCTGCTGCTGCTGTGGTGGTTTTATCTCTATGTTTCGTTTGTGGTGTCCTGGCAGTATCCGTCGCCCAATGATCCCATTTATAGCAGGAATTTCGACCTGCTTTCTGATGTGCAAGGAGTGATCATCTCCGGCATCGCACTGATGTTCTGGCGGCGGAGCTCGGGACGATGGAAGAGGTTTTACGGATTCTTCTTCTGTGCGGCGGTTTTTAATGCGGTCGCTTTCGTCGTCATCAACAAGGCACTGGAGCGAGGTGTGTACTACACCGGGAGCTGGTATGACATTCCCTATTGCACCTCATTCTCGGTCTATGCGGCTGTAGCCGTCTCCGGACAGGACCTAGTATCCACGCCAGCCAGTGCGAGTGAAGAATCATACAGCTCATGGCTCGCAAACCTGGCCATGCTGGCGGTGCTCTCGTTGCCGATTATCGCGCTGGTCTCGATTGTCGATTCCCGTCTGCCGCGGGAGGTTTCCAAGTTCCGCGTCGTGGTTTCGCTGGCCACGATGTTGTTGATGGCCTCGCTGCTCTTTATCAAGCATCTCCGTCTAAACCAGGAATTGCGCCGCACGAACCTGGTATTGCAGGAGGCATCTCTGACCGACCCGCTTACTGGGTTGCGCAACCGGCGTTATTTTTCCGCGACCATCGAGGCGGACGTGGGTCAGGCACTGCGTTCCCACGCCGACAGTCACGATGCCCACACTCGCGACCTGGTCTTCTATCTGATCGATGCCGACAACTTCAAGGAAGTGAACGACCAGTATGGACATGATGTCGGTGACATGCTGCTGATCGAGTTGTCGAGGCGTCTCAGTTCCTCGATTCGCCACTCAGACGTACTGGTGCGGTGGGGCGGAGAAGAGTTTCTCATCGTCTCTCGTTACACGGATCGCCGGGAGGCCGAGTTCCTGGCACAACGCGTGCTCAGCGCGGTGGCGGACACGCCATTCACCGTGGGACCAGCCGGCGAGTGCATGCGGAGGACTTGTTCGATAGGTTGGGCTGCCTTTCCATGGTTTCCGGAGGATCCCAGCGCGGTGAGCTACGAAGAAGTCCTGACCATTGCAGATCGAGGATTGAATCGTGCCAAGCAGGCTGGTAGGAATTGCGCTTTCGGCATGCTGCCTGCCCGGAGTAACTCTCCGGCCGCCACCGTTGCCCGCCCGCATGCTTCACCGCTGGGAGTCGATATGTTTGCCGTAAGCGGTCCTCGTTCCGGCGCATAGATCGGTGGTGACGACAATCGTTTCGCTCGAGCGCAAGATTTGGCACGGTCCGCGTTCTGCCAGAGGATGAGCTTTCGATTTTCTTGCCTATATTCGATAATCCCCAACATGAGGAACGCCATGAAATACGCCATCGTTTTTTTCGCAGTTCTGGTCATGTCAGTGCAGGGCTTCGCTCAGGAACATCCCGCGGTCACGGCGCAACCCAACACAGTCTACGTTGGCGCAGACGGAAAGTACGAAGCCGCACCCGATACCGCTCAAATCCAAATGAGCGTCTCCGTGCAGGACGATAGTCCGCAGGCGGCGTATCAGCGCGCCTCGAAAAACGTAGATCAGGTGCGGCAAGTCCTGCGCGCCAATGGACTGGATCCGAAAGTCGCCACCATCGGTTTCTATTCAGTTCAGCCGCTTTACGAGTGGAAGCCCAAGCAGCGGGTGATTGGATATCGCGTAACCACCGACGTAACGCTGAAGTTGAAAGATTTCTCCAAGATCGGTCCGATCACGCAGCAACTGGCCGAAGCGAACGTCAGCGAAACGCAAACCCTGAATTACACCCTGGAGAATATGGATGAAGCCAAGAGCCATGCTGTGGAGGATGCGTACCGGCGCGCGCGAAACTCGGCCGAGACACTAGCTCACGCCAGCGGAAGAACCTTAGGGGATCTTTCCTATGCTTCCGTAGACACATTCGAGAATCCCCACATCGTGATGCCCCGCATGCGGGCGATGGCCGCCGCTCCCGCCGCTACTCCCGCCCCCACCGAGGAATTCACTCCTCAGAACGTAACTGTGACGGCGCACGTGAATGCTCTGTTTAATCTGAAATAAGGGACGATTCACCATTGCGGGCACAAGGGCGGATCAAGGCCTTTCTGCTGCAGCTTTTCGTGAGCTAAACCAGTGCATGGTGCTCCGGCGTGGGCGATGGAACGGTCGATGGATCCACATGGAGTGTGAGGCCCTCGACCCGGCGAACAACTACCAACTGTCCGACCGGCAAAGACGCGGAGGCTATAGCATCCCACAGTTCGCCGTGCACGAACACCTTACCCTGTGGTGAGAGTGCCGTTTGTGCCACACCGTTCTCGCCGACGAGACCCTGCTCTCCGGTGACGACTTTGTTGCGCCGCGCCTTCAGGGCTATGCTCATGAGGAAGGCGGTGATAATTCCCAGAGGGATACTCACTGCCAGCGCGGTCGCGAAATGGACGCGCATTTCGGGGATTGGCGAATCGATCAGGAGAAGCCCGCCGAGAGTAAGCAGAACGATTCCCCCCACCGTAAGGACTCCATGAGAAGCGAACTTGGCTTCTGCCGCGAAAAGAGCAAATGCTCCGAGAATCAGTCCCAGTGCGGCAAAGCGTGTCGGCAGCAGATTCAGCGCAAACGCGGCCACGAGAATGAAGACTACGCCTACCGTCCCCGGAATCACGGCACCCGGATGGTTGAACTCGATGTAGAGAGCGAGGGCGCCGATCGCCAGCAACAAGAACGCGAGATCCGGCTCCATTAGCGCATCCAGGATGCGTTCTTTCAATGTCATGTCGAAGGGAACAATGGGTTGCCCTTCCAGATCGAGAGTGGCAGATTCGCCGTTGAAGCGCTTGAACGTCTTTCCTTTCATCTGCCGGAAGAGGTCCTCGGGACTCGACGCGACGTAGTCGATCAAGTGCTGGGCGAGAGCTTCCTGCTCAGTGAACGACTTCGATTCGCGAACCGCTCCTTCGGCCGCTTCAATATTGCGTCCGCGCTTCGATGCTACCGAGCGCATTAGAGCCGCCGCGTCATTCTCAATCTTGCGTTTCATCTCATCGTCCGGCTTGAGTTGAACGGGACCGATCAGCACGACTGGATGCGCCGCACCAGCAGCGGTCCCCGGGGCCATCGCCGCAACATCGGCCGACTCGAGAATAAAAATTCCGGCGGAGCCAGCATGTCCACCAGTCGGTGTTACATACACGATGACGGGCACAGTCGAGGTGGAAATCTTTTCGATGATTTCCCGGGTGGAACTGACCATTCCCCCCGGAGTATTCATCTCGATCAATACGGCTTGAGCTTTGCGCCTCGCAGCCTCGTCGATCGCCCGGCCGATGTACTCCTCGCTGATGGGCTGGATCGTGTCATTGACGACAACTCTGAGAATCTCAGCGGAGGCGGGTACGCAATGCATAGCTAAGCCAATCCAGCACAGGAACGCGTGGATGAGGACAGATTTCTTCATGGTGTCGATATTTCGCCGGTCGAATTCAGGTCTTTGGCCTACAACAATATTGTCCACCTATTTTGGTGCGCCGGATGGAATTTCTTGGGTCATGTCCTTTCCAGAGGTAACCGGAGCGCTATCTGTCGGGGTCCATCCCGGAAGATACGTGCTGCCGGTGATCAGCCGCGCGCTGCGTTCGTAGGTTACGTACGACCACGCCCACTGAATGAAGACAAGCAGGCGATTGCGGAATCCGATCAGGAAAAAGATGTGCACGAACAGCCATGAGAGCCACGCTATGAATCCTGAGATGTGAATCTTGCCGAACTGGGCGATCGCTGCGGCTCGGCCGATCGTCGCAAGACTGCCTTTATCCCAGTAATGAAAAGGCGGTCTCGGCTGTAGGGAACGACATCTACCGGTCGATTCTTCGACCTCATTTCGAATGAGTTTCGCCACGTATTTTCCCTGCTGAATGGCGACCGGAGCGACGCCTGGCAAGGGCTTGCCTTGCTCATCCTTTGCCGCGGCCAGATCGCCAATTGCAAATACTTCCGCATGTCCGGGCAGGCTCATATCTGGCTGTACCGGAACCCGTCCGGCGCGATCGATAGCAACGCCGAGTTTCTTGCCGAGCGGAGATGCCGCAACGCCGGCGGCCCAAAGTACGACGGTGGCAGGCAGCCGCGTTTCGCCGATATAAACCGCGCCAGCTTCAACCTGGGTCACCATGGCGGACGTGCGCACTTCCACACCGAGGCCGCGGAGCTGTTCTTCCGCGCTGCCCGAAAGATCCTCGGGATAGGTCGGGAGGACGCGCGGTCCGCCTTCGATCAGGAGGATGTGGGTTCGCGACGGATTGATCGACCGGAAATCATGAGCGAGAGCGTAACGGCTAATCTCGGCAAGCGTGCCGGCCAACTCCACTCCTGTCGGGCCTCCGCCGACAACGACGAAGTTGAGTGGCGCTTCGGTTTCGCCTGCAGCTGCCTGGCGTTCCGCCAGTTCAAAGGCCAGCAGTACGCGCCGGCGGATTTCAAGGGCATCCTCAATTGTCTTGAGCCCTGGAGCGAATACCTCCCATTCTTCGTGTCCAAAGTACGAATGGGTCGCGCCGGAGGCCACGATCAGGTAGTCGTACGGAACTTGCAGCTCCGGAGTTTCCACGATACGGCGATCGAGATCAAATCCGGTTACTTCCGCCATGAGGACTTCCACGTTCTTATGGTGCCGAAGAATCGACCGGATGGGTTCCGCAATCTCTCCCGGGGAGAGCCCGGCGGTCGCGACCTGGTAAAGAAGCGGCTGGAAAGTATGAAAGTTCTTGCGATCGATGACTGTGATCTGCACCGGCGCTTTTGCCAGGGTGCGCGCGGCATTCAGCCCACCAAATCCCGCGCCGACGATAACAACTCGAGGCTTGTCGGTCATTTGTGCTGTCCCCACCTTGCTGCTTGAGCCTTACCTCTATAAGATTCACGCGATGGCAGACGGTTCCAGAAGTTCTTCAATCACGGGTACCCAGGAAAACGCTTTACTACGCTGGCTGATGCCATCGGTGGCGGACCTGATCTTCGTTGCCCTGCTGGCCTCGTTACTGTGCACTTCGCTATCGGGGAAGTTGCTGGGGGATGCTGGAATCGGCTGGCACATTCGCACCGGGCAGTTGATTCTCGCAACACACGCGATCCCACGAGTCGATCCGTTCTCTTCGCAAATCGACAAACCGTGGATTGCGTGGGAATGGCTCTATGACGTGATCGTGGGATGGCTGGATAGCCATGCGAAGCTTAATGGAGTCGTGTGGTTTAGCGCAGTTGTGATCGCAACAGTCTTCGCGGGACTGTTTCAGCTTCTCGTCGGTCGAGGCGCGAACTTTGTTGTGGCGCTGCTCCTGACCTTGCTGGCGATGTCTGCTTCTACGATCCACTTCCTGGCGCGTCCGCACTTGCTGAGTTGGTTGTTCGCCCTGATCTGGTTCTGGATCCTCGAAACCGTGGAATCCACGGCGGATAAAAGCAATCGACGGCTCTGGTGGCTTCCGGCGTCGATGCTGATCTGGGTGAATGTGCACGGTGGGTTTCTGCTAGGTTTCGTGCTCTTAGCGGTCTTCTGGGTGGGCGCTCTATGGATGTGGCTGCGCCTTAAGGAAGGGCGAATTGAGGAATCACTGCAGAAAATTGCAGCCGGGAGGCGAGTGCGCGATCTGACGCTGGTGGGTTTGGCTACCACGGCTGCGAGCTTGGTGAATCCCTACGGCTGGCATCTGCATACGCACATCTATTCCTACCTCACCAACCGCTTCTTCATGGATCACGTCGACGAGTTCCAGTCGCCCAACTTCCACGGCATCGCGCAGAGATGCTTTCTCGTGCTCCTGTTGATTGTCGTGGCGGCGCTGGCTGCAGGGGGCCGTAACCTGCGAGCCAGCAAGATTCTGCTGGTGCTTTTCTCCGTCTATGCGGGCTTGTACGCGTCGCGGAACATTCCGGTCTCTTCCATATTTCTCGCGCTGATCATTGGCTCGATCGTTCCATTCACCGCTTTTTCGAGATTCAGCGGGAAGATGGGACGCATTGATTCGCGGCTGCGCGGTCATCTCTGGCCCTTTGTCGCAGCGCTGGCAACACTGATGGTTGCCCTGAATGGCGGGAATGTAAGTTCCTTACGCCTTATGGATGCGCACTTCGATCAGCAGCGAATGCCGGTGCACGCCGTCAGCCTCGTCAAGCAGGCTGCGATCACAGGTCCTGTGCTTGGTCCGGACTACTGGGGTGGATATCTGGTGTACAGCCTTTATCCGCATAATACGGTTGTGATCGATGACCGGCACGACTTCTATGGCGAGTCGTTCCTGAAGATGTATTTGACGACGATGCATGTGGAACCCGATTGGGAACATTTCCTGGATTCGCACCTATGTTTGGTTCTTCCTAAGAAGGCGGCACTAAGTGCGGTCCTAAGCAAGACGGCCGGATGGAATGCCGTTTATTCCGATGAAGTCGCAGTAGTGTTTATGCGGGATAGCGTGCGGATACCAGATGCAGATAAGGGTTCCAGGCAGTGAATTCGGTTGCGGGCGCATCCAATTCTCAAGATCATAGGAGCGTCCCAGTCTGCCTCTATCGTATGCCCCAGAAGCTTAGGCTCTACTCGCAGGGATGGCGTTTGTGTGCCCTGTTTGCCTTCACGCTCGCGCTGGCCACTTGCGGTGGTTCTTCTTCCCCACCGAGCGAATCAACTCCGCCGGAAAATCCTGTTGGTTCGAATCTTGTGCAGATCAGTTCTGATTCGTTCACGGTCGCACCCGGACAGCATGCGACCCAAGTCGAGCCGCATCTTGTCTCAAATGGTGCGACGCTGGTGGCGACCTTTCAGATAGGGAGGATTCCCAAGAGCGCGGGCGTCGGTGGCGGAGCGACCGATATCGGATGGGCAACCTCGACCGATGGCGGCGCGACGTGGACTCATGGTTCGTTATCAGGACTGACTAAAGGGGAGGGAAGTGGTCCATACGACGCAGCAAGCGATCCAGTTGTCGCGTACGACGCGAAGCACAATGTCTGGATGATCGCTTCGCTCCCGCTTTCGAGTGCCTCACAAACACCGGCCGTCGTTGTCAGCCGGTCCACCGATGGCGTGAATTGGGGCAATCCCGTCAGTGTCGACTCGACATCGGTGAGTTCCGACAAGAACTGGATTGCCTGCGACTCTTGGCCAAATAGCTCGCATTACGGCAACTGCTACATGGAATGGGATGATCCGCTTAACAACGACGAGATCCTGATGAGTACGTCGAATGACGGCGGTCTGACTTGGGGAGCAGCCATGCCGACTGCGAACTCGGCTGGAGGAATTGGCGGACAACCGCTGGTGCAACCGAACGGGAACGTGGTGGTTCCGATCGAGACGAGTGTTATGGCATCGTTCATGTCGACGGATGGCGGCGCGAGCTGGACGGCTCCAGCGACGATCTCGAACATCCAGTTCCATGCTAATGCGGGAGGGATCCGCAGCGGACCCTTGCCTTCCGTGGCTGTTGATGGCAGTGGGACGATTTGGACAGTGTGGCAGGATTGTCGTTTTCGGGCGAGCTGTTCCACCAACGATCTGGTTTACAGCACATCGACGGACGGAGTGAATTGGAGCGCGGTGACGCGTATTCCGATCGATGACACTTCGAGTGCCGTCGATCATTTCATTCCGGGAATTGGCATTGATCCGGCAACGTCAGGCGCCAGCGCCCACGTTGCGCTGCATTACTATTTCTACCCGCTAGCGAGTTGCAGCGCATCGACGTGCCAGCTCTTCGTCGGTTACATCTCTTCCGCCAATGGTGGTTCGACCTGGAATGCTCCGACAACTTTGACAGCTGCTCCAATGCAGCTCAACTGGCTTCCTACATCGCAGAACGGATTGATGGTCGGAGACTACATTGCGACCGCGTTTGTGAACGGAGTTCCGCATGGCGTGTTTGCAGTCGCGCAGGCGGCGACTGCAAATCAGGGCGCCACGACATTCCAGGAAGCGACCTATACAGCGAGCGGACTGAGCGTGAAGACGTCGGGTCGGCAGCTTTCGTCGGCTCAGGACAAGCCCCAGCACAAGCTCACAGACAAGATTGAGCGCGAAGTTCCGGAGAAGGGAATCATTCCACCGACCCGGCGCCGAACGCGGCGAAGCGCAAAGTAGCGTTGGCGGGTTGGGAAATCCATCGAGATAGATTTCGTTTGGGCTGAGTCCGCGGCCAGCGGCCGCGGGCCGTGAAACAAAACAATAAACATCGCATTTCTGTGATGCAGATGTAAGTTAGTGAGCCGCTGGAGCTTAGCTGTAAATTCCCTACCCCGATGTTCTGCATTCAGGTCCGGCGGCATGGAGATTATCTTCCCCACCTACGGAGGAACGGAGAGGCAGATGTTACCTCGTACGCTCCTGTGGAAAACTTCGGAAGAGCGCCTGATACTCCTTACAGGTCCAAACGTGTTGTCATAGTGTTTCACTCGGAAAACCCTGTATTTCCATGGAAACAAGGATTGTGTATAGATCATCGGTTGACGTTCCTGAATATCCTTGGAAGTGGCTGAAGAATTGCGGCGGAATCGACGGATTGCCGCAGCGGAGCATACCTCAAACGGCAGATGGGGTAAGACGGGGTAAGACTATGAGTAAACGGTACTGCGTTGATCCGGAATTGTTTCAGACTTTCTTGGCGAACGCATTTGCAGTGCAAGAAAGCGGACTAGACAGACGCTCACTCTCCGCTGTGCTCGAAATACAGCAGTACATCGCGAGCCGGGAATTCGATCTGGATGAGGTGATGCGCATGATCGCGGACCGCGCGGCGAGAGTGGCGCAGGCCAGTGGAGCTGCCATCGGCGTACTCGAACCGCACAGAAATGAGCTGGTTTACAAGACCGGAAGCGGATGTGCAGCACAGGATGTTGGGCGCCGTGTTCCTGCCGTGCTGTGTGTCTCCTTGCCACAGGAAATGCGTCGTGAGATTCTTCGGGTCGAGAATGCCGAGACCGACAAGCGGATCGAGGCTGAGATCTGCCGACAGTTCGGGGCCACGTCGCTGCTCATGCTGCCAATCTACAGAAACCATGCTTTGCTGGGAGTGCTGCAGGTGCTGTTTGAGAAAGCACACACCTTCGAGGACCGCGAACTTCGCGCCTACCGACTGATGGTGGGAGCCATGGAAGAAGGGATGTTACGTTCTTCACAGCGGATCGAGAAACCAGAGCCAAAGATTGTGCAGCCAATACGCGAAGCCGTCCATTCGCCTCAAGACCTGCGATCCGCCGAACCCACACCCGAGCCCTCTACAAGACTTGCTGATGCTGTTCTGCAAAATACCTTTCAGGACTTTTCGGCGAACCATGCCGAAAGCTTAGTGGCGACTGGAGCGAAATCGGCCCGCGGCTATTCATGGATCGTCGGCCGAGCGACGGGCGGCATCGCTAAAACGCTGAAGAGAGTAGTGTGGAGAATGCCGGCTCGGCCCCTGAGTTTTAACTTCCCGGATGCGGCTGGCGCGATCGGAGCTGCGCTCGTACTGAGCGCGAGTCTTTGGATTTTCCATCGGGGTAGTTCCAGTCAGGCGAGCATCGATTTACAGACCTCGGGAGCACACGATATTCAGCTGCAAGCTCCTGTAAAGCCGGTGTTCGACGCCGAGAGCCCGAAGCTTCTCAGTCACCCATCGAAAGAAATTTCACTTCCCAACCCAGGGTTTAAGCGGGTTCGGATCGGACCGAATGAGATTGATTACGTGACCGAAGATGTGACGATCCGAATGTTCGAGACTCGGCACGCTAAGCCCCAAGTTCGGAGTGGTGCGAAGGAAGTTGACTTCGGAGAGGATGTGACGGTGCGCTACTTCGCCAAGTCACCGGCAGCATCGCAGCCATCGAGCACATTAGTAACCAAGCCCGGCAAAGATTAGGGACTTGTAGGTCGCTCAGTTCGATGGCCTCTCTCGGCCAAGTTTCCAAAGAGGTCCTGGCGTTGCGGGCACTTTCCTTGCGGAAAATGCGTGCGGACTAGAGCGCACCGGTGAAGAGGAGAAACAGATGTCAGTCCGGTTAACCGCTGCAAGTCGCTGGCTGGGCGGGTGATAGGGAGTTAGTAGCGGTCGCTGGTATCGATGCCGAAGCCGAGGATAGCGGTGACTTCGACGGGTTGATTGTTGCGCATCGCGGGCTCGAATTTCCAGGTGCGCAGGGCGGCCAGAACCTTCGCCGTCATTTGAGCGGGACCGGGCTCAAGCACCTTTGGATTTCTTACATTGCCGGAGGCATCCAGAGTGCAGGCCACGAGCATGCGTCCGCGGGGGAGTCCCTCCGGAAGATCGCTGCTCAGTGCGACTGGAGCGGTGAGCGTTCTGCCGAAGGCGTGAGTTGTGTCGGACTCATCGGCAAATTCCATGACAACCGTGCCTAGGGTTGTGTCGATATAGCCCGTGTACGTCTCGCTCCGGAAGAGCTTCTTGTAGGGCTCGAACGCCCCACCGGAATTGGCTGTGGCTACAACGGTAACATCGAGGGTCTTTTTGTGCTGCTTGAGCGACGAACGGCCCGGAGCCGCGGGATCGGTCCCTGCAGGATCGGAACCGAAGCTGGGTAAAGTGACGATGTTGCTGCCGCCACTGATATCCACACCGGGAACGGCTGGTTTGCCGGCAGGAATGTTGCCAGCTCCACCGGGGCCGTTTGCGGGGGAGATTCCGCCGCGAGCGTTGGGATCGGAGCCGTGACCGGCGCCAGTGTTGGCTGCACCGGTGCCGGAGCCTGTCATTCCACTGCCGGGGCCATTGCCGCGTCCGATGCTGCTGCCTCCGCCACTCCCCCCCAAGCCAGGCTTGCTGCCACCGGCCGGAGACATGGCGAGAGATCCGGTTTTCGGGTCCGGCGGGACACCAATCTTGGATCCGGGCTGGTTCGACATCACAGTGCCAGAATCTTTGCCGCTTCCGCCGTTAGTGGGGAGCGCAATTCCAGAACCGATGTCACTGGGTGCGCCCAGCCCTATTCCCTTACGGCCGGCTCCGGAGCCACTTGCATTGGGCCCGCCGCCGATCGTGGGAGGAGGCGGTACTATGTTGCCGGCGAGTAGTTGTCCTCCTGCAGCTCCGGCTGTGCCACCTGTCTTTCCTGTTCCGCCACCGGTTCCGGCGAGCGAGGGAGGAGGAGGAACGACGCTTGGATTTCCAAGATAGGGTGCCGCCGAGGTGCGAGATGTTCCGGTTCCTCCGGTTAGACCAACTGAGGGTGGAGGAGCGACGGTGTTACCTAAAGTGGCGCCCGCTCCGTTGCGATTCCCATGTGGGCTTCCGCCGCCTTCGGTGGTACTTACGGAAACCGGCGGTGCCGCAACATTGTCGGTAAGCGTCGGCCGCGATGCGCTGCTACCACTCTTGGCGCTAACCGAACTCGGTGGTGGAGCAACCACCTCCGCCGGACCAAAGATACGGCCGATCAGGTTGCTAACGAGTGATCCACTGGCCGACGGCGAGGGAGGTGGTGGTACGACAGCTTTGCTGGGATCGGCGGCGATGTTGCCGCTCGTGCGATGTATGTCCGCGGTGATGTCGGTCGAGGGCGGAGGCGCGACCGTAGCGGGGGCGGGCAAAGTCAACTTTGAATTACGGACGCCCGCCCGCTCGGGGGCCGAGACCGGCGGAGGGACTACTCCCGGGTCCATGGTCTGCACGGGTGCAGACGAAAATTGGTGATTTACGGCGACAGGTGCTGGTGGGACTGCATTTGCAGATAGCATGGGCGCCGCGCGGAATGGGTCGCGCTTGAGGTTTTGCTCGGGGGGGGCGACTGACGTGTCGAGAGATGGCGCCATCAGAGGATGATCGCGCGAAACGGTGGGCGCGGGCGGAACCACGTTGGGCGCGAGTGCGGGAGCGACCAGAGTGTGATCGCTGGCGACGTTCGGAGCCGGAGGAACCAGACTGGTGTTGAAATTGGGTGCTGTGAGCGGCTGATTACGCGCCACTGAAGGTGCGGGAGCGAGGACGGGGTCCAACTTGATTCCGTTGCGCGTGTAATCGCGAATAACGTCTGGTGAGGGAGCAATCAGGGTCGTCGTCAGATTCGGGGCGGAACGCGACGAGTGCATGCCTTCGGCTGGCGGCGGACCGGGATCGGGCCGGATGGCGAGCAGATTGGCGACGGCCTCGTGGGAAGAAGGCAGTTTGAGATTCGGCGCATCGACCACCTTAGGCACGAGCGATCCTCCGCGTGCAACTTTGATGGTCTGGGTACGATGGTGCGCCTCTTCGCCGCCCGCCTGACCGGTTCGGCCAGCCTCTGCGCCGCCCAGATCCTGCGTGCGCGGGAGATCGTCCCCGCTGTAGTAAATCACATCGTGACTGGAAAATGTCGGGACAACCACGGGCCGCAATTGATCGATCTTCACCTTTACAAAGATGGCAGACAGGATCAGGAAAGCCTCCATGACGTAGGAGGGGATCATGATCCGGAAGGGGATCAGGCCGAACGGAGCCTCTCCGGCGAGCCGGGCTTGGGAGCGAGCCAAGGCAGGCTTGATTGAGCCCACGAATTCATCCCAGCGCGAGGACCATTCCACGAGCAACTTCGGCGTGGAGTGGGGAGCCTCGACGCGTTCTTCGAGTTCGAGAATCGGGCTCATGCGGGGCTCTGTACGCAATCCTTGGAGAGGGTGATTTCAATTGTATCGCCCAGGGCGGTGTTTGTTTCGGCCGCGGTGCCGCACGGGAGTTCCAGTACTGATGCGGCGTGTCGCAGGACCGGGGTAAAGCGCCATGGCGGCACATCGGATCGGATACCCACAACCTTCAACCCACGGTCGAGATAGAGCACGTCAATGGGGAAACCCATGCCGAGGGTATGGACGCCGTGACAGGGAACAATCCAGAGACCCGAGCCGTTACTGAAATCATTGCTCGCGAAACCGAGCAGGCCGCGGACGCGCTTCCAGTGCGTGTTGGCGACGGCGAGAGCCGTAGCCAGATGCGCCTGGCGCGTGCGATTAAATGCCTGCCCGTCGGAGGGGAAAAACGCCATTGCTACACCGTGAGTGAAACTCGCGACTTACCGGCCGCCTGATACCGGCCCCAGCTGCCGAATGAGTTCGATCACTGCCGGACCGATCGTAACGAAAATGATCGACGGCAGGACAAAGATTACCAGCGGGGGAACCATCTTGATGGTAGTTTTCGCGGCCTGCTCTTCGGCACGCTGCCTGCGTTCCGTGCGGAGGGAGTCAGAATGCACCCGGAGCGCCTGAGTCACGCTCGTGCCGAAGCGATCCGTCTGGATCAGTGTACCAACCAGAGCGCGGATATCGTCAACACCGGTGCGATCAACCAAGTTGCGGAGAGCTTCAGCGCGAGGCTTGCCGGCGCGCATTTCGAGGTTCACGAGGTGGAATTCATCGCTGAGGTCGGGGTGAGCGTGATGGAGATCCTGCCCCACGCGCATGAGAGCCTGATCGAGGGCAAGGCCTGCCTCGACGCAGATGACCGTCAGGTCGAGGGCGTCGGGCAATCCCAGACGGATGCGATTCTGCCGGTCGCGGATCATACGCTTCAGGATGAAGCGAGGCAGGAGAAATCCCAGCGCTGTAACGCCGATGAGAAGTGGAAGATCATCAAATCCGATCCACAGTGCGATGCCCAGAAACCCAACGGCTGCCGTCAGGATACGGGCGCCAAAGTAGTAGTTCACATCGATGGCATCGCGGTATCCGGCCTGGATGAGCATTCGGCGGGTGCGGGAAACATCCGCCGGGGATAGCGGAATTGCCTTGCTGAGAGGATCGAGGGCCTGCTCGATGCGGTCGCGAATCGCCGGCTTGTTCTCAGTTGGCCGCTGCAGTTGGCTGCCTAATGCGCGCAGACGTGCGCCGAGCAACGAACTAGGGGTGACCGCGGCCGCGATAAAAGCGAACACGACCACCACCACAACCACGAACACGATGATTGCGAGTACCAACTGTCCCATAGCTGCACTACACCTGAATCCGAATGATCTTCCGGATCACGAAATATCCCACCGTCTGCAACGTGATTCCCGCAACCAGCAAAAAATGGCCGATAGGATCAGCAAACAGAGGACGAATGAAACTGGGATTCAGCAGCAACATCGCGGTGACAATAATGGGGGGCATCCCCATCAGCAATGCCATGGTCAGCCGTCCCTGAGCCGTATATACACGAACCTGCCTTTGGATCTTGAAACGCTCGCGAATGACATAGGAGAGATTGTCGAGAATTTCCGCCAGGTTGCCACCGGTCTCGCGCTGCAACATCACGGCCGTGACGAAGAATTTTACGTCGACCAATGGCATGCGGTCGGTCAGGTTCATCAGCGCATCGCGAACCGGCATGCCAAATTTCTGTTCTTCGTAGAGTTGACGGAATTCTCCGGCCACGGGTTCAGCCACTTCCGCCGTGATCATTTCCAGCGCGGTGGTGAAGGCGTGTCCGGCACGGACGGCACGGGCGAGAGTGTCGATGGCTTCGGGAAAGAGTTCTTCAAACTTTTCAAAGCGCTTGTTGCGGCGAATGGAGGCGTAGGAGTATGGCAACACGAAGCCGATTAGCAGACCGATCCATGCGACCTCAACGCGCTTGCTGACGGCGTAGACAAGGATGCCGGTGGCGACCCCCGCGAACGCGGATAGTCCCAGAAAATTACCGGCGCGCATGGACATATCCGCCTGGGACAACATCTTCTGCAACTCGGAGACTCGCGAAGACCGGCGAAGCAGAGTATCGAGGGCGGGTATCTCGCTGAGTTGCTCGTCGCGCAGAAGCGCAAGTTCCTCTTCGCCGGTTCGCTCGGGTGTTTTGCGCTCGGCGGCCAGACGCTCTTTGAGGATGCGGGCACGCGAATTACGCCGGTCGAGGAGCCAGAACAGGAAGAACGTTGCCAGCGCGACCAGAAAAAGAACCGCGAGTGCAATTAGCTTGGCGGCCATATTAGAAGGCTACACCTCACTCCTCGACTCGAACAGGGCCGGCCGCAACTTCGCTCCCGAAGTTGCAAGACGATCGGCAAAGCGCGGGCGGGTCCCCGTAGCCCGGAAGACTCCGCGGACCTTGCCATTTTCGTCGATGCCGGTGCGATCAAAGACGAAGATGTCGTGCATGGTGATGCTTTCGTTCTCCATCCCTGCAATCTCCGAGACCGTGATCACCTTGCGGGTGCCGTCGGAAAGGCGCGCGATCTGAATAACGGCATGAACGGCAGACGAGATCTGCTGCCGCACCGCTCGCTCCGGGATGTTCAAGTTCGCCATCGACACCATGTTCTCGATACGCGCCATGGCGTCGCGAGGGGAATTGGCGTGCACCGTGGTCAGCGAACCTTCGTGGCCCGTGTTCATGGCCTGAAGCATGTCGAAAGCTTCCTCGCCGCGCACCTCGCCGACCACGATTCGGTCAGGACGCATACGCAAACTGTTAATGACTAGTTGCCGCTGGCGAACAGCGCCTTTACCTTCAATGTTGGGGGGGCGCGTTTCCAGACGCACCACGTGCTCCTGCTTCAACTGAAGTTCGGCGGCGTCTTCGATGGTGACAATGCGATCCGAGTTCGGAATGTAGCCTGACAGCACATTGAGCAGCGTCGTTTTTCCGGCGCCGGTGCCACCTGATACCAGAATATTCAGTCGGCCCTTCACCATGGAGGAAAGTAATTCAAGCATCGATTCGGTGAGGGTATGATTCTCGATCATCTGGCGGAACGTAACCGGGTCGCGGCCGAAACGGCGGATAGAAAGACAGGGCCCATCGATGGCCAGTGGGGGAATGATCGCATTCACACGAGAGCCGTCGGCAAGGCGGGCGTCGACCATGGGCGAGGACTCATCGACGCGCCGGCCTACGCGGGAAACGATGCGCTCGATGATCTGCATCAAGTGAATATTGTCTTTGAACGTTAAGGTCGTAAGTTCCAGCTTTCCGGCCTTCTCCACGTACACGCGGTCATAGCGATTGACCAGAATGTCGGATACGTTGGGATCCTTCAGCAGTTGCTCGAGCGGCCCAAGACCGAAAATCTCATCGAGAATCTCGCGGGAAATGCTCTCGCGCTCCGTGAAGCTGAGGGGCACGGCTTCGCCGTTGACCACCGAGCGGATAACGACCAAGACTTCATCGCGGGCTGAGTCGCCGGAGGTCTTGCCCAATTTCTCCAGGTCAAGGCGATCCAGGACTTTTCGGTGGAGGTCAGCTTTGACCTGCGGAATATCGGTACGCTCGAAATGCTGAATATTCGGCATGGAATCCTACGACTCTACACTGACTTGAACAACGACCAAGCGGCGCGCTTAACCTCAGCATCGTCACGAGTTAATTCCTGCGCTAATCCGGCGAAGCAGCGGGCGATCTCGGAATTGCGCTGATCCATAACCGGAGTGCCGCGATCGATGGCGCTGGAAATCGCGAAGTATTGGTTCGGCACGCGCCACAGCACCTTGGCGCCGACGGCCGCTTCGGCATCGGCTTCGCTGAAGCCCGGTACTTTGCGGAAGCGATTCAAGACCAGGTGAACGCGCTCGCGGCTTCCAGTTTCTCCAAGATATTGTTGAACCCGGGCCGCACTCCAAAGCGAAGCGACGTCACTACAGGCTACCAGCAGGACATTTTCCGAAAGGCTGGCGATCAGTCGGGTGGCAGCATCGAAGCGCGAGGAAGAATCCACGACCACGTAGCGATAGTGCGAGACCAGCATATCAAAGAGACGGACGAATTCAGCGGTCGATGGATCCATGGCGGCCGGAATATTAGTCCCGGCGAGCAACTGCAAGCCGCCGCTGTGGCGCGTCATGAAACTCTCGAGCAGGGAAGCATCCATGCGGTGGAGATTGCGGGTGGCATCGGCTACCGTGAAAGCCGGCTTGAGGTTCATGTGCAGCGCGGCGTGGCCGAGCGGCGCGAGGTCGACCAACGCAGTGTGTCCGTACGCCGCTTGCAGGGCCAGGGCGAGATTTACGGCCACTGTGGTCGCACCATTTCCCCCCTTGGCGTTGATAACCGAAAAGACTTTGCCCCGCACTCCTTCCTGCCGGCTTCTGCGTTGAGCGGTGGTCAGCCGGACGAAGGCTTCGAGCAGGTCTGTCGTGGTGGTAGGCCGTTCAACGAACTCGCGTGCGCCGGCGCGCATCGCGTTAACGATAACCTGCGGTTGGCTGAGACTGCCGATCGCGAAAATTGCGCTCTCGGGCACCTCCTGGTGGAGAAGTTCGATTGCCCGCAGGGCGAATTGAGAGTTGTCGGCGGGGATGTCAACCAGAATCACATCCGGGCTGGCGGATCGGACGCGCCGCGTCACCGGATCGGCGCCGGAGACCGGGAAGTTGGCGCAGGTATGCACGGTGCGCGCGACGCTGGTGCCATCGACCAGCACCTGCAAGAGTGCGCGCTGTTCGTTATCGGTAGCGACAATGACGACGGACAGCTCTGGCATGGAAACCTGTTACTGCATGAGAAATGTCGTGCCTACAAACTACTTATTATTCTTATCGAACTTCGTGGGATCTAGGTACGGCTTCGCCAACTTCGGACCATCGACCTGCTCGTTGCTGGGAGAGATCCGCTTCACAGTGCATAGCACCATGAGTTCGGAGTTGCTCTTCTGCAGGCTCTTGCTGCGGAAGAAATTCCCCAGGACCGGAATGTCGCCCAGCCCGGGAATCTTGTTGTAGATGTCTGTGACGCGGTTATCCATCAATCCGGCGATAACAAAGCTTTGCCCATCCTGGAGTTCGAATTCCGTTTCCGCGCGACGCGTACTCAAGGCGGGCACGGTGAAACCGGAAATTGTCAGGGCATTGGCGAAATCCAGTGTGCTGACCTCGGGCGCGACCTTCAAGTGAATGTTGCCGTTCGGCGTAATTATGGGCGTGAACTGCAAGCGAACGCCGAATTCCTTGAACGAGATCGTCACCGCGGTAAAGCCATTGCCCGGCTGCACGATGGGGAAAGGGAACTGGCCACCGGCCAGGAAGCTGGCTTCTTTGCCGTTGACGGCGATCAGGTTTGGCTCGGCGAGAATCTCCAGGAGGTTCTTGGTCTGGAGAGCCTGGATTACCGCACCGAAATTGATGTCGGGGCGAAACAGGAACAGGTTGAGAACATTGTTGAGCGTTTCGCCCGTCGTGGTGGTCGTGGTTCCATTGGGCCCCTTATTTACAGTGAGGGTCTGAGGGCCAAATCCTCCGAACTGGCCGGTTGTGGTGGTTCCGATCGTATTTGCGGCACCTGTCGACAATAAATTGATACCCAACTGTGTGAGGGCCGTGCGATCTACTTCGGCGAACTTGACCTGAAGGAGGACTTCCTGGGCACCCACCGGGCCGAAGGTCAGTACGTTCACTACCTTGGGCGAATACGCCGCGGCGAGTTCTCCGGCGCGCTTGGCCACATCTTCGGTTGAAACATGCCCGGAGAGAACGATGGCGGCGCGGGAAGGCGTCACGCTAATCTGCTCGTCAGGAAAGACGCGGTGTTCTTCCTCCGCGCAGGCGCTGACGTCGACATCCACTCGCAGATCGAAGCTGCGCGAGCGCTCGAGTTCGTCCCAGATCAGCAGCGAAACTTCCCCCGGAGCTCTGCCATGAACCAGAATCTGGGTAGGCGTGATGGGCTGGGCGAAGGCGATCGCAGGATCAGTAACCGAAATGCGCTTCAGGCGTTCTGTGGTGTTGATCAGCAGCGACTTGCCCACCATGACACGCAGCGGAGCTGAGCCTTGTGAGGCTTGACTTTGAGCAGGAAGAGTGGTCGTCGGAGTACCGCTTGGCGGCGGACTCTGCGCCTGAGGTCCGCTCTCGGTCGACTGCATGATTTCAGAATGGGCCGGTACAAAAGATGCGACCGCGAGCAACAACGACCCGAAGAGAGTCTTGCCAACTGTCATCTTGCGATGGGTCTCCATAAATGGAAAATTGGCGTCGATCGAGGTGGGTATGAGCGTTGGAGCTTTGGACATTACTGTGTTCCCGAGCCCTCATCTGAAAATTTGTATTCCTGTTTCTTGTCGCCTTGGTACACCTCAACGTTCACGCCAGGTGCGGCGACCGGGACGGGAGGTTTGGGAGTTGTCTCGATGCGGTGAACGGCCGGACGAACAACTGGCGACGGAGCAGGGCCGCCGCGGAAAAGTCCTCTTGAAACCGAGGCTGGTACGTCGTCCTGCTTGGTATCGAGCGGGTTGCGGAGTGAGAGTTGGATTTTCCCCTGGCTGCTGGCGAGCGTCAAACGCTGAGCATCGTCGGGGGTAACAAGCAGTGTTATGACTGCAGTATTTTGCGCTTCACCCGTGGAAGTCCGTTCCAATGTACGACCCGAGGCGAGCACCGCCACGTTCTGTAGAACAGTGGTAGTTTCCTGTTCGCTAGATCCGCCCGGCGAACCGGTGAGCAGGACATCGACGCGAGTGCCTGGTGTAACGAATCCGGCCACCGAAATGACTTCGTTGACGCGCACCGAAACGGCACGCATGCCCGGCGGAATCAGCGCGGGGAGACCCGCCCCAGCATTTTCACCGGCCAGCTTATTGGGAAGAATGAAGTCACCCTTAAGGATCGGAATGATCACGCCGCGCCCCACCACATCGGCTTTCTTGCGCGGCGCACCTTGAGGCAACTCAGTGCTGGAAACCTGGATGACCTTTATGTCGCGTTCCTCGACCCGGGCGCCCACCTGCAGGTCATTGGCCGCGACCATAACCTGGGCCATGTCCGCGGGCAGTCCGCTTCTTGGCTGCAGGTTCTTGTAAACATAAAGTGCAGCGAGGAGCCCCGCCACGAGCGCCAAGACTCCGATCATCAGCAAACGTGAACGATTCATACCAAGTCCCCGAGACACTCGCCCACGGCCGCTACGCGGCGGCTGGACGATATTGTTCCCTAAGGCTTATCGATTTCGCTACTGTATCGAACTGGCAACGTTAGAGAACACGTTGTTGGCGTTGGATCCAATCAGACGGATTGTACCCACGACAATAACGAGAATCACTGCCAGCATTACGGCGTACTCGGCGATGTCCTGCCCCTCCTGCTCAAACCAAAGCTTGCACGCAAGCTCTTTGAACATGTCCTTGTCTCCTGCTACCCGTATTTGAATGGTCGATCGGAACTGCTCTTCCGAGTCCATGCCGGGACTCTAAACGCGACTCGCGCCATCACTCGACTAGGCTAATCATAACCTGCAATGGGCTCGAAAGTGACAAATTCTTGCATATCCGGAGGTAATCATTGGTAACCGGGTGAATGCTGGGCCTATAAGTCTCGTTAACGGCAGAAACCGGCGGAATGGGGCGAAAACCCAGCCATTTCCGCAGATCCGGGCAAAGATTCCTGAGACTGGTCATGGCGGGATGTGGCTGTTGCGAGTTAGAATCGCGTACCGCTGGACACGAAAGAAAAGTCGGGCCTGAGGCTCTGGCGCCGCCGAAGAGCGCTCTTGTGGTGTTTTGCGGCCGGCATGATCACGATCCATCTTTTCTTCCTGTGGCGGGTTCGCGATCGGATTGCCCGCGGCGACCCCGATTTCACGGTCTTCTATACAGCGGGAAAGATGCTGCGCGAAGGGCAGGGTACACAGCTCTACTCGGCGCGAGCGCAAATGGCAACTCAGGCGGAATTTGCTAGAAATTCGGATCTACGCCGCGGCCCGCTTCCTTATGTCCATCCGCCGTATGAAGCCTTATTCTTCGTGCCACTGACATTTCTGACGTACTCACAGGCATTCGCAGCCTGGAACTTGATTAACGTTGGGATCCTCTTTGGGGTGGCCGTTCTGCTGAGGCAATCGCTCTTGTCGTTGCAATCCGTTCCGGTTTGGCAAATGGTCTTGCTCAGCCTGGCGTTTTTTCCGATATTTGCGAATTTCCACCAGGGGCAGGATGCGATTTTGCTGCTGCTGGTCGTGATACTGAGCTTTCGGGCGCTTGACCGCGATGCGGAATTCCTGGCGGGATGCTGGCTCGGATTCGGACTGTTCAAATATCACTTGATCCTTCCACTTGCCTTCATTCTGGCATGTTGGCGCGGGAGGCGATTCATACTTGGATTTGCCACGACGGGTTCGGCCGCCGTGTTGGTATCGTTGGGATTGGTGGGCTGGAAGGGGGCATCGCAATATCCGGTCTACGTCTGGCGCGTGATTTCCGGTCCGGGCTTCGGCGGAATTCCACCTCGACAGCTTCCGAGTTTGTTCGGATTGCTGGTGGGGTGGCATTGGTCGCAGCCGATCAGCTCAACCATGCAAGTCGCCGTCGCCGCGGGCTCGATCGCTTTACTGGTGGCGGTTGTCAGCCTACGGAGGTGGTCGCAGTGCAGGGGGCTATCGCGCTTCTGCTTCGCGGCTGCGGTCGTGGTGGCCGTTCTTGTGGGATACAGCGTGAATACTTACGATCTCTCGTTGCTGATGGTGCCACTCGGGGTCGTGGCAAATTGCGTCTTGACAGGGCCTCGGGATGTCAGAGGACTCCTTGCTCCGGCCATCCCGCTGCTGATAAGCCCTTTGTGGTTTTTCCTCTGGATGGGGTGGCAGAGAACCAACGTGATGGCTATTTTCCTGCTGTGGTGGCTTTTTGTGCTGGTCGCCGAGATTCGGCGCTTGGGAAACCGAACGGAATCGCCAAATCCTGAGTCACCCGTGATCGCGAATGTTTAAACGGTGTATCTTTCTCTTTGGTGTGCTGCTGATGTCTCTTTCCATGTGGATTTGGGTACAGTCCATCGTGGTGCCGCACCAGGCGGCTGAATCTGCAAAACTCGACCGACCGCGAGGGAATTTGTCAGATCTTTATCCCCGCTGGTGGGGAGCACGGGAATTGCTGTTACATCGTCGCGATCCTTATCGGGCTGACATCACGCGAGAGATTCAGATCGGATATTACGGACGCCCCCTTGACCCCACGCTACCGAATGATCCCAAAGATCAGCAAGGCTTTGCCTATCCGATCTATGTGGTTCTGCTGCTGGCTCCAACGGTGACATTGTCGTTTACGACAGTGCATCGGATCGCGTTCTGGCTACTGGCCGCGCTGACGGCAGTTTCGGTGCCGCTTTGGTTACGAATGCTCGGCTGGCGGGTCTGGAAAGTGTCGCTGGCGGCGTGGGTGCTGCTTACGTTAAGTTGTTTTCCATCGATTCAGGGTCTCAAGCTACAGCAGTTGACGTTGTTGGTAGCCGCGCTCATCGCGGGGTGCACGTATGCAATATCGCGTCAGCTGTATGTCGTGGCCGGGATATTGCTTGCCTTGGCCACCATCAAGCCGCAGTTAGTCTTTCTCCTTATTTTATGGATTTGCATATGGGTTATTGGCGACTGGCGGGAGAGGCAGCGGCTGCTGTGGAGTTTTGGCATCAGTATGTCGGTGTTGATGCTTGCAGGTGAGTTGCTGCTGCCCGGTTGGATCAGGGAATTCCGCTGGGCTATGAAGGATTACTACCGCTATACGGGTGGGGGGCTGTCCATACTCGACGTCGCGTTCTCGCCGATTGGTGGAAAAATCATCTCCTTAATTCTGTTTCTCGTGCTGCTTGTCTTTGCCTGGCGGAATCGTGGCTGGGATCGCAGAACAGCCACCTTCCAATGGTCTGTCTGTTTGACTCTCGTGACGACGTTATTGATTATTCCGACGTACGCGGTCTATAACCAGCTTCTCCTACTGCCGGCAGCGATGATTGCGCTCCGCGCGAGGGGTCAACTCTGGGAGCGGGGTCGCTTCTTACGTTTCTTTTATTCCTTAGCCGTATCTGCGATTTTTTGGCCATTTGTTTCTGCTGCCGGTCTGGTGGTTGCACTGGCGTTTCTACCCGGTTACACCATTCAGAAAGCCTGGGGGCTGCCGGCGCTATACCCAAGCTTTGCGATTCCTGTCACCACCTATGCCTTGTTGCTGGTCGCAAAAGACGTTGTGACTGAAGAACCGCAGACGGTATCGTAGCCACCCCGTTTGTGTCATTGCCGGACCTCTCATCTAACCCGACGGAACAAAGGTCTTAGCCACCAAAGCGCACTGAGAAAATGCATAGGACGCTTGGTCGAGGGACGAAAATGAAAAGGGGCGCACCTTGCGGCGTGGAGCGGCGTCAGAGTAGTCTGGTTGCCGAGATTCAGCCTCGGTCGCGTTGCAGCGTACCGCGCGGCTGGAAGGTGTTTGCCCTCTCAACCCATGGCTCTGAACACAATCAGCCATCACAGCCACCACAGTTCCGGCTCGGGGGTATTTCCGGCCCTGGTGTTTGTGCAAGGCAGTGAACAGAAAAACATCGTTCTGAATCGCACTCCGTTTACCGTCGGGCGGAAGGTGGATAAAGACCTGGTGATCCAAGATCCGCGCGTGTCGCGCGATCATGCGCAGATCATGCAGCAGGGGCAGGATTTCTTCATCGAGGATCTGGGGAGCAAGCACGGCACGTTCGTCAATGGAGAGCGCATCCAGCGCCAGAAACTGGAGCGGGGCGACCGGCTGGAATTCGGAGCGAGGGATTCGGCCTATGTCCTGTTTAATCCGGCAAGTCAGACTTCCAATACCGCCCGCGAATTCCTCAGCCAGATTTCGGTCATCAGCGGCATCAAGACTGAAACGAGCGAACTGGAAACATTACGACTCTTCCTGGAGGCGGCGCGCAAGCTAAATACTGCCGGTGTGCTTGAGGAAATCCTAATCACGATGCTGGACGTCACACTGCAGTTGACGCGGGCCGAGCGCGCCTATGTGTTTTTGAAAGATGAGGAGGGCAATCTCGTTCTCAAGGCCGGTCGTAATTCGAAGAAAGAACCACTGCTCGACGACAAGACAATTTCGCACTCGATTCTGGAAGAATCGATGCGCGCGAATTCCGAATTCCTGCTCACCGACACCAGCCAATCGTTGGATCTCTCGGGACGCCAGAGCATAGTGGCCTACGATTTGCGCACAGTGGTGTGCATCCCCCTACGCAAGCTGCAGGTGCAATCTGCCCGGGATGCACAAGCGCCGGCAGGGCCGGTTGCTGCGGCTCAGGCGATGGGCGTGCTGTACGTAGATTCGCGCTTTGCTTCGCGCGACATCAGCGGAGTGAGCCACGAAATTCTGCATGCGATCGCGACAGAAGCCGCCTCGTTGATCGAAAACGCCCGGCTGGTACAGGCTGAGGAAGAGGCGCGGAGATACCAGCAGGAGTTGAGCATCGCGGC
Source organism: Binatia bacterium (assembly GCA_035577905.1). Lineage (GTDB taxonomy): Bacteria > Acidobacteriota > Terriglobia > Terriglobales > Acidobacteriaceae > Sulfotelmatobacter. Next base: position 90,633 of record DATKAP010000136.1, read on the forward strand.
TAGCATCCAGCAGCGGCTGATGCAGGTGAAGATTCCCGAGGTGCCCTTTGCGCGGCTGCGCGGGCGCAATCTGCCTTGTAAGGAAATCGGGGGAGACTTCTTTGACGCCGTCAATACGAAGGAAGGATTGACTGTGGTGCTGGCGGACGTCAGCGGGAAGGGAGTCTCGGCGGCCCTGTTGGCTTCGACGCTGCAGGGGATGATCTATTCGCATCTTCTGGCAGGCATGCCGCTGCTCCACGTGGTTTCGGCGGTGAATCGTTTCTTCACGGAAAAGCTGGTTGGAGAGAAGTATGCAACCGTACTGTTGGCACGCCTGCGCCGCGACGGCGAACTGGAATATGTGAACTGCGGGCACGTGCCACCCCTGCTGGTATGCGGCGGCGAGGTGATTCGTCCCACGCATGGGAATGTCCCGGTAGGACTGCTCGCCGAGGCGCAGTATGAGAGTGCAACCTGCCAGATGAAATCGGGTGACCGCTTCATCATGGTGACTGATGGGGTCACTGAAGCGGAGAACGCACTGGGAGATTTCTTTGAAGATTCGCGGCTGGAGCTGGCGGCTGCCAAGTCGCCGACGCTGGAAGGAATCTTTTCGGCAGTGACTGAGTTCTGCGCTGGCAATCCGCTGAGCGACGACTGCACCGTGGTGGAGTTGTGCTATGCGAGTTCAGAAACGTAGAGTGTCGTGCGTCCAGGACAGGACACCCGGAGGAACGACCATGAAACGCTTCTGCTTCTTATTGGGTCTTGCATGTTTGCTTGCCGGTTCTCTCTGGGGCGCCGACGAGTCTTTTGTCGGGAAATGGAAGCTGAACACCGAGAAGAGCAAATTTGCTGGTGAAATAACGAAAATTGAAGACCTCGGCGGCAATAAGTATAAATGGACCTCCGGCAATGTATCTGACACGATGACTGCCGACGGTACTGACCAGCCTGTTCACTTCGGCAGAACTGTATCCATCACTCCGGAAGGAACGAATGAGTGGAAGATGGTGATCAAGAAAGACAATAAAGTTCTCAGTTCCATGACCCACACGCTTTCAGATAACGGGAAAACACAGACGATCAAGGGAACCGAAACCAAGCCGGATGGCACGACGTCAGAATTCAACGTGGTATTGAAGAAGGTCAGTGGCGGTTCTGGCTGGGGAGGCACATGGGAGAGTACCGACGTAAAATTCACTTCCCCAGACGAGTGGGAGATTGCTGCATTCGAAGGCGGCGGGCTGACTTTCTACACTCCTGCTTATCAGGACACGATCAGTCTGAAATTCGATGGCAAAGATTATGAAGAGAAAGGCCCAAATGTTGCGCCGGGTTCGACCTCATCGGGCAAACGAGTGGATGCGCACACTCTGGAACTTACTGACAAGATTAAAGGCAAGGTGATGGATCATACGAGATTCGAAGTCTCTGCCGATGGGAAGATGTTGACTCTAACGATTCACGAAAGTGGACAACCAAAGCCACTAATCGTCGTATACGACAAGATGTAGGGGCACGAAAGAGCGAAGTTCATTAATGGAGCAAAAGAATGCTGCACATTGGGGCACGACGTTCAGTCGTGCCCCTGACAGGTTCAGCTAAAAAGTCAGTCCGATGGAGCAGTTCATCATTCCACTTTCACCCGAAAATCCGTTCCTTCCCAGCGATTTTCGTTCGGCCAATAGAAGGTAAACACAGCTTCGCCGCCTGAGGGCAGGGACGCCGTCGGAAGATCCAAGGTGTGAATGCCGAGGGCGGTATCGCGTGTGCTGGTGTCGTGCGAGGTCTTCCAATTGTCGATGCTCCAGTGCACCATCGCCGGGGACAGGAGCACGATGCGCAGAGTCTTGTTGCGGGGCACGCTGCGCGTTTTATTGTTAAACCGCCAGCCGAAGATCTGGCGGACGTGTTTGTCTCTCAGATATCGCTGTACCGTTTGCGGTGGCTGGTCAAAGATTTTGCCGTCGTGCAGCGAACGACGCAGCTTGATGTACTCGGAATGTGCCCACACTAGTGGGCACGCGGAACCGGTAGGTTTTCCACGGAACAATTCCAACTCGGGGATATCGGCAGCATCCCAGACTTGTTCGGGAATCAGGCGCCCGTCGCCGGCGGTGGAATTCTCGATCACCGTGAGCAAGGCCTCAGCCTCATCGGCGTGGCCGCCGGCGAGGGCATAGTGAGCGCGCTCTCCGGCCAGCAGCGGCCATGGACGGCCGATACCGCTGCCGTCAAAGGGCGAGCCATCCTTGTGCTCACCGTAACCATCTCCGTTGTAGCGGTACCAGCAGGGACCCTGCGGCATTTCGACCGCGAGGAGAGCATCGATGGCGCGCAGAGTATTAAGGATCCGCGGATCATCGGGCGCGCGCAATCCGAAGCGCACAAGCGCCAGCGCATCAGGGCTGATGATGTGATACGCGCGTTCTCCATCCTGTCCGGGAGGCTTGTTTTTGATCGGAACGAATCCTTGCGTCGGTGAGGCTGCGCCGTCGATATCCGGCGGCGCGATGCGCACGTAATATCCCCCGATCCCGAGTTGCTGCGCCAGATCTCCACCTGTGGCGTAGGTCCACCGTTCGACGTTGTCGTTCCATGCGTCGGCGGTATCGCGCAGGGTTTGCGCCTGTTCTGGATGGCCCGTCAGATCTGCAATATCAGCCGCCGCCAGCAGCGCCGAGATTTCTGCCGCCAAGGTGAACGGAGAGTATCCGGCATCCTCTTCCCACCGATCCTGTTGCGTGACCGGGCCGTTGCGAATGATAAAGGCCGCTGCGTTACGCACCATCGGCCACCAGCGGTCCAGCCTGCCAAGGGCCTCAGGGGCCTCGCGGCGCATCAGATCGACAAGCAGAATGGGGAAGGCGGTCTCATCCATTTGGATACCGCTCCAATAGGGACGGCCGTCAAGCCAGAGGTTCTGAGCCCAGTTGCCATCTGCCTCTTGGGTTGCCTCCAAGTAGCGAAGTACCCGAGCCGCATCCGGGGTTGCTCCGGCAGCGAGCAATGCGCCAGCGGTTTCGACCAGATCGCGCGGCCAGACGAGGTGGTATCCTCCCAAATCTTCGTCGCCCTTGTTGAATCCCCAGGGAATCGAGAGGCTGGCGATGATCCCGCCGAGAAAATCCTTTGATTCGTGGGTGCGCAATACCGCTGTCGAAGAACGATACAGATCGTGCTCGCGCAAGGGATCATCGAGCTTGAGCAATTTCTGCTGCCAACCGCGCCACTGGGAGACATAGCGGGCCCGAAGTTCACCATAATCTTCGTACAAACTGGAACGAGCCTGCTGGCCTGCTTCTGCCCAAATCGCACCGAAACCGAGGGCCACCATGAACTCGCCGTTGCAGGCCGCGAGGTCGATTTCGCCCGTAAACGCGATATTGCCGTTCTCGGCGCGGGTGTACTCCCAGACCATCTGGAAATGTTGCGAGATGTCCTGCCAGCCATCTGAGATGCCGACAAACCCTACGGACATTTTCTTCCATGGAGCTGAGGAAGCCATGCTCAGCGCGGCACCGTTATGCTCGGCGAGGAACATCGGGAAACCTTTGTAGTCACCGATCCAGCCAGTGTTGCCGTATCCGCAATTAGCTAGATGCGGCGATAGCAGCGCAAACAAGCGATAGTCGGAAAGGGCGCCCTGCAACGGTTCGAAGCGAACTTTCTGGAGCACGACATGTCGCAGCGGGTCGGTCAGCACGTCTTTGTGAATGCGATACCTGCCGGACACTTCCGTGTTGGTCAGCAGAAACAAAGGGACGCCGAGTTCGCAAGGGCGGTTCTCGAAGGTGCAATGCCGTTTTTCCTCGGAGAAGAAATCGCGGCCGTCGGTGACAAGAAATCCCATGTCGCGGGTACAAGCCTGATCCACACGCGGGTAGTAGATTTCATTGAGAATGCCGTGGCTGAGCGTGAACCAGACCTTGCTGTGCTGGTTGAGCGCCGTGCCCAGGCCGGTTTTTGCGCTGGATGTCCAGCGCGGAGAAATGCCCGGCCAGCCGGGCGCGTGGCGGATTTCAGCCATGAGTCTTAGTCACCAGAGTCATGCAGTTCCCAGACTGTTTTGACATAACATTTACAAAACGATGCGGCAGTTCCTACTCCCTCTATCATCGAAGTAGTAAGCGCCCACGACAGATTTCCATTGCAGCCAGAGTGAGTTGAAAGATAATAGACCCGCACGGGCGTGGGGACCATGCGTAAACCTCCAGATGCACGAGGATGGATGTGGGCAACAATCTTCGCGGTGGGTTGTGCCGTATGTCCCAGTGTACACGCCAAAGACGTTGCCGCACCGACGCTTGCATCTTCACTCGATCGTGGATTTGCGGGTCTGTATAACCTTGACTTTGGTGGCGCCCAACAACACTTTGCGGACTGGCAGAAGATGCATCCGGAGGATCCGATGGGGCCGGTCAGCGAAGCCGCGGGGTTCCTCTTTTCTGAATTTAGCCGGCTGGGAGTTCTGGAGGCGCAGTTTTACGAAGACGACGAGGCGTTCGACAAACGCCCGAAACTGAGTCCTGATCCGGTTCTTCGCGATCGCTTCCGGGACGCGATTACGCGTAGCGATACGTTGGCTCGTGCGAAGTTGGCCACAAATCCGACGGATAAGGATGCGTTGTTTGCCCTGACGCTGTCTTCTGGTTTGCAGGCCGACTATGCTGCATTGATCGAAAAGCGAAACCTGGCCTCGCTGCATTTCACAAAACAGGCTTCCACCTCCGCGCAGCAGCTGCTCGCGGTTTGCCACGACTGTTACGATGCGCTGTTAGCAACCGGTTTTAGCAAATATATTATTGGGAGCATGGCAGCCCCGGTGCGCTGGATATTGCGAATGGGTGGTCTTCCAGCGGACAAGGAAGGCGGCATCGCCGATCTACAGACGACTGCCGCTAAGGGGCACTATCTTGCCCCATTTGCGCGTATCCTGCTGGCGATCGCCTACGTGCGCGAAAAAGATAAGCACCGTGCTGTGGAATTGCTGAGCGGACTGCAGCGCGAGTTTCCCGGGAACACGCTGTTTCCACGCGAGATCGCGCATCTGCGCGGCTCTCGCTGAGATCGTTCCTCACAGCGCAAGCACGGCCGGTTCACGAAATCCACTGTTTGGTTTGTCCATTCACCAGAAATTTACTCTTTTGTAACCGTCCTTTAACACTGCGCCGATAGAACCAGTTCTTACATCCACAAAAGGAGGAATTATCCAGCGATGCGCAAACTTGTGCTTCTGGTCGTGTGTGTGCTACTGGCTCTGCCAGTAATGGGGCAAACCACGCTGAACGGAGCCGGTGCGACGTTTCCGTACCCTATGTATTCGAAGTGGTTCAGCGAGTACTCGAAGCTGCACTCGGATATACAGATCAACTATCAATCGATCGGTAGCGGCGGCGGGATCCGCCAGGTTACGGCGGGCACCGTTGATTTCGGCGCCAGCGACATGCCGATGACCGACAAGCAACTGCAGGATGCAAAAGCCAAGATTCTCAATATTCCGACGGTGCTGGGTGCCGACGTACCCGCCTACAACATACCGGGAGTCACCGGGGAACTGAAATTCACGCCCGAAGTTCTAGCCGGAATTTTTCTGGGCAAAATTTCCCGATGGAACGATAAAGCGATCACGACAGCAAATCCTGATGTTACATTTCCAGACAAGGAAATCATCGTCGTTCATCGTTCAGACGGCAGTGGAACTACTTTCATCTGGACTGACTACCTTTCGAAGGTGAGTCCGGAATGGAAGACTTCAGTGGGAGCCGACACCTCCGTCAGGTGGCCGGTTGGTATGGGGGCCAAGGGCAACGAAGGAGTTTCGGGGCTGATCCGCCAGATGTCGGGTTCGATTGGATATGTGGAGCTGATTTATGCCGTGCAAAACAAGATTCCTTTCGGCAGCGTCAGAAATTCAGCAGGGACCTTTGTCAAAGCGTCGTTGCAGAGCGTAAGCGCGGCTGCCGCTTCAGCACCGAAGATGCCGGCTGATTTTCGGGTCTCGATCACCAATGCGCCGGGCAAAGACGCCTACCCGATTGCGAGCTTTACCTGGCTGCTGATTCCGGCACAGTCCAAGGACGCAAATAAGGGGAAGATTCTGCGCGAGTTTCTTGGTTGGATGGTGAGCGACGGCCAACAGATGACCTCGGCTCTGGAGTACGCGTCGTTGCCGGACAACGTAGTGGCCAAAGTTAAAGAAGCCATCAAGCAGGTCAAGTAGAACCCCGGCCCAGGCGTCATTTGTCGAGGGGAACAAAAAAGGAGAAGAAGAGAATGAAGTCCGCATGGACGTTGTGTGCGATTTTATTGCTGGCGACGTGTTTGGTTGCGCAAACCAGCACGAAGCCAAAGACATCGACAAAAAAGGCAGCTGCCGGCACCATTACCGCGGCTGACGTGCAAGCACTCAAGGACGCGATTGCCGCGCAGCAGTCGGCCATAACGCAGCAGCAACAGCAGATCCAGGAGTTGCGGGATGAACTGCGGCGCAAAGACCAGGCTGTTCAGCAGGCGCAAACGGCGGCTTCCGACGCTGCTGGGAAGGCCGATGCCGCGCAAGCTGTGGCTACACAGCAGCAGGCGACGGTGACCGAGTTGAAAGGCAATGTGACCGACCTGCAAGGGGCGGTCGCTAACACCGTTGTCAACTTGCAGGAAACTCAGAAGAGTCTCTCCGAGTCGCCACTGGCGTTGAAATACAAAGGAGTGACGATTATTCCGGTAGGTTTCTTCGCGGCAGAAACTGCACGTCGCTCGCGCGCTCTGGCCGCCGACGTCAACACTCCTTTCAATTCCCTGACTATGCCGGGTGCGTCGCAAAGCGCCATGTCGGAATTCTTCGCTTCCGGACGTCAGTCGCGAATCGGAATGCTGGCTGAGGGACGGCTTAAAAGCGCCAAGCTCAGCGGCTACGTCGAGGCTGACTTCCTTTCGGCCGGTATTACCTCCAACAATAACCAGAGCAACAGTTACACCCTACGGCAGCGGCAATTCTGGGGCCAAGCTGCGTTTGATAACGGGTGGAGCTTTACCGGCGGCCAGATGTGGAGCCTGGTGACCGAAACCACGCATGGGCTCGACAACCGCACCGAAGCCTTGCCCATGACCATCGACGCAGCATACACGGCAGGCTTCAGTTGGGCTCGGCAGTTTGGTCTGCGCCTTGTCAAGAACTTCAACAATAAGGTTTGGTTCGGCGTCTCTGTGGAAAACTCACAGGAAACGGTCACCACGCACAACAATGCTGCGAATTTCCTGATTGGCTCGGCAGGGGCGAATGGTGGCGTCTACAACGGTGGCATCACCACCTGCTCGACCAGCCTCAACGCCGCCGGAGCGCCCGTCACCACTTGTACCCCGGCAGCCAGTTACTCGTTCAATGCATCGCCCGATCTCATTGCCAAGGCCGCGTTTGAGCCAGGATTCGGGCACTACGAGGTGTTCGGCATCTACAGCCGGTTCCGCGATCGTGTCTTCCCATGTATTAACGTTTCGGCGACGGCTCCCTGCGCCGGCACAACCGGCCCTAGTCCGATCCTGGCGCACAATGCTTCCGAGGATGGGGGCGGGTTCGGTGCGAACGCCCGTTTCTCTATGTACAAGAAGGGTACTAATCGCCTGGACCTTGGATTGCACGCGTTGTACGGCAGCGGTATTGGGCGTTACGGCGCGAGCGGTCTGGCGGATGCCTCCATCACCGACCTGGGAACGTTGCACCTCATCCGCAGTTCGCAGGGCCTTGCCACACTCGAGTTGCGCACATCCAAACTCGATTTCTACTTCAATGCAGGAGCGGAGTACGCCAGCCGCACCGCCAGCTACGATCCTGTCCAGAAGAAAGCCGTGGGATACGGATCGCCGGCGTTCAGCAACTCGGGGTGCTTTACGGAGACAGCTCCGGCCAACAACAGTGGATTCGTGCCAGGGGGCCTATCGAGCTGTACTGCGGACACGCGTGTGCTGATTGAAGGCACGGCCGGTTTCTGGTATCGCTTCTACAACGGACCGAAGGGGCGCTTTCAGTTTGGCCCGCAGTATTCTTACGTAACGCGTAACGCCTGGTCGGGCACATCGGGCTTTGAACCGCATGGTATCGACAACATGGTCTTCACCTCGTTCCGGTACTACCTGCCATAACCTAGACTTCGTTAGCTTAGATGTCGGCGTCTGGATAACTCCAAACGCCGATTTTCTTTGCTTGGTCGCGGCGGCTAGGGTACCTGCCACTGATGAGGCCGATGCTTTATACTAGGTATCCGCGGCGCAAGAAGGGGAAGCTTGTGTCTGCGATCTCCACTCCGGGAAGTCAATCCGTAAATTGTCATGGCCCGCGTTTCGCTCGATGACCCAAAGTATTTTCTGAACCGTGATACGTCCTGGCTGGCATTCAACCGGCGCGTACTGGAGGAAGCCGAGGACGAAGGCAATCCACTGCTCGAGAGGTTGAAGTTCCTCTCGATCTCGGCCAGCAATCTGGACGAGTTTTTTGAGGTCCGGGTAGCTGCGATGATGCAGCAGATCGAGGACGGCTACAACGAAGCCGGACCCGACGGACTGACCCTGACTGCAAAACGGGATGTTCTTGCGAAACTGACACACGAATTTGTGGAACATCAGTATGACTGCTGGAGCGCGCGTTTGCGTCCGGCGCTTTCACAGCAGGGAATCCGGGTGCTCGGGCTGCATGAACTGGATACTGACGCCCTGAGGTTTGTCGATGAGTACTGTGAGAGGGAACTCGATCCTCTGCTGACGCCGGTCACGGTCGATCCGGCGCATCCGTTTCCCCGAGTCATCAACAAGGCTTTATGTGTGGCGTTCCTGCTGCGTCGTCGCCGCCGCTCCGCGCTGACCTATACCGGAGTGGTTTCGGTTCCCCGGGTATTGCCGCGACTGATCCGCCTGCCTTCGACCAATACCGTAGATTTCATCTTCCTGGCGGATCTGGTTGCCCATCACGCTGTCCGCATGTATCACGGCTACGACATCGTTTCCTCGGCGCCCTTCCGCGTGACCCGCAATAGCAATTTATATCTGGCGGAAGAAGAAGCGCGTAGCCTGCTTGAGTCAGTCCGCACCGAACTCCATAATCGGCGCAAGGGTGATGCCGTCCGAATGGAGATCGAAGCTGATGCCGATCCTGAGATTATCGAGCGATTGCGTACGGTGTTCGAACTCGATCCCTGGCAAGTTTTCCCGGTCAATGGTCCTGTGAATCTCGTGCGCTTGTTCAATATTTACGAGCAGGTAAACCGCACGGATCTCAAATACCGCAGTTTCACTCCACGCGAGCTTCGACTCACCGCGAAATCAAAAGATCTCTTCGAAGAACTGCGATCGCACGATGTCCTACTGCACCATCCCTTCGATTCGTATGATGCGGTGGTTCATTTCATTGAGTCGGCCGCGGAGGACGATCAGGTGCTTTCCATCAAACAGACGCTTTATCGGACGAGTGAGCACTCGCTGATCGTCCCGGCGCTGATCGAGGCCGCATCCCGCAAAGAGGTTACGGCAGTGGTGGAACTAAAAGCCCGGTTTGACGAAGCGTCGAACATCCGGTGGGCGCGCGACCTGGAGGATGCCGGAGTGCAAGTCTTCCATGGTCTGGTCGGATTGAAAACGCACTGCAAGCTCTCGTTGCTGGTTCGGCGCGATCCGGATGGACTTACGCGCAGCTATTGCCACATCGGAACGGGAAACTATAACGCCACTACGGCGAGAATTTACACCGACCTCAGCTTGTTCACCGCGAATCCAGAAATCACACGCGCCGTGCACGATGTGTTCAGTTTCCTGACTGCGTACTCCGAAAATCCCAGTTACGAACCGCTGCTGGTTGCGCCGCTAGATCTGGCGGAGAAATCGATCGCGTTGATCGAGCGTGAGGCTGAGCATGCCAGGCAGGGAAGTCCTGCGCGCATCATCGCGAAAATGAACGCGCTGCTCGATAAGAATGTCATCCAGGCGCTCTATCGGGCGTCGCAGTCCGGAGTTCGGATCGATCTGATCGTACGCGGGATTTGCGCCCTCCGTCCCGGGGTGCGTGGCGTGAGCGAGAATATCCGAGTACGCAGCATCGTCGGACGCTTCCTCGAGCACAGCCGGATCTACTACTTCGCGAATGGAGGCGAGGAGGAAATCTACATCGGGAGTGCCGACTGGATGCCCCGCAACCTCTATGAGCGGGTCGAGGTGATTGTGCCACTTCGCGACGAGATGCTTCGTAACCGGGTGCGCCACGAGATTCTGGATGCTTATCTCGCAGATAACCGCAAGGCGCGAGTTCTTCTTCACGATGCCGGCTATATCCGCGCGTGGCAACCCATACATGGCAAGCGAAATCGCCGTCAGCCGATGGGCGCGGCGGCGTTTAATGCTCAGGATTTTCTGATTAGCGTGGCTGAGGGCAAAGCGCCGGCCGCATTTCCTGCGCCCGAGGTTCCTGGCAAACCTACGAAACGCAAGTTGGCTGCGGAAAGAGTACGATAAAACCATATGATCCTATACTTCTTACGCCACGCCAGTGCGGGAGAACATTTGACCAATCCCAAGAAAGATGAGAAGCGCGCTCTGGACAAGGAAGGCATTGAGCAGTGCGGTTACATTGGCCGTGCTCTGGCGGCGCTCGACGTTCAGGTGGACGTGATCATCTCCAGTCCGCTGAAGCGTTGCACCCAAACCGCATCCCTAGTGGGCAACGAACTTGGATACGAAGGGAAAATGCAAACGGATCCGGGATTGCGGCCGGAAGCCGGGCTTGCCGATTTCCGCAAAATCCTCGAGAAGTGCTCGCGGCAAGAGGCGGTAATGGTCATTGGGCACAATCCCAACCTTAGCCAGTTTCTGGGATCGGTGATCAGCGATTCGGGCTGCGAAGCGTCGGTGGAGTTGAAGAAGGGTGCCGTGGCGAAGGTTGAAATGCGCCGCAGTTACGGCACCATGCAATGGTGCGTGACGCCGAAAGTCTTGCGCAGTCTCTACGACGCCGCTATCGAAAGCTCCCGCCCGAAGACTTCCCGGAAATAGTCCCGCTCCTTCTCCAAAGCCCAGAGTTCCAAGTCCATACCTGTCCGCCGCCGGGGTATCAGGGTCACCTTCACCTCGGCGGCATGCACGCGAACGCGTACTCTCTCTACGGCACGGCTGCGGCTCAGGTTGAGCGCACGGGCCATACGGAGCAGCACGATCGCCTTCTGCACGCTGGCGCGCTCAGCGCTATCGATCACTTTCATCGGCACATCCTCGATGTTCGGGCGTGATTTTCCCAGGTATCGTGCTATGGCCGCGATGATCCGCCGCTGCTGTGGGGTATAACCAAGGATTTCCGAGTTCGAGATGATGTAGTACGTGTGACGATGGTGACCGCTGCGATTCACGTAATCACCCACCTCATACAGCATTGCCGCGGCGGAGAGCCACTCGCCGTATTCCGGCGGCAAGCGATGTGCAGAGCGGAGCGCGGCGAATAGGGAAGTGGCGGCCTCACGAACGTCCAGTGCGTGTTTTCGGTCGATGCGATAGCGATCGACGGCTTTGAGTATCGATTCCCATCGTTCCGACTCGATCTGTTTGCCTGAGCGTGTGCTGCGATCGTAATCCGCAGCCATCTGCGCCAGAACTCCATCCCGAAGGCCAAGAGATGAATAGCGAAATCCTTTCAAGCGCAGCCGATCGAGGAGTTCGTGATAAACGACGGCGCCAGCCACGATGATTTCGGCACGACGTGGACCGATTCCTTCGATCTTCCTCCGCTCGGCAACAGGGAGACGAGAGAGTCGTTTGGCGATGCGGCTCATCTCCGCACGCGAGACGAGCATTCGTTGGCGGTTTCGTCCTCGCCGCAGATGGCCCGCCACGGCTGCAAGGGCTGCGGCCGTTCCCGAGGTGGCAATCACGTTTCGCACCCGCGCAGAACCAATCCGGGGCACGATCCGGTTCACCTCGCGAGTGACAAAGCCATGCATACGCTTGAGTTCGCCTTTGCGAGCCGGATCATGGCTTAGAAATTCATTCGTCAGCCGAACCGCACCGAGTGGAAGGCTGACCGCATCGCGGATGTGTCCACGGTGCGAAACTGTCAATTCGCAGCTGCCGCCACCCAAGTCCATCATGAGAGCGGGTACGCGATCGATACGCGTGCCCGAGATCAAGCCCAAATGAATGAGCCGCGCTTCTTCAAGCCCAGAGACGATTTCCACTTTCCATCCAGTGGCCGACCGAACCCACTCGAGAAACGCCTGGGAATTGCGTGCGTCGCGCAGGGCGCTGGTGGCGACGACGCGAACGTTGTCGGTAACAATCTGTTGAGTGGTGCGATGAAAACGGCGCAGGACCTTCACGGTTTCCGCCATCGATTCCGGAGTCAGAAATCCGGAGCTGAAGACACCCTCACCGAGCCGAGTGACCTCACGATCCTCGTGTAGAGCGTGCAGGCGCCCGGAGTGCAACCGCGCAATCTTCAGGCGGACGGAATTGGACCCAATGTCAACGGCAGCAAACGTGGGCATAGAGAGCTCCACAGTTTACATGCAGAGGAGAAGTGGGAAAACAGGGTTTCCACAGTACGCTTTGGATATTGTGAATTGCACTCCACCGTGATATTCGGATGAAGACTTGGCGCTTCTTCGGCTTGGGCGCTCCTGGTACGAATCCGCAAAACGCTTGAATCTGTTAGAATGAATTGCGTTGGGTGCCGCTGGTTCCACCATATCGTTGGACGTGGACTCTCTTACTCCTCACTCAGCTGTTGAGGTCAGTCAGTTGAAGCGGAATCAGTTGGAGATGGTGAATTCGGTCAAAATCCCCGAAAACGCCAGGATTGTCACGGGTTTCACGCTAACCCGTCCCAAATAAAAGCGGGGACGTAGTTCAGTTGGTTAGAACGCTGCCCTGTCACGGCAGAGGCCGCGGGTTCGAGTCCCGTCGTCCCCGCCATTCCTTTCAAGCACTT
>DATKAP010000137.1:0-5194 GCA_035577905.1 Binatia bacterium
CGCCATGATGAGGATTCCCGCTGTCCATGGTTCGCACCATCAATTGTCGGCACTCCCAGATCCCGCGAACCACGTCATCAGTCTGGCGTCCGGCCCACTCGTCGAGAGATTTCAAGACCTGCGACTGCTTGATCGAGGCCAGCTCGCGAAGGGGAACCCAAATATACCGAAAGATCGTGTTCTCGGCGACGATGCGAGCCCAGAACAGGAACTGATGCATGCGGGCATTCTCTGCCATCGTAATGTCGGGATGGCTGATGACGTACTCGAAGTCGCAGTCTTCGTGCCGCATCGTGACCAAGCCGTAGCGCTCGCGGTTCTGATCTAAATCGGTGCTTGGGAGCACCAGGAGGGGATCGGTAGCGATCGTCGATACGAACTTCGAGAGGCGGTCATAGCCCTCGATAAAAGTTTCCGAGGTCTCGCCGGGAAGCCCCCAGATCAACTCCGCATAGGTGTCGAGGCCCTCTGCTGGAGCCAGCGCGCCAAGTCCTCGAATTCGTTCAACTTCATATTCTTTCGGTGCATGTTCTCCAGCGCCCTATCGTCCAGGCTCTGGAGGGCCAGCGTGAAGGAGCCTTTCAGGCCCGCGCGCTTCATCTTCCTCACGATTTTGTAGAAGCGCTCTCCCTTGTGTTTCGCCCACGAGGACTCAATGTTCAGTGAGTTTCCGGTAGGGATGCGTGACGCCGGGTAGCCTACCCTGTTAAGTTCACATTCAGTCGCGGAGGGGGCGGCTGAAGTGAACCGGAAAGACACACTGCCCATTCCCGAACCCATCCTGCAGTTGCAACGCCAGTTGGATCAGTTTCGCAGCACCCAGTCGCGACGAACGAAACTACCGGAGCCGCTGTGGCAGGCAGCCGTCGAACTAGCTCGGCAACACGGTGTGTATCACGTCGCGCACCCGCTGCGCCTGGACTACACGCGACTCAAGAAGCGGCTCGGCGGTATTCAGAGCCGTCGCAGGAAGGCGCACAAGCCGGCATTCGTCGAGCTGGTCGCGCCCCGTTCGGCTGTGCTGGAGGGCTGTGTCATTGAGTTCGAGTCCCCGAGTGGCGGCAAGATGCGCATTCAGTGGAAGGGTCCCGTGCCGCCCGATTGGGCGAGCCTGTTGCGCGCCTGGCGAGATGCCGAGCGATGATTCAGATCACGGCGCAGATGCGCGTGCTGGTGGCCATCGAGCCGGTCGATGGAAGAAAAGGGATTGACTCATTAGCGCGACTCTGCCAGGACAAGCTCGCCGAGGATCCGTTCTCCGGGTGCGTGTTCGTATTTCGAAGCCGCAGCGGGACCGCGATTCGGCTCCTCAGCTATGACGGCCAAGGATACTGGCTCGCACAGAAGCGGCTATCGAAGGGGCGGTTTGTATGGTGGCCAGAAGGGACCGAAGCGACCAAGCCACTGCAGGCCTATGAGGCCCAGTTGCTGATGGTGGCAGGCGATTTATCTCGCGTGAAAGCCGCGCCCATGTGGCGACCAGTGAACACGCCGAAGTGAAGGTCCTGAAACATACGATGAATGCTGCATCACCCCTTGCGTTCCAAGAAACGCTGGTTCATACTGCTGGCAATGGTGGAGTTCAGGTATCGGGGCCGGGAGATCACCCCGGAAGACATCCTTTATATATGCAGCCTGATCGAGCGCCATCCCAACGACAGCCGCCGCAAGCTATCCACCCGACTTTGTGAGGCTTGGCAGTGGCGCCAGGCCAATGGCGCATTGCGCGATATGGTGTGCCGTGGCATGCTCCTGATGCTGGAACGGGCCGGCCAGATCAGCTTGCCGCCGGTGAGTTACGTCCGACATAATCCGCTAGCCCACAGAGCCCGACCGGAGCCGGTTCCGATTGACACCACGCCGATTGAAGGCAGTCTGCGCAATCTCCAACCGCTCGTGTTCGAGCAGGTGCGGCGCACCGGCAGGGAGCCTTTGTTCAACAGCCTGATGCAGGAGCATCACTATCTCGGCTACGAGCAACCGGTAGGAGAGCACCTGAAGTATCTGGTGTGGGCGCAAGGACGGCCCATCGCCTGCGTGGCATGGTCGAGTGCACCGCGACACATCGGCTCGCGCGACCGGTACATCGGCTGGAGCGCCGAAGCACGCCGCCACAACATCCGATTCCTCGCTTACAACACGCGCTTCCTGATTCTGCCTTGGGTGCGGGTAGAGCACCTGGCATCCCATATTCTCGGCCGCATGGCGGCGCGGATCTCTGATGATTGGCAGCGGATGTACGGGCATCCGATTTATTTTCTGGAGACGTTCGTGGATCCCGAACGATTCCGCGGGACCTGCTACCGCGCAGCCAACTGGGTGTTGCTCGGCAAGACGACCGGACGCGGCAAGCAATCCAACAGTTATATACCGAACCGATCGATCAAAGAGGTTCTAGGATATCCGCTGAACAAACGGTTTCGCGAGGTGCTCGGGGAATAGCATGAAGAAGTCCGCCAGACGCCGGATCGATGTGAACCTGGACGAACTGGACCGCGTGCTGGACGGCGCACGGCAAGCGCCGTTGAGTGAGGCCGACTACGAGAAGGTCAAGGACGCATTGCATGCCATGGCGGCGATGCTGGTGCGGCCGCGCAACACAGAGAAGACCAGCGCCGTACTGGATGAAGCGGAAGGCTCAGGTAAAGCTGCGACTCAACCGGATATCAGCGCGCCACCGCCGGCCGGACACGGGCGCAATGGAGCCGAGGCCTTCGGTGACGCACGACAGGTTGAGATCGCGCATCAGAGCCTGAAGCACGGCGACCGTTGCCCGGAATGCGGGGAAGGCAACGTATACGGCCAGAAAGAGCCGAAGGTGCTGGTGCGGATTGTCGGGCAGGCGCCGTTGGCGGCCACCGTTTATTCGCTCGAGCGGTTGCGCTGCGGCGCGTGTGGGCAGGTGTTCACCGCACAAGCGCCGGAAGGAGTCGGTCCGGAAAAATATGACGAGACCGCGGCGGCGATGATCGCGCAACTCAAGTACGGCAGCGGAATCCCGTTCTATCGGTTGGAACAACTCGAAGGTCAACTCGGGATTCCGTTACCGGCGGCGACGCAGTGGGAGATTGTCGAAGAGGCAGCTGAGATGATCAAACCGGCGCGTGACGAGTTGATCCGGCAGGCGGCGCAGGGCGAGGTGGTCCACAACGACGACACCAGCATGCGCGTGCTACGGCTCGAGCGCGAGCCGGCTGACGAACGCACGGGCGTGTTTACCAGCGGGATCGTCTCGACTGGCGCGGGTTGGAAGATTGCGTTGTACTTCACTGGACGTCAGCATGCCGGTGAGAACATCGCCGACGTATTGCATCAGCGGGCAGCGGAACTGCCATCGCCGATTCAGATGTGTGACGCACTGTCGCGCAACGTTGCGAAGTTGCCCACAGGTGTGGAGATTTTGTTGGGGAACTGTCTCGCGCACGGAAGAAGGCAGTTCGTCGAAGTGGCAACGAACTTTCCCGCCGAATGCCGTTACGTGTTGGAGATGCTGGGACAGGTGTACGGCCACGATGCCGACGCGCGTGAGCGTGGACTGACACCAGACGAGCGGCTACGACTTCACCAGGAGCGTAGCGGGCCGGTGATGGACCAGCTGCATCGTTGGCTGGAAGCGCAGTTTGCCGAGCGCAAAACAGAGCCGAACTCCGGGCTGGGCAAAGCGATCACGTATTTGTTGCGTCATTGGCGGCCTCTGACGCTCTTTCTCCGTATAGCTGGGGCACCCGTAGATAACAACATCGTGGAAAGAGCCTTAAAAAGGGCTGTTCTGCATCGGAAAAATGCATTGTTCTATCGGACGCTGCACGGGGCGCAGGTAGGTGACCTGTTTATGAGCTTGATTCACACCTGTCAGTTGTGCGGCGTCAACTCCTTCGATTACCTGATCGAGCTCCAGCGCCACGCCCAGGAACTGGCGGCCCAACCCGCAGGATGGACGCCTTGGAACTACCGCGAGACCCTGGCGCGCGCCGGGGTATCATGAACCTTTCCTGGCCGAAAAGGATCGACTGCGGCCAGGATTGGGTGACATTCTGAAATGCCCGCCAAACAGGCCTTTCCGAAGGCAAAATCCGATAACGTTTTTGGCCGACACGGAAATCGACGAAAATGTTCCGCGCTGGCCTGTACCGCCCGCGTTTCCGCCAATGGCCAGCAGACTTGCCTAGCGCGTCGGCGAATCATCTCGTCATGACCGAGTCGCCCGAAGAGTTGCATATCGAGTTTCAGCAGGCTTTCAATAGCCAGGATCTGGACTCGATTCTCGCTCTGTATGAGCCGGGCGCAGTCTTGGTAAGCGGTGGTGGACCTGTGCAGGGAACGGCTGCCATCCGCGAAGTGTATCGTGGCATTCTCGCCAGGTGTCCTACTATCGAATTACAGACGCTGGGAGTGACCCGTGCTGGAGATCTCGCCATGCTGCGTGGGAAATGGATCTTGTATGAGAGCGGATCCGACGGTAGTCAGATCCGTAGGGAGGGCCAGAATACAGAAACCGCTCGTCAGCAACCGGATGGTCGCTGGCTATTCGTCATCGACAATCCTTACACCTTAGGTTGACGACGCACTCTTGGCGCCGGGGCAGACCGCTTTGCCCAGTTTTGCCGAAAGCTCACGATGATTCCCACAGACGATGTAATACAGCTCATCTCGAAAAACCATAGCGATCCCGAGCGACAAAATGCAGCAGAAGACTCGCGCGAGCTAAGACGAATACAACCCAGGGAATCGGCGCTGATACTGCCCCGGCAGGTCGTACGCTGGCGCAAGCTCGCACGAACGGCCGTTCTTGTTTCCGTCTCGGCCGGAACTAAGAGCAGGTGCATAGGGATCACTGTGTTCGGGTTGAGACATCTCGGACCCCCTTGCTATTTCGGCCGACACCTCGGGCCTGTTCGCCGGCTCCCCTCCGGCGCGTTTGCTCGGCTATGGCGATTTGTTGGTACTTAACTTCGACGAACGGGTTCCTGAGCTTCTCCCGAACGGCGAAGTACCTCCCGCATTTCGGGGCACCCGTACGAATCGCAATGCGCGAAGCGGTCGACCAGAAACTCCGGCTGGTCGAAGAGCACGTCGTTAACGAGGGGTTCTTCACCGAACTCGTGAACGTGAGGGAGCTGTCCAGAATCTTGAACTTCTATCATCGGAGCACCTCCCTTGGGGCAAGAACCTGCGGGTTCCTGCTCGTGACCCG
>DATKAP010000138.1:0-85390 GCA_035577905.1 Binatia bacterium
AACCCAGCGATGAGCGTGGTCCGACCTAGTCCCGGATAATCCCGAAACTTGGCTCTTTCATTGCCACATGCCCGGGCATTACGAAGCGGGAATGAAATCCACGTTCAAAGTGCTGCCGCAAGAATGGGCAGCGCATAAGTAGAACTCTTCCTGGTTGGGCGATGTTGGAGATGGTCGACTGGAGGGTGGTTCTGAGTACACGAGTGTCCAGGAGCGTGGTCAACGTAAGTCACAGCGATGCCACCATCTAGAGGAACTAAAAAGACGCGGCGAGAGTTTGTTCAGCAGGCGGTAATGGCTGCCGGCACGTTCGCCTTCTGCAAGAGTCCACTCACTTCATCGTTAAAACCGATTGCAGACAAAGATGCAATCAACAAGCTGCGAAGGAAATTGAGTGGTCGTCTGGTCCTCCCCGGTGATCCGGAATATGACGCTGCGCGCAGGGTGATCGAGATGAATCCTGCAAACGACAAGCATCCTGCGCTTGTCGCACAGTGCAGAAATGACGACGATGTTTTGCGATGCATTGACCTTGCCCATCAACAGCAGATGGAAGTTGCGGTGCGTTCGGGCAATCACAGCATTCTGGGCTGGGGAAGTTGCGACAAAGGAATCGTAATCGACCTCTCTCCAATGAAGGGCGTTGCCGTTGACCCTGACAAGCGAATAGCCCGGGTTCACGCTGGAAATATGGCTGAGGAAGTTCTTGCAGTCACTGCCTCTCATGGCCTCGCACCGATACTGGGTGAATGCGGCACCGTCGGCGCAGGTCTGGCGTTGGGCGGGGGATTGGGCTGGCTGTCGGGAAAATATGGCGCCACGAGCGACAGTGTCCTGAGCGCCCGCCTGATAACCGCGGATGGTCGCCCGCTCAAAGCGGATGCCAGCACCAATGAGGACCTCTTCTGGGCGATCCGCGGAGGCGGCGGAAATTTTGGCATCGCTACACTGCTGGAATACCAGCTGCACCCGGTTGGCGAGGTTATTGGCGGCAGTCTTGTTTATCCCATTGCCAAAGCGAAATCTGTCCTCCGCTTTTTTCGGGACTTCATGGCGAATGCTCCGGATGAGTTTCAAGCCGAGTGCTACGTCACGACGCATCATGGCGGCAGGATTTCCATGGAGGCTGTTTACGCGGGGAATCTGGAAGACGGGGAGCGGCTGCTGGACAGGTTCCGAAAGTCCCAGGCTCCGGACGAGGATTCCGTCAAACGCAGGAGTTTCGCGGAGATCTACAGGATGGATGAGGATGACTCCAGCATGTCGTGTCCATTCGAATACATGAAGGGCGTCTACCTGGAGAGAGTTTCAGACGAAACTATCGATCTGGTCCTCGAATGCTTCCGGCAATCTCCCCCGTCTTGTGACATTGTCTTTAACTTCGCGCACTACATGCATGGGCAAGTGTGCCGTGTTTCGCCAGAAGCCACGGCTTTTGGACTTCGCAAGTCAGGAGGCGTGACGCTGGGGTTCTGGGCGCAATGGAAGGAGACAGCGCAGGCGGCGGCATGCGTGGCCTGGACCGACAACACGTTTGAACGCTTGCAGCCTTTTTCGGGTGGGCGGGCTTATGCAAATTACCTGAGCATGAAAGGCAAACTCGCAGCAAACGCCGTTTATGGCAGCAACTCCCCACGCCTGGCACAGCTGAAAAAGAAATATGACCCCGAAAACTTTTTCCATCTGAATGCGAACATCCTGCCTGAATAAGACCAACGGCAGACTGTTCTGAGTAGACGATGTGAAGCTTTATTGCGGCCATTCATGACGGAGGAGAGCGCCTTGAATTCGCTTCACTCGCGAACAAACAGCCGGCAGCCCGACAACTCAACGCCGGTACTGGGAGCACAGGCCGGCGCTACGAAGCTGCTTGCAAGTCTCAAGGACGCGGGTTTACGAAGTCCGATGAAGGGAGCGTCGTAGGCCGCCGTACTTCAGCTCAGAAACCAGAGGCCGCTTCACTCCAAAATCTAAAGGGCTTCTCGGGCATCGAACCTTCGATCCATTAATTAAACTCGTTTTTTCCGGGTGATCGCCTTGCAACGGCGGTGGCCTTCAAGAACTCCTGGGTATTTTGGGGACTGGAAAGTAATTCGCAAAATCGGCGTCGTTCGCTTGATGCCCGCTCCCCGCTGCCGTGGTAACACGTGTGCTAAGCACAAAAAACTGTACTGCCTCCCCACTGCTGGCCCCTGCGAGCCGGGTAATTCGGGCTGAGTGATCGCGCTGCGAAGCTCATCGAGAAGCTCACTAGGCGTGTTCACATTGGGGATCGTCAGGAGGGCAACCTGCCGTACGGACGTTAGGTCGGCATTTCCATCGGGGAACAGGGTATCGACCAGGGTAGCGAGGTCGAGCGCCATCATGGCGGTTAATCGCTGCGTCAGGATGTTGAAGCGGGCGACAAGCGAAGTTGTGTGAGGAAGAGTGAGCGCGCCCGCAGCCATGGCCTGGAGCGTGGCTCTCGGCGACTGGCCAGACTGTCCGCAGTGGGTGGCTAAGCGTGCGTAGGGCCGCCAGCGGCGATCCTGGGCGTGTTCTCCGAGCCAATATCGCAGCGCCGGCCTGTCCTCCGGATCGACCAGCAGCGTCAGCAACGCGAATCCGTCCGCCGCCGCGTCGGTGGACAAGGCATCCTCGAAGTAAAAACTTTGCGCTTGCCATCCACACGAGAGCAATGCCTAAGCGGCGCAAAGCGCGGATTCGCTCCTTTCGCTGCGGGCCGAGAGACCACCAGCGTTCAAGCGGAGCATCGCTCGCTGTGCCTGTGAGCATGATCGAGACATCCGGGCGCAATGCAAAACTTCGAGCGAGAGACTCGGCGCTTGAATATCTCGCCTCGCCGTTATGGCGCTCGATCACGCTATAAAGGGGCAGGCAAACCCCCGCAGCGTGGAACGGAATCTTTCGACCGGAGCCGTGATACAACAGGGGAACCAACGGCGGAAGGGACGGCGACGGAAGAATCGCGTTCCGCGGAACGTTGTCGAGTTCGTACCCGCCGACTTCTCGCACACGCTGGGCAAACCCTTCCGGGTTATTTCTGCAGACGTTGTCGCAATCCTGCGGATCTTTGCAACAGAAGCTAAGGCAGTTGTAGAGCGGCGCTGCAAGCTGCAATCCACCGCAAAGCGCATTGTCGGGACACTGCGGGCAGCCGATGGACGGCGTAATTCGCCCGCAGGAATCATTTCCTGCACCCATTTCCGCTCATAAAGGTGCCCGAGGTTGCTGGCGAGATTGGTGTATTCATGCAGGCCTTTTTCGGCAAGTCCGCAGCAGGATCGGCGGGAACATAAAGAGTGGTCCCAGGAAGAGTTGCAGTATTAGGACTATCAGCGCAGCGACGTGAATCTTGTAGGTGTGGATAGCTAGCCGTCCGCAATTACTAGAGCGCAACCATTGTTTGTACGACTTCATGGGTTAAGGTAACCCTAAGGTCAGGTGCATTGTCGCGTTCTTGCCAACGTCTATTTCCTCCACTCTGGTTTCAGGAAAGGTGGGGATTTTCTGCCGAGTTCGTCAGCGATCAGTTTTTTTCTATAGGTAGGCAAATATCGTGGCGGACTCTTCCATGAAGACGGATCTGCACTTCGCCAAAGAATTTGTGCCACAAAATCGACCGGGCTGGTTTCGATTCCGATCAGAGGAATCTCGACATAAGAGTCTGGCCATCCCAAATCATCCTCCTCACGCTTCCAACCGTTCTCACTGAACAAATACCAGTGCAGCGGGTATTGCTCGTAGGAGTCCCCTTCCCACATCTCTTGCCCTTCTGGACACCGGATCTCTTCCTTGATGGTTCCGATGTCCGCGTAGCCGTCCTTGTTCACATCGGAAACAATAAAATGCACCATCCGTGCATGCCAGCAGCCTTCCGAAAAGACACGTTCTTTGGTGACGCCTAAGTCCACGTGTCCCGGACGTAACTTTCCTGCAGCCGGATCGTAGATGAGAAATACGTCGCGACCCGCACCCGCCTGCATTGATCCTTCCGTCATCATGTCGTAGGAGGAAAACAGGATGCCAATTTCACCATTGCCGATGGGAAAGGAAGCGACGTGGTGATCGAAACGGATAGAAGACGCCGTTTGCTCTTCCTCGTCTTTTTCTTCTTGCGGCGAAATCAGCCAGGCCCT
This sequence comes from Binatia bacterium, assembly GCA_035577905.1. Classification (GTDB taxonomy): domain Bacteria; phylum Acidobacteriota; class Terriglobia; order Terriglobales; family Acidobacteriaceae; genus Sulfotelmatobacter. The sequence goes on from DATKAP010000138.1 coordinate 4,140, forward strand.
CGGGACTGCAATTCGTTGTGTCTTTACCGCTGAGACGGATTGGAGAAAGAATCGTTTCCCCTCGATCACCAATTGAAAGCGATCAGTGGAGATGACTATCGGCCCGTTGTTTGCCCGCTGTGCAACACAGAACGCACAGGCAATCGCTGCAAAAAGGAGCAGGCGAGCACCCTGCTTGCTCCATAAAGGCGCAGGCCCGAGATTTTGCCAGTGCATCATTGAGCCGAGAGGCTAATTGCGGTAACGCTCCACGGCGGGAGGTCTATCGCGAACGAACCTGAAACTACTCCTAACGACTGAGACATAGGCTGACTCCAGATGTTGTATTGAGACTGGTCGTATTGTGCTTTGCCGTAAACGAGACTGCTCAAGACAAAACTTCTGGAGTCGTCAACGATTTGTACTGAAGCACTGAAGCCCGCACTCTCATCCAGATTGACGAGCAACAGGCCGTAACCGGAGGCGCGTCGTCCCGCATATGCTCTGATCGTAGATGGCGAAGTCAAGGTAGGGGCAATAACGTCGTCTCCCACGTTGAACGCCTGCTGCACCACAGCCCTCGCGTTCGCACGTGGCAAGGGGGTGCCCGGAGGAGGAAGAGCGGCAGCACATCCGGGGACGGAGCCTACGGAAAAAGCCTGAAACAGTGATGACGTAAACCAATCTTGTTTGGAATAGTCCCCGGGGGACGCCGGTGTACAGTCACTCTCAAAACCTTCCCATAGTCCCGCCATCGGGATCCCGGCGTTTATCAATTCGCCGTACGCCATGGCAGTGTAGAGAGCGCCAACGATTGTAACGCTTTGTGGACTGCCGCCGTCCTCGCCGGGAATTCCCCATTCACCGACATAAATGGGAACGTTCGCTTTTCCCGCGGCGCTAAGCTCACTCCGAAGCTGCGTCACGGCTGACGTGAAATAGGAGATCCCCGATGTCAGAAGTGCCGAATCGCTGATCGCTACGTTTGCGGGATTGGACCCGTACCAATGTACTTCGACGAAGTCGAAGGATGCGTTGGCGAGGACCGTGGAGTCCCAGGGCATTGTGCGCGTACTGGCGTTGTTATCGGGCACGACGAGATCGACGCCTATCTGAATAGAAGGATCCTTAGCCTTCATAAGAGGATAGAACTGCGATGCGATCAGGTTTGCATACGTGGCGGACCCGACCGAGCCTGGGTCCGTAGGCAATACGTTGAAGTCGGGCGTAGTGGGTGTCGAGCCGAGAGTCGGACTACCGTAATACTGCTCGTTGCCGATGCTCCAATACTTGATTCCGTAATGCATTTGGTTGTTGGCATAGTCGACCCAAGCCGCAGCTTCGTTCGGGTCGCCGCCTCCGGTGCACGTGGAATTGCTACCGTAGTTGACGGTTATGTTGACATCCACACCTAGAGGTTGCGTAACCTGCTGCATGAATTGATCGAAGATCGTGCGTGCGATCGGATTCCAAATTGATGAGCAAGAGGAAAACGAATTGGTTTGCCAGTGGTAGTAATCGGAAATGCCCGCCATGGGCCAGCGCACCATTCCGAAATCCGTCTTCTGGAAAGCAGTCATCATGGCGTTGTAGGTGGAATAGGTGTTCGTCAGATCCATGGAGGCCGACAGGTTGACGCCGAAAACATCTTTCGATACCGTCGCAAGCCGCGCCGACCGCGCATCGACGGACACCTTTCCGCCTGGCGGTGGCGGAGGAGAGGTGGACGGAGAACCACCACAGCCGGACAATCCGAGCGTGGCAAGCAGGGCAAGCTTTAAAAGCCGCTGGAGAATGGTTAGGGAAACACGATTCAAGGCGTTCGACTCCGCGTGACAGTATTCGAGGAGGCGACAGGAGATTGTACTCCTTCCGAATTGGGGCACGGTCGCATGCGCAGTCATATTGTTTCGCCTCTACTTGCGAGTTAGTGCCGGTTCCTTACACATTTAATTCGAAATTGTTACGGGAACATCGGAGAACACAGACACAATGCCTGTGGCGTCCGTGACCTGCACATTCAGAACGTGCGGCCCGTTCCCATACTTGGTGGTGTCCAGAGAATAGGAAAATTCGATATTTAAGGGGGCATGGGGGAACACGGCGGTCACATCGCGGGGTGATCCATAGCTAGCAGTGCCATCAACGATCTTGTCCACAAGAATCTGTACGCTGGACACCTGAGCATTGGAGGCATAGGCCCATCCGCTAACGGTGGTGCTTGCGCTGAGCGTAGTCCCGGGCTGAGGGACATCGGTGGACCCCAGCGCGGCAAAAATATTCGGTGGGGGGCCAAGCTTCTGGTGCAGGTCGTATATGATCTGCCGTGCCGAAGTGTAGTCTCCGGCAATCACGTAGTAGTCACCGTCAAATGTGAAGTTCGCCCCGATGCTAAGCATGGAAAACGGTCGGAAATAGTTTGTTCCGTCTCCGGGGGAGTCGAAGCCGGTCTCAAAGGGATATTGTGAAGGCGCGTAAAGCGTGAGGCCGGCATTCTGGGTATTCACGTGTGCCCCCCAGTGCTCCGGAACATAGAGAAACGGCCCCGGGGAATCTCCCAGTAGCGGAAACTGGGTGGCGCTGACCGGTGCATTCGTCCATGGCGCGGTTCCCCCGTAATACATGAAGCGGTCGTACTGACTGTCGACGTACACTGCGGGGAATTCCTGCTCGGCGTCAGCATGAAAATCACTTCCTAAATGCGTGAGCTTGGTGTGTACCTGGAAGGCGTGCGAATGGCCCGCCACGGGCATGATCGTTTGCTCGACCAGCACGTCAGAGGGCACAGGCATGGAGGGTCCTCCCCCCTTGCCATCAGGAATCCATTGCAATGGTTGTGCCTTGGTGTAGAGCGAAGTCGCAGTTAACGCCTGCGAAATGGTGGGCGGGCCGTGGTTATATCCATCACCTGCCAGGACCGGATCCCAGCCCCAATTCCCAGTGCAACCCGCACAGTTGTCATAGTGCGCGTTACCGTCGTAAAAAGCCGGCTGCACTTCCTGGCCGGTGTTGGGGGCACTAACGAAATTCGTTCCATTCAGGCTAACTTCGACGATGCTGCCACCCCAGAGTGTCTGCAACCCAATGCGCACAGTGTCGGTGCTCGTCGTATTGGTCATGACGAGCAAAGTTCCTTCTTGAGACGTGGTCGTGGTGAAAGTGTCCGGCGGGGTAACCGTGGTTTTGCGTCCACCTGAGCCGCCACAGCCAACGGACAAGGCAGTCGCAAGGGCAACTGCCACGCCGAGAAATTCCACGCCTGACACGATCCCCCTCCGATTCTGGTCCAGTGGCTTTCGTTTCATCTGTTCGGCGTCTCTTTGAACCATCTGAGCCTCCGTTACTGCACCGTAAGCGCGAACGTTGTCGTGTGTTGTAGAGCTGCAGAGGTGCCGGTCACGGTAATTGTGTAATTTCCTGGCGGAGTACCGCCGCTCATTTGCTTAACCTGCGTGCCCCCTCCACAGGCTGACTGGAACGTAATTCCTAGAAGCAGAATGCCCAAGATAATCAAGCCGGTCGCGTTTCTCTTGTTCTTCTGGGCGGTTTGAAGAGAGAAGCATACGAATCCTATTGTTGGCATCCATAGAGCGTAATACCAGCTAGGCGAGCCGAAAGAGTTTCGTGCAAAACTGGGTGCTGTTGTCAGCACTGTGACGGAGGCTCCTGAGACGGACGGAGTCACAGCGCACGTCGGAGCATGGGAAGCGGAGGGCTGCACAGCGCAACCGAATAAGACCGTGCTGTTGAATCCACCGCCCGGGTTGACGGTCACAGTTCCCGTTGCCGACTGGCCAGCGGCCACTGTGCCGGGGGAGAGCGCTGACCCAGTCAAGGAAAAGTCCGCCGGCACGTTGAAGGTGGCCGTGACGGACTGGTCAGAGTCCATGACCAAATTGCAAGAACCGGTGCCGGAACAAGCCCCACTCCAACCGGCAAAGGTCGATCCAGAGAACGGGGAATCAAGAACTCTGACTTGAGTCCCACTGATAAACCCCGCCGTACAGCTGTGTCCGCAGAGGTGGAAGCCAGGAGAAATACTCACTCCTCCCGTGCCGGTACCAGTGATGGTCACAAAGAGGGTAAAGCGTGGTGTAAGGGTATTGTTGATCAATGTAAACACGTTATAAGTCTGACCGTCTGCGCTTTCTACGTCCGGAAATACAAGATCGGGCAGGCTGTCGCCGTTCAGGTCTGCCGCCACTGGGGAGACTGGATTTAGTCCAAAGCTGAAGGTAACCGAAGGCTGAAAAGTCCCGTCTCCATTTCCCGCGACGAGCGCAAGAGGGGTTCCCAGTCGGTTGTCAAATTGAATCGCAACATCGAGATTGCCATCACGGTTGAAGTCTGCGATTGCAAGACCACCACCGCCAAATGCTTTCAATACAAGCACCGGCAACGCGGCCTGAAAACTACCGTCACCGTTACCAATGTATAGCTCAGCATTCAATGGACAAGAGAGAGCAATGCAAACCGTCCGGCTTGTAACAATCAGATCCAGCCTCCCATCGAGGTTGAAATCTCCCGCCGCGACGGAAAGCGCAATGTCGCCGCTCAGTGGTGGGAGATATTCTTCTTGCTGAAAACTGCCATCGCCGTTGCCCAAGAGGACCCCAACCTTGGCTCCTGCTGCGACCGCCAAGTCTGGATGGCCGTCACCATTGAGGTCTGCTGTGATAAGAGACGTGGGGTCTCCGTTCATCGCGTAAGTGCCGAGCGTCCGAAAATCGCCTTGCCCGTCTCCCAGCAGAACAACAAGTTGATTCGTGCCACTGAGAGCGACCGCCAAGTCGATTTTGGCATCCCCATTCAGGTCTCCCGCGACCACCGTGGAAGGAGAACCACTAACACTGATGGACACCGCCGGTTGGAAAGTCCCATCTCCGTCACCAAGCAAAATACTCAGCGTACCGCCAATAAAATTCGTGACTACCAGATCAAGTCGACCGTCGCTGTTAAAATCGCCAACGGCGATGGACCCAGGACTTGAACCGGTACCGTAGTTATGCGCAGGTTGGAAGGTGCCGTCCCCATTTCCAAGCAAGATACTCACGTCGTTGCTAACCAAATTGGCGACTGCAATGTCGAGGTTGCCATCGCCATTGAAGTCGCCGACAGCGACCGCTTCGGGGACTTGATCAGCTGGATATCCCACCGGGGTTGAGAAGCTGATCCCGGCGCCCAGTGAGGATGTGCTGGCAAGAGATAGCAGCGCAACCACTGCCAACAGTTTTCCGAAACAGTGAGTTATGAATCTGACGATCAGATGCTTGCACTTCCTCATGTCTAGCCTCCTCAAACCTGATCATCCCCTTAGCCCGTCATCGTCAGACGGTCCCCGTTGCGAAGTCAGAGAGTGTTCTAGGGCAGATTTTCGTAATTACCAGGGAGCAAGTTGTTGCATTGCACGATGCTGGCGTTCGCCACATTTGAGGCGCCAGCGATCTGTGACTTGGAATCGCAGAATAGATCGACTCCGTTACCGCTGATCACTGTCAGGGGATTACTTGAGTCCACTCCGGCGGTGGACAAGTTCACCACGGCCAGTCCACCGTGCGAGACGCCAGTAATGCTGGATCCAGCCAGCTGCGCGTGTGAGTCATTACTCACGATCACACCCTGCCCCTGGCCGCCGGACACGACGAGGTTGGGGCCGGCGTTGAGCGTGGATCCGTTGGTAACAAACACGGCCCCACTATCTCCTCCCCCCGCTTGTCCGGCATTGCTGATGCGGAGCTTGGCACTGCCTAGGTTGAGCGAAGAACCATCGCTGACTACAACGCCGTAAAGGTTGGTGCCAGATGGGTTATCAATGAGCACGTCAACGCCTGTGGCGGTAGAGTCGAAATTCACTAGATCCACGCTGCCACTGTCGTTAATGTTGATGCTCTGCTGCATGTCTCGTATCGTGACTCCCTGCACGGTGACATGACCGGAACTAACGAGAAGACCGGCGTTGAAATTCGAGTTCGATGGGCGTTGCAGCAGGCCATCCACGACGTGCACGTCGGATCTGTCGAAGGCCGACACGGCAGCAAACCCCGAGGTCAGATTTGCCGTCACGTTCTTAAGCCATACCTGGCTGTTCTCATACACGACTACTCCCCAGGAACCATCGGTTGTCACGCTCTGGAGACGAACATCTGTACTACCACCCCCAATTCCGATGACGGAAAAAACAGAAGGCAACGAGTGAACCGCAAGCCCGGAGACGGTGACACTTCGTGAAGCCCTGATAGACAGGACATAGGAATTGGACGGGGGGGGCGTACTTGGCTGTTGAATGTTCGCGCCCTGCACGCCGATCAGTGTTAAGCCGTTGAATCCGTCAACCAAAACATACTCAGTGCAGGTTCCCTTGATCCGCAGTGTTGCTGGAATGAGTTTGTTCATTTTTGCAAGGGTATGGTTCAGCGATTGACCTGCGCCGCAATCCACAGACGTTGTCACGTCTGCAGATGCGCAAATTGAAGAGAGAACCAAAACTGCCAAAGCAATTGATCGCAACATTGTGATAGCTCCTGGTCACATTTATGTTCCGGGCTTGTCTTGCCGATTCGCCCTTCAATCCTGTGTCGTCGACCGCTTAGCATCAAAACTGCTGACGAATGGGAGCTTTGTCCCCAAGCCGGCAGTGTTAAGGATTGGAAGGTCCATTGGCCTCCCGGTGCATGTGACGTTCTGGCCTGATTTCTACAGCGGTGCGGCCCTAGAGTCATGAGGAAGAGGTGAGCTTGCGGTGAAGTTAGAGTGAGGAATCGGGCGGCAATTCTAGTAGGAATAGCCGTACACCCTATATATAATCCTGCTACTTAGGTTCGGGGAGGGGTCGTGGATAACGACTTTCGGGTAGGCCCTTGGTTGGTCCAGCCCAGCCTGAACACCATCTCACAGAACGGGACATCCACTCGCGTAGAGCCAAAGGTGATGGAGGTATTGGTGTGCCTCTCGCATCACGCCGGGGAACCCGTCTCAAAAGAAGAGCTGCTTGAAACCGTTTGGCGGGATACATTCGTCTCCGACGACGTCCTGAAGCGTTCTGTCTCCGAACTGCGCCGCGTATTTGAGGACGATGCCCGAGAATCGCGGATCATTGAGACCATCCCAAAGCGTGGTTACCGACTCTTGGCTGCAGTGCAGCCGGCCAACGGGCATATGCAAGGAGGCGCTGATCCACAGCCGCTGGAGATACCCCCGCGACCAAGCCGTACGCCGAGTCGGAGATGGAAGATCAGCTTGTCGGTAGTCACAATCGTAATTCCCGTGTGCGCGCTGCTTGTGGCCTTGAACCTTGCGGGCCTTCGTGATCGACTATTCGGCAGAACTCAGGTCATAAATTCCCTGGCTGTTTTGCCTCTCCAGAATCTCTCTGGCGACCCATCCCAGGACTACTTTGCCGACGGTATGACGGAGGAGCTGATTACGGAGCTCTCACACCTGGGTTCCCTGCGGGTGATTTCTCGCACCTCAATCATGCGCTACAAGAACGCGAACAAGCCTTTGCCCGAGATTGCCCAAGAACTAGGCGTTGAAGGGATCATCGCGGGTTCGGTGTTACGTTCGGGCGATCAGGTGCGAGTCACAGCGCAACTGATTTATGCCCCTCAGGACAAGAACATCTGGACACAGAGCTATCAGCGCGATGTGAAAGACGTGCTGGCCCTGCAAAGTGCGGTGGCCAGCAGCATTGCGAAGGAGATTCGTGTGCAGATGAAGCCTGGAGAGCAAGCCCACATCAGTTCCTCCCAGCCAGTCAATTTGCAGGCGCACGAAGCTTATTTCCAGGGCCGCTACCATTTACAGCAAGCTCAAAATGCTTTCTTAAAGAAAGACAAGGGGAAGGTAAACGAAGATGAAGTGGAAAGCGCTGTGAATTATTTCCAGCAAGCTGTCCAGGCAGACCCCAGCTACGCTCCACCGTACGTTGGCATATTGGACGCCTGGAGCGCGAGTCAGTTGCCACCTCGGGATTATGCGCCCCGTGCGCGCCCAATCATTCTCAAAGCGTTACAGCTTGATGACACACTGGCGAGCGCACACGATGCGATGGCCTCAATTTTGCAGGCCGATTGTAACTGGCACGACGCAGAGAAAGAATTCCAGCGCGCTATCCAGCTGGAGCCAAGCAGTGCGGACTCCCATAGTCACTACTCTAGTCTTCTGTTTGAGCTTGGCCGTGGTCAGGAAGGCATGAAGGAAGCAGAAACAGCACAAGCGCTCGACCCCAAAAACGAACGCATGGCCGACTCCTACTACCTTTCACGCCAGTTCGATCGTGCAATTGCGCTATACCAGAGCCAAGCTCAAATGATGCCCGGCGACTTTAGTCCGCATTTTAGGCTGTCAGATATCTACGCTTTGACCGGCAGGCAGCAGGACGCCATTGCCGAAGTGCAGAAAATGCTCACCATCCTTGAGTATCAGGAGCTGGCTGCAACCATCGGCGCTGTGTACAAAACCTCGGGCTATCAGCAAGCTTTGAGATTCTATGCCAAGCAGCTGGAGGAGATCTATTCCCACGCCACTTACATTCCCACCTGGTATATCGCTTCCATTTACGGATTCTCTGGAGACAACGATCAGGCTTTTGCCTGGCTGGAAAAAGCCTACAAGGTGAAAGATAGCGTGGATAGTTTGGCCTCCGATCCACAATGGGACCCTCTACGGGCCGATCCTAGGTTTAAGGACTTATTGCGACGCATAGGGCTGCCGAAGTCGTGACGAATCACGGGTCCTTGGCGTAGTCAATTCGTTTGCACTGTCGGCTTTCCTGACATCGCTCACATGTTGAAAGTTGCCAGAATCGTCGCTGTTGGCTTTGTCCTTGGGATTGCCCCGATCACCTTATCTACTCTCGTTGCCCAAACTACGATCGCAACCGGCTGCATTGTTGGTACGGTGCGCGACTCTTCCAAGGCATTTATCGGAGGGGCCAAGATCACCATCACCAACACCGCAACTGGACACACAATCGAGGTAACCACAAATTCTTATGGGGGCTTCGACTCGGGAGCGCTGATTCCCGGTGATTACAGGGCCGTCGTTTCAGCCAAGCGTTTTGGTGCAGCCAGGTCGACTGTGACTGTTCTGGTCGGAAACACAATCACTCTGAACGTGACGTTGCAAATCGGCGAGGACAAAGAAGTTGTCGAGGTACAAGGTTCACCCGCGCAGGTGAACTCAGAACAGGCAACTGTGCAAGGGGTCTTGACCGAACAGCAGATTGAGAATCTACCTATTAACGGGCGAGATTTCCTCGAATTGGCGCAGTTGGAACCAGGTGTGCAAATTCAGGACGCGGCAAATTTCGGCTTTGGCAAGGACGGGTTTTCATCCATTTCGTTCGGTGGACGTTTCGGCCGCACTGCTCGGATCGAAGTGGATGGCATAGACATTTCCGACGAAATCTTCGGTACGACTACGACCAACATTCCCGCAAGCGCCATTCAGGAGTTCCAGCTCAGTCAATCGAGCATGGATCTCTCGACGGAACTGACCAGCTCCGGGGCAATCAATGTAGTTACGCATTCGGGAAGCAACGGCGTCCATGGAGAAGCTTTCGGATTCTTCCGGGACAGTTCGCTGGCCGCAGCGCTGCCGGCACCTGCGGGACTTTCGAAGCCTTTCCAGCGCTCCCAGTTCGGGGGGCGCGTGGGTGGACCTTTTGTGAGGAACAGATTCTTCTACTTTCTGGATGCGGAACGAACGCTGCAGCATGAGGAGGCCCCAGTCCTGGTTGCTGTTCCATTTCAGCAATACTCTGGTAGTTTCAATTCGCCGTTTCATGAGAGTGATCTGATGGCAAAGGCGGATTATCAATTTCCGCAGGCCGTCCGCGCGTTCTATCGCTTCAGTTACTTCCAGAATTTCTTCATCGCTAATGGCGGCTCCGGGTATGCGGTGTATACCGGCAAGAATGTCACCCGAGCTCATGTTGGCGGAATTGACTTTGGCAGCGGAAACTTCAGCCACAGTATTCGTTTCGGATATCTGAAAACGGCGCGAAACATTAGTGACGCGACCATCGGCAGCGGCCTGCCGTTGGCTAACTACCCACTGAACATCGTGATGGGGAATACAGAACTTGTGACCGGGCCAAATGGGCTGGCACCCGAACGCATACTGCAAAGCGACTCTCAGGTAAAGTATGACGGCAGTTCAACTCTAGGCCGACATATAATCCGATATGGTTTCACGCTCAATCGCATCAACGCCGCCGGTTTTGTGCCCGTACAAGGCCTCGCACCCTTCCTGAGTACCAACATAGGGCCATCCGAAGAATCCTTTGCGCAAACGGGCCCATTCCAGGGCGGGTCGACAAACCCGTTGAATTATCCGGTAGAGATTGTGAGTGTGAGCAATGGCCTAGGTTACGTCACGCCTTTCGCCGGATTTGGCCTACCCGCTGGCAGCTTTACGTATCACCGCCTCGGCGCCTACGTCGGCGGAAGTTGGAAGTTGAGAAGGGATGTGACGGTAACATACGGTGTCCGGTACGGGCGTGAGCCGGGCCGCAGCGATAGCGAGTTTCGTCCCGTTCCCGAACTCAACAATCTGATTCCAGGCCTGGGTAATCCGGTTCGGCAACCTAATTCAAATTTCGCCCCACAGTTAGGGTTTGCGTGGGACCCAAGCGGCAAGGGTAAAAGTGCAATCCGCGGCGGAATTGGTTTGTTCTATGAGAATGTGCTGACCATCGTAGCCCCACTCGATCCCACATATCGCAGTCCAATCGGCAACGTATTCCTCCAACTGCCAACCGCGTGTGATGGAACCAATCTACCTGTTCCTGTCCCGATTCTTGGAGGGGCGCTCATCCCGACATTCTGCGGCACTCCATCCGGAAGCCCAATTGCGATCGGAACTGTGGTCGCACAGATCGCTGCATTTCAAAAGCTATATCAGGCCGACTCCCCGTTCGACTCGACCGCTTCGAATCCGAATTACATCGGAACCTTGTTGCAGCAGGGGCTAGGCCTCGGAGGCGTGTTGGATCCCAACTACTACACACCTCGCTCTGTCCAGATGAATATTGGCATTCAGCGGGAGATTCGTCCCGGGGTAGTCTTTAGCGCTGATTTTGTTCGTAACGTTCAAACGCACTACTTCCTCGGAATAGATGAGAACCACACGGGTGACATCCACTATTTCAACAAATCGGCCGCTCTGCAGGCGATCTCCGAAACGAATCAAATGTTCAACTGCGGTGCCGGAACGGATTTCTACAGCATTCAGTGTGCGATCGACGCCGGTGCTCGGATTGCAAGTTATGCAGGCAACGGTCTCACGTCAGCGGGCGATTTTGGCGCGGTCTGTTCGGTTGCACTCGGCGGTAATTATCCCTGCGCCTTCACTGGCATCAACCCAAACGCCCCGCCCCTTAACTTCCTTAAATCTGTTGGACGTTCGGTACATAACGGCCTGCAGATCAAGCTCGTGCAGAATGTACAGCACCCACTTCGCGGGGTGCGCACCCTCAATCTGCAGGCGTCCTACGCATTGTCGCGATTTACGAATGCCGGTGGTACTGGCAATGCTGCCTTGGTCAACGCAGATCAGGATTCGGGCGTAGTCGCTCTCGATAATTCTCATCCGAACCGCTATCTTGGGCCATCTTTACTGGATCGGACGCATCAACTGTCATTTGGAGGATTTGTAGACTTGCCGTCGGGATTGCAGTTGAGCGTTCTGTCGCACTTCTGGAGTCCCCTCTCAGCTTCCTTAATGGTGCCGAACACAAATCTTGGCCCTGGCGAAATATTCCGCACTGATTTCACCGGAGATGGAACAGTCCAAGATTTGGTACCTGGGACCCGCGTTGGGAGCTTTGATCGCGGCATTAATGCGTCGAATATCAACGCTGTGCTCACGAACTACAACAACTCGACCGCGCTTCAATTAACGCCGGCAGGCCAAGTTCTGCTCCAGAACGGGTTGTTCACGGCGACTCAATTGGGCGTCGGCAATTCGCTCTGTTACAACAGCCCCAACAACCAGCCGGTAAATTCATTGTGCGCAGTAGCTCCTCTTGTGACGCTGGCGCCACCAGGGCAAGTCAACCTGTCCTGGTTGCGCGCTCTCGACTTAAAGCTCGCGTGGTCGCATACGATTCGCGAGCGAGTAGCGCTGCAACCGAGTGTCGGATTCTATAATTTGTTTAACTTTGCAAACTTCGATCTTCCAGGCACCACGCTCAACGGATTGCTGACGGGAGCGGCTGGACAGATAAACGGAACCACGCACGCCAGCCACAACGTGGATCGCGTTGGTGTCGGAAGCGGTGTTTACTCGCTCGGGGCACCAAGGCAAATCGAGTTTGCGCTCCGTTTGCGGTTCTAAATTCCGAGGCCGAAAAGAGGCGGTTGATTGATCGTGGCCGCACGACAGACTGTGTCGTGGGTGTATCGCTGTCACACATTGAGTGACCTACCTTAACAGCCGAGGCTATTTCATTTACCCACTTTGGGCAGCATCTTCTGGGGGCAGCATTGGCGGAGGATCGGTTATTCGGATTTGCCCCCACTATCGGCGCCGAAAACCCGAATGTGGGCGACTTCGAGTTAGTAGTCGGCTATTCGGAAACTGGCGAAAAGAGAACCCGTGAAACCGGCGGATTGAGCATCCAATACCGGCACCCGATGCGTCAATCTGTTATCGCATGATAAGCGTATCGGGTGCCGACCTGTCATTCTCAGAGAGTCGTCAAGCCGTCGCTCCAAAGAGCATTGCCTCTACTCTTGCGGCAGCCTCGTCCTGCATGTGCGGAAGAACGTGAGCATAAGTGTCCAACGTAAAGGCCGTGCTCGCGTGTCCAAGCTGCTCAGAAACAGCTTTGGGCGACACTCCGGCTGCCAAAGCGATTGTGGCCGCTGAGTGCCGCAAATCGTAGAGCCTGATTCGCGGCAAACCAGCAAGCTTGAGTATCGATCTGAAATGCTTGGCGAGATAATCGCCACTGATCGGCTGTCCCGAGAGCGTTCTGAAGACCAAGTCATCGGCCTCTGGACACAAATCGCTCCCGCACGCTTTCATCCGCAGATCACGAAGTAACCCAACGATCCAACGTTGTAATTTGATCGGCCGACGACTTCGCGAACGTTTCGTATCGCAGAAGCACCATCTCCCATCAAGTCGCCGAACGCTCCGCACTACACTGACCGTTTGTCGTGCCCAGTCAATGTCTTGCCACTTCAGACCGAGATACTCACTCGGTCGCATCCCAGTTGTAAGCGCTACCGCAAGCACTGGACCATGAGCAGTGGCCAGAGCGGCTTTGAGAAATGTCTGCGCTTGCTCTACGGTGAACGACGCATTTCACCTCTGAGTTGCTGCGGTATTTTGACGCCATCGGCAGGATTCTCAAGCAGCAGGTGCCACCGCAATGCCTGCCTCATCGCAGACTTTAGTACGACGTGCGTGTAACGAACGTTTCGACTGGACAGTCCACGCTCAATCATTTGCTGATAGGTAGCTTGGACGTCCAATGGACGCATTGCGGCCAATACTGTTTCGCCTAGGTTAGGTCGGATGTAGCGGCGCAGCATGCCTTCATAGTCGTGGCAGGTCTTCTCCCTGACTCTGGGTTTCACTGCCGTCTGGATCCATCGATCAAGATACTCATTTAGTGTGATCTTTGCTCCTTCCAAGTCACGGCCCAAGTCGCGTTCGCGCAACTTCTTCGTCAAATATGCTTGCGCTTCCTGCATTGAGCCGCGAACGGTTCGGTTGTGGTAATTGCGTTTCTTAGTTTCGTGGTCGAGACCGAGATAGACCCGGATGAGCCATCTGCGGTCACCTCGTGCGATGATCTGTCCAACTTTGCGAGCCATAGAGTTTCCTCCTTGGCTCGCAACAGAGGCACACAAGTGGCACACTTATATGGGATCAAACTACGGATATTCAGCTTGATTGAATGGAAGATGGCTAATCGGCCGTCAGGCCGGCCGGCGAATCCGGGTGCGACGGGTGCGATTGCCGCCAGTGGCAACGTGCTGCGCACTAGCTATGCCATCGTGAACGGACGACGGCATCCCTACGACCAATCGGGACATGCTGTTCGCTTAGCTCTCCCGCCGATGGTGATAGAGCAGCCGCCTGCGATATGCACACCACGCCCGTTGCATCAATGGGTTCGTCTCACCTCTCATAAACCTGTTCAACAACGCAATCTCAAACTCGCTGCTTTCCTGACCAGAGTTGTGCGCGTTGGCGAATCGGATGCTCGCCTCCACCAACTCAATCTCCTCTATCTGGACTTCGTCGGGAATCAATGGGCGCACGATCTTCACGGCATCGAAAAGTCCGATCTCCATTAGTCTTCCTCCAGAAAAAACATGTTCAACGACCGAGCGACTGGCTCCCAGAAAACAAGCTGCGGACAGAATCCCTTCTCGCCGAGGCACTGCATGTGCGGCAGAATCAGCTCACGTGCCTGCTGCTGTGTGATCCGTGGGCGGCGGTCCTTGCCGTCACAAGCAGACAGGATCAACCGGGCGGCTCGCATCAATTGCCTGTTGGTCGCTCCCGGCAGCAACGCGTTGGCGGTGCGGAACGCAACTCCAGCCCGGAACGAGGCAAGCTGGCAGACTTTCTCGAACTCACGATTCGTTCGTCGGTATGCGATACATCTCCTCCATCTCCACGCAGAATTCGATATCTCGGAGCAGCTTCCACTGCCGGAAGTTCAGTTCGTCCTCGTCCGGCGCTTCACACGCCTTGTCGTATTCTTCGAGCGTCATGAACCCTCCTCACGATGCCGATGATGATCATCCACAGAGCAATGGTGAAGGGGAGACTGATCCAGAACATCCGCACCGCGATCCATTGATCATCTTCGGAGCCTTAAGCCGCAGCAGCGAGCAGCCACAGCGGTGCGGTCAGGATGAAGAAGTTCACACCGAGCATCGTCAGCAGGAATTGCATAATTTTCTCCTGTACCCGCGCTGTACCCGCACAGGCATACGTCTTGGGTGTTGTTGCGGGGGAGTTGGGGAGTGTGCGAAACTACCTAAGTTGTAGCGGGGACTGGATAAAGCAGCTTTGCCAAGGTCGAAGTCGCGGGTTCAAATCCCGTCTCCCGCTCCAGATTGTCCTGTTTCCAGCTGGCTTCGTGCTCCGTGATGCACCGGCTCGGAACGCTGTCAAAGTGAGCAGCGGCGCGGTACCCAAGTGGTAAGGGAGAGGTCTGCAAAAGCCCCACCCCGCGCGGCTTCCACGAGATTTCAATATCCTAGACTTATCTGGTAGCCGTCTTTCGCCGTCTTTGGGTCAGCCCAAACGCCCGCACACAATCGAAAAACACAATGGAACCCCTATTAAATATGGATCAGGCGGCCGCATTGCTCGGGCTAACAAAGATGCAGCTCTACGAACTCACGCGGACTCGCTCACGAATGAGGCAAGCGGTTCCAATCCCATTTGTGCAACTCGGCAAACGAAAGATGTTCCGCGCGTCGAGTTTGAATGACTGGGTTTCGAAGCTGGAAAAGATTTCCCTTCCGTGTGAATGATTCCGTCTCACCTTTTAGTAACCACACTGGTGTTACTGCTCAAAGGTTCTTTGAATCGCGCCAGTGTGTGCGCCAGTTCTGTCCACTTAGTCGGCCACTGTTTGGCAGACCGTGTGCACCTAGTGCGGTAGCTTGGCCGGGTGAGCGAAAGGTGATTGCTGAACCTAGCCGAGATTCGATAGAAGTTGGTTGCAGACCGCAAGCCTTGCCACCAAGGCAGGGCGCTAGCCGAGTTCCGTTAGGCCAATGAGAGCCGACGGCGGACTAGCAGAGGTTTTCCGCCTCGGTCGCCTACCCGAACGGGCCGCCAACTGGAATCTCCTGAGCCTTAGGAGATTCGTGTGTCAACCCAGCCTTTACTTTTGAATCTGACCCAGGCCGCGGAATTTCTCGGCCTAGAACCCACACAGCTTTATCAATTAACTCGCCAACGAAGCCTCGTTAGGCAAGCCATTCCATTGCCTCACATCCGTTTAGGGAAGCGACTGGCGTTCCGTAGGGAGAGCCTTGAACGATGGGTTGCCAAGCTGGAAACGGCGGTGACGCAGTGAACGAGGTAACAAAACGCCGACTACGGGTATTTTCCGAGAAATCCACGAACAACGCGCTAAGGCCGACGCGTCGAACACGGCCACAAACAAATGGGGGAATCCGATGAAACCAGATTTCGAGACGGTAGTTAAGGCATTTCAGAAATGGGAGGATGCCGGCTCCTCCCAAGAAGCCCAGCTCTTCGAGAAAGCCGCACGTGAGTTAGTCGGCACCGATAATTTTGAAAAACTCGTGGAATGGCAGCCCGCCGCTCCTGAGTTCAAAGAAACCTTCGATACGTTGTTCAATGACGGGGCGAACGGGCAATGGCAATTCGAGACGATTCAGGAAATCATGGCCGATGCTGAACCGCTGAACTGGATCATCGAAGGCTTGCTCTTGGCCGATACCGGCACGCTCGTCAGCGGGCACCCCCATTGCGGAAAATCCTTCTCCTGGTTAGCGGCGGCGATTGACTCCGTTTCACACCGCAAGGTCTGGGGTGAATTTCAATCGAAAGCCAAACGCGTGCTATACATCGAGACGGAGGATCCAAAACAACTAGTAGCGGACCGTATCAGATCACTGCGGAAAGGACTTCCGCCCGGCACTTTAGCAGAAGGCTTTCATATTGCCGTGACCGGGCCGTTTGACATTGTGAACAGCGAAGCGGCCTTGAATGATCTTGTCGATAGGGTAAAGCCCGATTGGCTGGTATTGTCCACATTGCAGAGCGTTCTAAACGGCCGTGATTTCAAGAGTCAGAAGGATATGGGCCCGGTTAATGCTCTGCTAGTACGTCTTTCCCGCAAGTGCCCGCTCGTTGTGCTGACTCACTCGCCTTGGGACAGGGAAGCGAAACGCGCGGCTGGCAGCGTTACACAGGCGGCGAACTTTGCCACAACCCTACACTTTGAAAAGACGGGCTCGATCATAAAGGTCACGGTCGATTCAAAGATGAGTGGGAGTGAGAAGCCGTTCAAGCTGGAGATGGAAACTGAGGACGTAGTCATCGATACGGGCGCCATCAAGACGGAGGTCCGGCGGATCGTTTATGAAGCCGCTGGCATGAAAGATCGCATCCGTGAGTACTACCGAGACAACCCAGGGGCAAAGCCTGCCGATGTTGCAAAAGCTCTGGATTGTTCGGAGCGGTACGCGAGAGAATGTCAGCCTTAGCGGAGCGAAGCGCGGTCAAATCTATATGACCTACCGAACGGCGGTGGGTAGGAGTACCACCTACCCCCGCCAGTTCCGGTCTAGGAACCAATAACGAACTGTTCCGCCGCTTGTTCCGAAAGTCCTCTAAGTTCTTGATTATGCTCCGCCAACTTCGGCGGAACACAATAAGTGCCGCGCGGGGAATGGTCAGCTCGGAAAAGGGCCCGGAACACATCTCGGAACTGTCTGAAGCAAACGGCGAAGGTAAGCGGCGCTTGGCCGACACTCCGAGGGGTGTAAGTTCACCTTTTCTCATCTGGAGACAGCGTAAATGCACAAAAACCGCACACAACTGGAGATTTAGCCCTTTAGAATCATTCTGTTAGACGTGTGTAAAGGTCTCGCTAACGTCCGCCGAACACCCTCAAATACCTTTGGACCCATCGCCCACCGGCACCGAAAAGGCGAAAGCCCGTGGCCAGGGTTGACAGCGTGCTCCGGTAAACCGTTTAGTTTCAATCATAAGCATGCTTATGGCAACCGATCTTAAGCCGGGCCGGTGTCCGCCGTGACATCTTCCGCCTTGTCCAGCGCCAAGCCCAACCGCTGAGATGTTTTGAACCTGTTCGGAGGTAGATATCGACTGCCATTAGGCTCCTCTGGCAACTCCCGAAAGTACTGTTTCGATCACGCGGTGATGAGGCGACCATATTGAGTATGGCACCTTGGGCGCTCTGTTTCGGGCAGTCAATCTTTCTCATGATCTGCAGCTTCATGGTGTTCGGATCCACTGTATGGTGCGCCGTCAGGATCTTAGACCGCCTCTTGGACTTGTTTCTGTGACGCAACGAACGATTCAGGTGAGGGATTGAAGTCTTCCGCGAATGAGGAGCACAGCAATGAGACGCACTCTGATTCTTGTCGTGGTCGCATCCGCGTCGATGGCGCTCGCGCAGGGGGGGGTCGTGACCACGATCCCGGACGAACCCGTAAACTTTTCACAGGTGAGCGACACTAGTGCTTGGATTGAGGGTCATTGGGTTCCTGTTGATCCTTCGGACCGAAAGTCGGCGATGTTAGGACCGTCGATTTCGCAAATCTCCTGCGATCATGCAAGCAACGTGTGCTATGAGAAACAGGCGAATATTATCGTGATCGGAGACATGTTCTCCCTGAATACAGACTTGGTCGAGTACACGATTGAGAGGTGGAACACCAGAGAAATCGTGGCAAGCACAGTTGTCGGACTCTGCAGTATTCGCAGCGTGATCAAGTTCGATCGGGTGAACAGGAAAGTTTACTGGATGCAGACCCTCTCAGAACCGTTAAACGATTTGCCGAAGAAGAGGCAGGACGACTGCAAGGATGCAAGCATGTATCTAGAACTCAAGGCCAGCACGATGTGGAAGAAGTGATCGGGCAAAAAGGGGACTGCTATGGATTTGCGGCACCGCGGCATTCAGATCTTCGGTTGGCTGGCCGTCATCGCTGGCTATGGCATTGCGCTCTTTCTCATTCGAGGAGTCTTCATTTGGATCACGCGAGGATTATTCGCTGGCCGCGCCTTATGGATCCTCCTAGGCGACTTACTATTTCTCGCTTTTGCAGTCTACCTCTTCACAGTGGGACGGCGCGCAATATCTATCGCGAAAGGCGATCCCCCGCGAAGAATGCGATTCGGATTGGGAAGAATGCTGCTGGGGGCATGCCTGATATTCAGTGCTGCAAGTACGCGGTTCCACCTTTTTCCCGCGGCGGTCTTAGAGAACGAGATGCAAACCGACGCCGGAAGTGGCACCGCTGAAATCTGTATTGGCTCCCTTTGCCTGATTTCGGGCATTTGGAAAGGCGTCCGCCGACGACCGATCAAGTCATACTTTCCATTCTTGAATCAAACAGACTCTTACACTCACGGGCGAGGACTGCCGAGCGTGACCTTTTCGGGGACGAATAAATGAAGCAGGAATTTGTGTGAGAAGGGACGGTCCTTGATCCAGTAATCTAATCTGGCCGCTAATTGCATTAGACGGGCTTAATTTTTGGAGCGAACGATGGAAGCACTCGAATTATTGGTTATCCTTTTGCTTCTCTGGTACGTCATCGTGTTGCGAAAACGGGCTGCCCGACATGCGGACCTTCATGCGGCCGCTGTGGCAGCGCTAAATGCCGCGGAATTCACTGCGATGGGTTGTGATTACGACAGTGACACCTATCTGCGAAACCCAGAAGCGTTGTTGAAGATTTTGGAACGTGAGGAACGTTTGCATGAGGCATGGTGCGAAGGATGTCGTGAGAGTCCGTGCGGCCACGTCTGGAATTTGATGCGAGTTGCATGGTGCGTCAAGGCATTTCGAAATGGAGACCCCGTAGAGAGTAGCAAGGTCATCGACCGAATGCTTCAGTCTTATAGTTGCCTGCCTGACAACTTGATTGAGCGAGTGAAAGCGGGCGTGAAAAGTTCCAAAGCGAACGAAGCCCAGGTGTTAGCGTCCGGCCAGGACAGTAGTAACCATTAATAGTCGTACTTTCCTTGTTTTTCGCTTTTGCGTCCGCGTTGGGCGAAGATGGCACATCGAGCAAATAGAGCGCAAAGCAAACTTGCCTCGCTGCGCTCGCGTCCATTGTGCGCCTCTCTATTCAATTGTGCGAGCCTGTTTGTGCTTCTCTATCAGTTCTTCAGCCTGCCCCTCAATCATTTTCATGGCGGCCGCTATGGAGTCTTTCTGAGCCCGCGTGTAGTGCTTCAGCGCGGTAATAGGCGTCGAATGCCTTAGCAGCCCCGTGCTATTGAGTGCATTCTTCGACGTGTCGGTCACGCGGCTGCTGATGCCGCGCCGGCAGGGATAAAATCCGGCCCAGGCAATTCCGGCCTTCTTCATGGCTGGAGCTATCAGTCGGAAATTGAGGGAGTCCAGGCTGAGCGGCTTGCCCGAACCGTATTGCAGGATGTAGCCCTTCGACGATTCCTTACGGAGTTTTTCAAGCAGAGACTTTAGCGGCTCAATTACTGGGACACTCGCCGCCGATTCTTCGGTTTTCGTTTCCCCGACTTTATTGCGCCAGATGGACCGCTTGACATTCAACTCCGCCCCGTCGAAATCTTCCCACTTAAGCCCGCGGATCTCCGCCGGTCGTAGCGCTGCGAAATAGGCCAGCCCGACAGCAACGGCCGCGCGAAGGTCAAGCGGTTCCAGAATTCGCAGCATTGCCAGCACGGTTTCGAGTGAGTATTCCGCCTGCTTTTCCGGCCGTGCGACTTTCACAAGCCATTTCGCCTCTGGTACTGGATTCTTCGGAACTACACCGCCCGCAATTGCATAGACGTAAACACCGCTCAGCATCCATTTAATGTGTGACAGCGTGCGGCTGCCCTTGCCGTCCTTTCCGTGCTTCGTGAGAACCGCCGACACTTGAGCAGTCTGCAATTCAGTCAGCGATATATTCCCGAGGTGAGGCTTCAAATACACTTCCCAAACGCGCTTGTAGCCGTTCGCAGTCGGTGCCGACTTGTTCGCCTCTGCCCAAGGAAGATAGTGCTGCTCAATAAATTCTGTGAGCGATAGCCGCCCCGTCGGGGTTTGCTCCGACTGTGCATTGATGCGGGCTAGTTCCTGCTCGATAAGCGGCTCGACATCAGCCCAGGAGCGGTAGAGGTCGGACTTGTAGGCCAGTAGAACTGCCTTTTGCTTTTGCTTGCCCGCGCTCTTGCCCGTTGTGTAGACTTCGTCGGTATAATAGCGGAGGTAGAATGCCTTGTCGGTTTCAAACCGCTGGCCTTTCTGCTTTCGTGGCAGTCGGTTGGATTGCAGTAACTGTGTGATCTCCATGCACCTCACCTCGAAACAGCCCGTCTGGCAACGGTCTCAGTATGCTGTAGAGAGGTTTGTTGTGCAAGATATCTTTGGTAATCACACAGTAAAAGCTTAAATGGCGCGGTACCCAAGTGGTAAGGGAGAGGTCTGCAAAACCTTTATGCGTCGGTTCGATTCCGACCCGCGCCTCCAACTCTCATCAATCCCTCCTTAACCAGTGCCTTCATCACTGCACAGCTAACGCACTACTTCTGCTTGTCTAATGCGCAACCGAGTTCAATTCCGCCACGGCAGGGGGTGGAGTACTGCTGGCCTGGTTGATATGTTCGAGGTCTTTCAAATGGTCGTACCAGCAGAATTTCAGAAGCAGTGAAGTGATGGCCACGACCGCAAAAGTGACGGCGGCACGACCCAGCCTCCAGGTCACGATGTACATCGGCAGAGCGACCAGGGCAATCTGCCACACCATGCCCACAACAATGTTGAACACGTCGCGGAAGAAATCCTTGTTGCGCTGGAAAGAAGGATCTTCCTGCTGCACCTTCTTGAGAATGGGGCCCCAGAAGCCCCAGGGACGCACTCGGCGGTAAAAGTCCTTCAATACCTCCTCGTCTTCAGGGGCGCTCAGCCAGGTGCCCGCAAAGCATCCCACGAGCGACAGCACGAATACGATGACAAAGCTGACCGAGACGTCGAGGTTCACGGAATGGGCATGGGCGAAAGCCTGGAGCGACTCGTTTTTCGCGATCAGCGGCGGAACAGTAAGAGCCGATGCCATTCCCCCGACCATACCCCAGAAGTAACCGTATCCATTAAAGCGCCACCAGTACCATTTCAAGACATTCGAAGCCGTGTAACCGCCCCACAGGGCTGTGACAATCCAGATCACCACGTTGTTGACACTGGTGACATACCAGCCGATCAGCACACCCAGAAGCACAACGATAAAAGAGCTCAGATAACTCAGCCGGACATAAGTCCTCGGGCTGGCCGTGGGATTGATGAAGCGCTTATAGATGTCGTTCACGAAATAGGGCGGCGCAGCGTTGACTGTGGCTGCGAAGTTGCTCATATATGCAGCTAACAGACCCGCGATCAGAATGCCGAGCAATCCCGCAGGCACAAACAGCGCGAGCGTCGAAGGCAGGATCCTCTCGAAATCCATGTTCGTACCCATACCGCGGATCTGGTCGCTGAAGAAGACGAGCGCGAGCACTGTCAGGCCGGTAACCAGGAAGTAGCGCGGGAAGGTCAACACGATATTCACCCACGCGCTCATCATCGAGGCCTCGCGCGGATTTTTGCAGGAAAGAACTCGCTGCATGTCATAGTTGGGAGCAGGCCCGGCTGCGCTAATCAGGATGCCTTTGAAGAGCAGCATCATCACGAAGAAACCGAACAGGCCATAACCATCCTGCGCGATCTTCTCGTTGGCCGACTGGACCAGGTGCGACCAATCCAGGCCGAGATGCCAGCCGAAAAAGACGTTGTCCCATCCCGCCGGAATGAAGCGCTCCAACGTCCCGGGGGCTACCCGCATCATCGCGATGATTCCTACCGCGAATGACGCGACCGACAATATGCAGAATTGCATGATCTCGGTGATCACAACGCTGAACATGCCGCCCTTGATGACGTAGATTGCGGTGATGGCAATCAAGAGGAGTGCATACTCGTTGACCGTGAGGTGCCAGGGCAGGAACGTTGCCGCAAATTTGCCGATCCCTTTGAAGCCGTAAGTGAAGAATCCGATGATGCTCATGAAGGCGTAGATGACCACGATAATGTGCGAGAGTTGCGCTCCTCGCCCCTTGCCGAACCGCGTTTGAATCCACTCCGCTCCGGTCATCACGTTCGACCGCCGAAGCCAGGTCGACAGATACACCATCAGGAATACCTGGTTGAAGGTCGGCCAGAGCCACGGCACCCACACGCTCTTGAGTCCGTAGACGAACATCCAGTAGACCAGCAGCATGGTGCCGCTGATGTCGAACATTCCGGAGGCGTTGGAGACGCCAAGGATGTACCAGGGCAGGACGTTGCCGCCCAGAAAATACGCCTTGATATCGCGCGAAGCCCGATGCGATACCCAATAGCCGACCAGCACCGACAACACCAGATAGGCAAGGATGATTGCGATGTCAATTGCGTGCAGATGCATGCAGCACCTCAGTTCTGGAACTGCCGCACACTTCAGGCTGTGCGATCAGTTTGTCTCTGTCCAACCGACGATCTCATTTCCCGCATGCCGTTCGATTCGCCGCCGTCAAGGTATTGATTTAAGGAAGCGCCCCGGCCAGCAGAAACACTAGCGAAGCCTGCCAATTAATGGCGATCTCGTTGCTTGCGTACGAGCCTTGATCGTCCGCGTACACTTTCGCAGGCGGCAGTCCTGCGGGTAGCTTTTTTAGCACATCGTCCTGCCGCCCGGCGTTCGGACCGCCGGACAGCAATCCTGGCCACGGCTCCGCGTTCTTGTCTGCACCGCTGGGTCGATGGTGAGGATGGTGGTAGGGATTCTCTCCCACCTGTGTTACCCAGGAAAGGGAAAATGTGTTCCGGCCCAGCAGATAATGCAAATCGTCGAGAGCTGTCTCCACCAAGGCCGGATCGGGCGTGAGGACATTCGCCACCAACACCTCCATCCCATAGCTGGCCACAACTCCGTTGGAGCCCCAGACGTAGTCCTTCGCGCGAAGACTGACACGATAAGGGTTCTTTCGAGTGCTTTCTACAATCGCGTGCGCAGCCTGTGAAGTGCGCTTTCGAATGTCCGCGATGACTGCAGCGTCGCCACCTTTGCCCGAACCGAGTGCATAAGTCCACAGGGCCATGGCCGCAACTTCCTTCCAGCCCTCCGGCGCCGGTATCTCGAGGCTCCCGCGGAAGTCCGGGTATTGCTTCACTACGTAATCGCTGTATGCTTTCTCGCCCGTCGTGCGCCACAATTCTGCCGCTGCCCACAGTCTCTCGTCTGAGCAGGAATCATCGCCGTATTCGCCGGTGCTGATCCCTGGAGGATTGTGGAAACTGACGTTGGGAAACTCCTCGGTCCAGACCCATGCTTTGCGCGCCGCATCCAGATTTTGTTTGGCAAACTTGTCGTCGAAGGGCAAATAAACGCGTGCTGCGATGGCGGCGACCGCCGCCAAGTCCGCTGTCGCGCATGTGCTCTTATAGGGCGAGTGCCCGGTCCCGATTACCACGCTTGGCAGGTTGTCATCCTCCGGCATGATGAACCCGGAGAAATGCTCGCTTGTTTGTTTGTGCCAGACGCCGCCGTCGTCGTCCTGCATCTTGAGCATCCATTCGAGATTCCAGCGCGCTTCATTGAGAATGTCAGGAGTGCCGTTGCCGCTCTCCGGAATGTTGAGCTCGATGCTTTTCAGTTTGGAGCCGAAACTTTCCCACGCCCAGAGCACGGTCCCGGTGGAAATCCCGGAGTTCACCACGTACCTTCCGTAATCTCCCGCATCATGCCATCCGCCGGCGTTGTCCCGTTCGCCTTGCTTGCCCGAGGAAGCGTGGAACTCTCCCTTGAGATGGCATGCAGGATGTGCGTATCCAGGAAACTCCGATCCCAGGTCAACAGCTGTGCCGCACCGCTGCCCATAGAATGCCCGCATCGCGAGATAGTAAGGGTGCGTGAAAACATCGGGACCAATCGCGAACGTCCAGCTTTTGCCTACTCCCGGCACATTGAGGTAGTAAGTGCCGGGCTGTTTGAGCTTGGAGAAGTCCGCAGTCTGAACCAAGTCTCCCGTGTCCGCATCCCGGCTGGCTGGGCTCAAATCGCCTTTGAATGCGATCCCCCCGTCAGACGCTCGCTTTACTTCGAATGTGCTGGCTTGAGTGGTTACGAACGCCAGCTTGGGGCTCTCAGGAAGATATCCAACCTGATCGACGTTGATCTGGACGCTCTTGCTCTCGGCTGCGCGAGCATCTCCTGTCGTAACCAGTGGTGCAACACAGAGAAGTAACATCCCGATTCGCACCACTGCCCTGACGCAGTACAAAGGCGGCCCTGACGCGGTCATGCCTGTTGCTCCAATTCGGTTGGGTGCTGTGAGCGTCTCATATGCCTGGGAGGTGAATTGTGATTAGCCTCACATGCGGGCGTGAATTTCGGCACACCAGGGTCATCATGGAAAGCTTGCCACCGATTTTGCACGCTACATGTCTACACCCGAAAGCTCTTGAACGCCAGTAGAAAATCGTTATACTAAGCCCGACCATCAATTCGCGCACTCATCTGTTCGGGAGCGTTTGCATGAAATACGGGTACTTCGACGATCACAACCGCGAGTATGTAATCACCCAACCCGACACGCCGCTGCCATGGATCAACTATCTCGGTTGCCAGGCTTATTTCGGAATCATCTCCAACACAGCGGGCGGCTATTCTTTCTATCGCGACGCCCGTCTGCGCCGGATCACCCGTTACCGCTATAACAATGCCCCCTTCGATTTCGGCGGACGCTACATCTATCTTCGAGACGACACATCGGGGGAATTCTGGTCGCCGTCTTGGCAGCCCACCGGCCACAAACTGCAAAACTATTCCTGCCGCCACGGCATGGGATACACGATAATCGGCTCGCAATACAGCGGCATCGAGGCCAGTACTCGATACTTTGTACCGCTCGACGAGAATCTTGAGATCTGGCAGCTAACTGTCACCAACCATCGCAAACAGGAGAGTCAGCTTTCACTCTTCTCTGCGATCGAATTCTGCTTGTGGGATGCCCAGGATGATTCCACCAACTTCCAGCGTAATTTCAGCATTGGAGAAGTGGAGATCGAGGACGGAGTTATCTATCACAAGACGGAATACCGCGAGCGCCGTGACCACTTTGCCTTCTTTGCTTGCTCGGAGAAATTGGCAGGGTTCGACACGCAGCGCGAAAAGTTCCTCGGACCGTACCGCGGCTGGGACAGTCCCGCAGTGGTTGCGGGCGGCCACGCGTGCAATTCAGTCGCTCGTGGGTGGGCGCCGATTGGCTCGCATCAGGTGCGGCTCACACTGCAGCCCGGCGAATCGCGCCAGATTGTCTTTGTCCTGGGATATCAGGAGAATGCACGCGATCAGAAGTTCGATCCCCCGGATTCGCAAGTCCTGAACAAGAAGAAAGCCAAATGTGTCCTCTCGCGTTATCTCGTCCCAGCGAACGCTGATGCTGCCTTCGAAGACCTCCGTCGGTATTGGGATGAACTGCTGGGGATCTTCCAGGTGGACACCCCAGATGTGCACACCAATCGCATGGTGAACATCTGGAACGCCTACCAGTGCATGGCCACCTTCAATATGTCGCGCTCCGCGTCGTTCTATGAGTCCGGCATCGGTCGCGGACTTGGCTTCCGCGACTCGAACCAGGATCTGCTGGGCTTCGTCCACATGGTTCCGGAGCGCGCCCGCGAGCGGATCCTCGATCTCGCAGCCACTCAATTGCCCACGGGCGGCGCGTATCACCAGTACCAGCCGTTAACCAGGCGCGGGAACAACGACGTCGGCAGCGGATTCAACGACGATCCCCACTGGCTGATTCTCGGCGTTGCGGCCTACATCAAAGAAACCGGCGATTGGGGCATACTCGACGAGCACGTTCCCTATGACAACGAACCCGGCTCCGAGACGCCGCTGTATGAGCACCTGCAGCGCAGCTTTCAGTACACTCTCGACCGGCTTGGACCGCATGGCCTCCCCCTGAT
The DNA here is from genome assembly GCA_035577905.1 of Binatia bacterium. Taxonomy (GTDB): domain Bacteria; phylum Acidobacteriota; class Terriglobia; order Terriglobales; family Acidobacteriaceae; genus Sulfotelmatobacter. The sequence continues at coordinate 30,841 of DATKAP010000138.1, forward strand.
TGGCCGCGCCGACTGGAACGACTGTCTCAACCTGAATTGTTTCTCCGACTCTCCCGGGCAATCGTTCCAGACCACCACGAACAAAGACGGCAAGGTCGCCGAGTCTATATTTATTGCCGGACTGTTTGTGCTGGCCGGGCGCGAACTCGCCGACATCGCCCGCCATCAGTGCCACAAAGCAGAAGCGAGCTCCTATCTGGCGGAAGTGGAAAAGATGGAAGCGACGATCCGCCAGCACGGCTGGGACGGCGAATGGTTTCTCCGCGCCTATGACGATTTCGGCCACAAGGTGGGCTCGAAAGATTGCGCAGAAGGGAAGATCTTCATCGAGACGCAAGGCTTCTGCACGCTTGCAGGAATCGGAGTGGAAGATGGTCTGGCACTCCGCGCTCTGAATTCCACGCGCCGCCATCTCGCCACCCGGCACGGCATCGTACTGCAGCAACCCGCCTATTCGAAGTATTACCTCGAGCTCGGTGAAATTTCTTCGTATCCTCCCGGCTACAAAGAGAACGCCGGCATTTTCTGTCACAATAACCCGTGGGTCATGATCGGCGAGGCGCGTATCGGGAATGGGGATGGGGCACACGATTACTACTCGCGCATCAATCCTTCGGCACGCGAGGAAATCAGTGACGTCCACCGCTGCGAACCCTATGTGTATGCACAGATGATCGCCGGACGCGACGCTCCCACACACGGCGAGGCTAAGAACTCCTGGCTCACCGGTACTGCTGCCTGGAACTATTACGCCATCACACAGTGGATTCTCGGAATTCGCACCGCATACGACGGCCTGGTGATCGCCCCGGTGGTCCCAAAGGGCTGGAACGGCTTCAAAGTCACCCGCAAGTTTCGGGGTGTGACCTATAACATCTCGGTCGAGCGCGCCGGGCCTGGAAACCAAGTGTCCCTCGAAGCGAACGGTATATCGATTGCCGGCAATCTCGTGCCATCGCCGCCACCGGGCATCAAGAACGTCGCCCTGACGGCGAAGATTCATTAGTCTTCCGGGTGGCCTGTAACGAGACTGCCGCCCGCTTGTTTCTCAGTTCAACGAACGAGCTACATGCCAGCCACTTCCCGCTACGACACCATGCAATACCGCCGCTGCGGTAAGAGCGGATTGCTGCTACCCGCGATTTCGCTCGGCCTCTGGCACAACTTCGGCGGCGTCGATCCTCTTGAGAACAGCCGCGCCATGCTTCGTCGCGCCTTCGACCTCGGGATCACACACTTCGATCTTGCGAACAATTACGGCCCTCCCCCCGGTTCCGCCGAAGAAAATTTCGGCCGGATCCTCCACGAAGACTTCTCTGCACACCGCGATGAGTTGATCATCAGCACCAAAGCTGGCTGGAGAATGTGGCCCGGCCCCTACGGGGATTGGGGTTCGCGCAAGTATCTGCTGGCAAGCCTCGATCAAAGCCTGCGGCGCATGAAGCTCGATTACGTGGACATTTTCTACTCGCATCGCCCGGATCCGCAGACCCCGATCGAAGAAACCATGTCAGCCCTTGATCATGCCGTGCGTTCCGGCAAAGCGTTGTACGCCGGTATTTCGAGTTACGATGCCGAGCAGACTTCGACCGCTCTCAGCGTCCTCCGTCGGCTGGGTACTCCTTGCCTGATTCATCAGCCCAAGTACTCCATGTTCGACCGAAACCTCGAAACGGGTCTGCTGGACGTCTTAGGAGGAGAAGGTGTCGGCTGCATCGCATTCTGCCCCCTCGCGCAAGGGTTGCTTACAGACCGCTATCTCAAAGGCATTCCAGCCGATTCTCGTGCCGGCAGACCCGACACCTTCCTGAAGAAAAATGACGTCACGCAGGATGCATTGACCAGAGTGCGCGCGCTCGGCGAAGTCGCCCAGTCACGCGGGCAGTCCGTCGCACAGTTGGCGCTGGCCTGGGTTCTGCGCGATGCTCGGATGACCAGCGCTCTGATTGGCGCTAGCCGCGTCGAGCAGATCGAACAGAACATCGCCGCGCTGGCGAACCTGCATTTTTCCTCTGACGAACTCGCACGCATTGACAGCATCCTTGCGGTTCACAGCTCGCCATGAATCTGCCGCTGAAGTTGCCAAGCCAAATCCGCGAGCGCTTCCCGGCAATAAGCCAACGATCTGCACAATGCTGCGGCTTCAGTTTGGGGAAGCTATACTTTAGATTGACTTCTCCGGGACGACGTAGCGTCGCTGGTGGCAGTGTCTACGGGTTCACTCCATCCGCATTGGGGAGCTACGAGGTGTGCGATGAGTCGTCTGCTTGCTACGCGGCCGATCAGCTTTTCCATTCTGCTGTGGGGTCTGATCCTATCCGGTCTCGTCACAATCTCGCGCAGCGCTGAAGCGGGACCTCCGGGCGGAGAGAGCGCTATTGGAAATCCCGTCCTCGTGGAGTTGTTTACCTCAGAAGGTTGTTCCAGCTGTCCGCCGGCTGACGAGTTTGTGAAGAAGTTGGATGCATCACAGCCTGTCGCCGGCGCGCAACTTATCATTCTCAGTGAGCACGTGGATTACTGGGACCATGATGGCTGGAAAGATCCGAATTCTTCCCACGCACTTACAGAACGTCAGAGCGCTTACGTACGCGAGCTGGGACTAAGCACTCCCTATACTCCGCAGATCATCGTTGACGGCACGCACGAACTGAAGCTCGCCGATCTACAACTGGTTGGAGAGACTTTCGAGAAAGCTGCCTCTGCACCAAAGATTCCGGTTCGTATCACAGGGGTCGCGCTCAGTGAAGGGAACCCAGGTTTACTCAAAGCACATATAGATGCGGACGGCGCCAGCAGCCAACACAATGCAGACCTCTATGTGGCGGTTGCTCTCGACCACGTTGAGTCGCAGGTGCTACGGGGAGAAAACGGCGGACGGAATCTGACTCACGTTGCGGTTGTGCAGCAGATCGTAAAGGTGGGCAAACTTGGCAAAGGCAGAAGCTTTGCTCAAGATGTGCAGTTGAAGGTAAAACCCGCCACGACCTTGCACCAGATTCGCATTGTCGCTTTCGCACAAGAGTCCGGGCCAGGAAAGCTGCTGGGAGCGGCTCTTTGGAAATCTGTTCACTGACAAAAGCTGGAAGCACCTTTCTTCGTTCTCTCAATGTTAACGTTCGATGAAAATTCATGCCGCAGCCCCACAGGCGATTGTTGGCGCTAGGTAGGGCCTAGTTCCTTCGCTACAATAATGGCGTGAAACCGAGCATCTTCGTGGTCGAAGACGATCCTGATATTTCACGGCTGGTCCGCCACCATCTGGAAAACGAGGGATTTGTGGTGCGCGTGTATCCCACCGGGTCGAGCGTGTTGGGGGATGCCGAGCGACAACGGCCGGCTTTGTTCGTACTCGACATCATGGTGCCGGGCAAGGATGGGCTGGAGATTTGCCGTATCATACGGCAGACGCCTGGCCTGGCATCGGTACCGGTCATTTTTCTCACCGCCAAGGGCACTGAAGCGGATCGCGTGCTGGGGCTGGAATTGGGCGCAGATGATTACATCGGCAAGCCGTTCAGTCCGCGGGAACTGGTGGCGCGCGTAAAGGCGGTGCTGCGGCGGTTCGAGCGCCCACTTCCACCGAGCCCGATGAAAGTGGGCGATATTGAAATCGATCCGTCGGCGATGACGTTGATGGTTCGGGGCGCAATGGTGCCGACGACCGCTACGGAATTTCGGCTGCTGGATTATTTTGCGCGGCACAAGGGTCGCGTGTTCAGCCGTGATCATCTGTTGGACTCGGTCTGGCGCGATACGGCGTACGTCACGCCGCGGTCCGTGGATGTATATGTGCGGCGTATTCGCGAGAAGATTGAGCCGGACCCGGAGAATCCGCGCTATCTGAAGACGGTGCGCGGTGCCGGATATAGGTTTGAGGCTCCAAGGTAACTGCGGCGGAAGAAGCATCCCTGCAAAGCCCTACAACTTATGCTGCAAACTTGCTGCTGCGGGACACCAGAGGAAACTTGAAGAACCGCATCTTCTTCAAATTGCTGGCCGTCTTTCTCGTTGTCATTGCCGCCACGGCCGCCATCCTTGATGTCATGCTCGGCAACGCTTGGGAGCGGTCGCTGCGCACTGAAATCGAGCGCAACCTTACCCAAAAGACGCTGATGTTTGCTCATCGCGTTGAGATCGATCACGAGCATTCGCTGGCCGATATCGCGGCGCAGGAAGGCCAGGCCGCCGGAGCGCGCGCAACCATTATTGACGCGTCCGGAAGGGTTCTGGCGGACTCGGAGTCGAATCCCGCCCAGATGGAAAATCACGCAGGGCGTGTTGAGTTCGCGGCCGCATTGTCAGGAAAAACGGGAGAGAACGAACGCCGCAGCGCGACGCTGGGGATTCCTTTCCTCTACGTGGCCGCTCCCATCTCTGGCGGGGCGGTTCGACTGGCTTATCCCCTGTCGGACGTTGAGTCTGTGCAGGCACAGGTGCAGACGCGTCTTTTCTGGGGCACGGCAATCGCGTCGTTTATTGCGCTGTTGATAGCAGCCGGCGCCTCAATCTGGACCTCCCGGCGGCTCGAGCGGATTGTGGATGTGGCGGCACGAATCGAGCGGGGCGATCTGCGTGCCCGCTTGAATGAGAGTCCGATCGACGAGATCGGGCGGGTGGCGGCCGCGATCGATAAGACAGCACAGCAGGTGGAGCGCAGCTTCGACGCAGTACGTTCCAGCCAGCGCCAATTGGAGACGCTGCTCAACAGCATGCAGGATGCCGTCATCGCAGTAAGTTCAGACGGGCTGGTGCGCTGGGCGAATCATAAGATGGATCGACTGGTACCCCAACACACGCGGCTGAACGCCCCGGTGGTAGAGACGATTCGCGATCCGGACTTCCTGGCAGCAGTGAATTCCGCAACTACCACAAAGGAAGTCAAGGCCGCGCGGGCAACGTCGCTTGTTCCGGGCCGAGCTTTTGATGTGACCGCGGCACCCTTGCCCGACGGCGGCGTGGTCGCCGTGCTTCGCGATCTGACGGAGACCGAGCGCGTGGAAAAAACCAGGCGTGATTTCATCGCAAATGTCTCGCACGAACTACGTACGCCGCTGACGTCTATCCAGGGATACACGGAGACGCTGCTGGACACAATTCCGGATGAGCCTGCATCGACGCGGGAATTTCTGGAGATCATCCGCAAAAATACAGTGCGGATGTCGCGTTTGACGGAAGACTTGTTGACGCTAGCCCGGGTGGAATCGGGCGAAACGCGCTTCGAGACGGAGCCCGTCCCTCCGGTGGAATTGCTCCACGATGCGGAGGAGAGTTTCCGGGAGATTGCGCGTGGGCAAGGGGTCGACTTGCAGATTATAGATGCGCACAATGGAAGTGGCTCAGCGGAATCACTTCCGCAAGTGTTGGCGGACCGCGAAGCGATTCATCAGGTGTTCTCGAATCTCATCGACAATGCCATGAAATACGGTCGGGGCGGCGGACGCGTGGAATTAGGCGCTCGGGCGGCACAGCGTGGGATTGAGTTCTATGTACGAGACTTTGGCGCCGGGATCTCTTCAGAGCATTTGCCTCGATTGTTCGAGCGGTTTTATCGCGTGGATAAGGCACGATCGCGTGAGTCCGGAGGGACTGGATTGGGCCTGGCAATTGCGAAACACATTATGCGCGCTCACGGCGGATCGATTCGAGCCGAGAGCGAGTTGAACCATGGGAGCACATTTGTGTTCACCTTGCCTACCGCCTGATAGTTACGCTGGCAGGGTGTGTCCCGGTTGAGATCAAGGATGCAGTGCGACACTGCTTGAGGGGCGCGCCGCCATCAAGTCTGAGTTGCACGCCGCGGAACAGCCGCGGGTCGGCACCCGACGTTGCAACTTCCCTCGTCGACCGGCCTACGGCAAAGTACCAGTTGCGCGAGGCGTCTGGAACTTTTAAGGTTGGGTTACTGTGGGTTGGTTAAGCTGGCTTAGCCTCCTTGGTAGGTGTTACCCTTCTCACAACGCAAAGCTGGAGTCCGCATTGAAACACCCCTTCGTCTTCGTACGCTAATCGGCATCTTCAATCTCACGACGCGCGGAGGACCTATGAAAATCGCAACCCTGCTACTTGCCGCCATCACTCTCGTTGCCCCAGCCACCTTATTTCCTCAGCCCCCGCAGAAAGACGTGCCAGCCGAGGTAGATTCTGCCCGTAATGCCCTCAAGGAAGCGCACAATGACCTGGAGAAGGCGGGCGGAGATTGGGGTGGTCATCGCGCAAAAGCCATCCAACATATTCAGGAAGCTCTCGGGGAACTGAATCAAGCTGAGCAGTGGGCGCGGGCGCACCACGAAATCAAGTAGGGACATAGCGTAACGCCCCCGAAGATTCACCGCTTCAGATCAACGCTTCTATTGCCGGGTGTGTGAGAGTGCTGCATCCGGATGAGGGTCCCCTTCAGCAACGTGCCGGGCCGGGCGCGGTGGACTGCGCCGTGAGACCAGCTGTTAACCAAAACAGCTGGTTGCAGGTTACTCCTGGGGATCTGAAAAACGACATCTGACTACAAGCAAGACAAATGCGACGTAAGATCGCTCCCTGGCTTTGGTCTCGCGACAGCCAGTTTTTTACCACCCTGATCATCGAAAGTGGTATCCAGCTCTCAAACTGCAGCGATAGATTGTTCCCTCGTCAGGGTTGATGCCGGCGGCGTCGCAGCTTGCCCAACTGAGCTGCAGCGACGGTCCCAGGGGAAAGATAATAGTCTGACCATCGACATCAGCCTCCATGCTCACGCTCTCGGCGGAGGAAGGCATAGTGAAAGAGAATCCATCGCCGAAGATCGCGGGATACGACCAGTGCTCCACCTGGGTCATCATCGGACGGAAGACCTCGGCCTCCAGCAGAAAGGTTGCTGTGTCGGACCAGTTGCGGACTGTGAGCGTCAGGATCTGATCGCCTTTGGACAAACGGTTGGATTCGATATGGGTGAACGGGCAAGGCCCGGCAATGCAGGAGGCGCGCGGTGCGCGGAATTGGTTTCCCACCCCAGCATCGAGCATGCTCGATCCCAAGGCGGCTTTCCACTTCCCGTCCGGTGAGCAAGGGTGTTGATTCTTGCATGGGATGTTGCCGCGGTTCTGAACCTCAAATGTTCTTACTGCGCTGCCCACGTTCAGTTCGGTTTGGGTCTTCACCGTGTACCGAATCCGAAGGTTCGACAGTTTCACTTTGGGTTGCTCGTTGGGCGCGGGTTTGTCGTCAAGAGGCACCAGATGGACGATGTAGAGCTGGTTTCCGACATAGTCGTTTTGATCGAGAGGGCGATACTGGGGATGGCGAAAGTGCAGGACGATGGACTGTCCCCGACGGGCAGGTTTCGGAAGAGTGAGCGAGAAATAACCGGAAGAATCGCTCTTCGAGGTTGAGGCGGTTACCTTGCCGGCTGACACCTCAACTCCCCCGATCGGCAGTTGCCTTCGCGGGTCGGTGTCCTGAACGATAATTGCCCCACGTAGCGTGATGGGTTTCTGTTTTTGCCAGCGGATGATGGCAAAGGCTGCGATGGCCACTAGAGGAATGACTACGGCGGCGATCCAGGCCTCGATTTTGTGGGCGCGAGTCATTCGCTCCAATTACACTTGATTTCATATGATGACGAAGATAGGGTCAACGTTTCCACCACGAAAAGACAATATGGGGTAATACCGTCGGCACGCCGGAGCCATAACAAATTCTGTGTGGGGTCGCGGCCGTTGTGCTTGACTCTTTCCAATTGGCGCTTCGTTCTCGTATGGATGTGAGTATGTTTACCTTCTCACAGTCAAAAATCGTCCAAGATTACATTGCATGAGTAAAGACGAGAGAACTCTGCTTTCGCGACGACAGATTTTGCGGCGGATCTTGGGGTCTGGTCTTTCCTTCCCCTTGTTAGGGTCCCTACAGCTCTCCGCGCTCGAACCGCAGAAGCAAACTCCGGCGGCAGCCGCTCCAGTCGGAGGTTTGTCGCCCGAAGATGATCAATTCTTGAACGAAGTGGAGAGCGCCAGTTTCCTTTTCTTCTGGGAGCAGGGCAACCCCAAGACAGGTATGGTGAAGGACCGCTGCAACGTTCACACCGACCGGCCCGGCGATGCATCTAGCATCGCTGCCACTGGCTTCGGGCTGACGGCTCTTTGCATCGGGGCACAGCGAGGATTCATTCCGGCGAGTGCCGCCCTGGAGCGCCTGTTCGTCACGCTTCGGTTTTTGTGGAAAAAATTGCCGAATCACCGCGGATTCTTCTATCACTTCGCCAATCCCGAGACCGGAGAGCGAATGTTCGATTCGGAGGTTTCCTCGGTCGATACGGCGATCCTGCTGTGTGGCATACTCACATGCCGCCAGCATTTTCGCCATCCCGCAGTCGCGGAACTGGCAAATCTCATCTTCAGCCGCGTGGATTGGACCTGGCTTTCAGAAGACACGAGCCTGCTGACACATGGCTGGACCCCAGAGATCGGTTTCCTCGCATCTCGGTGGGACTATTACAGCGAACTCATGATGATGTATCTGCTCGGGATGGGATCCACTGCCCATCCGTTGAATCCACAGACCTGGAATGCGTGGAAGAGGCTGACATTCGAGTACGACGGGCTGCGGTATATCGGCGCGTTTGCGCCTCTTTTCATCCATCAGTATTCGCAGGCATGGTTCGACTTTCGCCGTAAGCGCGACAAGTACGCCAACTACTTTGAAAACTCTGCGACCGCGACCGAAGTGCATCGGCGCTTTTGCCTCGAACTCTCCAGGCAATTCCCCGACTACAGCGACGATCTTTGGGGGATCACTGCATCGGATTCCCAACAGGGATATGTCGTCTGGGGCGGCCCTCCCGCCACCGGTCCGATCGACGGCACCGTGGTGCCTAGCGCGGCGGGTGGATCACTGCCGTTTCTGCCAGGGCCGACGCTGCGCGTGCTGAAGAATATTCGCAGTAAATACCCCTCGGCGTGGACGAAGTACGGGTTCGTTAACGCCTTTAATCCATTAAAGAACTGGTATGATACCGACGTGATCGGAATCGACACGGGGATCATTCTGTTGATGGCGGAGAACCTGCGGACTGGATTTGTCTGGGAAACATTCATGAAGAGTCCGGAGGCCCAGCGTGGAATGGAACGGGCTGGCTTCCACAAGGAGTAGACCCTCGTTGCCCGTAAGCCCCGGACCGCAGGTCCCTTGCACACCAACCGTAAAGGCTTTTTGTTCATCCAAAAGCCATTTGGGGAGCCGAGTACTGCTTGCTTTGAACTGATGCGACCCGGCCTCAGGTGTCCTCCCAACTGAGTGCCTCGGTGGTCTTTTCCGGTGGCGATGCGGACGCTCCCCGGTCCGCGTGGTTTCAAAAGAATGAACGAGCGACCCGAGTTTTGGAGCGGTTGGCGGGACCGGCTGTCGGCTCTGCGGAATGTGCCGGCGGTTCTGCGCTTTGTGTGGGAGTCGGGGCGCGCCGTCGTAGTGCTGGGCCTCGTAGCCAGGGTCATCGCAGCAATTCTCCCCCCGGCTCTATTCTGGGTTTCCAAGCTCATCATCGACGCGATCTTCCGGATTATCACCACGCACCAGCCCATCAGCCCGCGGCTGTGGTGGTTGGTGGCCGCAGAGTTTGGGCTCGCGATAGCCACGGGACTGGTGGGGCGGTTTATCGATTATCTCGACACGCTGCTGGCCGGTAAGTACATGAACTACATCAGCGTTCGGGTCATGGAGCACGCAGCCAGCCTGGACCTGATCGCCTATGAAGATCCCGTCTTCTACGACCGCCTTGAGAGGGCGCGTGTGCAGGCGCAAGACCGCCTGTACATGATTCAGGCCATCGGAAGATTAATTCAGCAGGTGATTACGACAGTCACTCTGTCGATCACGATCATGGTCTTTTCGCCATGGCTCTTGCTGCTGCTGATTGTGGGCGTGATTCCGGCGTTTGTGGGAGAGACGCACTTTGCCTTCCTGGGCTACGCAAAGAATTTTCGGCAGACGCCCGTTCGGCGGCAGCTTGATTACCTGCGCGTTCTCGGTGGAAGCAAAGAAGCCGCCAAAGAGTTGAAGCTCTTTGGCCTGCAGCGGTTTCTCACTGGAAGGTTCAAGGGGCTTTCCGATCAGGTGTATCACGAAGACATCGCGCTGGCGCGCCGTAAATTCGCGGCCGGTTCCCTGCTGTCCATGGTGGGCACGGCGGGATACTACACCGCATATGTCTACGCGGTGTGGCGGACTGTGACCGGGGTCTTCAGTTTCGGAACCCTGACTCTCCTGGCAAATGCCATTCGAGACGCCAGCTCCAACCTGCAGCAGACCTTCTCCACGCTCTCGACCATTGCCGATCAGGCCTTATTCCTCACCGACCTGATTGCGTTCTTCGACATGAAGCCGATGATCCATTCGAAACCGAATGCGCTGCCGGCGCCACAGCCCATCCGCCAAGGATTTGAGTTTCGCAATGTGTCGTTCCGCTATCCGGGATCATCTCGCCTGGTGCTCAACCGCTTGAATTTCTATTTGCGCCCAGGAGAACGCGTGGCTCTGATCGGCGAGAACGGTGAGGGGAAGACCACCATCGTGAAGCTGCTGACCCGACTCTACGACCCGGTGGAGGGGCAAGTACTGCTCGATGGAATCGACCTGCGCGACTACAACCTGGAGGACCTATATCGCGAGATCGGTGTGATCTTTCAGGATTTCATGCGCTATGAGATGACCGCGCGGGAAAACATCGCGGTCGGACGGATTGAGCGGATGAACGATCTGGACTTGCTTCGGGATTCCGCTCAGAAGAGCATGGCCGCCGATGTGCTGCGAAAATTGCCGGCGGGCCTGGATCAGATGTTGGGCCGCCGCTTTGATGGCGGCGTAGATCTCTCTGGCGGCGAGTGGCAGAAGGTGGCCCTGGCGCGGGCCTACCTGCGCGATGCGCAGGTGCTGATTCTTGACGAGCCGACATCGGCTCTGGACGCGCGCAGCGAATACGAAGTATTCAAGCGCTTCGCGGAATTGACCGCCGGAAAGATGGCGCTATTCATTTCGCACCGGTTCTCCACGGTGCGCATGGCGGACCGGATCGTCGTGCTCGAGAACGGGCGCATCGCGGAGGAAGGCGATCACGCCACGCTCACCAGTCTCGGTGGGCGGTATGCCGAGATGTTTGAGTTGCAGGCGGCTAGCTATCGCTGATGCGTCCGGTTTGCTGGCTTGAAAAAGCCGGAACCGCGAAGGAAACTAAGGTACACGAAGCAAAAGCGGGTCTGCCAACAAGTGGTATGACGGGTGGTTGATGGCATGGGGCTACATACTGAGACTGAAGGGATCATCGGAGAAGCGGAACGAAAGTTCCTGAGCGGCCGCAAGGAAGCGGAAGTTCAGCCCGTGCGCAACGCGGCCATGGAACTGGCCGCGAGTGTGACTTGGCTGCCCGATCGAGAGTCCCCTCCAATCTTTGCTGCGCGCGGTGAGAAACTGAACCAACAGATCGAAACTTTGTCGGAACGCATGGAAGCCATGCCGGCCCGCAAAGACGATCCGGAAGATCTGCTCGCCTTGCGAGCTCACGTTCCGTTTATCGAATCCTGGGCGCAGAACATTTCCAACGAACTGGCTTACGTGTCACTTCCTGTCGTTTCCAGCAAGTCTCAGATCCTTCCGCGTGTCCTCGCGATTGCGCAGGTCTTTGTCGACGAAACGGGAGCGACTTTTGCGAAGAGCGAATTTACCGCTTTCTGCCTCGCGTTTGAATCTGGGGTGCCGCTGCAATTTCATGAGATCGGCTCGCTCGTGTCCGCCCTCAAGCTCGTCTTGCTGGAGCGAATCGTGCAGCGCGGGTTGGTCCTGCTCGACGATCCGATTAGCAAGACGTCGAATCTCTCGACCTGCATCCGCACCTATCAGCATGTCACGCAGACCTCATGGAGAGAAGAACTCGAATCTCTGATTCCGTTCGATGAGATCTTGCGGCGCGATCCTGCTTGTGCGTATGCGGCCATGGACCTGGAGAGCCGGAATTCGTATCGCCAGCGCGTGGCACAGGTTGCGCGGCGATCCGATATGACGGAGATGGAGGTGGCCCGGCGTGCCCTTGCGCTGGCACGCGAGGCCGAAAAACGCTTTGGCGATTCGCGCATCATGCAGCGGGAATCGCATATCGGGTACTACCTTGTCGGCGAAGGGTCAGACCTTCTGTGCCAGAGAGTGGCTTATCACCCGACTTTGGCAGAACGCGTCCGGGGATGGTTGCGCTCCCATCCGGACGAGTACCTGCTCGTGGGAATCGCTGTCCTTACATTCGTAATCCTCACCGGCGTGCTCTGGCTTCTCACCCTGCCTGCTACGCCACTGCCGACCATCCTGTTTTCGATGCTGATCCTGTTGCTGCCGAGTTCTCAGGCGGCGGTTCAGCTGATGAATTACTTGACAACGAACTTGCTGAGCCCGACAACGTTGCCGAAGCTGGATTTTTCACGTCGTGTCCCCAACGACTGCGTAACTCTGGTTGCCATCCCCACGCTTCTGCTCAACGAGGGACAGGTCCGTCATCTGGTCGAAGAACTTGAGGTTCGCTACCTCGGAAATCATGACCCGAACATTCATTTCGCGATCGTCTCTGATCTGCCCGATTCGCGTGAGCCCGCTCCCGAAGACAATGAACTGGTGGACTTGTGCTCGAAGCTGATCACCGAGTTGAACGAGCGATACGCCGCCAAGAGAGAAGGAACCTTTTTTCACCTTCATCGCCACCGCGTCTACAACCCGCGTGAAAAAGGATGGATGGGTTGGGAGCGCAAACGCGGCAAGCTGCTCGATCTGAATCAATTCCTGCGCGGACGATTTGATAGCTTTCCCGTGAAAGTCGGCGACCTTACCTTGCTGCGCAGAGTTCGTTTTGTCATTACCTTGGATTCGGACACGGAATTGCCGCGAGGTTCTGCCCAGCGCATGATCGGCGCACTGGCGCATCCGCTGAACCAGGCCATCATCGATCCCGACAAAAACATCGTGGTAGCGGGTTACGGCATTCTGCAGCCTCGGGTCGACATCAGTGTGCAGTGCACCACCAAGTCGCGCCTGGCGGCGATTTTTGCCGGGGAGACCGGGCTCGACCCTTACACGCGCGCGATCTCTGATGTCTATCAGGATCTGTATGGTGAAGGCTCCTTTACGGGAAAGGGAATTTACGAAGTCGACACCATGGATCGCGTGCTCTATGGGCGATTCCCCCGCAATGCCTTGCTGAGCCACGATCTGATCGAAGGCGCGTATGCGCGGGCCGGGCTGGCCAGCGATATCGCGGTCATCGAAGACTATCCATCCCACTACAGCGCCTACAGCCGGCGCAAACACCGCTGGCTCCGCGGCGACTGGCAGATTGTGGAATGGCTTACTGATACGGTGCCCGACGAGTCGGGGGCACGCGTGCGCAACCCCATTTCACTCGTTTCGCGCTGGAAAATCTTCGACAACCTGCGGCGGAGCCTGGTCGAGCCGGCTACGTTCGTGTTGCTGCTGTACGGCTGGTTCGTGATGAACCATCCCGTCTGGTGGACGCTGGCTACCATCGCCATCCTGTTTGTCCCAGCCTGGGTCGAGCTCTTGTTTGGATTGACGCGGGCCCTTGTCACCGGCCAACTGCGCGTTGCCCGCGACGCCTTCAGTAATCTTTTCGATAGTAACTTTACCGTTCTGCTGACTCTGACCCTGCTGGCCCATCAGACGCTGGTCTCGCTCGATGCTGTGGTGCGAGCCCTTGTCCGCCGACTTGTAACCCGCGAACGTATGCTCGAATGGGAAACCGCCGAGCAAGTCGAACTCAAGAAAAGCCGGACTCCAATTGATCGTTATATCGACTGGACGCCCTTTCTTGCCGCCGCTGTGGGAGTACTTCTCTGGGCCACGCGGCCCCATGCGCTGACCGTCGCTGCCCCTATTTTGCTTTTGTGGGCATGCAGTAAACCTCTGGCCTTGTGGCTGAACGCGAGTCCCATCGAACCTATGCCGGAAATCTCAAGTGGCGATCAATGGCTGTTGCACAAGTCCGCTCTCCACATCTGGCGCTATTTCGCGGAGCTTTCGAACCAGGAGCACCACTGGCTCGTGCCCGACAATCTTCAGGCCAACCCCGATAAAGTGGCTCCCAGCATTTCCCCGACTAACGTGGGGCTGCTTCTGAACGCAAGACAAGTTGCCAACGAACTGGGATACATCACGTTGCCCGAACTCGTCGATCTCTCGCAAAAGACACTTGGCACCGTGAGCCAACTGCAGAAGTATCGTGGCCACTTGATGAACTGGTATGACACCAGGACTCTTGACGCTAAGCCCCCATACTTTGTTTCTTCGGTGGACAGCGGCAACCTGGTGGCGTCGCTGTGGACACTGCGGCAGGGGTGCCGTGATTGCCTGCAGCGTCCGCTCCTCTCTCCGAACGCCGCTGCAGGTTTTCGCGATTACCTGCGGGCGCTGCTGGAATTGCATGCGATGCCCAAGAGGGTTCTCGGCCGCTTCGAGGATCAGGTTGCACGTGGCGATTGGCTGGATGCCATACTGAATTTTCCGGAAGACCAGCTGCGCGACAACCCGGTAAAGTCCGGCGACGATCCCGAACGATCCGACCGGATTGCATGGTTCCGGGCCCAGGCACAGGTGCGAATCGACGCAGTTCGTGATCTCGCATGCCGGTACATGCCCTGGACTTTGCCGGAATTCTCCGGGATCGGCGACACGGCCCTGGACTCGCAGTCCGTATTCGATCTACCGCTGGAGCGCCTGCCTGATCTGATCGCCGAGTTCGAGCTGCATCTCGACCAAACGCTACAGAGCGCTCGTAATGGAAATCGATCTCTCCAGGAAAAATTCCTGGAGCTGCTGGCCGCGGCACGAGCCAACAGCCTGCACTTCATCGAATCGTTACAACAAATCGCGCAGCAGGCGTCTGACCTGGCTGACGCCATGGATTTCTCATTCATGGTTGACAAGCAGAACATGCTGGTCTCCGTCGGGTTCGACGCGGGGACAAAAGAACTTCAGCCGTACTATTACGATCTGTTGGCGACGGAGCCGCGGACTGCGGTTTTCGTCGGGATTGCGAAGGAAGACATCCCGCAGGATTGCTGGTTCCGCCTGCGCCGTCCCGTTGCCACGGACCATGGCAGGCCCGTCGTGCTTTCCTGGACTGGCACGATGTTCGAGTACCTGATGCCCTCAATCTGGATGCGCAGCTACCGCAACACTCTGCTGCACCGGGCGAGCGTGGCAGCGGTGCGTTCGCAGCAGCAATACGCCGAAGAACGCGGCGTACCCTGGGGTATTTCTGAGTCTGCCTGCGCCAGGCGGAATGAGGCTGGGGACTACCATTACGAAGCTTTTGGCGTGCCTGCACTGGCCTTGAAGAAGCACGAATCCGAGCCCCTGATCATTTCGCCGTATTCGACTCTGCTGGCGCTCAATGTGGACCCCAAAGCAGCCCTCGACAATCTGCATCGCATGGAATCGCTTGGGTGGTTCGGGCGATACGGATTCTGTGAGGCGGCGGATTACACCGGAAGGCCAAAGCGGTTCGGCCGAAGGCGCTGGGAACTGGTGCGCTCGTGGATGGTGCATCACCAGGGAATGAGCTTGCTGTCACTCACGAATTTTTTGCACAACAACATCGTGCAGAACTGGTTTCATTCCGATCGCAGAGTGCAGGCCTCGGAGTTGCTGTTGCAGGAGAAGCCGGTGTCGCAGGCGGCTTAGCATCTGTCGAAGCGCTCCATATTCACCCTCCCAGGAAGCCTATTTGCTGTGGGTGATGCGATCTTCCATGTAGCGATTCATGGGTACCAAGTCGGCGATCCCGTTCCCGAAATAAATCACGCATAACCCCGGTCTATCCCGGAATGCACACGCTCACTGGTTCCCGTGCTTTGCATTCCGGGCTCAGGACTGAGGAACAAAATCTGCCGAATGCGCTCCATGTTCCCGAGAGATTCGCATCACTTTTCATGAAATTCCGCCCACGCTCCGGTCTTGCCCTCGTAAATGCGCAAATTGCATTGCTTTGGAGCGACATGCGCGAAGAGCAAACTGAATTGCTCCGGCGTGCTCAGTTGGCCAACATCCATAGCCACACGCACCAGGTCCTGCTGCTGTTCGTATTGGCCTTTCTCGACGCCTTTGTTAACCACAAGAGTCCAGTGATCCTTGCCAGGAATGAAATATAGGCTGTACGCGCCCACGGGAATTTCTGAATGCCCGACGTTAAGGTCTGCTTGTGTGAACAAAACCATGGGCTTCTCGCCGGGCGTCCACAACTTGCCCGACGAAAGATCCACTTTCTTGATGGGCGGTATCTTCTCGTGTTGCACACTAAGTTGTTTGCCGTCTTGGAAAGTGCAGGTGGCACTGGAACTGGTCCCCAACTGTTGAGAAAAAGATGGCGCCACGAGAAGGCCCAAAATTGAAATACAAAATGCGAGCTGCTGTTTCATAGATCCTCCAATATAAGAGCTGAATAGCACCCTGGGTTACGAGTTCGGCCGTCGGCAAGCCTCAGCGGGCGCAAACAAGCTGAGACCACGTTGGCGAAGCGCGTTACCTCGAAACTGCAAATGGTACGGCCGCTTCGGATTCGAACAGCGTGGCCAAGAACACAGGGATTTCGGCCGAAGTTACTTCCTGTGCGACTGTGAGGAGGAGATCAGCAACGTAGGATTGTTATCGTTCGGTCTCCGCTGACGTCTGCGAAGGGTGGCTCGCAAGAAGCGGGTGACGAGAAGGAGTCTGTGCAGTCAGATGAAAAAGTGGGAAACACATTCACAACAACGGCGGCGATAGCTCTGTGCAGCCGGGCAGACGAACGGGCCGCTTGTAGTGCAGTTACGGGGCCATGTACAGCGGGGTAAGGCCCTTCCGGAGCTGGGCACAAAAAGACCGACAGGACGCAGATAACGATCAGGCAGCTGGCCACGCAGATCGCACCACGGTTCATGGTCGATGCCGAGATCATACATTCTGCTCGGAGTCGCTTCAATCGGTAAAATCGGGCACGTCCTGCTGGTTCATCACGATATGAACTCGATTCAGGCGGTTCAGCTTGCATTTTCGCTCGCCGAAGGTGGTATTGCCGCTTCGTTCACGCCGAATTGCGAAGGCTCGCGACCCATCGTGAGTTCGATTTGGCCTCCATCGACGATGTCGGCGTGTTTGAACCACAGCTTCTGATGGGGCTTGCCGTTCAACGTGACGGACTGGATATAGGCATCGCCTGGGGAGCTGCGTTTCACTTTGATGTTCAGTTTCTTGCCGCTTCCTAAGTCCACCTCGGCGCGTTCCACCAGCGGACTGCCGAACACGTAATTACCGCTGACCGGATCAACTGAATAGAAACCCAGCGAACTCATGATGTACCACGCTGACATCTGGCCGCAGTCCTCGTTGCCCGCCAGGCCGTCGGGCTGATCGTCGTATTCCATCTCCAGCAGGCTGTGCACCCGCGCCTGCGTCTTGTGTGGGACGCCAGCGTAACTGTAGAGGTAAGCCATGTGATGGCAGGGCTCATTGCCATGTGCATATTGGCCGACCATGCCCGCGATGTCTGGAGGCGCATCCGGAGGAAGCTGCGAACTGGTAGTGAATAAGTTGTCGAGTTTCTCTACAAAAGCGTCGCGGCCGCCAAAGAGCTTCATGTATCCGGCAGGGTCATGCTGGATCGCGAACGTTGTCTGCCAGGGATCTGATTCTGTGTAATCACGCCATTTTTTGGAGTACCCCATTTCTGTCGGCTCGAAAGGCTCGGACCACTGGCCATTCTCAAGACGCGGGCGCAGAAAGCCCGTTGAGCGATCGAATAGGTTCTGGTAATTCTTCGAACGCTCCAGCAGGACTTGGTAGTCTTCCGTGTGTCCCAGCGTTTTCGCTAGATGCGCAACCGCCCAGTCATCGTAGACATACTCCATCGTCTTGCTGACGGATTCTTCCTCCTTGTCGCATGGGATGTAGCCGAGCTTGCGGTAGAAGCCAAGGCCGCGATAGTCATCGTCCATGGCACGACGACGTAGGGGCGGATAAACCAAGCTGAAGTCGACTCCCTTGAACCCTTTGATCGAAGCTTCGGCATAAACCGAACTGGAGTGGTAGCCGGTCATGCAGAAAGTCTCTTTCGCCTGCAACGGCCATATCGGCACACCCGCCGGACTCTGTTGCGCCATGCGGATCAGGCAGTTGACGAAATCCGGCACACGGTCCGCCAGGAACAGCGTGTACATGGGATGCGCGGCGCGATATGTATCCCATAACGAGAACGTGCTGTAATTGTGCGCCCCGGAGGGGAGTTGGTGTACCTTCCCGTCCATGCCGCGGTATTGGCCATCGACGTCATCAAACAGCGTCGGCGCGCACAGCAGGTGATACAGCGCCGTATAAAAGATAGTTTTGTGGCGCGAGGTGGCGGTTTCAGCCTTGATGCGCGAAAGACTTGCGTTCCACTTTTCATGAGCATCGCGGCGGACTTTCTCAAAATCCCAGCCGGGGATTTCGCTCGCTACGTTCTTGTGTGCTCCTTCCTCGCTAACACCTGAAATCCCTGTCTTTACCGAGAGAACTTCGTTGTCGCCAGTTTCAAAATGCACCAGGCACTTCAGCGAGGTGCCTTTTGCTTCGCGGGCCGACGGATCGAGCGGCTTGTTGTCTACAAAGATCTCTGCTTTCGTAAACGGCTTGGAGAACTGCATCGAGAAGTAGATCTCGCGCCCAGGAGCCCAGCCCTTCAGGCTGCGTCCTCCAACGATCGTGTCGTTGCCAACGATCTTCAGAAAAGCCCAGATCACCGGAGTGTTCGAAAAAGAATGCACCAGGTCGAGAATGAAGTGACTTGAGTCGCTCTTGGGGAACGTGTACCGATGAATACCGGCGCGTTCTGTCGCGCTGAGTTCCGCGTGGATGTTGTAGTCGCGGAGCATCACGGAGTAGTAGCCTGGAACGGCGACTTCCTCTTCGTGGCTGAAGCGCGACCGATAGCCCTCACCCGGATTTTGGCGGGCTCCGGGGAAGAGCTTGGTCGGGCCAGTACCCGGCATCAGCAGAAAATCGAGCATGTCGGAAGCGCCGGTGCCGCTGAGGTGGGTGTGGCTGAAACCCATGATCGAGCTGTCGGAGTAGTGATATCCCGAGCACCAGTCCCATCCGTCGTTGTAGGTGTCCGGGCTCAATTGCACCATGCCAAAGGGAACGGTCGCCCCAGGATATGTGTGGCCATGGCCGCCGGTGCCAATGGCGATCTTCACGAACTTGGTGAAGTCTTCCGCTCCGTCCGCAGCAGCCAGTGCGGCATTCTCAGCCCGCATGTTCTCTAGGCGGAAGAACCTCAGGAACGGCAGGGATGATAGCGCAGAAACGAAATCACGCCGGGTGATCATTGTCGATCCTTTGCAAAGAAGAACGCGACCACTTGAATGAATTCGCGACTGGGTGAGCGCGGTCTAGCGAGTAGTCTATTTGCAGCCGCGGATCGGAATAAAGCCGACGCATAGTGTTTGGTAGACGTTTCCTGGTTGTTGGAATGGCCGTACAATCATGGGCGATCGCGGTCTTTGTCGTCAATTTGTCCGTGCAATTCGCCCTGCATCGGGCCAAGGGATTTGGTTGATACCCTGGCCGCGGTGATACCGAAGCCCGGGCTCTAAGATGGTTCACGCGCCATCGTTCATCGCGCCTGTGCGACGTGCGAGACAATGCGTATAGCGCGCAATTGCGGCAAACTCTGCCCGCCTCCCCAGCTTGCGCTCCAGCTCAAAAATCCGTTCGTACTCGTGACTTCTGGAAATATTCGTCGGCAAGTAATCCGCCAGCACCCGTACACCACGCCCCGCGATTAGCGCGAACGATGCTGCCACCAGCATGGAACGCAGGCCCTCTGCCGTAAATAGCCGCACCTTGCCGCCGTACAGAGACTCGTCTCCCCACTCGGCCGTGAGATTTACCCGAGCGCCAGTCAAATCTCCGTTGACCAGAGCAGCCTTCAAAACCTCGCCAGGCCGATTACGAACCAGAATCGATATCAGGCCGAAGGGATCGCGGAGTAGCCGAGCCGAGCGGCGCAACACGGTGCCGGGGTCGTCGACAAATTCCAGGACGTTGTGGCAAAGAATGAGATCGAACGATCCGGCAGCGAACAAGCTTTCCAGGTGCTTAGTGTCGCCATGTTTCAGTACGACCTTTTCCGCTACACCTGTCTCGCGCGCGGCGCGCGTCGCCAATTCCAGCATCGCCGCCGACGAATCCAGCAACGTGACGTGAAGACCAAGTTCCGCCAGGCGCACCGCAATCGCCCCAGTACCGCCCCCAAGATCAAGAGCGTGCAAAGACGCTGTGTCCTGGGGCAAGAACTCCTGCAGGTTGGCAAAGGCGAGATCAATCCGCAATCGGCCCTCGGGACTTTGCAGATAAGCTGCGTACTTCTCGGCTTCGCGCTGGAAGCGCTCGGCGTCGGCACCGGCAGTCGTTCCCTTCATCGTCGACCCACGCGACTTGCTCCTGACTTACTCGCAGATGAGTATCTGAGCCTATCTCGAAACGATTCCAAACAACAAGTCGGCGTAGGGTGCAAACCCTACGCCGACGTGAAAACGGGAAACGTTGCGAAACCCCCGCGAAAATGCCGACCGCTGCCTAGGGCCGCGTCAGGAAGATCGGCAGCCCGAGTTTGTGGTCATACTTCGGACGGTAGCGTTCGGTGTTGTACATCGATTCGATATCCACCTTGCGGGGCCCGAGCTTCGGATCGGGAATCGTCACCATCGCGTAACGTCCTTCGTTGATCGCAGTCATTAATCCAGACTTGCCTTCCTCCAGCGCGTCCATCGCCATCCCTGCGAACGTGAATGCCACCATGCGGTCCACGAAATCGGGGCTGCCCGAGCGCAGGTCGTAGGTCAGATCGCTGACGACCGTTTCCTCGCCAGTTGCACGCTTGATCTCGTCGCTCAGGTCCTCGGCCACGCTCATCTTCTTACGATGCCCGAACGCATCGGCGTCCCCATACTCCTTCACCGTATATCCCTGCCACTCCGCGCCTTCCGAAAGAATCACCAGCGAATAGTTGCTGGGATTGTTTCGCTTGTCGTTGATCAGCAAGTCGATCATGCGCTTCAGATCGACCTTGTACTCGGGAATGCAGCATCGCACCGCGGTTACGTATGCCGTGTAGAGTGCCGTGTAGCCTGCGTCTCTCCCAAACACGCGGAAGATGCCAATGCGCTCGTGTGATCCCACGGTCGTACGCTGCCGGTCGATCGCATCCATGGCGCGCGTAATCGCCGTGGAGAATCCAATGCAATACTCCGTATTGCGGACGTCGTTATCCATCGTCTTCGGAACGGCCAGCACCTTCATCCCCTTGCGGTCCAGTTCCGCGGCATAGCTCAGCGTGTCGTCGCCGCCTATCGCGATCAGATAATCCAGCCCCAGCGCCTCGATGTTCTTCAGCACTCCCGGTGTAAGGTCGTACACCGTGCTGGTGACGCCCTTTTTCGTCGATTCTTTGGCTTCGAAGGTTTGTCCCTGCATCGCCGGTGGGACCTTCTTCATCTTCGCCGGGTTCGTCCGCGAGCTGTGCAGGAACGTCCCGCCCGTGCGATCGATCGTGCGCGTGTTGTTCCGGTCCAAGGGCAGGATGTACCGCGCTTTGCTCGCGGGATCGCTGAGATTAACGTGCGTCAATCCTTCCCACCCACGCCGGATGCCGATCACATCGCATCCGATTTCCGCTCCACGATAAACCACCGACTTGATGACAGAATTCAATCCCGGGACGTCGCCGCCCCCGGTAAGTATGCCTACACGACGATTTGCCATATCTGTATCACCCTTATTTATGAGGAAGTAGACTCCGGCGAAGCTCGGGAGCTGACGCACCCTGCACTTCACCCTCGACACAATCAGGAACGTAATATTCTATCGATTGCCGGGCCGCACGGCTATCCTCAGAAGGGATCGGCCATCGGTACTCCCTGAGCCCATCAGGAATCTTACTTTTCCTCAATCACAACCACGTCCCACGGCTTCAGCGTCATCTTCTGCGATTTGCCCACCCGCGTTTGGGACAGCAGTTCGACACCCGTCGCATGCGGATAACTGAACGTCTGTTCGCTACTTGAATAATTCAGGTAGTAATGCACCATTTTCCCCGCGCGATTGCTCCCGTGCTTCGAGCGCACGCTGGGCGGAAGGCTCTGATCGGGCCCGGTCATCCCAGCCCGCTGCAGAACATCCAGCAGAACCTTGGTCTGCAGCGCGTCCGACAGCACAGTCCCCTCATACGTCAGGCTCCCTTTTCCAAATGCGTTGCGCGTAATGGCAGGGAACTTTCCAAAGAACGGATGATCGTAATACGCCAGCGCCTGCGCGGAATCGAGCGCAATCATCTCCATCCAATCCGAGACTTTGTTTTCCTCTCCGACCTGGTATGGATCCCCCTTCAAGGACAAAGGCTGGCGCAAACTGGAAAACTCCTGATAGTGAACTCCCGCCGCCTCGCGCAAAGGCCCGGGCATCGTAGTCCACCGAACCGTGTCGTATTCGTTAGTGAACCCACTCTTGAAGGACATCACCAAATGCCCGCCATTGCGTACGTATTCCGCCAGTTTGTTCAGCAACTCGTCGCTGGCCACATACAGCGGTGGCACCACAATCACTTTGTAGTCCGCAAAATTCGTGCTCTCGGGGAACACAAAATCAACCCCGACGTTGCTCCGGTACAGCACGTGATACATCTGTCGCAGCAGCGTTCGGTAGTTCTCCTTATCGCTGAACTTCATGAACTCGATGCCCCAATACGAGTCCGAGCTGTACAGGATGGCGACTTGATTCGTGCGCTTCAGACCGGCAATCTCCGGCCCAATGCGCCGCAGTTCATGCGCCGTCTTGCTCATTTCCTCATACGGGCGCCCCGGTTCCAGATCGTGCCCCAGAATGCCCTTCCAGTACGTTTCCTGCCCGTAGTGAATGGAATGCCAATGCCAGTACTCCACCATGTTCGCGCCCGAGGACAAATGCGTATACACATCCAGCCGCAGTTGTCCGTCATAAGGTGGGAACTGAATCCGGGAATCCCATCCAATCGTGTCCGCGTTCGTTTCCGTCACCAGATAGTTGGTCCGTTTGAGCGATCGCCCGTAGTCCCCCTGGTAAGAGGACTCCTCGCCGTCGTACTCATCCTGCGGCGCATGGTGATAAGGATTCACCGCCACAACGTCGAGGCTTTTGGAAATATCGTATTCATTCACCTCGGGCCGCGGCGGCCCGGCGAAATCCTGCGTTACAAACTGATCCGGCCGCTTGTACTGATTCATAATCGAAGCCTGCCACGCCAGAAAGTCAGTCGTAATCCACTGCGCGTATCTCTGCCACTCCAGCTTCCATCCTGGATTGAGAATGCCGCTCTCGGGTGGAATTTCCGTCCAATTATTCAGCCGCTGCCCCCAGTAATTCAGCCCCCAAAGTTTATTCAGTTCCTCCACCGTCTTGAACTTGTGCTGCAGGTACTCGACAAACCCATCCTGCACGTCTTTATTCGCTGCTCCGCCCGGCGGAGTCTCGTTATCAATCTGCCATCCGATGACCGCCGGATTGTCTTTGTAATGCTCGGCCAGTTTGCGAATGATGCGCTCGCAGTAAAACCGGTAAGTCGGGTTCAGCAGATCCGCATTCTGTCGCATGCCATACGTGATTGTCCGCCCATCCAGCCGCGTCATCACGATCTCCGGATGCTTCTTGTACATCCATGCCGGGATCGAGTACGTCGGAGTCCCCATGATGACCTTGATCCCCGCCTTATGCATCTGCTCGACCACCCGATCCATCCACGCGTATTCGAACCGGCCGTCTTCTGGCTCCCATAATCCCCAACTCGACTCGCCCATGCGTACGACGGTGATGCCCGCCTGCTTCATCAGTTCCACGTCCTTATCAAGACGTTCGTAGGGCATGTATTCGGGATAGTAGGCCGCCCCGTACAGAACCGTGTCCATGGCGTCCGGACGGAACCCTCCCTGCCCGAATGCCTGCCAACAAATCCCCAGAGCCAGTACGGCTGCAAGAATCGTATTGCGCATCATGTCTCCTCGCTTCACGTAAAAACCCGCGCCATTCTTCTCTATGACATCGTCGGAGTCAAATTGCTCCAGGCCCGTGTCCTGTCAGACTCTCGACCCTATTTCTGGATCGCTGTGACAAAACGTTGAAAATCGTCCCCAGGTAGCGAAGTCCTCAGCTGAAAATCGATCATCACGATAGTATAAAGTCCGTTATTTGATGGACTTACGGAGTACCTACCCGTTCGTGCCATATGTAGCACCGTGGGGCCATTTACGGTCCGGGGTCTCCGAACTAGAGTAGTCCTCGAGCAGCACTTGGGGGAGGGCTGATCAACAGACGTCCCGGGACTCAAATTGAGTCCGGGGCGTTTTGTTTTGCGCGCCAAAATCCGCAAGCCAGCAAAACCAGAAACTGGGGGTTGTCCTAACTTATCCCCGATTGTGTGGAAAAAGGGGATCTCACGGTGGCTCCCCGGGTCCCCCGACCTGTCCACCGTCGTGCCACACCTTAACACCGATGGGCCATTTACGGGACCGGGATAGGGAACTAGAGTAGTCCTCGAGCAGCACTTGGGGGAGGGCTGATCAACAGACGTCCCGGGACTCAAATCGAGTCTGGGGCGTTTTGTTTTGCGCGCAAGAACCGCCAGCCAGGATTTGCAAATTGGTGGTATCCACTCTCCTCGGATTCTTTGACAAGTGGAAATTCAGCAGCGGGTAAACAAACCTGTTCTGGATCTGCAGACAATCCTCGCATTCCAAAATACCCTACACCGCTTGTGCCAGCACTTAACACCGATGGGCCATTTACGGGACCGGGATAGGGAACTAGAGTGGTTCTCGAGCAGCACTTGGGGGAGGGCTGATCAACAAACGTCCTGGGACTCTAATAGAGTCCGGGACGTTTTGTTTTGCTCGCCCAAAGTCCACAACCGAGAAACCAAACTTAGGGTGCCCCCACTTCTCGCCGATTTTGCGAGAAGTGGAATGTCACAGCCCTCTTCGGATTTGCCTTCGATGTTCCACAAGAAACCCTCCAAGCCTTCGGCCAGGGCACAAGACCATCGCGTCCCCAGCTTCGACCCCATGGGCCCATCCCCGCCAAATTCCGATAAGTGATAAATTTGGAAACCGCTGTTCGTTGATCCGAGGAGCCCTCCATGCCCACTCTGCCACGCCGCAGATTCCTCGCCGGAATGGCCGCCACGACCGCAGCCACTGCTGCGTCGCGCTTTACTTTCGCTCAATCCACTTCTCCCTTCCGCGTATCCGTCATCAACGACGAGATCTCCCAGGATTTCGCCCACGCCTGCGAAGTAGCCTCCAAAGAGTTCGGCATGCACTGGATCGAGCTCCGCAGCATGTGGAACAAGAACATCGTCGCCCTCGACGAGAAAGAAGTCGCCGAGACCCGTCGCCTGCTCGAAAAATTCCAGCTCAAGGTCACCGACATCGCCAGCCCGCTCTTCAAGGTCGACTGGCCCGGCGCCCCCAAATCGAAACACAGCGAAGCCAAGAGCTTCAACGCCGACTACAACATCAGCCAGCAGGACGAAGTCCTCGACCGCGCCATCGCCATGGCCAAAACCTTCGGCACCGACCGAGTCCGCTGCTTCGATTTCTGGCGCCTCGAAGATCAGGCGCCATATCGCGATGCCATGAACGCCAAACTTCGCGATGCCGCCGCCAACGCCGAAAAGCAGGGGATGATCCTCGTTCTCGAAAACGAGCCCGCGTGCAACACCGCCACTGCCCACGAAGCCGTCAAGGTTCTGAACGCCGTGCAATCGCCCTCCTTCACGTTGAACTGGGACCCTGGCAACGCCGCAGCCAGCGGCGAGACCCCCTATCCCGATGGGTATAATCTGCTGCCCAAAGACCGCATCGGCCACTGCCACTGCAAAGACACAGTCAGGAAAGGCAACGGATATGACTGGGCGCCTATGGGCGGAGGCATGATCGACTGGGCCAGCCAATTCAAGGCCCTGAAACGCGATGGCTATCGCCTCGCGGTAAGCCTCGAAACGCACTGGCACGGTGGAGGCACGCCAGAAGAATCGTCGCGTAAAAGCTGGGCCGGAATGAAGAAGCTCTTGCAGGAAGCCAACACGCTATAAAACAAAGTGCCACTGGTACCGATTTCCCGGAGGACCCCATGCTCACCCACACCCGCCGCACCTTCCTGAAGCAAGCCGCCATCGGAGCCGCCGTCCTCGCTTATCCGCCGGCGAAGGTTCTCGGCGCCAACGACCGCATCCGCGTCGGCATGATCGGCGTCGGCGATCGCGGCAACGATCTCCTCGATCAGGTGGTAAAGGTGCCCAACGTTGACCTGGTCGCCATGGCCGACATCTACAGTCGCCGCCGCGATCAGGCGAAAAGCAAGGTCCCCAGCATTCAGACGCTCGACGACTACCGGCGTCTCCTCGACATGAAAGACCTGGATGGCCTAATCGTGGCTAGCCCGCTGCACATTCACTCACGCCATTTCCTCGACACGCTGGCCTCAGGAAAAGATCTCTACGCGGAAAAGACCATGACCTGGTCGATCCCCGAAGCCGACAAATGCCTGGCCGCCGCCAAGGCCTCCGACCGCGTGGTGCAGATCGGCCTCCAGCATGAAAGCTCCGGAGCCCTCTTTGACACGAAACAACTGATCAAAGAAGGTGCCATCGGCAAAGTCACGCACGTCGAATCCTGGATGAGCCGCAACACGCCCCACGGTAAAGGTCAGTGGGTTCGCCCAGTCCCCTCCGACTGCACGCCGCAGAACGTCGACTGGCACGCTTTTCTCAACGGCCACCCCGACCGCCCCTTCGACGGATTCAAGCTCATCAACTGGCGCCTCTTCTGGGAATTCTCCGGCGGCAACTGCGCCGAAAACATGGTTCACCAGATCGCCTGGGTCATCTCTGCCCTTGATCTCCCACTTCCTTCCGCCGCCTACATGTCAGGCGGAGTCTTCTCCGAAAAAGATGGACGCGAAGTCCCCGACACCATTGCTGTCACGCTCGATTTCCCGAATGACATAGTCGTCACCTGGCAATCGACCTTCAGCAACCGCCACTACGAACTGGGCGACCGCATCCTGGGCAGCGACGGCACCATCGAGCATCACTTCGAACAGCCGATCCAGTACTGGCCCGAGAAAACAAATCGCCCCAACGGAGAGGCGCTGCAAGGCAAAACTCCCAATCAAAACCATATGCAGAACTGGATCGACTGCATGCGCACCCGCCGCACGCCAAACGCCTCGGTCGACCTCGGATACGCCTCCGCCATTGCGGTTCACATGGCGAACCTCTCCTACAAAAAGAAACAGCGCATCACCTGGGAAGAAGCCAAAGCGTTCGTGCCCGAATACTAAATCTCACCTCTTGTCGCGAAATAGGGTCTCCCACTTCTGGCCGGTTTTGCCAGAAGTGGGGTTTTCGCGGGCGTGAAACCAAACGTGGACCCGGTTGCGACCTCGTATAGGCATTATCATGAACCCCAATGCCCTCGACCTCTGCTCATTGGAAACTCGCGTCTGTTCTCGGTCTCGTGAGCTTCCTTTCCTTCCTCTACTTCTACGAAGGCGGCGGATGGAATCAGAACTCCCGCTTCGACCTACTCCGCGCCATCGTCGAACACCACACGCTCCAAATTGATGCCTATCACGAAAACACGCAAGACAAAGCGCACTTCAACGGGCACTACTATTCAGATAAAGCTCCGGGCTTGGTATTTCTCGCGCTACCCTTCGCGGAGGCGGCACGCGAAGCAATGCAGGTCGTGGGTGTGAATCCGGCATCCCCTCGTGGCGAATATTTTCTTTCCTATATTCTGGCCGCTTGTGCGGTTGCTCTCCCCACGGCGTTGGCTGCGGTATGCCTCTTCTTTCTCGCGCTGCGATTCGAATCTGATCTCACCGGCGCATCCCTTGCTTCCGTTGTGTTCTCGATCGGTACCCCCATGCTTGCCTATGCGACTCTGTTCTGGGCGCACGCGCTGGTCGCTGCTTGTCTGCTCTTCGCTTTTGCTGCCGCGCTCAAGCTAGGCAACCCGAAGCGCGAATTCTGGTGGGCTCTCGCCGTCGGCCTGGCTGCAGGATGGGCCACCGTAACCGAATATCCCGCGGTCCCTGTCTCGGCACTACTCGCGGTCTTTGCCCTATCACACGCCTGGTCGCGAGGGACTCGCGCCCGCTTGCGCGTACTTGCAGGCGTCGGCATCGGCGCGACCCTCTGCGCCATCGTTCTCTTCGCCTACCTGCACGCAGCCTTCGGAGGATTTCGGCCCAGCTACTCCTACTACGATCCAAATTCTTTCTCCTTCATGCAGCAGCAGGGATACATGGGCCTCACCTACCCTCATCCCGACCGCCTCTTGAAGCTTCTCTTCGGATGCTCTCGCGGCCTCTTCTTCGCGTCCCCAGTCCTCCTCGTCGGCGTGTGCGGTTTATGGCGGCTCGGCAAACAGCAGCGCGGCCCGGCGCTCGTGGCCGCCGCGATCGCCACCTACTATTTCCTCTTCAACGCCTCGTTCTACTGGTGGAAAGCCGGACTCAGTTTCGGCCCGCGTTACGCCGCCCCTGCAATTCCCATGCTGTGCCTGGGTGTCGCCATTACCTGGTCGCGCGCCTCCGTTCCGTGGCGCCGTGTCCTCTTCATCCTCGCCTGTTGCGGCATTTTCATTTCGCTGATCGTGGTCTCCACCTCATCGCAGCTGGCGATGCAAGATGCATGTCCGATCATCCACTCATCCTGGCCCCAATTCTGGGCCGGACTTCTCGCAACGAATCCCGAATCCATGCTGCTCCCCTCCGAAGCCGCCGGCGGATACGCCGCCTTCAATCTCGGTCAACGGATCGGACTCCAAGGCCGGGCCAGCCTGCTCCCTCTTTTCTTCGTATGGGGAATTGCAGGCGCCGTCTGGCTGCAGATTCGCCGGCAGATCGCGAGGAATGCGCACCCGACCATGTAGGGACAGCCGCCTCGGCTGTCTAGCCGCGAAGCGGCGAAAGAAGCAGCCACGCCGTGAGGCGTGGGTAGCATTGGCAAGAGCGTGAGCCCCGAAGGGGCGACAGAGGTGTGCACTGGCCTGGTCCGCATCCCGCGCGCTCTCTCCCACATCGAATTGGATGTAAGATAAACGTTCCGC
Source organism: Binatia bacterium (assembly GCA_035577905.1). Taxonomy (GTDB): domain Bacteria; phylum Acidobacteriota; class Terriglobia; order Terriglobales; family Acidobacteriaceae; genus Sulfotelmatobacter. The sequence goes on from DATKAP010000138.1 coordinate 60,021, forward strand.
CGCAAGCGGTCCCATTTCATCTGGCGAGGAACTTATGCCGCACATGGTTCATTGCGTAAAACTCAACAAAGATCTCCCTGGCCTTGACGAGCCCCCCTTTGACAACGAACTCGGCCAGAAGGTCTACGAAAACGTCTCCCAGGAAGCCTGGCGCATGTGGATAGAGCACTGCAAAATGCTCCTCAACGAATACCGCCTGAACCCCGCCCGCCGCGAAGATCAGGAAGTCATCGTCAAGCAATTGGACTTGTTCTTCTTCGGCGAAGGCTCCGCCAAACCCAAGGAGTACGTCCCACCGAAGGAGTAAAGGGGCACACTTTTAGTCGCACTGCGAGTTCGTGCTCTGCGTTCTCAAAAAAGGCGCCGCTCCGAGCAATAGTGCCAACCCGGGGAAGACAAAGAGCCACACGGATGAGCGCACCAGAGAGCGCAGCGGAATTCCGACGAAAGTCCCCGGGAAACACAGGAAGACCACTTCAAGCGCGAATGGCACTGCGAACCAAACCGCAGAGGGCGCGACAGCAGCAATCACACGCACTCTCGACGAACCCTCGGCCCTTCGTGCTAGAAATGCTGCCACCGCTCCGCACAAGGGAAGAACAATGAGCCACGGCTGCGGCTTCAAAGGCATGGGGTCTGCCCGGTAGATTCGTAAATCCATTTTTCCAAGCCAGTCACAGACGTTGATGAGCGCCGAGGTCAGCAATAGGTTCACGAACATCGGAATCCATAAGCTCTTTTTTCGGTTCATACCACTCCCCTTTGCCCGATAGATCGCACGACCGAGTTGCCGCCAGGCGCGCTTGGAAAGTTCGAGCTTCTGCCCGCTGCTCTCCTTTGCTTCGCTCTCCGACTCTTCCATGTGCGAGGCCAACTCGGCAACGACTTCCAGTTTCATCTCCGGCGGCAAGTCGATACCAGCCATCTGCTCCCGAATTTCTTTATTCCAATCACGCATGGTTAACCCCGGCGAGTGCATCGAGAGCGCGAAAGAACGAACGCCACTCTTCCCGTAACGGAGCAATTTGTTTCCGTCCTTTCGGCGTCAGCTGGTAGTAGCGGCGGTCGCGCCCCGCGGAGTTCACCCGCCAATACGCCTCGAGCCAGCCGCGTTTTTCCATCTCATAGAGCAGCGGATACAGCGACGCGAGCGTAAACTTCAGCGTGCCCCCGGTGCGCTCCCCGATCTGCTTAGCGATCTCGAACCCATACAGCGGCTGCTCCTCCAGCAACGATAAGATCACCAGATCGGCACTCCCACGCGCGATTTTCGAACAGATGCGTTTCATCATGGCTATATCGGATTCCTATGTTCCGAGTATAGGAATCCGATATAGCCCGAAAAAGTTACCAAGGTTCAGTCTTAGGTAGTCCCGTAGGGACAGCCACCTCGGCTGTTCGCGGAGCGAAGCTCCGCCCGCGTTCCCAGCAAGGGACATCGAAGGGCCTCGCAGTTGGACCTGGATTGACTGCGATCAAAACAGCCTTCTTGCTCCCAGTCCGTATAACCGCCCGGTTACCCTATGCACCAATATTGATGCAATCTTAATCGCCCCGTAACAATCGCCTGCCACAATCCAGCTATGGATCCGCTTGTCTACAACACGCTGATCCTTTCCGACCTGCACCTCGGCGCCGAAACGAGCCACGCGCGGGAAGCCACCGCGTTGCTCAAGCAAACCCGCTTCCAGCGCCTGATCCTGCTGGGCGACATCTTTGCCGATCTCAACTTCGCCCGCCTCACCAAAGACCACTGGAAGTTTCTCGGCTACATCCGCAAGCTCTCGAATCCCAAGCGCGGCATCGAAGTCGTCTGGGTTGAAGGCAATCACGATCACGGCCTCGCCAACATCATGTCGCACCTCGTGGGCGTGCGCGTCTACCAGCACTACGCCTGGACCTACCGCGGCCTGCGCCACATCGCCATCCACGGCCACCAGTTCGACGGATTCCAGGTCAACAATCTTCCCCTAAGCCGCGTGGGAACATCCCTCTATCTGCAACTGCAGAAACTCGATTTCAGAAGCAAACCGATTGCGCGCCTCATCGACCGCCTCAACACGCGCTGGCTGCGCATGTCTACCAAAGTGTCAGCGGGGGCCATTGCCTACGCAAAGCATCATGCAGCCCAGCGCATTTTTTGTGGACACACCCATCAGGCGCTGCATGCCGAGCAGGATGGCATCAGCTACTACAACTCAGGCGGATGGGTCGATTCCCGGCTCACCTACTTAACCATCGACGAAACGGGGGTACAAATCCATGACTACACAGAACGACCTGACCATCGTGATTCCGGCGAAGAACGAGGCGAAGCTGATCCCGCGTTTGCTGACCTCGCTGACGAATCAGGACTACTCGAAGATGTCCAGTACGAGAGTGTTGGTCGCTGATGCCAACTCCACCGACGGCACTCCCGAGATCATCATGAGCTTTCGCGATCGCTTGAATGTCGCCGTCATTCACGGTGGCATGCCATCCTACGGACGCAATCAGGGCGCCGCGCAGGCTGACACTCCATACCTCCTGTTCCTCGACGCCGACGTCGAACTGGCCGACAACTCGCTGCTCCGCCGCTGCATGGAAAAAGCGCAACAGAAACATCTGCATTGCGTGACCACCAATATCGTCTGCAAAGATGGAACTTGGGTAGACAAGCTCTTTTACGCCGGCAACGATTTCTTCCAGTACCTGTCGTACCTGCATCGCCCCTTCGCCACCGGGATGTTCATGCTCTTCGACCGCAAGAAATTCTGGGAACTCGGTGGATTCCACGAGAAGATCCAGTTCGCCGAAGACTACCGCCTGAGCCAAAAAGTGAGGCGCAAGCGTTTCTCAATTGTGCTCGGCGGTGTCTATACCACGAACCGGCGTTTCCAGCGCATGGGCCACCTCCGAGTGGGATGGCTCTTCCTCTGGACCGCCATGAACTTCTGGAACGAGCGTCACTTCCTGCGCGATCACAAGTACTGGGCCAACGAGGCCGACAGTCTCCCGCGCGCCTAGACTTGTGCCAAGCGTGCCAGGCAGAGCGATACTGATACCCGTGCGTTAAGACGTGAGAGCCCGATTGAGTGCCTGCCAACAGATTCACGAGCCCCGTAGGGGCGACAGAGGCTGCTCTCTGAAAGTTGCACCGGGCCCGCGCGCCAATCCGCCTGGGCGTGAAATCGTACACGTGGGCAAAAAAGATTACCGAGGGTTCTGATTTTGTTGTGGCCACGGAAGACAGGGTTCAGCCAACCAGCTGACCCTGTTTTTTCTCGCGCTCAAAACCGGAACACCAGCCCCGGAGACATGCGAAAGTTATTCTGTTTCGTGTCGTAGAACCGCGTCCGCACCCAGTCAACTTCCAGCCGCAGAGCGAGAATCCGTACCAGCCGGTAGTCCACTCCGCCGCCCAACGCGGTCGCGAATGAGGTATTCGAATGATCCACAAAGTCGCCGTTATGAATATGGGCGACTCCGAACATCGCTTCCCCAAACGGCGTAAGCCTCCCTATTGGAATCGACAGCCGAGGTCCAAACAACAGTTCCCACTCGTGCCCCGTGATGTTGACCTGCACCGGACCGCTCGGCGTCTGTTCGGTGAAGCTCTCCGAGCCATAATGTCCGGCAAAGTCGGTTACGATCCCCAGGTGCGGGAACACTTTTCCTTCCAGCGACGCTTCCCATCCGTTCAGATTCGGACGATTCAGCGCCGAGCTGAGCCCGGTCCAATCGGTGTTTTCGAAGGAATACCCGACAAAAATGTTTCCCGAGGTTGGAATCTGTGCTGCCGCCAGGCCGGTCAATACAACTAACGCCAACGTTATCAATGCGATCTTGCGCATGAAACTTTCCCCTTTCCGATTTCGTAACCCAGAGTGACGCAGAAAGTTTTTGGATGCGCGAAGGAGGCTGTGGGATAACGCTAGTTGGTACATCCGGAGCAATGCCTCTGGCTCAGAATCGCCAGACGATGCCGGTCGACGCACGGTAGTCATTCTGTTGCGCACTCGCGTAATGCGAATGCATGTAGTCGCCCTGCAGGCGCCATGAGAAGTTCTTGAACCAGAGTTTGTAATCCAGGCCTCCGCCCACGTCGATCAGTAAAGGCCGGTACGTGAGGCCACTGGAGTTGCGGCGGCGTATGCCTGCCATCCCGTGAACAAAGGGCCGCCACTTCCCCATGTTGGTCGAAAGACGCAGGCCGCCCACAAGGTCGTACTCGCTTTCGCCTTGCCGGTAGAATCCCGCGCCATCGGCCACCAGACCGAGGCGGGGAAAGCGCACAAAGGGAAGCGCTTCAAATGATGCATTCCAGCCCTTGTAGCTTTGCTGGTTGACCACGTTCGTGAGCTGCGCGTACGAAACTCCGGCATACACGTTGCCGTTCGGGAGGAGTCCATTGAACTGTGCTGACATCGGAACGGCACTTAATACCAGGCCGGCGAAAACAAGCACGGCGGCAGCGAGTTTTGACACGAATTATTCCTCCACGGCCCTTGTGGGCGGCAAAAGATGCATTTTAATCAATGAAATCTGTTAGATGCAGTGTACCGGATGGCCAAGATGTATCGCGTGACAAAATTTGTCGGCAATAAGTTATTCCTTCAGTCGTCTATACAAGGAGGGGATCGAAACGGCGCTCCCGAGGCCGTGCATCGACGAAAATTTACCCGATTTTCATGGTGCCAAAACCTATTGCGCCTCGTCTATTTACTACCATGCAAAATATGAACATCAACTGCGAATCATGGCAACATGCAGTGGCGCCGGCGCCGTTCTCGCTGGATAAGGAGTCGAAGTTGAAACTCAGTGTCGAAGCACGCAATCATGGGGACATCATCGTCGTGCACTGCCAGGGGCGCATCGTGTACCGCGATGAAGCTGCCACGCTCTCCCGCGTGGTCGGCGAGCTGTTGCACAAGGGAACGAAACTGATTCTGGATTTCAGCGATGTCAGTTCAATGGATAGCGCCGGCATCGGCGAACTTGCATTACTGCAGACCTGGGCTCAGCAACGCAGGGCAGACTTGAAATGTGCCGGTGCCAGCACGGTCGTGCGCACGCTGCTCGACCTTACGAATCTGGACTCGGTCCTGGACGTGCACACTACTCTCGAGGACGCGCTGGAATCGTTCCGCGAGCAGAACCTGAGCGCTGCCTGACCAGGTATCCGCGGGCGCCTCGCCCGCCCCGCGCCCGGAGTGAAGGGCGCGTGTGACAGCATCGATTTTTCGTGGGCGCCCCATCCTGAAAGTTGCTCGTTTGACCTTTAGGATGGGGGCTTTTATTTTCTCTCCCCTTTTCCCGGCGCAAACTCAGAATCTCGAGTGGGCGATGTCAGCGCTTAAAGCCATCCGGCGAATTTCTGAGTGAGATGGAAATATTACGACAGTTGACCTAACCGCAGGGTGCGAAGCACGTCACTTTGAAGAGGCCGCTCTCCGACCTGCCCGTGCTGAATTTCAGCTCGTAGTATCCGTCAGTCTGTATGCTCTTCCCCGAGATGTCTTCAAAGTGGTCGAAGATGACATCGCCGGAACCGGCTTGTTCGCACGATTCCTTCGCATTACGGCATCTGAAGGCCCTATTGTCAGCCCCTATGCTGATTCTTTTGTGTACCGGGATAGGCTCCTCGGTAATGTCAACTTCTAAATAGGGGCATGAAACGTCACCCTCACAGCGGCGATTTTGCGTCAGGAATAGTCGCAGTCCAGTACCTCTGTTTCCCTGCAGGCAAGTCGTTTCCCCATGCGGATACCCACTCGCATCTGCAGCTTTTGGTTCACCACCAGATGACGTAACTGCAAGCGCAACGAGGCAGGATGACAGTGCCGTTATGCTCCAACGAGTCCACATGGCGGCCTCCCTTCACTAAACTGGGGCCGACCTATTTTAGGTGACCATGCGCTGATTCGAGAAGCTGCTTGGTGGCCCACTCAACCTGCCTTTGGCTTGGGTGGGGCAGTTCAGTGGCCTGATCTCTCGCCGCCTTACTCCTCCTCGTCGTCATTGACGATGTCGACAACGCGGCCGCGGATGGCGAAGGTTTGTTTGTCGGAACTCGCGTCCGCGAAGGTCACGCGAACCGGGGATCGCTGCCAGGCGGGCATTGGGCACGCGGAGTCGGGGGCGGCATCCTCGGGCAGCACGGAGGTGAGAGGTTTCTTCAGAATTGGCTTGCGACGATTCAGTTGCGCGACCACCGCGAAGGTTTTCTTGCCGTCGTCGGAGATTCCGCAATACGCGACATAGTCGCGATACCAGGTGGCGGGCGAGTAGATCGCGTCGAACTCCGGGAGATTGACGGAAGAGATTCGTCCCGTGAGCCGATCGACCAGCAGCCAGCCGCCGCGCTGCCATTGCCATCGCGGAGTGGAATCGTCCGGGAGGCTGTCGTTTACCCGGAACATTCGCCGAACTACGAACAAGCGTTCGGTGATCTCGTGAGGCATACCCGTCACGAATTCCTTCACGCGACCATCTACCATCAGCGGGCGGATCTTGATCGGGATTGGCTTGTCTTCCGCATTGGTGGCTGCCGCCCATTGCACCGGGGTCCATTTCCCGAAGGTGATGATGTGGGGCTTGGTGGCGGCTGATGAGGAGCCCGTGAGAACCGCGGCCAGTAGCATCATCCCGGCAATCTTCTTTTCTGCCGAAAACGTCTCACCGGCCAGAGCCGCTTTCGAGAAGACGGCATGTATCGCAATGCTGAAGCGCTGCAGCACGCAATTCACGGGGCATTGCCGTGCCAACCTTGGCTGTGCCGCGGATTCGCGGCTGAATCGATCCTGATTGTGGTGCATCTGTTTACTCCATGGACCGGCCTGAAGGCACGGGCCATGTGTGCAGACTAGGCATATAAGTAATGGCGGGCAAGGTTTTGCGTCACATTTCAGCGGGAGCTGTGCCGAAGTGGGAATCGCAAAATATTGCACTTGGGAGGCTACGCAAAGACTCGACACATGCCCCGGAAAAGTGGACAATGGCGGTAAGATTTAGGCCGGAAAAACGATTTTGGTATGAGTACCTCTCTCACCCCGCGTACCCAGAGTCCCGAGGCACGTACAACTGAGGGGGAGGAAGCAGCTTCTTATCACACTATGGGCGATTTACTGCCAAGGCGTCGAACGCCTCGCATTCTCGTGGTTGACGACCAGCCTAGCATTGCCGGACTGATGAGTCAGCTGCTGACGATCCGAGGCTACAGCGTCATCACGGCTTCGAATGCGGAGCAGGCAGAGGCGGAGGTGCGCAGGCAGCCTCCGGACCTGATTCTTTCCGATGTGATGATGCCGGGCAAATCCGGCTACGATTTGTGCCGGGCCTTGAAAGAGAATCCAGCGACACGGCTGATCCCGTTCGTGCTGATCACGGGGCTCAGCGACACCAGTGATCGGGTGCGCGGGATTGAATCGGGAGCGGACGACTTCCTGAACAAGCCAGTGCTGGCGGAAGAGCTTATTGCGCGGGTGAAGTCGCTGCTGCGCTTGAAAGAGTTCACGGATGAGCTGGAGACAGCGGACTCGGTGCTGTGCACGCTGGGATTGATCGTGGAAGGTCGTGATCCCTATACCGAGGGACATTGTGAGCGGCTCTCGGTGCATGCCGCGGATCTGGGGCGGCATTTGGGCATGGATGAGGATTCCATTCTGGCCCTGAAGCGCGGCGGATACTTGCACGATTTGGGCAAAATCGCCGTTCCCGATGACATCCTCAGGAAGGGTCCCGAACATCCTCTCACCGACGAGGAATGGAAGATCATGAAGCTGCATCCGATTACAGGGGAGACCATCTGCAGGCCCCTGCACTCGCTGCAGCTGGTGTTGCCGATCATCCGGCATCATCATGAACATTCGGACGGGTCGGGATATCCGGATGGGCTGATGGCATCAGAGATTCCAGTGCTGCCGCGGGTTCTGCAAGTTGTCGATGTTTATGACGCCCTGCGCACGGCGCGGTCGTACAAACCTGCGCTGAGCCACGAGGCAGCCGCCGAGGTGATGCGCGAAGAGGCGGCCCGTGGCTTGTGGGATGCGGAATTGGTTGCCGAGTATTTCTCGATGCTGGAGCGGAAGCGGCAAGTGGCGTGAGGCAGGCGGCACGCGTTTCGATCCTGAATCCCTTTCAATTTACAGAGCCCTACTCTCCTTTTGCGGAAATTTCTCATTTCCGGATGGTGTGTTCAGCAACGTACAATTGGCAAGTTGCAACAAATGGTGTCAGCGGGTGTTGAACTATCTAGCCCTACGAATTGAGAACTGACTTGGCACCGACCTACAGCATCGTTATTCCTGCCTACAACGAGAGTGCCCGGCTGGGTGCCAGCCTTGAGAAGGTGCTCGACTTCGTGCACGCGCAAGCGTGGGACGCTGAGGTCATTGTCGTCAATGACGGATCGCGGGACGATACGGCGGAGATTGTCCGGCGTTTTGCCGCCAAAGATCCGATGGTGAGGTTGCTCGAGAATCCGGGGAACCGCGGCAAGGGATACAGCGTGCGGAATGGAATGTTGCACGCGGAAGGGCGGATTCTTCTGTTCAGCGATGCGGATCTTTCGGCGCCGATCGAAGAGGCTCCAAAGCTTCTGCGGGCGCTCGAGGCGGGAGCGGACATCGCGATCGGATCGCGCTGGTTGCGCGCCGAAACACAGACGCAGCGGCAGCCACTTCATCGACAATTGTTCGGACGCGTTTTTAACCTGCTGCTGCGGATGTCGCTCGGGCTGCAGTTCAGGGATACGCAATGCGGGTTCAAGGCATTCAAACCGGCCGCGGCACTGGCGATTTTCCCGCTGCAGAAGATCGAGCGATGGGGGTTCGATCCGGAGATTCTCTTCCTGGCGCGCAAGATGGGATTCAAAGTAGAAGAGGTTCCCGTGGCGTGGGGGCACAGCGGCGGAGCGCGCATCAATCCGGTGGTCGATGGCGCGAAGATGTTTCAGGAGATGCTGCGCGTGCGGTGGTACTCGCTTTCCGGACAGTATGACGGCGCCGGGGCAGCCCGCAATGTCGAGAGCAGAACATCGGTGCCTTTGACCGGAAAAAGTCACAAAGAAAAGCAGGCGTAGGAATTCGGCCGCGCCCAGTCCTCTGCTGAGCGCGAAGGCTGGTATGCTCCGGCCTTCTGTCAGCTTGCCGCTCTGATCGCACTCACGACCAAACGACCCATTTCAGCGGTTGAAATCGACTGGCGAGACTTGCCTGCCAGGTCTGCGGTTCTTGCGCCGGTGTCGAGAACCTTCGAAACCGCTTGCTCGATACCGGCCGCTTCCTGCTCCAGATGAAATGAGTGTCGGAGGAGCATGGCTGCCGAGAGAATCGCGCCCAGAGGGTTCGCGATTTCCTTGCCTGCTATGTCTGGGGCCGAACCATGGACCGGCTCGTAGAGGCCCACCTTCCCGCCTATGCTTGCGGAGGCCAGCAGACCCAGCGACCCGACTACACCGCCAGCCTGGTCCGAGAGAATGTCTCCGAACATATTCTCGGTGAGGATTACATCGAAATCGGTGGGACGCTGCACCAGCAACATCGCCGCGGAGTCGACGTATTGATGGGCCAGCTTCACTTCGGGATAATCCTTGGCGATGCGCGTCACGACTTCGCGCCAGAGGCGGGAGCATTCCAGGACGTTGGCCTTGTCCACGGAAAGAACCTTTTTCTTGCGCTTTCTCGCGAGGTCGAAGGCTACCCGGGCGATGCGCTCGACTTCGTTCTCGGCGTAGCGCATGGTGTTGATGGCAACACGCGAGCCGGGGTCTCCTTCGATGGAGCGGGGCTGGCCGAAGTAGGCTCCGCCCAAGAGTTCCCGGACAATCAGGATGTCGGTGCCGCGGACCAGTTCAGCGCGAAGTGGCGAGGAATCTTCGAGCGCGGGAAAGAAAACCGCTGGGCGTAGATTCGCATAGGCACCCAGTTCGCGGCGGATGCGGAGCAGGCCCGCTTCGGGGCGGAGATGGCCGGGGTTCTTATCGAATGCGGGACTCCCGACCGCGCCTAACAGGACGGCGGAAGATTTCAGGCACGCCTGCAGCGTGTCGGACGGCAGAGGGTCGTTTGCGGCTTCGAGAGCGGCGCCGCCGATCAATTTCTGTTGAAACTGGAGTTGGTGGCCGAAACGATCGGCCGTCGCTTGCAGCACGTGGACGGCTTGCTCAGTGACTTCGGGACCAATGCCATCGCCGGGGAGAACTGTAATATCCAGGAGCATTTTCGGAATCGAATAATTGCGTGATTTGGAAGCTGAGTAATTTGGAATCTGTGAGCGAAACCGACATTGTATGCGCTTGGGAGAAACTGCGCTACGTGCGGAGGTCCATTGACCGAGACCGGCAAAAAGCTTAGCCGCAGAGAACGCTGGGAAAGTCTCGCCGCGGATCGCCGAAGAACCTTACCTTCCGATTCAATAGCCTGGTTCCTAGACGCCCCACAGGTAGTCTTCCTGCTGGGTCTGCTCGTGGTGTGAATCGGACTGAACGGGAAGGGGTACACCAAACGGATTGGTCTGCGGAGCGATCGGCTTGGCGGGCTCGGTGGGCGGAGCGCTCACAACCGCGGCCTTGGTCGCGTCGATGACGGGCTCGATCAGCGGAGTGGCGGACATCGTGGGCTTGTGCGTGTCGCGGATCAGTTCCAGCAGGTGATGATCTTCGACGTGCTTGATTTTGTCGGCCAGGCGCACGAAGCGGCGATAGATGTCGTCCAGGGCGCGACGGTCGAATTGATAGCCGAGTTGCTCGCAGCGCATGCCGAGGGCGTGACGCCCGGAGTGCTTGCCCAGGACCAGTTTCGAGTCGGGGACGCCTACGGACTTGGGCGTCATGATTTCGTAGGTGAGCGGGTTCTTGAGGACACCATCCTGATGGATGCCGGCTTCGTGGGCGAAGGCGTTGCGTCCGGTGATCGCTTTGTTCGGCTGGACAGGGACGCCGGTGATTTCGCTGAGCATCTGGCTGGCGGCGAAGATCTGTTCGCTGATGACGCCCGTTTCGTAGGGATAGCAGTCGGGACGCACTCGCATCGCCATCACGATCTCTTCCAGCGAGGCATTACCGGCGCGTTCGCCGATGCCGTTGATGGTGCACTCGACCTGGCGGGCTCCGGCCGAGACCGCCGCCAAGGCGTTGGCCACAGCCATGCCCAGATCGTTGTGACAATGGGCAGAAATGGTGACGTGCTCAATTCCCTTAACGCAGCGGCGGATCATTGCGATCAGTTCGCCGAACTCGGAGGGCACCGTATATCCGACGGTGTCAGGGATATTCAGAGTCGTGGCGCCGGCTTCGACTACAGCATCAAGGACACGGCAGAGGAAGTCAGGGTCGGTGCGGGTGGCGTCTTCGGGCGAAAATTCGACATCCTCGCAGAGCGCTTTCGCGAGACGAATGGCCTCGCGTGCCTGGGCAACGCACTGGTCGCGGGTGATGCGCAGCTTGTATTGCAGATGAATGTCGGAGGTCGCGAGGAACACGTGAATACGCGGGCGCGCGGCATGCTTGAGGGCTTCCCAGGCGCGCTCGATATCGGGGCGGCAGGCGCGGGCGAGGCCGGCGATCATAGGACGGCGGACCACTTCCGCGATCGCCTTGACCGATTCGAAGTCACCATCGGAAGCGATGGGGAATCCGGCTTCGATGACATCGACCCCGAGGCGGTCGAGTTGATGGGCCAGCCGGAGCTTTTCCTGCTGGTTCATGCTGCAGCCGGGGGATTGTTCGCCATCTCGGAGCGTCGTGTCGAATACGGTAACTCGCGCTTTTTCCATAGTAGTTGCCCACCCAGGCGGAGGACGTAGCACTGGGCAAACGTCTTTTGCCTGATCCTTCTATCCTACGGATTTGGGCAGTAGAAGCAAAACTTATTATTCTTCATGATTCATTAGTGAATCTTGTACTATAAGTTTATCTAATAGTTTAGGCTGAGCTATTAAGGAAGTACGGGTTCAGCGGGAATTGACTTAGATCAGAGGGGTGCAGCCTGACTTTACTGGAACCTTCGGCGGCACGCTTGCAGCCGTTCCTTTCAAACATTCGGGAGGCCTTGTGGAGCTTTCTCAACTTGAGGTTTTTCTGGCCGTGGCGCGCGAGAGGCGATTTTCGCGCGCGGCGGACAAGCTGTTCCGCACGCAGTCGGCGGTGAGCCAGACGATTCGTAAGCTGGAAGAAGAGCTGGGAGAGGCCCTGTTCGACCGGTCGTCGCGGGAGGGCGTGCTGACCGATGCGGGCAAGGTTCTATACGAATATGCCGAGAAGCTGATTAACCTGCGGAGCGAAGCGTCGGAGTCGTTGTCGGAGCTACGTGAACTGCAGAAGGGCAAGCTGGTCATCGCGGCGAATGAATTTACGGTTTTGTACTTACTGCCGGTGCTGGCGGAGTTCCGGCGGGTGCATTCCATGATCAAGATCACGGTGGAGCGCGCACTGGGTAGCCACATTCCCGATGACGTATTGCGGCATGCGGCGGAGTTTGGCGTGCTCTCCTACGAGCCGCAGGAAGAGAATCTGCATTCCGTGGTGGTCTATCTGGATGAACTGGTCTTTGTCGTGCCGCCGAGACATCCGCTGGCGACCGCGGGGGAGGTTAGCATCCGGCAACTGGGGGCAGAGTCGTTCGTGGCACACATTGTGCCGTCGCCGTACCGGGAGAAAGTGATACAGCTGTTTAAGTCGCACAAGACGCCGCTGCATATGGATCTGGAGTTGCCGACACTGCAGGCGATCAAGCAGTTTGTGGCGATGGGAAATGGCGTGGCCCTGGTACCGGAGATCAGCGTGGAGACGGAAATTGCGCGGGGAGAACTGGTGAGGATCCCGGTGAAGGAGTTGCAGTTGAAGCGAAAGTTGCGGCTGATTTACCGCAAGGGAGCAAATTTATCGCATGTGGGACGGGCGTTTCTGAAGGTGGCGGAAGCCGTGGCGATGGAGAGGATGGGGCATTACCGTTTTCAGAGAGAGAAGTAGGGGATATCCCGGCGGCACAGCCAAAAAATCAGCATCAATCTAGGGAGCGCCAAACGCTTACATGCGAAGCGGATCAGAATAAGCCGAAATTTGAGTGAGCACTGTTAGCGCTCATCGCCCTTGGCGCAATCCACTCAAGAACACCCAAGTTCTTCGCTCCTCTCGTCCGGCCTATTGAAGCCCTTCCTCAATCACCGCGACACCCCACGCCGGCAAAGCGACACTTCCATTCTGCTGCGCGCGCTCCCCGGATAAGAGATCTTTGCCCGCTCCAAACCCATAGCTGACCCGCGCCGGGGCCGCCGAATAATTCAGAAAATAATGCACGGCGCGACCATTCGCCAGCACTCCACTCCGCACAATCGTGGGAAAGTGCTGCGCCTGCTGTACTCCCCAAAGCCCGGCGCGCTTCACCGTCTCCTCGACGATCTTCTCCGCAAGAGCATCGCTCGGCATGAACCCGATATAGGTAACCTCGCCCTTCCCGTAAGTGTTGCGGGTGATCGCCGCGTACTTTCCCCACACCGGATGATGATATTGCGCCAGGGCTGTTGCCGTCGTAGGCGTCAGCAGTTCCATCCACCACCGCACCGTGTTATCTGCCTTCCCGACGCCAAACGGATCTCCCTCCAACGAAACATCCTCGGGAATCGTGAACTGGTTATAGCGAACGCCCGCCGCTTCCGTGATCAGCCCAGGCTGAGTGGTCGACCTGACTTTCACGTTCTCGTCCGAGAAGCCGCTCTTGAACGTGTACACAAGGTGCCCGCCGGCTTTGGCAAACGCGTTCAGTCGTTCGATCTCACCATCCGAAGCCGCATATAACGCCGGCACAAGGATCAACTTGTAGCGGGACAAATCCGTCGTCGAAGGATCGACGAAATCCACCTCCGCATTCATGCGATACAGTGCATCGTAAAACGCTCGAACGACATCGTTGTATGTTGTCCTGGAACTCCACCCAAATTTGAAAGCATTGAATGCAGTCAGAGCCCGGTTGCTCACATAGACAGCAATCCGGTTCTGCTTGCGCATGTTTACCAGTTCCGGTCCAAGCCGCGCCAGGTCTTTCCCGATCGTTCCCGCCTCCTCATAAGTGGGGTTTGGCTTGAAATCCTGGCTCAGCAGGCCGCGCCAGTAAGTCTCAACGGCATTCGACGTGGTGCCCCAATGCCAGTACTCCACCATGTTTGCGCCCGATGCAAGATGGCTGAACGCCTGCAGCCGAAGTTGCCCCGGGTAAGGTGTCCACTCGGGAAAACCTTGTGCTTCCGTCTCCATCACCAGGTAGTTCTGGCCTCCACGCATAGAACGCGCGACATCCCCGCCTAAAGCAATCTCCGCACCTGTGAGGTGATCTTGCGTGGGATGGTAAATATCGATGCCCGCGACGTCGAGCACGCGCGATGCCTCAAAGTGATTGACGTCCGGCTGAATGCCATACGAATAACCGCGCCAGTCCAGATCGAAGTTCTGGGTCAAGAGCTGATCGGCGCGCGCGTGCTTCCGCACAAGAGCAGCTTGCCATCCCAGATATTCCGTAACCAGTCCGCGCTGAAACTCAGCGAATGCAGAGGATAGGCTCGCATTGATCGAGCCGTTCACCGATGGGAAATCCTCCCAGCGGTTGATCCGGTTGCTCCAATAGTCGAGCCCGAACTCTTGATTTAACGCTGCGAGATCCGGATGCCGCTCCCGCATCCACTTCACGAACGCCGCCTGCACGTTCGGCCCGCTCGTGTCGTAGGCTTTGGTCTCGTTGTCCAATTGATATCCGATCACACACGGATGCTCCTTGACGTGGTCAACTAGAGCCACGATCACCCGCTCCGCCGCGCTCCGGAAGGTCGGGTTCGTGATGTCCATGTTCTGCCGCCGCCCATATTCCGAACGTCCCTGAGGAGTCACGACCAGAACCTCCGGATGCTCGCGCGCCAGCCACGTCGGAATGGCATAGGTGGGCGTACCCACGATCACCTTGATGCCGGCCTTGTCCATCGCCAGCAGCACACGGTCCACATGGCTGAAGTCAAACACACCTTCCTGAGGCTCAAGCGTTCCCCACGTTGATTCCGCGATCCGCACGACGGTGATGCCGGTAGCCTTCATCATCCGCACATCTTCGTCCAGACGTTCCGTTGGTGAGTACTCCTCGTAGTAGGCAGCGCCGAAGAGAATCGTCTGCTGCAGATTCTTCGGCATCTGCCCAAACCCAGGCGACGCGCTCAAAAGCCAAGCAAGAAAGAAAAGCATGGTTGCCCTTATGGCAGACGTGACCAGATTCATGTGCAAGCCTCACAAGAGAAGTCGAGCGTCTCGACAAGTAACGCCAAACCGGCGTCGCTCGAACGCAATCGACCGATGAGTGATTGACTAGGAAGCCTACCGCCTGAGGTTGGAAAAGCAAAGTCAATCGAGTGGGCAGAAGAGAAACGTCAACGACAACTCGACTGAAACAGCCTAGCCCCGTGCTTTAGCGTCTTCTGTGAGTAGGATTGAATCGGCGCGCTGGAACGGAATGTGGTACTTAAGCCGCAAGCGGTGCAGAATTACAGCCCAAGGCGCAAGCCGTGGAGTTGACTCGCGAAAGGTTAGAGCCCAAAGAGGCGAAAGATGAGTTCGGTTAAGTCACCGAGGGACGACACCCGGGATAGAGTGCAGGCCAACAGAGCTCAACGCCGCTCAATCTCCCGCCGCTTCCACCGGCGCCAGTTCCTCCGCCAATACTTTCTCCTTCACTTTCGCGCTGGTCACCAGGATTACCGACAGCACCACGATTGCGCTTCCGGTCAGAATGAACCGGTCCACCTTCTCATGCAGAACAAGCCAGCCGAGAAACACGGCGACCACGGGATTCACATAGGCGTAAGTCGACACCTTCGAAGTCGGCACATGTTCCAGCAGCCAGATGTAAGCGGTATATCCAATCCACGACCCACACACGACCAGGTATCCCACGGCCGCCAGGCTCCGAGCGGACCAGGTCGCATGCTTCAGATCACCATTCGCGAACGCAAAAAGAAAATTCCCCACACCCGCCGCCGTGACCTGCCACGCCGTCGCCCCGAACACGTCCATCCCCGACTGCCATTTCTTCGACAACACTGAACCAAGCGCCCAGCTGAACGATCCCCCAATCAGGCTGAGCGAAGCAAGCAACTCTTTGCGCCCCAAACTCCCTGCCTGCAGATCGGGCCACACCAACACAAACAACCCGACGATTCCCAGCGCCAGCCCAGCTTTGCCCCGTCCAGAAATGTGATGATCACCCAACAGCAGCGAATCCAGCACCAGAAACCAAAGTGGCGTAATCGCGATAATCAACGCCGACAATCCCGACGACACTGTCAGTTCCGCATACGAAAGCGTCAGGTTTCCGCCCATCAAAAGCAAAAGCCCAACCACCGCCGCCAGCGCAATCTGTCGCGCTGAATACACAACCCGGTGCCCCGTCACCGCGCACACCGCCAGCATCACCACGCCCGCAACGGAGAACCGCAACCCGCACATCAACGCCGGCGGTATGGTTTGTACGGCAATATCAATGCCGAGGTACGTCGAGCCCCAGAACAGATACACCAGTCCAAAGGCAAGAATCACCATCCAGCGTTTTGGACGCTCAGCAGGTCGCATGCGATTTCGGGATACAGGGGAAACTTACAACCTATCAGAGTACAACGGACGCCACTTCGATTCTAAAAACTCGCTTCGACGAAACTCGCGTAGCGACAGTCGCCTCGCCTGTCCGGCCAAGCGAAGCGAGCCGAATCGGCAGGCGGAAGACTTATCTCATAGGGAAACATGCAGAAAGAATTACAACCATCCATTGCCCACTTGTCTCACCTCAACTTCTCATACTCCGCTTTCGCAGCTACAAGAATCGGCACATCCGGATCCGCATCTTTCCAGTAGGCGAAGAAATCCTGGTAGGCGGATCTGGCCTTCGCCGTGTCGCCCTGCAATGAGTAAGCGCGCGCGAGATTGAGGCGAGCTATGGCGTACATCACATCGGTTACCGCGACGCCCTGGTGATCCAGGATGCGCTGGAACTCGACGGCGGCTTTGGCGCCATCCTCCAGTTTCAGGTACGCCAATCCACGCAGGTGATTGGGCAAGAAACCCGGTCCGTTCGGTCCAACGCCGAGCTCGTACGGACGCACCGTTTCCAGCGCGCGAATGGCATCAGCCGGCTGGTTCTTCTGCAGCAGTTCCTGGGCCTGAATCGACGGAAACGTGACCAGCTGAAAAAGGCGGTTGTCGGGGAAACGTTGCTGCAAATCGGCTGTGATCGACTCGGACCGGGAAGTATCGCCGATGCACGCCAACGCTGACGCCGTATACCCACGTACAATGCTGCTGCCTGACAATTCAAGCGCTCTCGCGGCCTTCTGCCTTGCCTGGGCATTGAATTGTACGACGCAGTTGTCATAGGCCTCCGCCGCAAACAGTCCGGCGGCGAAGTCTTTAATGCCGACGTTGAGGAGTTCCGATTGCGCCTGCTGCCAGGTGAGTCGGCCCGCCTGCATCTTGCCCAAGGCATCTTGTCCAAACGCCTTGAACAGCAGCACGAAAGGCTCATTCGGCGTGCCGCGGGACACATCAATCACACGATCATAATCGGCCCAGTCCCGCCGCAGGTATGCAATATCCGCCAACACGCCACGCGTAGCGGGACCATCCAACTTTTGTGCGGCAGCCTGCTCCGCCACGCTTTTGGCCTCGTCAAAGCGATTCAGGGCAAGATAAGCTCCCGCAAGATTGGCATAGGCGTAGGCGTCTTTGGGATCCAGGCGCATGGCCTGGCTGGCGAGTTCGAGTGCTTTTTCATGTTGGCCGATGGTGCTATAGGTCAAGGCTGCGTTGTCGTAGGCTACCGTGTCGCGAGGATACGTCTGCCTCCACTCCGCATAAACAGCCAATGCCTTGTCGGGATCGAGTATGACCTGATCATAGTAGTGCGCCTGGATGTAAAGCTTCTCGCGTTCGCTGGCCCGATCGCGCAAATCATAGGCTTTGCGCGTTGCTGCCTCAGCGTCAGTTAAGCGCGTGGTGTTGTTGTAGCAGACTCCCAGGGTCGC
Source organism: Binatia bacterium (assembly GCA_035577905.1). GTDB lineage: Bacteria > Acidobacteriota > Terriglobia > Terriglobales > Acidobacteriaceae > Sulfotelmatobacter. The sequence goes on from DATKAP010000138.1 coordinate 78,048, forward strand.
CCACGCCATCGCAAAATTCGGGTCCAGCTCTACCGCTTTCTTCAAGTGCGCGATTGCGCCCTCGTCATCCGTCTTTAAATGCTCCGCCTGCCCCAGGCTGAAGGCTTGCAGCGCTTCCAATGACGATGTCGTCGCCTGCTCCAGCGGCATGGCATATTGCTGCACCGACGCCAGCGATTCGCCCATCTTCTGCCGCAGGCTCGAGGCCGATTTATCCAGTGCTTTCAGCACCTGCTCCTTGCTGTCGACTTCCGCCTGCTCTCGCGCCAGTACGTCGCCGGTAGAGCCATTGAGCGCCGCGAGCGTCAGCACGTAATGATTCCCGAGGCTGGTGATCGAGCCGGTCAGCAGCGCCTTGATTCCTTGCCGCTGGCAGATCTCCTGCGCCACATCGTTTGTGATGCGCTCATCGCCCGACCGCCCCATCAGCTTCAAGGCTTCGCGAATCTTTGAACCGGAAACAATGTTCAGGTACGGCGACTGCGACAGTTGCACCGCCAGCGCCTGGTTCAGCGTGCCGTCGAAAACCGCATCCCCGGTCGTATTCACAAAATCCGCCAGGAGCACACTGTCTTTCTCGGTAATCTTCATTGTGGACCGCGAGCGAAGGTACATCCCCAGCCCGGCCAGCACCACCAGCACTCCCGCCGCGATCGGCAACAGAATGTGCCAAGCCTTCCTCGCCGATGCACCACTCAATGTGGGGACAGCCACCTCCGGCTGTACCGGTTGCGTAGCAACCGCGAGTGTAGGGGAGGATGCCTTCGTCCGCCCCGGTTGCGAAGCGGCCGTTTCCGCGCCCGATCCCCGATTTCCCGCAGAGGAAGCCCCGCCTTCCGGCCTCGTGAGCTCACTCGCTTCCGCCTCTGACCCGGAACTCTGCGCGACAACTCGCCCGCTATCCGTGTCCCGCTTCAGCCGCTGCAAATCCGCCCGGATATCCGCCGCGCTCTGGTAGCGCAGATTCCGATCCTTTTCTAGCGCCTTGTTGAGGATGTCTTCAAACTTCGCCGGCAGATCCGCATTCAGCCGGATCGGCGACACCGGCGCCCGATTCAGAATTGCATCGAACACCATCGCCGAAGTATCTCCACGAAATGGCAGTGCCCCCGTCGCCATTTCATACAGCACCACGCCGAACGAAAACAGGTCCGTTCGCCCGTCCAGTTCCTTGCCCTTCGCCTGCTCCGGCGACATGTACGCCACCGTGCCCAGAGTCGAACCCGGACTGGTCAGGTGCTCCTCGAGCACGGCCGCTGTCGGAGCAGTAACGTCCGGAATCTCCGTCGAGTCACGCCCCGCGGACTTCACCTTCGCCAGCCCGAAGTCAAGGATCTTCGCGTGTCCGCGCTTGGTCACAAACAAATTCGCCGGCTTGATGTCCCGGTGTACGATCCCGCCTGCGTGCGCCGCATCCAGCGCGTCGGCGATCTCGATGCCCAGCGACAGAATCGTATCCAATTCCATCGGCCGGCCCGCGATCAGATGCTTCAGCGTGGAGCCGTCCAGGAACTCCATGACGAGAAAAGTCCTGCCACCCTCGTCGCCGATGTCATGAATCGTGCAGATATTCGGATGATTCAGCGCCGAGGCCGCTTTCGCTTCGCGCCGAAACCGCTCCAGCGCCTGCCGGTCTTGCGCCAGATCCTCCGGCAGAAACTTCAGCGCGACAAATCGCCCCAGCCGGGTGTCCTCCGCCTTGTAGACGACACCCATCCCCCCACCGCCGAGCTTTTCGACGATCCGGTAATGTGAAATGGTCTGCTCGAGCAAAATGTCCCCGGAACCCACTAGTGCAGCCATGCTAAGGCGCTGCCCATGGGAAGTCAAAAGCCACACCTGTAGGGACGGACGCTTTCGTCCTTCCCGCGAGGCAGAGCCGAGCGTCCCCGCCGGCGGGAATGGTCCTCATAATAATGTTCCGGAAGGAAGAACCGACATCAGCCCAGCCCGCGCCTCGTCCCGGAGGGACGTCGACCACTACTGAGTGACCGTCGGCTTCTGAGGGTTTCCACCGCTTAAATAAGAACTGACTTCTGCTACTTCATGCCGCAGTCCAATCGATAGGAAGCGTCCGCGCGCCGTGGCCCAAAAGGATCTCGCCGTCACAGTGTCCCCTCGCGCGGCATATACCAGCCCTAAGTCGCGATAATCACCGGCCATGCCTTCAATGCGCCCGAGACGTTCATTAATGGCCAACGACTTGTTCAGCCAGGTCTCCGCCTCGTCGAGCTTGCCGCGCTGCAGATAGACCATGCCCAGGTTCCCGGATTGTATTGCTTCGCCCTCAAGGTGACCCAACCGTCGGTCAATGGCCAACGACCTCTTGTGCATCTCTTCGGCTGCGTCCAGATTATTTCGCTTGCGATAAATGATGCCCAGATTACCGCATACAATTGCGATTCCAAGATCTTGCCGGAGACTCTCGTTGATCTGCAGTGCTTGCTGCAGATAGTGAAGCGCCGTATCGATATCTCCCTTCCTCCGGTAAACCTGTGCAAGGTCGCCATAATCCACGGCAGTGCCGCCAAGATTTTTCGTCTCCAGATTGAGGCTCAGAGCCTTGCGATGCATCTCTTCCGCCGCCTGCAATTCGTCCCTTCTCCGATACACGCGTCCCAATTTGCCATACTGGATGGCCATGCTTTCTTTTCTGCCCAGCCGCTCGTCGATTTCCAGCGCTTTCTTGTGCATCTCCTCCGATTTTTCAAAATCACCCAACGTGCGATAGAGCTGCCCGAGGTTTCCGTAAGCTGCGCTTTTCCAGACATCGGCCACGCCGCTCATCCCCAGAACTTGTTCGTACATGCCCTTGGCTTGTGATAGTCGTCCGACACGGCGAAGAAAGCTTCCGTACGAGTTCAATGCATCTGGATCATTGCCCTTTACCACTGCCTGCGCAAACGTCGTTTCCGCATCCGTCAGGTGGCCCTCGCCTGCCAATTGTTCGGCTTTTACCAGGATTGGATTGCGCTCGTTCTTCGGCGCGGGAGTGGCTTCCTGCGTCGAAACATTAATGGGAGCGAGTTTTGCTGCGTCGCCCTTACCGGCGTTCTCGCTCCTGCCTTTCGTCGAAACTCCGGTTTCGTGGTCCCGCACCCATTGGGCCAGGTGCTTGCGCAGCAGATTTTGAAATCGAATCAGATCATCGAACGTCGAAAACAGGTGATGTTTGTTCGTCTCCAGCTCCCGTTTGAATTGCAGGACTTTTCCAAGTTGCTCTCCTGGATCGCTGAGTTGTGCTGGCCGGACGGCCTTGAAGCACACCACCATCTGCAGCATCGGAGAATCGGAATCTGCCAGGCATCGTTCCGCAACGTGAAATTCTTCTTCGGTTCCGGAAGTATATTTACCCGCACCGCTGACGTCCGGAGGAGTGCCCCAGCGGTCCCAGACCACGAGCACAAAATAATCACAGTGCTTCAGATCCTGATTGATGATCCCTTGCGGCCGTCCCGCGCCGGCTAGCGTGTCCTCCCAACCGGTGGGAATGAACAGAACTCCCCTCTGGATCGCATCGGTCTCGTTATACTCGTAGACCGTCTCGCGAAATGCCTCCCTCTCGTTCCGCAGACCGCCTGGCGTCGCAATGAAGATACGATATGCGGTAATGATAGAAGGCATGGCGCTACATCATACCCGTGAGCTAAACGCCCGGCAATCACCTGTCACGGCCGCTGGCAGCGCAGGAGCACAGCGTTAGCCCGGTCAAGATTGAAAAATGTCGATCCCCAAAGCCACAGCCTATTCCTGGTGGTTTTCCGCCACCATCGTCTTCGCGCTTTTTAACTCCGGCCGCTCGGAATGCTTCCCGTCATCGCAATTCTTCAACAGTTGACTGGAATAGGTATTCGCCTTCGCGCTCTGATGCGCCATTTCCGCCGCCTCCGCCGCGCCGGCCAGCCCGTTGAACCGGTTCGGATCGATCTTCATCGACTGTTCGTACTCCGCCAGCGCCTTCTCTGGCCGCTTCAGTTCGAGCAGCATGTCGGCCAGCATCTCCCGCGCCGGGATGTCCACTTCCGCCTTTCCCGCTCTATCCTGGTAGTCGGCCACTTCTCCCATCAGCTGAAGCGCCTCATCATTCTTCTTTTCGACGAATGCCAGCCACGCGTGTACTTCGTCGTGCGCCGATGATGACTTTCGTCCTTCCAGCACGTACGCGTACTTCGAGCGCCGGGTCGCTTCCTCGGCATCATCGAACATCTGGGCGTTCTTCTTCGCGGCTTCGACATCGCCCATGCGCGCCGATGCAATCGTCCGCGCCCAGTAGGTGATCGTCTGCAGATGCGGTGGCGCATTCGCCGCCGGTTCCAGTGCCGCCGCGTCGGCCCAGTGATGCATCTCCAGATCGTAAAGAGCAGGGAAGTGCGCCGCCGCGTATCCCATGTATTCCAGCATCCCGGTATCGTCCATGGTCCGTGCGCTGGCCACAATCTGCTTCGATTTTTCCACAATCTGCTTCGCGGCCTCGTCCTGCCCGGTCTGCAGATACGCGTAGAGCAGGAAGTGCATGGCATGCAGCTCATGCCCGCGCATATACATCGCATCCGACTTCTCGGTGAGCGCAACCGATTTCAGATTGGCCTGAATATCTTCCTGCCACAGCCCCAGCCGCGCAAAGATGTGCGACGGCATGTGCACCGCGTGCGACGACGACGGTGCAATGTCGGCATACCGCCGCGCCGCCTCCAGCCCCATCGGCGCCATGTCGGGCGAGTCGCACGCGTGAATGATGTAGTGCGCCAGCCCCGGATGATCCGGCTGCTTCTGGAACAGCGGATTCAGCACCGCCACCGCCTTCTTTGTTGCTTCGTGCGAACTGTCGCCCGGCTTCTCCGCTGCCATCAGCGACAGCGCGTAAAAAGCTCCCGCCTCCAGATCGTCCGGATACTTCTGATACAGCTTCGCCATCGCATCCGAGTACGCTGCAGCCTGCTTCAGATAATTCGCCTTCGAGGGATCGCTATAAAAGATCCCTAGCGCCGAGATATAGCCACGCTCCCGCTCGGTCTTCGCCCCGATCTTCTCCGCCGTCTCCATCTCCTCGTGCCCGCGCTTCAGTGTCGCGTCTTCCGGCCGCTCCCAGATCTGGTGGAACAGGCTCATCGCGATGCCCCAGTGGGCCATGGCGCACGTTGGATCTTTCTTTGCGATGCCGCTGAACTGCGCCTCGGCTTCCTCGTATCCAAAGGAGTGCAGCAGCGCAACGCCGCGTTCAAACTCCGCTTGCGACCCGGCGGCGCACGAAATCGGAAACGAAACCTTCCCCAGTTTCTCCGTAGCTTCGTGATGGTGCCCGTGCATCTCATCGTCGACCGCGACCGCTGATACAACACACCAGAGTCCGAGCAGAAAACACCCCAGCAGTTTCAAGCGCATCATTTTCCCCTCCCCACAAACACGCAGATCCTAACTGTACTCAACTTACGCCTTCTTGATCCAGTGCGGGAACCGTCGCGCCAGTGTAGCGGCGGACACCTTCGTCCGCCCCGCTCGCGAAGCGAGCGTAAGCACCGCCGAATCCACCCCAACCGCCGGACGGCTTGAGTGGCCACCGACGGATGCCCCGAAACCGTGCTCTCAACTTTAGGTGAGGACTCTGATCATCACCATGTCATCTCGACTGGATCAGGCGGGAGAGCGAAGCGAACTCGCCAGCACAGCCCAAGGACCCCAACCCTCCGATCCTGCTTTGTTCGATGCTGCCAAACTGAAATCACCATCAGGTCGTAATCCCAAGGTGCACACTTTCGCACCGCCGAAAACCCGCCCCGAGACTATTGGAAGGACGTATTCAACCTGCGGACCAAGTTACAACCACAAATAAGTCGTCCCTCGGCCATCCTATGACAAATGATCGGATGCGGATCAAATTGAAAGAAATCGAAATTTGACTAACATCGCCTGTTAACAACACCTGCGACGCTGATAACATTTCTGCCGATACGGATTTCGTTCTGTGGCGACAAAACGTGCTCGACGCAGCACGCAGAGCAGCAGACAGGACATACCAAGAACGCGTCTGGTTTGGTCACGATCCACAACGACGCGATTCTCCTGACGACCTGATCTGCAGGTTTATGGACGATCTGGTTTTTGAGAAGTTTCTTCTCAATCCCCAGCTATCTCCGCGCGATCGAGAAGCAGCGGGTCTGCTCTATAAGGCTGTGGAAGAATACGCGGATAGCACTACCCAAGTGCTAACGCCTGCCGACGTAATTGGTGATCCCCAATTTGAAAGGGTCAGGATCGCAGCGAGGGAGCTATTGAAAATCGCAGACTCAGTCGGCTGATTGTTGCAAAATCCTCATTTCACTCATTGACCTTGGCGGGGATTTTGAGTGCTATCGCCTGATTCTGACTGGGGTTGGGCAATTGTGGAAGGACTTGCCCCATAGTCGACTCACAATTCGTCCCTATTAGCGTCGCCGAGGGGGACCCTTTGCCGAGGCCTCGGATCCAGGTGGCTCACGGAACGGTTCCACGGAAATGGGCTTATAACACACTTCCAGCACGGTCAGGTATTCTGTGCCGCCCGGCACTTGGAGAACTACGCTGTCGCCCGCTGCCGACTTCATCAACGCGCGCCCCAGAGGGGACACCCAACTGATGTGGTTGCGGTTGAGATCGACCTCGTCGGTGCCCACGATGCTCACCACTCGCTCCGCCCCCGCGGCATTGGCATAGCGCACGGTCGCTCCGAAGAATGCCCTCGTCGCTGGCTGCCCCGCTCTCGGAGCTTCCGGGTCCACCACTTCCGCGGCTTCGATTCGCTTCGTGAGAAAGCGAATCCGCCCGTCGATCTGCCGCAGTCGCCGCTTGCCGTACTGATAGTCGGCGTTTTCACTGCGATCGCCATTGCTGGCAGCCCACGCCACCACCTCCGTCACGGCCGGGCGTTCCCTGGTGACCAGAAACCGGTGCTCGTCTTTGAGGCGCTGCAGCCCGCTCCGCGTTATGTAGTTCTTGCCTCGCGTTGCGGGCTCGTCCCCTTGTGGTTTTCTCGTAAACCCTTTCCGCATGATCGATTCTGCCATAGCCAAGCACGCTGCACAGTTGGCGAAGCAGTTATCGGGGGTTTTGAGTGTAATCGCCTTCCATGAGAAGGCCGGTCGGAGTCAAGTAGATTCGTTTTTGTACTTCATGGGGATAGTTTTTCTCCTCGCCGAGTAGCCATTGTCGCCATGCTTCCATCCGCACTCTCGAGGAGCGATTCGTTCGCTCGGTGCATGTTGGGCGTTCTCAATTCAGCCGGTGCTGCTATCTGTTTGGCGACCTGTGGTTTCACTTAAGAGTGAAACGCGGCCCAGGCCATTAACGCAGTCACCGGAACTCGGCTT
>DATKAP010000139.1:0-4704 GCA_035577905.1 Binatia bacterium
TCGGACTTGCAAAAAAAACGAGGGAACAGTGGGGGAACATTAGCTGTCCCTCTGTGCTCTTTTAACGGCTTTTCTGTTCCCCTGGATTCCTCGCAAGTGCTTGAAACTCCGTTTGGGCTTACATTCGACTTCCACACGCCCCCGCCATAAATTCCAGCTGGCCAGCCGCGAAACGGCGAAGGGGCGGGTGGGGCAGGCTTCAAGGTGGCAAAGTGAGATGTGGGTGCCGCATCCTTTGGTTTGCAAGGGTGCGGATGCTCTCATGGCTCGGGTCTTTCTCTTAGCGAATTGATTCTGGGATGACCGAAGAGAGTTCTAAAATCGTCCCCTAGGGCGCACCACTTTTTTCGTCAAATTACTTCCTCAAAGCAAGCGTTTCGATCAAAGAAACACCAACCCCAAGACCCAGGTTCCCAAAATCGGAACCCGGGGCAGCCTCCGACTGACGCTACTTCCGTGGGACGTGCCGCAGTGATATCCTCTCCTCACTTGCATGCCATTCAAGATCAAATTCAAACCCGGGCCACCCGCCGTTTACCAGGACCCTGACTAAATGGTGCGCCATCAGAACGATATTAATAGTCCGCCGGTCACGCCGAGCGATTGCTCGTGGCCGCTCGCAAAACTATATTCGTAGGTCGGTTCGAGGTACCAGCCAAATCTATGCTTCTTCCCGGGCCAGAACATGAAATCGGCCATGGCTTCCGCCCCGACGGAGTTTGTCGTCATGCCGAATTGTTTGGAGTGGTCCCATTCCGGGCCGACGCCCAGCATAAACTCCACTTTCGGGGAAAGGTCCCATGGCTTCTTGAACAAGAGGTCGGTTCCCCATTCTGTCGAGTGGCGTCGGAAAAGCGCTGTGGTCCCGAACTCCAGTTCGAGCCAGTTTTTTATCGGCGTGACTTCGATTGCAGCGCTGGGACCGAAACTCGACGCGCCGTTTGTGATTTCCCAAAATGCGGCTCCTCCTAACTCAACCACCGCATGCTCCTTCTCCGTCCCGACAGACTGTGCCGGGGTGCTCCCAGCGTAAAGGAGTAGACAAGCTGCCATAGCGAATTTGACGCAGCGCAACATGGAAACCAGCTTATATGAAGTGCACAAGCCCTGGTAGGGTCGGGCGAATTCGGAAGGTTCGTCTCAGGGCGAACTTGGGGCCGTCCTCGCAAGTCCCGGGAAGTCGCGAAATCGGAAAGGTTCGGCCTGGTACTTTAAGTTTCCGATTTGCGTTAATCAGGATTCGAGCGGACTTCTCAGGGTCGGTCTACAGTATGCGTCGCAAGGTAGGCATTCACGGCTTCGTCGATTGTCGCAAAGAAAGTTTGTTCACTGAAGCGCGTGAAGAGTCCGAAGCGCTTGAGTTTGTCTTTAACCGGGTCTTTCATTTCTGCAAAGCACAATTCGATACCGGCCGCGTGCAAGGTCTCGTCGAGCTCAGAGATAGCGTCGGCTGCAGTGACATCCACACTCGTGACGGGCTCCGCCGCGATGACTACCCAGCGCACGGGCGTGGGTGATTGAGTAACAGCATCCACCACCCGCTCGTGAAACAGCTCGGCGTTTGCAAAAAAAAGAGGCGCGTCCCAACGGAATAGCACTAAGCCGGGGAGGAGCTGAGCTTCGGGGTAGCGGGTAATGTCGTGATAGCCCTTGACCCGCTCGGGACGGCCGAGCACGGCGGAATGCGGACGCCAGCCATCCCAAAGGAACTCAATCACTGCAATTACGATGGCCATGGCAATGCCCGGAATGGCGCCAAAGACGGCCACGCCCGCGAAGCATGTCATCGAAAGCCAGAACTCCCAGCGCTGGATGCGATAGATGCGGCGCACGTCCGATATTTCAGCCAAGCCGATGGCCGCAGCGATAACTACGGCTGCGAGGGCTGGCTGGGGTAGATCTTGTAAAATCCCAGGCGCAAACAACAACAGAAGTGCAATCGCAATTGCGCCCACGACGCCAGTCAATTGCGTCTTGGCACCTGCTGCCTGGGCCACGGGCGTACGCGATGAACTGCTGCTGATCGGGAAACCCTGAAAGAAAGCCGCGGCAAGGTTGGCTACACCGAGGCCCACCATCTCCTGGTTCGGGTCAACCGGCGTCCGAAGACGAGCGGCATACGTCCGGGAGAGCACGCTCGTGTCTGCAAATGAAACCAGAGCAACCGCGACGCCACCCATAAGAATGGATACCCAGTCTACGACTTGGGCGAAAGGCAGCGATGGCAATGGCAATCCGCGCGGCAAAGGGCCGAGCACCGACACGCCGCTGCGAGTGGCGAGATCGAAACTCGCGACTACGACCGTGGCCCCGACGACAGCGATCAGAACGCCTGGAAGACGCGGTTTGCGCTTCAGCAACAGAATCAGCACTAGAGTGCCGGCTCCTATCGCGAGTGCTGTAATGTTCGTTTTCCCCGCGAGAATCTGTTGAAAGATTCCCCATGCCTGACGCAGCGGTCCTTTTGCACGAACCGAAAAGCCGAATAGCTTCGGGACCTGGCTCAGGAATACCGTGAGAGCGATGCCGTTCATATAACCATAGCGGATTGGCTTTGAAAGCAGCTCTGTGACGAAACCCAACCGCCCCAGCCCCGCAGCGATACACACAATCCCAGAGACGATTGCCATCATTCCAGCGAGTGTCACCGCACGATCTGGGTTTCCAGCCGAGAGCGGCACGACGACCGCCAGGATCACCGGGGCGAGCGCAGAGTCGGGTCCGAGGACAAGAATGCGGCTGGGACCAAACAAGGCGTACGCGAGCAAAGGGATAATGGTTGCGTAAAGGCCGTTGATGCCTGGGACACCGGATGCCTCAGCATACGCAATGCCCACGGGTACGAGCATCGTTGTCATAACCAGACCGGCGCTGAGATCATGCCGCAGCCAAGACGAGTTGTAATGACGTAGAGTCTCCAACCCTGGAATCCAGCGAATCAAACTGGTTCGATTTACTTGCGTCGTGGGGCTAACGATGCGGCCTGGCTCTGTGGGGACGGAGAAAGAAGATTCATTCATGGCTGCTAAATCACTTTCGCTAGTCAGGTCGGTAGAAATCCTTATGCCAGGGCGTGTGTTTACCTTGTGCACGTGCAGGACTGGGGAGTATAACGCAACTAGCCGGAAACTACCTTGACCCTTGTTGCTCCTTGCCTAACCTTTTGCAGCTCTTTCTCTGAAAGATTGGACTGAAGGAATCCACAGTCGGTGCAAATTATAAGCCTAGGAAAAACAAAGATGGGATCTGCTTTCAGGCCGTTGAGCCCAGGGAAGAGGACGCATGCCTCGGCAATTAACTCAATCAGGTTGGAAGAAGCGCAGGATTTGCAAGACAGCTCGGTACTCACGGGAACACTCTTACACGACAGAAGGTATTTAGGCCGTTAGTGGAGAATTCTTGAACTTCGCAATTTGGATGTATGTGATTTAGCGCACCCTAGTGCCCGGTTTGTCGTGCCGGACAAGTTCGTACTACCAGCCCTTCTCTAGTATGATTTTGCGCCGAGGATGATCGAGATGAATGCATCGGCCGCTACCACAACTGAACGGAAGGAAATCCGCGGCGGTTTTCTGGGCCGTCATCCGTTCGCTCTGTTCCTTACGCTCGCTTTTGGAATACCGATCCTTCTCGTCGCATCGCTGCTACTTACTCCGCAGTTCTGGTCGTGGGTTCACGGAGGCCCATTCGACTACTTCGCCGAGTTCGAACGTCTGACTCGCGCTCTCGGTCTTGTCAGCCTTCCGGGTTCATCGCTCTATTTGTGGGTGCGCCTTTCGCTGGCGGAACCGATTTTCTGGACGGGCAACATCTATGTCGGTGCTCCAACCATCGCCGCGTTGATTGTCGTCGGGGCGACGGGAGCCAACGGAGGGCTGCGCGACTTTGTGCGGCGCCTCCGCCTCAGCCAGGGGCTTGGCGCGGGTCAAACGGCGCTGTGGTACGCAACCGCCTTCGCGGTGATGCTGGTGCGCAACCTGTGCATTCCTCTGATCCTCGGAGTTCCGCTTGCCTCCTGGCAACATTACGCTACGCCATCGTTTGCGTTGGTGCTGGTCGCCGGGGCTTTTTTTGATCAGGGTGGATTGCTCGAAGAGGGTGGCTGGCGCGGGTTTGCGCTGCCGTATCTTCAGCGCATGTCGAATAGCCCGCTGCAGGTCAACTTTCTACTCGGCGTGATTTGGGGGCTGTGGCATGTGCCACGCGATCTGGCGCAGCACTTCACGGCCTCTTCCGGATACCTTCTTGGAACGCTGCTGCCTTTCATTCTTGGGTGCATCACGCTGAGTTTGATCATCGCGTTCTTCTTCTTTCGTGTCGGCGGCAGCGTGTGGATGGGAGTGATGCTGCATTCGCTCGCGAACAATAACGCTGGAATTGGCTGGGACGATTCTCTCCTGCGGCAAAGCATGGCGCGGTTTAACTGGGGTTCCTTCGCGGTGGAGTTGGGTATCGTCCTTGTCATTGTACTGATTTACGGAACAAATCTCGGACTTCGCCGAGATTCGACCAGCGCGCCGATTGTATAGGGGCGCGCCACTATGTTCCCAAATCCTAAGTTGGCACTTACCAGATGGGATGAGAAGGCCGGTCTCCTAGCGGGATGCGATACGCTCCCAATGTTCGACGTGCTCGAGGCACAAGAAAAAAGGAGACCGGCGATGAAGAAGATTAGCACTGTGCAGGTATTTGGGAACGAAATTT
>DATKAP010000140.1:0-4458 GCA_035577905.1 Binatia bacterium
GATGTGAAGCGCCTGCTGCTGGGACACTGGGGCACCACGCCGGGCCAGAATTTCATTTACCTGCACTTGAACCGGGTTATTAAGAAATATGATCTCGACATGATCTACGTCTCTGGCCCCGGGCACGGGGGCCCGGCCGTCGTAGGCAATACGTATCTCGAGGGTACCTACAGCGAAATCTATCCCGATATCAGCCAGGATGAGGCTGGGCTTCGGAAACTCTTTCTTCAGTTTTCGTTTCCCGGGGGGATTCCGAGCCACGCATCGCCGGAGTGCCCGGGGTCGATCCATGAAGGTGGCGAATTGGGCTATTCGCTGAGCCATGCCTTCGGGGCGGTGTTCGACAATCCCGACCTCGTTGTCGCTTGTGTCGTTGGCGATGGCGAGGCGGAGACCGGACCGCTAGCTACTGCGTGGCATTCCAACAAATTTCTCGATCCCGTTACCGATGGCGCGGTGCTGCCGATCCTGCATCTCAATGGTTACAAGATTTCGAACCCGACTGTCCTCGCCCGTATCACTCGCGAGGAATTGGAACAGTTACTCCGCGGTTACGGATGGACGCCTTACTTCGTCGAGGGTCACGCGCCTGAACTGATGCATGAAGCCATGGCCGCGACCCTCGACTCCGCCATCGAGCAAATCAAGAAAATCCAGCACGACGCTCGTGCACACGGCAACTTGGAGCGTCCGCGATGGCCGATGATCGTCCTCAATTCACCCAAGGGCTGGACGGGACCAAAGATGGTTGACGGTTTGCCGGTGGAAGGCACCTTCCGAGCGCACCAAGTACCGCTCCTGGTGGATTCCGAGCATCCCGATCACCTCCGACAGCTGGAAAGCTGGCTGAAGAGCTATAAGGCGGAAGAACTGTTCGATGAGAATGGCCGGCTCAAACCGGAATTGGCCGAGCTGGCACCCAAGGGCGAACGGCGCATGGGCGCGAATCCCCGCGCCAACGGCGGCATCCTGCTCCGCGACCTGCGAATGCCGGATTTCCGCGGCTACGCAGTGGACGTGCCCTCGCCCGGAGTTCCGGGCATCGGCGACACCCATGTGCTCGGGCGTTTCCTGCGCGATATAACCAAGCTAAATAGTGAGCGACGGAATTTCCGGCTCTTTGGCCCTGACGAGACCATCTCCAACGGCCTCGAAGCCGTCTTCGAAGTGACCAAACGCCAATGGGACGCCGCGACCGTTCCGAACGACGAATTTCTCGCGCCGACCGGCCGCGTGATGGAAATGCTAAGCGAACACCAATGCGAAGGCTGGCTCGAAGGGTACCTGCTCACCGGACGGCATGGTCTGTTCAATTGCTACGAGGCCTTCATCCATATCGTGGACTCGATGTTTAACCAACATGCGAAGTGGCTGAAAGTCACGTCGCACCTGCCCTGGCGGCGGAAGATTTCCTCGTTGAACTACCTACTGGCCTCGCATGTGTGGCGCCAGGATCACAACGGCTTCACGCACCAGGATCCCGGTTTCATCGATCATGTGATGAACAAAAAGGCTGAGGTGGTGCGCGTTTATCTTCCGCCGGATGCCAACTGCCTGCTGTCGGTGACGGACCACTGCCTGCGCAGCCGCCATTATGTCAACCTCGTGATTGCAGGCAAGCATCCGGCCCCGCAGTGGCTCACGATGGACGCCGCCGTCAAGCACTGCACCGAAGGCATCGGCATCTGGCAATGGGCCAGCAACGACCAGGGTGCTGCGCCCGATGTTGTCATGGCCTGCTGTGGCGATGTCCCAACGCTGGAGACACTTGCGGCCGTCTCGATCATGCGCGAGCATCTGCCCAGCCTGAAAATCCGCGTAGTCAACGTCGTCGACCTTATGAGGCTGCAGCCGCAAACCGAGCACCCGCATGGGTTGAGCGACATTGATTTCGACGAACTCTTCACCAAAGACAAGCCCGTCATCTTCGCTTTTCATGCCTACCCTTGGTTGATCCACCGGCTGATTTACCGTCGCACCAACCATGACAACTTTCATGTCCGCGGTTACAAAGAAGAGGGCACCATCACCACGCCCTTCGACATGACGGTGCTGAACGATCTGGATCGCTTTCACCTCGTGATGGACACGATCGACCGTCTCCCGCAGACCGGCGACCAGGGCATCTACCTGAAGCAGCAGCTCAAGGACAAGCTCATTGAGCACAAGCAGTACATCGACAAATACGGCCAAGACATGCCGGAAATCCGGAACTGGAAGTGGGGCCCTCCCGAATAAATGGGGAACTGGCGGCCTTCTCAGATTGTTACGGCGCAATGAAGGCGCCATGCGCACCGTCGCCGAGGTCTGCGGCCTCCGGCCCGCGGTGATCGATCAGATTCAGACTGACGATCGACAATCCGATTGCCGCAGCCAGCACGGTTACCACCTGCTCAACTGTCCGTTTGAATCGGCTGTATCCCAAGTCACGTAGATGCCGAGAGCGACAGAGACCAGTCCCGCAAATGTCATCTATCAGCGCAAAACAGAATCGGGACAATGCCAACGGGAATCAATATCCTCCCCAGCGTGACATGGCGGTTACCAAGAGGAATCCCATGAGGCATGTCACCAAGGCCACGATCACAACGACCTTAAGATTGCTCCAGGCGGAACGCCTCTTGATTTCGTCAGTTGGGCCTCGAGTGGGCACTCAAATTGTCCTTCCTACTTGCGTCGAAAAGGAGATCTTTCAATCTCCCTTTCGACGTGCACCGGGCTGAACTGATTCACGTTGCTACTCTTTGGCTCTGGGTTTCAGTGAGCGAATGAGCAGGAACCCTGCCATCGCTGCGCTCATAAGCCCCATGAAAACGTTCCAGGACTTATGCTTCTTCGCTTCATGTTCAGACATTCGATCCTCCCTTCTTACATCGCTGTATTTTGTTTTCCAAACTGGAGGTCCTTCAATTTTCCCTTCTTAGACCTTTCTTGAACACCGGTGGAGAGGGATGCGCACTCTCAGTAATGTCTAACTCTGCTGCTCTTTCGCGCGCAGCCGGCGTTTGCGCTTGCGCGTAACAACGCCTTTCACCGCGGCCTCTTTCCGGAGGCGTTGTGGATGAACGCCGAGATCGTGCCACGACGTCTCCGAAAGGGCGACGTTGTAGCACTTGGCAGCTTTTTCGATATTCGCAAATGCCAAAGCGCGATCGGCATCGGAAGCATCGATCACTTGGTCAAACCGTGCGACCGCGTTGCGGACGTGCTGCGCATCAGTCAGGGGTTCCTTCCGTTGCTTCGGAAAGGCGAAGACAGTGTCGGGCAAGTCGCTTTGCATCGTGAGCTGCCCGTGTTTCTCGTGAGGTTTCCAGGTCGCTTCCGGCATATTCTTGATCCTCGATTCTTTAGCGATGAGCTCTTAGGCATTCTTGTTATGGCTGGAAGACGAAGTGGTCGCGACGGTTCTCCTGCCAGCACTGTTCGTTGTTTTCCGAGCAGAACGGTGCCTCCTTGCCACAGTGGGTGCGTTGTCTCCGAGGCAAGCGGTTGTGCTCGGTCGAACCGCGTATAAATCACATATAGAATTCCGTCGAATAAGAACTTCTCGACGGCGAGCGCCAGGACTAGCGACACCATCAGCGCCATGATCCACACCAATAATGAGAGTGCCGTTTCCATTTCTTCACTTGTTCCACGCCAACAAGCTTGCCGTATGAGAGTGAAACGTGGAGCTGTCGCACACCGACATGGTCTCGAGGGAGTACTCGCGGGTCGCGCCACAATCGCAGCACACTTGATAGCTACGACCGCGGATGGTGAACACCCGGCTTATCGCGCGGTGGTGACAGCCGAACAAAAAGTTCGTTGCGCATCTGATCAATGCTCTCATTTCCCTCAGCTCCAATAACCCGAGCTTCAACTCCTCTTGCCGCAACGCATCTGTCAGAAGCACTCCAGTGACCAAAGCATTTGTGCAGAAAAATGTCGGCTGATGAAAGACAACTAAGGTAGTTAGGGCAGACGGAATGGACTTTCAGAAATCAGACGAGCAATGAACCAGGACGACAGACTGGCGAAATATCAACGCGAAATATGCGAGACCAAGAATCCTTGTCTGCTATAGCGCTCACATCCGGGCTGACGATTTCGCGTCACAATGACGAGACCTGTTTGGTTTCCACCTCGCCTAACTCCCTCAAGTTTCGAGTCGCCGATCTGGTAATGCAAATGCAGCAACAGAGAATGGGAATTCGTGCGCCGCAGCGTGATGATGAACGGCGGGCGATAAAAAAATGCGCTCTAGCTGCCCATTCCAAAGGAGGAACTTTGATGAAAAGCAATACACAGCTGCAACGTGATGTCATGGATGAGCTTCAATTCGAACCCACTGTCGATGCCTCAAACATTGGTGTGATTGCCAAGGACGGAATTGTCACGCTCACCGGCAAGGTGAGCAACTATGCCGCAAAGTATGCAGCATCGGAAGCTGCCGAGCGAGTAACCGGCGTCAAGGCT
>DATKAP010000141.1:0-5226 GCA_035577905.1 Binatia bacterium
CGCTGAAGTTCTGGTAAAGGAACTTCAGCTTTTGATCGCTTAAGGTTAATGCCGTGGCGCTCGCTCCCAGTGATTTTCCGGAGGCGATCAAATCGAGCATGGCATCCTGCAATACTTCGGTATAGACCTTGAAAGGCGGAAAATGCTTGCACGAGGCGAGTCCCGACAGCACGGCATTGCAGATATTGCCGACGCCACTCTGCAGGGGCAGGAACTCGGACGGAATCCTCCCTGCGCGAATTTCCCGCAGGAAGAATTCTGCAACATGTTCGGCGATTCGTCGGCTGGACTCATCCGCCGCGGCGAACACGCGTCCGCCGTCCGGCTCATTGGTACGAACGACGGCTATGACTTTGGACGGATCGACCGTGGCATGGTCGCGTCCGAGACGATCCAGAGGATCGTGAATTGGAGTTGGGGTGCGGCGCGGCGGTGGGGGCAATATAAGGATATCGGTAATCTCGCGCAGACGAGGGGAATGGTAGGCGTTCAGCTCGATGATGACCTTGTCTGCGCACTGAAGGAAGGTCGGCGTATTGCCGATGCCGGTCGTCAGATACACCTTTCCGTCAGGCGTGATCTCTGTTGCTTCAACGATTGCGAAGTCGATCGGACCGAGGAAGCCCTCCATGACCACCTGTGCGACATGCGATAGGTGCATGTCGACGAACTCGATCTTTCCGGTGTTGGCCAACTGGCGCATGGGAGCGGAGGTCATGTAGGGAGCGCGCCAGCTTACTGCCTCGGCGCCAGCGAGTTCGTCGTCGCAAGCGGCGCCGGTCGAAGCCCCGCTGAGCAGCTTTATCTGGAACGCTGCGCCAGCCCGATGCAATTCCCGGGCTCGTGCGGCGAGCGCCCGCGGCACTGACTTGGGAGCGCCGGCAGGTGTGAAGCCGCTCACGGCGACCATCGCTCCATTCGGGATCAGAGCTGCCGCTTCCTCTGCGGTCAAAGTTGGGTAATTCTTGTTTCCTGGCATGGTTATCAATGTCCTTCGAATTGCGGCGCACGCCGCTCAAAAAAAGCGCGGATTCCTTCCTGGTAATCGGCGCTGTCATAAATTCGCCGGCGTATGGACTGAATCCGCTGAAATGCTTCGGGGTTAAGCGGATGCGCTTCGCCCAGGACTCGCAACTGCTCTTTCAGCAATGAGATCACCAGGGGTGAATTTCGGATCATGTATCCAGCTAATTCTCGGGTCGCCGACTCAAGGCAGTCGGCAGGGACAACCTGATTGATGAGTCCCATTCGCAGCGCGCGTTCAGCCCCCATCGGCTGGGCCGTAAACAGCATCTCCTTGATGACCGCTAAACTTACCGACTGCATAAAGCTCAAGGTGCCCTCGATATCGTAGGGAACACCGAGCTTTGCAGGGGTAATCGCCAAGGTGGCGCCTTCGGCGGCGATCACGATGTCACAGCTCATCACAACTTCGCAGGCCCCACCCCAGACGCTCCCCTCGACCATGGCGATGATCGGCGTCGGAGATTCCTTAATCACGCGCACCACCCTTCGCAACGGATCGTCGTACGTCAACGGATCCCGTCCATTGGTCGGCAATTCCCGGACGTCGTGCCCGGCGGACCACACCTTTGCCCCCGGGTACGCGCGCAACACAATCGCTCGGGCTCCTGCGCTTGTCAGCTCTGAAAGCGCGACGAGCAACTCACCAATCAGCGCCGCTCCGAGAGCGTTGTGCTTCGAAGGATTATCAAACGTAATTATCCCAATGTACCCATCCACGGATTTCTTCACTAAACTTTTCTCTTCCACCTTCTGATTCAACGTTTCTTCCACTTGTGGCATGGGATCGTTTTTCTGCTATGGATGTATTAGCTCAAATTAGGACTGCACCATCTGCTCCAGCGCGAACCGGCTGCGGATCACGA
Organism: Binatia bacterium; assembly: GCA_035577905.1. Lineage (GTDB taxonomy): Bacteria > Acidobacteriota > Terriglobia > Terriglobales > Acidobacteriaceae > Sulfotelmatobacter. The sequence continues at coordinate 1,890 of DATKAP010000141.1, forward strand.
GCGTCGCGCCTCGTACCTGGAGCAAGTGTTTTCTCTTGAAATCCGCAAACAAGCGCGCGACAGTTTCACGCGTCGTCCCGATCACCTCGGCGATCTCTCCCTGGGTCAGAGTCAGCTTGATTCGCGATGAACCGTTGTCCTGGGGGCTCTCGATCGACCATTGCAGCAAGAGTTTGGCAAGTTTTTCCGATGGCGACGCCGTCAGTCCCAGCGTGCGGATCTCATCGTAGGCTGCGAAGTAGTTGCGGCTGAGTTGCTCGGCTATGCGTAGCGCCACCTCCGGAAAGTCCCTCATCATTATTATTAGTGGCTCGCGGGGAATGAAATTGGCCTGTCCCGGTTCCATCATTTCGGCCGTGACTTCATACGGCACATTGGAGATCGTGGCATTCAAGCCCAGAACGTCCCCGGCCTCGGCAATTTTGGTGATGATGGTTTTCCCATCGCGCGATGAGGCTGAAAGCTTGGCTTTTCCCGTGCACAGCACAAAGACTCCGCGGGGTTGCTGCCCCTCCATGATCAGCATTGCTCGTTTGGGATACACTGCCGTCGATTTGATCCCATGAAGTCGCTGAGCGGCAGGCAGTGGCAGGTTGCAGAAGGGGCGCATCTTCTTCACCGGACACGACACGCAGTTATCGAGAATCGTCAGACCGTAAGGCGCTATCATCCGTGTCCTCCTTAACTGCAATCCTGTCCACACCTGTACAAATGAGGGAAGGCTCTTATCGGCATTAAAATCCCCCATTCGGTCCTGCTCCACCAACGGGCAGTAAAGCCGATCACTGAAACGATGCACGTGCCGTGCCAAAGCGAAGTCGCGGCATACGTCACGAGATCTAGGTGTTCTTCCCGTGTCCCGATGTGCCGGGACCACTCGCTTAGCGAGAACACCTGCCCGTACTTAGGCAGAGTGCTCACGCGGGGGCGGCGCAAGCGCCATTGAAGTCTGGTAGCGGTGGCGGCGAAAGCGGAATCCAACGCGCTCGTCTTTTTTGGGGATGTAGTCGCAGATGAGGAGGGTAAGATCGTCATCTTGCGTTCCCGACCATCGTCGGACCGAGGAGATGATCGTATCTGCGGCCCGCGCAGGCGATAGTTGTTGGGTCTGTGCCAGCAGATTGCACAGTGCATCGAGTCCGAAGAAATGCCCCTCGGAATTGGAAGCCTCCAATATCCCGTCTGTGTACATTACGATTCGATCACTCGCTTCGAGTTTGTAAACGGCAGTCGAGTACGATGCAAAATTGAAGGCGGCAAGCATCAACCCATTCTCCTGAATTCGTGTCACGTCTCCATTCCTTACTAGCAATAAGGGCGGGTGCCCTGCTGCCGAATATCGTAGTTCTCCCGATTCTGAGTTCAGGTGGGCATATGCCGCGGTGACAAACTGGTTTTGCGTGTTACCAAGTAATGCCGAGTTCATACCGGCCAGGAACTGGGAAGGATCGGCGGCGACGACTCGTTGCGAAGCGGCAGCGAGCTTGACCATGGAAGCGATGAGGGCGGCGGGAACTCCGTGCCCAGAGACGTCGGCGACCAACAATCCAACCTGGTGGTCATTGACCATTACGTAGTCGTACAGATCGCCTGCCACAGAGGTCATGGGCACATATCTGGCCGCTACCCGAAAGTCGGTTGAACTGGGAAATCGTCGCGGCAGAATTGAGAGCTGGATGCGACGGGCGACTTCCAATTCCTTCCGGATTTCCTTTAACTGGCGATCCCTTCGCAATGCACTTCGCGCGGCAACATAGCCCAGCGCACTGAGAAAGGCCGCAAATCCAAAAGGCTCGAGCAACGGTGAGGAAATGGAGAAAAACTCCGTAACGTTTTGCCAAACAACGAAAGCCACGAAGACTAACAAGCCCCAGCGGATCAGGGCAAAGTCGGCAGCCTCAGGGTCACTAGTTTTTCTGGGACCGCGCGCCATGAACCGAACCAGAAAGAATACCGACGCACCGATTACGGCAATACTATGAATTCGCTCGTTGAGGGCAGAATCGCCAAGCACCAAGGTAAGGGCAGCCAGCACGCAACCGAAACCAACCATCGTGTACCCAACGGCCCGCTCAAACCGTCTGGCCAGCCCCAGGGAAATGAAGAACAGAAATGCGGGAACCAGAATGACGTAGTTCACCGCCCCGCGCAGGCGCTCATAGAAGATCGAGCCCTCTACCAGCATTGCGAAGAGCGATGACCAAATCCAAAGACGAAGCCCGTACAAGATGGCGAACAGCGCGAAGTAGATAAGGAGTGAGTCACGCTTGCGGCGAAGACCAGCGAAAGCAGCCGACAGGATGCCGACAGCAGTGAAAGCGCCGCCCAAGAACAGATATGGAGCGTCTCGCTGGAATGCCTTCAAGACCTCCTCAGCACTCATCTCGAATGTTCCACATGCGGATCAGAGCCTTCTTACGTGTGAAATCCGGAACTGCATCAGAGGAAGCAACACGATCAGTCAAACCGACCGAAGCAAACTCCATCGCTCACTCCCTTCGTACGAGCGTTGCGAACGTTATTGCGACGCAAGTCAGCGACGCGACCGGGCTGCGTGCTTTGAGGGCCGAGACTTGGGGTTTCGCATCGCAAAATTCACCCATTCCCATTCAGCCAGCCAGTTTCTGCAGCATCTTCCTTCACATTGAAATTCCGACATTCTGCCCCCGCATTGTGGGCAGACTAGGTTAATAATCGACGAAATGATCTGCGCGTTCGATTCGCCGGGAAGCATGTCAGCGGTCCTCATATTCGCCCTCCTGTGTAGAGATCCGACACACCAGGCGTGACGGCAGCCAGCGGCCAAAAAAACAACGGAAAGTGTCCCGCGCGGGTCTTTTTGCGCTCTCGGGCGCTCCGAACTGGTTGGCTGCGGAGTCCGTCTCGCCGCGATGGCTGCCGCCTCGCTGAATCGGTCGGATGCAAGTGCAGTGCCAATGGTCAGGGATGAAAAAGATCGATCACCACGCTATTTCTGAGTGTGCACGCGTCTTGGATGACACTGTGTGCCCGGCGTCAGGCATGTATGCCCGGATGTGGGCGCAACCTGAGCCTGCGTATCCCTAGCTCAAACCGGGTACCTCGCAAAGACATGAAATGCAAAGTCGCGGAGACATAACTTGCCCACCGATGATTGGCACCCGGATTGCGTTTGAAGAATCGAAGCCAAGACGGCTCCCGTCGGCTAATTGATCGCTCGTGGCGATTGATTCTGTGAAGAAGGAGCAATTGGAGGTTGAATGTTGCGGAAGCTAATACCTGTATTCGCGTTGTGTCTGCTGACGCTTCCGGCGCTTTGCCAGTCCGCCTCGAAGTGGCAGGTAGCCAGCATCACTGA
>DATKAP010000142.1:0-9593 GCA_035577905.1 Binatia bacterium
TTTTCCAATAGCGCAGGCTGTCCATGACCATCTTGCGGACGTGAGGCTGGCCAAAATTCAAGGTATTGCCGGTGCCCGAGTAGTTGGCATACGGGCTGTTTGAATCCGAAGACAGCATGTAGTAACCGGAAGGATCGAAGCCCTTGAAGCTATAAGTGGGCCCGACGTGGTCGCCCTCACAGGTGTGGTTGTACACAACATCGAGCACTACAAAGATCCCGGCTTGGTGAAAAGCCTTGACCATGTTCTTGAACTCAAGATGCTGCTCGTCGTTACGACACGAGGCATACTGCGCATTGGGCGCGAAGAAGTTCAATGGCATGTAGCCCCAGTAGTCGCTTTCGTGAGGATCGCGCTGAAATACGGGCATCAGTTCGACCACCGTAATGCCAAGTTCCTTGAGATATGGAATCTTTTCCACCAGGCCGGAGTAGGTTCCCGCTCGCGACGAATGCACGCCGGAATTGGGGTTGCTGGTGAATCCCTTTACGTGAAGTTCATAGATAATCGCATCCGACTCAGGTCGAGGAGAGATATCTTCCCCCCAATCGAAGACCGCGCGATGCACTGGCAATACTCCTAGCGGAGCCTTCTCATGATTCGGGCCTGGCTGGATTGCCATTGTGCGGTCAAACCCCGGGGGGAAAAAAACACGTTTCGCATATGGATCAAGGAGAAGCTTTTCATGGTCGCCGCCACGGAGTCCTCCAACCGCTGGGCCTGAAACGGTGTACGCATAGTAGCGGGCATCCGACATTTGGTTCAGCGGAATCCGGCAATGCCAAAGGCGGCCTGACTTGTTGTGCAGAGCATGGAACTGGAACGTCAGGAATGGGTTCACCAAATCGCCAGGAGAATAGAGGAGCAAAACCACACTCTCAGCGTGTTCAGAGTACACGGCAAAATTGAAGGCCTGCTCTTCTTCGATCCATGTGGCCCCCAGCGGCAATGGGAGCCCTTCGGTTTGTGTCCATGTGACGCGTGTTTCTCTTCCGCCAGCCGGCGAAACCGGCACGTCAGCCGCGTGTTCGTTGGCGGATTGGGCAAGTTCACTGTTCATGCATTTCGCAATTCAATGACACGACGCATCGTCCTCGAACCTGCCACCGGCGAACATCTGCGCTAGAAATTGACCGCAGTGGATGATCTTCTGCGCATCCTCGTCATTGTTGAGGGGGTGTTCCGATGTGGACAGCTCGGCAGCGTGCAAGGAATTCCGAGCGTCAACAAAGCGTTCGGCCCAGGCTTGCACACTGTTGAATTCGTTCCTCAGCAACTCCAGGCCGAGGTGATCATCTTCAGTCGTTGCGGCAGTAGCAGCCAGTGCAACGTTATCCTCAGCTCGCCCCTGATAGGCGCGAATGGTGTTTCCTGCCATGGCCTTTCCAACGGGATAGCCATTCTCGACGATCACCTGCAGCATCCCGCCCCACTCTCTTATCGACGCCATCGTCTCGATGGCGGCACGCATGAAAGGGGGAGAGAAGCCGGATTTCGCCACGGCGTCGGTCGCAGATATCGAAGCATCGCTGGGACCAGGGACCAGAATAATTCGTTCGTCCTCAAAGCTGAGGGAACCTCTTGTGATTCGTGCCAGGTCTTGCACATCCACGAGAACGCGGCCTTGCGACCGGATTACGTTCGCCTCTCCACGGTATCCCTGAACGAATAATGTTTCCCTATCTCCCTGCGCTTGCGCTGAGGCCATCATGACTATGGCGAGCAGCGCCAATCCCAGTGGCCTGGCTTGAATCAGAGGAAGCATCGAGCATCTCCTATACATCCGCCGTGGAAGTGCAGTGCCGCTCATTGCTCGGGCGGATCTGTCACGACTACCTGTGGAGGTATTGCCAACGTATCCCGCTGCCCGGCAGATTGTGCCTGCGTAAGCGGCGGCAGGGAGGCTTCGACTTGCATATCCATCATCAGATCTACCCGACGCTCCAATTGAAAGAATTTCGTCACCGTAAGCGCAGGCAGGACCTTGTTGAACTTCTTGTAATACCTCTTCTTCAACTCGGCCAGACGAGACTCGCAGTCCAACATTTGATCCGCCATCGCTTTGGCTTCTGAATCGGTCAGGTTCGGGTACTTCTGCATGTACTCCTTTATTACCGCAGCGCGACGGTCGTCCAGCCTGGATCGTTCGTATTCGTATTCTTTGTAGATTGGCCAGAAAGCGGCGCCTTCTTTGTCGTTGAAATTCATTCCGCTTGTGATGAGGACAGTCCTGTCGGCCTGCATATTGGCCCTCACCAGCGCGATTGTGGAGTCGATCCCGGGCTCCTGATTTTGGGCGCGGCCGAAGGGGCACAAGGACAGAACCGCGAACGTACCGATAAGTAATGCAGAATTCCTGATCATTGACTGAACTCCTGAGCCGCCGGCCCGGTTGTCATTCGCGAGCATAGCGGCGTAATTTGGTGCTCGAAAGTTATTATGTGAACGGCTTCTCCGATGAACGAGAGCCGTTTCACCAGCTCTTGCGGGCACGCCACCTGCCGAAACCCTCTCAGAATCAAATCATTCCTTATGTTGTGGTTCTGCAAATGAATCATTCATCGAACGAACCTTATGTGCCTGATGACGGGCGCGCGGACCTCATTTGGTCACGGGCTCAGTACCAGTGCTGTGAAGGACGACCCCGCCTTCGAAGCCGTCGTCAGTTTCCTTTACTTGCGCCGAGTCGGTCCTCTTGATCGCCATCATGCACACCCCACCAACTGCTGCCCAGAAAACGGTCCGCACACGCCGGCACAGTGCCAGGGTCAATCCAGCAGTGCCGGTCACACCGAAGATCTTGGCAATCAGCATATTTCCGCCTTCATAGGTTCCGAAGTTGCCAGGGTTGAGAGCGCCGGCAAGGTTGATCACTTTGGTCAGCGCTTCGACTATGAAAGCCCCGCCTACTGCGATCCGCGCTCCCATGAACCGCAAAATGATGTAGACCTCGAGTATTGCCAAAACGTGCCATAGCAGGTTGAAGATCAATGTTGCGCAAAACGCACCCGGCGCCTCGTTGCAAAAGTTCAGGAGAGTATCTTCCGCCGAGTCGATAATCGGCTGTTTGCCGCTAATCCACGTTTGAAGCCGAGGCAATCGGCCAATGGCTCGGATTGCGTGACCAATTAAATGCCATCGGTTTCTGAGCGCTGTCGCGGCCACGATCACCGCTAGTATGAGCACTGCAACGATCAGGACGGCGTATGCTCGCCACGTGCTCGGAAGCTGGGCAACCAGCAGAGTGGCTGCGACTCCTGAAACGATGACGAGCACGGCGGTAAAACTGTGCAGAGCTCCGTCAATTGCACCGGCAGATAATGCATTCGACAGCGGCACCATGCGCCTCAACAGCGATATTCGCATCCCTTCGCCAATTACCTTTCCTGCTACGCCAAGTTGTCCAAAACCATCTGAAATCAATTGGCCGACAAAGCTGCGTGACCAGGAAAGCCCGCCGATATCGCACATAAATGCCTGTCTCCAGGCGCAGGTCTTGATCAACTGGGAGAATCCACCGAGAGCTATGATCAGAGCGACTCCCCAGCCGACCTCTTGCAGTTCTTTCCAGACCACTGCGGGTCCCGCGCGAACGACGAGATAACCGAGTAGAGCAAACCCTACGAGAGCGGCGAAATAGCGGACAGATAGTCGAAAGAAAGAGCGAAATCTCCGAGCCTTACCGCCGTTCTTTGCGACGTTGAGGATCCGTCTCCATCGCGTCGCCTTTTTTTTTATGTGCGCGTGTGCAGTCTTCATAAACGCACATTCGAACACTGAGTTCGCAGCGCCCACGTCGCTCTCCCCATTAACATGACGAGTTAATTGTGTTCTTCGCATGCAGGACGAGCAGATGGATTGCCAAACTGGATCTCCGTTTTAATGTGTGACTTCCGGCTAAATTTCAGCAGCAACGATGGTCTTGGCGTGCCCTGCTCCGGGCAGTGCCTCAATGTGGGCACTAATGGAAGCCGGGCAACGCGAACTCGCATATCCACAAAAAAGCTCAATTAGGATTTGGCCCACAGAGTGCTGCCAGAAGAAGGCTCGTGCAGTCAACAGAATCGGGGCTTAAGAACATGAAAGTCGGAATCGCCGCTGATCACGGCGGATACCAAATGAAGGAAAAGATCCAAATCCTGCTCGGCACAAGAGGCCACCAGGTTGTGGACTTCGGCAACTTGCAGTACGACAGGGACGACGACTACCCAGATTTTGCGGTGCCGCTGGCTCGCGCCGTCGCAGAGGGAGTCGTGGATCGCGGTGTCCTGCTGTGCGGCAGCGGCATCGGGGCGTCCATCGCGGCCAATCAAATTGATGGGGTGCGGGCCGCAGTCTGCCATGATGATTTTTCAGCCCGCCGGGGAGTGGAGGACGACGATGTCAACATTATCTGCCTGGGCGGCCTGACCACCGGGATTGCAGTTGCCTGGGATTGCGTGAAGAGTTTTCTTGCCGCGAAGTTCACGGGCACCGATCGGCATCTTCGTCGTCTGGCTAAAGTCAGTGCGATTCGTCGCAGTGCGGTCCTTTAGGGCCAAGCTAGTCCTCGAACCGGAGACTCCGCGCAACTCTGAAATGAAGTGATACCAATACCGAGAAGATTGGATGCTCTGATGACCATGAAACGGGCCGTACTCTGGGACATGGACGGAACCCTCGTCGACTCTGCCGAGTTTCACTGGCTCGCATGGCGCGAGACGATGTCGCGCGAAGGCTGCCCGATCACATACGAACAATTCCGAGCCACCTTCGGCCAGCGTAACGACTCCATTCTTCGGCAATGGCTGGGGGAAAACACTACGCACGAGGTGATGCAGCGGATCGGCAACGCCAAGGAATCACTGTATCGGCAACATGTGCGCCAGCAGGGCATTTCTGCTCTTCCGGGAGCGCTCGAGTGGTTACACCTACTGCATAGAAAGGGCTGGGGACAGGCGATCGCATCTGCGGCTCCGTGCGCCAACATTGAAACCATTCTGGACGTTTTACAAGCCAGACACTTGTTTCAAGCTATCGTCTCGGCCGAAGATGTGCGACGGGGGAAACCTGACCCGGAAGTGTTCCTGACCGCCGCCATCAAACTAAGTGTCGCAGCGAAGGACTGCATCGTTGTAGAAGATGCCAAGCACGGCATCGAAGCCGCGCTCGCGGCTGGAATGAAAACTATTGGCGTGAGCCAGAATGGAAACCATCTGCCCGCAGATATCGTGGTCCGGTCTCTGAGCCTTCTGGATGAAAACGCCTTCGAGCACCTGCTGGGAAACGGCAGCATGCCCCGGCGGTTTGACAACTCACTCGACCCAGCGAAAGCCTAAGGAGGATCGGATGGCCCTACGAACGACCCACGGCCTCATCCTCTTTCTTCATTCGCGCGCAGTCCTGACATAGACTGAATGCGAACGCGGAAAAAGAGCGGTTCAATGAAATTCTCACCTATTCTCATCTGCCGCTCCCCCAGCGCATTCAGCCACCAATGATGACGTTTCGCCAGGAGCGAACTCGCATGCTTGCGCTCGGCTGCGTATTGCGGCTCGGGCAATTCCTCATATTCGCCATAAACAATCACGCTGGTCCACTCAGCCTGATCGTGTAGTTCATCAGCCTGGACACAGACCTGGGGATTGGCACGCATCCATTTCACTTTCTGGCCAAGGGTCGAGAAAGCGTACAGGTACGTGTCTTCGTAGGCAAAATGAATCGGAACCACGTACGGCTGATCTTTATACGAGCAACCTAGCCGGCCCAGCGACGCCCGCTCAAGAACTGCCTTGCATTCGTCGATTGCAATCTCGTTCACTTCCATGAACATTTCCTTGTACTTAGCGATGGAATGTGACCATTACTTAACAGCCCCTGAACTCTGCGAATAATTCAGATATGACTCGTCTCGCCAGCTCTTGGCGCCGATCTTGTAGACTTTGGTCAACCCGCTGCGAAGCACACCCGATTTCGCAACACGTTCCCCCTGACAACCGACAACGTCAATGGACGCCCTTCAATTTGTGATTGATGGATGCGGTTGCCAGATGAAACTCCTTCCACTCACTATCCGAGACCTTCCGCAGAGATTGCAGTGCAGATGGTTTGCCAGCTGAGCCGCCGATAAACTCGTCGTATCCTATCGATTGCGTGGACTCAGGCTACAAATGGCGCGCCCTGCTTCGGGCAGTGCCTTAATCTGGGCAGAAAATCGACGACATCGATTGCAAACAATGGTTGCGCTATAAGGAGATTCCGTCCGTACAGTTTGGCAGGTTGCTTGCAAAATGCAGAAGGTTATGTGCGCACGCAAGGACCGTCGGTGAAACAGAGGTGCGGTGCACTTGGTCCCAGCTCTCCCCAGGCAATCACGGATCGAGTCTGCACTGCACCTCATCCGACGGTTTTCTCTCGGCATCTTTCAAGTTGTCCTGCCATGCTGGGTTCTATGCTTGGGAGCGGTAGGCGAGCGAAGACACGGGGTTCCACGACTGGAACCTATTTCATGCATGCCTTTACGCGCACGTCATCGAAGGTTTGCTTCCTAAGTCAAATGCTGTAATGGGGTATCCGCGCCCGATCACAAACACGATCGGAAGATCGCCGCGTCAAGGCTCCTTGGCAAAACGGGGCGGGCTTCAACACGGCAGGATCTAGTCATTTCTCAACTGGCCGTTCGACACGGCGAAGGAAAACCCTTATGGACGCTCGAATGATCTGAGACTGTTTAAGCCCAGTAAGTTCCCCCAGTCGTTCCAAAATCTTGCGGTCGGCCCCGGTCAGCCGGATCGTGGTCTTTTCCAAATTGGAGGCAGGCGCCATTGACAGTATTGAGAAAGCAATACTGATGCCAAATTGTGTGGCGAGTGTATGGCGCGTAGCGGAAATCGGCACGGATTTAAGTTATGGTGACTCAACGGTAGGCGGCCAGCCGATGGGAGCTCATAAACGTCTGTTGAGTTTTTCCAAAGGGTCTGCCCTCCTTGGATTCTGGTTTCACGGAATTTGCAATTCCACCCTTCCAAGGACGACAGTTCCAGCAAAACACGTCTGGCTAAGCGTTAAAGCTTCCCATCCATGCGATTAGCAGTTCTATTCCGCCTGCACGGCAATCACCGAGACGTTCTCGCGAGGAATGTAGTTTGATATCAGCAATTCGCCGAAGCCATTTGTCCTACCCGATTGTATTTTGGTGCGTATTCTGCAGCTTGAGTACCTTGACTGCAATCGCGCAGAAGAGTGTCAGTTCCACTACTGAGACCGCGCTCCCGGATGCGCCCGAGCCCACAAATATTCTAGGGTCCGGGTCTGACGACTCACAGCAGTCGGCGTCCGCAAGTATTACGGGCACGGTCTTGGACAGCAATCACGAGGTGCTCCCGGGGGCGCGGGTGATAGCGGCGGGGCAATCAAATTCTGCCTTTCGGACTGTGGAAGCCGGCAGCAACGGTCAGTTCGAGTTCATAGGAGTGCCTGTCGATATTTACCAACTCAAGGTCACTGCACCAGGAATGAACCCTTTCACGTCCTCTGACATTTTGGTGCACGAAGGCGAGACTCGCCTTGTATCCGTAACGTTATCCGTTTTCGGCGGGGCAACCAGCGTGACTGTGAGTGGGGACACGGATGAAGTGGCTGAGCAGCAGGTGAAGATCGCGGTACGGCAACGCATTGGCGGCATAGTTCCCAATTTTTACAGTTCTTATGACTGGGACGCGCCGCCGATGCGTGCAAAACAGAAACTGAAGCTGAGCTTTCGATCAATCATCGATCCGGTTTCCTTATTGACGATAGCGGGAACGTCAGGTGTGCAGCAATATCGGAACACTCCCCCCGAATACGGCGGGGGAATGGGAGGATATGGAAAGCGCTACGCGGCCAATTTGGCAGATAACGTAACTGGCGTCGTGCTGAGCCGAGGTGTTTACCCTTCCATCTTTCATCAAGATCCACGGTACTTCTACAAGGGGACTGGAAGCTTCCACTCGCGCCTCCTATATGCGATCTCTTCCGCGGTGATAGCACGGGATGATAACGGACGCTGGAAGCCAAATTACTCGCATGTGCTCGGCAATTTCTCAGCCGCCGGCATTTCCAATCTTTACTATCCAGCTTCCGATCGCGGAGCTTCGCTGGTCTTATTCAATGGTTTTGCGTCCACGGCTTCCAACGCTTTCTCGAATGTACTGCGGGAATTCGTTTTCAAGAAGGTGACGTCCCACGCTCCGAAACAAGGAAGCGGAAATCCATAAGAACCGTAAGTATCAGGGCAAACACACCATTGACAGATTTAATCCGCAGTGGGTTTGCCGCTTTCACTATGATAGATGGAATGACGACCGTGCCGGCTTGATCGGCCTGGGGCCAAACGGAAGAACTCTGAAGGCGCCCGTTAAGTCTCGCTACCTGATGGGATGACGCTTGCCGGCACATAGAGCTTTTCGCCGTCGATTTGCCCACTCCCATTCTGGAAGCCAGTTTCTGCCGCATCTTCCTTCACATTGATATTCCGACATTCTTCCGCCGCATTGTGGACAGACCAGGTTGAGAATTGACGAGAGGATGCGTACGTTCAATTCGCCCGGTGGTGCGTCAATGGTCATCATGTTCGGAGTCTCCCCGAGATCCGGCGAGGGCAACACGGGACAGAATGACGGAGGTATGGGCGCGGGTTTTGTGCGCTTTGTGACGCTCCGAACTGGTTGGCTGCGGAGTCCGTTCATGCGTCTCGTGCTGCCCCCTCGCTCCGCATGGGGCAAAGCAATCTCGATGCCACCGTGAATCGCGACAAAAAGCTTCTAACGAAGCTGGTTGCGAGCAAGCCAGGTTTCCATCGGGCGGACACATCGGCAAGCAATGGGCATGCGTGCCCAAACTTGGGCGCAGTATGGCGCATCAGGAACTCAGAAGGCGCAGCCCCCGCCCTGATAAGGTCACCCGCCAAGATGGGGCGCTACCGATGCGACCAAAAGGCAAACGAAAATGGGGAATCTTACCGCCCAGGTCGCAAAATCAACAACTCAACAATCAGGTGAACGAAGGAGCAACGATTCTGTTTGGAAGGTGAAATGCCTAGAAGAGGTCGGAGAAGAACGCTTGTCCGCACAAAGGAGAGTAGAACCGCAATGCGAATCGCATTCATCGCAGTAGCAGCTCTCATCCTGCTGGGCACGGGTGCAGCGGCGCAGGAAATCAGCATTGACTACAGCAAGGCAGACTTCGCGCACTTCAAAACATATGCCTGGGCGAGCGGCCATCGTGTGGCGGACGACCCCCTGAACCAGAGCATCGTCGGCTCGATCGACGGGCAACTGTCGGCCAAAGGACTGACGAAGGTCAGCCCCGGAGAGGATCCAGATGTACTGGTCTCCTACGACGTTGTCTTCGACCGGGACATTCGCGACATGGGTTTCAGGGACGGTTTGCGGAACCTGCGTTTGAGGAGCGGTTCCAAGTATGTTCTTATGGGAATGCTTGTGGTTAATCTCGTAGAGTCGGGTACCAGTGCGATGGTGTGGCGCGGCATGGCGAGCGGAGACGTCGACGCGAACGCCAGTCCTGAAAAACACGACAAGAAGATCCACGAAGTTGTTCAGAAGATCTTCCGCAGC
>DATKAP010000143.1:0-165635 GCA_035577905.1 Binatia bacterium
TGCGCCCGTGCCTGTCGGGGACAACGCCAAGAACCGTTACTCATTCCTGTTTCCGCTTCGTCCCGGCGAGACGCGATTCAATGTCGTCTACACGCTTCCTTACACCGGCAGCGTCAACATTGATCCTAAGCTGCTCTATCCGCTGGAGCATTTCGTCGCCATTGCTCCCAAGTCAATGCAGTTCGCGCCGGCCAATGCGAACTCGTACAAGTCCACTCCATTCCCGGGCCAGCCCGACGCCAACGTCGAAGTCGCCTCGAATATTCAGGTAGGCCAGCAGATGGCGTTTAAGCTGACCGGAGAAGGTGAGCTAGCCGCGCCGGTCGATCAGAGCGGCCAGCAGGAAGGCCAAGGCGCTGCAGGCGGACAGCAAGCCGACAATCGTCCCGGCGGCGGACTCGGGCCGCCGATCGACGCGCCTCCTCCGCTCCAGAAATATCAATGGTGGATCATCGGAGGCTTCGCCGCCGTGCTGATCATCGGAGGAGTGTTCGTGGCTTCGCGCCAGCAAGCGTCAAATCGCAAAGCCCGCGCCGCAGCCACAGGATTATCGGAAATAGAAGAGGCAGAAGACTTCGAGATTCCCAAGCGTGGCGCCGGCGACTCGGCGGCTGTCGCGGAGGCGTCTCGCCTCCGCACCCAGCCAACGTCCAAACTGCTGGAAGGTCTAAAAGAAGAACTCTTCGAACTGGAAGTCGAACACAAACAAGGCCGCATCACCCAGCAGGAATACGAAAAAACAAAGGCCGCACTCGACCACACGCTAGAGCGCGCCCTGAAACGCGAAAACCAGAAAGCGTGAACCCTGCATTTACGGCATGTAATCCGCAGCTCTTCCCGTGAGGCGCTCAATCCGCTTTGCGACCGGTGGATGCGTGGAGAACAGGTTCGCGAACATTCCAGCGTTCATTCCCAGGAATGGCTGGATGATGAACAGGTGCGCTGTCGACGGGCTTGCCTGCAGCGGCAGACGGCGCGAGTACGCATCAATCTTTTGCAGAGCACTCGCCAACGCGTACGGATTTCCCGTGAAGTGCGCGCCTGTCGCATCGGCCTGATATTCACGCGAGCGCGATACAGCAAGCTGGATCAGACTCGCCGCGATCGGTGCGACGATCAGCATGAAGAGAGCGGCCAATCCACCACCGCCGCGATCTTCGCGGTCGCGTCCACCGTATCCGCCGAAAATCATGGCCCAACGTCCCATGCTGGCGAGCATGGTAATTGCTCCGGCGATTGTGGCGGCAACTGAACTGATCAGGATGTCGCGGTTGTTGACGTGACCAAGCTCGTGCGCGAGAACGCCTTCAAGTTCTTCGTCGGTGAGCAACTGCAGAATGCCGTGTGTGACTGCAACCGACGCATGCTGCGGATTGCGTCCGGTTGCGAAGGCGTTGGGCGATTCGGTTGGGATCACGTACATCTTCGGCATCGGAATGCCGATTTTCTGCGTGAGGCGCTCGACTGCGGCATAAGCTCGCGGCAATTCTTCACGCGAGACCGGTTGCGCGCGATACATCGCCAGTGCGATCTTGTCGGAATAAAAGTACGAGACGAAGTTCATCACGGCTGCGAAAATCAGCGCCAGGAACATTCCGTTTTGACCACCGAAAACGCGTCCGAAGAACATCAGTAGCAGCGTGAGGGCAGTCAGAAGAAACGCGGTCTTGAAAGTGTTTCCCATAATTTTGAAGTAGCTATTTCATTGGATGTTGCGCAGAAGGGCGAGATGCATGTGTCCCATTTTAGGAATCGGGCTGGTTCGAGGTGGGTATCCCCCTCCCCCTCGGTCTACTGGAATCATCGGGTTAGGGGAAAACTCCAAAATAATCTATGTGGCTCAATCAGTTACGGGCAAAATCTTGCGGAATAAGGAGTTAACCTCATTTTCTGTAACCTGGCCACGTTTGATCATCCCGTTTTTCGGCGGTGGACGTCAAAGACGTGGGCGCACGGAGGAGTGCGATTGGCTTGGGGCTTCCGGCTTCGGGGTCCCGGCCTTCGGCTTCGGGTCGCATGTCCACAAGGAAACGTGATGCGGCAGCAGCGATCCGGGAACTTCGTTAAGAAAGCCCCAGCCGGAAAAACCAAAAGATACCGATGAGATAAAAAATCTTTGGAGCGATCATGTCCTTGCCTCACCGGGGAAGATTTAGTCGAAATTGGGCCTCGTCATGCGTTTCTTCCGCCCCTTTGGGGCTGGGCGGTTAAGGGGATGACTACCCACGACTCGCGCCGTGGGCTGTATTCTTTCGCCGCTTCGCGGCTGATCCACTGCAAATTGAAACTTTGTTCGACGTGCTTTGAAAACAAAGAGCTCTCACAACACCCTCTCGGTGGCGCGGTGTACAATTCCCGCACTCGGGAGAGGTCTTGATCTCTAGGGCGTAAACCGAACCAGCGAGGAATGGATGAAGAAAGGTCTGTGGTCTCCTGCAGTATTGCTTCTTCTTGTTGCTCTTTGCACCCTCTGTCCCGCCCAACAATCTCAAACTCAGTCTACGAAGTCTGGTACTCCGCGCAAACAAACGGCCGCGCCGCCTGCAGAAAAACCTGCAGAAACCACTCCCAAGCCGGAGATGGCTCCGGAGCCGAAGCCAGCGATCCACGAAGCCGGAAGTGACAAGGAGAAAGACAAAGAAGAACACTACGACATGGCCGAGGTGCCGCCGGTGGTGACGCATCATCAGATCACCGTTGACGGCAAGGTGCTGAAGTACACGGCGACTGCGGGGCGACTGCCCATCAAGCGCGGCGACGGGAAGATCGAAGCGGAGATGTTTTATGTCGCCTACACACTTGATGGGGAGGATGCAGCCAAGCGACCACTGACGTTCTCGTTCAATGGCGGGCCGGGGTCGGCCTCGATCTGGCTGCACATGGGAGCACTGGGGCCGCGACGAGTCGTGCTGCAGCCTGACGGATTCATGCCGCCGGCGCCGTATCGCATTCAGGACAACCCCTACACGCTGCTGGATAAAAGCGATCTGGTGCTCATCGACGCAATCAACACAGGCTTCAGTCGTGCAGCCGATCCGGAGCTGCTCAAGAAATTCTGGGGCGTCAAGGGAGACATCGAGTCTTTCAGTGAATTCATACGGCTCTACATCAGCCGCAACGAACGTTGGTCGTCGCCGCTGTACATTCTCGGTGAGAGTTACGGAACGACGCGCGCCGCGGGCATTGCCGGCTACCTTGCCGATCGCGGCATCTCGTTCAACGGGATTACGCTGCTGTCGACGGTCTTGAATTTCCAAACGCTCGAGGACAACTTTACCAACGACCAGCCATACACTTTTCTGATTCCGTCATTCACCATGATCGCCGGCTATCACCACAAGCTTGCGGCCGATCTGGCGCAGGATATGAACCGCGCACGGCAGCAGGCGGAGCAGTGGGCGTCGACCGAATACGAACGCGCGCTCGACAAAGGAGACGCGCTCACGCCGCAGGAGCGGCAGAACGTCATTGACCAGCTGGCGCACTTCACTGGGTTGAGCAAGGAAGTGATCGACGAGGCGAATCTGCGGATCAACGTGCAGAAGTTTACGCACTATCTTCTTATTGACCAGAAGCTCCGTGTGGGACGGCTCGATGGCAGGTATACCGGACCTGATCCTAACGGGCTGCTCGATACGCCGTTCTACGATCCAACCGGTGCGGCGACGCAACCGCCATTCACTTCCGTCTTCAACAACTATCTGCGCACTGAACTCGGATACAAGGTCGACATGCCCTACAACGTGCGCGCGCCGCGCGGAGGCCCGGGCGGAGATACGTGGGATTGGGGATCGGCGATTCAAGGATTCCCCGACACGGCTTCGGCGATGCGGCAGGCGATCGTGAAGAATCCTTACCTGAAGATCCTGGTCATGGAAGGCTACTATGATCTGGCGACTCCCTACTATGCTGCGAACTATACCGTCGATCACCTGAACCTTCCGCAGAAGTACCGCGATAATATTTCTTTTGCGACCTACGATGCGGGCCACATGATGTATCTGCCTACGGACGGGTTAAAGAAGATGAAGGCCGATGAGGCGGCGTTCATGGAGAAAGCGGCGGGCTCGCAGTAACGGCTTCTTGTTCCAGGAGGCACTCATGAGAGATGCGAAATGCTGTCGATTGGCATTGCTTGGTTTGCTGCTGGGCGTGAGCTCAACAGGTTTCGCCGATGATGCCTGTGATCACCTGAGCGCGGCGAAAATTCCGAACACGACGATCACGCTGGCGCAGCAAGTGGCGGCGGGAGAGTTCAAAGGGCCTCCGGCGCCATTCAGCGGCGTTGATCTCACGACGTTGTACAAGAGCTTGCCGGCATTTTGCCGCATAGTCGCCGAGGCGAAGCCGACGCCCGATTCCGACATCAAGCTCGAAGTCTGGCTACCCGCTTCAGGATGGAACGGAAAACTACAAGGCATTGGCAACGGCGGATTCGCAGGGATTATCGACACCATGCAACTCGGCATGGCGGTTAAGGCAGGTTATACCGCAACGGCTACCGACGCTGGACATACGGGTTCTCCGATTGATGCGGGATGGGCGGTCGGGCATCCGGAGAAGGTAATTGACTTCGGCCATCGGGGGATTCATGAGATGACGCGCGTGGCCAAGGCCTTGGCCCAGACGTACTACGGCAAGGCTGCACAGCGATCGTATTTCGCGGGATGCTCCGACGGCGGGCGCGAGGCGTTGATGGAAGCGCAGCGGTATCCGGAAGACTTTGACGGAATTCTCGCGGGCGCGCCAGCGAACAACTGGACGCCCCTGCTCGCGACTGCGGCCTACGATACGCAAGCACTCACGCTCGATCCGGCAAGTTTCATTCCTCAGACAAAGATTCCGACTATTGCTGCGGCAGTCAATGCCGCGTGCGACGAACACGACGGCGTGCGTGATGGAATTCTGAACGATCCGCGGCAGTGCCACTTCGATCCTGCCAGCATTCAGTGCAAGGCGGAGGACTCCGACAAGTGCCTGACGGCTCCGCAAGTTGCTGCGCTGAAAAAGCTGTATGAGGGGACGCTCGACTCCAATGGGCATGTTGTCTATCCAGGTTATGTACCCGGGGCTGAAGAGGGACAGGGCGGATGGGGGCTGTGGATCACCGGACCAGCGCCACAGAAGAGCCTGATGGCATTTTTCGGGAAGGGTTTCTTTTCTGATTTCGTCTATGGAAAACCTGATTGGGATTTTAAAGACTTTCACATAGATGCCGACCTCAAACTTGCGAACGAGAGGACCGCTCAGGCGCTCAATGCTACAGATCCGGACCTGAAGGCGTTCAAAGCTCGAGGCGGGAAATTGATTCTGTATCACGGCTGGAATGATCCGGCGATCACGGCGCTGAATACGATCAATTACTTCGGGAGCGTCATCAAGAAAATGGGACAGAAAGATGTCGACTCCTTTCTGCGGCTCTATATGGCACCGGGGGTGCAGCACTGCAGTGGCGGACCCGGGCCTGATTCTTTTGGGCAGGTCGGAGACTTGAATTTCATTGATCCTTCGCACAGCGTGGATGCCGCACTGGAGCAGTGGGTGGAGAAAGGAACCGCGCCGGCAACGATTATCGCGTCGAAGTTCGAAAGGCAGGACCGTACAAAGGCCAAGATGACGCGGCCATTGTGTCCGTATCCACAAGCGGCGAAGTACAAAGGGAGCGGGGATACGAATGATGCGGCGAACTTTGTTTGCGAGGCGGGAAAGAAATAGCGAAATTACTTCGAGACGCAATCCTCATAGGATCGTGGATCGAAGTCGTACTTGACGCGAGCAGCCGATTTGAGCTGCGAAGGAGTGATGGTAATCTCCTCAATTTTCGCCTTCTGCAGGTTCAATCGATAAGCAGTCCCTTGCTTTTCATGCGGCTCGGCGCTTGTACCTGACCATTCGGATTCGGTGAAGAAGTATCCTGCGCGGTCCTTGTACCATCGTTGAACATAAGGTAGATCAGTTGTTTGCAAGATGAGCTTGTGCGCCTGCAAGTCGAAAACTGCAAGTCCGGCCTCGTCTGAGGAATAGTTGCTCACAAGGAACCTTTCACTGGCGAAAAAAAAGAATCCGCCGAATGTATTGGTCAACTTTCCTTCCTGGTCCACGATGAGTAAGCGTCCATCGTAGTCTCCCTCTTTGACCAAGACGAACAAGTCTGGGCTTGGCTGTGTCACGGGCAAAAAGACCCCATACTTGGATCCGACCGGCTCGAAGTCGTCGTAATAGATCCGCCGAACGAGCTTCTGATCCCGGCTTATTTCCACCCACGCGCGACAGTAGCTTGGAGGCGTTGCGCTTTGCTTTCTCCGTTTCACGTGAAGGATTCGAATCGTGATGTCGCCGAAGGTGTGCATGCTCTGCGTAACCGCGAATTCGGCCTTCGGGTATTCGGTAGACCTGAACGGGGGATTCTTTTTCGGAGCGAGCTGGCCTACGACCAAGCTGGGATCTGTTAGAAGCAATCCAGCCAAGCATAGGAGGAGCTTGCACCGGTTCAAGATTCACCTACTGTACTGGTTCTTCTTCTTATCCTCGTGGCGCTCGATGCCGAGTTGGATGAGGCGGTCGATCAAATCGGGGTAGTCCAGGCCTGAGGCTGCCCACAGCTTCGGATACATGCTGATCGCGGTAAAGCCGGGCATGGTGTTGATCTCGTTCAGGTAGATCTTGCGCGTCTTGGGATCCATGAGGAAATCAACGCGTGCCAGGCCGGAGCAGTCCACGGCTTTGAAAGCCTTGACTGCCAACTCCTGCACCTTCTTCGCTTCGGCTTTGGTCAGCTTGGCCGGGATGATCAGTTGTGATCCTTCGTCGAGATATTTCGCGTCGTAATCGTAGAACTCTTTGATGGGGACGATCTCGCCCGGAACGGACGCCTGCGGGTCGTCGTTGCCCAGCACGGAGCATTCAATTTCACGAGCCTTGGCGTCGTTGCCACCCACCGCTTGCTCGATCACGATCTTGCGATCGAATTTTGCAGCTTCTTCGATGGCAGGCCCGAGTTCTTTCTTGTTGTGGGCTTTGCTGATGCCGACCGAGGATCCCAGATTCGCGGGCTTTACAAACACCGGATACTTCAGTTTCGCGACCTGCTTTTCAATTCTCTTCGGGTCCTTCTCCCAATCGCTGCGGAGGATAGAGACGTGCTTCACGATCGGAAGCCCCGCGGCGATGAAGAGCGACTTCATGATGTCCTTGTCCATACCGGCCGCTGAGCCGAGGACGCCAGCGCCGACATACGGGATGTCCGCGAGTTCGAGCAGGCCTTGGATGGTTCCATCTTCACCAAAGGTGCCGTGAAGCACGGGGAAGATTACGTCGACGTTGATGGCACGGTCGGAGGCGCGGCGCATCGGGGTCGCATCGGTCTGAAACGGAACGAGACCGCTTTGGCGATGCACCGGTTCCGGAGGAACAACGACCGCTTCGCCGCGCGAGAGCACGGCGGCAGCCTCGGTGTTCTGCGGATCTCCGGCGCGAAGGTTGCGGGGCTCGAGCACGAGCTTGCCGTTCAGGAGGTTCTCGGCGTGCTCGGCGGTGAGCCAGCGACCATCCTTGGTGATGCCGATGGGCACGACCTCGTACTTATCTTTATCGATTGCGTTAAGAACGGATGCAGCCGACAGCAGTGAGACCTCGTGTTCGCCGCTGCGGCCTCCGAAAAGAACCCCGACCCGAAGCTTTTCCATGCCCAACCAGTGTGGACGGGGAGACAGTCGTGCGTCAATCTCAGGAGAGGTTCCGTTGGTACAATCGCGCCATGTCTCGGGTCAAGCTGGTCGTCTTTGATATCGCGGGCACCCTCATCGAAGATCACGGGGAGGTGATCCGCGCCTTCGCCAACGCGCTGAGGGAGAATGGGATTCCGTTCGTCGAAGATGAGCTGAAGAAGTGGAAGGGGGCGTCGAAACGCGAGGTCATCCGGCACTTCGTCACGCGAGCCGATCCCAAAGGCGCGGTCGAGGAGAGAGTCGAAACCTCCTACCGCTGCTTTCGCGCGGAATTGGAGCGATGCTATTCGGAGGAGGTTGTCCCTATCGCAGGAGCGCTGGAGACGTTCCGCTGGTGCCGGGAGCGCGGCATGCTTATGGCCACTACAACCGGGTTCTACCGGGAGATCAGCGATCTGGTTCTGAACCAAACGGGGTGGAGGGATTTTTTTGCCGCGAATATTTCGAGCAGCGATGTCCGCGAGGGGCGTCCGGCGCCGTACATGATTTTTCGCGCGATGAGGCGACGGGCGTCAGGAGCGTGAAGGAAGTCGTTAATGTGGGGGATACTCCGCTGGACCTGCGGTCAGGATCAAACGCGGGTGTTGCAGGAGTGATTGGAGTGCTGACTGGCACGCACGAGCGCGAGAATCTGGAGCGGGAGCCACATACGCATATCATCAACAGCATCGCGGAGCTGCCGGAGCTGATTGCGCGCGAGTTCTAACGGTGTGGCCCTTAACGGCGACAGCAGGATACGGGCTAGACTGATCAGCAATCCTGGATGCTGAGTCAACGAATGTAGACGCCTACATCGCTTATCTACCGTCAGGCAAAAAAGTTTTCCTATGGCTCACTTGTGACATGGCCTGATACATCCACTAAGATGGCCAGTACCAATCCAGGAGAAGGGGAATATGGTTCGAGGATGTGAGAGCATTCCATCCCACATCAAGAATCTCGCAGGGGCCGAGACACTAGCCGAAGTGTGGCAGAAATGTGAGGATGGCCACGAACTAATTCGGCTCTGTGGGGCGATGATCGGTACCGAAGGTTGGCCAACGAAACAGGAGATTCTTCTGGTCGTTTGCGATTGAGCTGAGACCGTTCTCCCTTACTTGCCCAAGGAGGAAACGAGTTCGCGAGAGTGCGTCCGTGTTTCACGGCTCTGGGCAGAAGGGGAAGCAACGGTTGAAGAAATTAAAAGGGTGGTAGAAGTTGCCGCTTGTGATTCGCGTGTCTCGCCAACTTCACCCGCTTATAGTGTTGCTTATGCTGCATCTTGTGCTGCTGAGGCTGACGCGCACGACGCCGCCGGTCGTGCTGATGCGGCTTCTGACAGTTCCTTCAAATTCATGTGCGTAACGAACGCTGTCCCCTCCTTCGCCGCCAATGTTCTTGCTGATGCTGCCGGTGCTCACGGCAGTGCTGTCTGGCGAAACGCGCAGTCTGAATCGCTCAAGAAAACAGCAGATTTGGTACGGGCAAGGTTACATCCTACAGCGTGGGAGATTTAATTCGCGATGAGCGAAGCCACGTAGTTGACGCAATATCGCCATTACGCGCACACCCCCCTTTTGCAAGTTTTGAGGCGTCTTTTGGGTCCGGATCTGTAGCTCGCGGTCTTGGGATATGCTCGGCAACGGCTCGACTCGGTATCAGACCCGGGCGTGCTCTTCCCGCCTACTACAGTGTGCTACAAAATCTTCTTGCCGAAGGCGGAGAGCGCGAGTTCGACGGCGAGGTCAGCGGTCTGGTTGTGCTCGTCGATGACGGGATTCACTTCGACAATCTCGAAGCTCAGCATGCGGCCGTGGTCGGCGATGATCTCCATGGCCAAGTGAGCTTCGCGGTAGGTTGCACCACCGCGGACGGGAGTGCCTACACCGGGGGCATCTTCGGGATCGACCCAGTCCATGTCGAGGGAGATGTGATAGCCGGCGGTGCCGCGTCCGGCGATGCGGAGGGCCTCTTCCATTACAGTGCGCATACCGCGCTCGTCGATGTCGCGCATGGTAAAGACTCCGATGCCCGTCTTGCGGACGTTTTCTTTTTCGACAGCGTCGATGTCGCGCACGCCGACCAGCACACAGTTCTCCGGTCTCACCTTGGGTGAGAAGTCGTAGATTTTGGCGAGATCGCCTGGCCAGAGCCCCATCAGAGCAGCCAGCGGCATGCCGTGCACGTTCCCGCTGGGAGATGAATCGGGCGTATTGATGTCGGTATGGGCGTCGATCCAAATCAGACCGATGCGCTGATTCTGCTTGCGGTAGAACTCAGCCACGCCCGAGACGGTGCCTACGGCCATGGAGTGATCGCCGCCCAAAGCTAGCGGGACCTTCCCTGCTTCGAGAGTTTTGAATACGAGGTCGGCGTGTTTCGTGCACGTCGCTGTAATTTCTTTCAGATATTTGGCGCGGGTGTCGCCTTCCTTTTTCTGCTCGGGAATCGCTACCGGGACATTGCCGCCATCTTCGACCTCGTGGCCTAGCGCTTCCAAACGCGCTTCGAGTCCCGCGACCCGAACGGCAGAGGGACCCATATCAACACCGCGGCGCGATTGCCCGAGATCGAGGGGAACACCGATGACGCGAATCCTGCGGCCAGAGGTGCTGGAAGAGGAAGCGGTTGTAGTGGTTGTCATAGAGTCTTGCTATTTCCCCAAGCCATCAGGCAGACCTTTATAGTAACGGAATCCTTCGACCGGCTTACCGTCCTTGATCCTGACGTGGCTGCGCGCGTCGTCCTTCATCTGCTTCAGTTCCGCGTCCGAGGGGTTCGGTTTGTAGTTCTTCCATCCCGGGCCGTACTGGCTCACGTAATGGGAAAAGGCGTTGACCTTTTTCTCTACAAATTCGCTGATATCGACCCAGGTGTTCTCGTCATCGTGATCGTAATCGTTGTAGAACAGGTATTCAGGAATCATGTGCTCTTTCAACCCTTCCTGGGTAATCTGTCCTTCGAAAAGCAGGCGCCACATGGCGGCGCGGGCGGCGTCTGCCGCCAGGTAAGAAGCCGCGCGGTGGTCGGACTTGTGCCAGCGCTGATAATTCTTGCCGGGGTCCCAGGACATGAGCACTGTGGGGCGCAATCTGCGAATCCAGCGCACGAGATTTTCCACGACGGCCTTGCGATCTTCAAACTCCAGCAGGCCGTCGTCGTATCCGAGGTTAATGTAGTGGTCGGCAGGAACGCCCAAGTCCGCTAACGCTGCCAGTTCTTCCCGACGGCGGATATCCGCCAACTGGGTGCGGGACAAATTTGGGTCCTGGGTGCCTACGTTGCCGGTCGTTAGCGTAACGACGTAAATCTGATTTCCGTGCGCCTGCAGTAGTGCAAGGGTGCCGTGGGAAAGGGCGTCATCGTCGGCGTGCGCACCGATCAGCATAATGGTTTTGCCGGTCCACTTCTCCACCGGAACGTCAGGCGCTTGCTCGGGGCGTTGAGCCAGGACGGATGTCGACAAGACTAGCAACAACCAGAGAAATCTCTTCATGGAGATCCTCCCAGAGATACTGGGTTTTCATGGGTACAACCGGTATAGCATTCGAGGGAAGGGAATGGTTTCGCGCACGTGCTCCAGGCCGCAGATCCACGCTACGGCACGCTCAATCCCCATGCCGAAGCCGCCATGCGGCACGGTGCCAAACTTGCGCAAGTCGAGATACCACTTAAACGCTGACTCGGGCAGTCCATGCTGGTGAATCCGCTGGAGCAACAATTCGTGCGAAGCCATACGCTGGGAGCCGCCAACGATTTCGCCATAGCCTTCTGGCGCGAGGACATCGACGCAGAGCGCCAGTTCCGGCCGTTCCGGATCGGGCTCCATATAAAACGCCTTTACCTTGGCAGGATAACGGTGCACCATCACCGGCTTGTCAAACTGCGACGAGAGATACGTTTCGTCGGGAGAACCGAGATCTCCGCCCCACTCGAACTTCGATTCGAGAGCTCCCTTGGCATAGCCTTCCTGCAAATTCTTCACAGCATCGTCGTAGCTGATGCGCGGAAATGGTGGTTCGATCTTCTCCAGTTTTGAAATGTCTCGGCCGATCGTCTGCAGATCCGTGCGCCGCTTCTCCACGCAGCGCTTCACGATGAAACTGATCAGGCCCTCGGCAAGTTCCATTACGTCGTCGAGCGTGGCATAGGCCACTTCCGGCTCGACCATCCAGAATTCGGTGAGATGACGACGAGTTTTCGATTTTTCGGCGCGGAACGTCGGGCCGAACGAATAGACCTTGCCCAACGCCATTGCCATGGCTTCGGCGTAGAGCTGACCGGATTGCGTCAGGTAAGCCTGGTCTTCGAAATAGTCGACAGGAAAGAGCGTCGTTGTGCCTTCACAAGCGGCCGGAGTGATGATGGGCGGATCGGTGAGCGTGAATCCGTGATCATCGAGGAAATCGCGGGCCGCTTTGATGATCTCAGCGCGAACGCGCAAGATTGCCGCCTGCCGCTGCGAGCGCACCCACAGATGGCGATGCTCCATCAGGAAATCGGTGCCGTGCTCCTTGGGAGTGATCGGGTAGGGATCGCTCTCCGGCACGCGTTGCACGACCTGCACATTTTGAACATCGAGTTCGTATCCGCCGGGCGCTCGTTTGTCGGCACGCACTTTGCCTTCGACGATCACGCTCGATTCCTGGGTCAGTGTTTTGACCGCGTCAAACACTTCAGGAGTGACGGCATTCTTGGGAACAACACCCTGGATAATTCCCGATCCGTCGCGAAACTGCGGGAACAAGAGCTTCCCGCTCTCGCGGAGGTTGTAGAGCCAGCCGCGAATGGTCACGGTCTGGCTTTCGTGCTTGCCGATGTCTGAGATGGTTGTAACAGGCGGCATAGAAATTTGGTATTAAGGTTTCAATTTCTCAAGGTGTCAAGAACAAGATTCCGTGCAATTCGAACAACTCTGAACCGAGACTTTGGAACCTAGTTGGCTTCGAGCTTGTCAAAAGCTTCGCCAAGCTTCTCCAGCGGATTCACCTTCTCGTCCTCTCCCAGTTCCAGCAGCATCGGCGGGCGCTGCGGGGCGGTGCGCAGCAACTCCACGGCCTGTTTCCAGTCAATGGTTCCCTGCCCCGGCCACAGGTGGAGGTCTTTGTCTTTATCGTTATCGTGCACGTGCGTGGAACAAATGTAGGTTCGCAAGATCTCGAACGCCTCGCCGACCGAACTCATGATGTGCGCATGCCCGAAGTCGAAGCACACTCCCACGTCGTCAAAGTGAGCGTTGTGGATGAGTTCCACCAGCTTGTCAGGACTCGAAAGCTCATTCGGAATGTTCTCCAGCAGAATCTTCACACCAAGCGGCTTGGCGAAAGCCCGCAGATGCTCAATCGAAGTCATCGCCGCTTCGAACTTCTTCTCGCTGAAGCTCTCGTTCGGCGTTCCCAGATGCTGCACCAGAAATCGGAAGGGAATCTGCTCGGCGATCTCCAGAGCGCGCTTGATCTCGTCCATCGCCTCGATCCGGCTGGCACGGTCGGTTGAAGCGACGTTCACCGGTGGAGCTCCCGCGCGTCCCCATTCATAATCGGCATAAAGAGGGGAATGCACTGAGTTCAGCGGAATGCCGCTGGCGCGGAACCACTCAGCGATTTCCTTCACATGTTGCTTGCGGTTGGCGTAGTCGAGATGCTGGCGCGCCGCAAAGATCTCAATGGCCTGCACACCGCTGCGCGCGAGTCCGTCGAGGATGCCGGGATGCAGGCGCTCCTTCACGAATAGATAGGTTGAGACCGCTCTCTGCATAGCTATTTAGTATTGCAGACTCATCACTGTTTGATTGCAGATTTCTGATTTTAGATTTTAGATTGCAGGTTCCCGGAAGGCACGCGTTTCAACCGGCAATCTGAAATCTGAAATCTTCAATGATTTAGTATCCCACGGCCTTGCCCCGGCTATTGCGCTCATCGGTGGCACCCATGCGCTCGCCGGTTTTCTCATCCACGGCGACACACTCGGCGTCGCTCCAGTACGGTTCGACCTGCTCGCTGTCGTGCAGGCCGATCTGAACGGTGTATCCCATTTTCCCGAGTGCTGCCAAGGTGTCAGGTGAGAACCACTTTTCGACGTTCAAGACGTCCGGCATCCACTGATTGTGGAATCGCGGGGCATCCACAGCCTCCTGGAGATTCATTCCGTAGTCGAGAACTCCCATCAGCACGTTGGCCACCGTGGTAATGATTTTCGAACTACCCGGCGACCCCAACACCAGCACCGCCTTCCCACTATGTACGACGATCGTGGGGGTCATCGAAGACAGCGGCCGCTTGCCCGGCCCGATTTCATTGGCAGCGCCCTGAATCAGGCCGTCGGCATTCGGGACTCCAGGTTTGGAAGAGAAATCATCCATTTCGTCGTTGAGCAGGAATCCCAGCCCGTCGGCCGTGACGCGCGATCCGAACCAGTCGTTGATAGTGGTGGTCACAGCGACGGCATTGCCTTCCGCATCGACGACGGAGTAGTGAGTCGTGTGGTTTGACTCGCGCGGGGCAAATGCTGCGGGATGCGTCTCGGCGTACTGCTCCAGCTCGCTGAAGACGGCTGGACGCTTCAATTCTTTGCTTACGCTGGCATGCTTCAGATCGATCGTATCGCGCCACGCCGCGGCATATTTCTTGTCGAGAAGCTGAGCGACGGGAATTTTGGCGAAGTCGGGATCTCCCAGAAACTCCGCCCGATCGAAAAATGCGCGGCGGTAGGCTTCCGTCGTAAAGTGAATGGACTCGGCCGAGCGACTCTCCATCTTCGCGAGATTGTAGCCCTCGAGAATGTTGAGCGACTCGATTAGCACGATGCCGCCGGAGGAAGGTGGTGGCGCGCTGATCACCTCGTAGCCCCGATAGTTGCCGCGCACCGGTTCGCGCTCTTTCACCTCATACTGAGCCAGATCGTCCGCCGTGATCAGACTCCCGCCTTTCTGCAAAGCCGCTGCGAGTTCGCGAGCCAGGGCCCCGTGATAGAAATCATCGGGGTTCTCCGAGATCCGCTCCAAGGTGCGGGCCAAATCAGGTTGGCGGAAAAGCTCTCCCGTTTTGTAGTAATCCCCATTGCGCTGAAAGACTCGCCGCGATTCGGGGAACCGCGACAGATGAGAATCGTGCAAATCATGAGCTTCTTCCCAGCTCAAGGCGAATCCCTCGCGTGCGAGCTTGATCGCCGGGGCTATTACTTGTCTCAAAGTCAGCTTGCCAAACTTCTTTTCGGCGTAAACCATGCCAGCTACCGATCCCGGCACTCCGATCGATTTGTAGCCGTATTCGCTGGCTCCCTCGATGACATTGCCCTTCGAGTCGAGATACATGTCGCGGGTCGCGGCGGCCGGAGCCTTCTCGCGATAATCGACAAAATGAGTGGCGCCATCGGCCATGCGAATCAGCATGAAGCCCCCACCACCGATATTGCCGGCCGGAGGATGGACGACTGCCAGCGCGAAACCCGTGGCCACGGCGGCATCAACAGCATTGCCTCCCGCCTGAAGAGTCTCTGCGCCCACTTGAGAGGCCAGATCGTGCACGCTCACCACCATCCCGTGCTGCGCGTGCACGGGACGGGTGGAGGCAACGAGGGTTGGGACGAGACAAAGAGTCGTTAACAGCCAAAGGACAAGGTATCGATGCGGAGATCGCATGCTTTTTGAGGAAACCCAAAATTGGAGGAGACTCTTGAGGCTAGCCGAGGCCAGCCTTTAGAGTCAATCTGAAAAGGGAGGACGTGCCATTCCGAACCGCTGTTAGAAAGAGGAACCGCTCGCGGGTGCGTCTCCAATCTGGTATGAGTCGAGCCACTTTTCGATGTCAGCCGGGCTCCGAAACACACGGACCGCTTTGAAATATTTCCCCGCGTAGACCTCAAACATCCTCATCATGCCGAACATTGTGTCTTGACCAGCGTTGATGGCACACAGTCTGAACTGGATTTTCTCGCTGACTTTAGCCAACTCGGTGACAACACGCGCGAGGTTTTGGCTGTCGGGAAATAACTCCGAACCACTCACATCCAACATCACATCCAGTGAACCCGCGCACTGCGGGTCGGTGCTTAGCGTCTGAAAGTGGTCAATGATCTCTTGCAGCGTGGCCTGGCCACTGCAGGTCGTACGGATCAGTTTCCGCACTGGATCAATGCTGTACGTTACTGGCATAGTCCGGATCCAATCGGAGCCGCTTTCGGCGTCTGCCTCGCCCATTGTACTGCCCACTGCCGGACTCCTAGCTCTGATTCGGCGAGGGGCGAGGAAGGGCTGCCGATCGTACCTGTCAGAAGAGCGATCACGCCGAGAACCGAAACGTTAAATGCTCTGATACAGTGGTCGCAATGAGCGGGAGGATGATCTATCTATGGACATTCAAGGAGTCGCTCCGCTACTGCAGGTCTATGACATGCCGACCTCGATTCGCTTCTATCGCGACGTCCTGGCATTCACGGTGTGGGCATCCTCGGAGCCCGGAGATCACTGCAACTGGTGTGCCCTGCGGCTGAAGGGCGCCGAAGTAATGCTCAACGCTGCCTACGAATCCGATAAGCGCCCGCCCGTTCCCGACCCCGCCCGCATCGCTGCCCATGAAGACACATGCTTGTTTTTCGGTTGCGAAGATCTTGATTCGGCGTATAAGCATCTGCTCAATCACGGAGTCAGACTGCAGCCGCCGAAGGTTGCTCCCTATGGAATGAGACAGCTGTGGTTCAAAGATCCCGACGGCTATGGACTCTGCTTCCAATGGCCAGCCAATCAGGAACAGCAGGACGAGTGGACAAAGGCCTACGGGATTAAATCTCAGATCGTCGCGTAGACCTAAACGCGCTGCAGGAATGAGAGCAGCCTCGTTTTTACTGCCGGCCACTCCGAAGCCAGGATCGAGTACCGGACCGAGTCACGCGGGATGAAATCGGCCGCCATTCGGTGAGCACGCAAGATGCCCTCGAACTGGGCGCCGATGCGTTCCAGAGCCGTGCGCGATCGCTGATTTCGGAAGTCTGTATGAAAGCAGACGCGCAGCACCTGCCAGACTTCGAAAGCGTGGCGCAGCATCAGGAGTTTTGCCTCAGTGTTCGCACCGGTCCGCACCGCAGATTGTGCGAGCCATGTATAGCCGATCTCACACGCATCAGGCGCATGGCGGCGATATAACGGATGCCCCTGGGGCCAGGCCCATCGCTCGATGTTCCAGAAGCGAGTCCGAACCGATCACGACCTGGTCTTGCATGCGGACGATGGCGAACGGCACAGCCGTACCCGCGTCACGCCATGCGAGGGCAGTGTCGACATAGCGTTCAGCCTCAGTCTTTCCCTGCGGAACAGGGCTCCAGCGGTAAAGAGTCGGATCGCCAGCCGCGGCCGCAACCAGGCCTCTTACGTGGTGGTGCGCCAACGGTTCGAGGCGGATGGATTTGCCCTGCAGCGTGAGGTTTTCGGTACTCATCTTTAGCTATCGTAGCGCCGCGTGGGTCCCGATTCTGGTGATCGGGGCCTCTCTCTTGGATAAAAACGAGAGGTGGAAAAGCGGTCGCGCACCTCGGGTTCCCATACTGTGGACACGCTCGCTTTGCGAGCGGGGCGGACGAAGGCGTCCGCCCCTACACAAGATTCTTGATCACTGTTACTTTGCTGTAGGCGACTTGCAGTCCTAACCGCTCGGCGTTGCGCTGTGATGTTGTGCCTCCCTGTGTGACCACCACCGCATATTCACATCCGGCTTCGAGCGCCGCCTTCATGCGAGCACACAAGAGAGCTGTCTGCAGGCCTCGTCCGCGGTAGGCGGCGAGCGTGCCCGCACCGCCGAGCGCAAACACTCTGTGCTCGCGAATGACGACCCCAGTACCGCAGGCGACGGGCTTTCCATCGACCACTGCGACGAAGGGAAGGGCGTCCGGCATTTGATAGAGCGGCGTGATCAGACCCCGAAACGCCTCGGGCGCGCCGTCGGGGAAGAAAGCACTCTCTACGATGCAGCCCGCGATCTCGGCCTCTTCCGGAGGCGAACGACGGATCTCACAATGCGGTGGAGGGGGCGAAAAGACATCCGACAAATCCAACTTGCGATACAGAACGTTGTTCAACTCAGCGATTGCGTAACCGCGCTCTTTGAACATTTCGAAAATTTCGGGCCGGTGCAGCGGCGTCAGATCGACCTGGGAGGGAGCCTTTCGTTCTCGGTAGAAGTGCTCAATGCGGTCCAAGTCTTCTGTTGTCAGGGGCCGCTCGAAGCCGGCGCCCGTCACACGTCCGATGGGGGAACCAAGTCCGGCAAACACCATGTGGCCCCCGCAGATCTCTTCTTCGGCAGCGCCGATTTCTGGCCGTAAGTTGCGGAATACTCTTGCGTAGAGCACCTGCGGCATTTCCTCGCATGACTCCAGGCGACGGGCGAGCGCCCTATCGACAAAATTCATTGGAATGTCCTCTCTGAGTGCGACACATGGAGAAACGTGCGCACGAGAATGTCGCGCGCATCGCTCAGGACGGCAGGCGCCGAATTAAAGGACGGCGGTCATAAGCAGGTGGATAGCTTAAACGATGGCGCAGGCTTGCGCAATCGTCAAAGGATATGGCCCGTTCGCCAATCTGGGATGAGTCCACGTTACCGGCGTTATCTTCTCTCGTAACGTAGCTGCCTTCTACACTCACACAAGAGTTGCACTGCGACGGAGTTCCAGAATCGCAAGTCGTCACAGACCAATCCTGTGTCTGGCATCGCGCAGTGCTCGACAACCTTATTGTTGAACCGAAGACAGCACCCTTCGGACGAATCACCAACTTTAAGCTGACGGCGTTGTGATGCAGTTCCGGTGGAGCTCCACTGACGTACAGACAGGAAGGTAAGGCATTAATGAGTGTTCGAGTAGAGTCCAGGAAAACCCTGGCGTGGATGTGCGCGTACCTGATCTTCGCCGCAGGATTGATTGTCGTAGCGGCCTCACCCGCGCAGGAATCCTCGCGCCGCGTGGTGGAAAGAGCAGCGCCGGCCTACCCGTCGCTGGCCAAAAAGATGCATCTTTCGGGCAAAGTGAAGATCGAGGTTGAGATCAACCCGGCCGGGTCAGTTACTACGGCCAAGATGGTAGGCGGCAATCCAGTATTCGAGACGTCCGCGATTGCGGCAGTAAAGCAGTGGAAGTTCGAACCCGCTCCGACTGTCAGCAAAGGCGTGATTACTCTGGAGTTCGCCGAGCAATAGCGCAGGGACATCATTACATCGCAGCTAAACCTGCTGGCGCGCCTCGCCGAGTAACACGTCGATTTCCATCTTCCGCTTGCCGCGGTAGATCGTGACCTTGACGCTATCGCCTGCCCGGTGATTGTTCATCATCTGCGCCAGGTCATCCTGATCCTGGATCTTCTCGCCATCGATCGCAACTAGCAGGTCTCCGCCCAACATGATCGGAATGTTTCCCAGATAGGCGCGCTCTGTGCCGGCACGCAAACCGGCCTGATCGGCGGCGCTGCCCGGAACGACGCCAATGATCAGCAATCCGTAATCGACCGGCAAACCAATCTCTTCCGCCAGTTCTGGGCTGATGGGTACCGTCCGGACGCCGAGGGCTGGACGGCGCACGCGTCCCAGCGTCATCAGGTCATTCAGAACAGCCTTGGCCGTGTTGATCGGGATGGCGAATCCAATGCCGGCATTCTGCCCGACATTTGACAGGATCATCGTATTGATCCCGATGACTTCGCCGTGCCAGTTCATCAGGGGCCCACCGGAATTGCCCGGATTGATGGCCGCATCCGTCTGGATGGCCTCATCAATGGTCGCGCCATTGGGTTCGCGCACGGGCCGAATCGAACTCACGATGCCGCGGGTCATGGTCCCGGCCAGGCCAAAGGGATTGCCAATGGCATAGACCTTCTGCCCAACCTGCAGGTTGCGCGAGTCGCCCAGAACAGCGGGAACCAGTTCCGGAGCCTTGATCTGAATGACGGCCAGGTCGTGTGACGGGTCGGTGCCCACGACGGTGGCTTTGTATTTCTTGCGGTTGTGCATTGTCACTTCCACCTGCCGCGCGTCAGCGATGACGTGGTAGTTCGTGAGAATGTGCCCTTCCTTGTCGATGACGAACCCCGACCCCTGCCCTTCCTGCGGCACGAGCCCATAGAAGAAGTCAAACGTCATGGCCCGCGATGTGATGTTGACCACCGACGGGATGTTCCGCTTATACACGGAGATATTGTTTTGTTCTTCTCCGTCGAGGGTCTCGTTGGGCGCGGCCTCCGTGATCTCCACCCGGTCGGGTCGGGAGAACCAATCCACAGGATGCATCTCCCCCGGCGAATTTGGTCGCCATGTCGTGAAGTAGAAGAATGCAAATGCGATCGCTATCGCGAGGGCCAAAGGCCGCACTAATTTCATACGCTCAACACTCCGATTCCCATACGCTCAAGTTCCTGCTGAGCCGATGACTGAAGATGTGTACGATGCCCGGGAGCCGAAAGGTCCCTAAATATAATTTTAAACAATTGCAGCGGGTCCGGCACCCCGACACCCGACCTGGGAACGGCGGTCAGTGGAATGGTGTTCCTCGAAACTGATCGTAGATAAGGGTCACAGGTTTTTCCGATCGATCACGTTCAATCCTGACGTCTGCCCAATATGATCTATCGACGAAACGGTCATCGCCAAGTGGAACAAGAATTGAAGTCTCACCAGACGGCCAGCGCATCTCCAATCCCTTGTCGAGTGCCACCAGGGTCACTGTCGCGTTCGCCTGATAGAAATCCGCACCAAACCGGAATGTGCCGATACAGCGTTTCAATGCTGCAGGGCCAATGTTTCGAATGTGAAGTGATTGGTAGTGCTGGCCGAGGGATAAGGCGGCAAGATCGTAGCCGATTGTCGTCGTCGCTGACGAATAGACGTTGCTCAGAACTACCACGGTCAATTTGGAACCGGGCAAATAAAGCACGAACGAGGAAAACCCGGGAGCCCTCCCATTCATGTAGTAGGCCGTTTCACCAAACCGCTTGTTCTGGCCCCGGAACCACCCATAACCAACCCTGGTGGAAGTATCGAGCACCAACCCGCGGGATGCCGGGCTCAAGAAGCTACTGGAGAACAGAGCATCTACCCATCGTGCCGCATCGGTGACTGTTGTACAGACCGAGCCGTTCCCCGTCTTGGCAGACCAATGAATCGCTTTGGCCGGCCTCAATCCGTAAGCCCCCTCCGGCTCGTTACCCTCAGCCATGCGAATCGTCGGGTAGATAGAGTCGTCGTCCAGACCTGAGTGGTTCAACCCAATGGGGCGAAACACCGACTGCTGGACCGCATCGGCAAATGACAGGCCAGTCTTTTTTTCGACGATTAAGGCGAGAAGGTTGTATGCAGAATGCTCCTCGTGCAGGTATTTCGTACCCGGGTCGAAAAGCAGGGGCTTATCCCGGATCTTGGAAATCAGGCTCGCAGGTGTCTGATGGCGTTGGAGGACCTCATCGTACTCGGGAAGGCCATTGATGTCCGGCAGTCCTGAACGCTGCATCAGGAGGTCGCGGACTGTGATTTTGTCCGCTCTCTGGATTCCCGAAAGGAAAGTGCCCACACTTTCATCCAGCTTGATCGAGCCCGCGTCAACGAGACGCAAGACCGTAGCTGCCGTAAACTGCATCGAGACCGATGCGATGTGGAATTGCGTTTCGGTGGTATTTTGGACGCGGCTTTTGCGATTAGCAAAGCCATAGGCCTTCTTGAAAACTTCTTTTCCATCCTTTGAAATGAGCACCGCGCCGGAAAAATTGTTGCTCTGAACGTACGACTGCAGATACTTATCAATGTCCGTTCGACGGGAATCGCTTTGTGCGAAGCCGCTCACAGTTCCGAGGCTGATGAAGACAACGGCAATCTGTCTGAAGAGCATTTCATCTCCGGCTTGACTAATTCGGACCGTCAATCAGTTTCGATGACTGGACTCTCGCGTACGAGCAATTCGGCGCGACTGTTGCGAAATGGCATTATTTAGCTGAATGAGCGGGCAAAACGGAACGCATGAGCGAGGGTGAGCGAACCGGCTTGAGCTCGATAAGGCGGATTTTATTCTAGAGCGTGGCGCACATTTTTTCCCAGATCAGATGGACTTGTTCACGAGTGTGCTCCATTGACCCGGAGTTGTCGATCACATAATCCGCGGCTTTTATTTTCTCCTCGTCGGGAAGCTGGGCAGCCACACGCCGCGCAACGTCGGCGCGCGCGATCTCAACATCGACCTTCTGCCTTTTCGCGAATCGCTGCACGCGCTGCTCCATATCACAGGTCACCACAATCAGCCGGTCAAAACGCTCGGCCGCGCCTGCTTCGATGAGCAAGGCTGCCTCAACCATCGCCACTCCGTGCGGATCCTGGAGGCTGATGGCATGCATCCATTCTTCCTGGCTGCGAATCACTGCCGGGTGCACAATGCGATTAAGGTCGGTGACACGCGGGGAGCGCTGATTCGGTGTGGGAGAACGAAAGGCCAGTTCGGCGAGTTTGCCCCGGTTCACGCTGCCGTCGGGATTGAGGATCCCGCGTCCAAAATGCCGAACGACCTCGTTATAGACCGGCTCACCCGGCTGCATCAGCGAGCGGGCGATACGGTCGGCTTGCACCAGATGCGCTCCCAGTGCGACAAACATCCCGCCCACAACGGATTTTCCGACCGCGATGCCACCCGTCAGCCCGACTTTCAGCATGGGTTTTTCATTGTTCGTTTTCACCACGGAGACACAGAATGCGCGGAGGAAATAGTCAAAAATGATGAAACAACGGGAACCGTGCCGCACACAATGATTTTCTCTTTGGGTTCTCTTCCCGCTTCGCGACTTCCGTGTCCCAGGGTGTACTAGACTCTCGAAAGTTCCCGCACTCCGTTGCCGCGCCGCATCTTCGCTGCCTTCACTGTATTGAACATCAGCATGGCGATGGTCAGCGGCCCGACTCCGCCCGGGACCGGCGTCAAGGCTCCGGCAACTTCGGAGACTTCCGGATGCACGTCGCCGATCAGTGTCGATCCCTTCTTCCGGAAAGTCTCTTCCCTCTTCGCATTGCCGGCGAAGAATCTCTGAAATTCCCTGGGATCGGTAACAGTATTCATGCCTACGTCAATCACCGTTGCACCCGGCTTCACAAACTCTTTGGTGATCATTCCCGCTCGCCCGATGGCCGCCACCAGGATATCGGCTCGCCGGCAGACGCCGGGCAGGTCGCGCGTCTTTGAATGGCAGATCGTCACGGTCGCGTTGGCATTGGTGAGCAGCATGGCTACCGGCTTGCCCACGATGTCGCTGCGCCCCACCACGACCACTTCTTGACCGGCGATGGGAATGTTGCTTCGCTTCAAGATTTCCATGACACCGCCCGGCGTGCACGGCACCAGTCCGGGCCGCTGTGTGGAAAGAAAACCGACGTTCATCGGGTGAAATCCGTCAACATCCTTGGCGGGATCGACCCACATCAGCACCTTCTTCGAGTCCACTTGCGACGGCAAAGGAAGCTGCACCAGGATGCCGTCGATATCGTCCCGCTGGTTCAAGTCCTCGATCATTTGAAGCAACTCGCCCGTAGTGGCCGACTCTGGAGGCGTCAACTTCTCGCTGTAAATCCCGACCTCCTCGCAGGCTTTGACCTTGCCGCGGACGTAGATTTCGGAAGCCGGATCGTGTCCCACGAGGACCACTGCCAGTCCGGGACGAGCCCCAGCCGCCACCCTGGTTTTCACCTCGGCGGCCACTTCTGCGCGAATCTCTTGTGCGATTTTGGTTCCGTCAAGAATGAGAGCTGGCATCGTTTCGGCTTTAGTCCTCCGCACTCAAATCTTACAGGAGATTTGCGGGGATTCACCACGGAGGCATTGAGAAACGGATAAGCCTGAGTCTACGGAGAAGGTTACTGTTGGAGCTGGAGAAAAAGGATTCGGAGCTCCTTTTCTTTGTTGACTCTGTGCCGCGGTGGTGATTCCCACTTCCCGCCACTGTGAGCCTCGTCACATGCCTGCTCCAGCCCGTGTCGTAGAATGCCTAGTCATGGTTGCCAAAGACCTCCTGGAAATGCTGGTTTGTCCAGCCTGCAAGCAGACGCTCGAGTACCGCGCAAAGCCGGAAAGCCTGAAATGTACCCAATGCCACCGGGTGTACGCGGTGAAGGACGATATCCCCATCATGCTGATCGATGAGGCTACGATCGAGCCTTAGGCTGCGACAGGACTAGCGGGCGTTCCAGGAAAGGAGGCCTGCACGTGGCTGCGCAATTCTATTACTGTACTGAATGTCATAAGAAGCATCCCACCCACCAGAAGCTGTTCGACACTCTCCACGATTTCACCAAACTAGCCCCGGAACCCTGCCCGGTTTGCGGCGGACCACGCGATCTGCGCCTCACTCTCGACTTTCCCCTGGGTGCCGGCGACAACGAGTACAAAGTAGTTTCGGCACTCCTGCCGGAGAAGCTCGAGTCATGGTTGGGCGAAGAGGAGGAAGAGGTCACGTTCTATCCGTTCCTCGTAGTTCTCGAGACCTACGACGGCAAGCAGTTCTGCTGGATGCCCTACTGGCATGTCACAGGCAAGGAAGCCCGCTACGGGCAGCACGCCGTCTGTCTGGACAAGCGCCAGTTCGAAAGCCTAATCGGGCAGGCGGAGGAAAAGGAACTGGAGCCGGTCTAGAGACCCAAGAATTGGC
Organism: Binatia bacterium; assembly: GCA_035577905.1. GTDB lineage: Bacteria > Acidobacteriota > Terriglobia > Terriglobales > Acidobacteriaceae > Sulfotelmatobacter. Next base: position 24,361 of record DATKAP010000143.1, read on the forward strand.
GCTGAACGTGTACCGTGTTTCGGTGGAACTGGCTTTGTCCTTTCCCGCGGCGAGATAGGGCTCGGCAGCTAGCAGATATCTCGCAGCGAATCGTCCCAATCGGTAGGGTCAGTTGATGGTCCCGCGATTCTGCTGTATTGTGCGCTTTGATCCTAGTACAACAAAACCTTTAACTTCCCGCCAGCACTGCTTGAAGCGAGAGGTGCCGGGTACAATGGTCTTCATGCCAATTGCTGCCAACGTGGTTTTGGGGCACGGGGTCAGGATCTTCCAGCCAGATCTAGTCAATCTCTACGGCTGCACTGTGGGCGAAGAAACGAAGATTGGAGCCTTCGTCGAAGTGCAGCAGAACGCCGTCATCGGACGCAGATGCAAGATCTCATCGCATAGTTTCATTTGCGAAGGCGTAACGATCGAAGACGATGTTTTCGTCGGACACGGCGTTATGTTCATCAATGATCTTTATCCGCGGGCGACGACCGATGGTCGTCTCCAGACCGAGGAAGATTGGAAGGTTGTACCAACGCGAATCAAGCGTGGCGCCTCGATCGGGAGTGGTTCCGTCATTCTATGCGGCGTGACGATCGGGGAGGGGGCGCTGATCGGGGCGGGTGCCGTGGTAACCCACGACGTACCGGACCACCAGATCGCCAAAGGCGTTCCTGCGCGGCTGGGACGCAAGGTTGCCGGAAGTCATCGGCGCGAGGGTGTGGCAGATTGACAGGAGATAACATTTGATCCGCATCGGCGTAGTGGGGTACGGGTACTGGGGACCAAATCTGGTTCGGAATTTCTTTGAGTCCGAGGGGGCACAAGTAACCTGTGTCAGCGACTTGCGAGACGATCGATTGGCGCACGTTAGCAGCCGCTACCCGACGATTCGCACCACTCGAAATTTTTGCGAATTGATCGATGATCCCGCGATTGATGCAGTCGCGATTGCAACTCCGGCATCAACGCACTACGAACTGGCTCTGCGGGCCTTGCAGGAAGGCAAACACGTCCTGGTGGAAAAACCACTAGCCTCCGGGACGGATCAGGCGCAGCATCTTATTGAAGTCGCGCAGAAGAGAAACTGTGTGCTGATGGTCGATCACACTTTCGTGTACAACGGCGCGGTGCGGAAAATTCGAGAACTGGTCTCCAGTGGCGGACTGGGAGAGATCTACTACTACGACTCCGTGCGCGTGAACCTGGGACTGTTTCAGCACGACGTGAATGTGCTGTGGGATCTCGCGGTGCATGATCTGTCGATCATGGATTACGTGCTTCCCTTCCGGCCATGCGCGGTATCGGCAACAGGGCTCAGCCACGTACCGGGCGGGACAGAGAACATCGCATACCTGACGCTGTTTTTCGAGGGCAGCCAGATTGCGCACATCCATGCCAACTGGCTGGCTCCGGTGAAGTTGCGCAGGACCCTGATTGGCGCGAGCCGTAAGATGATTGTTTATGACGATCTGGATCAAGGCGAAAAGGTCAAGGTTTATGACAAGGGGATCACGTTAAGCAACCATCAGAACCCCGAGAAGCTGTATCAAGCCCTGGTCGGATATCGCACTGGCGACATGCACGCTCCGCAGATCGATGGAACCGAGGCCCTGCGTCGCGAGGTCGACCATTTCCTGCACTGCGTTGAGCAGGGCGCTGAACCGGAGACCGGCGGCGCCGCAGGACTGCGAGTCGTCGAGATCCTGCAGGCCGCTTCGCAGTCAATAGCGCAGCGCGGACGCCCGGTGGAGTTGCGACTGAGTACGCTCCAGGCAACGGCATAGCTTCCTTAGGAATTCACCAGTTTTCATGACAAACGTCAAAATACCGTATCTGGATTTGAAAGCGCAGTACCGGAGCATCAAACCTGAGATTGATGCCGCGATCGCGCGTGTCCTTGACAGCTGCCAATTTGCCCTGGGCAGCGAAGTGGCATCGTTCGAACGGGAGTTTGCCGCCTACTGTGGAACGGCAGAGTGCATCGCGCTGAACTCCGGAACGAGCGCACTGCACGTGGCGCTGCTCGCCGCTGGAATTGGCGCGGGCGATGAGGTTATCACCGTTCCATTCACCTTCGTCGCCAGCGTGGCGGCGGTCCTCTACGCGGGCGCGAAGCCCGTCTTAGTCGATATCGAACCACGGTCATTCACGATCGATCCGGCAAAGATCGAAGCTGCGATCACTCCCCGGACTAAGGCGATTCTACCCGTCCACCTTTATGGGCAGTCGGCGGACATGGACCCAATCATGGATATTGCGCGCCGGCACCGCCTTGTTGTTATCGAGGACGCGGCTCAAGCTCACGGTGCAAAATACAAAGGCCGTACCGTGGGCAGCATCGGTGACATAGCGTGTTTCAGCTTTTATCCCGGGAAAAATCTTGGCGCTTACGGCGAAGGCGGAGCGGTCACGACAAGCAATCCGGAATATGCTCACACCGTTCGAATCCTTCGCGACTGGGGGCAGGACCGCAAATATCACCATGTGCTACGCGGCTACAACTATCGCATGGAAGGTTTTCAAGGCGCAGTGCTGGGGGTAAAACTGAAACATCTGGATCAGTGGACCGAAGCACGTCGCAGCATTGTGCGCCAATACAACGATCTGCTGGCTCATGCTGATGTTGCAAGACCCACGGAAATGGCCTGGGCGAACCATGTATACCATGTGTATACGATCCGCTCGACGGATCGGGATGCGTTGCAGGCAGCACTGAACGCGGAAGGAATTCAAACCGGCATTCACTATCCCGTACCTGTGCATATGCAGCCGGCTTACGCCGATTTGGGATACGGTCCGGGAGCCTTCCCGCAAGCCGAGGCTGCGGCGCGGGAAGTCCTGTCACTGCCGCTGTACCCAGAACTTTCGTCCCAGGCGGTTGCGCAAGTCGCGGCCGCGGCTAGCAGAGCAGATGCAAAGACGCCTACTGCGGTCACGAGATAGTGAATTGGGTCTGACCATGGCCACGTTCGAAGTCGTTCCTGAAATCCTCGAAGTAACGCTGCGCGATGGCTCCTATCTCATCGATTTCCAGTTCACAGCTGAAGATACCGCAACAATTGCGGCCGCACTCGAAGGCGTGGGCTTCCGCTGGATCGAGGTTGGTCACGGATTAGGACTTAACGCCTCGCAGGCGGGAAAGGGCTTGGCAGCCGCTACTGATGAGGAATATCTGGAGGCAGCGGCCCAAGCGCTGAAGAGAGCGAAGTGGGGCATGTTTTTCATTCCCGGCATTGGGCGCGAGGAAGACGTCCGGCTAGCAGCCCGCTACGGGATGTCGTTCATCCGGATCGGAACGAATGTAACCGAGACAGCTCTGGCTGAGCCGTATATTGCGCTGGCGAAGGAACTCGGATTCATCGTTTCGCACAATGCAATGAAGTCTTACGCGGTGACTCCAGAGGAGTTTGGCAAGATCGTAGCGCGGGTGCACTCCTGGGGCGCCGACGTAGCGTGCCTGGTAGATTCTGCCGGAAGCATGGATCCGGATTCTGTGTCTGCATACATGCGTGCGGCCAAAGCGGAGAGTGACTGTGCTTTGGGCTACCACGGACACGACAATCTCTCCCTCGCCATGGCGAACACGCTGCGCGCCATCGATGAGGGCGCTGTACTTGTTGACGCCTCTCTCCAGGGGATGGGGCGCTCTGCCGGAAATACCGTCACCGAAGTATTGGTTGCCATTTTGCAGCGCCGAGGCGCGTTGCCGCACGTTGACCTCAAGGCCGCGATGGACGTCGGCCAGGGCCTCATTCAGCCGTTGTTGGGCAGACGTGGCATCGATCCGATGGCTGTGACCAGCGGTCTTGCCAGGTTTCATTCCTCGTTCACAAGCAAAGTGCAAAGCTACGCTCGCAAGCACGACATCGATGTCCGCGACCTGATTGTTCGGCTGTGCCAGGAGGACCAGGTCTCAGCGCCGGACGAACTGCTGGAACGCTTGAGCCAAGAGTTGGCGTTAATGAAGATGCCGCGGGTGCTTTCGATTCCGGCGTTTCGAATCGAATCGGGGAAGCAGCCGACTTCTGCCGAAGCCCTTGATCTGCTGTTGAAGGAGTTGCGTGCCCGCGCGGTGAAGTCCGGAAAATTCTCCGCGCTCAATGTCGTCACGGGAGAAAGGTCGAAAGCGGAGTTCGCTGCCTCGGGAAATATTCATACGACTCAATCTCACGTGGTGGGGTCGGTCGAGTTTTCGTCGGCTGAGCAACTACTGGAGATCGTGAAGGCTGCGGAGGGACGTGTTGACGTGATATTGCTCGACGTCGACCGTAAGCCGTTCGGGCCGCCGAATGCAGTCGAGATCGCACGTGGCTGCCTCACAAAAACGTCGCTACTTACCTATCTTGATAGCCGGGTCTGGGTAGAAGCGGTAGAGGATCAGGTGGTCCGGCTTCTGCGCGAGAAATTGATGGGAGTGAGAATCCTGATTGCAGGAGATCACGCACGCAGCCGATATTTGGCGTTGCGGTTGGCTGAACGTGGTGCGGAGGTCGCAGTAGTCCAGGACCCATCTGAGACTGGGAACGACCCGACGCTTGATCACCTCGGTGCCCTCTCATCCGGAGGGTCCGAACTGAGGCTCAGTTTTATCAAGTCAGAATCCGACACAGCATGCGAGGCTTTGTCCAATGCGGCAGCCGTTCTTGTATGGCCGGCAGGCACTCCCTGGTTCGGACAGAGTTTCGCGACCCGACTCTCGAAGGGAACCTTCGTCCTGGATGCAGGAATCGGGGCGATATTGCCCGAGGGCATCGAAGAGGCACATCGCCGCGGGTGTTTTCTGCTGCGGGTTAACATCTGGCCAGCACTGACCGGTACGCTCGCGGGAGCGCACGAGTCTCTTCTCGAGAGTCGCGAGGCGTTGGGCTGGCGGACGATTCATGACGTCCCGGTGGTTGCCGGGGGAGCGATGGGACGCTCAGGTGACGTGATTGTGGACAGTGTAAAGCATCCGACTCGCGTCATCGGCGTATGCGATGGCCAGGGAGGCGTGCGTTTCCGATTCAGTGAGGCGGACGCGAAGCGGGTACAAAAGGTGCAGACGGAAATCAACCGGAGGTTAGTCGCACCGCAGATGACCGGCACAAACACGCACTAGTCATCACGACTCTGCATGGCTTCCAAGCGAATCCTCATTCTCGGTGGTGGACGCTATAACGTGCCTTCGATCCGGAGTGCGCGGGAAGCCGGATTCTTTGCGATCGTGGCCGATCGCAATTCAGAAGCTCCCGGGCTGAAGGTGGCGGATGTGCCACTGGCTATCAACCTGAATGATTGCGACGCACTAATCACGGCCGCGGCGAACTGCGGGGGCATAGATGGAGTGGTGAGCATGGCGGAAGTTGGTGTACGTGCTGCCGCCGAGATTGCGGCACGGCTGGGTCTTCCATCCATCTCCGAAGAAGCGGCAGCGAACGCAACCAGCAAGGCTGCCATGCGGAGGCTCTGGCAGAACATCGAACAATATTCCGTTCCGTTCGCGGTAGTCGCAACATTGACCGAAGCTGAACAAGCGGTTGAGGACCTGGCGCGCCTTCCGCTGATTTTCAAACCAGATCGCAGTTTCGGCGGTTCCCGCGGAGTCACGCGAGTAGAACGGCCGGATCAGATCACGGACGCGTTTGCGGCGGCACAAACCGCAGGATTGCCGAATTCAGAGGTTGTGATCGAGCACTGGGTGGAAGGCAGCGAACATAGCTGTGAGGTATTGATTTGGCAAGGCGAGACTTCCGTTCTTTGCATTGGTCAGAAGGTCAAGTCTTTGTTACCGTACCGCGTCGACGTGAGCGTGCAATATCCTGCACAACTCACGCTGGCGCAGGAGGCGACCGTAGCCAAGATGTGCGATGAGGCCATCGGCGCATTGAGGCTGACTCAAGGAACTGCGCACGTGGAGTTTGCTTATACAGATCGGGGACCAGTCCTTTTTGAATTAGGGGCACGTTGCGGCGGCGGGCATACACCGCAGATTGCGCATCATGTCAGCGGCGTTGATGAATTTCTGGAGGCCTGCAGAATGGCGTGCGGGATGGCACCATCTCAATTCAGACCCACTCGTCGGGGCGGAGCGGATTACCGCTTCCTGATATTTCCTCCTGGGCAAGTGGAAGAGATTACAGTTCCCGACTCGGTGATACGCGATCCGCATACGCTGGATGCTGGCGTAACGATTACTCGAGGCGACACGATCCGCTCTTTGCGGAGCACTTCGGACCGCGCGGGATTTCTCGTTTCAGTCGGAAACTCTCTCGAGGATGCCGTGGAACGGGCCAACCGGGGATGCCGGGATATCTCTGTTCGCTATCATAACGGCACGACCGCTCACGCCGCGGAATTGGCCGACTTCCAGGAGTTGGCGCACTCATGACGCAGGTCCTTCATCCTGACGATGTCTCTCAAGTGGTGCGTCGATACCAGCAGCGGATTGCGGAGCACGGTCCAACGCTTGCCTCACTCAATTCGGGCAATGAGCAGAAACAGGCTCTGAGGCATGGAGTGCTCGCCTCGGCGTTGCGGGGCGCGAAGCCTTCGATCCTCGAAGTTGGATGCGGGCTGGCGGATTTCTACAAATATCTGCTACATCATCGCCAAGAGTGCTCATACCGTGGATACGATATCGTGCCGGAATATATCGCGGAGTGCCGGCGCAATCATCCGGAGGCACAGTTCGAAGTGCGCAACATCTTCGTCGATGGCATCGAGGGCACGTACGACACAATCGTGATGTCGCAGGTACTTAACAACCGATACCACAAGTCGGACAACATGCAGGTGATGCGACGCGCGCTTGATCTGGCGTTCACGCATACGCGAGTGTCGGTTGCGGTCGACATGCTCTCGACGTATGTCGACTTCCGTAACCCTGATCTCTTCTACTACTCGCCGGAAGAAATCTTTCATTTGGCGAAGGAGATTGCACGGCGCGTGATTGTCCGTCATGACTACCGGGCGTTCGAGTTCTGCGTGCACCTCTATCACGCAGATGTCGAGGGCTACCTGCGGTGAAGAACCACCTGCTGTGCTTGACCGTGGACACCGACCCCGACGGTCTGAGTGGCATGGTCACAAATCGTGCCGCCTTACGGTGGGATGGGCTTGACCATCTGCAGCGATTGCCCGACGACCTGGCGGCTACACCAGAGTCGGGCCCGATTCCGGTCACCTGGTTTATCCGAGCGGATGGACAGTTGGAGAGTATTCTCGGCACGCCTTTCTATTTGCTTGAGAGATACGCAAGCTTCTGGTCGAAGCTGAGGGGTTATGGCCACGAACTAGGTTGGCATCCCCACCTGTATCGGCAACTCCGAGCGGAAGACATTCCTGTTCTCATCACGGATCCGAAGGCAGCGCAGGAGGAACTCGAGCGTCTCTGGAGCCGACTGAATGCAAACTTTGTTGCGACGGCATTCCGGCATGGCGAGGGCTGGCACACTCCGGAAACGTATACGACGGTGGAACGGCTGGGATTTCGTTGCGATTCGACGGCAATTCCGGGGCGGACTGGTGGTAACGGACATCCGATGAATTGGAATGCCGCGCTCAACGAGCCTTATTTCCCGAGCCTGGAAGAGCTATGCAAGAGTGGTCCTCCGCGTCCTATGCTCGAACTGCCGATGAACACATGGCTGTTGCAGGCTCCGCACGATCCTGCACCAAAGGTGCGCTATATGAATCCTGCAGTGCATCCCAGCCTGTTCGCCAAAGCTCTTGAGACGTTGGAGAACGCTTGTGAATATTCTTCTTCTGAATCAGGCGTCTGGGTGATGATCTTTCATCCGGACGAAGTGCTACCGACTGAGAGTGCCGATGGTCTTTATTCGCGCTCGATCAGTACGCTTTGCAGGAATTTGCATTTGATGGCAGAAAGATTGCGGCGGCGTGGACATACGTTTGAATGGACAACCGTTTCAGACGCTGCCGAACGTTGGCGGGCTCATCAAGGCTGCATGGTTTCATGACTCAAGTGCTTGAAAAATCCGAGACGAAAGAGATTCTCCGACCTGTCGAGATGGATCTCCGGGAACAGACCGGCAGTACGGGGGTCGAGTGGTGCGGACGTGCAGCCACTGCTCTGTGCAGGGCTTATCAAATTGCCAAGCGGGCCAAGGGTGGTGATCAAGAGGCAGAAGTGATTTTGCCTTCCATCTCGTGCGCAACCCTTGCCAACGCAGCATTGCTGGCTGCTGTTACGCCCCGATTCGCCGATGTGGACCCGACGACGGGAATGCCCACGCTGGCCACGATTCAACAACGCTGGACGCCGCAAACCTGTGCGGTCGTGTTTATCCATCTGTTCGGCAATACTGCCGAACTACGCCCGCTGGCGGAATGGTGTCGTGAAAAGAACATCCTATTGATTGAAGACGTCGCCCAGGCGCTGGGAGCGTGTCTCCCGGATGGTCGTTCTGCGGGATCGATGGGTGACTTATCGGTTTATAGCTTCAATCCGACGAAGATGCTTGAATGCGGCGGCGGAGCACTTCTTTTGCGTTCGGAGAAACTGATCGCGGTTTCACAGGACGTATCTCGCGGTGACCCGGTTGAGGAAATCAGCGAGGCGGAGGCGAGAATCCTGGGATTGAGCTATCGCAATCTGCATCATTCTCTCGTCGCGCTCTTGCGAGAGCGAGCCATGGGAGATGTCTCAACTTCCTTTCTTAAGCTGCAGCCCGCCTTCCGACGACTCTATGTCCGGCAGATGAAAGATCCGGCTGCTCTTCTGAGCGCATGGCCACGGCTGCGCGAGATTCTTCACTCCAGGTATGTCAGTGCCCAGGCTTATGACGATCAACTAAAAGATGGTCCCTGGCAGCGACTAAGCCAATGGCGTGAAAGTGGGGTCTGCTGGCGATATTCCCTGCTGATTGATTTTCCGGAGAAACTCGTCGAGTTCAGCGAGAGGGTTCGTCACGACGGCTTTCACGTTTCCAACCTCTATTGGCCGGTCAACGATTTTTTCCGCCCTGCGGACAAATGTGTGAATGCCGACCGGTTTGCACGACGTGTTGTGAATCTGTGGGTGGACCAGAGCGTGGACCAGGAGTGGGTTGGACGTTGCGCGCAAAGCATGCTGAGAAATGCTGAGCGCTTAGCGGGCTGAGTCCGATACACTGGATGCGCCTAGTGCGCCGTATGGGTGGTCCCGAACTCAGCATCGTCATTCCTGTCTTCAACGAAGAGGCAGTCCTCCCGGCGCTCATCGAGCGTTTACGCTCATTTGTGGCGCGACTGACTCCACTGCTAATTGAGATCGTTTTGGTGGACGATCACTCGGTCGATCGCTCACCAGAAATCCTGAAAGAAGTTTGCTCGAACGACCCGCTGTTTCGTTACGCACGACTAGCCAAGAACAGCGGAAGCCATGTTGCGATACTGGCCGGACTTTCGCGTGCGCGAGGCGCGTGCGCGGTCTTCCTGGCAGCGGACCTGCAGGACCCGCCGGAGCTCATTCTTCAGATGTTGGATCTGTGGCGAGCCGGGCATCATATCGTTTGGGCGATTCGTGAGGAGCGCAAGGGCATTTCGAAAATCGATCTCTTTCTAGCGAACACTACCTATCGGCTATTGAATTTGCTCGGAGAAGTCGATTTGCCGCCCCGGGGTTCGGACTTTGCGCTGCTCGACAGGAAGGCCATCAACGGTTTGCTGCAATCGGCGGGCAGCGATCCAAGCATTGGCGGCGAGATCGCAAGGCTGGGGTTTTCGTCAACCCAGATCACCTACACGAAGGAGGAGCGTGCCGCCGGCAGATCTAAATGGACGTTGAAGCGCAAGTTGAAGGCGTTTGCCGACGCATTTGTGTCGTTCTCTTATGCTCCGCTGCGGGCCATGTCTTACCTGGGCATGCTCTTCAGCCTGGTAGGATTCGCCTACGCGGTTCTGGTGATTGTGCTCCGGATCATGACCCGGACACCGGTGCTGGGCTGGTCTTCGCTGATTGTGGTGGTGCTGGTAATGGGAGGCGTACAGATGGTAATGCTGGGCGTGCTGGGCGAGTATCTGTGGCGAACCCTGGAAGCAGCCCGGCAGCGTCCTACGTACTTCCTCGAGGAGACGTCAGACATGGATGTCAGCGAGACGCAAACGCACACCATGGAGCGCCGGGTTGGGACGTAAATTCAGTGTCCAGTCAGGCATCGTCGGGATTCTTATTGGACTCGGGTGTCTGGGCGTTCTCTTGCGACAAGTCGATCTGAGGCAGTCGTCGCAGGCGCTTGGACGATTGAGCGGCCCTTTCATGCTCGTACCGCTCGCCGTGTTCTGCGTGAATCTGCCATTGCGCGCGTGGCGCTGGCAATTGATCTTCCCGGCTGACTCACGTCCCAGATTCACTTCGTGCCTGGCGGCCCTTGGGATCGGTAACATGGCGAATTTCCTGCTCCCGGGCCGCGCCGGAGACATCGCGCGCTGTACCCTTTCAGGCCCAACAGGCTCCTTGCTGGAAAGCACCGGAGCGCTTGCTACGCTCGCGGTCGAGAAAGTGCTAGATGGTCTGGCACTGATCGGGATGGTGCTGTTTGCGATCTGGGCTCTGAATCCGCCAGCCTGGGTGCTGGCGCTAGTTCGCACGGCGGCTTTGGTGTTTGCCGGCGCATTTGTACTACTCGTAATCGTTCGCTATCGAAGCCGCACCCTTGTTGACTGGGTCCGGCGCACGTTCCGATGGATGCATCTATCGTGGCTCGAGGAGCGGTTTGATGGCCTTCTGACCTCTTTTGCCCATGGCCTGTCGGGCATTTCTTCCGTCGAGCGACTGCTCATCCTGATGCTTTTGACGGGCTTAATCTGGATTACGGAGGCATCGGTAATCTGGGGTTTGGCCGGGGCGCTCAACATGGCAGTTAGCCTGAAGTCCTCGGTGGTCGCGACTGCCATTCTTGGATTAGGATTCATGATTCCTGCGGCTCCGGGCGGCCTTGGCACCTACGAACTCTTCGGCACCGAGGCGTTCAAGCTGGCGGGTATCCCGGCCAGCAATGCGCTCGCACTTACCGTCGTAATACACGCCTGGATCTTTGTGGCAAACGTTCTTGTCGGGCTTGCTCTGCTGGGCATCAAGGGCATCAAACTGGCACAGCTCCGACAGACGCTAGACCAGCGAGACACAGTCCAGACCGATCGGCTCGAATCTGGCGCGCGGGGATCAATGTGACTTCAGCTTGGTAGAATCGTCATTCGGCAGGAATCTTGAGGATGGGAGTGGTGGAGAACAAGCGCGTTGTGGTAACCGGCGGTGCCGGATTCATCGGTTCGGAGTTAGTCCGCCAACTTGCGGCACGCCATTTTCGTGTCATTGCTGTCGACAATCTCATCAACGGCAAGCGCGAGAACCTTTCTGAGGTGCTCAGCTCGGATGTTGAACTCGTCGTGGCTGACATCCGTGATGAAAAGGCAATCGCTTCGCTCTTGCGGGAAATTGATGTTGTCTTCCATTTGGCTTGTCTGGGCGTTCGCCATTCCATCCACGACCCGATCGAGAATCACGAAGTCAATGCGTCCGCAACCCTCGCGCTCCTCAATACGGCCAGAAATGCGGGCGTGAAACGCTTCGTCTATGTTTCCAGTTCCGAAGTTTACGGAACCGCCCGAACTGTGCCCATCAGCGAGGAGCACCCAACCCTGCCGACGACGGTCTACGGTGCCTCCAAATTGGCCGGAGAATGTTACACGCGCGCTTATTGGGAAACCTATCGATTCCCGACGGTGATCGTTCGCCCTTTCAATGCTTATGGGCCGCGCTCCCACCACGAGGGCGACAGTGGAGAGGTCATTCCAAAATTTATGCTGCGGTCTCTGGCGGGCAAACCGATGGTGGTCTTCGGCAATGGGACACAGACACGCGATTTCACTTTTGTTTCCGACACCGCCAGGGGAATCGTGGCTGCCGGATTTTCCGAACAGTCGTTGGGACAAACGTTTAACGTGGGAAGCGAGAGAGAAATTCAGATCCTTCAACTCGCAGATACGATTGCCGATGTTCTAGGCAAGAGTGATGCGGAAATTACTCATTTGGAATCACGCCCCGGAGATGTTCTGCGATTGCTCGCCGACAGTTCCAAGGCAAAGAGACTGTTGAGCTTCGAGCCAACGGTTTCGCTGAAAGAAGGACTTGCCCGGCTTCGCGATTGGTATACGAGCCAGGGGAAATCGCCAGTTGAACTCCTGGAAGAAGAAGTCGTGCGCAACTGGGAACCACGGAGCGTTCCTATTCATGTCTGAGGATTTTGTTCCGGTGGCACGGCCGCTGCTGGGCCAGGAAGAAGTCTCCGCCGCAGAGCGAGCAATTCTGTCGGGCTGGGTCACACAGGGACCGGAAGTCGCGGCTTTCGAACGCGAATTTGCAGCGTTCGTTGGCTCAGCGTACGCATGTGCGGTTTCCAGCGGAACAACAGCGTTGCACCTCGCGCTGCTGGCGGTGGGGGTTCGTCCCGGCGATGAAGTCATTACGGTCAGCCACTCCTACATCGCCACTGCGAATAGCGTTCGCTACTGCGGGGCGCGGCCCGTCTTCGTTGACATTGATCCCGCGACGTTCAATATCAATCCGCAACGGATCGAAGCGGCCATCAGCGACCGGACGCGAGCCATTTTGTGCGTTCACCAGATGGGCATGCCCTGCGATCTTGAAGAGGTACTCAAAGTGGCTCGCCGGCACGGTTTGGCGGTCGTGGAAGATGCTGCCTGTGCGATCGGTAGCGAGATTCTTTGGAACGGCAGGTGGGAAAAGATCGGTAAGCCGCATGCGGACGTGGCCTGTTTCTCTTTCCATCCACGCAAGTTGCTTACCACAGGCGATGGCGGAATGCTCACGACGCCGGACGCTGCCATGGACCGCAAGTTCCGGTTGTGGCGGCAACATGGCATGACCGTACCCGACACCGTGCGGCATGCATCGCCCGTCGTGGTTTTCGAGTCGTACCCGGAGTTTGGATTCAACTACCGGTTGACCGACATCCAGGCGGCTGTCGGGCGCGAACAGCTGAAGCGGATTCCCGAAGCAGTTCACGAGCGCCGCCGACTGTCTGACCGGTATCGAGAACTATTATCCGATATCGAGGACGTTAAACTCCCAGAAGAGCCCGAATGGGCGCGAACCAACTGGCAAAGCTATTGTGTTCGCCTCTCAGAACATTTTGATCAGCGCCAGGTCATGCAGAGAATGCTGGATGACGGAATTGCTACTCGCCGAGGGATCATGTGCGCCCATCGCGAACCGGCGTACGGTGATCCTTCCAGTTGGCGTTGCGCGCAAGCGCAATGCAATCCCAGCCCACATTGCCCCAATCTGATCGAAAGCGAGAAGGCCCAGGATTTCGGTATTATTCTGCCGCTTTTCTCTCAGATGACGGAAAGGCAACAGGAACGCGTTGTGGACTCACTCCGAGCCGTATGCTCTGCGAACGTCAATGCCGCTGACTAGCATCCCAGGGAAGTATCTGCAGAAGACGGGAGGAATCGTTCTGTACTGCCTGCTCGTTTTGGCTGCGGCAGAATTCGTAGTGCGGGGCCCAGTGCGGTATCTGCATCCGACGAATTGGAACGACCTCGCGCAATACTATGCGACCAGCCGGATCTGGCTGCGCGGCCAGAATTTCGCCAATCCTGAGAACTTTGCAGCGATGTGGCGGGATGAAATAGGCGAGCCCTTAAGCGCGAACACGGCCAGGATGCATATCGCGCCTCCGCCCAGCGCTCTGGTTCTGTTCGCACCAATATCCGCCCTGCCCTGGCCTGCGGCGAAACTCGTTTGGCTCGCGGTATTGTTAGCCGGTTTTGCGGTGACAGTCGGCTCGTTATTGCACATCGCAGGCCTTTCGGTGATTGAGCGGCGCGGGCTTGCGTTTTTGGCAGCGTGTCTTGCGCTTGCGCCGTTCCACACTGGCATTGCTACCGGGAATCAAACGATCGTGGTTGTCGGGCTTTGTGCGTTTGGAGTGTGGGCGGCCTGTGCCAACTGCGACATCATCGCCGGGATGTCCCTTGGTGCAGCCTGCAGCCTGAAGCCTCACATTGCAGGCTTTCTTCTTCTTTACTACATTCTGCAACGTCGCTGGCGTTTGTTCGCCACCGCGGTTGTACTCACCGTAGTTCTCGTCGTCCTCGCCGCCGCATGGATGCAGTTTGCAGGGGTAAATTGGGTCCCTGACTATTTGAACAACATGAAGTTCGGTGCGGCTAAAAATACTATCGACGATTTCACAACCGCAAATCCGATCCGATTTATGCTAATCAATCTGCAGGTTCCTTTGTATTCGTTTACTCACAACGCGAAGTCCGCCAATCTGATCGCGTTCTGTGCGGGTGCCGCGTTGATGGTGACGTGGATCATCCTTGTCCCTAAGGGCCGAACGCAGCAAGTCGAGTTGTTGAGCTTGGCAACGATCGCCGTTATCGGATTACTGCCGCTCTACCACCGGCTATATGACGCATCCATGCTGGCGATTCCGCTCTGCTGGTGTGTCATTCGGCCAAAGGCTCTGGCGCGTGTCGCGAATGCAGCTCTGCTGCTTATGATTCCCTTTCTGCTGCCCGGTGCTGCAGTATTACAGCAGGCCTTCCGCGACGGCTGGATTCCGAGAACTTGGGCAGAATCCTGGTGGTGGGATCGCCTGCTGATGCCGCACCAAACATGGCTTCTCTTGCTCATGTCGGTCTTACTGCTTTACGCCATGCGCCAGGAGTCGCAGCTGCAATGGCGGGAGCAACTCTCTCAAGAGTCTGCTTCGGGACCGCTTATCATGTTATCCGACAGGGCGGAGGAGCAGCGCTAGGCAGTGGTCAACGGCAGACTAAGTCGTCCGCTGTGCGCTGACATAGAGGCTGTCTGCCACCTTCGTCAACGCCGGGGCAAATGCGCTGATGTGCCGGAGTTTCTCCGATGTGTGCACAAGCGCTCGATACCGGCGAGGGAGCAGGTGGATGTCGCTCGGTTGCACATTAAGCGAAAAAAAACCATCTACGCTTACTTGTGCATTGCCGATCCTCGATGCAAACGCGGAAAGCAGCTCCCCGGCCGTCCAGTAGCGCACCTCAAAATCACGGGCCTGGCGGAATCCTCGTCGAATCTGATGATAGAGACAGCGTATTCCATAAACATTGGGCAATTGGACGAGGGCCGTACCTTGAATTCGCAGTGTCCGGCGAATCTCGTTCAGAATCGTGAACACATTCTCTTTCGAGAGATGCTGGAGCACACTGTAGGAAAAAACCTGGTCGAAGGTCTGATCGCGAAAGGGTAGAAAGCGTCCATCCGCAACAAGGTAGCTGGCTGCGACACCCAGTTGCCGCGATACTCGAGAAGCCGCTCGGATGCTTTTGAGTGATGGATCGATGCCAATCGGTCGATATCCCAAGCGAGCTGCCGCAATGCACCAGCGTCCCCAGTTACAGCCAATTTCCAGGAAAAAACGGTTCTCCCCGGGAGGGAGCCTGAGACGCGGAATGGGATATTCCGTAAGAGTCCCAACCAAGTGCTGGTAGAGCCCGCCGTTGGTCGCTCCGATAGATCCGCGGACGAAAGGATCGATTTCGTTTGCGCCGACGTTGAAAGCAGGCAGACTGGATGTGTCACCGCTCTCCGCTACAGCAAGTGCCCGCGTGCCCTCGATGTGCGTTTGCTCCGCCTCCGAGACCAGAAGGATAGGAATTCCCTCGATCACGGCATACCTGTGACCTTGGGGACAGACGAGATGGGTTCCTTCGCTCGACAGATCCCGCTTGTCACGTGGACAAACCAGAAGACGCAGTAACTCTGGTTCTATTTCTGCGGCCACTCCCTTCGCCAGATTCGATCCCATCGCTCTCGACTCTTTCACAAACGGGACGCAGCCCCAAGGAGCGTCCGTGATAACGCGATGATTCGCTCTACGTGAACCTTCCAGGAAAAGTCTTCAGCCCTGGATAGTCCCTTGGCAACCATCGATTTACGGGCAGGCAGGTCACTGGCGACTTGGGAAATACGTTCCGCCAGAGCCTCAGGACTGAATCGCTCGAAATAGACAGCAGCGTCATGACATATCTCGCGGTGAACAGGAATGCCGGACGCGATCACCGGCACTCCACTCGCCATCGCCTCTACCAGTGGATGAGCAAACGTCTCCGCATACGCTGGTGTCACGTAGATATCTGCTGCAGCGTAGAGACGGTGCAGGTTCTGGTAGGGAATCGTTCCCAATTCTACGACCATATCCGGAACTTCCAGTTCCTTCACTAGACGCGCTATAGTCTCAGTGCGGTAAGCTCCAGGATTCATCCCCTTAGACAGGCGGCAGGTCAACAGAAGGCGTACTGATCGCGAGGCCATCCGAGTTCGCAGGATGGGAAGAGCGCGAATTAATGTCTCGAAATTCCGGTAGTAGTTGTAATGGCTGACGAAGAGCACCTTCACGGAGTCTCGAACCGCGTCGATCTGAGCTTGCACCTGCGCCGGAAGAGGGCTGTCATCACCGGCAAAAGTCGCCTTGTCAAAGCCGTGATGGATACCAATGACCTCCGCGCCGGTCCATGTCTCCAACTGCCTGGCAAATGCCTCGGTCGGCGCCACCGTCGCGGTTGCCCAACGGATCGATCTCTTTGCGAAGAAAGCCTGAGCACGGGTGTTGAGCCACATCCGATACTCGCCACGGGACCACAGGTCTCGGTCGAAATCCGGCGAAACGTAAAGTGAGTTCCTGGAGAGGAGAATCTGGGGTACCGGCGATTTTCTTAAGGCAAAATTCCCAGTGGAAAGAAGAATCGTAGCTCCGCTTCGCCGGATCAATTCCGGCAGCATGCGTTGTTCGTACCAGAATCGTTTGCCGGCTGGAAGCTCCAGCTCCACAAATTCTATATTCGGCGCAGGCGCGACTTCACCGTGCAGAGTGGGGCTGAGCGTGACTGTGACCCGCACATCGGAATGGCGTGCGAGATGCGGAATGACGTTGCGAACATAGGTTAGTCCGCCACCGGCAGAAGCTGCCAGCGAGTTAATGTAAATATGAATCATGGACGGGACGAAATCACGTCCTCAGTAATCAGAACGGGTTTGGGACAGCGCTCAGTCATGAGATCCAACGGATTTCATCATGTGTGCAATCGCCACCGACCAGGCTTGCGGCGAATATTGATCGATGTGTTGCCTCGCGTGCCCACCCATCGTCGCAGAAAGCTTGGGTTCGCTGGCTAATTTCAATATGGCAGTCTTGAGAGAAGAAACGCTCTCTGGTTCGACCAGCAGGCCATTCCAGTTTTCCTGGACGAGATCTGCCGCGCATCCGGCTACGCGGCTCACAATCACGGGAACCGCGCAGGCCATCGCTTCATTGACGACCAGGCCCCAAGTGTCAGTATATGTCGGAAGAACCAACATTTCAGCGAGTGCATAGTAAGCCGGCAACTGCTCTCTTTGCGCAAAGCCTGAAAATTCGACTACCCCCGGCGTCACGCGGGACGCCTCTTGCTGCAGTTCGGAACGGGCAGGGCCATCTCCGACGAATACGAGCGCAACCTGACGGCGCAAATCTTCGTCGAGGCAGGCATAGGCTTGTAAAAGTTCCAAGACTCCTTTCTCCGCCACAAGGCGTCCCACAAAAAGAATGTACCTCTCGGGCAAACCTAAGTCGCGGCGCACTGCAGAGGCATTCTGACGCGCTTGCAAGGCCAGAGAAGAAAATAGGTGGTTGTCCACGGCATTTGGCGCGAAAAAGATTCTGTCCTGAGGAATCTTATGGGTCGCGCGGAGATATTCCTCGGCTGAGCGGCCCGGAACCACAAACGCATCGCAGTGGTTTAAGAACTCAGTCTTCAACATTTCGACCAGGGCACGGCCGCGACGCATATCGTAAACATTGCTTTCCGACCACAAAAGAAAGGGAATGTTTTGTGCGCACGCCCAAATAAGCGCCTGCCAGGAGGCAAGGTAGTTGTATCCACCACACAAGATCACGTCCGGCGAGGCTCTCCGCAGGGCTTGAGCTACCCTGCCATTCACCAGAAGGTTGAACTCTCCCACACGGCGTCGCCAGGACGGCAATACTTCGTGAGAGAACTGGATCTCGTCCTTGTATATCTTCCACTGACGCAGCGTTGGATCGTTCTCAGACAGAAAGATAACGTGCAGATCGATCTCGGGATTCTTCGCCAGGGCGTTGAAGAGAGGTGTGCGATAGGGAGAGATGATCTCCGTGAAGATCACCAGGCGGCGACTCATGCAACGCACTCCCGATAGATGCGGGCTAAACGCTCAGCCTGATGGGCGAGTGTCAAACCCTCGAGAACCGTCTCTCTAGCGGAACGCCCGAGATTGCGGCGCTTCTGTTCGTCACCGAGGAGCATCGAGAGGACCAGACTCAGTTCCTTTTCATTGTCCGCGCCAACCAAAAAACCGTTGGAGCCTTGCTGGATGACCTCAGCAATTCCCTGTCCGCGACACCCCACTACCGCCTTTTCTGCCGACATCGCCTCCAGATAGACGCAGCCCAGTCCCTCGTAACGACTGGGCAATGCGAACAGTGTGCAATGTCGAACGGCGGCGGCAGTTTCGCTTCGTGACTTGCGTCCCAAGAAGCGGACACGATCGGCGCATCCCAACTGTTCTGACAGTCTCTGGAGTCGATGGAGTTCTGGTCCATTCCCGATGATGTCCAGAGTTAGAGATGGGAATTCCGGTACAAGGGAGGCCACGGACCGAATGAGCAACTCATGGCCTTTAATTGGAATCAGGTTGCCGATGCTGAGTATTAACAAATGCTTTGACGGCGTCGTAGTCCCGGGCGAGAAGAGTTCTGGATCGACGCCGTTATACACGACCGAAGTGCGGCAATTCCGTCCGACCCCCTCCAGAACTTTCTCTCGAACGTGCTCGCTGATGCAGATCACGCGACGGGACGCCATGTAGGCGTGCTGCGAAACCCGGCGGCACCATTTTCCCGCCTGACCTGTAACTTGGACGGTCGAATATGCGTCCAGACCGTGCACGGAGACGACAAACGGAATTCCCAATTCCCTGCTGAGTAGCATGGAAGCATGGCCGCACGGCAGTGCACCATGCGCGTGAATCAGGTGGATCGGGTTTCTGCGGTGTAGCTCACGCAATCGTCCGACACACTGCGCAAACACAAATGCTCCCGCGCTCGGGAGGCCAAATCCGCCCGGTAGTGCGAAGCAACGAATCCATTGAGCTGGAAGGTGCAACGAACTGCTGCGGAAGCGACCGCGATAGAAAGGCTGGACAGCGAATACCGTGTTTTCTACACCGACTTTTTTAAGCCAGAGCAGTGTCTCATAGATGAAACAGCCGGAGGCATCGTCCAGATCAGTTGGGTAGAAGGGCGTCAAGGTCAAAACATGGAGATCATCGGGCGCAGCGTTGTGGGGCAAGCTCGACGAACTCACGGAGGCTTCTTTCACGATAGTCGGGATGCCGCAATTTCAAGATAAGCATTCTGCCATTGCCGGCTCACAACATCCCAACTGAACTGCTGGACATGCTCACGCGCCTTCTTGCCCATCTGCTCCCGCAAGGCATGATCGTTTATGAGAGTTTCCAGAGCTTGCATCATTTCTTCAGTAGTTCCAACCTGAAAACCGGTAACGCCATCAACAATTGACGGCGTCTGATAATCACGGAATACCACGCAGGGCAGACCGGTCGCGGCAGCTTCCAAGGTTACCTTCGGCATTCCTTCCAGACGAGAGGGCAGCAGAAAGATGTCACAATTCCGCATAATCTCAAGCAGTTCAACCTGCGACTTGGGGCCTTCGAGCGTCACATTCCGTACGTCGAGCCGAGCAATTTGCTGCCGCAGGACTTCATCGAACCCTTCGCGTGCTGTGCCAAGAATTCGGAATATAGCATTTGGGAAGCGCCGGCCGGCTTCGACCACGATTTGCGGTCCCTTACGCTCGATCACTGCTCCCGCGAAGAGTACGACGGGCACAGAATTCATTCGCGATGCGGGCGGCGTGAACAAGTTGGTGTCCACTCCTGCTGGGAGTATGTAACTCACTGTCTTGCCGATCTTTTTGAATACATCAGCCGCTACAAATTGTGTGATTGCGCTATAGACATCGCAGTGAGGAAAAACTCCGTCGTACAGAAGCCACAGAGTCCTCGACGGATTCACAAGCTGCATTACGCCTTCCGCATGAAATACGGCTGTGGCTCCTCGGCGCAGAGCGCGTGGCAGACGCAGGATTGTGTAGCTTGCCGGACTGAAATCCATGTAAGCGATGATGTCATACCCTGAAGCCATCTCTTTCAATATCCGCAGTGTTCGTTGCCGTGGCGGCAGTTTTTCCAATCGAATGGCAGGACTGCCTAGCAGGCGGGTGTCTGGTTCCCGTTCGAACCACAACGTAACCTGAAAGAGTTGGGGATTAAGCCGCAGCGCGATTTCGCGAACATTCAGGCTCTGAGCGTTCACGTTATCGGCGTCCACCGAGGGCAAGAACAGTACCCGGACTTTATCCATGCTCGGCGGTCTCAATGGTGGTCTTGTCCGCTTCAACTGGTGCGGATTTCAACACGACATGATGCCGCAGCTCGCGCAAACGTGCCCGTAATGCCAGGGCCTGATCACGATGTTCCCTTTCATAACGTAGGTAGTCGCGCGCACACTCCAGTAGCCGAGCACGATTCTTAGTCTCGACTGTATCCGGCAAAGGACGCCTTTCCTCTGGATCGCGTGCCAGGTCGTACAGAGAGTCGCTCTGCTCACGGAAACGCAGAACCAGCTTGTGGTCGCCATCAAGAACCACCATGAGGCGATTCCCGCAGCGATCGGCCGCAGAAAACTGATTGTTGCACGATTCGACGCATTCAACAATTGCCGGCGAGCCAGGCAGCTTCCCCGTGGAGAGGTCGTTCCACAACGCGCGTCCACGGAATGAATGCGGGATTTCGACGCCCAATCCTTCCAGCAATGTGGGCGCGAGATGAATCAGGCTGAACGTATCAGTCACACGCGCCGCAGAACTCCCTGGCGCATGGATGAGAATTGGAACGCGAATGAGTTGCTCAGCCAGGCCGACTGGTGAGTGATAGCGATTGCCGTGCTCGAGGAATTCTTCTCCATGATCCGCAGTCACCAGGAAGACGGTATCGTCCCACTGGTTATGCGCCTTCAGAAACTCAACCAAGCGCGCCAATTGCCTATCCACCCAGTGGACTCCGGCATCGTACAGCGCCATCACCTCCTTTCTGTACCGCTGGAGCCGTCGCGGTGAAAGATCGCCGCGATTCCAAACCGAATTGAGAAACCGGGCATACTTCGGAGTGATATGCGACATCCCCAACGACTCCATAGCCTCTGGTGGCGGGTAGTAAGGATGATGCGGGTCCATCAGGTGGATCCAGAGGAAGAAAGGCCGGCCTGATCGTTCCTTCAACCAGTCGCAGGCTGCGTCCACGACAACATTGGCCGCCGGATAGCGACGCAGCTGATCCATCGACAACCGTTCCCGTCCGGAACGCCATTGACAATATCGAAAATACAGTTCGTTGTAAGCGGCAGCGGTAAGCTTCGTTCGATTGGACAGCCGCTCTAGTGCGCGATTGAACCGGGAAAAACCGGGGCTCGCCGAAAATTTGACGCTGCCAGCCCTTGCATCTGCCAAATGCAGAAAATCAGAGAATTGCCCAAAACCCTGCGCGTAGCCGAGACGCGCCGTTAGATATGGATTTCCCGCGAGAAAGGCGCCGGTCTCGTAGCCAGATTCCTGAAGGACTGTTGCAATCGTAGGTTCACCTGGAGCAACTCCGACAACCTCACGCCCCAGACTCAACGGATAGCGTGAAGCCATGATGGCGGGGAAAGAAAAATAGGTCGGGGCTCCCGCAGCGACGGCGCTTGAGAACACGATGCTCTGTTGGGCCAATGCATCCAGAAAGGGGGCTAACGGGCGCGAGTAGCCGCGAAAACCGAGGCGGTCTGCGCGGAGGCAATCCACGGTGACCAAAACCGAAGAACGCGCCTGCATTGAACGAGGATGGGTCAAGGAATCGCCAGATCTAGATGTACCCCAGATCGCGGAGCCGCTGCTGAACCATTTCTTCTTCCTGCTGGTCAAGCCTGCTGCCCTCGTTATTAGTAATTTCCTGAAGCACAAAAGTGATGAGTGCCTCCAGCGTTTCAAAGCGGCCCTGCAGCCAACGTTCCGCCTGCTCACACAAGACTTGAGGAAGACGTACCGATCTGAATTCATCCGTCATTGTTTATCTCCGCAGCCCCGCTCGCACCTGGGCCCAGGCACTTGTGGCAATAATCCGATCATCTTCACTTAACGAGAATTTTAGTGCGAAACCGGTAAACACCATGTAAGAGAGGATCACAGCGCCGAGGATCTCCAGCCAAGGGGCCACGGTTCCCCCACCCCAAACTCTCATAAGGACCGCTGCTGCGACCGAAAACAGTCCAGGAATACCTAATGCGAAGTAACTGCGATTGTAGGGAATGATGTGTAGAGCCTTGCGCACTTCTAAGAGATTCCATACATTGCCCGCAACATTGACTGAGGCAGACGCCAGGGCAGCTCCCACGACTCCTAACATCGGAATCAACATGATGTTCATCAGGAGGGATACCCCAACCATCACGAACTGAACTTTCATCAATCGTCTCTGGTTCCCAGACATGAAAAGAAGTAAACCAACAGATCCGACACCGCAGTTCACAATCTGCCCGACCACTCCAATCACGAGCACGGGCCAACCAGTCTCAAAGGCCGCTCCGAACATACGCATTAAGGGTGCGGCATATGTGATGACGACGAGCACCAATGGGAGGGTAAGGCCCACCACCCACTTCGTCAGTGTTTGAAAAAGCCTCTGCAGAACATCGATACGGTTGCGAGAATGCAAATCGGCTATCACGGGAGCAAAAATCTGATTGACGGACTGCAGAACCAAAGGGACCATGGCGGCGATCGTCGATGCAGCGACGTAGATACCAACGAGAGCAGGAGTCAAATAGAAGCCGAGGAGAACCTTATCCGCTTGAGAGACAAGGAACTCAACTGCGCTCATCCCAAACGCGGCTGCGGCAAACGCCTTAACCTCGGGGTCGAGCGGCGGCAGTGAGCGCCAGGAAAATCTGGCGGCAGGCGGAGTCAACTTCCACGCAGCGAAGATCAACAGTGCCGACACGATGATAGAGTTCAGTATCTGCGCCCATAAATAACCGTGCATTCCTGTCCCTAGAGCCAACAACAGAACCGTCAGAGCAATAACCAGCGGTGTTCCGATGAAATTAGTAATGAGTGTGCGTTTCGTAATGTCTTTGAATCCTGCGAGGACCTGGCAATAGAACGTGTTGGCCGCACCAAGGACCGTTAGCAGCGCAAACAGCGGAATGTATTGGCTAAGGCCGGGGGCGTGGTATAGCCGACGTGCCAGCCAGCCGCCGGCGACGATCAGGCCGAGGGAGAAAACTGAGGTGAGTGAAAGTACAATCCCGACGCTTCGCGTCAGGAATCCCCGAAGAGCGTCGAAGTTCTTCGTCGCACTGTAGACGGCAATATACCGTGCAGCCGTGCCCTGCAATCCCAGGTTGCTCACCAATTGCGTCAGGCTGACCAAGGTCATTCCCAGGGCATAGAGACCCAGTTGCTCGGCCCCCAGCACGCGGGCCACGTAAATCTTGACCACATAGCCGGCTCCCATGGTGAAGATTGTTCCGGCAAAGAACGTAAGGGAATGCCGGGATATCTGCCCCATGTTGCGACGGAATTCGTCACGCAGAGTGTCTGGTGGTGAGTTCGGGGCAGCGACTGCCTCCGTCTGAAGATTGGAAAGTGAAGCCATCAAAATGGGATTACGAGCCCCGCTGTAGTTTAAACCGCCGAGAGCTTATGTTCCTGGTGCGACTTCACCGTGGGCAGCGAGTCGCTGATCCTCTTGAAGAAGAGTATGCGTCGGCGTCCGAGAGTGAACTTATGGTGAAAGCCAGATTTTTCGCTGTCCCGAAACTCCGTTAAGTCCGCTTCGCACCTGAAAATCCATGCCGCTACTCCTTGCGAGTTCAGCTGCCGGGCAAGCAGCGAGATCGCTTGTTGGAAATAGCCGTGCCCACGAGCAGCTTCCGGCGTCAGGCAATCAAAGATGATCACAGTATTCTCGCAGAGACCCCGCAAAGTACGGTCCAACTCCTTTACGTAGAACCCTTCACATTCTTTGGCCCAGCAGAAATGCACTGGTGTTCCATCGGCGGTCATCAATACAAATCCTTGTCCATCTCCAGACCGGAGTCGTTGTGCTGAGCGCATGAAGAACCGCAACCTGACAGGGTCGTTGCCGTATTGTAATGCGGCAGCGCCAAGCGCATCAGAATCGAGAGGTACAAGACGAATGCCAGATGTATCAGGAGTCCTCGCGCCGGCACGCCATTCGAAAACGAGGAGCTTGTCATGACTGAACAAAAGGCGCCTTACCCGCTGCCCTGCGCGTCTCAACATCCCCCAGATACCTTCAGTGGCGAGCATTTCACGGACTTTGCCGAGGGTCGATATCATCATGCGAATCCAAGTTTCCAGCGAGGGCGAAGCCCTCGCAATGGTGGCGGCACGGTAGCGGGCAATGGTGCGCCAGTGCCGAATCCTCGACCCATTCACCTCGCAATACAGAGTTCGTCGGCTTGAATTGGCAAATCGCTCCTTATATCCTTCGGCGCCTAGCCCCAGATCTACTACGTCCAAATCGTGGGAATCGCAAGCCTGTTCCACAATCTTTGCGAGCAGGCAGTGGCCAGGGGAGAGATCCCGATAGCAGTCGTTCATCGTAGGCTGATACCAGAACCAGGATCCGGCAAAGCGAAACCCATAGTTCCACGCGGCCGTCACCTTACCGACTACCAAGCGACTGAACACGATCCACCCCGAACGCGAGAGTTCATCCCCTAATTCTTCGAGAAAAGCACGCCGCTCCGGGCAGATCAGGCTGCTTTTCTTCCCAGTCTCAAGAAAACGAGCGATGTGCGCTCGAGCGAACTGGGGCAACAGAGAGCGAATGTCGCTCCACTCGGTTTCATGTTCTAGCAGCACCGTACCCCGACTGGCTAACTCGCGAAAGTTCTTTCGTAGCCTTTTTTTCGCGAGGACGGATTGCTTCAAGCTGTACCGTTCCTCGCCTGAACCTAACCGCACTTGTGCGCACACGTAAGCACCACGCATGTGCAGGCAATATCCTGTCCTTGAACCGGCTTCCCATAACGCACTTACCGAATGAGAGTCGGCGGGAAGATTAGTAAAAACAGCGGTTCCCACCTTGCGAGCCTTCAGTTCGGAGAGCACGGCGAAGACGAACTGTCGCCGAAGACTCGACGCACACAGGAAGTCGCAATAGTCTGCGGTATCGGCGGTGAGAAAAACCAGTTCACCGGTCCTCTTTCGTGTGAGGGCGGCAACACCTGCAAGACCCGCATCGTCGTAGCCCAAAACGAGAAGCAGAGTGAGCCTGCCCTTGTAGGCTCGCTCCACGGCGACTGACCACTCATAGGTGAAGAATACTTCGGCATGTTCCATGCCGAGGGCTAACGCGTTCCAGGCTCGACGAAGGTCGGGGTCGTCGGGTATGTGGTCGAACACTACAACACGCAAGAATCACCGTCTGTCAAGCAACGGTATAGACACAGGGAAGGAACTGTCTTGTGTGCCGGAAGTGCCATTGCCGCCGCCCGCTCGCCGAATTCGAGCATCAGCTTCAGGCGTCAGGACATTGATCGGCACAGACGGACTGAGCCAACGCTGCACATCATGGTGCAAACCAGTGGCGTGCGCCTCAAGTACAGCCAGATTCATGTCCGCACCCACGTGCACTCGAGGCAGGGCAAACCTATTTTTCGCCGCTACCTCTCCGAGCATATTCATGAAGGCACAATTGTATCCTGCCTCTTCCGCCAGCTGAAGCTCGCGCTCGCCAACAGAAGATGGATTCCCGAACGGGTACGCCAAAGCCCAGACAGCACGTTGGGTACAGATTTCCAATTCGCGACGAAAATCAATAATCTCCCTCCGCGCCATGCCCTCAGTTTGGCGAGAAAGTTCGGGGTGACTGAACGTATGGGAACCGATCGTCATACCCGCATCTGCAAGCTGGCGCAACTCCGCCGCTCCCATCGGCTGGAATCGCTGCCGTAATAATGGATCATCCAGATAGCGCCGCTTCCAGTCGGGTGCGACTCCCCAGCGTTGCTCAGCCTCCTGCAGAAAAAACGCCCTCTTCGGTGCTTCAAACGCCGAAAGGCCAGTCATCAAGGCCAGCCATTGCGGCCGTCTCTTCCGTGGGTTCCTATCGATTTCTGGAACATCCATTCCACGCCAGACCGTCGCTGAATGGTTCCTTTGCGCCTCCATGATCATCAGGTACAACTCGATGTACCACAGGATTTGCGGGACCTTATCGAGAGAAGCTCCAGTCACGAAGAACAGACACTGCAGTCCTTCCTCGCGCAAGATGGGAGTCATAACGGTGAGGTTGTTGAGTAACCCATCGTCACACGTCAAGAGCATAGCGCGCTGGGGGAGTTCCCGCGATCCGAGCAACCAATCGTGAAAGTGCTCCGGCGAAATGATGTTGTGTTGTCGCTTGAGCATCCTGATCTGGGCACGAAAAGATTCGGCTGTGATCAGCATGCTGTCGATAAACGAGTCCACTTTCCTGTAGTGCTCTGGCAGCACGCCGTGATACGTCAACACGCTAGCTGCCTTTCTCGAAGAGAAGTAACCGACTTTGCTGAGGGTTGGGTATACGAATTGACGCAGAATGGGACTCAACACACGCATGGGTGGCATCTCACATCTGGCACGCCAAACATCAGTTCGTCGAGCTGACTCGAATCTGCCTCGCGCCAAACCTGCTGTAACTTGGCAGGCTCAGGTCGGAAATCGGAAACCATCTGAGGAATCCGTTCGACGTCCGCCGACGTATGGAGCACCTGTGCTACCCCGAATCGAACAAACTGCTCAAGGTAGCCATCTCCCGTAAAATCTAACCACCCACAAAGGAAAAAAGGTATATCAACCAAGGCACCCTCGACGGCAACGCTGGAATCAACTGTGACCCCGCACCAGGCTCGCGAAAAGATCTGCTCGGCAGGTACTCTGTCAAGTATCTCGACGTCATCCAGGTCGCGGCCAGCCAAGATTGACCTCACTAACGCGTGACGCGCACTCCGACTCTCAAATGGATGCAGCTTGATGATCAACTTACGATGGGTAGCTTGAGCAACGGAGTAGAGGCGAGGTACGATCTCACGATAGATAGAGTCGCCGCGCCCCCCTGCAACTTCGTAGGGCTGTGAGAAATATACAATGGCCTGCCCGGTCCGTGAACCTGGCGAGACAAGTCTGGGGTACCGTGGCGCTCCAACGAATATTTTTTTCCGATCAATGCCGGCGGCTTGCTCCAGGTAGTCCCTTTCCATCTCCCCTTTGACTAGAAATGCATCGGCATAAGCCTTTTTGAACAGGAAGCCGACATCCAAGGCGCCATGGCTGCAATAGAGGGCGTTCAGTCCCTGAATGTTTGCCAAAATGAGTGGCAAACGGGTGTGATGATTAAGATCGTCTCCGCACAGAACCCCCGCAACCGGCTCCCGCTGGAGTACGTTCGCCCACGCATCTCGCAGCAGCAGACCGTGTTCCAGATGCGCTGGAAAATAGTCCCACACCCCCGCTTTTGCAGCAGTTCGAAAATGTTCGTCTTCCGATTGCAACTGTCTTGCAAGCGCCTGCCATGTGTCTTGAAGGAGCCTGGCATCTTTGCGACGCGGGTCTTCAGTTCCAACATATGCGGCGAGAGTGCCTACAGTTACGTTGGCTGGCGTGGTGTCAGGAGCGGCATTTTGTCGCGTCGTAATGAGTAGAAATTTACGATGGGGCAATCGTGATGCATACCCCAGCACCGATCGTGTCACGTTTGAATAGGCTGACGGCAATAAGAGGCAGGGCTCAGTAACTCTCGCGACCGCGCGTTTCGCAAAGTGGCGACGAAAACGATACCGTGAGTCCCATTTGTCGAGAGCTATCTCGGTGATTTGGGCAAGCCGCAGCTTGCGGGCCGATCGAAGAGCCTGCATCACTCGGGGAAGCCGCCCATCGTCTTCCGGCACCATGTAGCGGACGGGTACGCCGAACACCTGCTCGGCAATCCGGGTCGCACGATGCGCACGACTCGCCGCCAGCTCGATTTGGCCTGCATGGAGTTCCCGTCGCAGTTGTCGGAACAAGTAAAGGGTATGGAGATCCTGATAGCTCTCCATCGCCAGGATCTCCCACCAGTCCAGCCCCATGCGATCAAGAAGCCTTCCCCGACCGCGTTCAAACAACTGATTCACCCCGCGATAGCTTTCCGGATGGCGCGCGAATTGGTGAATGCTGAGAATGCGGCTGTTGAGGGTTTGGCTACAACTCGCATAGGTCTCAGGACCGGCAAAACCAAGATCGACGATGAGGTCCCACGGTTCCTGGCTCCAAGCTCCGCCATTTGCTGCGTCTTCGCGATGCAAGAGCAGAATCTTCATAGTCGTGGGAAACGCGAATCCAGTATTACGGGACAGAGTAGGAAGGGTCGAAACCCTGCAAATGACAACAGGAAAGGGATTGATCTGCTCAGAACTTTTACGACCTACTCCTGAGTAACCCCCGTCTTCGCGAATCTCTTCTGACGACGTTTACGCGCAGATCCCCCTGCGCAGTATAACAAGTCCCGTGGCGCACCAATTGGCAGAGTTCCGCATCGTGAACATACAGCAAATCGGCATGTTTACACTCGAGTCTGCTGAGGAATTCATCCAGCAGTCTTAACGTGACGGTGCGGAAGTCCTTGACCGTGGAATGAAAGTTAATAGAGTGTATGGAGACTACGGCGGGCAGGCCTCTCCCAAAGCATTTCTCCGCTGCGCTCACACACCCCTCGAGCGAGAATCCGGCGTCCACCGCGGGTTCAAATTCCAGATTCCGCGACAGGTGCAGAACCTGATGGCTGTCGAAATAGGGAGCAACCATAGCCCCCGGTCCGTTCTGCGCCACCTTGACTCCGTGTTGAGCCCAGGCCTGAACTGTATCGTTATTGGCACGATAACCAGGCGCACAGGCGGACGCAGGAAGCATGGAAAACATCTTCGCGAACGCCCCGACAGCCTCAGAGATCATGGTTTTCTGCACTGCTGCCAGCAAGAATCGGTCGTCGACGGCTTGCTCGGGATCCCAATATTCATAGCCAATCCAGGGCATACGCCAGTGAACATAGGGTGTCCCCGCCCGCCACAGAGTCCGCAGAAGATTGGCGCGCTCGCCTTCTTCCCGCAAGTTGCGTTCGACGGCCGGTCGGCAGAAATGAGTGATCCCGTGCAATTCCGGGCGCAACACTCCATCCTCGATTCCGAGGCGATACGCATCATTCAACCCGGGTCGCGTCCAGCCTGCGGGAAGACCGTCGTTTAGCTGCCGGATATGGATCTCCCGCCAGCCGTCGGTTTCCATTCTGGCGAAGTCAGGGTTGCCCAAGATGAAATTCAACTGCAGGCACGGGTGACGACCCACGGAGTCGCGATGTCGCTTCAGTGTTGCGATAAGGGCTGCCACATCCTCAGCCGTCTCCAAGGTGTAGAAGTCGTACGGATGCTCGCCGACCGCCACCCCAGCGGACCGCAGCTGTTCCATACCTTCACGATCGCGAATGCCCACGCGACCCCAGTCGTCGCTCTGAAAGATCACGAGGGGCCGGTCGAAATGAAACCCCGAGACCGGAACAAGATTTTTGGCCCGCTGCCAGAGTTTGCGAACCACGGCAGATGGATGCAAACCAGCCAATCTCAAGGGAGAGCCGGCATTCTTCATTGCGGCTCAACCAGATCCCAGCTCAAAGGAGTCCCGCGCTCAATGTCGCAGGCCGCACGACGACCCAAGACTTCATGCAAGTATCGTGTATGAAGCCCGTGTCCTGGACGGATCGCCCGCACATTTTGCAAGGTGAAGGTGTCGCCGCGCTTTACATCCTCGATAACGAAAAGAGAGCGACGGAAAACTCGACTGCTCTCCTCATGGGCGCTCAATCCGAAATGAACCTCGCCGAGTGCTTTTTCCGCCACCCGGATTGCATCAACCGTCGCCTTGAATTCATGCGGTTCCAGAGAGAAGGCGCTGTCTGGCCCCGGCTCCGACCGTGAGAGAGTGATGTGCTTCTCGATGATGCAGGCACCCAAGGCCACCGCAGCCACTGGTACGGCTATCCCCAGCGTGTGATCCGAGAGTCCCGCTGGCACGCCAAAACGCTGCGATAATTCCGGAATCGTGCGCAGATTCATCTCTTCCGCCGGTGCCGGATAAGCACTTGTGCACTTTAGCAGTGCAATTCGTGTCGCGCCCGAGTGGCGCGCGGTTTGCAATGCCTCGGCAATCTCCTCAACCGTTGCCATCCCCGTCGACATAATCAGCGGCTTTCCCGTCGAAGCCATTTTCTGAATTAGCGGAAGGTCCACCAGCTCGAAGGAGGCGAGTTTATATGCCGGCACATTCATCGATTCCAGAAAATCCACGGCAGTCGCATCAAAAGGTGTAGAGAACAACTCGATGCCAAGGTCGATGGCGACGTCTCGCAAGCGTGGCTGCCACTCCCATGGCGTATATGCTTCGCCATAGAGTTCGTGCAGGCTGCGCCCCTGCCATAACGTGCCCTTGATCAGAAACTCGGGCCGGGTGCACGCGATCGTCATTGTATCGGGAGTATAGGTCTGCAGCTTGACCGCATCGGCGCCGGCATTCTTGGCGGCGCGTATTATGGCGACTGCCCGGTCAAAGTGCTGACCGTGGTTAGCAGAAACTTCGGCAATCACATACGTTGGGTACCCCGGCCCGACACCTCTTTTCCCGATCTCAATCTGGGTTTCCATGTTAGTCCGATTGGGAAAGGCGCAGTGGCAAAGCCTGCGTTGCCACTCTCGCTTGTCACTACTGATAGATCAGATGAATTGCGGCGATTCCTCGTACTTGATCCATACCGCTTCTACGAAAACCGGCATTTTCGAACGACTTTGCGGAGGCCCGATTCAGCGGCTTTACGTGGGCGTGAATGCGAGCCGTTCTAATTTCCTTCAGGAGCTCCCGCACACCTGCTGCGATTAATTCACTGCCCAATCCGCGACCTCGCATATTCCTGTCGAGACTGATGCCCACTTCCCACTCTCCTTCGGAGCGCGAATCGAACCTGATCTGTCCAACTGCCTTTGCTTCCTCGTCCTCAGCGATGAATATGAGGGTTTTGGAATCGGATCCCTGCAACGAATGGAGCTTTTCATCAAACCAAACCTCGTGAGCTTTCCACGAAATCGGCTCCGATGAAAACGAAGCCGCTCGAACATCGGGATCATTTGCCCACTCCCATAATAGGCGGCGATCTTCAAACTGCACGGGCCTCAAGCGCAATGCTTCTTGCCTGCGCAGAATGGAGACAACACGCGATGCGCCCCTTCCGTCTACCAGTTCGCGGGACTGGCATGACAACGATTGCCTCAACTCCTGCGTCCCGATTATGCCTTGCAGGCCCTTAGCAATAGTCTCGGGAGTAACCTTCCTATCGCTGATATGGATCGCACATTCTCGCTTGTCCAATTCTCGGGCTACTGTGGTCTGATTATCAGCCACATCGATAAGCAGAGAAGGGAGACCTAGCAAGCAAAGTTCCCAACAGGTGGAACCGGCAGCGGAAATCGCCAAGTCGGCACCGGCCATGAGTTCCCCAACATTCGAGACGTCTTTCAGCACTGTTATCTTCAGACCGCTTCGTGCAGCCTGACTTTGCAATCCGGCGAAGTGCGGGTTGGTACCGCCTGCCACCACAGTCGTTTCGATTTCGTTCATGGCCAGGAGGCGCAGGGCCTCGATCACAATGGCTGTGACGTTTCCTTCGTCACTTCCTCCCATCATCACCAAAACACGACTGCAGGCCGGGTGAATTGCGCGCTTCCAGTCCCGCCACACGCTGAACTCTCGGCGCAGCATCGCGTATCGAGGCCCCAGGAGGAGCTGTGTATGCGCTTCCCTGGCCGAATACATCATCGAAGTCGCAGACGCATTTTGATTGAGCACGAGGTCGGCCACATAGTGCTCCGAATGCCCACAGTCGTCCAAGAAGAGCACCTTGACTTTCGATGCTTTTAGTCCCTGCTGATATGCTGCTCTGAATTGATAGCCATCAACGACAACCCATTCACAATTTCGCTCCTGCGCAAGCTCGATCGTCTGGAGGATGTCATCAATCGTTCCCGGGGAAGCAGAGACGGGCAAAACATCACAGGACTCGGCTTCGAGCAGCGTCTGGATCGCACGCGCGCTCTCGGCCATGGCAAACACCGCCCGACCTCCAGCATCCTGCCAGGCTTGTGCCAGCGCAAGACACCGCATGACATGGCCGGTGCCAATGGCGGCACTCGCATCCGCCCGAATCAAAAGGGTACCAATGCTCATCAGGAGTCCTTTTCGGTCTCTGCAGTCTCCTGTGCCGCAGCCCATATCGCACGATGACGTTCGACATGATCCGAAGGTATCAATGTGTCGTCTCGATGCGATTCGGCGTATCTATGTCTGTTAACTTCACCAAGCCGTCCATCCACCATCTACAGCCAGATTGACACCCGTTACATACGACGAAGCGCCTGAAGCGAGGAACAACAACGGCCCTTGAATCTCACGCGGATCGCCCGTCCGGTGCATCGGATTCTTGGCCTTCAATCGATCATGAAATCCCGGATCTGCTTCCAGATACTTCATGCTCGGGAATGGACCGGGGCTGATGCAATTCACCCGAATACGATCCGGTGCCAGGTGACAAGCTGCATATCGCGTAAGCTGGACCACGCCCGCCTTTGCCGCCCCATAGTATGGCGGATTATTTGCCCCGCTTGTGCCATAGATTCGCGGATCCGGGCTTATGCTGGCATACATCGACGCAATATTGATCACCGATGCACCGCCCTCCGAACGCGCTGCCGAGTTTTTCAGCAACGGCAGAGCGCACTGGAGAAGCCAGAACGCAGCAGTGACGTTTACGCGATATCCCTCCTCGAAATCGCTTAATGTTGCGCTCTCGATCGTGCCCGCCCGTCCCGAACTCGCGTTGTTTACCAATACATCCAGGCGGCCATATGTCTCAGCGATCAAGCCGACCTGTTTTGTTACGGCCCCATCATCGGTCACATCGAAGCATGCACCCGAGGCGCGCAATTCCGCACCTGTCAACTCACGGACTAGTGCATCTACAGCGTCCTGCCGCCGGGAGTTGCAGATCACATGCGCCCCCGCTCCAGCGAGCGCCCACGCCATCGGCCGCCCGAGCAGACCCGTTGCACCGGAAAGAAAGGCAATTTTACCGTCCAACCGAAATATAGAAAGCGGCTCCGAACTGTTAACGTGCGGAAGGCTCATGCACAAGGTTCCACTTTGATGGATTCAGCAATGCATCCGGTACGATCGGTAGTGACGATTCCAACTCGAGGCACTGCCCTTCGGTTAAGTGCGGTGCATGGAACCATCGCAGATTGTCCTCCAATTGCCCCATGGTCTCGCAACCGACAACGATACTCGTAATCCAAGGCTGTGAGCGGACGTACGCAATGCATAGGTCGACTACGCCGTCACGGCCAAAGCCCTTGGCGAATTCCCGCAGGCAACCTAAGTAATTCGACGCTTCGCTTAGGGGAACGACCGGCCATAACTCTGCAGGCGCTGCCAGAAGTCCCTGCAACAGGGCGCTGCGGGCATGGACGACAACATCCGGACGTTCCGCGCAGGCTCGATCGACTCCTGCCGATTTCCAACGCCGATCCAGTACATTCATGGGGATTTGGAGATGTTGAATCGCTGGGTCACGCAGCGCCTCGAGCGCCTCGTTCGGCGCATACACCGATGCCCCGAGATTGCGAATCGTACCGCTATCTCGAAGCTCCATCAGCTTATGCCACACAGCACCATTCCACTGGCGATAGTGCCGCCAAGTGTGCAGCAACACAGTGGACAGTTGGTTCGTCGCGAGTGCTTCGCAGGAACGCTTCACACTTTCATCCACTGATGCGCGGACATCCGAGATAGCAATATTGGATGCGAACCCGCCGAGGATATCCAACTTGGTGATCACCGCCACGCGCGATCGCCAAGCACCCGAGAGCGCCTGCCCCAATACCTGTTCCGCATCTCCGTAGGCGCAAGCCGTGTCAATACTGGTTACACCGTGAGCAATGGCTTTTCGAACCATCGCAATCGCCGTCGGTCGTACCGGCTTCCCGGATCGGTTCGCGATACCGTAGTCCATGCCGAGTTGCGCCGTCCCAAGCGTGAATTCACTGTGAACCCGTCCTCCGGCGACCTTGTAGGCAACGCGGAAACGGGGCTCCCCTGGCATTCCGGCCAACTTTCGCGCAAGGTCACCCCATCTGCACTGCACCGGCTGGTCCACTCCATCGAACAACGAACAAACACGCTCGTAATCCTCCAGATCATCAATCGTGCACCGCAGATGACTTAGATCCAGGGATTCAGCTTCCTTCGGTACATGTATCGCCAACCGGCAATGGCGTGCCACCCATGGAGTGACATGCTCGCGATCGTAGGCGCTGGCAGCTGCGGCGTGCGCCTCTCTGAGGGTCGCCACAGAAAAGGCCTCTGCCCCGAGCCCGTATGGCAGGTGACTCTGAGGATAGGCGTGATACACGTACGCGACTCCCGACCTGTGAAAATGCTTTTCCAATTCTTCGACAAGGTGTCCATCCGGTATTACATTGTCTGCAGTCAAGCGAATGACGACACAATCCGGAGGCAGATCCGCCGTTGCCATCACGAATCTCGCCAGCACATCGTGAAGGGGGCCTCGGACTACTTTGAATCCGCTCTCTACAAAGATCTCAGCCAATTGGTCATCGGAACTGTCAGTAGAGGTAGCAACGCGAATCTCATGTCCACGATTCGTCGCCCGCATGGCAGCGAGAACGGAACTCGGAAATCCCGCCACGGGCAGCAGAGCCTTTCCGGGCAGTCGCGTGCTCGAACTTCGCACCTGCATGATGAGCATGGTTCGCATCAGGCGTTGTCGCTCGCAAAATGCGTGAGAACCTTGTGGACTGCATTAATCACATCGCTCACATCCTGATCGATCATCCCACTGAACATCGGCAGGCTGACGAGGCGATCGTATGCTTGCTCCGCTACCGGATATTCTCCGCCTTTGTATCCAAAACGGTCGCGGTAATAACGATGCAAATGGACTGGAATGTAGTGCACGTTCACACCAATGTTCTCTGCGCGCAAAGCGCGAAAGATCTGAGACCTGTCGGCGCTGAACTTCTCCAGCCGCAAGCGAATCGGGTAAAGATGCCAGGCGTGATTCACCTCCGGTGTAGGCTGCGGAATGACAATGCCCGGGATTTCGCGAAATGCATCTGTATACCGGGCCGCGATCTGACGTCGACGGCGCAGACTCGCCTCAAGCCTCGTAAGTTGCCGGGCCCCCAAGGCGCACAAAATGTCGGGGATTCGATAGTTGAACCCCAGCAAGACCATCTCGTAGTGCCACTGCCCTGAGGTCTCCCGCTGCCGGGCTTCGCTCGAGATTCCATGATTGCGAAAGCGCCGTAGAGTCTCGGCAAACGTTTCATCGTTGGTCGTGACCATGCCGCCCTCTCCGGTTGTAATGTGCTTCACCGGATGAAAGCTGAATATGGTCAGGTCCGAAATCGAACCGATGTTTCGACCGCGGTATTCGGCTCCCAGGGCATGACAGCCATCCTCAATCACGATCAGCCCGTGATCCGCTGCGATCGTTCGAATTGCGTCCAGATCGGCCGGCTGCCCGGCATAATCGACGGGAAGGATGGCTCGTGTTCTGGGTGTAATACGCCGCCGCACCTGCTCGGGATCGATGTTCAAAGTTTCGAACTTCACATCGGAAAAAACCGGTGTAGCGCCCTGATACAAAACGCAGTTGGCTGTAGCAGCGAACGTCATCGGGGTCGTAATCGCTTCGTCTCCCGGCTTTAGACCTGCCGCAAACGCCGCTCCATGCAGTGCCCCCGTGCCAGAACTGAAGCTCACCGCATACTTCGCCCCAACCTTCGCCGCGAAGGTCTCCTCGAATTCATTAACTTTAGGCCCCGTAGTCAACCAGTCTGAACGCAATACCTCCACTACCGCCTGAATGTCCGCTTCATCAATGGATTGGTGCCCATACGGAAGGTAGGTCGGGCGAATCGGCGCGCCGCCGAAGATGGCGAGTGCTTGCGGACTGACGGAAGTGGTTGTCATCCGATTCGCCTAAGCTGGAACCCGCACCGGAACCGCCTCACCTACATCTGGGGAAATCAACTCCTGCAGTTCGCGGTTCGAGAGCCACCGGTCATTCGTATCGCTGGTATATCGGAATCCCTCCGGCAGCGGTTTGCCGTTCACCCAATTTTCAGCGCGCCACCACGGGTGCGCCGGCTGGATGACGTAGCGGTCCTCTACTTCCAAGGTGTTGCGCGCCTCATCCTCGGATACAAGAACTTCATGCAGCTTCTCGCCGGCACGAATTCCGATGGTCTCAATCTCACATCCCGGAGCAATCGTTTCTGCCAAATCCACCAGCCGCATGCTGGGAATTTTCGGCACGAAGATCTCACCACCGTGCATCTGCTCGATGCTGCTGATCACGAAACGAACCCCTTGTTCCAGTGTCAGCCAGAACCGGGTCATTCTCGGATCGGTAAGCGTAATGCGCCCCCGGCGCTTCTGCTCTAAAAAAACAGGAATAACACTACCGCGGCTGCCCACGACATTTCCGTAGCGGGCGCAACTGAATCTTGATTCTTGCGATCCCGCGTATGCATTCGCTTGCACAAACATCTTCTCAGCGCAAAGTTTCGTCGCTCCGTACAAATTAATCGGATTGACGGCTTTGTCGGTGCTGAGTGCCAGCACACGCCAAACACCTTGATTGATTGCCGCGTCGATAACGTTTCGACCGCCAATGATGTTGGTCTGAATTGCCTCAAACGGGTTGTACTCGCAGGCCGGAACCTGTTTTAGGGCAGCGGCATGAACCACGATGGTAATGCCGGCGAGAGCCCGTTCCATGCGGGACGCGTCACGGACATCTCCGATGAAGTACCGCAGGCTGGGATGGTCAAAACCTCCGGCCCGCATGTCATGTTGCTTGAGTTCGTCGCGACTGAAGACTACCAGGCGCTTGGGCCGGTAATCCTTCAACATGATTTCAACGAACTTCTTGCCAAAAGAACCTGTCCCGCCCGTAACCAACACCGACTGTTCGGACCAATTCATCCCATCCGCCTTCTTGCGGTCATCGCTGAAATTCCAAAGAAACGGGTGCCCCCGGAGTTGGCAGTCAATCCTTCACCACCACAATGGCATCGTTCAGATACGGGCTCTCGTATGAGCTCACGTTGGACGCTAGTATAGCGGAGTCCTGGGCAGTTTCACCGGCGGAAGACAGCAACTTGGCCCTTAAAATTCTCACGAATTCGCTGCTTCAATGCTAGAATGGCCGACGAACTCCCAGTTCTTTGTTGCGAACTAATTCCCTGCGCGACGGACCAGCCTCTTCGACCCGGGACTTGGTAGTAAGTGTTTGTTACATGGCCGCTTAGGCCTTTTGGGCAATGTCAGAGACCGTTCAGGAGCAGGCATGGATCTAGGGCCCTTGGCACCGCTTGGCACTCCTGCCGTGCGCGAATTGCAGCCGTCCCCGTCTCAGAATGTCGATCTGGTCAGGCCACTGGATCCTCGCCTTTATCCGCCCCTTGCTTCTCACGAGTCTGGTGCTGGTGAGTACCTCCGAACATTGGTCAAGCGGAAATGGGTGGTGGTCGCCTCCTTCGTTACGATTTTTTCTGTTGTGGCGATCGCTACGTTGAAGACAACGCCGGTTTACGAGGCCAGCGGCACGATCGCGATCAACAAGCCCGACAGCACGCTGAATTTCCAGAATTCCGCCACCTTCACTCTTGACTACTTCGATCCAACGGAACTCGACACGGAAGTCAAGATCCTGCAAAGCGATCTGCTGGCGATGCAGGTCATTCGCGAGTTGAATCTTGATCGGCGGCCGGAATTTGCGGGACAAGCGCCTCCTGCCTCCTCGCCTTCGCTCTATCTGACTCCCGACGCGCTGCAGACCGATCCCGCACGCGCCTCTTCTATGATTGGCGGGTTCAAAGGAGGTTTGCGAGTCGTCCTCAGTCCGAACACGCGCATCATCGAAGTGCATTATCGCAGCGCAGATCCCCAGATGGCAGCCAACGTGGTCAACACGTTGATGCAAACCTACGTCGAAAACAACTTCAAGGCCCGGTTTGAGTCGACTATGCAAGCTTCGGACTGGCTCTCGAAGCAACTGGTTGATCTCCAGATGAAGGTTGAAACGTCGCAGGAAAAGCTCGTGCGTTACCAGAAAGAGCACGAGATTCTCGGAGCCGACGAAAAGCAAAACATCACGATGGAGAAGCTGGACGAACTCAACAAGGAACTCACCACAGCTGAGAGCGAACGAATGGACAAGGAGGCTCTCTACCGTTTGGTGGAGTCCGGAGATCCAGACGCCGTTGCATCCAACGCCAGCGCTATTGAAGGTGCTCTTGGCGGCCAACAATCCACCGCCGGGTTGCTGGGCACGCTGCACTCAAAACAGGTGGATCTGAAGATTCAGGCGGCGGAATTGAGCACACAGTTCGGACCGTCGTATCCCAAACTTACCCAAATCAACAATCAGCTCAAAGAGATCGATTCCCAGATCCAGGCAGAGATGAAGAAGATCGTCACAAGAACTCGCGGACAGTACAACGCGGCTCTGCAGCGTGAAAATATGCTTCGCGAGGCGCTTGATAAGCAGAAACAGGAAGCGAACAAGCTGAATGAAAGTGCGATCGAATATACACTGCTGAAGCGCGACGTCGACACCAACCGCCAGCTCTACGAAGGACTTCTCCAGAAGCTTAAGGAGGCTGGCGTATCGGCGGGCTTGAAGTCAAACAACTTTCGAATCGTCGATAGTGCCCGTCCCCCGACGTCGCCAATCGAACCGAATGTGCCCCGCAATTTGCTCTTCGCCGCCGTTCTCGGTCTTGCATCCGGCGTCGGATTGGCCTTTCTCATTGAGGGCCTAGACAACACGGTACGGACCACCGAACAAGCGCAGATGATCTCTGGTGTTGCCTCCCTCGGGATGATTCCCCTAGGCTCAAAATCAGCCCGCGAAGGGGACAATCCCAAGCGCTTGGTGATCGCCAGTTCGAAAGAGGCCGTCGAATTAGTCACCCAGGTCCGGCCCCAGTCGCAAATGGCGGAATCCTACCGCGCACTGCGTACTTCGCTTCTGCTCTCAGGCCTCGGCGCTCCGCCCAAAGTTATCGTTGTCACCAGTGCCTTGCCGCAAGAGGGAAAGACCACGACGAGCATTAACACCGCGGTCGTTCTCGCACAAAAGGGCACTCGTGTGTTGCTCATCGACGCCGACTTGCGGCGTCCCAGCATTCATAAGACGCTCGGCATGGGACCACACAGCGGACTGAGCAATGTCCTGACGGGCAGCACGACGCTGGAACAGGCGATCTCCATCTCTCCCATCCTTCCCAATCTGTACGTGCTGCCGGCCGGAACGCCCCCTCCGAATCCTGCGGAGCTCCTGGCCTCCACGAATATGCGCGATGTACTGAACCATTTGCGGGAGCAATATGACCACATCGTCATTGACACGCCACCGTCGCTTTCTGTCACCGATGCGGTAGTGCTTTCGCCACGAGCAGACGCCGTTGTGCTGGTGATTCGCTCGGGCCAAACCACCAAGCAAGCCCTGCGGCGCTCGCGAGACACTCTATTGCAGGTAAATGCGAAAGTTGTCGGAGTTCTGCTCAACGCGGTCGACCTCCGCTCGCCGGACTACTACTACTATTACGAATATCGCGGAAAGTACGCCAGCTACTATCGCAACGACGACACGTCGGGACATGATCTCGAGGAAGATGGCGAGGACCTGGCAGAGAATTCCCCATCTTCAAGCAGCGCGTAAGGAAACACGTCACCAACGACAATGAAGATCTCTCTGAACACTCCAGTCCGCAAAGGAGTCGTCATTGCCCTAGCCGCCGTTTTCGCAACCGCTTACATCGGCTTCGCAGTGAGCCAGTTCCTCGCGGCCTGGTTCGGAAGTAAGACCGATGTCGCCAGTCTGCGGCGGGCCGCCCGGCTGGACCCGGGAAATGCCGAGTATCGCGACCATCTCGGTCGATACTACGATTTGGTAGCTCGTGACCCGTCTTCTGCAGTAACGGAGTACCAGACTGCAGTTGTATTGAACCCGCACTCGGCCCGCTACTGGTTCGATCTGGCCGGCGCATACCAAGTTCTGGGAGACACTCCGCGCCAGACAGATGCTCTAGAACATGCCATCCAGGCAGACGCTACTACCCCCGACGTCGCATGGGAAGCCGGCAATCTCTACCTGGTTCAAGGCGAGAACGAGAAAGCATTACGAGAGTTTCGTGTTGTGATTGCCAATGATCCAAGCCTGCAGTCCTCGGCTCTGCAACTCTGCTGGCGGATTCGACCGGATATCGATGCTCTTTTGCACGATGTAGTGCCTGCGCGCGCGGACGCCTACACCTCCCTGCTTGCGTTTTTGGAGTCGAAGCAAGAAACCGACGCCACCAAGAAAGTCTGGAACGCGCTTATGCAAACGCGTGAATCCTTCGAGTCGCATCACGCGTACGACTACATCCATTTCCTGATTATTCACAAAGAACCCGGGCAAGCGGAGAGTGTCTGGCAGCAGACTGCGGCGCGTTTCGGTCTGACTGCCTACCTGCCCTCCTCCGAGAATCTGGTGGTCAATGGCAACTTTGAAATGCCGGTCCTGAATGCCGGTTTGGACTGGCAGTATCAAAAGCAATCCGGTGTCTCATTGAGTTTGGATCCAAGTGATTTTCACGCCGGGCGGCGTTCGTTGCAGATCAGCTTCGATGGCCCCGGTATTAGCGACGCCGGGATCTACCAGTTCATTCCCGTGGAGCCCAACACAACTTACGATTTCACGGCTTACTATAAGAACAGTGAGATGGAAGGCGCTGGCGGACCGCTCTTCACGATCCAGGATGAGTACAGCCTGCAGGTCTATTACGAAAGCGACGAGTTGAAGGATGCAGGATTCTGGAAGTCCGCGAGCGGTCAATTCACGACTTCCACTGACTGCAGACTTATCGCACTTCATATTCGCAGGCTCCCGGCGGGCAGCCCGATCCGAGGAAAGCTTTGGGTGGATGATTTTCGAATAGTCAGAAAGGCGTTGTAGTGTTTGTGAATTTAACGAACTACATCCATTGATGAGTCCTCCAACCTCAAGAAGAAACTTCAGCAGAAGCCGCCAATCCTTGGAGGCGAAGATCGACTTGACCCTTCTGTATGGACCTTTGCTGCTGCTGATGTTCGGACCCTTAGCATTCGGGGCGGTCGAGCCCTGGTCAATTCTGATTCTCGAATCAGGCGCGGTTCTGTTAGGGCTAGCGTGGGTTGCCAGAAAGAGCATGTCGGGTGAAATGGATATTCATCCGAACCCATTGTTTCCACCCATGCTCACGTTTGCAGGACTGATTCTGTTACAGCTCATCCTCGGGCTCAGCGCCTCCCGGCACGAGACCATTGTGCAGGCGGGCTTGTACTTCGCCTACGGCATGCTGTCCTTTCTCGTGGCTCAATCTTGGCGACGAAGCGCTCAAGTCCGGACTCTCGCGGGAATTCTGGCTTTGTACGGAATCGCAGTCGCGGCATTTGCGCTGTTGCAGGGTGTGGCTCCGAACGGGAAAATCTACTGGCTGCGCGTGCCACATTCAGGCGGGCGCATCTATGGTCCATATGTAAATCACAACCATTATGCAGGGCTCATGGAGATGCTCATACCCGTCGCGCTGGTCATCGCGCTTTCTCGCCAGGCAGCCGACCGGGTGCGCATTGCGGCCGGAGTCGCAGCAGCCATCATGGTGGGAACGGTTTTTCTCTCCGGTTCACGCGGCGGGATGCTCTCCGTCTTCGCGGAGCTTGCTGTGCTCGCATTCATTCTGCTTCGGCAGAAGAAGCGGAGTGTCCGGATCGCGATCGCTGCGGGCGCCTTCCTAATCGTAGTCTTGAGCCTGCTTGTCTGGCTGGGGGGAAAAGAACTCACCCAAACAGTGGGTAGCATTTCAACAGAAGCTCGCGAAGAAATTTCAGGAGGCGTGAGGCTTTCCATCGCTAAGGACGGTATTCGCATGTTCACGCACCGCCCTGTCCTTGGTTGGGGATTCGGCACCTTCCCCGTCGTGTACCCGCAATTCAGGAGTTTCTACACGAATTTCTTTGTAAATGCCGCGCACAACGACTATGTGCAGTTGCTGGCCGAGGTAGGCATTCTTGGATTCGCGACCATGCTCTGGTTCTTGGTGATAGTGTTTCGCCATGCGCTACGCAAAATCCGCAACTGGACAACCGAGACGAGCGGCGCCGCTACCGTGGCATGCGTATTGGGCATAATTGGAATCCTTCTTCACAGCTTTGTCGATTTCAATCTCCAGATCCCGGCGAACGCTGCGATCTTTTACGTATTCTGTAGCATTGCGGCCGCACCGCCCTTACTGCAGCGGCAACGCAAACACAGGCCCGTCCCAGCGCCAGAGCAGGAACTGCTGCCAGCTTCCGAAGTTGTGTAATGCACTGGCTGGTTGCCTTCGCTAGTTCTGCTAACGCGTGAACAAAGCCAGCGGGATGGATTCGCCCATCGCCTTGTACCCGGCCGGAGACGGATGTAAG
The DNA here is from genome assembly GCA_035577905.1 of Binatia bacterium. Classification (GTDB taxonomy): domain Bacteria; phylum Acidobacteriota; class Terriglobia; order Terriglobales; family Acidobacteriaceae; genus Sulfotelmatobacter. The sequence goes on from DATKAP010000143.1 coordinate 67,141, forward strand.
TGGTCTCCGCAATCGAACTCCGGCTTTAGCCGTTCAGGTTGACGAGGGTCTCGCACTACGGCATCAAAGTCGATCACGGCGTCAAAGTGTCCCCCGGTGCTGATCCAATCGTTCACAGCCTGACGATCTTTTTCGCTTAAAGGCCCGGGATGGTAATAGTCGGACCCGACATATGGCGTGATCGTTGCGCCGATGACGCGTATCCCGTGCGCACGGGCTCGGGTAATGATCTGCTGGTAAGCAGCCAGCACCCGGCGGACGCGGTCTGCATGCTCGGCGTCCGGGACTTCGCCCAGTCGAGCCAGGCCGCCAAGATCATTCACTCCTTCGAATACAATCAGCCAGCGCACTCCCGCCTGCGCCAGCACATCCCGATCGAAGCGAGCCAGCGCGTTCGGGCCGAGCCCGTCGGTCAAGAGATGATTGCCACCAATTCCTTGATTGGAGACACCGACGTTTCGTATGTGACGTGAAGTCTGTAGCCTCTGGGCGAGAACGTCGGTCCAACGATCGTTCCCGTTGGTAGTGGCTCCGTGACCGTCAGTGATCGAATCCCCGAGCGCGACCACCGCGCCAGCCTGCTTGGGCGCCAGTACATCCACAGCAGAGATCTGATACCAGTGGTCGACATGTTTTGCGTCCGGCAGATTCTCCGCTGCCACCAAGTTACCGCGCGAGACGTAGGAAGTCGCCCGCGATCCAGGATGGCCAGTCTCCGTTGCGGGAGGCATATCCAGGTGATACGTAACCGCGATGTCCGACAAAGCGGGGACATTGAATTCGATGGGGTCTGAAATGTATTCAGCACCCGGAGGAATCGTGACCTCGGAAGATCCTGAAAATGTCAGTGCCCGGTCCGTGGCTGTATCGATAGCGGGGGAAGCCGGGTCTTTCGGCCGCGCAATGTGGACCGCCGTCAGGTGAAGCGCTTCGATTCCGAATGCGTTCGACACGTGTACTCGCAGCGTGGAACCACCGATCGAAAGGTGAAAAATCTGGCGCACGGTGGCGTCGCTGAGATCGTCGGACGGGAGCGCATTTTGTGGTTCGGGAATCTGCTGCGAAGCAGCCCAACTGACGATCCAGACTTGGGGTTTCGCCGCCGCACCGAGATGGGCCGTACCGGCCACGAATACGAGCCAGAGCAAGCCATAATCGATAAATGCTCTTTTCATGAAGGAAGGTTTAATATCCATCCTGAACTGCTCCAGCCGAACGCAGGAAGAATAGTAGTCCAGTCCTGGAGACCTCGCGTGAAACTCACAGCCAGATGCGTATTCCCGCTGCTTCTCCTGACGTACATAGTCTGCATCACCAACGCGCGTGCCCAGAATGCGGTACCAACCACACCACCACCAGTCACGTTCACGGCCGATCAGGACCATCAGAACATGATGGATCAACTCGGAATCAAGGCGCTGCGGCCGGGCCCTAGTGGGAATGAAAAGGCGCCGAATCATGCCAACTACGACGAGGCGAAGGCGAATCCGTTTCCCGATCTCCCCGATCCGCTCACGATGAACAACGGTCAGAACGCGACGAGCGCGCAGATCTGGCAGCAACAGCGGCGTCCAGAACTACTGGAGATGTTCGAGAAGTATGTGTATGGGCGAGTTCCCGCAAATATGCCGAAGGTCACCTGGACTGTTAGGGCCACCGACCACGAGATGATCGGTTTCACTCCCGTACTCGCGAAAGACCTCATAGGAACTGTGGATAATTCCTCCTATCCCGCGATCACGGTCAAGCTTCACATGACTCTGGTTACGCCGGCGAGTGCGAAGGGACCTGTCCCGGTGCTGATGATGTTCGCACGAGCCGGATTCCCTGCTCCCAACGAGCCGTCTGCCGAGGAATTTGACCGCATCAACAAAGCCTGGAAGGCGCTGCTCATACAGCAGGACCCGTCGCTTCAAGACGTCTTTGCACAGCATCCCGCTTGGGAACCAGTTGAAGCCACACCACATCAGTTTCCGCAGCTCACAAAAGACGGCGATCTCCCCGCGACCTGGCAACTGATTGGAGCGGGTTGGGGATTTGCACTGTTCGATACGGCAAGCGTGCAGGCGGATGATGGAGCAGGCATCACCCGCGGAATTATTGGACTAGCCAATAAAGGTCAGCCCCGCAAACCCGAAGACTGGGGCGCATTGCGAGCCTGGGCGTGGGGTGCGAGCAGAGGGTTGGACTATCTGGAAACCGATCCGGCGGTAGACGCAAAACATGTTGGTATCGAGGGAGTGTCGCGCTTCGGCAAGGCTGCCCTCGTCACGATGGCATTCGACCAGCGCTTTGCCATGGTGCTCGTGGGATCGTCAGGAAAGGGTGGTTCCACACTCTTGCGGCGCAACTTCGGTGAAGCGGTGGAGAACCTAACCGGCGGCGAATATTACTGGATGGCCGGAAATTTTATGAAGTACGGTGCGTCGGAGGCGAGCTTCGGACCGAAGACGCCGGGCGACATACCGGTCGATTCCAATGAACTGATTGCACTGTGCGCACCGCGGTTGACGTTTATCAGCTATGGCATACCCGAAGCCGGAGATGCTAAATGGCTGGACCAGCAAGGCAGCTTCATGGCGACAGTCGACGCCAGCAGGGTTTTCACATTGCTGGGTGCGAAGGGTCTGACCGTAACTGGGGATCACAAAACAGCAAAGACGCCCCCAGTCGGCCAGGGACTGCTAGACGGACAACTTGCATGGCGACAACACGATGGAGGACACACCGACCTGCCGAACATGAAGTATTTCATCGAATGGGCCGACAACTTTATCGGGCACACTGCACCCCAACGATGAAGATGAAGCGAAGCTCTTCCACCTGCGATTCTCAGGCCGCCAACGCCCCTTCCATTTTTCGTGACGGTGCAAATGCAGGCTGCCGGCAAACCTTTGTGGTGAAGAATTCGATCATCAGCCCGAAGAGGCCGTTCACGGCCGCATTTACTGGAGGCACGATTCCCGCACCCAGACTCATAAACAGGAAGTAGGAAAAGATCGATCCAACCACTACGCCCATGATAATTCCGTTCCAGGCCCAATGGAGTTTGAGCCCGGAAGCGCCGATTACAAATCCCATGACCGCGCGGTTCAGCAGAATCCAAATCAAAGAGGCCACCGAAAACCTCAACAGATGTCCGTAGAAGGCCCCTGTGGCACAGATTGCGCCGGCGATAAGTCCGAAAAATGCAGCAGTAATGATCCGCATAAAACCTCCCGGTTTGAGCAGAACTTCATCCGTCCCTGAGAAGGGGTACGCCGGAGTCAGCTTTTCAGTTCCGGTTTTCTCAGACGGCCAGTTGCGGGCGGCTCAAGTGACGGGCGTCACAGACAGACCGCCCGTGCGAGCGTATTAATGGTCGCGCTGCCTCTCCGAAACAGCCAGGTTCCCGTGTATTGTACGGGAGTTGTACGAATCCGCCGAGGCAACACTTCCCCATATAGTTCAAGGCAAGCGCTATGAAAGTGGCGCACTCCATCCTTGCTGTGTTGGCTGCGTTGGTCCTTAGTGTGTCTTTCGCCGTTCCCGCGGAAGATGTGCTGGAGACCTCGTACGACGAGTCTGAGGCACTGCCTTACGAAAGTACTCCTGTCTTCTCCAGCATGCAGGAGTCTGCCCGCCCACCTCGCTTGCCGCAGAAATTGGAGTTGCAACTGCAATTCCATGCCGGAGCCCGACCCAGAGTCCTCGCCGGGCGGTCGGAACACACACCGCATTCCGTCTGCGATTCAGCCACTATCCTCGAACATTCGCTTCGCTGTTGAACACTCCCCGCCGCAGACTCTCCTGCGTTTGCGACACCTTCGACCAAGCTGCCGCGGTCGCAAGCCACCAGACAGGTTGTCTGTGGGACCGCGCTTCCTGCCTGACAGAACAAGGAGTCGACGAAATCTAGTAAGGAGATTTGAGAATGAAAACGAAGAGCTTTGTTGCAGTCACGTTTGTCTTTGCCCTGGCAATGGCAGTCCTCTTCCTCCCCGTTGCCGGTTCAACCGTACAGGCACACGATAAGTGCAAGGCATTCCACGCATTAGTGCAAGGCGTCCTCCCCACTCCGAATCCATTCGAACCTGCCACAGACACTTGGGGCGGAACGATCTTTGGCAACCTCGACACCGAGTTCCTGCAAGGCGGCATCTCGGGCAACGACGGGACCGAGTATCCGCACGGCCCCATCTCGATTTTCAAGGATGGCTTATACAAGGCATGCTTAACGACTGCGTCAGCTTGGGGCGGACCAAGTGACTGTCTGGACAGCTTCAGCTACAAGCCCCAGGCCGTCGTGATCTGGCCGGCTGGAGAATCTTTGGGCAGCTACAAGGCCACCGCCAAGATTGTGCAAGGAACCCATAGATTCGCGTCAGCTTCGGGAAATCTGGAGCTCTCTGGCCCATTCATCGTTTGGCCCGATACCAACAGTGTGTTTGGGGTGAGCGGACGATGGATCGCCGAAATCAATGGCAAAATCTGCGGCGTTCAGTAGTCGCGCATCGCTTCATTCTTTACTTTACTAAGGAGACACATCTATGCGTTCCAAACGCCTTTTCACAGTATTGATGCTGCTCTTGATGGCCTCTGTTCCCAGCTTCGCAGGGAGTACGGGCAAGAGCTGCGACCTCAGCGGTACTTGGTACGGAGGCAGCGATCCTCAATTCCAATACCTATGGGTGATATCTTCGGTCGGCGATGGCCGTTTTTCTTCTAACATTCAGCTTGCCGCCGACGTCCATCCGTTCGGCTACGTTGCGTGGAGCAGTTGGAGCGCTGATCTCCAACAAATCAGCCGTAAAACGTACAAGGTCTACGGCATGTCCTATTGGATTTGGGACGCAACCGCCGCAGCAGGTGGGCCGTTTCCCGGGATTACCATCGATCCGAGCTTGCCGGAAGTCGATATCGTGCGTAGCCGCGTTGAACTCGTCGACTGCAACACGCTCACAAATACGATTGATGTCTACGCCGCATATTTCAATTTCACCCCTGACAAGATCCCGTTCGTTACTGCTCCGGACGTCGATTTTCTAGCTGGGGCAACCATAGTGGAAACCTACCACCGCATGCCCATGGCCTGCCCCAAGTGCCCGTATGTGAGCACCATGAGCAATGCCATGGCCGCGTCGAGCTTGATAGTGGGTAAAGGCCCGCACCAGAGGAAGTAGAGTATAAGGGCAGAATCTGCGAGGTCCAAGTAAGTGCCGGCCCCCGCATGTTAGGTAGATACGCGCCGCACTCCAGCGGGAGTGCGGCGCTGTTCTTTTTGGCGACTGCTCTTATCGTTTCTGAAGTGAGTTGCAGTTGGCACTGTACTCTTTGCTTGCATTTCGACTTCCGTCTTCTCTCCGACATTCTGCCACTGTTCTGAAGCACGATGCGGCGACCGGCGTAATTATGCATGTATTTATATAATTTGGTACATTGGTACAAATGAATAACGAACTGCGACTGGAAATCGAACGCGTGCAGACCGGGGTGCGTATGGAAAAACGCATCCTGAAAGTTCTTAAGGCATTCGCCGAATACCATGACATGACCCTGGGCGATGTGCTCGAAGGAATTGTGCTCCATGCCTTCGATGGCAAGACCCCGTTCAGCCCTGCGTCCCTGGAGAAGATCCGCGAACTGAAGAGGTTTTATGAATTAGACCTCGATTCGAGCGCGAGTCATCGCCTGAAGGAGATTAAGGCCAGGTCCGGGCGCAAGCGGAAAGAGGGTGGAGCATGACCGGCAAACTGGGACTCAATGTTTTGCGCTGGTCGCTCGGCGTGGTGATTCTGATTGAAGCCGTAATGTTCGTGCTCCCCTCGGCCGCGCACGATTTCACGCGCACCCACATGTCTGCCTTTGTGCGACTGGTGCTCGGGTTCGGAGAGATTCTCGGGTGCATCCTTCTGCTAATCCCGGGAACGGTCGTGCGCGGAGCCTGGCTATTGCTCGCTGTCTTCGTGATGGCAATCCTGCTTCACCTGCTGCATGGTCTTTCTGGTATTGGGGACCTGGTGATCTACGCCGCAGCTGCGTTTGCGATTGCGGTGGGAAAGAATTGACCGCCGGACTAAGAAGAGAAACCGCTCCAGGAAGCTCCATGCATCGGAGCCTCCCGGAGCTCGATGGCAGAATGCCACTTACTCTATTGGCATCAGGGCTTGAAGGTATTCGTGTAGAGAATGTAGGTCAGAAAGTCGGCGCTGTATCCATGAAACACGACGGCGGCTTGGCCGGCGCTGTCGATGGCGACGCCTTCCGGCGTGCCACCAGCATCAAATGACACTCCGGCAGTGGCAGGCGCATTCCATGGCTTGCCGGACCCCGGGCGCGTAGCCGCGCGCCAGATGGTGTTGCCGGTCCCATCGTTCGGGTTCACCCAATAAAACGCGATCGCTACTCCCGAGGAACTCATGGCGAAATCGAAGTAGCCCGGGAATTGGTCTGAGCCCGAGATCGTCGTCACGGGGCCCCAAGTGTTTGTGGCAAGGTTTCCATCTACGGCGACCAGATTAGTGAGCTGTGCGTTACCCCAGCCAACAATGGTAGCGTGCCCCGAGGAATCGCTCGCATAGATCCGATTGTCGCGTCCCGTGCCCGTATAGAACTGCAGCGAAGAAAGAGGGGCGACAACCGCGGAACTCGTCCACGCGGAACCATGTCTGACCCGAGAGACGACATTGCTTCCGAGAATCGAAACCACGCCGAGATCACCTACGCTGTCGGCGGCCAGCTGTCCGAAATGCTGCGAAGCGTCCGGACCGAGTAGTGCTCCCGAATCAACCCAGCTCTGTGCCCCAGGTGCACGAGTGGAAACATGCAGCACCCAGTTCGATGTCTTACAGGTTCGCGACCCGCACGTGGAATCGAAGCTCTCCCACGCGACAGCCATGGTTCCGTCCGGGGCCACGACCGCACCATCGAAACTCAGGTGAGGTGCCGAGGCAATTGTGCTCGCGGACGTCCAGGTACCGCCAGCAGGGCGCTGTACCGCGACCACAGTAGATGATGTGGCTCGAGCTCCGCCCGTCCCCCAAGCCAGTCCTTGATCTCCCCTGTCGTTGCTCACATAGAACTGGTTGACGCCATGTGTCGAACCTGGCGTGCCCCAGTTGCCTCCGGCCGGATGGTCGACAAAAGTTGCTCCCAGCGCCGGGCTGGTGTAGATGGCAGTGACGTTTCCGGTCGTGCTGGTGCGAACCGAAGGATTGCCCGATGCCACACCAATCGGTCCGGAAATGTTCACCGGTGCAGACCAAGGTTGACCAAAGGCAGCGGTGGCCGCCCAGATTTCGTTCACAGCGGTGCCATTCGGTAGCGAGTTCTGATACCAGACGCTGGTCATATTGCCGGAGGCGTCCAGAGCGACCGTGCCGTTGTAGGCATTGGTGGCAAGTACGGCTTGCGTGGACCAGGTCCCCGCCGAGGCTCGGGTAGCCACGGCAAGAAGCAGGCACAAAGTAACGCTCGTGAGGCTCTTATACGTCATATCGACTCCTTTGATAGCAACGGAAAACGCTTCCATTTGCTGATTGAAATCGTGAACGGCAACCCAACCTCAAACAGGCGTCACCGGCACCCGTGAAGAATTGGCTCAGGCTTAGTTGTCTTCCCGTTGGTCTATGACAACTTGCGATTGGTGGCAGCGAACCAGTGCAGGGTCAGTGAACCGCCACTTTCAAGTGCATGGGGCTCTCGATATGCTTCAAAAGTGAGAATGAGGTCCGCCCGCTCAATCCCCGGAGCGATTAATGCAGCAAATGCTGGCGGCAATCCCGATTGAGAAGCTTGCGCGTCCGCAAACTATATGTAAATTCGGTGTAAAACATCGACGCCTTTGCAGATATGAACCCTCACAGATCTCGTTTAAGATGCTAATCCGTCCAATCCCAAGTGTTCCCCTATGAATCTGATGAAAGCATCGCTCTTCTTCCTCGTCCTCATACTCAATTCAGCTCAGGCTCAAACAATTCGCAATGGAGAAGACCTGTTGCGTGCCATGCACGACCACTACAAGGATTCGTGGTACCAGACCGTCACCTTCACGCAGAAGAGCACCACCTATAAGCTCGATGGGACTAGCAGTGTCGAGACCTGGTACGAAGCCGCTCTGCTTCCCGGCAAGCTCCGCATCGATATCGGACCGGCCAGTGAGGGAAAGGGCTACATCTTCTCCGATGGAAACATCACTATCATCAAGGACAACAAAATTGTCGCGAACCTGAAGTCGATCAACATGCTTCTGGTGCTGGGCTTTGACGTATACCGTCAGGATCCTGACGTGACAATCAAGGTCGTCAAAGATGAGGGCTACGACCTGTCAAAGTTGCGGGAAGACGTGTGGGATGGGAAACCTGCGTATGTGGTCGGCGCCGGGAAAGGCAATCTGAAGGCAAAACAGTTTTGGGTCGCAAAAGACACGTTGTTGTTTCTGCGCGAGATTGAACCCGCCCGCGGTGACGCTTCGAAGCAGGACGATATCCGCTTTATCCACTACCAACCGCTGGCCGGTGCCTGGATTGCAGCGGGGGTCGAAGTCTATTCAGAGGGAAGAAAGGTCTTCTCCGAGGATTATTCTGACATTCAAGCGAACGTGAAACTCGATCCGGACATGTTCGATCCTGAGAAGTTGACCGCCACACATTGGGAAAAGTAAGATGCGGCCTGCCGGTCCCTTTAATGTTGCAAGTCCCGTTGACCGACTACTGCAATTCAGAAAAGGGATAGCTGCTTTCTATCTTTCTTACTGCGATCATTCTTGGCGGCGGCCCTTGCTCCCAGAGAATTTGAGATCGCTCTTTCGCGCGCGATTGCTCTCTTAAAATCAGCTTGCGGAGCATTGCGTTCTTCCACCGCCCTTACAAAGCGCTCAAGCCTGTGAAGCCCGTCAATCTTCTCTGTTTCAGAGATCTTGGCGCGTTCCAATGAACGTTGCAGGACGCCGATGGTCTCATCGTATATTTTCAACGGAACCGAAAACGGATGGCCGTCTTTGCCCCCATGCGCGAACGAGAAACGCGCGGGATCAGAAAATCGCGTAGGTGTCCCGTGAATGATCTCTGCGACTAAAGCCACAGATTGTAGTGTTCGTGGCCCCAGTTTCTCCAAAAGAAGCAGCGAAGCGAAATCCTGAAAGCCACGCTCATACGCCGCAGCCAGAACGGCGCCAAGACGTTTGAGATCGACATCGGAGACCCGTACGTCGTGATGGGCTGGCATATTGAGTTTCTGAAAATCCTTCAATATCGAATCGGGCCGACTTCTCGAAATTTCCAGGATCGCTTGCTGCGCTGGAGAGGCCGAAGCCGCCACAAGGTTCATGATCTCGCCCTGCGGGTCCCCAACGATCGCGGTATGGGGTTCGATCGTAAAATTCTTCACCGTCGCGGAATGCCAATGATAGCGGCGGGCGAATCCCGTGGCATCGTTCAGTCCCTGCTGGACGATAGCCCATTCGCCGTTCGCATCGAGCACAAACCCATGCAGGTAAATCTGGAATCCATCGGCAATCGCATTGTTGTCCACCCGCGCGGCAAGCCGACTGGCACGAACAAGGGATTCACCATCAAGTCCGGTGCGATCGGCATAGACGCGAAGTTCGTCGGGAGTATTTTTCGAGTGCCGCCCACGGCCCCCGCATACATAAAGTCCTAGCTCGTGGCTGCGCGGATTCAGTCCTCGTTTCAGTGCTCCCAAAACAGAGGTAGTAATGCCCGACGAGTGCCAATCCATGCCCATAACGCTTCCGAGGGCCTGGAACCAGAAGGGATCGGAAAGTCGCGATAGCAACGCCGAGGTGCCGTAGTTATGGATGACATGTTCGGAGATCGCAGTGCCCAGCAGTGTCATCCGGTCCGCCAGCCACTTGGGGACGCTTCCGCCGTGCAAAGGAAGATCGGCAGTGCCCGAACGCTGCATGCGCCCATTGTAATTTGGGTGCCGGTTAGAGTTCACAGATTGCCCATGCCCGGCGGGACTGATCCCGCTGTAGAATAGGCGCAACTATTCCTGACTTCTCAAATGAAGGACGTGCCTATGGTTCACCTTAAGGTCAACGGCTCTGCGCAAACATTTGACGGCGATCCGGAGATGCCACTGCTCTGGTATCTGCGCGACATTCTCGGGCTCACCGGAACAAAATACGGATGCGGAATGGCGTTGTGCGGGTCCTGCACGGTTCTGGAGAACGGAAAAGCTATCCGATCGTGCACGACTCAGATGGGACAGGTGGAGGGGCGCAATATCACCACAATCGAGGGCATCTCCGCACACGGACCAAACGCCGTTCAGAAGGCTTGGGCCGAAGTCAACGTGCCGCAGTGCGGCTATTGCCAGACGGGTCAGATCATGCAGGCTATTTCCCTGCTCTCCTCGAAGCCTCATCCGACCGACGCCGATATTGATGACGAGATGTCGGGCAACATCTGCCGCTGTGGAACGTATCAGCGCATTCGAGCCGCCATCAAGGTAGCGGCGAAGGAGCGGGCATGATCACTCTCGAGAAATCTTCCGAAGACAAGATCACAATCGTTAACGTGACGCGCCGCAATTTTCTGCAAGGGGCACTCTCGGCCAGCGCCTTTGTGCTGTGCGTGGGAAAGTCCTCTCTTCTGGCAAGAGCAGCGACCAGTACGTCACCCAGCGGAGTTCCTCTAACTCCCGGCTCGGTGCCCTCGATTGACGCCACGGCATTCCATCCCGGCGTTTTTCTTGGAATTCAACCTGACGGGACCGTGCTCATCGTGGCTCACCGCACTGAGATGGGAAATGGAGTGCGGACCAGCCTGCCGCGGATTGTCGCCGATGAACTGGACGCAGATTGGTCGCGCGTCAAGGTGATTCAGGGCGATGGCGACGAGCGCTACGGATCGCAGGACACGGACGGCTCTCACTCCGTCCGGGAGTTCTTTGACACTCTGCGCGAAGCCGGAGCTACCGCTCGGCTCATGCTGATACGCGCGGCGGCACAGCAGTGGGGCGTTCCCGAGGCACAGTGCGTAGCCGATCCGGTGCACATTGTCTCGCACAAGGGCTCCAACCGAACGCTCGGCTACGGCGAACTGGCCGTGCTGGCTGCGAAGCAACCCGTCCCCAAGAAGGAAGAACTGAAACTGAAATCGCCGTCTGATTGGAGATACATCGGAAAGCCGGCTCCCGGCTATGACGTCACCGACGTTTGTGCGGGAAAACCGCTGTTTGGAATGGATGTGCGGGTCGATGGCATGCTCTACGCTGCCATCGCGCATCCCCCGGTTTTGGGCGGCAAGGTAAAGTCGGTCGACAACTCTGGAACCCTAAAGGTTAAAGGCGTGAAGCAGACGATCGCGATTGATCCCTTCACACCGCCGCACCAGTTCCAACCGCTTGGAGGCGTTGCGGTCATCGCCGACAACACATGGTCAGCGTTGAAGGGCCGTGACCAGCTCAAGATTCAGTGGGAGAACGGGGCCCACGCCGTGTACAACTCCCCGGAGTACAAGAAGCAACTACAGGAAACTGCGCGGCAGCCGGGCAAGGTTGTTCACACGATCGGTGATCCCGATGCCGAGTTCTCCAAGACCGGCAAGGTGATCGAAGCCGAATACTACGCCCCGCATCTGGCGCATGCGTCAATGGAGCCTCCCGTCGCAGTTGCAGATGTGCAGGGGGAAAAGGTCGTTGTATGGTCGCCGACGCAGAATCCGCAAGGCGTGCAGGAGGAAGTAGCCAAGAAACTCGGGCTTAAGAAAGAAAGTGTCACCTGCCATGTCACGTTCCTGGGTGGAGGCTTCGGCCGCAAGTCGAAGCCCGATTACGCCGTAGAGGCCGCGGTATTGTCCAAGCAAACGGGTAAACCTGTGAAGGTGGTCTGGAGCCGCGAAGACGATATCAAATTTGACTACTTTCACTCGGTGGCAGCCATGTACATCAAGGCTGCGATCGACGAGAAGGGCATGCCCAAGGCCTGGCTGCAGCGTTCGGTGTTTCCGCCGATCTCGTCGACATTCGACAAGGATGCCGTTTACGGCAGCGACGGCGAGATGTCTCTCGGATGGAACGTGATTCCCTTCGACGTGCCGAATTTTCGTTCGGAGAACGGCAAGGCTGTGAACCATGTGCGTATCGGGTGGCTGCGCTCCGTCGCAAACATTTATCACGCGTTTGCCGTGCAAACGTTCGCGAACGAATTGGCATACGCCGCGGGACGCGACCCCTACGACTACCTGCTGGCGCTAATCGGTCCCGGGCACATCATTGACGTGAAACAGCCTCCAGATGTGGCGACGAAATATCCGTACGACACGACCCGCCTGCGCCAAGTCGCCGAATTGGCTGCCGCTAAGGCGAACTGGGGCAAAAAGAAATCGGGTGATGGGTGGGGCATGGGCATCGCGGTGCACCGCAGCTTCTTAACCTATGTCGCTACCGTCGTTGAAGTCGAAGTCGAAAAGGGCGGAGCGGTGCGCATCCCGAACGTCTACACCGCGGTCGACGCCGGAATCGTCGCCAACCCAGACATGGTGCAATCCCAGTTCCAGGGAGCAGCGGTCTTTGGTACCAGTTTGGCCAGGACTGGAGAAATTACCGCGACCAACGGTGTCATCGATCAGTCGAACTTCCACGATTACGCGCTCGCACGAATGAACGACGCGCCGGTAAATGTCGATGTGCAGATTGTCGAAAGTACCGCTCCGCCGGCCGGCGTCGGAGAACCCGGCGTTCCACCGTTTGCACCAGCTCTATGCAACGCCATTTATGCGGCCACAGGCAAGCGCGTGCGGGAGTTGCCGCTGAGCCGAAACGGATTCGCGTGAGGCAAGGCAAAGTTAGAAGTGGGAAGTTAGAAGTGGGAAGTCAGAATTCAAAGTAAACGCTTGGAGAACTGGCAGTTTTACTTCATTCTGACTTCTGCATTCTGTCTTTGCTGAACTTAAAAGGGTGCACTTGCCTCGCCTTCCCATCCGCGCTACGATGGCGTGCTGTATCCAACATTGCTATGCCGCAGAACTACGTCCCTATCTTCATCTTCATCGTGATTATCGGAACATTGCTTCCGATTACGCTGCTCGCGGCCAAATTGGTCCGGCCCGACAATCCAAATAAAACCAAGTTGATGCCCTATGAGTGCGGCATCGATCCCATCGACAACGCACGCGGCAGATATACGGTGCGCTTTTACATTATCGCTATTCTTTTCGTGGTGTTTGATGTCGAAACGATCTTTCTCTTCCCCTGGGCCGTCAAGTTCAAGGCGTTCGGCCTGTTTGGCCTCTTCGAGATGCTGATCTTCCTCGCCATCCTGATCGTCGGCTACATCTGGGTCTGGAAGAAGGGCGCCCTCGAATGGGTTTAGCTCCGTTGCCGCATCGAGCCACTGATCCTTGACCAGTTCCGCAATCAACGCGATGGATTCTTCACCGGCAGAGACCTTTACGGCCTCGCGGTGGACGCAAAGTAACTTTCTGTTTCCCACAAAGCTGGTTGTAAGTCCGCAGCGCGTCTCCCGCGTAAAGGGCCGTCTGTTTGGGAGCAATGAGGAAAGTATCGCGATGTCGAAAATCGCGTCGGTGCACATTTCCACAGGCGTTTTCTGGTCCGAGATTTCGATTGAATCAACCGGCGGCGCTGATCCCATCACTAGTCACGGGCACCGCAAGCGCGATGCGCAACGCATCCGCGATCTGATCGAAACCTACCAGGCCCAATCCCGATAGCGTGCCCACAAATCTGAATAGGTTCGGATGCCACCATATCCGGATATCACTATCGAGTTGCGATTTCCCCGGCCATTGGATTGGTGATTCGCCAATCCAATGGCTGGACGGAATGACAAAACGAATTTGTGGCGGGAGGATCCTACTTTAGATCCAGCGCCGGGAGAACGCCCGTGCCCTCAGTGCGCACCGCATCCAAGGCTCGAGGGTCAATACCCAGGGCCTTGAGGATCGTGGGCGCTACCTGGGCCGTGCCAACTTCCGCCCTCACGGTCTTGCGGTCGAAGTCCGGATGGGAGACTAGCAGTACGACATTGGTGTCGTCATGCGCGAACCCGCCGTGCTCGGCCTGTTTATGGTGGCTGCCGGAGTAAGTCACGCCGACATTCGGGGTCACGATGATGTCGGGCGTGCGCGGATCCTTGTTTGGATCGTTGTAGTTCAGCTTCAAGGATGGCCCATAGAAAAACTGCCCGAGGCCGATTCCCCTGGGTCCAGCGTTAGCCTCCAAGAGAGCGACTGCGGCGTCGGTGTAGGACGGGTCCGTCAGCCATAGCAACGAAACGTCGTCTTCCGTTGATCCAATGCCGCTGCCATTGGGGTCCTCAGATGGCGGCATGGCAGCGTGCAAGTCATTTGAGATCACCGTCGCCGGGGAAATGCCGTCGGCGCCAGCCTGCCGCTTGTACAGTGATGGATCAATCGGGGACTGGCCGTGCTTGGCCGTAATCACGATCAACGTCGAGTCATAGAGACGTTGCTTCTTCAGTTCACTGACGAAGGCCGCGATCGACGCGTCGACGAACTTGAACTCGTCGAGGAGAGCAGCGCTCGGGGTCCCCGCAGCATCGAGGTATCCGCCGGTGACGGTCACGCCATTGGTCTGCGCTTCGATGAGCTTCTGGCCTACGCTCACTGCTTGGAAGTTCATGCCGAAAACGTTAGGAACGCCTTTCAACCTTCCGCCACCGAGGTGCGTCTTGCCGTTAATCCAGTTGAGGATCGCATCGACTTTCAAGGTGTCATAGCACTGGATATTCTCGAAGCTGTTGGTCCAGGCTGTGTTATCGAAAGAGAGGGGGTCGCGGATTGTGGCGCAGGAGATCCCGGTCGGCGTAGTGACGCCGGGGAGCCCGATCACCGTGGAGTTGATTTCCGGAGCGTAGAAGTCATCCAGTGCTGCCGGCCCTAGGCCGGAGGCCACTGAAGAATACGCGGGATGCTTGTCGGACCATGCGGCGACTCCGCCATTCTGGTGAATCACGCTGAAAATGCTGTTGGCGCGAACGAATTGCCACGGCCAGACTGGCGCACAACCGTTCGCGGGATCCCGGTCCAGCTTGTTGGGATCGATCGAGGCGATGGTGCCATCGGTGAGCGATGCACCGGGAGCTCCGCCGTTCACCTTCGTCTGATCGATGTCGATGCCCTCTTCATATTCGGTCGTGTAGCCGGTCGGCACTTGACCCGGTGTGCAGGGTCCAGCCGCGTTGCCATTTCCAGTGGTCGTGACCGGTCCCTGCAAGTTTCGCGAATACGCGACATCGTAATAGACGCCCGTCAAGGCTGGGCTTCCGCCAGTGATGATCGCGGTGAGTCCGGGAAACGAGTCCGATGGTTTTGAGGTGCTCGCACCGACATAGTTGACGCCGTGCTTGGCAAGCCCCGCAAGCGCCGGGCAAAAAGGTCTGCCGTTATTGGCGCCGCTGATTCCGTTGGCACAGTTCAGGAAATCGACAGCATGCATACCGTCAACGCTGATCAGAAGAACCCGTTTGATGTGGTTGTCGTGATTATTCTGGCAGACTGCTGTCCCCACTAAACAGACAGCCGCGAGCGAGAACAGAGCAAATGTTTTTTTCATAGGCAAATAAGGCTATGAACGGACAATTAACGGCGAGTTACAGAAGTTTGAATTGTTCGTGAAAACGATTCGGGTCTGGTTCGTAGAGACAAGAATTATCCGGTCTTGACGGCGTTTACATGAGCGGGCAGAAATTTACATTCGCGCCTCTTCAAATCAGTACGAGTCCAGCTATTGCTGGACAAATCACGATCCGGTTAAAAACCCGCAGCGAGGCTGATTTTTGACCCTCACCCCTCGTTGACACTATCCCCTCAAGCTGATAAAAGTGAACGTTCTTTCGAACGCAGCCTGCGCCGGAGCCTGTGCCGTCGCTTTATGCCGGACGAGACCAAAATCCCCACTCCGCCGCCGCCGGAAAATGAGAAACCGACGGCGGATAAGCCCGCAACCCCGGGTGGAGTGAAATCCACATCCTCTGGCTCCGTTCAATCGGAAACCGCTGCAACGCCCCCAACCAAACCTTCCTCTTCTTCAGAAGTTGCGCCTCCATCGAAAGCCGCCCAGCCTGCAACGCCGCCGAAGCCTGCTGCCCCGGCCGCTGCCAAACCGGCTACGCCTGCCGCAGCTGCCGGGCACCCGGCACCACCAAAACCAACTGGCCCGGTACCGACTCCGTGGGAGTCACCGATGGTGGCGAAGTACAAACAGGAGTATGGGTCGGGCATTAATCCCTTGACACATCTCGGGCAGAACTACTTGGAGGTTGATCGCTCGTTGATTCCCGAGCTTCTGCAGCGTTTGCGCGAGGACGAGCAGTTCGACTATTGCGTCGATCTGACCGCGGTGCACTACCCCAAGCGGGAGAAACCGTTTGATGTCGTATGGATCTTGTATTCGTTCCCGCGCAACGAGCGAATTCGAGTGAAAACGCAGATTGCTGATGGCGAATCGCTGCCAAGCTCGGTGCCGATCTGGACGACATGCAACTGGCTGGAGCGCGAAGTCTACGATATGTTCGGCATCAGGTTCGACGGGCATCCGGACTTGAAGCGTATTCTGCTTCCGGATGGATGGAAGGGTTATCCATTACGCAAAGACTACGGCATTCTGCAGCAGGATAACGAGTGGGTGCAGATCAATTTGGGGATCGAGAGCGGCCAATGAGGGCAGGGGCCAACCACTGACGACCGATTTCATGACCGATCCCAACACACTCTCGCCGCTCGACCTGGATAACCCGGACAAGACGTATCTGGATGCGAACGAACTGGTTATCAACATGGGGCCGCAGCATCCCGCGACCCACGGAGTTCTGCGAGTCATTCTCCGGCTTGACGGCGAAAAAGTCCTTGGACTCGAATGTGTTATCGGATATCTGCACCGCGGCGTCGAGAAGATTGCCGAGAACCGCACTTATACGATGTTCAATCCATACGTCGACCGCATGGATTATGTCGCAGCGGTCTCCAATGGATTGGGATACTGCGAAGCGGTTGAAAAACTTCTGAGTGTTGAGGCGCCACCAAGGGCGCAATACATCCGTGTCATCCTCACAGAATTGAACCGGATCGCCAGCCATCAACTCTGGCTCGGCACCCATGCACTCGATATCGGCGCCATCACGCCGCTGTTCTACACATTCCGCGACCGAGAAGAGATCCTCAAAATTTTTGAAAAGTACTGCGGTGCCCGGCTCACCACGCACGCCTTCCGCATCGGCGGCTTGCAGTATGAAGCCTATGACGGTTTTGAAAAAGACGTGAAGGCGTTCTGTTCCTTCGTGAAGCCGAAGATCGACGAATACGAAGAACTGCTCACCACAAATCGCATCTGGCTCGAGCGTACCAAGGGCGTAGGCGTCATCTCTGGCAAGGATTGCATTGCATTAGGCGTTACAGGTCCGGTTTTGCGGGCAAGCGGGGTTAAGTGGGACATTCGCAAGGCACTGCCTTACGCGAACTATAAGAACTTCGATTTCGAGATCCCCACCGGGCAGAACGGCGATACTTACGACCGATACATCGTGCGCATGATCGAGATGCGCCAATCGCTGCGCATCATCGAGCAGGCGGTCGAAGCCATTCCGGAAGGCCCCATCATGGCAAAAGTTCCGAAGGTCATGAAGCCCCCGGTGGGCGAGGTTTACCACTCGATTGAGGCGCCGAAGGGAGAGCTTGGGTACTTCATCGTGAGCGATGGTTCGACGCAGCCCTACCGCATCCGCGTGCGTCCCCCGAGTTTTGTAAACCTGCAAGCGCTGGACATCATGTGCCGCGGCCAACTCGTCGCAGATGTCATCGCGGTCATCGGCACGCTCGACATCGTTCTGGGCGAGGTGGACCGCTGATGCATGACTTCGTCCAATACATAGAGTCTTATCTCAGAAGTAACCAGACTCCAGGTGCGGCCGGGAATGTTTTTTGGGCGACGGTGTACGTGCTGCTGGTCTTTGTTGGCCTTTCAGTCGCCGTAATCGCGATGAATTGGCTGGAGCGAAAGATTCTGGCTCACATGCAAGTGCGACTTGGGCCAATGCGCGTGGGCCCGCACGGACTGCTGCAACCCATTGCTGATGCGCTCAAACTGCTCCTCAAAGAAGACATTATTCCGGCAGGCGCCGACAAGATTGTTTTCTGGATTGCTCCGTTCATTGTGGTCCTCGCAGCCTTCACCGTCTTCGTTGTTGTTCCGTTCGGCCCAACGCATGCCATCACCGACATGAACATCGGAATCCTGTTCATGCTTGGCGTTTCGTCCCTATCGGTACTGGGAATCGTCACGGCGGGATGGGCGTCGAACTCCCACTATCCCCTGATCGGCGCACTGCGTTCGAGCGCCCAGATGGTTTCCTACGAAGTAGCCATGGGACTCGCCGTGGTTTCGGCCATTCTGATGACCAGCCTGAATGCCGCGAACACCGGAACCTTGAGCATGATCGGCATCGTCGAGGCCCAGAAACAGCAGGAAGTGTGGTTCCTGTTCAAGTTCTTTCCTCTCGGGATCGTCGCATTCACCATCTTCGCCATCGCGATGGTGGCCGAAACGAATCGTGCTCCCTTTGATCTCCCGGAAGCAGAATCGGAATTGACAGCAGGATTCCATACCGAGTACAGCGGCTTTCGCTGGTCTCTGTTTTTTCTGGCCGAATACTCGGCGATGATCGCCGTCTCCTCGATCGCGGTAACGCTGTGGATGGGTGGATGGCTGCGCCCATTTCCGAACCTGCTGCAGGGACCTACGTGGGATCTGGCCTTTTCTTTTTTCCCGGGTTTGACATTCCTTCTTCTGGGCGGCATGTGCTTCTATAACACAGTCCGCATGCCCAAACACCCTCTGTTCAAAATTCAGACCATCGGACTGGCGGGATTTGGCGCTATTCTCGGGTTCATCGGGCTGCTGATGTTTCTTCCCCCGATCCGTGATCGCGTAGGCGACATCTTCTGGTTTTCCGCGAAGGTCGCCGGATTCATGTACCTCTATATTTGGTATCGGGGCACCTTCCCGCGCTATCGTTTCGACCAGTTGATGAAAGTAGGATGGAAGGTCCTGCTGCCCACCGGGTTGGCGCTGCTGATCCTGACAGCCCTGGTTGGCATGCGCACCGAATTATTAGCCCAAGTGAGGGAGGTATTCCGCTGATGAATCCCTCGCTCACGGCGAATCCTCCGGTTGCCACTCCCTTCTTCTTCTATGGACTGGCCGCCGTCATGATTATTGGCGGCATCCTGGTGATCACCCGCAAGAATGCGGTGCATTCGGCCTTGGCACTCATCACCGCCCTGCTGGCACAGGCCGGCCTCTATCTGATGCTCTATGCGCCGTTCGTCGCCGGTGTGCAGATCATCCTTTACGCCGGCGGCATCATGGTGCTCTTCCTGTTCGTGATCATGCTGATCTCGATCGAGCGACAGCAGAAGGAAAGACAGTTCAACAAGCAATGGTTAGTCGGAATCGCTGCGGCAGCGACCTTGGGCGGATTATTCATCGCCGTCTACACCACCACAAAGGGAGGGATCCTTTTTCCACCTGTGGGCCGCGAGTCCTATGTAGAAGCAGGGAACACGCAAGAAATCGCCTCCCTGCTCTTTGATGTGCATAAGGGAATGTACATGTTCGCCTTCGAGATCGCGTCGCTTCTGTTGCTGGTGGCGATCATCGGGGCGGTCGTGATGGCAAAGAAGAGAATCTGAAACAGCAATGAGCGATGAGCAATGAGCAGAACCAAACGACGCTGTACATTGCTCGGTGCTCATTGCTCATAGCTCGCTGTTTATAACTCATATGCACGCAATGATGGAAATCTCGACTCTGCACTATCTGGTGCTTGGCGCGGCGTTGTTCTTGCTGGGCGTCATCGGCGTGCTCACGCGCAGGAATGTGGTGATCGTGCTGATGTCGATCGAATTGATCCTGAATGCCGTCAATCTCAACCTGGTCGCGTTTTCGCGTTATTGGCAGGGACTGCATGGACCGTCGGCATTACACGGGCAAGTTTTCGCGATTTTCATCATCACGGATGCGGCCGCCGAAGCCGCCGTCGGACTGGGAATTCTGATCGCCTTCTTCCGCAACAAGGAGACGGTCAATGTAGACGAAGTCAATTTGTTGAAGTGGTGAAAAGACAGCTTCTAGCTCGTAGCCATTAGCTTCCAGCAAAAGCTTCGGCGGCGGAACTAGGAGCCAGAAGTCAGGAGCCAGAGGCCGAACTTGTTCTTCCTGAACAATATCTACCTGATCCCGCTGCTGCCGGCCTTCGGCGCGGCCGTCATGTTTTTCTTTGGCCGCAAACTGACGAAGCAAACGGTCAGCACAGTGTGCGTGGGCGCCGTAGTCCTGGCGTTCCTGTTCGCCTGCGGCGCGGTCCTGCAGTACAACGTTTGGGCGGGCGCGCATGACCATCAACCGTTTGAGAAAGTCGTCTACACCTGGCTCGGAAGCGGAACCGGCCACCTCAATTTCCTGACGCACGGCGGCTCTCCTGCGGACTTCAAGATCGACGCTGGATACCTTCTCGATCCGCTCTCCGGCATCTGGCTCCTGTTCGTTACCGGAGTCGGAATGCTCATCCACATTTATTCCATCGGTTACATGGCGCACGAAGGCGGCTACTACCGCTTCTTCGGCTATCTGAACCTTTTCATGTTCTCCATGCTCACTCTCATCCTGGCGAACAATTACGTATTGATGTTCGTCGGCTGGGAGGGCGTCGGACTCTGTTCGTACTTGCTCATCGGCTTCTACTTTCTTCGAAAATCTGCGAGTGATGCGGCGAACAAGGCATTTATCGTGAACCGGATCGGTGACGCCGGCTTTATTCTGGGAATGTTCTTCATTGCCTGGTACCTGGGATCGCTTCGTTACATCGATGTAAACGCCGCCGCGCGCTCCGGTCACTTCCAGATTGGCGATCCGATCATTACGGCAGCAACGCTGCTGCTCTTCGTCGGGGCATGCGGGAAATCTGCGCAGCTTCCTCTGTATGTGTGGTTGCCCGATGCGATGGAGGGTCCCACACCAGTCAGCGCACTGATCCACGCCGCCACCATGGTCACGGCGGGCGTTTACATGGTGGCGCGCTCGAACGCACTCTTTGTGCTGGCCCCCACATCGATGAAGACAGTCGCCATCGTGGGCGCCCTGACGGCGATCTTTGCTGCCTCGATCGGCTTGGTGCAAAACGACATCAAGCGCGTGCTCGCCTACTCGACGGTATCCCAACTGGGATACATGTTCCTCGCGCTCGGCGTAGGGGCATTCGCCGCCGGCGTCTTCCACGTATTCACGCACGCCTTCTTCAAGGCTCTGCTCTTCCTGGGCGCGGGCTCTGTGATTCATGCCATGTCGGGCGAACAGGACATGCGCAATATGGGCGATCTCCGAGGCCGGATTCCCACAACCTATCGGACGATGTTCATAGCCACCCTGGCGATTGCAGGCATACCGCCGTTTGCCGGATTCTTTTCGAAAGATGAAATCCTTTGGCAGACCTGGACCAGTGAAGGAGGAGCTTACAGAATCCTGTGGGGTATCGGTTACATCACCGCACTCATGACAGCCTTCTACATGTTCCGGCTGATCTATCTCACGTTTATCAGCAAGCCGCGAATGAGTCACGAAGTCGAGCACCATATTCACGAGTCGCCCGTGTCCATGACCGGTCCACTGGTTGTGCTCGCGGTGATGTCGCTGTTTGCCGGATTCCTGGGATTTCCCCATAGTCTTGGCGGTTCGGACCGCTTCGCGAGATATCTCGATCCAGTGTTCGCTCGCGGGGAAGCTCACGTGCTCTTGGAGCAAGGCGAGGCTGCTCAGCTTGCCGCTGGCGAGAAGGAAGAGAAACACACTAGCCCTGCAGAATTTGTGCTCATGGGATTGTCGGTCGCGGCGGCGATCGCAGGTTGGCTGCTGGCAGGCCGCTCCTATCGTGACGCGACCAAGGGTTATGTTGAGCCAATCAACGCATCTGCGCCGCCGGTCTACAACACGCTGCTGAACAAATACTACGTCGACGAGGGATACGATTACGTCTTCACCGGCCGCCGAAAACTAGGCGGCGTACGCCTGGGCGCCATGGGGCTTGGCGAGGCCAGCAGTTGGTTTGACGCCAACGTAGTCGACGGCGCGGTAAACGCCAGCGGCTGGCTCACACGGGCTGTCGCCGCCCTTTCCAGTTGGTGGGACAAGTGGATCATCGATGGTGTCGGTGTCAACGGTCCTGCGATCCTGGCGCGCATGTTGAGCTATCCCACGCGATTACTCGAGTGGGGACTGGTCCAGTGGTATGCCCTGGTCATGACCGCAGGACTGGTAGGGTTTGTGTTTTATTACGTGTATCACTGATGGCTGTGAGCTGTGAGCAGACCAAGCCGAGTTTGCTCGAAGCTCGTGGCTTGGGACTCGTAGCTGAGAGTTCAAAACACAATGGAATCTCACATTCTCTCGATCATCCTCTTCACTCCGCTCTTGGGTGCGGTCCTGCTCCTTTTCGTCCCGAAGGAGAATAAGGACGCGATCCGGTGGATCGCCAACATCTTCGCGCTCGCTGGCTTTTTGATCTCTCTGCCCCTGGTCCCGATGTTCTGGGAAAAGGTCACGAGCGGCGATCCGGCTCCTTTCAAGTTTGTGGAAGGCTCCGCCAACAATTGGATTCCCTCTATTGGCGCCGGCTACATCCTCGGCATTGACGGCATCTCCTTCCTGCTGATCATGCTCACCACTCTGCTGGGCTGGATCTCGATCCTCTCGTCATGGACGGCGATTGAGGACCGCGTGAAGGAATATTACGTCTGGTTCCTGGTGCTGCAGACGGGCATGCTTGGCGTCTTCATGGCGCTCGACTTCTTCCTGTTCTTCGTGTTCTGGGAAGCCATGCTGGTCCCGATGTATCTTCTCATCGGAATCTGGGGTGGTCCGCGCAAACTCTACGCCGCGATCAAGTTCTTCCTCTACACATTAGCCGGATCCGTCCTGATGCTGCTGGGCATCTTGTTCTTGTACTTCCACCACCACACGGTGGCTGGCGTTTATACCTTCGCCCTGGAGTCGCTCTACAAAACAGCTCCCCAGATTTACTCGGATTACGGACCGTACGCGGCCACGCTGCTCTTCCTGAGTTTCTTCTTCGCGTTCGCGATCAAGGTTCCGATGTTCCCCTTCCACACGTGGCTCCCCGATGCTCACGTAGAAGCTCCGACGGCAGGTTCTGTAATCCTGGCGGGCGTCCTGCTGAAGATGGGAACGTATGGTTTCATTCGCTTCTCGCTTCCCTTCTTCCCGGGCGTACTGACTCAAGGCAGCCGCGTCCGTTTCTGGGTGATGGTCCTGTCGATAATCGCGATCATTTACGGCGCGCTCGTTTCCTTGATGCAAAAAGACATGAAGAAGCTCGTGGCTTACTCTTCGGTGAGCCACCTTGGCTTCTGCACTCTGGGGATCTTCGCGTTATCGCCACTTGGCCTTAGCGGATCAGTCCTGCAGCAAATCAATCATGGCATCTCGACGGGCGCACTCTTCTTGATTGTCGGCATCCTCTACGAGCGCCGTCACACGCGCGAGATCGCCGAGTACGGCGGCATCTCCAACGTGATGCCCATCTACGCGACCATCACCATGATCATGTTCCTGTCATCGATGGGACTCCCCCTACTAAACGGCTTCGTGGGCGAATTCACGATCCTGGGCGGAACCTTCTTCCAGAAAGACATCGCCGGCCACCCCGGCTGGTTCTGGACGGCATGGGCTGTCCCGGGAGTAGTACTCGCTGCCGCGTACCTGCTGTGGTTGTATCAGCGCGTATTCTTCGGCACGGTGACCAATCCGAAGAATGAGAAACTACATGACCTGACGCCTCGCGAGGTCGCGACGTTCGTCCCGCTACTCATCATGGCCTTCTGGATAGGACTCTATCCCAAACCGTTCTTCCGGATCCTCGAGCAGCCAGTGAACAATCTCGTAACCACGGTGAATGGCGCGACGCCCAAAACTGAAACCACGGCTTCAACTCAGAGCGCGGCGCCCGCCGCTCCAGCCGTAATGCAAGTCTCCATACATCCCGCAGTGGCACGCGCTCCTGCTGCTGTCCCTGCAAGTCAGAAGGCTCCGGCTCCCGCATCCACCACGATGCCGCCAAAGGGGAAGAACTAGTGGTCTGGACCGACTATCTACTGGCGCTTCCGATCACGCTGCTGACGCTGTTCGCCCTCGGCATCCTGCTGATCGACTTCATGCTCCCCAAGGAGATGAAGTGGGCCAACGCGGTCACCGCCTTCATCGGAGTCTGCTTTTCGGCCGCTGGAGTCTGGAAGATTCAGGCGTGGATCGGCCAAGGCCCCGGCGCGCAGGGAATGCTGGGCACGATGATAGTCGATCGTTTCGCCATTTACTTCTTCTACCTCTTCCTTGCCGGAACAGCGATCGCGATTCTGATGTCCGTCCGCTACCTCGAAATCGAACACGAAAGCCACGGCGAATACTACGCGCTGATGTTGTTGTCCGTTGCAGGGATGATGTGCATGGCCGCCGGTTTCGACATCGTGCTGATTTTCATCGGTCTCGAACTGATGGCGATTTCCACCTACGTACTCGTCGGCTTTCTGCGCCGCGACCGGCGCTCCAACGAAGCAGCTTTGAAGTACCTCCTGCTGGGTGCCTTTTCATCCGGCATCTTCGCTTACGGATTGTCGTTGCTGTATGGGTTGACCGGCACCACAAATCTCCTCGGCATCCACCAGCAACTTCTGCATCGAGCTTTCGATCCGCAGTACCGACCTGTTGTGATTATCGCTCTCGTCACTACGTTGACCGGCCTCCTGTTCAAGATTGCGGCGATTCCCTTTCATCAGTGGGCTCCCGATGCTTACGAAGGTGCTCCCACCAGCATCACAGGCTTCATGTCGGTAGCCGTAAAGGCCGCCGGATGGGCCATGCTCCTCCGCATCCTGTTCGGCAGCCCGTTTCATCCATGCGGATTGATCTCGCTGCGTTCGGTGTGGGTGCCGATTCTGGTCTTCGTCTCCGTCGCCACCATGACGGGCGCTAACTTTGCTGCGCTCACGCAGACGAATACTAAGCGACTGTTGGCTTACTCCTCGATCGCACACGTCGGATACATGCTCCTCGGACTGGTTGCCGGGACAACCACGGAGCCAAACGCCGACGGCATCAAGGGAATTCTGATTTACCTGCTGGTCTACACCTTCATGAATCTCGGCGCGTTTGCCGTAATCACTTCCCTGCGCCACCGAAACATTGCCGGCGACGATCTGGACGACCTCAACGGCCTTTATTCGCGCGCTCCCGTCGAAGCCGTGCTGATGCTGGTATTCATGCTGTCGCTCGCGGGCATCCCACCCCTGGCCGGGTTCTGGGGCAAGTACTTCATCTTCCTGAGCCTGATCGAAACCAAGCACTATGTCCTGGCAGCACTGGGAGTGCTCTACTCGGTCTTCGGACTCTACTACTACCTGAAAATCGCCAATGCCATGTTTATGCGCCAACCCGAAAAGGGCGAGGAGCGGCTGCCCGTCAGCTTCGCGATGCGCGTGGCGGTGGCAGTGACCGGAATAGCAACCTTGTATATCGGCCTTCTGCCCAACCAGTTCATCGAGATGGTGAATTGGGCGCTCGGAATTGTGCAGCAACCGAACGTCGCCGGAATAATGCGATAGCTACAAAGATGCGCACGATCCGCGTAAAGACAGCCGCCTCGGCTGGCCGGCGACGGCAAAGCCAAGCCGCATCAACCGTTAGTTGTTTATGGTCTTTCCCAATGACTCCCGCTCCCAAAGATCCTGATCGCAAGAAAAACCCCTGGGTGCAATTCGGTCGCTACAGCCAGATCGCTTTCATGCTGCCCGCAGGCACCGTTGCTGGATACCTGCTGGGAGCCTTGATGGACCGCTGGCTGCATGTCGGATGGATCTCCATTGTTGGACTGCTTCTGGGAACGGTTGCAGGCCTGATCGAGCTGATTCGCACCATTTCGCGCGACACCGAGTAAGATGGTGAAGCGATATTCCGCGTGAATCTGATCGATGAGCAGCATTGGCGAAGGACGCGCTCAAGCCGCAGAAGCGGAGAAGTTCTACGCCTCAGCCCTGTTGCGAATCCGCAATTTCATGCTGATTCTTGCGCCTGCGATTTGCCTCGGGGCATGGATCCGGTTTGGGTGGCGCGCTGCAGCCGGTCTCCTGCTCGGCTGTATCATCGCCCACCTCAATTTCCAGTGGCTGAAGAACGGGGTATCGGGTCTGGCCGACAAGGTGACGAACTCAGGAAAGCGACAGTCAGGCAAAGGCATAGTGGCACGATTCCTGCTTCGCTACGCTTTATTGGGGCTCTCCGCCTATGCTATATTAACCAGTTTCCCCGCGAGCCTCGCAGGTCTATTCGCGGGCCTCTTTTTGCCCGTAGGGGCGATCGTCTGTGAGGCGATATATGAGCTATATGCGGGAATCGCTCGGCAACTCTGACGCAGTCAAACAGTAATCTCCAGCTAGAAACGATATTCGCGGTTAAAAGCTTTCATGCCTGAACAACTCTGGTTCACTCAGATTTTGAATCATCTGCTGGCAGCGCCTGTCACGGCGTTCCTGCGGATGCTGCACCATGAGCCAAAGCATCCCGCTGCTCCAATTTCGGACTCGTTTGCCATGGAGCTTCTGGTTTTTGGTTTCCTTCTGATCGTCTTTCTGCTGGTTCGGTCCAGGCTCTCAGTGGAATCTCCGGGAGCCTTACAGCACACCTTCGAAGGCATCGAGGGCTTTGTGCTCAGCCAAAGCCACGAAATCATCGGTCATCACAGCGAGCCTTACACTCCGTTTTTTGCCATCATTTTCATTTTCATTCTGGTCTGCAATCTGATTGGCCTCGTTCCGGGATTTGAGTCGCCCACGGGAGTTCCGATCGTGCCCCTGGGCTGCGCCATTTGCTCGTTCCTGTACTACCACGCGCAGGGATTCAAGCACGCCGGTGCCAAATATCTATTGCACTTCTTCGGACCGCCGATGGAAGGCATGCCGTTGATTGCACGCATCTTGCTGGCGGCTCTCATGCTTCCCATCGAATTGGTCAGCCATTTTGCACGCCTGCTCTCGCTCACGGTGCGTCTCTGGGCCAACATCTTTGCCGGCGACCTGATCACGCTGGTGTTCTTCTCCATGATCCCGATCGGCATTCCGATTATCTTCAGCGGGCTTCATATCGTGGTGGCAGTCTTGCAGGCATACGTATTCATGCTGCTGTCGATCATTTACGTCAGCGGCGCTGTTGCTGAGGAACACTAGACGGAGGAATCCTGGAAGTTGTACGTGGCGCTCAGCGATCAATTGCCAGTGATCCCAGAGAATACTGATCACTGACAACTGGCCACTGGCCACTGCTTCCAGTGTGAGGGCGTCTGCACGGTAGGCGTCAACCACCTCCTGGCGGCAATTTCATCGAGGAGCAACAACATGCGTCAACTGAGCCGTTTGTTCATGATCCTGTCTGCGCTGTGTTTCGCCATGCCTGCCTTTGCGCAAGGCGGCGGCACCAGCGAGGCAAACTGGGTCGCCATCACTGCCGGATTCTCCATGGCGATCGCCTCCGCCGTCTGCGGCCTCGCCCAGGGCAAAGCCGTCGCAGCCGCAACCGAGTCGCTGGCCCGCAATCCTGCCGCCCGTCCCGGGATCCAGTTCGCTCTGATTCTGGGTCTCGTGCTGATCGAATCGCTCGCCCTGTACACCCTGGCGATCATCTTCCTGAAAGTGAAGTAAGAACCGGGTTCGCTCAAAGGAAAAGCCTCTGCCAAACGCAGAGGCTTTTCCATTCTGACCAGACTCCGGTCGCTACAGCTTCCGTTCTCCTCCCCACTCGTGCGCCTTGTTCTGCGGGGCGGCATTCAACGCCTCGACCAGCAGTCGACGGAGTTTGTAGCGGCTTTCCAGATCGGTGCTGACAATCTCAAACCCAACTTCATTCACCCGGGCGCGCCGCAACAGCACATGCGCGCGAATCTTCGACCGCATGCCCAGCGAGATCTCCAGGTCGGCTTCACTCCCGATGCGGAGGTTATCTTCCTTCGTTCCCATGCCGCCGCCCAGACTCAATTCCCGGATCATGATCTTTGACTTGCCCCACGAACTGCCAATGGTGCCAGGGACAGTTTTCGCCAACACCAACCGTTCATAGCGCCGCTGCCGCACCCAGGGACACGCCGGAGCCATATCCAGCGGTGCGATCGCGAGTTCCGCCGCCTCGAGTCCGCTGTCATGCATGACTTGCGAACTATAGCGCGGATCGGTCTTCGAAAGTGCCTGCGCAGCCGCGATTCGCAGTTCACGGTGGAAGGTCCATCCGAAAGTCTTCTTGCCTTCCAGGATCTCGCGCAACGTGTTAACAGACTCAGGATCGCGGAGGCGTCCGAGTGACTCGATAGCTTTCAATTGCACGAACGGAGACCGTGATGCCGCATCGCCGGGCCGCGCCATGGCAATCAGTGGCGGAACCGACGTCATGTCGCCGCTCATTCCGATTTCGTCAACCGCCTCCGGTAGCACCACCGGATCCAGCACCTCGGCCAGTTCCAGCAGCGTACGCCCACGATCGGCGGCATTCCCGTACGCAATCTGCCGCACCACAATGTCGTGATAGAAACGGTTCCACTCCGGCAGTCGGACCGGAAGCAGTTCCAGCAGAGTACTCACATCCAGGCGACTGATGAGCCCCACGGCGCCCGATGCCTGTCGCGGCTGCCCGGTACGCAAGATCTCCCGCAATTGCAGCAGCACTGGCGACCCCACTTCCTTCACCAGTTCGATCATGTGATCGCACTCGTCCCGCCGCATGCACCGGAAGAACCGGTCCGCAAGATGTTCCGCTCCAGCCTGGCTGGTACGCCGTAACACGGACAGCAAATCCCCCGGCACCGGTTCAAACCGGATCGCTTCTTCAATGAACTCAGGCAGCCGGTTTTCCACGCCAACACGCGGCCGCAGATCGCTCATCAAGACGGGCCGCTCCACGCTGATCAATTCCATGCCGGCGCACACTTCATTGATGGCCGCGTAGTTCTTGGCCGCACTCGACTCTTGGCTTAAACGCACGAACGCAGCGCTGAGCAGGCTCTGCATCTCGGCATCTTTCTCGGCAATGATCTGCTCGCTCAGCTTGCGTACTGCCTGTGCCATGGGCTGCCCGCCTAAGCGTGCGTACAAGTCGGCGATCTGGCTCAACCCAATTGCCGTACGGCGCCGCGGCTCAAGATCTTTTGCAGTCAGACAACCCGAATAGTTGTTCAGAATGTCAGACGCGAGTTGCTTGTCGTCGCGCTCCAGCAGACTCTCGACAAACTGCCGCAGGTTCCGTGGCGGCACGCAGGGCGCCTCGTGCGATAGCAGCACGCTCTTCTTGCCGGCCTCGGGGACTTCTGCCCAGAACATGCGGTCAAGGATGTCGGCATGCGACTCCACCAGGATGCCCGCTTTGTTCATCTTCTCTTCCTGGATTTTGAGGATCTGGCGCAGCGAGTCCATCTGCCGGCTCATGTGCTCCATCATTTGATGGACGGCATTTACCTTGACTTCGCCCTTCTGATAACGCTCGAGTGCGAAGCGAATAGCCATGTGCTCGGCAGCCTTCATCAACAGCGGCGTGTCTTCTTCCTCGGAGGTCGCGCGGGCAGCCAGGCTGCCCAGCAGTTGCTGAAGGTTCAGGCGCGTGTTCGGATCGGTTGCGGAAATCTCCTTCTGCAGTTCTTCTTCCTTGACGCTCGGATCCTGCTGCACCTGGCCGAACCGGGTCAGCAGCCGAATGGCCTGGATGACTTCTTGCTCCTGCAGCGGAACCATCCCGCCGGTCCAGGCTGGAGCCACACCGGTGCCCGCGCCTCCGGTGCCGGGTCCAACCTGCCCGACACTCGCACCACCGCCAACCCGAGGGCCACCGGCTCCACCGCCAACATTTCCGCCGCCGGTGCTGGTCCCGCCCCCTGCGACGGGTCCGCCTCCACCGCCAACCCAGCCTCCGCCTCCGGCTGCACCACTCCCGCCCTTTCCCAGTGGGATATTGGGCACGCTGCCAAGCGGAACCATTGGCGTTCCGTCGCCCGCTTTTCCTCCTCCCGAACTGGCGCCTTCGGCGGCCGCGATCAACTGCAGAAGTTTCTGCGGGTCATTCAGCCACTGCTTGAACTCAGGACCTAGTGTCTGCGCGGCAATCTGCGCCGCGATACTGACATCCCCAGTCAACGGATCGGCCGCGACAAATTTGACTTCGTTGATCTTGATCGAACCCTGCTTGCTGCCGCCCAGCGCTTCTTTGATCTGCTTGGCAACATCAGTCGCTTTCGATCCCGCGACCGTAAATGCCCGTACCAGCCGTACGAAATCTTCTTCCGTCACTTCTTTGGAAAAATGCAGACTGGCCAAGCCGGCCGTGGTCAGCAGAGTAGCGAAGCTTTTCTCCGCCTGCCCTGATTCGAGCGGAATTCCATCGAGCAGCAGCTTGTTGTCGGAAACTCCCAACAAGAAGCCTCCACTCGGCAACGCGCTCTGCAGTTCGTTCCACGTTGTTTCGAATTGCGCCTCGGTGCGCTTGTGATCGTAGCCATACATCCGCGCGTACTTAATAAGGATGTTCAGGCTATGAACAAACGCCCGCGCCGATGCTGCACGCGCTCCTTGCGATATGTCTGTGCCGGAGATAAAACGCTCCTCGACTGCCGATTTATCCCTAAGCCTAAGACGAAACGGTAAGCCCTAAAACGTTACGGAAGTAAGTGTCCATCGAATATTGGCCGAAAATCCCGAACCTCAACGGCCCGGCCTGATGATTAGCGGTTTTACTCCCAGTGACTTTGGTAACTCCCGGCGGCCAGCAACGGCGCACGCGCCTGTATTAGAATGGCGGTTCCCTCAGACGTTCTCTTCAATGGAAAACTTAGTCTTTTACCTTATTGTGCAGTTCAACCTGATCTTTGGAGTCGCTGGATTAATGTGGCCCGACAAGCTGATGCCCGTTTTCGGGCTGCTGATGTTTCCCTGGCCAGCCAGCCATCGCGCCATTCGTATTCATGGAATCGTCGCCGTCGCCGGTTACCTGCTCGTCCTCACAGAAGTTCTGGCAAGAGCACACAACTAGCACCAATTTCTCCTGTTTTGAGGCCAGCAAGCATTATCATGGCCCGATTCCCTGCTCCGCAGCGGGCGCGTTCTATCTTCAGTAGAATATTCTCTGGACACCTGCCAGTTTCCTTGAAAACCAGTTCCAAAACGTTCGGACTGCGCTATTGGATGTTGCGCGTCTTGGAAGAATGCGACAAGGTCTCGGCCGACTTTAGCGCCGACCCCGTCCATGATCTCCGGGTCGCCTTGCGCCGCTGCCGCTCCATGGCCGATGGGATGATCGCCATGGACCCCGATCGAAACTGGATGGCAATGAAAAAGGCCGGCAAGCAATTATTTCAACGACTCGGCGCCCTGCGCGACACGCAGATCATGATGAACTGGATCGACAAGCTCTTTGTCGAGGAAAGCGCGCCATCCGCTCCCCCTGAGGAGCCTGCCACCTTGGGACCAATTGCCGGCCCCTCGGATCCGCCTCCCTCCGAAGCAACCTCCGCACCAGATCCAGCCCGCGCCATGCTCAACGTCCTTCGGGCTCGCGAAGCCGAGCAGAAGCGCGAAGCTCGCGCAGCTCTTGAGGCATTCGACCGCAAGCAATGGCGGCACTGGAGCAACTCTCTGCCGCAACGTGCCACCCGCGTTCGTCTTGGCAGCGCCGTGTTTAAGCACCTCGCCTTGGAACGATGGACAACTGCGCGCCAGTTGCACACCGTTGCTCTTCGAAACCGCTCTCAAGTCTCATGGCACACACTGCGCATCGGTATCAAACGGTTCCGCTATATCGTCGAGAATTTCCTCCCGCTAGAGCACAAAGCTTGGTCCAACGACCTGAAGCACCTGCAGGATTTGCTGGGTGAAGTACATGACCTCGACGTCCTCTGGGCCGCAGCGCAGACGGAGCATGTCTTTGCCGACGATGCATCACGCGAGCGGTGGCACGAACGCATCACACAAGAGCGTACGAAACGCATCGACGAGTATCGCCAGACGACAGTAGGCCCGGACTCTCTCTGGAACCTGTGGCGTGCCGCGCTGCCGCAAGGCAAGCAGATTCAGGAATTCGCAACCCGCCGCCTGAAACTCTGGGCGCAAGCGCTCGACCCTGACTTCGCTCACTCGGAGCGCGTCGCGCGGCTTTCCTTGCAGCTGTACGACGGTTTAATGCGCGCGGGATTATTTAAAGATGTTCCACCGCAGAACGAAAAAGGGGAATGCCTGCGCTCGACTCTTTACGCAGCCGCCTTGCTGCACGATGTGGGCAAGTCGGAGGGCAACAAGGGACACCACAAGCAATCGCAAGAATTGATCAATAAACACGGCACGCCGCTCGGATGGAATGAAGTGGATATGCGCAGAGCAAGCCTGGTGGCAAGGTTCCATGCGGGCTCTTTGCCACTGCGAAGTCACAAAGCTCTCCGCGACCTTCTGCCCGAAGATCAAAGAGCGGTAATTCGCCTTTCCGCCGTCCTGCGTCTTGCCAATGCCTTCGACTCCGCTCACGACGGCCGCATTCGCAAGATAAAACTAGAAAATGTGCCGCCGCCCTCCCGTCGTGCCAACGGATTTCTGCGCAAGCCGACTCCCCTCGCCAGGAATGAATCTTTGATCATTGAAGCGGAAGGTTATTCCGAGGGAAGTTCGACCGCCCAGGCGGTTGCCGCCGAGAGATATCTGCTGGAGAGCGTCTTGCGCCGGCCTGTGATGGTACGCCCAACCGCGATCATTCGACAGTAGCCTCTCAGTTACTTTTCCAACACGCTTCCTGGAGTTAGAACTTTCATCAACGATGACTCATCCCCAACTGGTCGAAAAAGCGGTTCGATGGCTCCGCTCCTATCGCTGCGGTGTTGTGTTATCAGAACAGGCTTGTGCCAGCGGCGAAATGCCCGATGCTATCGGCTGGAAACAGGCATCTCACTCAGTCCTGGTGGAATGTAAAATCAGCCGCTCTGACTTTCTGGCCGATCGTCAGAAACCCTTCCGCTTGAAACCGCAAAAAGGCGTCGGATGCGAACGCTTTTATCTCACCCCGCCAGAGTTGGTCAGGATAGATGAACTACCCGCGGGATGGGGCTTACTGGAATATCGCCGCGCTCGCGTCGAGATGCTTCATCCGTCAGCAAAGAACCTGCGCACTGCTATCGGCTTCCGCTACGAAATGAATCTCCTGTTGGCCAGCCTGCGCCGCGTCGAAGTGCGCATCGAACCCCAGAGCATTACGGACTTTCTCAAATGGAAGAACCGGATGGCCGAATACAATCGCGGATCCCTGCCGGAAGGATTGACGCCCGCCGAAGATGAAACCAACGTGTTCCTTGAGCCGGAAGTTCCGTGCTAGCTCCCCGTTAACCCCGGCCGCAACCACATCTTGTCACTAGCTCCAAACTGGGGATGTTCTGACTAAACGTCCCGGCGGCCTTCCATAGCCTTGAGCATGGTGATCTCGTCGGTGTACTCGATATCGCTGCCGACAGGAATTCCCATGGCAATGCGCGTTACCTTTACGCCCGACCGCCGCAGTTGCTGCGCGAGATAGACGGCCGTCGCTTCACCCTCGACCGTCGGATTCGTCGCCAGAATCACCTCATCCACATTCCCCGCTTCTACCCTCGGGATCAGATTGGAAATCCGGAGTTGTTCAGGCCCGACACCGTGCAAGGGTGAAATCGCCCCGTGCAGCACATGGAAGACTCCGTTGAAATGCTTTGTCTTCTCGATCGCCGCGATATTCGTAGGCTCCTCAACCACGCAAACCAGTCGTTGGTTGCGAGTGGGGCTCGTGCAATACGCACAAGGATCGACGTCCGTAATGTTGTTGCATACAGAACAGAGCCGCAGGTTCGCTTTGACTGCGCGGACAGCCGACGCCAGCGCTTCCGCATCTTCATCACTCGCTCGAAGAATGTGGAAAGCCAGCCTCTGTGCGCTCTTCGCACCAACCCCAGGAAGCTTTTTCAGCTCATCGATCAGGCGTGACATCGGTTCGGCGAATTTTGACATGGAGAGAATAGTTTAGCCGCGCGCGACTTTTGCGTCACGGTCTTGTGAGACCTGCGCCTCAATGATCAGGCAGCGTGTATTCGAACTCGTAGGAGTGTTTGCCCTCGGCGGCAATGGTAATCATCATCCTCCCCGAAAGCCCTTTCAATTCACCCATCCCGGAATCAGGCACCACAATGATCGTGAGTTGCGGCGTGTTCTGCGTCATTGTTCCCGTATGCTGCAGAACAAAGCTCCCGCTGCGCCCCTTCAGCGTTCCGGTGACCTTCTCGATCG
Source organism: Binatia bacterium (assembly GCA_035577905.1). Taxonomy (GTDB): domain Bacteria; phylum Acidobacteriota; class Terriglobia; order Terriglobales; family Acidobacteriaceae; genus Sulfotelmatobacter. The sequence continues at coordinate 101,505 of DATKAP010000143.1, forward strand.
CGACATACGCTCCCGAGCCTTTCACTTCTGTGCCGGCAGTCAGCATCTGACCTTTGCCCGTGGCTGCGAGGTCCCCATGATATTGCTTGTCGATTATCATGCGGTTGAGCAACGGGTCGCCGCCGTTGTCGTCCTGGGGAGTGATCTTTACATCGAATGGCCCTGCGGCGTGCATGGTCGTGACGGCCTCTTTTTGTGTCGATTGCGCTGGGATGATTGTCAATGCAGTCAGCGTCGCCAAGACTATGAAGGCAATCCCGAAATCCTTCTTCATGGCCACAAACCGGGAATGCCAAGCCCGCCCAGCATACCGCCCACGGTAGACTGCATTTGCGCGTCAATTTTGCGCGCGGCCTCGTTGACCGCAGCCAGTACCAGGTCCTGTAGCATCTCGATGTCTCCAGACCTGCCCGCTTCCGGATCAATGCGTAGGCTCAGGAGTTGTTTGCGCCCGTCCATCTTTACCGTAACCGCTCCCCCACCTGACGATGCTTCCACCACAGTCTCCTGCATCTTTTTCTGCAGAGACTCGTACTGCGACTTGGCTTTCGACATCAGGTCTTGCAGGTTGAATCCGCCCATAACACCTCAATTCCCGAAGGTCTCAAAAGTTTGCTGATTTGAAAGTTGGATGGTCGAAACCGATTTCGAAACTGTGAAGCCTCGTGCCCTCACCGCTTATCACGGTAATCAATGACGGTCCTGATCTCCGCCCCAAACTTCTCCTGCATGCGGCGAACGATCGGATCCTGCTCAGCGCGTCCGCGCCCACCCAACCCTCCGGCAGGCGCTGGACCTCCATTTCGTTTCGGTTGTACCGCGACCGTTGCCCCGGCAACGACCCTCAGCTTGACGGCTCGCCCCAGTACTCCGCTTGCAGACGCGATCGCGACCCGCTTGGCATCGTTGCCGAGAGACATGTCGAGCACCGTCTGCGATTCCGCGATCTTGATGACCAGTTCGTTGCCTTGCACACTCCACTCGCCGCCAGAAAGCAACGAGATCAGGAAGTTCTGCCCACTATCCGCAAGCGCCCGGAGCACAGCGCCGCGAACCTTCTCGATTCCTTCCGGAGAACTCTGTTCGATAGCCGTAGGCTCGTCTGGGACTTCAGGGGCCGGTGCTGAAGCGCCCGATGCCCTCGATCCGGTCACTTCAGCCGTTGCAACCGCCTTCGGCTCTCGCAGTGCCGCTGGCGCTGCGGAACCCATGATGACCGGCTCCGGTTGACTCCCCTGCCCTACGATTCGCGGACCTGGCCCAGGACCCGGCATAACGGAATCTTCCTGGCGCGGCGTGCCTTTGCGCGCCGAATCGGCAGCAAACGGGCTGACATAGTTCGGACCACCAGGCTGCTCCGCTCGCACTCCCGTCGATAGTTGACTCCCCACAATCGATGGCCGGGCCTGCGTTTTTGGTGTACCGGCCGCTGGGGCTACCGAGACATCGCTCAGCAACTGCTCCAGCGGTAGCAGTTTCTGCGCGTGCGCCATCTTTAAAAATCCGAGTTCCAGATGGAATCGCTGTTCCTGCTTGTATCCCAATTCGGCGTGGGTGCGCAGCATGATCTGCAGATGCCGCGTGAGATCTTCCTCGCCAAACAATTCCGAAACCCGCGCCACCCGTTCCCGTTCTTCATTAGAGATCTGCAGGAGCGGCGAGTCCTTCCCGGCGATCCTGGCCACGGTCGCATTGCGCAGAAAACGCACCATCTGCCGTGCGAAGTGTGTAGGACTGTGTCCTTCACTGACAAGATGATCGACCAGTCGAAGGATCTCCTCACTCTTCGATTCCGAGACGGCCTGCATGACCTGTTCCAGAACATGAGCCGGTGCAGCACCGACCAGATTCCGAACTGATTCCGCCGTCAGCTTGCCCGTGGATGATGCGATCGCCTGATCGAGAATGGACAGGGCATCGCGCATCGAGCCGTCCCCAGCCTCTGCCAGAAGCGCAAGGGCATCATCGTCGGCCTCGATCTTCTCGCGGGTGACCAGATCGCGAAGCTGGACGACAATATCGTCGAATTTGACCGCACGAAAGCTGAAGTGCTGGCAGCGGGAGCGAATCGTCTGCGGAATGTCCTCTGGCTGCGTGGTCGCCAGCATGAACACGATATGGTCGGGCGGTTCCTCGAGCGTCTTCAGAAGCGCGTTGAAGGCGGCATCCGTAATCTGATGCGCTTCATCCAGAATGTAGATTTTGAAGCGGTCTCGCGCTGGGCGATAGCGAGCCGCCTCGCGCAGCTCGCGAATCTCATCGATACCGCGGTTCGTGGCAGCGTCAATCTCGATCACATCTACCGAGTTTCCAGCCCGGATTTCCACGCACGACTCGCACACGCCGCAGGGCTCCGGAACTGGATGATCCTGGGAACGGCAATTCAAAGCCGCCGCCAGAATGCGCGCCACCGTCGTCTTTCCGATCCCTCGGTGGCCGCTGAAGATGTACCCGTGGGCCGTTCTCCCCTGTTCAATGGCATTCTGGAGCGTGCGCGTCACATGCTCCTGCCCGATGACCTCGGAGAATTTCTGGGGACGGTATTTGCGGGCCAGAACGGTATAACTCATGAGGGCGAATACCAGATTATACGGGATGTGGCCGTCGGGCGACGCCGGCCGGACGGTCAAAATGTCCGGTCCACAACTCACGAATCTCGATGCGCTTGCACATGGCGCTGACCCGCGATACGCTGGTGCGGCTGGAATTGTTGGCGGATGCGGCTCGGCAAGGCCGGTGAACCGCGGAGGGAGGCTTGGATGCAATTAAAACTTACGAAACGAACTGTGGATGGGATTCTGGTGATCCAGGGCAATGGCCGGATCGTGTTTGGTGAAGAATCATCCCTGTTGCGCGACGAGGTGAAGAAAGCGGTCGCCGATGGAAACAAGCGAATCGTGCTCAACCTCGGCGAGGTCAGCTACATTGATTCCGGCGGACTGGGAACTCTGGTCGCGCTGCACACGACGGCCCACAACGCTGGCGGTACCATCAAGCTGGCAAATCTGACTCGTAGGGTCGGAGACCTGCTGCAGGTCACCAAACTCCTGACTGTCTTTGAGGTACACGACTCGGAATACGATGCTCTGGAAGCATTCCGAACTGCGGCTTAGTTCCGCAGGACTCTTCGATCTCCAGCCGGTACGAGAATGACTCGGTGGCAGGAGATCTCGGTAATGGCAAACTCTGCAGGCCGACTCGTATACGGGTCGGCCTGCACTATTCAGGAATGAAGAGACCCAAGAAGACCTCACCTCATACGGCAAAGATGCGGCTCCAGATTGAGCGGGCGATTCGCTCGATTCCACGCGGGAAGGTCTCAACCTATGGCGGCATCGCGAGGATCGCCGGCTATCCCGGTGCCGCGCGCCTCGTGGCCCGCGTCCTGCAACGCGGTTACGGACTGCCCTGGCAGCGCGTCCTGGGAGCCGGCGGTCAGATCAAGTTAACCGGCGACTCTGCCATCGAGCAGCGCTTGCGGTTGGAGGCTGAGGGCGTCCGATTCCGAGGACGCCGTGTTGATATGAAGCAGCACGAGTTCCGCCGCCAGCGTTCGAAATCGTAGCCTTGGCAATCCGACTGAAAACAAAGGCTGGGTAGAGTGGTCCCGTCACCCATACTGCAAGTCACTGCGGTAACTTGAGACACCAATCGGCGCATGTTACCTGTGAAGGGGGTTGGCCCTTTCTTACGAAACATTTACGGAGAGGTAACATGCGTGCACTGAAGCTACTTCCTTTCGCTTTCGCTCTGGCACATCTTTGCGTCCATGCGCAAGAACCATCGGCTCCCAAGCAGCAAACGTCGGTGGTGTTCGTGTATCGGTACAAACAATTTGTCGGAAGTGCCTTGGCGCCGTCCGTTTACTGCGACGAGGTACAACTCGCACGCATAGAGAATGGACGCTACTTCGCTGTGAATGTCGATCCCGGACCGCACACTTTTCGCTCCAACGACAAGCAATCTGGCGTGCAACTCGACATAAAACCTGGTCAGGAATATTTCATTCGAGTTGAAATTGCGACGGGATTGATGAAGGGACATGGGCGGCTCACCCTCGCCGCGCCCGAACAGGCCAGGTACGAGTTGCGGTCGAATTCGCTGAAACCGCTGGATGCCAACAAAGTCGTGGACACCTCGCGAGTGACGGTCAGCGAAGCTAAGTTCGATCAGCCGCTTGCGACTTCCTCGCACAAGTCAAGTGCGCCTTCGAATCCGGCCCCGAACCCCAACCCCGCGCCAAACACCTCGAATGACGTAACTGGCCCGGTGAATGAAGTCACTCTCAGCGATTCAGCACCGGATACTAGTTCGCAAATGTCCTTGGGAGACGCCGCTCGCGCCGCTCGCCAGAAAAAGGTAACCAGCGGGAACACATCAGCTCAACCGCAGTGAGTTGCGGGTTGAATCCCGGACTTTTCTGCATGGCCTCCGTCTTCCCTGCTACTTCTTGAACTTCTCGTCGATCTCCACCTGATATCCCGTGACCATCTTGTTCGTCTCATTCGCCATCCCGACCACCGCCATCAGTTCCTTGAACATCGCATCCGTCATGCCCTTCTTCTGTGCCGATGCCGTATGTGATGCGATGCAGTAGTGGCACTGGTTCGTCACGCTGACAGCGACGTATATCAATTCCTTCGTGAGCGGATCGAGCGCTCCCGGCGCCATGATCTGCTTGATGTCTTCCCAGGTACGCTTGAGCGTAACGGGATCGTGAGCAATCGCCTTCCAGAAGTTGTTAATCCAGTCCGTCTTGCGCGTCGCCATGATGTCGTCATAAACTGCACGAACCTCAGGACTCGCATCTTTGTATTCAATCAGGCCTAACGTAGACATTTGATTCTCCGAATTGCGTGGGACTGCACAGCCGTTCTCCGCGATCTCAGCGGACTTTCTCAGCGCTCTCTGCCGTAATCTTTCAGCCGGGTTAAGCCACCGGAAGCTCGCCACTCAGCAGCTTTCCCAAAGAAGCGGCGGGTACGCGTACCCCAACATAGAAGTGCCCGAACAACGCGTAAACAGCACTCACTTCGTCAAACCGCATTTCGTAAATCAGCTTCTTGAAGACGAGTGGATCATCCGCAAAAAGATCGACGCCCCATTCCCAGTCGTCGTATCCAATGGAGCCCGTAATGATCTGTCTGACCTCTCCCGCATAGCGTCGCCCGACCAACCCGTGCTCATTCATCTGCCGGGCCCGCTCTTCGATCGGCAACTGGTACCAGTTCTTACTCTCGCCCCGCCGCCGGTCCATCGGATAAAAACAGGCATACCGGTTCGGCGGGATATCTGGATACAGCCGAGGCTTCATCGCCTCTTTGTGCCGGTTGAGCTTGCACTCGATCTCCGCCTTCCACTGCTCCGAATGCGGCTCAATCCCCTGGTCGATCAGCTCTTTGTAGATCTTCATCGTCGATTCATACAGGCCCAGCTCGATGATCGACAAATAAGAACTGGTGGGCTCGAGAAAATCGCTGACGCGAAGATTGGCTACTTTAAGCTCAGCCTGGTTCAGATCAGCGAATGAATCCCGAAAATGAATCAGCATCAGGTCGCCCTTATGTCCGATCAGCGAAAAAAGTGCTGATTGTCCCGGCGAGTGCCCTTCCATCGCAGCCAGCGCTTCGGACGCTTCCTGTGTGATCGCTGATTTCTCAGAAGCAGGCAGTGCACGCCACGCGGGCCAGCGCATTCTCATCATCTGGTGCAAAACGCTGTAGCCTTCGGTGGTCAGCGGCACGGCTGGAACTTCCGCTGCCGCCTGAGGACGAGGATGGTGGGTAGTCGTCATTCGAGCCTCTTCTGTAGGGAATCTTTGCCTGACTCAATCGATCCCTTATTGTATCGCGGCACCCTCCGCATAGCTGCGGCACTGCCCAGCTTCGCGCCGCCTACCCGCACCCAATTTGTCGGCTACAAGGTTTCCCGGAATGACAGCCTCCGCCACCGGGCTTACTCTCGAGGAAAAACCGCGAAAGGATGAATCAGCTATGAAGCTAGATAAGTTCGTCAGATCAATCCTCAAATCAGTCGTTTACATCATGGACGAGACCGCCGACCGGGTCGACCGCGTATCCGACCGCGCGTCGCAATTCGCTGACAATACGCGTGCCGTGATCTATCCCAACGAAGGCAACACTCTTCGCAATTTCATGTGCTTTGCCGCCGGTGTCGGAGTCGGTATCGCAACCGGCGTGTTGCTTGCCCCCTCCAGCGGCCAGGAACTGCGTAGCAGCATCGGCGACAAAGTGCAAAACATCAGCGACAAAACCCGAGGCCGCGCCGAGGATTACGCGACCGGCACCGATATCCGATAATGTCGGGGGCTCCTCTTTCGCAGAAACTGGCTCGAGTCTGCACTAATCATCGCTTGCCGGGAGACCCCAAAAATCTCCCGGCCGCGAAATACATTCCTAATGTCGACTCACGCTTGCACGCAGACTTGTTTCTGCCCACCGAGGCCGTCAATTGCCAACTCCACCACATCACCCACTTTCAAATACCTTGGCGGCTTCATCCCGAGCCCCACACCCGGCGGAGTTCCCGTCGAAATCAAGTCTCCAGGCTCCAGTGTCATAAATTGCGAGATGTAGTGAATCAAATGCTCAGGCTCAAAGATCATTGTCCCCGTACTTCCGTTCTGCCGAAGTTCGCCGTTGACCTGTAATCTCATTCCGGCGCTCATGATATTCGGCACCTCATCGGGCGTTGCCATCCAGGGTCCCAGCGGGTTGAACGTATCGCAACTCTTTCCCTTGCTCCATTGCCCGCCGCGCTCCAGTTGAAACTCCCGCTCGGAAACATCGTGAGAAATACAGTATCCGGCGATATAACTGGTAGCCTTATCGCGCGACGATAGATACCTCGCTTCTTTTGCTACGATGACCCCCAGCTCAACCTCCCAATCCGTCTTTTGGCTCCGGCGCGGGATCAGGAGATCATCGTTCGGTCCAACCACAGTGTTCGTGGCTTTGAGAAATAGGATCGGCTCCTTTGGGATCTCCATCCCCGATTCGCGGGCGTGATCATGGAAGTTTAGGCCAATGCAAACAATCTTTCGTGGACGAGCCACTGGCGCGGCCCACCGACTTGACTCCGGCACTTCCGGAAACGACTCCGCGGAACGCTCGCGCATGAAGCCCCGAAGCGAGTCGATCCCACCACCGGCAAAGAATGCGTCATCCCAATCGCGAAACTCGGCTGACAAATCCCGGCGTGTACCGTCGATCAATACTCCCGGCCTTTCCCTTCCTCGTTCACCAAATCGAATCAGCTTCATATGTGTCGTGGCACCGCGAACATTCTAACGTGCCGTCGATCGACAAGACACACGAAGCTAATCCAGCCCTGACCAGTCTTAGAGAAGTGCTTGGAGAATAATGATGAGAGCTAAATGAAGGGAAAACTGAACGGAGACTTTAAATTTGAGGTGATTTAACAGCCCTGCATGCAGTAGCTTTCCCGTGCCGAATCGAGAACCGACTCCCCTCACGACGGCAAAGTGTCAGCCTTTGCCAAGGAAAGCTCATGATATCGCCCCTTGCGCGCCCTATGTGTGATCCCCCAGTACCCAGGTGCCATAAAGCATGTCCGCCCCACCCCCGAATGACATTGCGGACACTCGACCTCTAGCTCCGGATGTCCTCTGCGAATTCCGTTCCTCGCCTGCTTCGCACTCGGCCACATTTGTACCCGGGAAGTCGCCATTCGTATCCTCCGCACCGCTCGCCATCGAGTCACTACCGCAGACCAAAGACCTGCGTCCCTCCCAATGTCGACATACCTTCCGCAGCGCCAGTCGAATTGCCTCCTGCCGCAAGAGGGAGTTCGGCGCGGATACCAATCTACCCACGCTTATTCGCCATTTTGTAATCAATTCACGAACTTGTTATTCCCATGTATTACTTTTGTACTTATCACCAAACTAAACCATCAAATACTGACACAATTACAAGCGAATATGTCCATGCATAACGCAACTTAGTTACTTTACAATTTTGACATTTTAATGCGACCCAAATGGCATCGTTAAACACGCAAAACATCAGCAAAATCACCCCTGTGGCAGCTCGATATTTGCTGCTGAACAAAATCAGTTACCTCCATTCCGCATAAGCTCGCCTCACTTCGCGACAGAGATGGCGAGTCGCGAGCATTTGCAGTGGCATGCGGCAGCTCCCCCGAATACTTATGCCGGCCGCTGACTAAATAAGTAGTGGGGATCAATAACAAAGCATTTTGAACGGTAAGTAGAGCTGGATGCACAGGCTTAGCCGGGTGCGTCGAGCTACCGCTGCATCTCTGTGTCCGCGGCTGACCGGCTTGCGGCAGGTAGGAACGAGAGCGGCACTTGCCATTCCGGGCGCCGTGGGTGCCCGCAAGGAAGCCAGGAGGCTACAACGGTCATGAGGAAGATGTCACTGCTGTGTTTCTCCCTTGTTCTGGTCGTCGTCATGACGGTCGCTGCCAGCGGCCAGTCGTTTCAGATTCAGTGTCCGACCAGCACCATCACGCACCCGAACGCTGCCAATAACAACTCTGAGCCCGACTACCTCGGCGCGACGACTTTCACTCCAGGCACGAAGGGATACCTCGAGCCCACTGGAAACGTGAACGGCGCGATCAAATGCCAGCAGATCTCGGGCGGCGACGGGTTCGCAACCATGGGCGATGGCAGCCAGACCTATCTCTTTGCGTTCGGGCCTCTGTCTGGATTGAAGGATATGGCCGAGGGCAAACCGGGCACGCAGTTCCCAATCGTCTTTAACGATGTGTCCAGCACACTCGTGCCCGGCGATCCAGCCACTTCGAACGGGATCGTCGCCGGCTCGTGGCCGGGATTTCCACTCTCGACCAGTGCGCTCTCCTTCAACGGAGCTGTCGGACTCGCTCCTGATGCGGACGCAATCGCCGCTGGAGCTTGTACCGCTCCTTGCCTGGACGGCCACGTCGATACCCGCCAGATCATGGATGTCGGTGTCATGAACGGCAATATGCCCGCGCCCCTCATGGCCATTGACGAAGATGACGAGTTCTTCCTCACTCTCACCAACGTCGGCCAGGTCATGCGCCCCGACTTATTCGAGCAGCACACCGTTCACTTCCACGGTTATCCCAATGCTTCCGCGTTTTATGACGGCGTTCCTGATGCTTCCGTAGCCATCAACATCGGCGGCAGCTTCACGTATTACTATCTCGCGCCTGAAGCCGGTACTTACTTCTGGCATTGCCACATCACGCCTCCCGAGCACTTGCAGATGGGCATGGTGGGACAGATCTATGTTCGTCCCCGCCAGAATCGTGTTCCGTCCGGCGGCTCTCTCCGTGACGCCCTGGTTGCGCAACAAAGCGACGCACGGACCAAATGCGACAGCTCCGACATCCTTTGCAGCAACCCAGTGCCCGCCACGAATAGCGCTACTCGAGGACTGGACAAGCTGAACAACCCGCAAAAGTACACCTACAACGATGGTGACGGCTCGACTGCCTACGACGTCGAGTATCCCTTACAAATTCATGGATTCGATCCCAACTTCCACTTCGTCGGCATGACCTTCAATCCCGAAGGTTTCACCGATATGAAGGACAAATACTTCCTGCTCAACGGCCGCAGCTACCCCGACACAGTCACGCCAGGACCCTTGGCGACACAAACCACCGACGGCCTCATGCACTTCTCGCAGCCCTTGCCGTCGATCATCAACATTCCCGTCGGCGGAAAAGCCTTGTTGCGCATTGCGGACCTCGACGTAACCGAGTACCAGACGCTGGCGTCTCTAGGCATTCCCATGACAGTCGTCGGACTCAATGCCAAGCTGCTGCGCGATCAGGCCGGTAACAACCTTTTTTACAAAACCAATTCGATCACCCTGGCCGGCGGTGAGTCTCTCGACGTGATCCTGGATGCCTCTGATGCGACCAAGTATCCGGCCAATAGCGTTTTCTATCTTTACACCCCAAACCTCGACCACCTTGCCAATGACGCTGAGAATTTCGGCGGCCTCATGACCGAAGTGCACATTTGCGGCAGCGTCACCGGCGGCAACACCTTCGGCAATCAATGTGTGAATTAGGAGCGCAGCCAATGAGAGTGATGAACATGAAAAAAGAAATCTCAAGCATGCAATTGTTTCTCGCGATAGCGCTCACAGCGCTTTTGCTTGCGCCCGCGGCTTTCGCTGCCGCTCCTGGGATCACGGGGCCGACCTTCAACCTGCAAGCGCGGAGCGAATACCTCACCCAGCCCGACGGCTCATCGGTCTATTCCTGGGGCTACGGCTGCACCGGTGCTCCCGCTGGCTTCGCCCCTTCGGCGGTCTCCGGGGCTTTCTGCGGCAGCATGCAGGTGCCCGGTCCTACCTTGATCGTGACTCAAGGACAGACCGTCACCGTCAATCTGACGAATAATCTTCCCAGCGCTGCGGGCAGCACTTCTATCTTATTCCCCGGCTTCACCGTGACTTCATCCACGGGCGCAGGCACTCAGCGCGGCCTGTTGACGCAGGAAGCGACACCCGGCGGCACAGTGACCTACACCTTCACTGCGACAACGCCGGGCACGCGCGCTTATTACAGCGGCACACAAGGCGACCTGCAGATGGAAATGGGTCTGTACGGAGCCATTATTGTTCTGCCCTCAACCATTCCCAGTGCTTGCACCACTGGAATTCATGCCAGCAATGTGAGCGCCCAAGGGGCATCTTCCTTAGCCCATCCCGGCGTAACCGAGCATGATTTTCGGTTGGCCGCCGCCGCTTATAACCATGCCGCCGCCTGCTATGACCGCGAATACATCTTCCAGTTCTCCGAGATGGACCCGCGGATTCACCGCGAGGCCGAAGCACAATCCGCTAAGACCTGCACCGGCTGCATGACGGTTGCCACCGAGCCTTACATTCCCGCCTACTTCATGATCAACGGCCGCTCCATGCCAGATGACATGGACCCCAACTATGCCCCTCAATACCCGCATCAGCCCTACAACGGAAATCCTCACATGCATCCCGGCGAACTGGTGTTGCTGCGGATCATCGGCCAGGGACGCTGGCAGCATCCCTTCCACGAGCACGGCAATCACGTGCGCGTTCTGGCGCGTGACGGAAATCTCATCCTCAGCCAAACCGATCCAAACAGCCTCGCTGGACCGTTGCTCTTCACCACCACCACGACTCCAGGTCTGGCAATCGATGGAATTTACTATTGGACTGGCAAAGGACTGAACTGGGATCCCTACGGTCACAATGCGTCATCTGCTGCAACTCTTCCCTGCACACCGGACGCCAACGGTTACAACACGCTTGGCAATTCTTACCAGGCAATTAACTACTTCGAGTGGTGCCAGGACCACAACAAACCCCTGCAAGCCACACCGATTGGTGATGTTGCAGGTGGGGGCCCCGCAACATTGCCGGATCCCAACATCTTTGCCAACGGGCCTTGGTTCGGCGGCAGTCCCTATTTAGGACCAGACGCGACTGTACGCGCAGTCGGCTCGACCGGTACCACTCCACCGTCCGGCACTGTCGGGAATTCTCCTACGGACGAAGCCGGCTTCGCCTTCATGTGGCACTCGCATAACGAGCGCGAGATCACCACCAACAATATCTTCCCGGGCGGAATGCTCATGATGATGTTAGTGGATTCCCGGGAGTTCGTAATTAACGAGTCCAACTAACTTACTGAGGATACTGAGGAGATAGACATGCGATTCACCCATTCTGACAAGACTGTAAAGACAGTGTTACTGGCGGTATGTATCCTCCTCCTTGGAGCCAGTTGGGCTGTTGCACAGCAGCAGGTGAACTTAACCGCAGGCCCCACCTCGATCACCTTGCCTGACGGCTCAGCGGTGCCCATGTGGGGCTATACCTGCGGCACCACCGCGGGTGGTGCGGGCTGCGCGAAGCTGAATCCTTCAGCCGCGGGTTGGTCCCCGGTGGTGATCACGGTTACCACGGGTCAGAATTTGACGATCAACCTGACTAACAGTCTCACCTTCGGCGGCGCCAGCATTCCCACCTCACTGACGATCGTAGGCCAAGTGGGTGGCGGTCTCGGCACCGGTGCCACATCCACACCGAGCCCGGCACACCCTGTGCAGACGCTCACCTGGCCGGCCTCCAGCAGCGACCCGGCCGACGGGGCGAACACTCCTCCGCCTCAGGGAAACCGCGTTCAATCATTTGCCACCGAAGTTGCAGTCGGCGCCACGACCAGCCTGACTTGGACGGCTCCCAACCCAGGCACCTATCTCCTGGAGTCTGGCACCCATCCTTCGATTCAGGGACCGATGGGTTTGTACGGCATGGTCGTAGTGACTGGGCCGGCCTCGTCCACGGGAGTTACTCCCGTTACGGCATATCCTGGCGTAACCTTCAACGCCGACGTTCGGTTGCTCTTCAGTGAAATCGATCCAGTTCAAAACAATGCAGTCAGCACTGCTGTCAATACGGCGGGATTCAGCGAGACCAAGGTTTGGTCCGGCCAGCCCGATCATTGCGGCAACCCGAGTTCGGCAGACTACAACACCTGCTATCCGCCGGTGGTGAACTATTCGCCGCGTTATTACCTGATCAACGGTGTTGCGTTCGACAAGACCAACCCTTCTGCTTCATTATTCCCCTCCAGCCCGATCACCGTGATCGCGCCGGCCGGCAAGACTGCCTTGGTCCGCATGGTGAATGCTGGCCTGCGCATGCACATCCCATCCATCGTAGGAGCACAGACCGGCTCACCGGCCGCTTCCGGCTTCTCGCTGATTGCAGAGGACGGCAACGTCCTGCCGGGCGTACGACGCGTCCAGAGCGAAGTCTTCATGGCGCCGGGCAAGACCTACGACGTGATGCTGAACGTTCCCGTTGGAGCCAGCACAACCGCCGCCCCTCAGGCTCTCCCCATCTTCGATCGCGCCTTGGGCCTGTCTGCTAACGCAGTCGCCCGCGATGCCGGCATGATCGCTTACCTCGGCATCAACAACGGTGCCCTTCCAACTGCACCTGCCTTCTCCGCTGCGGTAGCCAACCCCGACACTTATAACTCGGTGGTTTCAGGTAAGACCCTCACGGTCTCCGATCCTGCGAAAGGGGTGATCGCCAACGACGTGAACGTGATGGGTGTCAAGATCGTGGGCACAGCACCAGCCGGACTCACCCTTAATCTGGACGGCACCTTTGTCTACACCGGCACTGTCGCCACCACATTTACGTATTGCGGCAACGGCGCAACCTCAGGACCGAGTTGTGCTCTCGTAACTCTCGGCACAGCTACTCTGGAAACCGCCGGCGACATCTCTTGCACCTTCCCCTCCCCCGCGTTCAAGTCGAACGTGGCAACAACTCTGAGCATCAAGCCCCCTGGAGTCCTTCAATACTGCAAAGACGCTGCTGGCTATCCTCTAACCGTCGATCTCTCCTCGGCTACCACATTGACCGGTGGATCTGTCGTGATGGATCAGAATGGTGGATTCACTGCCAGCGCGGTCACCGTCTCAGGTCTCCACAGCCTGACTTTTACGCCGATAAATGCGCAGGGAGTCAAAGGTAATGCGCAGACCGCGATGATTGATTTCCCCGACCCCAGCAATCTCCATATCAGGCTGGTCGACGGCCAAACCAAAGCTGACCTTGCTCCTCAGGATTACCGCTGGATCATCGAAGAAGATCGTACCTTCTATGTTGATCCAAGTTGCCAGAAGAACCCCCTACCGGCCGGATGCCCGACTGTCACCAGCCAGGGTGCGCCCGCCATATTCGGGACGAACTTCCACACCAGCTATATGCCCATCGTGGCTCAGGGCTGCGTCGGACAAATCTCCTGCGAGTTGGGCCAGACCGTTCTCGATCCCAGCACCGGCGAGCACGTCTCTGCGGCTTGCGACCTCGGCAACGGCGTTTGCCGTTCCGCCACTCAGAAAATTCAATTGGATCCCGCGAACGTCGCGCTCGATCCCACCAGGCACTACTACATCTCGGTCCTTCCCGGCGACGCTATGGATCCCGGTCATGCCATGGGCGGCGCCCAGCTCGTGTTCGTGAATAATGCCTGGAGGAATGCTGAAGCCCTGACCGCCAGCGACGTCCAGGTTATTGTCGAGCCACAACTGCAGCAAGCCGCCAAAGTCTCCGCGTTTGTGTTCGAAGATGATCATCCGTTGAACGGTGAACACGACGCCAGCGGCGGCGTTGACATCCTGGCGCCCAACGAACCCGGTCTGGGAGGCTTCAACATAACCATCGTGGATCTCGTCGGCATGTCGGGCGATCCTGCCGGACAGCTCACCTACGATGAGTTCGGGCAGCCTCTTTCCAACGCACTTGCCGGAACCATCGATCCCGTAACTCGGGTCGATGCATGTCCCATTACCGCCAATCCGAGAACCGGATTCGACGGCGTCACCAGTCCGAACGGCATCACGGGCGTCATCCCCGTTTGCCCGACCTACGAGGCGGATGGTGTCACTTTGTCGCCCTTGGCTGGTCAGGCAGTCGTTGCCAACATGCCTCCCGGACGTTACGGCATCATTGCAACTCCCGCTGCCGATCGCATTGCACGCGGCGAAGAGTGGCTCCAGACCAACACTCTCGACGGCGGCAAGGATCACGAAGCTTTCCTCAAGGCGGGTGAACCGGCTTACTTCCAGGAATTTGGACCGGCCGGTTTCCACGTCTCGATCGGCTTCGCCAATCCTGCATTTGTTAATCAGCACGCCACCAACGGCTCCGGTACCGGCCTCTGTGATCCCACATCGAGCGGCGGTGGCGGTTTGACTTGTAGTGAGATGGTCAAAGGTCAAGTCACCGGGTCACGTCTCAGCCGTCCGTCGGATGAAAGACTGTACGGCAGCGGTTCACGCGATACCTTTGGCTACACCCAGTGCTTTGCCAGCTTGGGCACTGCTGATGGAGCCGACTTCTCGTTCGGGAAGTGCGATGAGAATGGCAACTTCACCTTGACTAATGTTCCCGCTGGCGATTGGCGCTTAACCATCTTCGATCAGTGGAATGATCAGATCGTCGACGGAATCTCAACCCCTGTGCGTGTGGGTAGCGGCACCAACGCCTCCCTTTGCCACGGACCAGGCTCCAGCAGCACAACCTGCGACATGGGCGAGATCGCAGTTCACGCCTGGAAGAACAACCTCTCCACCCGCACCTTCTTCGACGCTAACGGGGACGGTGTCTCGCAAGACAACGAACTCGGCCTCTCGCTGGTGCCGACCAACGTCCGGTACCGCGACGGTAGCATCTCGAACCTCAACAGCACCGACCTTGAAGGCTTCGCTGGCTTCAACGAAGTTTTCCCCATCTTCAGCTGGTACGTTGTGGAAACCGATTCCAATCGCTACAAGAACACCGGTATCCACGTCATCAACGATGCCGGCGGCCCGGCCGACGGTACTACTTCGTGCGGAAATGGCTTCCCCGACTGCGGCACTTCCGCGCTCATGGCTAACCTGGCCCGCACCAAGGAGGATTTCTCTTTCCCCACGAACCTCCGCTTCCCCGGTTCGGTCTATTGCGACAACGCGGACTGCACTGGTTTCTCGATCGCAGGCGGACCGATGCACGGCGGCACCAGCGGTGCCACCACCAACCTCTCGACTGGTCGCATCGATCCCCCGTACGTCAACAGCTATGGCTGGCAGAGCTTCATGGGACAGAACCAGTTGATCGAGTTCGGCAAGGCCCCCTTCAACCCCGGCGAGAATGGCGGCATTCGTGGCCACGTCATTTACGCCTCGACCCGTCCCTTCGACGATCCTGCGCTGCTGCTCCAGCTCACTTGGGAGCCTCAGGTGCCACACGTCACCATGAACCTCTACAAGAAAGGCTTCGCGGCAGACGGAGTCACCCCAACTCTGACCAAAGTGGATACCACCGAGACCAGCAGTTGGGACGATTGGGCACAGGGCTTCCGCTCCGACGGCGTGCCGAACATGAACTGCCCGGGGCAGGATCCGACCGATCTGTTCCTCTACACCCTTACCAACCAGCCAAACTATCTGGATTGGTACAACGCGCAGCACGGCGGCAATCCCGTAACTCCGCTGCCGAACAGCTCTCAGTTCAAGTGCTATGACGGTATGCACATGTGGAACCAGCTACAGCCGGCCCCCTACGACGGCATGTACAAGTTCCCGAGCGTTAACGGCCGCAATCCCCAAACGGGCGTTGCTACCGGTACGAACTGCACCGTCTGCACCACTGGCGCCGACGGCGAACCTGTGCTCCCGACCGGTACCTACGTCGTAGAAATGATCGTTCCCCCGGGCTACGAGTTGGTAAAAGAAGAAGACAAGAACATCCTCTTGGGAGACACCTATGACGCGCCGGTAACGACCCAGTTTGCCGGCTTCGGCAACATCTTCATCATGCCGGACCAGGCAACAGTGGCTGCCTCCTACAACGCTACTAACCCTCTGAACCCGACTACCGACCTCGGCGTGCAGCCACGCCATGAGGGCGATACCGGCAGCGTCGAGACCTTCTGGCCGTGCGTCGGAGCGACTCGCATCGTTCCCGACTTCAACAGTCTCTACCCGCAGGCTGGCCAGAATGCTCCCTTCGCCGGAGCCTCTCGTCCTCTCTGCGATCGCAAGGAGGTCGTCCTTCAAGATCAGATGTCGGTGCTGGCGAAGTTCTACGTCTTCAGCTCCACCCACATCGCAGGACACTTCACGGGCATCATCACCGACGACTTCACGTCTGAGTTCGATCCCTTCTCTCCGGCATTCGGAGAAAAGTTCTCCCCGGCCAACCTGCCGGTGGGAATCAGGGATTGGTCCGGAAACGAGATCGCCCGTGTCTACTCCGACAACCACGGAATTTACAACGGTTTGACGTTCTCGACCTTCTCCGTGAACCCGCCGGATCCTAGCGGCTACATTCCACAGATGATGGTCATGTGTATGAATGACCGCGGCAGCAACGCGGCTGCCGATCAGTTCTATCAGAACGCCTACAGCCAGTTCTGCTACGAATGGTCGTTCATGCCCGGTCAGACGTCTTACATGGACACGCCGGTCATCCCGACCTCCGCATTCGCACCGGCCTATAACCATCCCGATTGCAATTACCCCGATGCCACTCCGGCAGTCAGTGAAGTTGACGGCGATGGCGTTGGACCTTGGGTCGCTGCCCCAGGACCGTCGCACACCATCACGATTCATGCCTTGGGCGATCAGAATG
This sequence comes from Binatia bacterium, assembly GCA_035577905.1. Taxonomy (GTDB): domain Bacteria; phylum Acidobacteriota; class Terriglobia; order Terriglobales; family Acidobacteriaceae; genus Sulfotelmatobacter. Next base: position 118,694 of record DATKAP010000143.1, read on the forward strand.
TGAGCAGCTACGCATATTCAGGTCCGCAGGCTACAACAGCCCCCTGGAACAACAAGACGATCACCCGCCACTACGGCTTCGGCGCCACGCAAGGCACGGGCAGCGTCACGATTGGTGGAATCACGGCCAATGTTACTGGTTGGACTGATACCACGATCACCGTCACCCTGCCGAACGACAACGCTCACCTGGTACCGTTGTGCTTGCTCCAGCAGCAGCAACAGTATGGTGGTCCAACCGGAGCTGCGAACGGTGCTCGCTGCGGCGAGTTGGTGATCACCGCGGGCAACGGTAAGAAATCCGTGGACGCCGTCACCGTAACCATCGGCGGCAAGGCTCCAACCCGCCTCGCTTCCGGGGCATCGATCCAAGCAGCGATCGACACAGCCATGCCAGGCGACCTGATCATCGTGCCGCCCGGCGTCTATCACGAACTGCTAATCATGTGGAAACCTGTGCGGTTGCAGGGCGTTGGAGCTGCCTCCAGCATTATCGATGCGAATTCACATCCCTCGGGCCTCCTGAGTGAGTGGCGCAAGCGCGTGGTATGCCTGTTCGGATTGGGCGAGGATGGTTCGCCAAGCTCCTGGCAGAGTTCCTGCACGGGCACTTGGGCTGGCCATGTCGGCTTCAATGCGGGTCCAAACAATCCACAGGTGGATCGCATACCGTCGGAAGCTACTGTCGGTTGGGATGCCACGCTGAACGGCAACCTGGCGGAACAGTTGCAAGAACCGTCGCTGATGGGAGCGTATGAAGGAGCGGGCATAACGGTACTAGCGAAAGGAGTGAACTTCCACGGACAGGATCCCTTCCAGGACACGCTAGAGGGAGGCTTCCCCGATGGCACAGAACTCCTCCGCAACAGACCGCAGGATTGCGGAAGTGGAGGCGCTAACACCAATAATCGCAATCCGTTCCCCAGCAACTTCCAATGCAACCCGTCGCGCATTGACGGTTTGTCGATCGCGAACAGTTCCCAGGGTGGTGGCGGCATCTTTGTCCACGCGTGGGGACACAATCTTGAAATCGCCAACAACCGCATCAACAACAACCAGGGAACCCTGGCTGGTGGTATCACACTAGGCCAAGGTGAATTTCCTCCCCAGCAAATTCAGGGAGATGCCACTCTCATCGCTCCGGGTTCCTGCCAGTCCAGCAACATCACAGGTCTTCAGTTGCCGTACTGCCACAACCTGAATGTGAATGTGCACCACAATGCGGTCACCTCCAATTCGTCCGAGGGAGATGAATTGTTCTCCTCGAGTCCCTCTGGCGCAGGCGGCGTCGCCATCTGTTCCGGTGCTGACAACTACCAGTTCAACTACAACTGGGTCTGCGGCAACCTGAGCACCGGTGATGGTGCGGGCGTTTCTCACATGGGCTTTAGCTGGGATGGCCAGATCCAGCACAACACCATCCTGTTCAACCAGGCAACCAACCCGACCACGCCGAGCAACGGTGGCGGCCTGCTCATCGGAAACTCGCCGGATACGGATCCGGCCTGCCCCGCTGGCAGCGAACCCGATGCGGATTGCTCGCTTGCATTCAGCACTGCTCCCGGCGATGGCGTCGGTCGCAACCTGCTCATCAACGCCAACCTGATTATGGGTAATGCCGCAGAAGCGGGCAGCGGTGGTGGTATTCGCTTCCAGGGTGTCAACGGCACGGAAGTCGGCACCTTCCCCGGTAATCCCGAGCGGTGGTACTCCGTTACCGTCACCAACAACATCATCGCTGACAACGTTGCCGGTTGGGATGGCGGCGGCGTCTCCTTGCAGGATTCGATCGGCGTTAACCTGATCAACAACACGATCATCTCCAACGACTCCACCGCGTCCTCAGGCACTCTGTTCGGAGCTTTCTTCGCACCTGAAGCCAGCTCCCCGACTCCCTGCCCGAGAGATCCGAGCGGTGCCTCGCAACGCTGTGTGCCACTCTCAGATCCACAGCCGGCCGGAATCTCCAGTGGCCGGCACTCGGCAGAGTTGCTCGCATCACTGCCCGCCAATATCACGTGCCCCGTCGGTCACGGTGTCGGCGGAACTGGAACCGGCGGCCGCGTCAACGGCGCCTGCCGGACAGTCTCCTACCCGATTCTCTACAACGATGTGTTCTGGCAAAACCGTGCCTTCAACATCGTTGTGACCGAGCCAGCCACCGGATCAGGATCTCAGCAGTCCGTCGTCGCCCTGGTCCCGGCGCTGAATCAGTCCGCTACCGGAGCTTGCGTCGCTCCGCCGGCCGGAACCACTTACTGGGACCTCGGCCTGCGCGGCGATACTGGCCCGAACAACCACAACTCCGGCTTCACCTTCTCCCCGCAATCGTCGGTGCTGACCAGCATCACCGGCTATCCGGGAGCCGCCACAGGATTCAGGGCGAACACGGCTTCCTTCAGCCCCGGAGTGGTCAAGCAGTACTGCAATGGCTCGAAGGTCCCACCAGAGGCGGGTGCCACGACCTGGTACCAGGTACCTCCGGGGACGTTCGAGGGCAACGTGCCCACGCCGATCTTCAACCTGACCGCAGGTGCGACGGTCGACGAAGGCAACAACTGGGTCAACATCAGCTGGGGTCCGTTGTCGCTGATCGCCCCAACCTCCGAGACCAATCCGGCGACCGAAGTACCGCTCAGCGATTATTCGTTGGCAGCGGGCTCGCCGGCCATCAACTACATCACCTCGAGCTTCTCCACCAGCTTCAACCAGGCTCCCACGGACGACTTCTTTGGTAATCTGCGCAAGTCCAACGGAGCTGTCGACGCCGGTGCTGTGGAGTTCGCGTCCAACGTGAATGCTCCCATCCTGGCCGCGGTCACCCCGAACTCCGGCTCGCGTGGCAGTGTGGTAAATGTGACTCTCTCGGGCACATACCTCACTGGCACCTCTGCCGTGGCCGTTTCAGGTGCCAACGTCAGCGTTAGCGGCATCGCTGTCGTGAACGATTCGACTGTAACCGCCACCTTCACCATTACTAGTGGCGCCGCTCTCGGACCGAGAAACGTCAGCATCACGACGCCCGGCGGAACTGTCACTCTGAACAATTCGTTCAGGGTCGTAGGGGCTACTGTCACCTTCTCCAATCCGGGATTGACAACGACCCCAGCCAACCGCAACCCGAAGGACGGCACGATCACGGTGACCAACACTGCCACTGGCGCTAATGCTGGCCCGCTGACTCTAACCGGCGCGCCAGCCATCGCTCAGACCGCTGGAACAGGGACCTTCTCCATCACCGGGGGCACTTGCACCTCGGGTGTGGTAGTGGCCGCGGGAGGCGGCACATGCACGATCAATGTGCACTATGTGCCGCCGGCTGCTCCGGCTGCCGTAGGTTCGACTGCCCATGCGACCTTGCCCAACAGCGGGGCTGCAACAAACCCACTGAACGGATCCAACTTCAACGCGAACTAAACAAACTTTGGGATCGGACATCCAGAAAACTCGCTGGATGTCCGGTCCCGCTAGTATTTAGGGCCTGTATCTTATGAGAAATCTGATTCTTGCCAAAATGCTCACCGTCTTCGTCGCGCTTTGTACCCTTTTGTCTGCGCAGAATACAACTCCGTCCTCAACCGCCGGCCAGCAACCCTCTCCTCCTTCTGCCTCAGCTCAATCTCAACCTTCTGCTCCCCCCGCGAAATATGCCGGCCCTCCCGTGCTTCCCCAGCGTTATCGTCAGAATCGTGTCGCAGCACACGCTCATCAGTATTACGCTGTCACCTGGGGTGTTGATTCCCTGACGCTAAGATCCGCCGAGTCCGGCGAAATCATTCGCTTCAGCTATCGCGTACTCGACGCCGAAAAGGCAAAAGCACTGAACGACAAACAGGCCGAGCCATCCCTTATCGACTCCAAAGCCGGAGTCAAACTTGTCGTCCCCTCCCTCGAAAAGGTTGGCAAGCTGCGCCAAAGCAGCGCCCCGGAATCTGGCAAAATGTACTGGATGGCCTTCTCAAACAAAGGCGGATTCGTAAAGCCGGGTCATCGCGTCGACGTCGTCATCGGACCGTTTCGCGCCGCCGGCCTGGTAGTCCAGTAAGATTCGCCAATTCCCCCACGATCGATTATCGTGATTGCAGACCTTAGCCGATGAGGTCGCAATCAATGCTCTCGTGGAGGGTTCTCGTGCTGCCGAATTGCGCCAACAACAAGGTCACCCATGTGAACAGACGGGGGCGTTCTAACGGTGCGGCCTACTGCCTCATCGCGCTGATGTCTAGCCTTCTCTGGGTACCCTCGTTGGCCGCTCAAGCGAATGAGCCCGCCCCCCCGCCTCCGGCCCAACCCTCGCAGGCAACTCCTGCCTCGCCTAACCCCGCCGCTCCGGCACATCCTGCTCATCCGCCTCGCCGACGTCCTACCCTTGATGATCGTGTCAAAACACTCGCCACCGCTCTTGAACTCAGTGAACCTCAGCAGGTGGCTGTGAAGAAGATCCTCGAACAGCGCCAGCTCGAAACCCTGCGCCTCCGGCAGGACCCATATATTTCTGGAAGTGAGCGCATCGACCGCTTTCGCGCCCTCCAGGACCAGACAGTCGAGCGAATTCGCTCAGTCCTGAACGATGAACAGAAGAAAAAATACAATCCGTTAGCAGTAAGAGAGATAAAACCGGCTCCAGATCAGAAGAGTGTGGAAGATTGGCTCAAAGAGACGACTCCCAAGTCGCCACCCTCGAAACCGTGAAAGGGAGAAGCCACAAAAACCAAAAAGGATCACCACGGAGGCCCTCTTCGCCCTTGCCCTCCTTCGTATTCATTGCCTTTGAGCATGCTTCTCCGGTTCTTGACAGCCCCAATGCGGCATATGAAAATACGACCAGTTGCCGAAAAAGTTACTATTGTCCGGCCGCCAGACAGCTCCCCCGATCCGTAGAACATGCGCAGGCTAGATGGATGCTGATAGGCATCGCTCCTTTCAACGTCTGTGCAACGTCCTCGGCTTGAACTCTGAGAGCGAGGTTTTTACCTAAGTTGAACAAGCTTCCCTACAACCCACGGCTCTCGCTCCCACGCCCCCTCAATGCTTTCCTCACTTTTTGGCCTCTTATCCTCTCCGGCCTGGTCGTCTTGCTGGCCGTCCTCGCCTTCCTGCAGTATCACTGGACCAACGAGGCCACTGCGGCGGCGGAATTGCGCATCGGAGCCGAACTGGAATCGCTCATGATGAAATGGCATGGCGATCTGTATGGCGAATTCTCCGCCATTTGCACCGCCATGCAAGTCGGCCCAGACTCGGGCGCGCGCGATACCTGGAACGATTATCTCGAACGCTACGTCGAATGGAACAACGCGGCGCCTCATGAGACCTTTCCCACCGTCTACCGCAATCCCGATCTGGTCCAGAACGTCTACATCTGGGATACGAACCTCGATAGCAAGCCGCAGTTATTCCTTCTAAACGCAGACGCCAAAAAGATCGAGTCCGTGGATGTTCCCCAGAATCTTCAAACCCTCCTTTCTCGCCTGCGCGCGCATTCCACAAGCCTCTCCACTTCTTTACGCGTCTGGCAGTTGCCGCATTATCAAGGCCATGGTTCTCTGCTCTATGGCCCGGTCCTTCCGAATCCGGGCATAGCCACCACCAACACGGGATGGCAATTCGACGAAAATGTTCCTGCCATCGTACATCCCATATTCCAGCGCGACGGCCGATCGCTCAACAGCCAGAGCCCTGTTGACTGGATGGTTATCGTCCTTGATCTGAATACTCTCCAGAAAAGAATCCTGCCGCAACTCGCCACGCGATACTTCGGTGGTCTGGAAGGTCTCGACTACAAGGTCGCTGTCGTCGCCGCCGGGGTAACGCCCTGGCTGATTTACTCCTCCGACTCGGAATTCGTAGCCGGAGACATCGCCAAATCCGAGGCAAGTCTCAACATCTTCGCTCCCCCGGACGATGCAGTGCACGACCACTACCAGGAAAGCAAGCCTCGCTCCTTGCACTCGATGGATTGGCACACCTTCTACGGCCCGGCATGGTTTCCTGTCATTGAATACAAGTCTCATCCCACTCCCTGGGTGCTTGCAGTCCAGCATCGTGGCGAGTCGCTGCAGGAGGGCATCAATCGAGTGCGCCAGAGGAACCTCGCGGTGAGTACTCTCCTGATGGCCCTCTTGGCCTTGAATATTGCTCTTCTCACTATGGCTGGCATTCGCGCCCAGAAGCTCAACAAACTGCAAATGGATTTCGTCGCCTCCGTCTCCCACGAATTGCGGACTCCTTTGACCGCGATCTTCTCCGCGGCTGAAAATATCCGCGATGGCGTCGTGCACGATAAGTCCAGCCTCGCCGACTACGGCTCCATGGTCATGGGCCAGAGCCGCCATCTCATGGATTACGTCGATCGAATTCTGCTTTACGCCTCCATCCGTAGCGGCAAAGATCGTTACAACATTGTCCCGCTTCGCGTCTCCGAGATTCTGGCTCACGTTCGCAAGAACATGGCAAGCTTGATCATCGAAGAATCCTGTGTCATCGAAGAAGCCATCGATCCGAACCTGCCCGGCGTTCTCGCCGATCCTCTGGCCGTCTCCAGCTGCCTTGAAAATCTGATCACCAATGCAATCAAGTACAGTGGAGACGAACGCCGCATCCGTATCACGGCTGCTCTCGAGACAACAGAAAATGCAAAGCAAGTAGCCATCAGCATCCAGGACCGTGGCATCGGTATTCATAGCTCGGAGTTGAAGTACATCTTCGAGCCTTTCTATCGTACGCCGGCCGCAACCTTGGCCCAGATTCCGGGAACCGGTCTGGGACTATCCGTTTGCAAACATCTGGCCGAAGCCATGGGCGGACAGCTCTCGGTCAAGAGCGAAGTCGGTATTGGGAGTACCTTCACGCTGCATCTGCGCACTGCCGATGTGCAGCAACCTGAGCTCGCGATCGCGGGTTCAACCGCACAAGGGGAAAGAGCATGAACGAAAGCATCTTGTTAGTCGAAGATGAAAAAGCGCTGCGTACTACCCTTAGCGACCGTCTGCGCAGCGAAGGTTACGTCGTCGAGACCGCTGCTGACGGCCGCGATGGCCTCGATAAGGCCTCCAGCCATCCCTTCGACCTTATCATCCTCGATGTCATGCTCCCACGCCGTAGCGGCCTCGATGTCTGCCGCGATATTCGCGCCGCCGGCATGGCCACACCGATTCTGATCCTCACCGTAAGAAATGAAACCGTCGACAAGGTTGTGGGCTTGAAACTCGGCGCTGACGACTACGTCACAAAGCCTTTCGAAGCGGCCGAACTCCTGGCCCGCATCGAAGTCCTGCTCCGCAGAGCGCCCGTCCACGCAGGTCACGGCATTCACCAGTTCGGCTCGATCCGCGTCGACGTCCGTGAAGGCCAGGTTACGCGCGATGGCAAGCCCATCTATCTCACTGCCCGCGAATTCCAACTCCTTCGCTATTTGATGGACCGCGCCGGCACCACCGTGCCGCGTGACGAACTCCTTCGCTCCGTCTGGGGCTATGACGCCGACACCTTCACTCGCACCGTCGACACACACGTCGCCAGCCTCCGTCAAAAGCTCGAGCAAAATCCCAAGAAACCCGAACTGATCCTCTCCGTCTCGGGAGTCGGCTACCGCTTCATGGGCCGCGAAACCCGCTGAGGTGATCGTTTCGACGGAACTAGCCAAGGGATTGTCTTCTGCAATCCTTTACCTGTGGTTGCGCCGGATGGAACCTGAGGACTGGATCACCTTCAGCTCCCGTAGTCGCATTCCTTGAGGCCGAAACTGTTTCCGCAGCCTGCTAGGGCTCAAGTCCGGCTGCCTTCTTGATAAAGCGCGCCAGGTCGCCTTCCTCGATGGTCGCGTACAGATCCTTATAGTAGGCCTTGATGATCTGCAGGCCCGAATCATTGGAGTCTATGTCCTTGCCCCCGCCCGACGCCGTCCAGTACCCCTTCAGGGCGCCTACACGCTTGTGGTGCTTCGAGGCCCATGCATCCAGCCGTTCCTTCAGGTCGGCCCACTCCGCTGGCGCAGCGAAGAGGTCGTCGTTGTTGGCCATCCAGGTTTCCACTACCTGCTCCATGATCTTTCTCACCGCGATCGCTTCGTGCGCATCGAGGTAGTCGTCGATGGTTGGCGTCCAGCCGTAATCGTCGGAAATCTTCATCTTGACGTAGCCCACGATGCTGTTCCCGCGCTCCTGCGCCAAAGCCGCGTATAGACCGGAATCAATCTGCTGCACATCGAACAGGCGGTTGAGCGCCGCCCTGATCTGCACTTGTTTCTTCTGGCACACCTGCTGGTCGTGATGGACCCTGTGGTACAAGGCGAGTACCTTCAAAGTCCGATGGGTCTTGAAATAGGTAATCTCCCCTTCGAGAAACTGGAGAATCAGTTGCCGGTCGATCTCGCTTAGCACTTTTTCGCGCTCCATCACCTGTTTCATCATCTGAGCCACAGGGTTTGGATACACGATAGGTCCAATCACCGGGCCAGAGCCGGTCAGCGCGCCAAGAAGGGTATCGAATGTTCCCACCACGTTCTGCGTAATCGGATCGTCGTGGAGTTTTCGGAGAAAATCTGCGACTTGGTTCGGCGGTCCCATAGGTCCTCCTGCTAATTTAAGATCTCGCCAGAGATCAACCGCCCATGCTGCTTCAAGCCCTCAACCGGGAAATACCGAACTAGAGGTCATCCTCAATTCTGCAGCAGTCGTCGCCCGGCTGCGGGCCTTCCTGATCTCTTGGTAAATAAGATTGCGGGCGCGTTGGTCTCGTCCTCGTTATAGACAGTCGTACGCGAAGCAGACCGGGCGTCTTGCGTCAGTACACCTTGAATTCAAGCTGATGGGCCCACAAATGGGGGGATCGGTTCAATTCGAACCGAGCGGCAAGAGTGTTATCTGAAATGGACAGGAAGTCAAGTGGAAAATGACCGAGTTTTGGCGTCCGGCGTCAAAGAACTCCAGATCGGATTGCGGTGTTTTTCAGGCTTGGCCGACATAATCCATTGCCAGAATTGTGTCTTCGTAGCAAAATGAGTTTGCCTCCCTTCTAGCTCCACGGGCCGAACCAAGGTAAACCGGAGGCGCTCGGGTGTGCGGTCTCTGAGCGCGAACGAATCCCCCCTGTACGCGCTGGCTTGCTTCTTCATCATCTATGGCATTCTCTGCTCCAAGCAGAATTGGTAAGTACGACATTATCGAGGTTCTCGGTCGTGGTGGGATGGGTGTCGTTTATAAGGCCAAAGATCCGCACCTCGGTCGACTGGTTGCCATTAAGGTGACCGGCGGGATGGACGAAAGTCCCGAGTTGGTGAGCCGTTTTTTCCGCGAGGCGCAATCAACGGCAAGCCTCCAACACCCAAACATCGTCACCGTCTACGAACTTGGCGACTGCGGAGGAAATCCCTACCTCGTCATGGAGTACTTGGAGGGGCACAGCCTCGATGTCGTAATTGCCAGCAACCGCCATCTGGACCTGATCGACGAACTGGCCATCATGCTTGATGTCTGTCGCGGATTGGACTATGCGCATCAGCGCAAAATCATCCACCGCGATATCAAGCCCGCCAACATCGTTGTCCTGAAGGACGGAGGCGTTAAGCTCGTCGATTTTGGGATCGCTCACATCGTGGGAAGAAAATTGACCCTGCCCGGGCAAGTGATTGGCAGCTTCAATTACATGTCCCCGGAGCAGATCAACTCTAAACCCATTGATACCCGCACCGACATATTCTCGGCCGGCATCGTACTTTATCAGCTGCTGACCAAGGCACTTCCTTTCCAGGCTGAGAATACCGCGGCAACTCTGATGAAGATTGTCCACGAGGCGCCTCCGCCGCTAGCGAAGTTCCTCAATGTCTATCCTCCCGAACTGGAGCCCATCGTCTTGCGTGCGCTGGCCAAGGATCGCGATGAGCGCTACCAGACGGTCGAAGAATTCGCTGCCGACCTTCGGGTTGTGCGCGAGCAAGTCCGCCAGGAAACCGTCAACCGTCATCTGCAGCAGGCCACCGCGCTGATTGAGGTGAACGCTCTTTCCAAAGCGAAGGACGAGGTTTTTCAGGCTCTCAAGTGGGATCCACATCACTCCCGAGCCGGGCGCCTTTTGCGTGAAATTCAACAACGAATTCAAGGACGACCCGTCGCCGGCGAAGTCAGTTCCGACTCTCCCGAGCACTCCAGAAACGAAAGTGCTCACTCCGGCGCGGAAGCGCCGAAGGATACCAATGCCTCTCGCCCTTCTCGTCTCGAGGAGTGCCTACAGGAGGCGCAGTTCGAAATCAAGTCCCGCCGGTTCTCATCTGCACTCGAGATCCTTAAGGAAGCCCAAGCCATTGATCCCGATGCTCCCAAAGTCAAGGAACTGCTTTCCTCAGCTACCACCGCGCGAGCTACAGAGAAGAAGTCTCAGGAGTTGAACGCCGTTCGCGCGGAAATCAAAGCTGCTATTCGATGGCAAGACTACACGGCTGCGAGCAAAAAGGCGGCGGCCGCTTTGGCAAGGTTTCCAGGGAACTCGGAACTGCTGAAGCTCCAGGAACTTTCAGAGCAGCAGCGCAGCGATGCGGAACGGCGCGACCACATTAACCACGAACTGGCCAGCGCGCAGAAGCTCTTGGAAGAAGGCCGCGAAGAAGAGGTCATCACACTCCTCTCGCAGGCCGTACAAAAGTTCGGGCAAGAGAGCCGGCTGGATTCACTGCTGCGTTTTGTCCGTGAGAACTCCGAGCGCAGGGGGTTGGACAAACGCAAAAACGACTCACTCCACGCGGCACGCGAACTCATTGCCCGCAAGGATTATTCAGCGGCAACAAAAGTTTTGCAGGCAGCCCGCGCAGACCTCAAGGACAAGGCTGAGGTCGAGGATCTGTTGCAGCATGTCGCCGATTTGGCCCTGGTTGAGCAGCACAAAACCACAATCGCATCCGCTGCCGACCGCGCCCGCAGCTCCATGGCGTCGAAAGGATACACCGACGCAATCAAGCTTCTGGAAACCACCCTCTCTGAAATTCCCGACGAAGGGTTGGAGATCCTTCTCGCACAGACTCGGATGGAAGCTGCGGCGTATCGCCGAAAGTTGCAGAGCCTTCTTGAAACTGCTGAAAAACTGATGCGAGAGGACAAGCCCGGCGAAGCACTGCAATCCATTGAGGCCGAAAACTCGTACTTCTCCAGCGAACCAGGCTGGCAGTCTCTGCGCGATCGCGCCCGGCGAGGCGTGCAGGAGGCAGAGCAGATTCAGCAAGCGATCACGGAAGCGCGCGCCCTTGCTCAGTCTGGCCAGTTCGACGCGGCCCGTACCCGTTTGGCAGATTGCAAGAGCCGGGTTGCCCGATCGACCCAACTCGACCAGGAATTAGTCCGCATTCAGCAACAGCGGGTCGCAGAAAACAGCAAGACCCTCGAACTGGCGGTTGCAGAAGCGATCACTCTAAACGGCGTCCGCGAATTCGACACCGCCCTCGACAAGCTCGCCTCCGTTTCTCACCTCTTGTCCGAGGTTCCCGCGACTTTGCAGTCCAGGTACGAAGATGCTCGAAACGTCGCCTCCGAGGCAATCGCCCAGCGCGTTCGTGCCGAGGTCCAGGGCTATATCGCTTCTGGCCAGCTGACCCGGGCTCAAGAGGCGCTTTCTCGTACCAGCATGAATCTCACTGTTTTCAGGGCGCTCGGCGACCTGGAGTCAGCGGTCACTAATGAAGTGAAGCGCAGGGCAGAGTCTCGACGCGCCCTTGATGAAGCCCGCTCCTTGTTGCAGAAGAGCGAATGGCAGCCGGCCGCGGAACTGTTGAAGAGAGAACTGTCCCAGCCAATTCGCGTGGTCCAGCTAAAGGCAGACATCATTGCGGAGTTCTTCAACGCGGCAGAACAATCTCTGAAATCAGGCTGGCGATCCTGCGAACAATTGCTCAAGCAATTTCGTGAATTGGAACCAAAGCATCAGATCCCAGGTCCCCTTCTCACCAGGATGTCGGATATGCGTCGCGACGAGGCTGTATTCGCTTGCCTCGATCGCGGCAGGCTGCTGCAAATGAAAGGCGATTTACCCGCCGCCCGCCGTGACGTCGCGCAATTGGCTGCCATTTACCCGAATGACTCCCGCCTCGCCGAGTTCTGTCAAAGGCTCGATCTGCAGATTGCTCAGGAGGAAGAAAAGACCCGCCAGGACCGGGCCCGTCAAGAACAGGAAATGTCTGTGTCCAATGCCATTCGGCGCGCGGACGCTGAAACCAGTCTTGACGTTCGTGCCAGCATTCTGGGAGAAGCACTGCAAAAGTATCCTCATGACCAGCGGCTTCAGCCCCAGCTCAATCATGTGAAGGAGTTGTCCCATCGCATCTCCGAGATGGCGCAGGCCGCGAAGGCTCAGGAGCAGGCCGGAGAATATGAAGTTGCGCTTGCCAAGTGGGAGGCTCTGCGCCTTACATACCGTCACTATCCTGATCTCGAGCAAAACATTGAGCGCGTAAAGAAACTACGCGATCAAGCCCGCACTTCCGCCCGCAGCAAATCTCTCAAGAAGATCGTCGAGATGATCGCCGCTTCCAACTACGATGAAGCTTCCGATTTGCTTCCCAAGGCAATTGCCGATTTCCCGTGGGACGACGAGTTCATGTCCCTGCAGAGCAGTGTCGAGGCGTTAATCAAGGCGCGAAACAAAGCCGAGAAATTCCTGGCAGCTGCCGAGGAAGCGTTCGCACGACAGAAATGGGACGCCGGCCGAAAGTCCGTCATCAAAGCTTGCCAGAGCGCCAAGCAGGACCTCCTGATTTGGCACCGCGCTATGCGGCAGTTAGTAGACGCTTGCACCGATCCCCGCAATGACGAAACTGCCTTTGCCGAGTCGACCGTTCGCCTCCTCACTGACCTCAGCTCTCCTTTCCCTATCGCTAACGCCCTTCTGGAGCATGGGCGAGAGCCAGAACCGCATTCACCGTTGCCTCACCGCGAAGTGGAGCAATCGTCGGTCGATCCCAAAGCAGCCGGGCAAGGCTGGATCGGAAAGTTTCGACATGCGTTCTCGTCTCTGGGAGACGCAAAACCGGCCCAGCCGGGAGCCGCCGAACTCGAGCGGCCTCTTATGCCCATCTCCGAAGTCCCACCATCTCTCACTCCACCTGTCGCTCACGGCTCACCAGCACCATCGGCTGAATCAAAGCCTTCTTGGCCCGGACCGGCGACCGAAAGCAAGGTGGAGTGGCAGGGATCAAATGTAATCGAGTTCCCCGCCGTTAATGAGGGCTCATCTCAACCTGCGCGGGGCTCGGCCACCGAGGCATTCATGCCCGGGTCAGTCGCGCCTTCTCTGCCCGACCTTGTGCCAGCTTCTGAGTTCAAGCCCGAACGAATCGACGCGCCGCTGGATTCTCCCAACATCATCCGCAGTTCCCCGGAAATGATCTCATCCACTGCCGCCAGTGTCCCTTCCAAGATCGATCTGAGGGCTGGCACAAATTGGCCGGAGGAAACTCTTCGACGCATCGAAAAGCGACTTGCCACTCTCCTTGGGCCGCTGGCACGAGTTCTTGTAAACAAAGCTTCGGTTCAGACCAGCAACTTCGACGAACTCCTGGCTTTGCTCGTCGCTAAGCTGCCGAGCGAAGCGGATCGCAGAGCTTTTCTTGCGGGGAAATCAGAATTCCTGGTTGCCGCTGCCGGGGAGGCACCAGCCGAGCGAGGCGACCTCACCCTCAACCGTACAACCATTGCCACGCCGAACCCTGAAATCGATGCCCAGTCCATGGAGCACGCCGTCCACGTATTGGCGCGTTATGTCGGTCCGATTGCATCCGTTTTGGTGAAACGCACGTCTGCCCGTGCCCGCAACGTCCAGGATCTTTATCTTCTTCTCGCCGATCGTGTGGAGGAAAACAAACGGGCGCAATTCCTCAAGGAATGTGGGCACGCCAGCGAGAGCTGAAGTGCAGCAGACCACACTCCTCGTCTAAGGAGTCCTTCCCCAGCCTGCTAAGTCTCAAGCATCTTGATCGCTTCCATCAGGCTCTTCCGCATGCGGTTGAACGACTCGTACAGTTTCGCGATTTCGTCGTGCCCTTCCGCCTGCAGTTCAGGCACATTCAAGTTCCCCAGGCTTAGTTCATCCGCAACCCCAGACAGGCGGTTAATGGGTCGCGTCACCAGGAAAACCAGCATGGCATTCACTGCCAGAAAGACGATGGCAAAGATTACAGCCAACGACGACATGAAGACCACAAATGTGCTTTGAGCCCTTTGCACCGGCAGTCGCATGGGAGCGGAGACAATCTGCGCGGTGAGAATATCGTTCACCTTCCATCCAAAGCCGTTGTTCGGCCCATACCGGTCAATCAGGGTACGCGGGGCGTTGTCCGGAGTATCGTGACACTGCATGCACGTCTGACCAACCTTCATTGGACGCGCAATGTATAACGCTCTTCCAGTTGGCGTCTCGCGCTCTCCCACGCGCTCGGTTTCCTGCGGATTCTGGCGAAAATACTGCACAATATCCGCTTCCCATTCGTTCGCCCGGTTCACCGGGTTCGTCGGGTTCAAGGTCGCTTCCCGGTATGAGTAATCCGGAAACTTGTTTCGAATCTGCGCAAAATACTGGTTCGCGGAATAGGCAGGCACCGATTGCGGCAGGAACGCATATTTCAACTGCGTGTCCAGCAGCGGCTTGATCTCCTTGCCGGTGTATGTTCTCACCGCAACCGCTGCCTCCATCATGATGCGCGCATTTTCAAATATTTCTTGCTGTGCGTTTCGTTGCAGCAGTCGGTTGGAAACAAAGCCCGCGCCAATGAAACCGGCCACGAACACTACGCACATCACGAGATTGAATTTGACAAGGAGTTTCATTTCAGCCGCCCCACTCAGCGGTCAACTCTTATTGGTTCTTGTTTGGATATTTTTCCGGATGCAACACTGGATCCCACTCTGGATATTCCTGCACGTGCGCCGCCAGTTCCTCGCGAAATTTGGGATCGCTCAACCTCGATTCAAACCGCGCCACGAACTCCCTGCGCCATCTCGAAGGCATGAGCAACCACGGACGCAACTGCGCATATTCGATTTCCCGTCCGTGGCTCAGTTCCGGTGCCTTCCCTTTCGCAGGATGCGGCGGCAATGTATCCCGGAAGGGTACCGGCATCGACTCCACAAAAGCCGCCGCTGGCCGGTTTGCGAGTGTCACGTCTTTTCCAGCCCGCCGCGAGAAAAATTCCCCGGCTTTTGCGGGACGCAACTGATTTATGCTCCCCGATCCCGTAACTTGTCCGACACTCCCGCTTCCGGATTCCACAAAAACATCCGACGAGTCCGCACCCGCCCGCACCACCAGACTGCCCTGCTTTGTCACCCCGGCTAACAATGGCGTGTCGAACTGATAGGCCCCTGACTTCGAATCGATTTCACCCTTCAACCATCCACTCAGCAACACGAATTCGGCCTGGGTTCCGCCACCCGAACCCGAGTAGCCAAACAGCAACAGCCTGCTCGACGGACCAACAGCCACCACCGTCCCTGGGCTGAACTCCAGTTGAGTCACGCCACGCGCGCCAGTTTCCAGCATGTCCCCAACATTAAGGAGAGCACCCTGCACCCCGACAAAAACACTCGCGCCCCGGGTGACGTGTAATTCACTTTCGGCCAAAGTGATCGTGCCGATCGCTTTCCCCTCGAAAGAAGACGAGAAAAGCACCAACACCAGGAGCTGGAGGCAAATTTCCCGCATAGGATTGCTGAAATGCTTCAGGGGAAGGAGGCTGCGCGGAATAGTAACTTTGTCGGGGGAGGCTGTCAAGGCAGGGGAGGAATTTTACAAACCCGTGCGCCGCAGCCAGAGCACGTACGGAAGAGAACAACTCCCGCTCAACCCTGCATGCAACGCAGCTGCCTCAACCGTTCCTCGCCCGGCTGCTAACAAAGATCCTACCCTGGAGAATTTCATCCATGGCAACCGGAAGCTCGAGGGCATCGGACTTCAACAAATACCCTGCCGCCCCCTCGCGCAGCGCCCCCTGCACGATCTCAGGAGAGGAATCTTGGCTCAGGATTACGATCTTCGTATGCGGGCAGAGCTTTCGGATTCGTCGGGCGGCTTCCATGCCGTTCATCTTCGGCAGTGCCAGGTCCAGCAGAATCAGATCGGGCTGAAGTTCCTGTGCCTGATTGACCGCCTGCAATCCGTCGGACGCTTCACCCACGACCACGCAGTCAAGGCTTTCCTGAAGTTGTGAATGCAGGAACTGGCGGAACTCCGCGTAGTCCTCAACTATGAGTGCTCGGCACGGCATCTGAATTTCACCCGTTAAATATCTCTCTTGACCGCGGCGGAAAGCAAGCCAAGGCTAGCCTTCTACGGACTGGTCTCGTGGATTGGGTTGGGAAGGGCAAGGCCTTAGCTGTGCCGCGTCAAAACGCTAAACGGACGCACTTCAGCCCTGTTCGGTTGACCCGTTCTGCAGTGTGCCGAGGCTGGAACCGGATTGCAGAACTATGGTTGTTCTTTGACGCGGCTACTGACAAACTTCTCGCCCTTGAGAACTGTTTCCACCGCCGACAGCAGATCCGTCGCATCCGACTTCAACAGATAGCCATTCGCGCCTGTTCGCATTGCCCCTTCGGCTATCTCGCGAGAACAGTTCTGCGTAAAAAACAATATCTTGGAATTTGGCGAAAGCTTGCGAATCTGACGAGCGGCCTCGATGCCGTTGAGCATCGGCAGCCCAAGGTCCAGCAGAATAAGGTCCGGCTGCAGTTGTTGCGCCTGCTGAACAGCTTGCAGCCCATCTGAAGCCTCGCCAACCACTTCGCACTCCGGCCTTTCCAGGAGCGTCGTGCACATGAAGCGCCGGAAGCCCTCAACATCATCTACTACAAGTGTTCTACAGTTGGGCATTGTGGTGATAAAGTCTGGCCCCGTTTCCCCAAGAAAGCAATACCGTATTCCTGACAATTAGCCCAACATTTTCTTTAGCTATTCCACGAATTTTGTTTGGTTTTATTGCAGTTCTCGTACAGTCCTCTTTCACTCCCGCCATCCCCCAAGCTTAGAAAACACCCTAGAGTGGTGGACGGGCCACTGTCAAAACTGACAGGTCCATTGGACCCGGTCACCTGTTCTAAACTGTTGGGCCAAGAACATGGGTTGCCCTGCCGCAAGCCCTGTTCGTAAGGGGCGATCATCACTGTGAAGCATTGCCATGGGAAGTAGAAGTGTGCTCAATTTCATCCCTTGGCATTAGGTCTTGCCAGCGTTTCGACGCCCTGTAGATTTCCCGACGTGGCGCTGGACACAATCGCCGAGTACACCAAAGATGCATTCTTCTACTGACGGTATCCGGAAGCACCCATCAGGCCTCGTAACCCCAGCCGTTGTCCTCTTTGCCGTCTGCCTGGCAGCATTGCTGCCGGCTGAAATCGCATTCGCTCAATCCGTCAGTGGGGTTGTCAGCGGGACAGTTCTCGATCAACAGCAACGCTCAGTCCCAGCCGCCACGGTGCTGATGATCGACCCCCTTCATGCGACGAATCAGACAACAAAAACCAACGAAGACGGCTACTTTGTCTTCGCCCAACTCCCTCCCGGCAAATACAGACTTTCGGTCGTCAAGGAAGGGTTCCAGAAGCTCGAGAAAAACGACATCCTGCTGCTCACAGCTGATCGGCTCTCTGTCGGCACCCTCACACTGAAAGTCGGCTCAAGCACCGAGGTCGTCAGTGTAACCTCGGAAACTCCCCCGGTTGCCACCACCAGTTCAGAACAATCCGCGGTGATATCGGCCGAAGCCATGTCTACATTACCGGTGATCGGCAACGACTATGTGACTCTCACGAAGATTGTTCCCGGTTCGACCTTCTTGGGCAACGGCAACAACACCTTGGGCTCTTCCCAGGCGGGTTTCATGGGAATCGACCACGCCAGTGCTGCCTACTTCAGCACCAACGGTGTCTTCTCGAGTTTGAGCAATGTCAGCTGGGATGACTCGCCCACCGTCCTCGCCAATATCCAGGACGTCAAAATACTGGTGAGCGGCTATGAACCAGAACACGGAAAAGCGTTAGGCGCGGTTCTTGACGTCACCACGAAATCAGGAACCAAAGACTTTCACGGTTCGCTGTGGTACGCGTTCCGGAATGAGGCGCTCAATGCAAATGACTACTTCAATGGTCTGAATGGCCAGCCCAAGAGCCGCTATCGCTTCAACACAATTACGGCAACATTGGGCGGTCCGGTCTTCCTCCCGCGTGTCTATGACCGCCAGCGGAGCAAGCTGTTCTTTTTTTTCTCCTATGACAACGAACCGAACACCGTTCCGCAGGGCTTGAATGAGTTCCAGATGCCCAGCGCATTGGAGCGCAAGGGCGATTTCTCCCATAGCTTTTTTGCCGGCACGACCAAGCAGATTCCCGTCTACAACCCTCTGACCCACCAGCAGTATTCGGGAAACATCGTCGATCCCGGCCAAATTGTCGGCACCATGCAAAAATTCTTGAACTGGTTCCCGATCCCCAATTTCACAGATACCGCCGTGAGCCAGGGATTCTACAACTACGTTATTCCGGCAGTTTCCGATAACCCCATCCACCAAGCCTCTCTGCGTCTGGACTATGCTCCAAACGATAAGTGGCGACTCTTCGGCCGCTGGCAACAAGGATTCTTTGGCTTTACCGGTGTGAACGAGCCCGGAATCTACGCAGGCTGGAATGGTCCGCAGACCTATGACTTCAGTTCGCAGAGACTCGAACTGAATCTCAACTACACCGTCAATTCTCACATGGTGAACGAGATCGCCGCGGGATATATCCGTAATCATGAGCAGAACTCAATTCCATCTTCAACCCTTCAGGGCTTCCAGATGGAATCAACCGGCATCACGTTGCCTCAGGTGTACCCTCAGACCAACCCTCTCGGTATGATCCCCGGCTTTACATTTGGTGATTTGTCTCATGGTCCTAGCTTTAGTTACGATCCCCGCTTTCCCATGAACAATCACTACTACAGCATCTCCTTCGCGGACAATTTCACATACCTCCATAAAAATCACCAGATGAAGTTTGGATTCTATTTCGATGATGAGCACCAGAATCAGCCCCACCATCTTGGAGGCGGAAATCCTGGTGGCCTCTTTAATCTCGCCGGGGCCAATCCCAGCAATCCGTATAACGTTGGCTATTCCTTTGCCGAAGCATTGCTGGGGTATTTCGACAGCAACGTGCAGGTTACGAATTTTATTGACGACTCAAACACGGCAAAGGCCCTGCAATGGTATGCGCAGGATAACTGGCAAGTCTCCCGCCGATTGTCCCTCAACTATGGCGCACGGTTCAGCTACGACATTCCGCAGGCCATCACCGGGGGACAAGGCGCAGTTTTGAATTTCAACCTCTATGCTCCCTCCGCTGCTCCGGTTTTGTTTCAGCCCGTGCTGGTCAATGGCGAACGGATGATGCAAAACCCTCTGAACGGAGAGACCTTCCCGGCGGCTTATCTGAATTACTACGTTCCCGGAAGCGGCACGATTGCTCCCGGTTCTGTCACGGTAGGTTCCCCGGATTGGCGGGGCATTTATAACTCCCAGCACGTCGTCGTCGAGCCGAGATTTGGCTTTGCCTACGACCCGTTCGGCGATGGCAAGACTGCCATCCGCGGAGGCGTCGGCAGATTCGTTGCTATGCGTACTTTTTCAGGATCTATCTACGGCTATATCATTAATCCGCCGGCGATATCGTATCCCACGTCATATTACGGCAATATCACCGATCCCACTGCCGTCCCCGGTCTGCTGGGTCCTCCATCTACAAACTACGGCAACCCCAACGCTAAATTGCCGTACTCATATTCCTGGTCCCTCGGAGTTCAGCGCACCGTTGGCTTTGGCACCGTTCTGAGCGCCTCCTACGTGGGTCTCGTCTCCCGCAATGGCCCGTACAATTTCAATCGGAACGAGGTTCCTTACGGCGCCGAGTTTCTTCCCCAGAATCAGGATCCCACTACCGGTACGCCCCTTCCGGACGACTACTTCCGCCCCTACCCGGGCTACTCATCGATCCATGACTCAGAATGGGGTAACAACGCTAACTACAATTCCTTGCAGGTCACGCTCGATCGGCGCATGTCGCACGGGTTGTTTTACGGCGTCTCTTACACCTACTCCAAGGCGCTGGATGATCGCAGGAGCACCACTTACGTCCCCTACTCTCTGACCTATGGTCCCAGCAGCAGCGATATGCGGAATCGTCTCACTCCCTACTGGATCTGGGAATTACCGAAAGCAAGCACCCATTGGAACAATGGGTTTAGCCGCTGGGCTCTGGACAACTGGGAAGTCTCCGGGATCGCCTCTTTTATCTCTGGCCAGCCAGCCAACGTCAACTTGAGCACCACTAACAATGAGAACATCACCGGCGGAGGCGACGGAGCTCAGGTGATTCTCACCGGAAACCCAGTGCTGCCCAAAAGTAGCCGTACCTTCGATCACTATTTCAATCCCAATGTGTTCGCCCTGCCGGCCACAGGCCAGATTGGTACGGCATGGAATGGCGCCGCATTCTATGGGCCCGGAGTGAACAACTGGGACATCGCGGTGGCGAAACACTTCCGCTTCGCAGAGCGCGTTGATACCCAACTGCGAGTCGAGATGTACAACACGTTGAATCATCCGCAGTGGTCGACTGTGAACAACACTGCGCTATTCGATCCTTCGACTGGAAACCAGGTCAACTCGGCTCTAGGCCGCATCACCGGCGATCGGGGACCGCGAATCATGCAGCTGGCTATGCGCATCGGGTTCTAGCAGATCCTGGGTCCGTACAGTGTCGGTTGACTTCTGAGTACACATTGGTGTAGTCCGATGAGGCATAGGGCAGTCGTGATGTGGCGTAGTTATGCCAATCCGCGTTGCGGCGTGAATCTCCGGCCACCCGTCTGGCTTGCCATTCTTGTGATTTCTCTCTGTTCTTTTCCCGGCTCCATCCTTGCGCAACAGCAGAACGAGAAGCGTGTACTGTTGCTGTTTACCGAATATCAGCAACGCTCGCAATTCTTGGAAGCCTTTGAGTCCTCAGTACGCGCTCAGGTAAAGGCGGACATCACATTCGATGAAGCCTACATGGAAGGTCCCCCCCAGGGCTCAGGCCCCGCAGAGGAGAAACCCTATCTTAAGGGCGTTGCAGACACTCTCCATCGCAGGTTTACCGGCCTGAAGTTGGATCTCGTTGTTACAGTTGGCCCCTGGGCTCTCGAATTTGCCGACAAGTACCACGACAAAATGTTTCCGGGTGTGCCGGTTGTCTTTTCTGCGGTCAGCGATTGGGAGTTCGCCGACCGGAAATGGCACGGGATTACCGGTGTTACAAACCATGTCGGTCTCGGGGAAACAATTGATCTTGCCTTACGTCTTGAGCCCGACACGGAAGCGGTCGCACTCATTTCTCCCATCGATCCACCCTGGCTGGCAGCCACCCATAACGAACTCGGTCGTTATCGTGGAAAGGTAAGAGAGATAGACCTCATCGGCCCCGCAGGCCGCCAGCTTTTCGAGAAAGTTAACGATCTGCCTCCCCACACCGTCGTCTTGTTTCAGCTGGCCTTGCAAGAGTCGGGCCAGCCACCGCTCGCGGGTTTTGACCTGCTCGATGCGGTCGCACAGCGGGCCCCCACCTTTTCGGCATGGCCCAATCTATGCTTGAACCACGGATGCCTTGGTGGGGTTTACCAGGAAAACACAGACACCATCCAGTTGACCGCGAGCACCGCAGCCCGCGTATTGTCAGGTGAACCCGTTAGCGAAATTCCAATTGGCCACGTCACTGGCTTTCGTCCCACTGTGGATTGGCGGGCTCTCCAGCACTGGCACATCCCAGAGTCCGCCTTGCCTCCCGGTAGCCAGGTCCTGTACCGCGAACCAACTCTTTGGCAGCAAGGACGCAAATATTTCCTCACAGCAATTGCTGTGATTCTCGTTCAGTCCTTACTGATCTTTGCCTTGTTCTGGCAACGCTCGCGAAGGCGGAAGGCAGAGATGGAGCGGCGGAAATCCGAAGAAAAGTTCGCCATGGCCTTTCGCGAGAGTCCTCTCGCCATCTCTATTGTTAAGCTCAAGGATGGTCGCTGCGTTGAAGTCAACGACACTTTCGGAGTTCAAACCGGCTGGAATCGCGACGAGGTCATTGGTCGAACCCCTCTTGAGTTCAACCTCTGGGTCAATCCCGATCACAGGATTGGCTTTACGAAAATGCTTCAGCAAAACGGGACCGTCAGAGATCTGGAGGTCAAGCTTCGCAGAAAAGACGGTGAAATTCGAACTTTCCTTAGTTCCGCCGAAATAATCGAAGTCCATGGTGAGCCCTGCGTCCTCTCGGTCTTCGCCGACGTCACCGAGCGAAAGCTCGCCGAAGAGGCTATGTCCAGCTTCAGCCGCAGGTTGATCGAAGCCCAGGAAGCAGAGCGTACCCGCATTGCCAGAGAATTGCACGACGACATCAACCAGCGCCTCGCGATGGTTGCGGTCAGTTTGAAAATGCTCAGGCAAAACCTTCCGGATTCAGAGGAGAAAACTCGCCTTGGCATCCAGGAAACCTGCGGGCAGGTGTCTGACTTGGAGAGCGATATTCAGGCCCTCTCGCACCGCCTGCATTCCTCAAAGCTTGAATACCTGGGACTCGAAGCGGCAGCATCCAGCTTTTGCCGCGAGCTTTCCGAGCACCACAACCTCAAGATTGACTTTCGCTGCGACCGCCTTCCGGAAGACCTTTCCGGCGACATCTCGCTTTGCCTCTTCCGTGTTTTACAGGAAGCCCTTCATAATGCGATGAAGTACAGCGGTGTCGATCGGTTCGAAGTATCCATCCAGCATGTACCACAGGAAATCCAATTGCGGGTGCATGATTCGGGGGCAGGGTTTGATCCCGCGCTGGTCTTTGCCGGCCATGGCCTCGGCTTGACTAGCATGAAGGAGCGCCTGAAACTGGTCAGTGGAGAACTATCCATCTACTCCAAACCGCAGGAGGGTACGACCATCTTAGCCTGCGTTCCAGTAGACATGACCACGACAACGGACCACCAAACGACCACCGCTCACACAGCCGCGTAGGGGTAGCTTGCCGTGACTGCCGCCGGCTCACCTCGTTGTCGAGGGCATCGGGCGCTGCGTTTTTGCAGTAGCCTCTGCAGGTTGGTTACTAGGAATAGGCCTGCTCAATTTGAGATACTGTCCGCAATCTTCGGCACGAGTGGCGCTTATGCCTCCTGATGGCCTGGCTGCAATGAACGGAATGTTCATCTCGCGCTGGTTTAACCGTAAAGTTGAGTCTCGCCTTTCTCCGCGACGGAAGGCCATTGCCGTTGCTCTTTTCGCGCTCCTGGCTTCTGTCCCTCCAGCCACTGCACAGGCGTCTCAAAAAAACGTGTTGATCTTGTCCGGTGGTCGCGGACGTGTGTCCATCAACTCCATGGAGTCCTCGCTGCGATCACATTTTGCCGGATCGGTGAACTTCTCGATCGTGGACCTCGATAACCCCCGTTTCGAACAGAAATCCTATCGGGACAACTTGGCGGCAGCCCTTCGAGGCGGTTATTTCAGCGAAAAATTAGATCTCGTAGTTGCCGTGATGACCACGTCACTCCAATTCGCGGTGCAATACCGCGACAAAGTATTTCCCGGCGTGCCCATCGTATTCATGTCAAACATCAGTCCACTCCCGCAGAAGATTTGGTCGGGAGTGACGGGTGTCGAATCCACTAGCGGAGTTCGCGAAACCATCGATCTGGCTCTTCGCCTCCACCCGGATACGCAAGCGGTTGCAATCGTCAGCAAGGCATCCGGCCCGGATAGCGACTGGTTCCACGAAGAGCACTCCGAATTGCTTCGCCATCAGGACAAAGTCAGGGAGATCGACCTTCTTGGACCTGCAAGCCCCGAATTGCTTCAAAGAGTTGCCCAGCTCCCACCTCATACGGTGGTTTTGTTTCAGCTCTATCCGGAAGATGCCAGTCAGCCCGCATTCGGAGCATTGGATGTTCTGGCGGCGGTCACAGAGCGGTTTCCCACCTATTCCATCTTGCCCCATATCACCGTGGGCCATGGTGGCGTTGGCGGAGCATCCTATGATCCCGCCATAGATCCTGTCTTGGCTGGAGAGCTGGCCGCACGCGTACTCTCCGGTGAGCAAGTGGACCACGTTCCTGTCGTATACAACTCCAAAGCCGTGGTGTCCGTCGATTCGCGGCAGCTCCTCCGATGGAATATTTCCGAGTCCGCTTTGCCTCCCGGTACCCGTGTCTTATTCCGTGAACCCACCCTTTGGGAGCAGGGACGAAAATATTTCCTCACCGCCATTGCAGTGATTCTGATTCAAGCGTTTTTGATTGCGGCCTTGTTCTGGCAGCGGGTGCATCGACGTAGGGCGGAGATTCAGCTTCGAAAATCGGAAGAGAAATTCTCCAAGGCATTTCGACAGGGTCCTCTTGGAATCACCGTCGCCACCATGGGTGAGGACCGCTATCTGGAGGTGAATGAGACCTTCGAATTCCAGACTGGGTTCAAGCGTAATGAGGTAATCGGTCGGACCCCAATCGAGATTGGCCTTTGGATCGATCCTGATCAAAGAACTGCCTTCATGAAACAGCTCCTCGCAAACGGCGGGATCAGAGACCTGGAGGTCCCCTTACGCAGAAAAGACGGACAAATTCGAATGACCCTGAAATCCGCCGAAAGGATCGAGGTCAACGGTGAGCCATGCGTTCTTTCCGTCATCGCAGATATCACCGATCGAAAACAGGCCGAAGAGGCGATGTCCAGCTTCAGCCGCAGATTGATCGAAGCCCAGGAAGCAGAGCGTACCCGCATTGCCAGAGAATTGCATGATGACATCAACCAGCGCCTCGCCATGGTGGCCGTCGGCCTCAAGATGCTGAAGCAGGATTTCTCGCACTCCGAACCGAAAACAATTCGACACATCGATGCTACTTGCGAGCAGGTTTCCGGCCTGGAGAAAGATATTCAGGCTCTCTCTCACCGTTTGCATTCGTCCAAGCTGGAATACCTTGGCCTCGAGGCAGCAATCGCCGGCTTCTGCCGGGAGCTTTCCGAGCGGCAGAACATCAAGATCAATTTACACAGCGATGGCGTCCCGGAAGACCTTTCCAATGACGTTTCCCTTTGCCTCTTCCGTGTTCTGCAGGAAGCCCTGCACAACGCCGTCAAATACAGCGGTACCGACAGCTTTGAAGTCTCGCTCATCGGCGCATCGCATGAACTCCAACTGCGCGTACACGATTCCGGCGCAGGATTCGATCCAAAGACAGTAAAGGACGGACACGGACTCGGTCTGACCAGCATGAGGGAGCGCCTGCGCCTCGTCGATGGTGAGCTTTCGATTGACTCCATGCCGCAGCAGGGCACAACCATCGTCGCCCGCGTCCCCCTCGCTCACGACACAACTCCCGCCGGCACCGCTGCGTAAACGAACGCCAGTCGAACCATCCGTTGTCAAGGGAAGCACATCCGCTAAGCCCTTGAAAGAATGGCTCCTCAGGTAGGACTCGAATCCGAGCGCCCACCTGCAATCAAATAACCTGGGGTCCGCCGATTCTCAGTCTTCCTGCGAATTCTGATCCACGAGTCTGTCGAATCCGAGGCCGCTGGATGCCTCGCCGCGCCCGGTCTGCTTCTGTGCTCGGAACCATGTGAACACTCGTCCTGAGACCCAGCGCGTGCGTGAATAGTATTGCGTGGCGCGCGCCCCGGCTCGCGGCACTTCCTCTTCGTGGATGAAGTATGACTGTCCCTGGTCAAGGCCTTCGCGCAGCAGCGTGGTCATCGCCTCGACTGGCGTCACGGTGCCAGCGATGATGCGCGGCAACGCAGCGCGCTGCAGCTGGATCTTTCGATTATTGTTGGGCACGTGCACGGGAATGAACGGGATCCAGTTTTCCGGAACGGTGTTCATCACCTGATAACGGTCAGGCGCAGTCATCGGTGGGGGTGGAGGAGGTGCTCCGCCGCCGATCACGGTTTGCAGATAGCTCAGGGTCTGTGCTGCAACCTCGCTGCCGCGGCGGCCCGCCCCGGTGGCGAGCGGCACGGTCTTCTCCACGCCCCAGACCATGTTGGCAACTTCGTCGCGCACCAGATAGACGTCTTCGAGCGGCTGTCCGTTTTGGGCTTTGGCGATCGTCGGCAGGAGAAGCAGAGTAGCGTCCGCCGGAGTTCCCGCCGCAGCGTTTTGCACATTGATGGTGAACATGCTCCAACGGCTCCAGTCCTTGTCGATTCCTTTTCCGGCAGCCTCGATCCAGAAGCGCTCGCCGAACACGCTGGTGACTGCCAGACCCTGAATCTTGGCCAGCACTCCAGCGGGAAGCGTTCGCGGGATGACGAACCAGTCGTTGGCTAGCACCAGGGCGAACTCCATGAAGAGCAGTTTGGCGAGGTCGGTCGTGGCGGCGTCAATGTCGCCGAAGTTGGTGCGCCGCTCTTCGAATGTCCACCAGCGCGTGTTGGGCATACCGGAGAACGACACAGGCACGGGGATAGTGGTGAAGGGCGCGTCGGGTTTGAGGCCAGTGCTGTCCGAACCGGCCACCGGATCGAGCGCGTGATTCGAAGCGTCTTCGTCGAGACTGTACCAGTCGAGCCCGCCAGAATAGTACTCGTCCGCGACGTATACCTTTTCGGTGCCGTCGGGCATCGGCGCGGAGCTGGCGAACTGGTATTCCAGTTTCTCGGGTACCCAGGCGTTGTCACCGTTAGTCGGTTGCGTAAGGAAGCGGTCGGCCCAGGCCAGAAAGCGCTTCTCGCGGTCCTGAAGCGCTCCAAAGTCGCCGGGATTGATTGCGGCGATGCCGTCGTACGAGTGATGGCCGGCATCCGCGATGAGATATTCGTACAACAAGCCGCCGTCCATAGCGCGGGTTGCGAGTGCCTGGAAAGTGTCAAAAGCTTCGGGATGTCCGCAGACATCCGCGTTCGAGGCCTGCGACGGGTCGGGCTCGGAAATAGGATAGGCAGTGATGAACGCGGAGCGATAGTCGGCCACGTCGGCGATGAGCGAGAGCCATTGCCTTGCCATGACCAGTCGCAGATCGAGCGAGAGAATGCGCTTCTGACGATGCAACGGGATGGGACGACGTTCGACCTTGGTCTCCAGCGGGATACTGGAATCGAACAGTTCGGCCTTGCCACCTGCGGGCTGGTACTTGGTCAGCCGCGTGGTCTGCATCAACATCTTGGCGAAGACGGGCGAACCGGCGTCGCTGCCCTCGAACTCACCCATTTGCCACTGCTTGGTCAGCATCCAGAGGGCATCCCGGACTTCGGCCTGCAATGCGCGCTCGAAGTTTTGCGTGCGCGGTCGGCCTTCGAGACGGTTCCAGGTCGTGATGCTCGGGATCTCGCGCTTGGCGAGCGCGGCCTGGATATTGGCGACTGCCACTGCGCTAGGCATTGTTTCCTCCCGATAAAAGTTCCAGCGAGCCGTTGGCGGCAGTTAGCAGGGTCGAGATAGTGATGGCGTACGTGGTCGCGGCCATCACTGTGGCGGGCAGGAACCGCGAGTACACAGTTTGATCGATCGCGATGGGTTCGACGGCGCGTTTCTTGGCCAGGTCCAATGTCTCGTTGAGTGCGTCTACCAGGTCGGCCCACTGCCATTGCGGATTGTTCGAAGCTGGCGTGACCAGCAGCATAGTCTGCGGAGGCTCGTTATCGGGACGGTTGAAGTTGAACGCGATACCGGTATCGTGCGTCATTGCAGGTAGAACCTCCGCCCATTCGTCCAGCAGAAGCCCGCACTGGTGCGCATTGGGATTGAATGCCTGGGAATAGGAACAGGTGTACAGCAGGCGATCGCTGTCGACCGTGTAGTCGTCGGGGAATTGCAAGGCAAGCCACGGTGCGTTGGCCTGGTAGGGCAGCTGGATGGGTGTGAGAGACGGAGTTGTGGCGCCGAAAGCCGAGCCCAACATAACCACAGCCTCCCAGCTATGCAGAGGCGGGCGCACGCGAGCCGCAGCGTAGAGCCACTCGTCCACGGGGAAGTCTATTTTTAGTGTGGTCTTCAAGTAGGTGAACAGGTCGCCGCTCTTAGACGCATTCACCGCATTGGCCCACTCACCTCCCTGCGCGGTTGAAACAGTAAACTCGGGCACGATCTGGAAGTCGGCGCCTAGCAGGAGTTTGGCTGCGGCCTGGATGGCGGCGACCTGGTCCGAGGCCGAGGCGGCTGCACCTGCGGCCGCAAGCTGCCCGTTCACATCGTCAACGCGTTTGCCTATCGCGGCCAGCTGCCCGGTGAGCATGCGCGAGATGTCCTCAGTCACGGTGATGGCGCGGTCACCGATGGGATTGATATCAAACGGTTGCGAATCGAACTCCTGTACCGAGAGGGCGGCGACAGCGTTGTACAGGGCGGAGAAGGATGTTCCTGTGCCGCCGAGAATAGCCGAGAACTGGTTGAGACGGCCTTGGAAGGCATCGCGCTTACCGCCGGGACCGACTAGCGCGCTGCGGAGGTTAGCAGGCGTCGCGGGCAGCGGGTCGAGCTGCGAGCTGATCAGCATTTCGGCAGCTTGCAGCGCGGTAAAACGGTCACCATCGCTCGTAGCGGCCGGCAGGTTGTCGTACGCCAGGATCGCCGCGTTGAAGTCGCTCAGCTTCTGCGTCCATCGATCCACGAGCGCGCGCACCAGCGACAGCAAGTCGGTGAACGCCAACCGGAGCCAGTCGTAGGCAAAGCCCCAGCCTGACGACGGCATGGCGAACTTGGCTGCGCGCTCAAGGAAGCCGACGGCTTTGTTCAGGTTGGTATCCACATTGTTCAGGATCTGTACGCGGTGGGCGACCGTATTGGCAAGCAACGGCGCAAGGGTGGCAAGATACGGCTCGATGTCGTCACCTAAAGTCTTCAGATCGCCGGCTGGACCCGAAATTCGCGTGCTGTCGGCCGAGACGGAAACATTGTCATCCTGCGAGGCGTCATTGGCGCGGAGAACATCGCTGGCGCGCAGAGGACGCGATTGCGTGACCAGAGCGCGCAGTTCGCGAAGCAGCGGGCCAGCCTCGAACAGGCTGATCTTTCCGGTCGGCGCCTGCATATACCGGATTTGCAGAGTGGCATCGGGGCGCGGATTGTTGGCGCCGGTATACACGCGGGCGAGGATCCGGTCGTCGAGTTCGGCCATCAATTGCACGTTGTCAGGCTTCAGGAGGTAGAGAACGTCGAGCGGGCGGAGGCCGAGCTCGCCCAGCGTGACGGGCTGTGATTTTGGGTTCCCCGTTATGGGATCGTTCCAGACAACTGTGCAGGCCAGCTGCGTGAAGGGAGGCAACATGCGGCTGAGCCACTCGTCGACCGCGGGCTCGGCTGTGGCGCGCGGAGTCGCGCCTGCGGGCGCTGGCAGCCCGGGCTTCAGCTGGACGGCGAAGCGGTGGGTAAGCGTCGCGCCGGCGGGTGGAGTCTGAACCACCTGCGGCTCGGGTGGGAAGTTTCCAGTGGTGTATGCCTCCAGTGTGCTGGCCACGCGGTCGTAATTTCCTTGCACCGCCTGGAAGACGCCCTCCGCAAGCGCGAGATCAGCCACGGCATCATAGGCGTCGAGCAGAGCACTGGTCTGCTGGTTCAGCGCCTCTTGCTCATTCGCATTATTAGTCGCCGGCAGCGTGGTGGTCAGCCCATAAGGATAGGTCGCGATGCCGCTGCTGCGCACACGGTCCACCAGTTTCTTGCCGTCGAGCACGTTGCGCGCCTCTATGGCCTCAATGGGTACACTCGGATCGCTCTTGGTAGAAGCCAGCGCATCGGCAGCCAGCGGGAATGCTTTGCGCAGGGGGTAGATGAAGCGGTCCACCTCGGCCAGGGTGGTGTAGGCGTCGTGTAGTCCGCGCTCGAAGCGGTAGCCGAGCAGCGCGCCTAGGCTCTGGCCATTGCGGATGCCTTCGATCAGCCCCATGGCAACACGTACGCGATCGGACGACAGGTTCACCGCCAACGTGTCGGGGTTACCGGACGTCGCATTCGCGAGATACCCGGCGCGCAACACCGCCGCGGCGTTGGCGTGCTGGATGGATGGACCGTGGATGTAGCCGCCTCCGGCAGTGTCTACCATGAGCGGCATTGCGCCGGGGAACTGCTTCGCAACCTCCGGCGGTATTTGCGCCGGAACCAGCGGAGCCGTTGAGGGCCGAAGATTTTCAACCCAGGTATATGCGCCGAGATAGATTCCACCGCTTTGCTTGTTCGCTGCTGCAGCCGCTGCTCGTTGTTCGGCTATGCGCTGATTTACCAGGCCCAGCAGCCACGCGTCGTAGCGGTAGGAGCAAGTATCAATGTGCTCGGCAAACAGTCGTTCCAGTTCAGCGGTGCTGGCGAGAGCGAGCGTATTCAGAGCATCAAGCTGCGCGGTGAGGACCGCAGCTTCAGCGGCTGTCCCGATCTGCTCGCCGATGTATTGGCTCACGAGCAGCGTCGGGCTGCCCGTGATGCGGCTCTCCGTCTTATAGAGGGCAGCATATCGGCTTTCGCTGGTCGTGCCTGCCGCGTCGACGTGCACGAAGGTCGGTTCCGTACGCATGGCCAGCAGGGCCTCTTGCGAGAGAATGCCCGTGTTGCGGTGATAGTTGTAGCTGGCATCGTAATAGCCCAGCATCATGGCGTGGCGCAGGAACAAATAGAGCAGCGCCTGCGGCGACTTGTTGTCGGTGAAGCCGGATTCCGCGCGCAAAGTTTCCAGAGATGCCGCCGCGTCAATCATCCATTGGATATAGTTCTTGCCCGCATCGGTATAGGCGCGAATGCCACTCGTCTCCGACAACGGACGGTCATCAATGACGGTCGCAATCTGCGGGTTGTCTTTCAGGAAGAAGTGGTTGAGCAGGTCTGGCAGTGCGCTGCCGCTGTAGCCGAGCCTCTGCAGCAGGGAGATAGCGCCCCCCTGCAATCCGAGTTGGATGAGCGCCTGGATGAAGTCCGGTCCGATCGCCCAAAAGTTCAGCATGTTGTAGATCTGCTGCAGGCTTTCGGCAGTGCGCGAGTAGTACTCGACCGACGAGGGATGATGCGCTACCACATTGAGCAGCGTCTGGTGCGGGTCTCCATTGTCGCCCACCCACGCAGCAGCCTTGCTCATGTTCGTCCAGTCGGAATCGAGTTGCCTCAGGATACGGTAGAGGTTGCCGAGGAATGCGGGCGGAAGGAACAATCCGCGGAACTCCTGCTGGTCGTACCACTGAATGCGCGAAAATGCTGTCGCTGGCAGGATACCGTAGGGCTGTCCGCCGATGCGGATGGCAGGCAGCGGGCCGCGTCCGCTGACGTACTGGGTAAAAAATGAGCGCGTCTGCTCGATCGTGGCATCGCTGAAGATGGACGTCTTGGCGCCGGTTGGCGTGAACAACGTGTTCATCCAGTAGCCCAAAGTTGCCGGCCACAGTGCGGTCTGCATGGCACGTGCCCGCTTCTGGTCTTCGCCGTCGCTGGCATGTACGGTTGCGACATAAGCCGGGTCTAGGGCGAGAAATTCGGCAAACCACTCGCCGTCCGATTTCTGCGTTGGATCGGCAACCGGTGTGAACAGCGGCTGGTTCTTGCGGTCTGCGAAGCTGACGTCGGGATCTTCATCGCGTCCATGCCCGGAGCTCGCGCCGCTGGCATTGTGAGTGGGCGTGCCCTGCGGCAACAGCGAGAAGCCGCTGCGACTCCACTGATGATGCGCCAGCAATTCCTGTAATGCGCTTGAACCGCGCTCGGCCGTGGTACTGAGTTTCAGTCCGATAACCAGCACGCGATCGAAACCTGTGCTCGCCTGCTCGGGCGTAATGTCTATCGCCAGCCCCATGCCGGCCGCCACCGCGCGCTCGAAGTCCACCATCCACTGGAGCTCATCTGGCACAAAAAGATCGGGACCATCGGGCGGCGGGTCGGGATGAATCGTTTCGGTCGGATCCCCTGATGGATCCGGGCCAGCATACAGTGGCAGCGTGACTGCATTGCTGATGGCCTCCAACGTCTGCGTACCGTTCGAGTAGCCGAGCACAACAAATCGGTCGGGAAATTCGTGTACCTGCGGCGCCTGCGACCAGGAGTGCACTGTTGTGTCAGGGTCCGGCGGAAAGACCACAAATGCGGTCGATAGACCTACATCAGCTTTCGTCAAAGGAGGCGCCGGCTTGTCCGCCAGATTAAACGGCACGAGTGACGCGATCAGCTCGGCCGCGCGCGCCGCACCGACTGCTCCTTCTAGTACTGTGCGCGCCGTCTCAGTTTTTGCCTTGTCGCCATCGGCCAGCCAGACTGCTTTCCAATAGGCGGAGATGTTGTCCGCTTCCGGCGGTAGCGCGGTGGAGGTCGGTATAACGAGGATCTCGTCACTGGCCTTTGCCTTCGGCGGCGGCGGAGGGGGAGGATTCGCCGGCTTAAAGTTGTCGGCCAGCCAACCGGCGCGTCCCGAGCCGTGAGCGCCTACCAGCGCTGCCCACGCGCCGCGTTCGTCATCCTCAATGCTGCCCGCGCTCCAGATGGCGGCCCAGTAATTCTTGATGCTCGTCAGCTCCGACTGCGACAGCGTTGGCTCGAAAGTGTCAATCGAACAGTCGTCGGGATAGATGCGCACCCAAAGCTGATGGCTCGCGCCCCCAGCTATGTTGCCGGGTGCGGCGGCAATCGTGCGAAAGCGCGTCTCGATACGCACAGGGAATAGCAGGAAAGGAGAGTTTGCGCTGAGCAGGCTGACATTTTGTCGCGGATCCGAGAACTCGGCGAACTGCCCGGTCAGGCTGGATACGGCTGCACGCGAACTGCCCAGTGCTGCCTTGGCGGCGTCGCTCTGCGCGGCCGCCTTCTTGGCCGCAGCCGCGAGTCGCGCCAGGGCCTGATTGTCGCCCGCTCCGCTTGCCTGTCGTTGCGCTGCTGCGAGGACCGACTGTGCCTGTTCCGCTCTGGCCGCTGCTTGGGTCGCAGTTACCTGCGCCTGCTGCAACGTGCCCCGTGCGGCATCAAGTTGGCCCTGGATGGAATTGAAATCGCCCATGACTATGCGCGGTTCTCCCGGAGCATTTCGTCGGCGTGCACCGCCACCGTCACCGGCTGGCGGAACAACAGATCCGCCCACCGCGCCGAGCTGATGGGAGCGACGTTCACCTTGCTGTCATCCTGGAACTGCGCAATCTTGTCCGCATTGGCCGGGTCGTTTACCGGCGCGGTCAGCGGTACGTTGCCCAGCACATTCGCCCTCAGGAAGTCTCCCGGATGGCCGCCCGGCATGGCGTCGTCCCATGTGACTTCGTCGAAAGTCTCAAGTGCATCTCGGGTCAGTTCCAGCCCAAAGCGCGCTTCGCCAGGCCGTTCTTGAAGCACGAAGTACCAGCCCGGATCGCCGCCCGTACCCTTCACCTGGTCAATGGTGAGGTCGAAGCCGAAGAAGAAGATGTCGTCCACCGGGTTGGCGCTGAACAGCGGGGAGCGCGTCTTTGAGCGCGGTGGGTTCTTTTCCTCGTCTGCCGTAAGCCAGTCGGGTGTGCGGAGCTGGTTCACCATTTTTGCGTGCTGCGCGAAGATCACCGTGTTCGGATATTTCTTCAGCAGCTCGCCACGAATGATGAGCACAACCTGCGCCGCTGTCGGGTTCGCTGGGTCGGCACGGTTATTGTTCGCCCCCAGCGGATTGGTGAGCGGCCAAAGATGGATCTTCGGAATGTCGTACAGCTTCTCCTGGAGCGCGTCGTGGCTTAGGCCCTCACTGTCGATGTAGTTGTCCACCGCCCAGAACTGGCGGAAGTAGCTGCCCCGCTGGTCAGTGGGATACTCGCGCCACAGCAGCTTGCGCGCAAACTCGTGGTTCAATCCCACCATGTAAGACTCGATGAAGCGCTCGTTCGTCTCCATCAGCGTAATGCTGTTATGGGCAATCTTGTTGATATTGGGCAGCAGGCGCTCGACCTTTACTGCCAGCGGCTTGTACATCGGGAGATCAATGCGCGGATAGGCCATGACTTCATTGAAGTCCGAGCCGATCTGGCTGATGACCCAGGGCGGCAGCGCGATCTGCGTGATGCCGCGACGCAGAATGGTGAGCTTGGGATCGATGCCGCTGATCATGGTTGCGCTGACCGCTTTCAGGTCAAGTGCGACGCGGGGCGGCAGCTGCGCAGCCTTGCTGCCGGCTTGCGCCAGAGCGAACGAATCCTTGAGGGCCGCCTTGAAGCGTGCGGCCGTCTGGCTATCGGCTCCGCCGAGCGTCGGACGGAATGAAGAACCGGGATCGCTGAGCACGAAGTTGGCACTGGTCGGCAGATTGGCGATGTTGCCCGGCGTTTGCCCCGCCTCGGAAGCCGCGGTGCTCGCCGTCTCGGCTGTTCTCCATTTCTGAAGCAGGCGGAACACGTACACGGCGAATCCCGCGATGGCGACTGCGATGAGAATGCCAATGCCGAGGGACAACACCACGATCAGCAGGGCAAGCACGACGCCGGCGATCAGCACGGCAAGAGGTAGCCAGGCATATTGCTTCAGCCAGTTCAGCACCACGGGCGGCGCGCCCTGTGGGATAGCCGCCCCGGCTACCGTGTCGACGGTGACCACACCCGGAGGCACGGTCTTGGGCGGAGCGCTCGTCACTTGTCCGGCATTCACGCGCTCCAGCAACTTGCCCGGAGTGAGTGTCGCGGTAAAGGGCAACTGGCGCATCAGTCGGCCGCCAGGACGAGTTACGCGGCGCATCATGGTCGAGGTCAGCACCGGCGGCACCAGCGTCGTCTTGCTTAGGCTTGCAACCGTGACCGGCGCAGGCGCGGCGGCTCCCGCGACCGCCGTCGGCGTGAACAGCACGCGTCTCGTGACCGGGGCTGTGAGCGACAGGACTCGCTGCGGTTGATCAGCAACGGTTAGCAGATGGCGGTCGAACATCCGCGATGAGGCCGCAGTCGCGAAATGCAGCCGACGGATCCTGAAGTTCGCGGCCAGCACGTCGCCAATCTGCTCCCACGCGTAGTTCATGTACTCTTCGGCGTTCTGCTCGATGACCTCTGTGCCGAAGTTCGCCGGAATGCGGAAGCGCGGATCGAGATTGAGGCGGTGCACCCAATTCGTACGGTTGGGTGCGTCCGTCCCGTCGGGGTTCGTCAACAGGCGCTGCGTAAGCGAGTGCCACCGGCCGTAAAGCGGCGAAGTGATCAATGGATCGGGACTACCGGTGACGACCGCCTCCAGCGACGTGGCGGCATTGGCAGCTTGCGGCTTCAGGCGCGAATAGTCGTCGGAAAGATTGATGAACTGTGCCAAGCCCTTCTCGAAGTCATCAGGGTAGGGCTGGTCCCAATCTTCGAATTTCTGCCTCTCGGCGAGATCATCGTCGTTCAAGTCGGCATCGGGCACCTGAAGCGCGCCCCCCAGCCGCAGCACGCCACCTAGTTCGGGCTTGTTCACCCCGGGAACGCCCGAGCCGGGGCTGGTGCTATCAAAATCGCGCGTACCAACCGTCTTGTCGACCGGCTGCGGCTTCAGCAGCCCAACCAGATAACGGAAGTCGCCGCGGTCACCTGTGCGGAAGTACCAGCGGTAGTAGTAGGGAAAATTCTGTGGCTCGGGCTGGCCCGCGTACTTGTCCCATGCTGCCGCGGTCGCGCTCGGAGGAGTCACTGGCAAACCAAGTCCGGCCAGGCGTCCGCTCTCGAAAGCTGGCATGAGGAAAGCGTGGTATCCAGTGTTGACGTCAAGCCGGCGCGGGCAGAGCAGCCGCGAATATGCCAGGTCCGGATTGGTCGCCAGAATGTTCTGCACGCGCGGCAAAACAGCGCTCATGTCCGGCGAGACAAGCTCGCCCCCACCTCCGGAGAGGCTCTGGTTGAAGTGCACGTGGGCCCACGCCCACGTCTCGTTCGACGGAGGAAACACCCCGGCCGCCGTTACGGTCACAAACGGCAGCGGCCGGCCTGCGATGTTCTTCGCCTCGGCAAACTCACCCTCTTGCAGCACTACCAGCGCCAGCCACGGCAGCAATTGCAGTCCCTGCGGCGGGGCGGGAGTGTAGCGCCACGGCAAGTCTTCGTCGTAGAAATCGATGGCTGCAAGGTAATTCGACTCGAAGTTGGTGACCCAGTCGCGCGGCTCTGTCCGGACGACAGCGCGCCCCTCAATACCGACGATGTCGCCCGGCCCGAAGAGTTGGATATTCTGCGGGATGGGCTGCGTGAGCGGTCCGCCTCCTCCGATCGGAGTTCCGCTGAGCTGCAACTGCACGTCGATGGTGGCGCGGGGGCCGGCGGCCGGAGCATTGATAGCGTTGGCAACACCCTGCCGCAGCCAGGGTAGAAATGAATACGTTCCCAGCAGATCTTCCGGATTGGCAATCGGGTCAGGATCTGGAGCCGGGCTCATGCCGCAACCTCGAAATTAGGAAGAACATGGAGTTGCCCCACCAGCGACGGATCAGCGGCTACGGCCTTCGCGATGTAGTCGTGCGCGCTCGCCTGGCTGATGAGCGACGTTGCTTCCGGATGGTATGCCTTGTTCGACGATTGAAACGCCACGGTATACAGCTCGTCAGCCACCTCCACCGATGTCGCTTCGGGTTTGATCATCGCCCGGTAGGTAGCTGAAAGCTTCGACTTCGACGTGGCGTTCCCTGCCAGGAAGCTGCCGAAAAAGATCTTCGCGTGCCCGAAGAACTTGAATTGTGCAGGCTCCGATTCGGAATCCACCACCGTGAGATCGTAACGCACCGGGCGCGTAATGGCGGTTGCAGAGGCCAGATTGCTCGTTCCGGCCAGCTCAATGCCGCCATGTTGCGGAACGAACGCCGGCTGGGAGAGTTTGGTTGCGTCGTCAAAGTTGCGGAACTGCGAGGGCGGAAACGATTCATTGACGTCGCCCGTCTTCGCCAGCGCGCCTCCCGTCACGGTCAATACGAAATCATTGGCATCGCTGGGCGCCTGATTGCCTACTTTCTCCAGCACCAGGTCAAGCGGGATGCTGCGCTGGCTCACCTGCAAGGTCCCCGCCGGATGCAGCACCATGCTGGCTTCCGTCGGATCGAGCTGCCGCAGGGCGACCAGCTGTTTGGTGTTCGACGGCGGAATGGCTTTCCAGTTCGTTTTCTTCTCGAGTTCGCCGCTGAGGATGGGCATGACCGCCACCGGCGGCAGCGTGGTGTTGGGACTATCGCCCCAGGTAAAGTCAATGCCGATATCAATCGAAAAGAAGAAAAACGAGAGCGATGCCGTGCCATGAACGTGCCACGGTGCGGGACCGGAGAGTTGCACATCAATGCCGACGCCGTACACACCGAGGCCGAAAACCTTGACGGAGAACTCTGTGGAGATTTCGGCGATGAAGTGGAACGGCGAGAATTGGATGAGCGCGTCGAACCCCGAGCTGCCTTCGACCGAGCACGCCGAGAACCCGAAGAAATAGCTCGCGTGGGTCCCGAACTGCACTGTGTTTGTCGTTACCGCGAAGTAGCCATCGGCGTGGATACGCGCGAACGATTCGTTTATGAGGTCAATCGCGATGCGCTCCGGCGCCGGGAAGGGCAGCGGCGGCGGGCTGAACTGCGGGTGGAAGCCTCCCACCGAGAGGACGAAATTGGCATTGTCGCCGTAGGCGAATAGCACGCCCATCGAGCCCGTGATGGTGATGAACAAGATGTGGGAGTCGAACAGCGAGGCGTAAAAATAGAAGCGCTGCTTGTCGAACTCGAGCGCGCCCGCGAAGTTAACTTGCAGAACAAGTATCGCCAGGTCGTCGGCGGGAAGCGCCATCTTCAGGATGCCGAGGATCGCAACGTCGCCCGGCGGAATCTCGATGATGACGCCCAGCGAGAGGCTGATCAGTGTGGGCGTGCCCCAACCAATCTTCGCCATGGGGCCAATGAGGAAGATGCCATCCTGCGGCGGGAAGATTGCCTTCAGGTCGCTGATGATGCGTGGCGCGTTGGCGACCACATCCTGCGGAAACATGATGCTCTGGATGGAGCCGGTGCGCACCCCATCCATCAGCGGCTGAAACAACATGGTGCGGTTCAGCCCCAGCAGTCCGCCGACCGCCAGCAAGGTGAAGCCGAAGCTGAGCTGGATGCCGCTGCCGAAGTCGGCGGTGATGATGATGAGCAGCGAAAATCCGCGCGAGCCATCCGGCATCTTCGTCGAGATCAAGCCGATGGCTGCGACGGAGAGGAAGTCGGCAATTTCCAGTTGCAGCGCGCCGGCGTACTCGCCGCGGTCCGGATCGATGTAGAGAAAGCCCCCACCCACCACCACGCCCGCATTCACGGTCAATCCGACGCCATTTGGCGGCTTGAACTTCAGGCCTGCGTTCACCGGTCCGAGATTGCCGCCGCTCTTCGGGAAGGTGAGCGGAACGCTGAGACCGACGTTCTGAACCACCGCCTGTAGCGGCCCAAGATTTCCCTGAATCGTCGCGCCCAGTTCGACAGGTATGGAGTTGCCCGACGCTTTAATCGAGATCGTCGCCGACATGATTTCGATCGGACCCAGCGAGATGTGCGCCGGAATTTCGATCTCCAGCCCCGCTGAGCCGCTGAAATACACTCCCAGCTTCGAATCGAGGCCCACGGTAATGCTTGCATCCACGCTCAAGTTTTCGGGTAACAATTTGGCCAGAAAACCGTCGGCGTCGCCGCCCGGAGTGATGACCAGGGCGGCATCATTGAGTGCGGCCTCGGTGTAGAAGCTGCTGGTCTGCGTGTCAGTGCGGAATCCGACGGTGAGGGCGAGCGTGCCGAACTCCAGCCGGCTGGCGCCTTCGGTGCCGAGCAATACCTGCTTGGCGCCCCCTTCGCCATGGTCCTGGAGCGTAATGGAGAATGCTGCTGCCGATCCACCGCCGCCGCCGAAAACGCCGGTATTGAGCGAGACCGGCTGGTTGGGGCGTATGCGAATGAGGATGCCGCCTGCGAGGTCAAACGACGCCTTCAAGATCAGCGAAAGCCGGTCGGAGATATCGAAGCTCTGCCCGCCCGAACCGGTAACGTAGGGAAGAAAAGCGATACCTGGTGCAGCCGAGCTTGTGGGTGGCAGCGTATAAACATCAATACCGGCGGTCAGATTGGCGGGAGCAATGAGATTGCCGATGAGCTGGCAGCGCAGCGTGAAGTTCTGCAGATTCGTGAGAGTGGTTGCGTCCTGCGTGAGCGCGGTTTTCAGCGGGCCACCGATAGGTACTGAGAAGGTCGCCAATCCGAACGCTTCAGACAGCGTATTCACGTTGTTGAGGAACAACTGCTGGTCAAAGGCCGCGCCGCCCCAGTTGTAGGCGCCGCGGAAGGTGCTCAGGCCATCTTTCAGCAGATCGCCGATGTTGCTCCAGGCAATATCGGTGCGCAGATAAGCCGGGCGCTTGCCGGCTGCTGGCTTGGGTGTCTGCCGGATCACCCCTGCGGCCAGCAGGGTCGCGCCCAATACTGCATGGTTGTCGAGCAGGTATCTCCCGACGAGATAGTCAATCAGTTGCCCGGGAAAGTCGGCTTGAAATTCCGCAACATCGATCGTGGCAGGAAGCCCCGATGCCGAGGCTAACTGCCCGACCGCGGAAAAGAAGTTTACGACCTGGCTGATGACATCCGCGGCCTGCGATTCATCCAACCCGCTCTCGACTGCGTTCAGAATATTGCTGGCTATGCTGCCCAGATTCTTGACAGCGGCAATGGCCGTCGCTGTGTCCCACCCCAACAGCCGCATGAAGGCCGAGAAGGCGGCGTCGGAACTCAGCGCAGTTTCGACTGGCTGGAGCGCCAGCCCCAACTCCTGCGCGATGACGGCGAGTGTGTCTTTCCCTGCCATGCTGCCTTCGGTTGATCAAAAAAAGGTGATGGATCAACCAGTTTCTACCCTGTGGTGGAAATCTGTGCTGTGAGATCAAGCGCGCGCGACGCGGTCGCGTTCCCAATTCCCCGAGTTCGAATATTGGGCAACCATTCTATGCAAACCATTCGCTTCTGCAACAGAAAAACTTCAACCGCACGAAACTTTAACAATCTTTGCCGTTAGGCCACACCAAAAAGCCGCGCGTCACTTTCACTGAAATTGATCGTCGGGCTGCCCGACGCCGGATAGTAGTTGTAGATCAAATCAGTCGAAGTGCTGGAGCTTGTCACCGGAATTATGACGTCGTAGCGATATCGGGTAGCCGCGAAGTTGAACTTCCCTCCGCTGGCGGCCGTGACGGCCCATTTCCACGCGAGAACAAACTCGTGCAGCGAGTTCGACAAGTAACGCTTATAGATCGGGTAAGGATTGGTCGCGCTCACCGACCCGAAAGCCGGGTCTTTACCCAACGCCTGCTCGACGAAGGCCAGCAGTGCGGTCTGGTCCGTGGGGATCGACCCGCTCATGGGAATGCCGCTTTCTGAGAACTGCTCCAGAGTCGCGGTCCAGTTCCCCATCTTGTCACTCAAGGTCGAGACTCCATCGGCGGCAGGTGAAACGGTAAAAGAAATGTTGATCGAAAGTTCGCTCTTATTGGCTGGTTTCAGCAACGGCTCGGCGGCAGCTGGTATCCACGTGCTCCAATTGGCATCCGGCACCGGCTTGCCGTCAATCAGGAAGTGCTGTTGCGAACTCACGTAGGCGGCAATCAACTGTGCCCGCGTCGTGAACCCGTCTTTGTTGAAGATCTTGAAATCGTTCTTCATGAATTCAAAAAAGTTGACGCCACCGTCAGGGCTGTGCGTGGTGTGTACGTAAACCGGAGCGCTCACGTTTTTCGGATTTCCGAAGCGCTGCTTCAGCAAACTGAGGAAGGGGCGGCAACTCGCCGACCCAATCAGGCAGCCAAAGAGCCGCACGCTGGTGTTCGGTCCCTTGACGCTGGCAGGGATCGTAATAGTGTTGTGCTGCTGCAAAGTGTCGAAGGTGGTTTGTGGTCCCAACGTGGGATCGGATGTCGCCAGCTGCGCCGGATCCAACGCGATCAGCAACTGTCCTTCGTCGGTTCCGTGCGAGCCGATGATCAGGTCCTCCGCTTGCAGGTTGTGGTCCTTGAGATACTTCAGAAAACCGGCAATCGTCGTCGCGCTCGCGTCGTCAATGACCGTCGTATTCGGTCTCCGCGATAAGACAAGCCGCAGGTGATCGAACTCGAGACCGGGAGCAAAAGCGTAATCCATACTTCTTGAAACTTCTCAGACCGACTTGCGAAGAGTTCCCCAGGACGATGGCAACAGAGTGTACTCCGCTGTATCGGACGGCTCAAAAGAAAAACTAAGCCACTCCGAATAACGGGAACGCGGCATTATCTTCTAGGAAGTTCATGGTCGGAGCACCGGAACTCGGATAGAAGTTGTAGATCAGTTCGTCGGTTGTGCCGGGTTTCACCACCGGAATCAGCAGCGTATACACGAAATGGGTGCCGACCCAGTGCTGGTCATTGCCGTTGATCGTAACCGTCCAGTTCTGCCCGTCGAAGAAATCATCGAACGTGTCGTAATGCAGGCGCTGATAAATTGGCCAAGGGTGAGTGGGCGGCGCCTGCATATCCGGTTCGGCACTCAGAGATGTGCGCATTGCGGCAATCTGGGCGGCTTTGCCCTTCGGTGGCGGCGAGCCGGTATTCAGGTCGTACGTGTACTGCTCGCGTCTGGACCTGCACTCCGCAGGAGGATCGCTGATCGCGCTCCGGCCTCCTGCGGCTGGTACGATCTTGACCGGAAACGGAATCGGTTTCTTGTCCCTTGTGGCAGGCTTCAAGACGAGAGTTGGCCTTACCCACTTCTTGATGTCGTCGTTCGACACCGGTGTTCCATCCAACTGCGCCAGCGGAGGCGTCAGGTTCTGGTACGCAGTCACCAGATCCTTCGTCTTGGTGAATCCATCCTTGCTCAGCAGGCGGTAGTTGTGACCCATGAACTCGAACACCCCTACCGCGGTGAGTTCATACAGCCCGTGGAAGAACTTAGGCGCTGTCACCTGCGCCGGGTTGTCCAGCGCACTCTTCAGCAGCGTGAGGAACGGCAGGCTGTCGTCCGAGCCGATGGTGCAACCCTTGAAATGGAACTTGGTGTCCGGGCTGCGCACGCCGGCGGGAATATGAATGGAGCCGCTGGTGTCCACTGCCTGAACGTCCTCAAAGCTGACGGGCAGGCTGGTGTGCGCACCGTCAAGGGCAATAAACAGGAAGCCTTCATCAGACGCGTGGGAGCCCACGATCAGGTCGCCGCCTTGGAGACTGGAGCTATCCAGATCCTTGAGGAAATCTTCGATCGAAGTCGCGCCCGAGGGAGTACGAAGGGTGGTGTTATTACGCGACAGAAACATCAGGCGTAACCGCCCGTCTTGCGCCGTAGGCCCCGGCGCGAATGCGAAATCCACGCTGGTCTCCTTCAATCGTCACGCCCCAGGAGCCGGGACGCGGAATCCACGAATGTGCGCGGAATTATAGCAGGGCTTGGGCTTCAGTCAGCTATGCTCGCCGCCCGCCTCTCCAGTTCTGTGCACACGTTCCTACTCGGGAGTATGGAGGGCATTGAAAACAGCGGCCTAAACAGCGGATCTCGGCTGGATCAGCACCCACACCTTCCGGCATTCCTACCGCGCGTGGAAGACTTCTTTCGGCACCGACCTCGAAGTTCAGAAGAGAGCTTTGAGGCATACCGACATCCGCACGACGACAGGTCATGGCGGGGTTGCGGACGGCGAAGTAAATGAGGTGCTGCAGCAGCTTTCCAGGCTGGTTTTCACAAACAGCACACAGAACAGCACACGGAGTTCGTTGGCCATTGAAAGAATGGCTCCTCAGGTAGGACTCGAACCTACAACCTCCGGTTAACGGCTAGTTTTCCCCTCTCGATCGTGTACCGCTCTATACCTCTGAGGACCCTCCGGAATCAGTTGCCTTCCGGGTGATCTCTCCTGCTCTGCTCGGGCCTTGAAAGATACCGAAAGGGATGCCGGGGGGCCAAAAAAAGGGCCACACTTTTCTTTGTTGGACTCGCAGCCGACTGCGGCTTTTTCTCTGTCCCGGGGTTTTGAGTGTACTCGGGATTTTGTAACACTAATTTAAACTCGAGGCCCGCAGATTCAGGACCCGCACACTGGATTGCCTGCTAGTCCGCCGAACTTGTCTGCTCCAGAACCGTGGGTAAAATCCATGCCACCGGCAGTTTGAGGTGGGGCATCGGTGGAGCTGCGAACAGCCGTTGACATGGCTTGGCCAGCCATCGCGCCCAACGCGCTGATCGAGTGACTCGGGCACTGTCGGTAGCAATTCCCGTATCAGCATACATCTGTCGATAGATCTTCGAGATCAAGACGAACGCCAGGCGAGCCCGCATGGATTTTATAAACCCGGACCGCTTCCAAATGTACTTCAGACTGTAAAAAGTATCCCAAACAGACTGCGTACGCCGCCGAATTTCTTCGGCGGACATTGTTGGATGCGGCCAGTAGAGCTTGGGTCGAAGGGACGGTGGGATGAGCCAGCGTCGCGTAATTGGAATCCCCGCGATGTGCATCGGGGACGCCTGCATGTTCTTCTCCCAGCGGATAAAGTCCACGGTTCCGGGATACGGAGTCAGCATTACAAACTGGGCAAACGCAACTTCGGCCTGAGCCGCAGCCTTGGCAGTGGCGCCGAACGTCTCCGGGCGGTCGCTGGGCAAGCCAAAAATGAAAGAGCCGAGCACGTATACGCCGTGGCGACGAAATGTTCTCAGCCGATCGACCAGGTCTTCCCCGGCCGCATTGAACTCCTTGTAAACGTCCTTCAATCCTTGGGGAGTCACAGACTCTACTCCAACCAGTACGCCTTTGATCCGTGCTGCCCGCATAGCATCGAGAAATTCTGCGTCCTCCGCTGCTTCCATGGTGATCTGCGTGAAGAAAATCATGTCTGAGGGAAGCAGAGCCAGGCGTGCCATTAACTCGAAGCGCTCTGCCCGCATCGCTTTGAGTTCTTTGAGCCGTTCGACGTTG
The DNA here is from genome assembly GCA_035577905.1 of Binatia bacterium. GTDB lineage: Bacteria > Acidobacteriota > Terriglobia > Terriglobales > Acidobacteriaceae > Sulfotelmatobacter. The sequence goes on from DATKAP010000143.1 coordinate 162,560, forward strand.
TGCTGCTCTTCGGCCAGGCGCAGATCCGTAAGAGTCACGGGATAGAAGTTGTCGTCAGCGAGCGCGATGAAGCGGAAGCCAAGCCGTCGCAGTTGGACGATCTCTTCAACGACCACATCCGACGTTCGCTGCCGGGGACGCTGACCATCCGTCCGCCAAACCGAGCAGAAGGAGCAATGCTTGGGGCAACCGCGAACGGTCTGGACCGACGCCCACATGTAGCGCTTACGTGGTACCAACTCCCAGCGCGCCGGCAGAAATTCCGATGCTTCTATCCGTCCTCCTTCGTAGATCGGCAGGGGAATACCCCGACAGCAATCCGACAATACTTTTGCCCACACCACATCTCCGTCGCCTTTGACTACAGCATGTGCCCCACCCAGCCCATGCGCTTCGGCTGGGTAGAGGCTCGCATGGATGCCTCCGAATACGACATGCGCGCCGCTGGCGCGAGCCATTCTCCCGATCTCGTAACCGCGAAGGGCATTCGCCGTGTGGATGCCGATGCCGACAATATCTCCAGCCTGAATCTGGGCTGGGTCGACGGCCTCCAGAGTTTCGTCGACCAGCGAGGGAACACCATAACTCGCGGGTGTTGCCGCAGCCAGGACATAGAGCCAGCGGGGGGTGATCACGGCTGTTCCGAAGGACACTTCGCTTGGATTAACCAGATGGATGCGCACGCCGCTCCGCCTCCTTGGCTCAGGCCGAAAAGAGGCTGGGCTATTCGGACAGGTGCATAAGGTTGGTCGATTCTATGCGTATAAGCTCCAGGCGGCAATTGATAAGTGTCGCAAATAGGCGATTGCACGCAAAATCCCCTCCTCTCACGGGGACGCGAGCCACTCCGCCGCTAAACGTGAGCGTCAGGACAGATTTTGCTGATTTTGGGCAATAAATGGCTCCTCAGGTAGGACTCGAACCTACAACCCTCCGGTTAACAGCCGGATGCTCTGCCATTGAGCTACTGAGGAGTAGAGGCGCCGCCACTGACGGGCTCGCCTGACTCGTTCATCATAGCATTTCGCGATGCGTTCTCAAAACCTGCTTCGCACTGCTCGCTTTTGATACGCTTTCCTTTTGAGGTGCGTATGCCGGGAGGACGGTTTCCTGTGGCGCTTTTCTCTTTGCTTTCTCTCTCTTCTTTCTTCGCGATTGCGTATGCCGGCGATTCGAAGTCTTCCCCTTCGTCTTCTACCTTGCCAACGGCTCCTCCCAGGGCCGAGATCAAGCCAGTCGCCGACATCTATCACGGCACCAAAGTCATCGACAACTACCGCTGGCTCGAAGACGGCAATTCTCCCGAGACTCAAAAATGGGTCGAACAAGAGATGGCCTACACTCGCTCGCTCCTCGATCCCCTCCCCGGACGCGACGCCATCCACAAGCGCCTGACCGAACTGCTCTCCATCGGCAGCATCACTCCGCCCACGATCGCCGGCCGCCACTACTTCTACACAAAGCGCGAGGGCATGCAAAACCAGCCGGTCCTTTATGTACGCGACAACCTCGACGGTCCCGACCGCGTTCTGGTCGACGCCAACCAACTCGCCGCCGACGGCACCATTGCCCTCGACTGGTTTCAGCCCTCCGACAACGGCAAGTACGTCGCCTACGGAACCTCACAAAGCGGCTCCGAAATGTCCACGCTCTACATCATCGAGACCAAGACCGGCACGATTCTCCCCGATGTAATCGAGCGAACGCGCGCCGCCTCCATCGCCTGGCTGCACGATAACTCCGGCTTCTACTACACGCGCTATCCCAAGAAGGGCGACGTCCCCGCGGGCCAGGAGATGTACAACCGCCACGTCTTCTTCCACCTGCTCGACACCGATCCCGATACCGACGACCTTATCTTCGGCGAAGGCCGCGACCCCGAAGACTGGACCAGCGTCTTCCTCTCCAACGACGCCCGCTGGCTCCTGATCCACGTCTCGCAAGGATGGACCAAGTCCGAACTCTTCCTCATGGACACGCAGGGTCAGAATCCGCCCTCGCGACTGACGACGGGCAAGGATTTCAACTACGGTGCCGAAGTTTACGATGGCAAGGTCTACATCACCACCAATGAAGATGCCCCGCGCTATCGCGTCTTCGTCACCGATGCAGGCAACTTCGATCGCGCCGCATGGAAGGAAATCATTCCGCAGACGGATGCCGTTCTGCAGAACGTCTCTGTGTACGGAGCCAAGCTCTTCGTGCAGTACGAACAGAACGCGACATCACAATTGAAGATCTTTGACCTCGATGGCAAGAAGCTTAGCGACATTTCCCTTCCTGCGATTGGAACAGTGTTTGGGACGGGCGGGAAATGGAATCACGACGAAGTGTTCTTTGGATTCCACTCCTTCACTGTGCCGCCAAGCGTTTACCTGCTCGACTTGAAACCCGTCGCTGTTCATGGCGTCCCTAACGGTGAAGCGAACAGCGCGGGCGTCAGCGCTCTCTGGTCCAAAGTCGACGCCCCCTCCATCGATCCCTCCGCCTACGAAGTCGCCCAGGAATGGTTCAACTCCAAAGACGGCACCCGCGTCCCCATGTTCGTAGTGCATAAGAAAGGTTTGCAGAAGACCGGCCGCAATCCCACCCTCCTTACCGCTTACGGAGGCTTCAACATCAGCCTCACTCCCAGCTTCAGCCGCACCGCGTATCTCTGGATGGAGCACGGCGGCGTCTTCGCCGTAGCCAACCTGCGCGGCGGAGCCGAGTTCGGCGAAGACTGGCATCGCGCCGGCATGCTAGACAAGAAGCAGAACGTCTTCGATGACATGATCGCTGCCGCCGAGCACCTGATCTCCGAAAAATACACAGACAAAAATCACCTCGCCATCCAGGGCGGATCGAACGGCGGCCTGCTGATGGGCGCCATGATCACCCAGCGTCCCGACCTGTTCCGCGCCGTAGTCTGCCAGGTCCCGCTGCTCGACATGATCCGCTACCAGAATTTCCAGATCGCCAAGCTCTGGATCCCCGAATACGGCAGCGCCGAAAATCCCGACCAGTTCAAGTGGCTCTACGCTTACAGCCCGTATCACCATGTGAAGCGAGGCGAGGAGTATCCCGCAACCTTATT
>DATKAP010000144.1:0-77432 GCA_035577905.1 Binatia bacterium
GGTTCCCGCCGCGGATGGCGGCCCGCTCCTCTTGTGCCCACCCAGATCAACTCACTGCCAGTCCAGCTTGCCGACCTAACCTAATGGGAAGCGAGATCGGACTGCAAGGTAACCAAGGTAACCTGTCGTAACTAGGCCAAGTTCAAGGGCTTGCAATCTTCGGGCTGACGAAACCTCATACTAGTTCGTCAGCCCTCATTTTTGTCTCGGGTAATTCCTGTAGCGATTCCTCTAAGCGGCCAATGCACTCGGCAGGTCCACCGCGCTGAATATGGGCGGTCGGCAGGTCCCCGCAGAACACACCACGGCAAAGGAATTTTCTGACGCGAGCTGTGGGAGGTTCGGAATGGCCTCCGCCAGCGCCGGCGGAAGGTTTTCTTTGACAGCCTGATTCGCAGTGAGTCGCAGGGTGCTCTTCGCGAAGGCAAACGCGGCGTCTGCCGCAGCTTGGAACTCATCGGCCTTTCCATCGCCCGCGTCGATCACCACCACCTGCACCGGAGCTTCAATGAGATAGAGAACCGCGATGCCAAACGTCGCAGCGAAGATCCCGAACTGCTCCGCAACGCCGGCGAATGCTTCCAGCGTCCGCTCGGCCTTATCGCGATACGCCTCTGCACTCGTGTAATGGTGTAGACGCATGAGGGCGATCGCGGCCATGGGATTTCCCGCCGGAGTCGGCGAGTCCTGCAGCGGTTTGCGGCGCGTCGCCAGCACACCCAGATTGGAGCCAGCGGGTTCGCTGTCGAAGAAGCCGCCAGAGGTCGGGTCAAAGAAACGCTCAATCATCGTGTCGGCGATCGCTTGCGCGAACTTGAAGTAACTGAGATCGCTTGATGCCTCGTAGGCATCCAGACAGGCAATCGCCGTAAAGGCGTAGTCATCGAGCAAACCCGCGATTTCCCGATGGTCCGCGTCAGGATCTGAATACGCGATCACATGAAGCAGCGACCCTCGCGCCTCGCCCTCCGTTCTTTTCCATGCCACGGCCAACAGTCGATCCAGAGAACGCAAAGCAAACCGCCGCGCTTCTGGCATATCGAGGACTCGGTCCGCTTCCAAGTAGGCCGAAATGCACAGGCTGTTCCAAGTGACATAGGCCGTTTTGTCGATAAAAGGCGTAGGCCGTTGCAGCCTCGCCGCGTACATTTTCTTCTTTGCCGACTCCAGAAGCTCGTGGACTTGTTCCGGCGACAGATTCATCCGTTTCGCGATCTCGTCGACCGACGCGCGTACATAGAGCACGTTTTTAGCGGGATTGTGATGCATCTCCCCGATCTCGTTGATGTCATATCGAAGCGCTGCAACTTGGGCTTCTTGTTCGGTCAGCACGGCCCGTGCCTCCTCCACAGTCCAGGTGAAGTAATCGCCGTCATCATCCATGTTGATGTCGGCGTCCTGCGAGGCATAGAATCCGCCGCGCTCGCGATCGCTTAGCCATTCATCCATCCAGCGAATGATGTCGCGCGCTACCTCGGCAAAGAACTTCTCTCCCGTAGCCTGATACGCATGCACATAGTTTTTCAGCAATTCCGAGTTGTCGTACGACATCTTCTCGAAATGCGGAACCACCCAACGCTCGTCGACGGAGTAGCGGTGAAACCCGCCGGCGACCTGGTCGTAAACGCCTCCGTTGGCCATCTGCTCGAGCGTGGTAACAATCAGGTTGTGCAGTTCGGAGTTCGTGTAGGGGCGGACCCCTTCGTCCGCCCCGCGGAGCGAAGCTCCGCGCGCATACCTTTCAATGAGAAGATCCAGCGCCGATGGATGCGGAAACTTTGGTGCCGACCCAAACCCACCATGCAGGGAATCAAACATCTTGAACGCCGATTCCTGAATCGCCTCGATGATCCTTGGCGAGACTCGTCCGTCGCGACCGTGGAATGACTCCGCCTGCACGATCGCGTTCTCGACCATGGCAGCCTGCTCGACCACGTCGCTATGTTTTTCCTTGTAAGCATTGGCGATGCTCAACAGCACGCGCCGGAAACTCGGACGCCCATAATGATCCTGAGGTGGAAAATAGGTTCCACCGTAAAACGGCTTGCCGTCCGGAGTAAGAAATGCAGTCAGCGGCCATCCCCCTTGTCCACTCACCGCCTGCACCGCCGCCTGATATCGGCTATCAATGTCAGGACGCTCGTCCCGATCCACTTTCACCGCGACAAAGTGCTCATTAACGATCGCCGCAATTTCCTGATCATCGTAAGACTCGCGATCCATCACATGGCACCAATGACACCAGACCGCCCCGATATCGAGCAGCATGGGCTTGTTCTCGCGCTGCGCTGTGGCGAACGCTTCCGGCCCCCACTCATGCCATCGAATAGGCTGGTGCATGGCCGAACGCAGGTACGCCGACGAGGCACGGGAGAGGGAATTGAGAGTAGTCGAGGCCATCTATTAAGTGTAAACCGTGTGGCACGGGCTCTGGCCGCAGCTTTGCCCATACGGCATAATTCCGGACGGCCAGCGGAACTTTCAGCTTGAAAATCCGTTCCAACCCTATGGTCACCTTCGGGAGGCATCGTGTACCCATTTGGTCAGAAGATCCTTGTCGCCTACTCCACAATCGCCAGCACCACCCTTCTTGCCATCGTCCTTACCGGCGCGAATAAGCCCCAGCCGACCGTCTTCGACGAAATCCGCGTCCACCGAATCGATGTGGTCGAACCCGATGGCACGCTCCGCATGGTGATCTCGAACAAGAACCGCCTCCCGCCCGTGATAATTAAGGGTGCAGAGCATCCGGAGGCTGGCGAGCCGCGTCCGCAGGCCGGCATGCTCTTCTATAACGATGAAGGCTCCGAGAACGGTGGCCTGATCTTCGGCGGCCGGAAAAATGAAAAAGGCGAAGTCGTGGACTCTGGTGGTTCCCTCTCCTTCGACAAGTACGGCGCAGGCCAGATCATTCAGCTCGCTGGCGTCGACGACAGGGAAAATCGCTTCGCCGGGCTCGGGGTTAACGACGGAAAACAGCGCGTCTGGGTCGGCCGGGAAGACAGCGGCACCGCTAGCGTCGCTCTTTCCGATGGAGATGGCAAAAGGCGCATTCGCATTCAGGTGACCCCAGAGGGGACTCCGAGCCTGGCTTTCTACGATGCCCAAGGACGGCTCGTTCAGGAACTGGCACCGTCGAACACGCAAACTCGTTAAGCGCCCGAGATCTGTGAGGCGAGGCGATGCCGGAGTGTTGAACTTTTCCTGCCGCTCTTCTTTCTAGTCGGTGCGATCTTAGTCGGCAGTTCCGTGCTAGCATCGCAATGACCTGCTCTGCAACTGGAGGTCCCGATCGAATGATCTGCCGGTTCGCGCCCGGTGTTGTGTGGTTGTGGCTGCTGAGCACGTCAGCCTTCGCGAGCGACATCACCGTCCATGGCTTCGTCACTGTGGTGAACTCACCCACCAGCTTTCAGATCGACGACTACAAAGTAACTCGTGACAAAAGTGTTCTCCTTGAGCTCGAGCCGCAACATGGCGGCATCTCGCTGGCCACCTTCAGGCCAGAAGATATCCGCACGGGAACAGAGCTGGAGATCACTGGCGCATACGATGAAAATTCGGGTGAGCTCAAGGCCAGCTCGATCAAAGTCTTTTCTTATGACACTCTGACCGTGAAGCGGACTGCATTGCTCGAAAAGTTGCCGTCACTCACCAAAAGTGATGCCGGATGGAATGGTGTGATCTATGCCGACGGGCAGAAGATTACGGTCTCCCCTGCGACCGCCATTACGCTGAAGCCGAATCAAGCCGAGCGCAGGAATGCTGCCCAACATGACGCCCCAGAAGCGCTGACGTTCGTTCCCGATTCCCTGAATCTGGATACTTTCGTGCATTACGAGGGCGTGCGCGAGTCCGACGGCTCCATCAAGGCCCAAAAAGCTGAGTTCGAACACGCAGAGGTCGACGAGCGCGAAGTTAGAATGTGGAGCCGCTTCGCTCCCAAAGTAATCCTCCCGGACTATGCCAATCACCAACCTGGTGAACTTGAAACCTACAGAAAGGAATACAAGATTCTGCCCAGTCAGGAAGCGCAGCAATACATCAGCAGATTGGGAAACAGCCTTATCCCAGCCCATCAGAAGGAGCTTTCGGACAATAATCCTTTAAAGATCCCTTTCCAATTCTTCCTCGTAGAACAGGAAGGCTTCAACGCGCTTACCTATCCCAATGGCGTCGTGATCGTGTACTCCGGAGTTTTCGATGTGCTCGAAAACGAGGCGCAGCTGGCCTTTGCACTCTCGCATGAAATCTCGCATTTGGTCGAAAGGCATGCGTGGCAGCAAGACCAACATTTCAGAGATGAATTAATCGCGCTCAGGGCACGCGGGGTATTTGTCCCCGACAGGATCTTGTTGGCGAATCTCCGCGCCTCCGGCTTTTCCAGCCAGTATGTCCAGACACTCGAAAACCAGGCCGACCGCGTCGGTCTGGAATGGATGCTGACCGCCGGATACGACGTTCGCGAAGCCCCGCAATCATGGAAAGCCGTTGCCAGGAAAATGCGTGATTCGACGAGCAATCCGTTTTGGTCCAGCCGCGAAAATTACACCGCTCGCCGTTCGTATTTAATGTCTGAACTACGAAACAACTACTCCAACGCGGACTATTCGACCCTCAAGAAGGACAGTGACCAGTTCCACCGGGTCGTAGATATCGTTAAAGGGTTCGGCAACGGCAAAATTCAAAAACCCGCCGTGGCAGCAAAGGAAGCTGTGACCCCACCTCACTGAGTTTTCCACAGCCGAAAAGCACTTTGATGTGACATCTGACCTTGCGTTCCACAGCACCTTTATAAGATCATTCACGCGGCAAGCGGCGTGGAAGGTTTTGCAGGAAGACCAAGACCGACGAGCTAAGTGCCTGCGGGTCAAGATTTTGCCCCTAAGTCGTTGAGCCCCAAGATTTAATCTGCAATTTTCCCCTAAATGGCTGACAGCAATAGACCGATGGGGCGAGGGGGTACCCGGTTCCAAGTCGCCATTCCCGTTTCGGGAAAGCCGTTCTGTCAATCGAGAAAGACTTTTTTCGCGTTCTCGGCGGCACTTCTTTGCGATCTTCGCGGTTCGCTCTCAGCGTCTCCCCAGCTCTCAACCTTGCAGCTTCTTTGCGATGGCGCAGTAAAGATCGATGGCTTCGTGCAGTTGCTGCTTCTCGATGTACTCCCCTTCGGTGTGCGCCACGTGAATCGATCCCGGACCAATCAGCAGTGGTTCTCCCCATTTCGTCAATTTGGGAATGTCGGTGGTAAACGCAGCGATCATGGTTGGCAAACCATCGATCGTGCGCAAACGCAGGAAGGGGAGCTCAAGTGGAAAGGTAACCTCCACCTCATCCCCCGCACTTGCAACGATTTGTCGCCGCAAGCCCTCGGTCGATCCCACAAGCCGATACAGCAAGTCCGCATGCGCATAGTCAGGGATCACATTCGGTGCACGACCCCCTTCGATCAAACCGATATTCAGAGTGCAAGATCCGATCTCCGGATCGGAAGGCAGCTTCATGGCTCTTAGCCGTGAGAGTGCCGCAAGCAGCTTGTCAATCGCCGAGTCACCCAGTTCCGGATACGCCGAGTGCGCCATTCGTCCGCGGGCAGTCACTTCAACTCGCAGAGTTCCTTTTGATGCCAGCGCTATCCGGTTTTCGGTCGGCTCGCCGTTCAACAGAAACCGGCAACTTGCAGGTGCGTAATCGTTGGCGACCTTCGCGCCCAGACTGTCACGCTCTTCGCCGACAACGAACAGCAATCCAACGTAAATCCCCTCCCGCTGCAATCTTTCGGCGGCTGCGACCTGGGCCGCGATGATGCCCTTCGCATCGCACGACCCGCGTCCGTAAATGCGATCCGCATCTTCCGACGAGGGAATAAAAGGAGGAACCGTGTCCATGTGCGTGGAGAACGCGACTGTGGGATTGGGATGATCGGGATGAATTGCGAAGACATCAAAGCGATCGCCCTCCACTGGGATCTTCCGGGTCTGATATCCGACGCGGCAAAGCTCCCCATAGAGGTAGTTGCCGACCGCCGATTCATTCCCGCTGATCGATTCAATGTCGATTAACTGCCGTGTAAATGTCACCGCATCCATGGCAAGGAGAATAGCAAAGATTGCCGAGATGCTCAGGACATTGGGGGAAAGTCAGAAGTGAGAGGTAAGAATGCAGAAGTGAAGGCAACCCCACGAAAGTTGTTCCAATTTGTTGCCCCGGCCTTTACTTCCGCATTCCAACTTCTGACTTCAGCATTCCAGCATGTAATCTAGAGAATGCTCCCCTCGAACTCGACAATCCGCTCCCTGTTCCTCGAAGGGTCTGCAGGAAAGCTCGAAGCTCTGCTGAACGCCGGTGCAGAGAACGCGACCCATGCAGCGCTGGTCAGTCACCCGCATCCGCTTTTTGGCGGAACCTTGCACAACAAGGTTGTGTTCCACACCATGAAGGCGCTGAACAGCTTTGGGTTTCCAGTATTGCGGTTTAACTTCCGCGGTACAGGACTGAGCCAGGGAGAACACGATCATGGAGCCGGCGAAGTCGAAGACGTCCGCACCGCCCTCGACTGGCTTGACTCGGAGTTCCACCTGCCGCTGATTTTCGCAGGCTTTTCTTTCGGCGCTGCCGTTGGATTGCGTGCTGCATGCGCTGATCCTCGCGTTGTCGCGGCCATTGGCCTAGGAGTTCCTGTCGCGCCTGTCGCTGCCGACACGCAAGCGCCACGCGTTTATACCTATGAGTTCCTTCTAAACTGTGCGAAGCCCAAGCTATTCGTCACTGGAGCGCGAGATCAATTCGGCCCACGAGCCCCGCTCGAATCCCTGCTGGCCTCGATTCCTGCGCCCAAGAAGTTGGTGATCGTCGAAGGAGCCGATCACTTCTTCGAAGGAAGACTCCGGGAACTGCGTGAGGCGATTGAGATCTGGGTCAGGGAAACGTTGCCGTCGATATAATCGCCGAGTATGCCTGAACTCGCCGGGGAAGCGCGGTTCCGCGAGATGCGTGATGCCGCACGCTCTATCTTCAACCAGGTTCTCGCTGAAGCGTCTATCGCCAAGGGCTTTGACCGTCATGTCCAGTGTGACCGCGGCATCCTGCGCATTTGCGAAGACCTTTACGATCTGAACTCGTATTCCCGCGTCCTTGCGATTTCACTGGGTAAAGCCGCAAACACGATGGTCGAGGCCTTGACATCCCAGGTCGGGCCGATCGTCGAAGGCCTCGTGGCGAGTTCCGTAATGCCCCAATCGCAAGTGCGTGGATATCGCTACTTCTGTGGAGGGCATCCCACGCCGAATGCAGAGTCCGTCGCTGCTGCCAACGCGATGTTGCGCGCGGCAGAGGCGCAGCCGGCTTCTGCTCTGGTGTTGTTTCTCATCAGCGGAGGAGGCTCTTCGATCGTGGAGAAGCCAGTTGACGACGAAATCTCGCTCGACGATCTGATCAAGACCTATCGCACACTGGTGCATTCGGGAGCGCCCATTGCCGATATCAATACCATCCGCAAACATCTTTCGGCAGTGAAGGGAGGACGCCTGGCGCAAGCGGCATCTCCCGCACAACAGGTTTCGATCCTGGTCTCAGATGTCCCGGATGCGACGCCTGATGCTCTGGCTTCCGGCCCCAGTATGCCGGATTCGAGCTCGGTTGAGGATTGTTATCGGATTGCGGAGAAATATGAATTGCTGAATCAGTTCCCAGACTCCACACGGGAGTTTTTCGAACATCGCGCCTTGGAAGAGACGCCCAAGTCCGATGATCCCGTGTTTCACAAATCGCGCTGGTGGACGATTTTTTCCAACCAGAGTGCGATTGATGCGGCGAGCGCTGCGGCTGAGCGCGCAGGATTCATCGTGCATGTCGACAACTCATGTGACGATTGGGACTACGCCAAAGCTGCGGATTATCTGCTGGCGAAACTGCGTGAGCTCCGGAAGCAATGCTCGCCGGTATGTCTGATTTCTGGTGGAGAAGTCACAGTGAGAGTCACGAACGGTGGAACGGGCGGACGTAATCAGCAGTTCGCATTGGCGTGCGCCGAGAAAATCGCCGGCGAAAATGTTACGGTCCTCAGCGCGGGGACGGACGGAATCGACGGGAACAGCCCCGCGGCTGGAGCCATCGCCGACGGGAGCACCATTGAAAGAGCCCGAGCCCGCAGTTTGGATGCGGGCGCCGTACTGGAGAAGTTTGACGCACATCCGCTGTTCCGAGCGCTAGGAGACACGATCGAGACTGGACCGACCGGAAACAATCTGAGGGATATACGAATTCTGCTGGCTTACTGAGAAAGGGAATCGAAGGATTCGGCTGGCGGGACAGCGCCTCCGACTACACACAAGCAAGTCGAAGGCGCCCCGCATGCGCCGTCACCGAGTTGTCAGGCGGTCTTTGCCAACTTGGACATGGCATCGTCCATGGCGTGTTTCATTTCATCCATCGATAGATCTTTCACGTGGGTTGCAATCGACCACTTGTGGCCGAAGGGATCCTTCAGCTTGCCATAGCGATCGCCCCAGAACTGATCCATGACGGGCATTTCCACTTGCGCCCCCGCTTTGACGGCTCGATCGAAAGCCGCATCTACGTTGTCGAGGTAGATGTGCAGTCCCATGGGAGAGCCGCCGATCGACTGCGGAGATAACGATCCAAACTCCGGGAACTCGTCGCCTAGCATGACGATGGAGTCACCGATCTGCAGCTCCGCGTGCATGACTTTCCCGTCCGGCCCTTTCATCGCGCCCCCGCCGCGCAGTTTCGCGCCAAACGCTTGTTTGTAGAATTCAATCGCCCGCTCGGCATTGCGTACCGTGAGGTATGGAGTAAGTGTGTGGTAACCGTCAGGAATGGGTTTTACTGGCATAAAGGCCTCCATAGGAAGGATTTTTCGGCCAGTCTACACCCGGAGCTTGAGCGGATTGTCAAAGGGAAGCGAAAAATCTTTCACTACTGAGGACACTGTGGGGCACAGGGGAAAACCCTAGAAGAATCGGGTTACGCCTTCTTCGAGGACGATGACGCGATCTTTGATTCCCGCTTCGCGAGCTTCGTAATCGAGCAGTTGCAGCGGTTCATCTACCGGCTCATGCGACAGGCGGAACGTGCCGTAGTGCATCGGAACCATCCAGCGGGCCTTAAGATCCAGGAACGCTTTGGTGGCGTCGGCGGGATCGGCGTGGACATTGCGAAACTGAGGAGGATTGTACGCGCCGATCGGAAGCAGGGCGAGCTCCGGAGAAAGGCGGCGTCCAATTTCGCTGAACCCCGAGAAATACGCCGTATCACCCGCATGATAGAGCGAGTGTTTGCCTGCCTTCAGAACGAACCCTCCGTAGCCGCGGTGCGAGTCTTTTAGAATGCGTGCGCCCCAATGACGCGAGGGAACGTGAGTCACGGAAAGGTTCCCGTGACGCGAACCTTTCCACCAGTCGAGTTCAATAATTTCTGAGAAACCCAGATCAGAAACCAGATCCGAAACATGCGTCGGGATGATGATTGCGGGTGCAGTGCCGCGCGTGCGCAGAGTGTTTTGCACGATCGCACGCAGCGATGGCCGGTGCAGGTGATCAAAGTGCGCGTGCGACACCAGTACGAGATCGATTGGCGGAAGATCTGCGACGCGCAAGCCGGGACGGCGAAGACGCTTGAGTACGAATAACCAGCGTGCAAAATTCGGGTCGATCACCACACTCCTTCCTGCGATCTGCACAAAGAAGCTGGCGTGACCGATGAAGGTAACGCCAAGCTCCCCGTTGGTGACGAGGCGCGGTTTATGCGTCTGACCCGAACGCGGGGTGACTGCGGAGTGTCGGACCAGCCGACCGAATTGGGTGGCGCGCTTGCGCAGCGCCGGATTTCGAAGAGTCTGCTTAATCATCCGTTACAGTGCCCGGATTGAAGCTTGCGGCTCCAACCGCTTCATCCCAGTTCCGATGGCGGCAGAAAACCGAGTAATAAGTGCGGTGCGTTGGTAATGTCGTTACAAGTCTAAATCTTAGATGAAAATCTGGTCTGGCATGCTGCTTTTTACTTTCTTTTACAGGTACCAGGGTAACGAATTGTGAAACGACGACTGGCGCTTCCCACTTCAATGGGCAATCATCAGATCCTCTTTATCGAAGCACCGGCTGCCAGTGAAATTGCGAACAGAAATCATGCAAGTGCTTGACCAAAATCGAGCGTGTCATATCTAATCGCAAATTGTCCACTAAGCCGTTCGAAGGGAGAGTTTTACATGCGAGTCGCGTTTCTGGGATTGGGGATCATGGGCCAGTCGATGGCTTCAAATCTGGTCAAGGCCGGCCACGAGGTCACAGTGTGGAATCGCACACCAGGGAAAATGGTGGAAGGCGCGGCGGTCGCCCCGACACCGGCTGCAGCGGCCCAAGGCGCAGAAGTGGTCTGGCTTTGTGTTTCTGATACTGACGCCGTCGAACAGGTGATTTTCGGAAACGATGGTGTTGAAGCATCGCTCCAGGCGGGCACCATCATCGCCGATTCCAGCACGATTTCTCCTTCGGCGACGGTGAAGTTTGCTGAACGGGTTGCAGCGAAGGGTGTCGCCTGGGTCGATGCTCCGATGACTGGGTCGAAGATCGGAGCGCGAGACGGGACCTTGGTTTTTATCGTCGGCGGCGCGGAAGAGAATATCGAGCGTCTCAAGCCGTTGTTCGCAGGCATGGGAAAGAAGATTTTCCGCATGGGCGACACCGGCAAAGGCCAGGCCACGAAGCTTGCCATGAATTTGCAGATTGCCCTGATCTATGAAGGCTTCGCCGAAGGCTTGACCTTAGCGACGAAACTGGGCGTCGATGCGCAGCAGTTGGTTTCGCTGATTGAAGCCACCATGGTGCGCTCGGGGGTGGTCGAGTACAAAGCACCGTTTATCCTGCAGCGCGACTTCACACCCAACTTTCCCCTTCGGCTCATGCATAAAGACATTCGTCTGGCTCTCGAGTCAGCCAAAGAGTCACGGGTAAAATTGCCTGGACTGGAAACAGTGGAAGAGATCTACGAGATGGCTACTGAGGACGGCCACCAGGATCTCGACTACGCGGCCACACTTACCCTTCTGGAAAAATGGGCAGGCGTGCAGGTGAAAGGGAATGCCGCCTGATATCAGTTCTCCGAAGCCCTTCCGAGTTTCAGCGATTTGGCTGACCAATACCTCGTTACCCCCGTAATCCCCAGGTTCGGCGTATTACACAAGTATTACAGTTGCGCCGTTCCTGTTCCTGATAGGGTAGGCGAAGTTTCTTCCACGTCGAAGATTACGGGAACGGGGATCCTCTTTGCATATGCAACTGGAAAGCTTGGGCAAAACTCACCCTGCGAAAGATGAAGTGAACTGGATAACAGCGACTTTTATGGCGCTGTTCCACGTGGGCGCCGTCGCGGCCCTTTTCTTTTTCACCTGGAAGGCATTCTTTGTTGCCATTCTATTGTGGTGGATTGCCGGGAGCCTGGGTATCGGGATGTGCTATCACCGCTTGCTTACCCACCGAGGTTATAAGACGCCCAAATGGGTGGAATATCTGCTCACGATCTGTGCGACGCTCGCGCTTGAGGGCGGCCCGATTTTCTGGGTGGCAACGCACCGGATTCATCATCAGTTCTCCGATCAGGAAGGCGATCCGCATTCTCCCATCGACGGAAAGTGGTGGGCGCACATGGGATGGATCCTGATGGGGAAATCGATGCACCATGATGCGACCACCCTGGCGCGGTACGTGCCAGATCTCGCCAAAGACAAATTCCACGTTTGGATCACGAAATACCACTACGTTCCGCAGATTGCTCTCGGAGTCGTCCTGCTGGCGATTGGCGGTTTGCCCTGGTTGCTCTGGGGCATGTTCTTCCGTACGGTATTTCTGCTGCACTGCACCTGGCTGGTCAACTCGGCAACGCATTCTTGGGGAACGCGGCGTTTCGCGACGCGCGATCTTTCCACCAACAGCTTCTGGGTTGCGCTTCTGACGTTTGGCGAGGGATGGCATAACAACCATCACGCGCACCCGACCTCTGCGGCCCACGGGTTGAGCTGGTACGAGATCGATACCAACTGGTACGGCATATGGTTACTGCAGAAACTCGGACTGGCCTGGGATGTGAAGCGCATCCGCCTGGCTGATCTGAAGCAGGGGCTTGTGGCCGCTCCCAATGGACGACTCATTACTCCGGCCGCCTCTGCAGAGTCTTGGGCAGCCGGCGATTAGTAAACCTGTTCTAAAAAGCTCCGGCTATCACTGCGGAGCTTTTTGTTTTTGCATTAAACGTGGCCTTCATTACATCATTGCCTCTCATTAACCCGGCCGCAGCCCGGCCCTTCTCGGGTTGCAATTCCGTTCTGCATCCAATTTTCTGACAAACTGGGTCAAGTAGGATGCGCCAGCGCGATAGAATCAAGCCGAAACCTATGCGGATCTCCAGTCGCCGTGGAACTATCGTTTTCTTCATCATTCTGGGTATCGGCCTGGTAGCGCTGGCAGTTGCGCTCAATGTCGGATGGATCATACTGAACTGGCGCGAGGGCGTACTGCTATTTTTCGGGATCATATTCTTCGCGCTGCTGATTGCCGGAATGGTCGTGAATACAATCTTCCTGGTGCGGGAAGTGCGACGCAGCGAGCAGCATGACAGTTTTATCAATGCCGTCACGCATGAACTGAAAACACCGGTGGCCTCGATCCGGCTGCACTTGGAAACGCTCCAGCGGCGTGAGCTTCCAGAGCCGCGCAAACAGGAATTTTACCGGCTGATGCTCCAAGACACGGACCGGCTGACGGAAACGGTGGAACAAGTGCTCCGGGCCGGTCGAGCCGGCGACAAGAATGCGGGCCGGGAAAAAGCGGATGTCGACTTCAGCCAACTGGTACGCGAATGCGTGGCCGCGATTCGGAGCCGTTACCACCTGCAGCCCGAGGCTTTGCACTATGAGGAAATGGCGGCGAACGGCAATGGAGTGCACGTGAGAGGTAGCCATGAGGACCTGCGAACCGCGGTTTCTAATGTCCTGGACAACGCCGTCAAATACTCCGGCGATCATGTGGATATACAAGTGCGCCTTGAGGAGTCGGATCCAAAGCGCGTGACGCTGAAGGTGCAGGACCAGGGAGTCGGGATTCCTCAGGAAGATCTGAAGCGAATTTTCCGGCGGTTTTACCGAATCACCCACAGGTCGCTTGCCCACGTGAAGGGAACCGGGCTGGGTTTGTTCATCGTGAAGTCGATTGCCAAAAAGCATGGAGGGGCGGCGTTTGCGCTAAGCGAAGGAGAGGGGCTCGGAACTACCGTAGTAATCGAACTGCCGAAAATGGAATCTCCGGGTGCAGAGGCGAAAGCGTGAGCCGCGTGCTGGTGGTGGAAGACGAGGTGCATCTCGCCGAAGGTCTACGCTTTAACCTCGAAGCAGAGGGGTATGAAGCCGAAGTTGTGGGAGACGGTGAAGCGGCCACGAACAAACTGTTGCAGCAAAAAGAGCCGTTCGATGTGGTGCTGCTCGACATCATGTTGCCCGGGAAAGATGGATTCACCGTCGTGTCGGAGCTAAGAAGCGCGCGGAATTATGTCCCGGTTCTGATGTTGACAGCCCGCGGGCGTCCCGAAGATGTGCTCAAAGGATTTGCCTCTGGTGCCGACGATTATCTGGCGAAGCCCTTTGACCTTTCCATTCTGCTGGCAAGATTGCAGGGACTGTTGCGCCGCAGCCAGTGGATGCGCGGCGGGCAGGCGAGCAGCCTCGCGGGCACGCCAAGCACCGGCAAGACCGTGGAGGACTTCGGGCGCTTTTCTTTTTCCGGGAAGACTATTGATTTCGGTGCCCTCGAACTGCGCTCCCGCGGAAACATGATCCATCTCACCGTGATGGAGTCAGAGTTATTGCGGCACCTGGTCCACAACGATGGGAAGATCGTTTCGCGCAAGCAGATACTGGAGCAAGTCTGGGGGCTGCACGAAGACACCGACACCCGCGCGATCGACAACTTTATTGTCCGGTTGCGACGCTACATCGAGGATGATCCGGGGCATCCTCGGCATCTGCTAACGGTGCGGGGCGTAGGATACAGGTTCGTAGCCGAGCCGCTTTCGCAATAGCCCGATCCGTAACTCGCTGGAACCTCAAATATCAGGCGCGGCATAGCTCGGCGAGCAGAATCTCCCTTCGCTCGACAGCGATGGCATCCAGTCCACGCAAGGTCATCACGTAAACAGGTATTGAGACTGCGGACAGACCAAGAAATATGAGAGCCGCAATCCACAGATCCTGGTAATACCGTGCTGTCGCAAATACAGCAGCCCCGACTCCCACAATCACGATTTGCATTCCGAAACTCACCAGCACAGTTGTCTGCGACACATTCTGCCGGCCGAATGTGGCGAAGTCGCGCTTCTTGGGCGAATAGAGCGAGAGCAGGTTGCCTGCCGCGAAATTAAGTGGCGCGGCGAAGATCAGGCCTGCCAGCGTTGCGATTGTGACGGCGACGTGCGGGGCTCCATAGAGATAAGTGACGGCAATCCATGCGAGCGCTGCGTTGAAGAGGAGAACGGCGGCGTGAGTCAGGTTCTTCCCAAGAATGATGTGCCGGAAGCGGACCGGCGACGCGTAGAAAAACTGCAGGCCACCACCATCGCCGCCGAAACTGTTGTAGACGAGATTCGTGAGCACGAGCAGGGAATAGGCGGCTGCGCCAGGGAACGCCATATCAGGCGTCCGGGCGAACGACCTGGAATGGCTGAGAGCATTCATTGCGCCGAAGCGGAAGATCAGGAGCATGAAGATAGGCATGATCAACGTGAGGAGCATAGGACCGCTGCGGCCGAGGTAACGCATTTCTTTTTCGAACACTGCCACCACGGAATCCGTAAATCCCGGCAGGTCCCACCCGAGTGGCAACGGCTGCGACTGTTTAATCTTCGGACGGGCAGCCGTTTCGCTCAGATTTTCTCCACGGAATTGCGCGCGGATCCTGACATGAAGAAGAAATGCCAACGGCAGCGTCACCAGTAAAACTGCGAGAAGGCGAGCAACGCCTGACCCGAAGTGACCGTCAGAAACTTGCGCGATCGCTCCGGCAGCGAGGCCGGGCGGCAATACCTCCTGAACCTTCTCGGCAATCTGCAGGTCGCGCCTGATTGCCGGATGGGGGCCTCGGCCGAGGTGCTCCGCTATGGGGCCGATGAGCTGAAAGCTCAGCATGAAGAGGATGAACAGCACGCCAAAGATCTCACGAGTGCGTCGTTGCGCCAGCCAGCGTTCAATCCATGCGAAAACCGTCTGCATCAGGACCAGGTTGAAAAGCATGAATATCAGCAAAACCAAGAGAGCCCAAGGGAAGAGACCAGGCCGGGCGACAGTGACTCCGATCAATACGCCCAGCAGACCGAGTGTCCCGAGAGCGCTGGCGGGATCGAAGTAACCGTAAGCGAGCCGCACCATGAAATAGGCGCGATAGGCGAGAGGGAAGCGGAGCAACTCAGAGGAATCCGGGTTGTTTGTGAAGGCGGTCGCGGTCACAGGGAACAACTGCCAGAACAGAAAAATGGCCCACAGTGGATATCCGAGCCGCTCGGGCTTGTCTTGTGAAACGCAATACCAGGACATCCCGATGATCGTCGCGAATGCCGAGAAACCGAAGAGCGCAAATACTGAGGTGACGATGATCCGGGAAAGCAGTTCCATCTTGCCGCGTCGAGTTCGCAGGCCGTTGATGAACATGCGCCAGCGAAGAGCGGCAATGGCAGAGAGTTGCGTAGGGATAGCGCCGGAAGTCATGGCGAGGTTCCATTCTTGCACAAGTCGCCAGACTTTTGCCGAACGGGTAAGCTGCTGAAATCGAGCAATTTGCGCGTGGAACTATACGAATAAGACCACAGGAACGTCACTGTGTGATTATCATCACCCACACAAGTAAGAGCGCTCACGTTTTCCATCAACATTGTCGAAAGAGAATGTAGATGGAGTTCGAGGAGTTTCGTGTTTATGAATTTGTCGGAAGAAGAAGAAATCCCCTTGTGGAACACCGTCACGGACCCGGTGGCAAATGTGCTGGAAAAGGCCTTTGGTTGTCGACACAGGAAACTGAGCCGCGTTTTTACGATCAACAACCAAACTTACCGGGTCTGTTGCGAATGCGGCGCCAGGTTCAATTATTCGCTGGAGACAATGTCAAGCCCGCACCGGCGAAGACTGCTATGAGCGTTGCCAGCCATCCCCGCGTTCTGTAGAAATCCGCTATGTTAACCGAGCCAGGAAAGCTCCTGTTCGGCGGGCCGTGAACCACCTACGATGCGGAGAAAAATCTCCTCCAGCGGCAGCTTCTCTCCCCTGAGCTGACCACCATTGCCGGATCCCGCCGCGGTTTGCGCTTCGACTCCCGCCCGCAACTCTTCCAGCGATCCCTGGGCGACGAGTCGTCCGCGGTCAATGATGGCGACGTGACTGCACAAGCGCTCAACAATTTCCAGAACATGTGATGTGAGAAAGATGGTTGCGCCACGGGTAATCATGCGCTGCAGCATCGCCTTCAACGTGCCGGCGGCGATGGCGTCCACGCCTTCGAACGGCTCGTCGAGAAAGAGAATCTTGGGACCATGAATCACGGCGGCAGCCAATGCGAGCTTTTTCTGCATGCCGTGGGAGTAGTCCGTGACCAGTTTTTTCGGTTCATCGGCGAGTTGCATGAACTCGAGCAATTCGCCGGCGCGCTTGGCAGCGGTTTGCCGATCCAGGCCGTACATGCGTCCGGCAAAGCTCAAAAACTCGGCTCCCGTCAGGCGTCCGAACAACGCCATTCCTTCAGGCACCACGCCAATTTGACGCTTCACCTCCACCGGGTGAGAATTGAGATCCAGTCCCAGGATTTCGAGTCGTCCAGAGCTTGGCGCGAGTAATCCAGTAAGCATTTTGATAGTGGTGGACTTGCCAGCTCCATTTGGTCCGAGAAACCCAAAGAACTGACCCCGCGAAACACTGAGATTGACGCCGTCGACAGCGACAAGTTCTCCAAAGCGTCGCGTCAGTCCTTCCGTCACGATGCTTGATCCGGAATTCATCGAATTTCCGTATCTAGCATACAGAACGGCTTGTGGCTTCGGAACATGGAGGCTAACGAAAGCGCGTGGTGCGCCACAGGGCCACACCACACGCGGCCATCAAAGTGAACATAAGTACACTGAGCGCTGCGGCCCATCCGAAGCTGATTTCAACCTGGGGAGGTTTCGAGATCACAGCCAAGGCCGCGAAGAGGGCAGTCGCCGCGATGATCAGCAGCCAGTCGAGAGCGCTTCGTCCCGATGCGGTCGCGGCATAGGCGCGGCCTTCCATGCCGGCGCGCACATATTCTTCCTCTACGCCATACCGCTCTCCCTCGCGTTGGGCTGCGTCTTTCCAGGAAGAGTGCTCCTCTTCTGTTGCCGATGACAGCGCGATGGCAACCGCACCAAGCGCCATCAGGATCGACCCGCCTATCACCTGCTCATAGGTGACCCGTCCACCTCCTCGCAGTTCGTGAAAGACCAGCACGCCCCACAGTAGTCCCCAGAGTTGATTCGTGTTGGAGAGAGGAATTCCACGGCTGATGCCTACATATTTTGTGGCGTATTGCTGAAAGAGGTCGCCAATGACCCAGACGAAACCTCCGAGCATGAGCCAGAACAGCACAGCACGCGCGCTTGCGAGTTCATGCCAGAGCGGGATTGCGCCGCGATAGCTGATAGCGAGGATCAGCATGGTCGCCAGTTCCCCCACGGTGAAAAACGTAATGAAAGAAAGAGGATTCATTCCCGTGAGGTACGCCTTCCGATAAGGGATGTACATGGTTCCCCAAAGAATTCCTGCGCCCAGTGCGGCAGAGATTCCCAGCGCCGCTTTGCCGGGCGCGGCTTGGTGAGACGATGCCACAGCGAGCAGGGTGGCACCCGTGAACATGCAAAGTGCTCCGCCGATCACCCCCAACCAGCGTTTCCATCCCGCGGCGTGCAATTCCTTGAACAGCAGAAAGCCCCAGAAGATTCCGAGCAGGCTGTTCGTGTTCCACAAGGGAAACGCGATGCTGAGTCCGACGTTGCGGATTGCATAGATAGTAAGTGTGTTCGCAACAGCCCACATGCATCCTGCGAGAATGGCCCAGACGACGAGATGCGGAGCTTGTCCGACATCGGCGCGAATGTGGGACGTGCCGCGGACTAGAGCAGGTACGCTCCACCGAGCCAGGAAAACCCCGCAGACCATCACCAGCGAAACTGTGATTGGTGAGATCTCAGGATTGACCAGCTTGATGGGAGCCTCTGCACCACCGAGCCATGCTCCCGCGGCAAAGCCGCAAAACATGCCAAGCGCCTGAAGGCTGCGCAGACGGGTTGACGACAGCGCTTCCGGTGTGGCCGTCGTGGTTACCGTGGCGCGAGATGAGTTCAACGGAGCTTATCGAGGAGGAAGACTCCTCCCAGCAGCACGCTCAGCGGAATCCAGAAATGGATGTCTGTTGCGATGGCTCGGTACAAGGTGCGGCGCGTCGGATCGTTTGAGTTCGCCAATATCGCGGCCTCGAGATGAGATTCGAAAATTGCGAAGGCTCATCTTAGGGGCGAAGAGGCCAGGAGTCAATCTGGTGAAGGGGTATATGTGTATGTGTTGTCGAAATGTACACTTTCGAAACTGTGATGTTGTTGTTGATCTGCTCTGTTCAGGCTTCAGATCAGCTCACTCCCAACTCAATCTCTGATAATCATCCCTTTCTTTGCGCGCAGTGTGCGGGCCGCTGAGTGAGAGATTTTGGTGGGAAGTAATTTCGCCGGAGTAGGTGAGGCTGAGAACTAGGACTGAAACATTGAATTCCGGCGCGTGTAAGGCGTTAGCTGCAAACCTTATGAGGCGTGGGTGCCGGGGACGGCCGCAATCAGCGGGATGGCCGAATTCTCCCACTGGCGTTTGAGATATCTGACTAGACTAGCGAACCCGGCGCCTCTATCCGAGTCTAAGCAAGATTTCCTACACCGCATCTCGCCGTCAACGTTTCGCATCAGAATCAGGTGAACGATAGTGATCGCTCGATGACGTCTGCCGCAGTGACTTACTGACGCTTCAGCAAAGAACCAGAAACACGGGGGTGAATGTCTTTGGAGCGCACCTCGGCCCAACCCTTCGCACCCAACGGGACGCTGATCCGGTTCACGCGCGGTTTGCCTGCTTGACGCCCGCCCGCACGCTCGCATGCAGAATGGCCTACCGCAAAACTCTCCGGTTTGGCAGAATCATGGTCGGGTGACAACTGCGGGTGGCGATTCCGATGGAACCGCTGCCGCTCACCCGTTAGGCTTGCGTCATGTCCCAGTCTCCAAACCCGGCGGCGCCACGACAGGTGGCACCTCTGCTTACCGTGGCTACTGAGTTGCTTCGCGCCGGGCGACCAGCGGATGCGATCGCACCATTGCGCGATGCCGTGCGGCTGCAGCCGTTCGATCCCATCGTCCAGCACGATCTCGGTCTCGCCTGCCTCGAGGTTGGTTTGGTATCAGATGCCATCGTAGCTTTGCGGGGGGCGGTTGCTGCCAACCCGCGGTATGCCGATGCCTATTTCCGCCTGGGAATCGCCTTGGAGAAGCAGGGCGACATCAGCGGGGCAGTTGTTGCGTACGACCGCGCCACGGAATTGCTCCCATCCCTGGCTGAGGCGTGGTTCCGCGCCGGTGCTCTGGTTTACACACTGGGCCATCGCGATGAGGCGATCGGTTGCTTCCGTCGCGCGGCGGCGACCGGAGGTAAGACCAGCTTCGGGCGTCTTGGCATGGCGCGGGCGCTGCTGACCGAGGATCGCGATCGGGAGGCCGAACAGGTGCTTCGACAGACGCTGGCGCGCGATCCGGGTAACGCTATGGCGCATGATCTTTTAGGCAATCTGCTCTCTGAGTTCGGCCGTTTTGACGAGGCCCGCGAATGCTTCGAATGCGCGATTACTCTCGCGCCGCTGCTAGCCGGTAGCTACTACGATCTAGTCCGCTGTCGTCCAATCACGGTCGATGACAACAGCCTGCTGCAACGGATGGAAGCTGCGCTGGCAACACCGGGGCTGGAAGCGACGCAACGTCACCGCCTTCACCTCGCGATCGGCAAGGCCGCGGACGATCTTGGTGACTACGCCTTGGCCATGCGGCATTTCGACTCCGCAGACGTGGTGCGCCGCGGCTCTGCGTCGTTCGATGCCTCCGCATTTGCCGCCGAAGTCGACCATTTGATTGCGCGCTGCACACCCGAATTGATCGCGCGGGCGCCCGAACTCGGCACCTCCGATGCTACCCCGGTCCTGATTGTTGGCATGCCGCGGTCCGGCACAACTCTTGTCGAGCAGATCGTCTCCATGCATCCCGAGGTCCGCGCCGGCGGAGAGTTGAATTTTTGGAACGAGCGCGGCGCGGAATGGCACCGCTCCGGCGCGGCCGGCAACGAGAAGTCATTCCTCGTTAAGGCTGGGGCAGATTATCTGCGCGTCCTGCGCGCGATCGCTCCGAAGGCGGCGCGAGTGACCGACAAGATGCCATTTAATTTTCTCTGGGCCGGCCTGATCCATCTGGCGTTCCCGCGCGTAACCATCATCCATTGCCGCCGCGCTGTAATCGATACGGCGTTGTCGATCCATCAGACCCATTTCCATCCAGGCTTGGCGTTTCCGACCGGCGGTGCCGAACTGGTCAGCTATTTCCGCAGCTACCGGCAGCTCACCGACCATTGGCGGGGCGTGTTGCCGGCAGATCGCTTCCTCGAGGTCGATTACGAGGACCTGACCCACGCACCCGAACCAGTCATCCGGCGGATCATTGCGGCCTGCGGACTGCCATGGCACGAGGCTTGTCTGCATCCCGAATTAAATCCGCGGGCAGTGAAGACTCCCAGCAAATGGCAGACCCGGCAGCCGATCTACCGTAGCTCCGTCGCGCGCTGGCGACGCTACGAACCTTGGCTAGGACCCTTGGGTGCGCTCGTCGCCGACGGGTCGGAACTCAGCTAAAGCACCCACCTCAATCGTAGAGACACGAAGACGACCTTTACCTAACCAACTCTGTTCGGCGCGGAGCTTCCACGCCTCGATCCCCGAAAACAAGTTCGGCCCCCTGTAACGGAAATTTCACGCTGTCGTCATGAAGGCGTAACAAGACGTCTATTAAATTCACGCACTAGGGTTTGCAGGGGGCGTGGTCGTGTTTCCACTCGAAGGTCAGGGCCAATCTCGGTTGCGCGATGAAATAAATCCAAGGAGGAAAACGGTACATGTCCCGAAAAACGTCGCGGAAAACGTTTCGAAGAATGTTTCGAAATAAATCTCGAAGCAATTCTCCGATCAACAGTTTGCGTCCGCTCGCCGGCCTGCTGGCAGCGGGGCTGAGCCTTCCGGGGCTCGCCGCTGCTCAGTCCAAGCCATACCCAACCTACGTTACTGGCCCGCAGCCGAACGGCTCGTGGGTCGTCGGCGATGGCCAGGTTCTCACCCCTGCTGGCATGCAAGTGGATCTCGGCAATCGGGTGCGGGCGAAGGCCATCGCGCTGAACCCCAATCTTCGCACTCACACCGCTGCGGTCCTTACCTTGGGCGCGTCGGAGGCTGTTGAGGTGTTCGATACCAACACCGGCGTAGTCCTGCAGAACTACACGACGCTCGGACGGGATTCGAGCGGCAGCTACAGCGGCATCGCCTATTCGTCCGACGGCAAATCTCTGGTGTTCAGCCAGGACAGTAGCAATGTCGCCATCGCCAAGGTCAATGAAGATGGCTTGCTGGAAGACGACACCCAAGTCGCCGTGCCGCCGAACAATTCCTTTATCAGCTGCTTTCCGAACAGCCCTATCGGAGACTATGGCAGGCTCTGCGGCACGTTTTATTCTCCGTGGACTTCTTATCCAGGCGGCGTCGCATTTTCAAAGGATGGCAAGAGTGCCTACGCGCTGCTGAACCAGAACAATACTCTTACCAAGATCGACCTGACCGCCAAGCCGCCGAAGCAGGTTGAAGAGATCCGAGTCGGCAACGCGCCGCACAGCGTCGTGATCGACGGTACAACCGCCTATGTCAGCAACGAGGGTGGCCGCGAAGCTACCGAGGCAGACTTCCAGATCTACTCCGCCGGTACGGAAATCGTCGCTGACCCCGTGGTTGGCGCCGCCATCACCGGTACGGTTTCTGTGGTTGATCTGAGCACAATGAAGGTCGCCGCTACCATCTCAACGGGTCTGCACCCGACCGGGATGGCGATCTACGGTCGCTCGCTGTTGGTTGCCAATACCTACAGCGACAGCATTTCGGTGATCGACATGGGCACCAACGAGGTGCTGCGGACCATCGACCTCGGCCTGCCTATCGCAGTGCCCGGCGAAGGCAAAGCAGCCTATGGGGCTGCGCCGAACTCGATCGCTGTCGACACCCAGCACGGCATTGCCTATGTAGCACTCTACAATGCGAATGCCATTGCCGTTGTCGATCTCAGCAGGCGTGCAACCAAGCCCGTCCTGGGCATGATTCCGGTAGCCTATGCGCCTAGTTCAGTCGTGCTCGACAAGGCCGCAAGTGTGCTTCTCGTTGCCAACGACAAGGGCATCGGAACGCGTTACTCGTTCGAGACCGACTACGGTGTCACCAGCTACAACACCCACCAGGACAATGGCACCGTCAGCATCGTCCCTGTGCCGGATAGCGGGACGTTGATGGCGATGACGAAGCAGGTTTTCGAGAACAACCACTGGGATCTTACGCAAAATATCAAGTCTGCCTCCGGGGGCAGCCCGCATGCCAAGCCGGTTGCAATCCCGGCCAAGGTCGGCGATCCGTCGCTGATTAAACACGTGTTCCTGATCATCCGTGAAAACCGCACCTATGATCAGATCCTGGGCGACGTGGCCGCCGGCAATGGTGACCCCTCGCTCGCGGTGTTCGGCGGTAAGGACACGCCGAACGTGCACAAGCTCGTCAAGCGCTTTCCTCTCTTGGACAATTTCTACAACCCGAGCCGCCAGTCGGCGGACGGTCACCAGTGGATCGCTGAGGCTATGGCGCCCTACGCCGACGACATCCAGTCGCCTGACTGGAATCGCAGCTATCCAGGCGGAAACGCTGGCGATGCACTCGCGTATCAGAAAAAGGGCTTCCTGTTCTCGGAAGCCGCTGCCGCTGGTCAAACCGTGAAGATCTACGGCGAATACGTCGAGAATGATTTCTTCCTGCAGCCGAACGGGTCGACCAGCGAACCGAGTTGGAGTGAATTTTACGCCGACTCTCAGTGCTTCGAGGGAGGGCCTGGTTGCGCACCACCCGGGGTCGCGGGCGAGACGACGCTCTATCATCAGAACACGGTCCAGGCAGAGTCCTCTGTCCCGGCCGTCTATCAGCATCTCGTCAAGAACTTCCCACAGTTCGATCTGGGCATTCCCGACCAGTTCCGGGTTGATTTGTGGGTGCAGGACTTCAAGAGAGACCTCACGGCTGGCTCGGTACCCGCGTTGAGCATCCTGTGGGTAATCGATGACCACACCGGAGGCCCGCCGACTCCGGACGCCGAACAGGCTGACAACGACTTGGCCATTGGGCGCATCATCGACTACATCAGCCACAGCAAGGTGTGGTCCTCCTCGGCGATCTTCATCGAGGAAGACGACGCGCAGAACGGCGTCGACCACGTCGACGGTCACCGCAGCCCAGGCTATATCGTCAGCCCGTACGTCGTGCAGAACGGACCTACCGACCACACCTACTACACGCAGGTCAACATGACCCGGACGATCGAGCAAATCCTCGGTCTTCCGCCCATGAACCAGTTCGACCTGGTGGCTTCACCGATGAGAACGGCTTTCGTTAAGGGGACGCCCCCCGCAGCCAACTTCAAGCCGTGGACGCATGTGAAGAACCAGGTTCCCCTGGATGATGGTGTTACAGCCAGTGCAGCCCCCACAACGGAAAGCCCTCAGGTGGCGGCGCTGAGGAAGGCTTGGCTCCAGAAGAAGGCGGAAATCTTCGCCGGCAAACTCACCAAGCCCGACTCCGAAGACCCGGACACTGTCAACCACTTGAACTGGTACCTGACCACCGGGTTTAGGCGGCCCTATCCCGGCGAGAAAACCGTTCGCCCGCCCAGCGAATTTAACAATCCAGCACCCGACAAAGCGGACGACGACGACGACTAAAACACGTTTCGACAGCAACACCCTCTCCCCGATGACCGGGGAGAGGGTCTTCTTGTTCCATCAAACAAAATCTCACCAACCTGCACCTGCCTCGCCACTGGCAGGAACATTGCAGTGAACGCCCCAAGACTTGTCGAGTTACTGCGCTGCCGTCTTCTGAATATCCACCACTCGCTCTTCCAGCTTCTGCGCTTCGTCATTCCGTCCCAGCTTCCGCAGCGCATTGGCCTCGCTCATCAGAGAGTCCTTCAGCGCCGGGCTATTCTGCCCCTCCGCCTTCTCCATGATGCCTGTTGCCCGATGCCAGCACGGCTGCGATTTCTCCGGCTTGCCCCATCGGTCATACAAATCACAGAGTCCCCACAGCGGTACCAGCGTCATATTGTCATCCGGACCCGCGGCAATCTCACTCCCTTTCACAGCTCGCACCAGATATGGCTCCGCTTTCGCCCACTGCTGCTGCAATTCATAAAGGCCGGCCATCGCCCGGAGACTTTCCGACGTCTGCGTGCTGTTTTCCCCAAAGGCATTCAGGTTGATCTGCAAACCGCGAGAGAAATAACCCTCTGCCTCAGCATATTTCCCTTGTCCTGCAGCGATGCTTCCAAGAAACCGCAGCGGCTCGGTCAGTCTCGGGTATCCCGGTCCAAATGTCTTCTCAATGATCATCAGCTGCCGATGAAACGCCGCGGCCGCGTCATCGTATCTCTGCAGCATCCCGTACGCATTGCCCAGGCGGCCGAGCGCCAGAATCATGTTCTCGTCGGACGGCGGCAGATTTTCCGCCATTTCCACGGCCTGCTTGAATGCCTTCACCGCTTCTTCGGCGTTATGCTGGTGCATCGCCTCATCCCCGGTGTGCATCGCTTCTTGCACTTTCTGCGACGTTCCCGATGTTGCATCCATCATCGCGACGCGCTTCTCCAAGTCCGCCGCCTCATCCTTCTTTCCCGCGGCCCTCAGAGCCACCAGATGATCGGCAAAACGCGCCTTCGCCTCCGTATACTGCTTCCGCGGACTCGGATCGTAGTGCCACGCCGACTCCCCCGGCTGCACCTTGCTGAGCCGGTTCTCATCCGCATCCGCGCCCCGGCGATACTGCTCCAGCGCTGCTGCCCAGTCACCTTTCTTCTCGAGTTCCGTGGCGATCTCCGACATCACTTGCCCCTGATTCGCATCGAGAGCCACCGCCTCCTTGAATTCCGCGATCGCCAGATCGCTCTGCCCACTCCCGGCCAGTGCCTTCCCGTAAAGGTCGTGAATCTCCCAGCTGCTTTGCCCAACAGCCTCGGCTTTCTTCAACTCAGCCGCCGCACCAGCAAAATCTTTCTTCTCCTCGAGCAATACCTTCCCAGCACTCTTGAATGCATCCGGATCGCTCGGGTCCAGTTGCTCCGCAATCCGATACTCTTCGAGCGCCGCATCGTAGTTCTTCTCCTTCACCCGAATGTCTCCCAACCCCGCGTGCGGATTCGCATCCGACGGATCCAGCTTGATCGCCTTCCGGAATTCTTCCTCCGCGCCCTTCAGATCGTTATCCCACGCCAGCCCATGCCCTAGGCATACGTGGCATATTTCGAAATCGGGAAATCTCTTTTCCATTTCCCGAAATTCCTGCACCGCGGTTCGCGGCTCCTGCCTCATCAGCGCCGACCCCAGGTTCTGCCAATAATCAGCATTATCCGGGCACAACCTCTTCGCCTCGCGGAACTCTGCAATCGCGTCCCGCACCTTCCCCAGTTCCAGATACATGTTGCCGAGGTTGTAGTGTGCAAGCGAATACTCCGGATCGAGCGCGATCGCCTTCTTGTATTCCTCAATCGCTGCTTTATCGTCTTGCATCCGCTGATGCAAGAGTCCGATTCCCGAATGCAGGCCCGCGTAATCCGGCTTGATCCGCAGTGCTTCTTTAAACTCCAGGATTGCAGCATCGAAGTTGCGCAAGTGACTCAGAGCCAGCCCGGCGTTCATGTGCGCCTCGGCATCGTCGCGATACTCGGCGATTGCCACTTTGGCCTCATTCAGTGCCGACTCATCGTCGCCGAGGCGATAAAGAACATAGCTAGCCTTGTCGTGCAGTTCGGGAAAGTCCGGCTGCATTCGCAGGATCTGGGCATACACTGCCGCCGATGGTCCAAACTGCACCCTCTGTCGCAGCAGATCGGCCATCACAAATCCAGTCTCCATCCGGGCAAAACTCATATCCAACGCGTCGCTGAGCTGAGTGGAGGCATCGTCATACTTTCTGTCCTTCATCAGAACCGCGGCTGTACTGAGCTTCCTCATCAGTTCCATGTCCGGCTTGACCGCCGCGTCCCCACTCACTTTCGCCGCCTTCAATGCCGTGATGACGCGAAGATCCGCTCCGGCCTTCGTCATTAAGCCCAGGAATTCCTCATCTGGATGGAAATTGATGCCCCGCGTCGCAATGTCGTGCGCGATGTTCTCTGCCAGCGCGCCGCCAGCCTGAATGGACATCACCTCGCTCGCGCGCAGTGGCCGCTTTGCAACCTCGTTCGTGGCCTTTTCTTGGGCAGATGCTACAGACAAGGAGACGATAAGAAAGGCAACAACGAACACACGAATCCGTGCGCAACCCTTCGACATGGAATCCTCCCGGGGACTTCTCCATCATCGTAAGTTCTGCGCTTCGCTACTTCCTGTTACTTTCGTTCGAGCGATCGGATGAACAAGCTACTGTGATTCGGCTCACGCATAGTAAGCAGAGGACGAGCCGGCCGGCCACGTACCCTTTCGCGAGGTCTGGAAACAGCGCCGAGGAAAGACGGGTGCCCCATTCTTGCGTCCGCGGTGTCCGGGAAAACAGACCCCGGGCAAGTCGGGCTACGCCGTCTCGCGGGTCGACCCGAGACTATCGAGCCCCAGTTGCCTCCGGCATCGGCGCGGCAGGCACGTACTCCTTGGCATTCAGCGGTGTCGAGAGCAGGACGCTGCGCCCGGCCAATCGAGCCGACAGGGCTTGGATTTCGTCCATTGCAGTGGTAAGCGGCAGAGGGATCTGACCTCCATCTGCGGCTGAGCGGCAGAGTGCCATCATGATTTCGAAGCCTTCATAAGCGCTCTCGAAGTTGCAGGGATGGACTTTACGGTCGTCATCGAGCCAGTTGGCCATGTCCTGGATGTACGGTGGCATGTCGAGATCGTAGTTCATGCAGCCGGGTCCGGAGGAGGCTCCCGCCTTCGTGACTGCGCGCCAACCGCCCCCCGTCAGCACTTCCGCAAAGCCTTCGCTGCCTTGGGCCCCGATTCGGCACTTGCGCCACCAGTAATCGACTTCAGGAACATCAGGCGCACCGGCCCCGCACTCGACGACTCCGCGCACTCCGTTGGCGAATTGGATAAATCCGCCGATGTAGTCAGGCGATGGATGCAAATCGCTGAACTTGCCCGAACCGGCGGCCTGTCCCATCACCCACTCGGCTTTGGATTCAGCGTTGTACCAGCGCATGTAGTCGATCAGATGCGTCAACATGTGCATCATCCATCCGGAGGCGGTGCCATACACAGTGTGAATGCGACCGAGCGCACCGCTGGCAATGATTTCTTTCACTTTTTGATAGTGCTGGCCATAGCGATGCTGGTGGCTCACCACAGCCTTCACTCCGCTCGTGGTTAATAGTTTCCGCACTTCCATGCCCTCACGGCTGCTGAGCGCGACGGGCTTTTCAAACGCGATCAGGCGCGCGCCGGTCTCGATGCCGATGCGGATCATGTCTGTTCGCAGCCTGGGAAGCGTGCAGAAACAGAAGACGTCGGGCTTGACGGCGGATGCAATTTCGAAGGCGTCGGTTCCGGCGGCGCAGCCGAACTTGGTAGCAGCTGCATTGAGCCGGTCTTTATCGACGTCGCAGACTCCTGCCACTTCGAATCGGCCGTTCGCTTGAAATGCCTGGGCATGGTGCATGCCACGCTTACCCATGCCCACTACCACGACGCGATATTTGTCGGTCATCGCACCCTCTTATCCCAGTCCAGGACTCGGTCAATCGTGTAGTCCACTTCCTCGGCGGTGAGTTCGGGATACATCGGCAGCGAGATGCAGCAGGCCGCATTACGCTCCGAGTTGGGGATTGGCCCGGCAATGCGCGCCTGCTTGCCCCACGGATAACCTTCCTGCTGATGGATCGCGATCGGATAGTGGCACTTGGCGTCAATGCCTTCCGCGTTAAGCAACTCAAGCAGTCCGTCGCGATGTTGCGCGGCCTTGGTCTCGATCACATACAGGTGATACACGTGCCGATATCCCGGAGTCTCGTAAGGGAGAGTGATGTTTTGAGCGCCTGCCAACCCATTGCTGAACCGCGCCGCCCACTTGCGCCGGAGATCGCTCCATTCATGCGTGTGTTTCAGTTTCGCGCTGAGCACTCCTGCATGCAGATCATCGAGGCGGCTATTGAATCCGTAGCTGTGGCAGGAGCGCTTGTCAGATCCATGATTGCGGAGCTTGCGGACGATGCGATCGATTTCCCCATTGTTGGTGACCACGGCGCCGCCATCACCGAACGTGCCGAGGTTTTTCTGAATGATGAAGCTGACCGTGGCCGCATCGCTGAGTTCGGCGATGCGGAAGCCGTCTCCGTGGGCCCCGATGGCCTGGGCGTTATCTTCAATCACCAGCAGGTGATGTTTGTCGGCAATCTTCCGGATCGCCTTCATGTCGGCGCACTGCCCGTAGAGGTGGACCGGGACAATCGCCTTCGTGCGCGGGGTAATTGCCGCCTCAATCCTGGCGGGATCGATGCAATTCGTCCGTGGATCGGAATCGACGAATACCGCAGTGCCGCCGGCGATCCAGATCGCCTCGGCAGTTGCGAAAAAGGTATTCGTGGTGGTGATGCACTCGTCGCCCGGGCCGATCCCAAGGGCGAGGAAGGTCAGCCAGAGGGCATCGGTGCCATTGCCGACGCCGATCGCGTGCTTGGTGCCATGAAACTCCGCTAATTCCCCCTCGAACTTCTTCAGCATCGGGCCGAGAACGTATTGGCCGCTCTCCAGCACTTCGTGGATCTTGGCGTCGATCTCTGCCTTGATGTTGTGGTACTGCCGGACGTGTCCGTAGAAACCGACATTCAACTTGGTTGCGAGCATAAGATCCTCCGCGAAGGCGATTCAGGCGCTGTCAAACTGGAGCTGTGTAGAACCGATGATTGTTTTGGAGCCGACAATGATTTCGTGCGAATACTAGAAATCGAAGTGCAAGGTTACCATGATTTGAATCACGTGGGGATGTGATCGAGTCGTGTGGCGGCGGACTTGTCCAGCTCACGAAAGGCTGCAAACCACTATGGGGCTTGCAACCTTTAGAGATTGCTGCAATTGCCCACCGCCGTAAATATGGGGAGATGAATTTCAAATTCCCCCTCCTCTTGTTTTTTGCAGTCGGCTTGCAACATGCTGCGGCTGTTTCCATTCAAACGAAGACTGTGCCCAACGGTATCGTCAAAATTTCGTATCTGGGCGTGATCGGTGCGGCTGGCGGTTGGACTCCGTATAAGTGGCAATTGACTTCCGGGTCGTTACCGGCCGGTGTGGCGATGAAGGCATCATCCGACACCAAGTCCATCAGTCTAACGGGCACGCCGACCAAGGCCGCATCCTATTCCTTCACAGTGGCGGTTACCGGTTGTGGCGGCAGCGTTTCGAAAATTTCCTACAAAGTCGTGATTCAGGCAAAGCCGGATCGTGTGGTAGATCTCAACTGGAAGGCTTCCACTTCTTCCAACATTGCCGGGTACAACATCTATCGCGGCCCTGATGGCAAATCGTGGAAGAAGGTTAATGTGAGCCTGACGGCGTCGACGATCTTCAACGATTCGACCGTCGCCGACGGCAGCACTTACTATTACGCAGCCACTGCGGTCGATCTCCAAGGCAGGGAAAGCATCAAGTCAAACATCGCCAAAATTGCGACTCCCTGATGCGAGACTCTAAAAGCGAACGCCCCAGACTGGCCGGGGCGTTCGCGTGGCAGAACTGCAGCAGGTTAGAACAGATTCCAAAGGAACTGGTTGTAGACCTCGTGATGAAACTGCACTTCCGCAGCCTTGACTACTGTACCCAGTAGACGCGGGCAGCGGTCGGCGGAAGCCTGTTTCAGATCGGCGTAGCGCGCCTTCACGTCTTCGCCCAGCAGTTTCGTGGTCCACTCAGCGTTGCGAAAGTTCTCGATAGCCGTGTAAATGTTGTCGGGCAGGTAACGCTCCTTGCCCGCGCGCAAATCCTTGATCTTCGCCGTGGTGCCTTCGATGCCGGTCTTGAAGATACCGAGCATGACCAGGTAAGGATTCGCGTCGGGCGCGACCGCGCGGACTTCAGTACGCATGCTCCGTTCGTTGCCGATTGGGATGCGGATCATGGAGCCACGATCGACGGCGGAGGCCTTCAATTGATTCGGTGCCTCGAAGTGCGGATCAAGGCGGCGATACGCGTTCACGCTGGAATTGAAGATCAGGCATAGATCGTTGCCGTGGGTCAGGATGCGATCGAGGAATTCGTAACCCAGCTTGCTGAGCTTCTCCTCGCCCTTGGGATCCCAGAACAGGTTCTTGCCGTTGGCGCTGATGGAAACGTTGGTGTGCATTCCGCTGCCGTTTACACCTACCACCGGCTTGGGAAGGAAGGACGCGGTGAGTCCCATGTTGCGGGCAACTTGTCGGCAGATCAGCTTGTAGAGCTGGATCTGGTCGGCGGCGGCGACGACTTCACCGTAGCCGTAGTTGATTTCAAACTGCGAGGGTGCGACCTCGGGGTGATCTTTCTCGTTCTGGAAACCCATTGAGCGCTGTACTTCGGCGGTCGTGTCAATAAAAGTGCGCAGCGGATCGCCGGGCAGAGAATGATAATAGCCGCCAGTGTTGACGTACTCGAACTTTACGGTCTCGTGATAGCGGCGCTCGGCATCCGGCCCATTGAACAGGAAGCCCTCAATCTCGTTTGCCGCATTCAGGGTGTATCCCTTTTTCTTGAACTGCTCGTTGGCGAACAGTTTGAGGACGCTGCGAATATCGGCGCTGTAGGGCGCGCCGTCTTTGTCGATGACTTCACCGAAGGCGAGTACCTTGCCTGGGCCAAACACGTCGGCGGGTGCCCAGTAGAATGCTCCCCAATCGATGCCGAGGCGCAGATCGCTTTCCCGCTGCGCGGTGAACCCGCGGATCGAGGAACCGTCGAAAGTCAGGTTGTCGTAGCTCTTGAGCAGGAACTTCTTGTCGTAGTCCAGCATGTGCAACCGCCCCTCAAGGTCGCTGAACAGGACAGTCAGAGCTTTGATGCGCTTCTCGTCGGTGAGGTATTTGAGGCGCTCTTCCCGAATCTTATCGGGCGCGACACGGTTCCTGCGCTGCTCCTTTGCCTTCAGGTTAAGTTCTTCGAGTTCGTCGTAAGAGAGTGCCAGGAAATTGCGCAGTTCAGTAGACATAGACGTGGTTCAGTCTCCTTCGCGAAGTAGATTCAGATTTTTGAGCAAACTACCGCCACGCTTGACCAGGCAGTTGAAATGGCTGGTTTCAACAGCGATCGGGAACTCGGAAGCATAGCGCGCGCCCTTGGGGGCATCCAATTGAAAATGCTGATGTGAGGCATAAAAGGGATTTATTTGGAACGGCGCGAGCGATCTTCAGAAGAGCGAGTGCTTACCCACGCGGCGCCACAAGAGACGCGGAGGTCCATTCGTAAATCGGATGCTGCCGTCCGCAATCCAGGCACTGAGTCGTCGGGTACTGGGCCCGACAATAGGGACAGACGGTGCTCGACTCAAAGGGATCGAAAGCCTGGCCACACTGACCGCAGCGCCAGTAGGCGCCGACTGGAGGACCGCTGTTGCAGGTCGGGCAAACATATCCCGCACGCCGCGGAAGCTTCGCGGTTCTCAAAAGAGTCTGCGCGTGCTTGAATCCGCTCCAGCAGTTCATCAGCATGAAGAAGGCGAGGGCGCCGATCCAGATGGATCCCGTCCACAACGCCCAACCGATGAACCCAACAACTCCAAAGAGGCCAAGCACGGTTGCAACCATCAGACTCCGGCCACGGCCTAAAACAAACCAGAGCAAAGACCTCAGAATCTGACCACCGTCGAGGGGATAGACCGGCAGAATGTTAAAGGCAAGGAGGCCTGCGTTGATCCAGAAGATCGTAGGCGCCACTTCATAGAAATTGAGCCGACCGTTGATAAGAAATTGAGAGTGGGTTAGCACCACAATGAATCCCAGAACAGGGATCAACGCGACGTTCACCAGCGGTCCGGCGGCGATGCTCCACAGCGTTGCTCCGGGTCTTGGTGGAGGATCGACATACGCAACGCCGCCCAGAGGCCAGAGCACGATGCGGTTGGCGTTTCCGCCCACGGAGCGACACGCTAACGCATGACCGAATTCGTGGCACAGCACGATCATGAACAGCGCTAAATACTCCAGCACGTTCCACGCGATGGATGAATATCGTCCGGAACGACTTTGAATTTCGAAAACCGCGACCAGAAACCACGACCAATGGAGAAAGACGTCAATTCCAGCGAAATTGAATAGCCGGATGGAGCCTTGGCGGCCGGTAGGCATGTGGGCAGTGTAATTGATTGCAAAAGGACGGGACAGCCTATTGCCGGTGAGCGGAGGCCCCTGCGGCCAGTTCGCGCAATGTTGTCAGGAAGCCCTTCGCGGTGCGGTCATCCAGCGCGTCGAGCGTGATCGTAGCGGAAAATTGGGGGGACTCCGGACGGAAGCGGACCTGAAGCACATCCTGCTGGCGGACAGTCATCAACGTGTTGAGTTCGCGCGTGGGATCTTCCTGCCAATGTGTGCGGGTGGTTAATACGATAGGACCAGGTTCGTAGATGTCCCACTGCCGCTCCTTTTTTTTGCCAGACATAACACCCCGGCTGTGAGCGCACCAGCGGTGTCGAACGACCTCGAGCCGGAGATTGGGTGATCCGCCCAAGTCGGCTTCGAACGTCAATGTCTCTTTCTGCTTGTTGACGCGGCTGAGAATCCAGTTCACCGGTAGAGGTCGCGGTCGAAATCTCATCGTGACCTGGGCATTCTCGAAACTGCGGGAAGGGAACTGCAGTCGCGCGTTCAGACGGGAACTCAACCAGCCCAGCCAACGGTGATCGACAACGCGTCCTTTGCCGCCGCACGCGGATTCAATCCACCGTAGGGCTTTGAGGCCCCGGCGGCGATTATAGGCCGCAAAAAACACATACCACCCCGCCAAAATGGTGAACGCGCAGCCCACGTCGATAAGAAGAAGGCGTCCCACAGGCGAACTACACTCACCCCTCTGATGCCGATGGTACGTCCGAGGTTGCGGCTGGGGCAAGAGGGCATTCGCGCCAGAAAGGCTGTTTTTTGACCGAGCGCAAACTCGGCCTGTGGAAAATCGGGGAGGAACGCTCCGGGAGCGCCGGCGCTGCCCATTTTCGTCCCGTTGGCCGGAGGGATCCCCAGGGCCGACGTTTTCCATCCAAGCTTTACAATGGCGCGGTGGCCCTCGTCATTCGCGAATACAAGACCGAAGATTTCGAATCGTTATGGCGTATGGACCAGAAGTGTTTTCCGCCCGGAATTTCCTATTCAAAGCGGGAACTTCGCGCCTTTGTACGACATCGAGGATCATTCACCTTGGTAGCCGTCAACGAGAAAGAAGAACTTCAAGGTTTCATCGTGGCGCATTGTGGCGCTTCCGGACACGTTATCACCATCGATGTAGGACCGGAGACCAGGCGCTCAGGCGTGGGTTCGTTGCTCCTCGGAAGCGCGGAGAAGCGAATGCGCGCTGCCGGTTGCATTTACGTAGGGCTGGAAGCCGCGGTTGATAATACCGTTGCCCTGGCATTCTACAAACGTCACGGATACGACGTGATTCGCACGTGGCCCCGGTACTACTCCAACGGCGTCGACGCTCTCGTGCTAAAGAAAGATCTGAATGGATCGTGAGTAAGAATTGCATTCCTGAGGCATCTTCTGTACTTTGCCTTTTCGGGAAAATAGCCGAATGAAAGTCGCAATCCAGGGAGAACGCGGTTCCTTCAGTCATGAAGCTGCGGGAAAGATGCTGTCACGTTGTACGGTTGTGCCCTGTGCTCGATCGGCCGAGGTGTTTGATCGTGTGGAATCAGGGAACGTGGCGGCAGCCGTCATCCCCATTGAGAACACCCTGGCCGGGACAGTCGCGGAGCACGCCGACTTGCTGGTCGCAAGAAATGTCTTCATACAAGCCGAGTACCTGCTACGGATCGTTCACAATGTTATTGCGGCGCCCGGGGCAACGATCGGTTCGCTACGAAGAGTGATGTCCCATCCCGTGGCTCTCGACCAGTGCCGCGAGTTCTTCCGGCGTCACCCGAAAATCGAAGCTGTTCCCTTCTACGACACCGCAGGAAGCGTGAAGCATGTCACGGAGAATCGGCTGACAGACGCAGCCGGAATCGCCGGGCGGCAGGCAGCACGTGAATACGCGGGAAAGATTCTGCAGACTGGCATTGAGGACGACAAGCGCAACTTTACGAGGTTCTTTCTGATTCGCAAACGAAATCCCGGACGTCGAATCTCCGGCCGCTCTCTTCCTGCCTTCGACGGCGGATATGAGCGCATGATTCCGCCTGGAGCGAACAAGACTTCGATCGCCTTCCAGGTCAAGAATTCGCCAGGTGCGCTCTTCAAGTCGCTGAGCGTTTTCGCCCTTCGGGACATCAGCTTGAGCAAAATCGAATCGCGCCCGATGCGTGGCCGGCCTTGGGAGTACGTCTTCTATGTTGACTTCCTGCGTGGCGACGACGAACCGGCTAGAAACGCTCTGCGTCATCTGGGCGAGGTCGCCGAGTTTGTGAAGGTGCTTGGTGTGTATCCTGCGGCCTAGGTTCATGCCAGTTAACCCAAAGGAACTCAGGGCTTACCTGCCACCCAGCATCACAGAACCGTGTGATTCAGCACACACGCAAGGGAATATCCACTTCCTACAATTGTCTTAGCAGCCGCTGTTTAGGGCTAGCTCGTTCATTTCTGTGAGGAGACTCTAAATGCATTCATTGAAAGCCGTGACGCTACTCGTGTGCATGCTTGCCTTCGCTTCATTCGCGGTCGCAGGAAACAATCTGGGGATTCACGACACTGGGAAGATCGTTCTCGCCTCGCCAACCCGGGTAGGTGGCACTCTGCTGCCCGCAGGGGAATATGTTGTTCGACACACCATGGAAGGGCAGGAGCATGTCATGGTGTTCCAGGCAGCGAACCACAAACTCCAGGACGTGAAAGTGAAATGCCAATTGGTCCAACTCGGCAAGAAAGCTGATCAGACCCGGACGGTATACCAACTCAACGCTGCGAACGAGCGGGTCTTGCAGGAACTCGTGTTCGCGGGCGATACCGCCAAGCACGTTTTCTAGTTTGAAGTGCGAAAAACATCCTGTGCGGCTCACTTTCGAGCCGCACTGGATGCCCGCTTTTTCCCCTTCCGACCTCTGACTCATAAATGTCGCCAAATTAAGACTTGCGCAGGGGCATCCTGCGCGTTAGCCTCTGCACCTTAGACAGATGGCGTAAGCCGCCTGGCAGATTAAAATGCTGGACTTGTGCAGAGACTCCGGACGAATCGAATCCTTTCTGCCAAGTGAATCATCTAAACTTGAGCGAGTTACACTCAAGGAGAATCATGAGCCAACAGACCTCATCCGAGCGCTCTCCTATGGTGAAGGAAACAAACGAGCAAAGATCATTGCCGGTCTTGCCGGTCCGGGACACGGTGCTGTTCCCGCACGCTGTTTTGCCCCTTACGGTTGGGCGTGAAAGTTCAGTGCAGTTAATCAATTCCCTCGGGGAAGATAAGACCATCATTGTGGTCGCGCAGCGCGAAGCGCGGGTCGATGCCCCACAACCGAGCGACCTCTACACGGTAGGTACTTCTGCCGTTGTTCACAAGGTCGTCAAAATGCCGAACCAGAGCCTCTTCGTGTTCGCCGAAGGCCTCGAACGTGTGAAGGTCGGGGAATTTACCCAGCTCACCCCGTTCATGAGCGCGTATTATTCCGCGCTGCCGGAGGGCGCGACTCCAATTGCCACTTCGCAAATCGAGGCGCTCCAGCGGAACGTTCTGACGCTATTTCAGCAGATCGTGGCTGGTTCCCCAACGCTGTCTGACGAGCTGTCGACGGTAGCAATGAACATCGACGAGCCAGGCAGGCTGGTGGACTTTATTGCCTCCTCGCTTCCGTCGTTGTCGACTCCCGACAAGCAGGACACTCTGGAAACCCTGGACGTCCACGTACGCCTGGAGAAAATCAATCAGCACCTCGCCAAGGAACTCGAAGTCCAGCAGCTGCGCAACAAGATCCAGAGCGAAGTGCAGGATCGCGTGCAGCAAACGCAGCGTGAGTACTACCTGCGCGAGCAGATGAAGGCCATTCAGAAAGAACTCGGCGAGCAGGACGAAGGCCAGCGCGACGTCGAGGACCTGAAGAAGAAGATCGAAGAAGCCGGCATGCCCGACGAAGTCAAGAAAGAAGCCCTGAAAGAGCTCGGCCGTCTTTCACGCATGTCGCCGATGGCTGCCGACTATTCGCTCACCCGGAACTACATCGAGTGGCTGGCTGTATTGCCCTGGGCCAAAACCTCGGGGCAGGAGATTGAGATTCTAAAGGCCAAGGAGATTCTGGACACCGATCACTACGATCTGGAGAAGGTGAAGAATCGCATTCTGGATTACCTCTCCGTTCGGCGCCTCAAGCCGAATATGAAGGGCCCGATCCTCTGCTTTGTTGGACCTCCGGGAGTGGGCAAGACTTCGCTTGGAAAATCCATCGCCCGCGCACTAGGCCGCAAGTTCGTGCGCCTCTCACTGGGTGGCGTGCACGATGAGGCCGAAATCCGCGGACACCGCCGGACTTACATCGGCGCTCTACCGGGTCAGATCATTCAAGGGATTCGCCGCGCCGAGACGAAGGATCCTGTGTTCATGCTGGACGAGATCGACAAGGTCGGGCGCGATTTCCGCGGCGACCCGGCTTCGGCCTTGCTCGAAGCTCTCGATCCCGAGCAGAATTCGACGTTCCGCGACAACTACCTCGACGTGACGTTCGATCTCTCGAAAGTGCTGTTCATCACCACTGCGAACATGCTCGATCCCATCGCCGAGCCTTTGCGCGACCGCATGGAGATCATCGAACTGCAGGGGTACACGGAAGAAGAAAAGGTACACATCGCTTTCAGGTACCTGGTTCCGCGTCAGATCGATGAAAACGGAATCACGCCGGAACAGATCGAGTTCCCGGAGGAGGCCGTTCGCTACATCATCCGGCACTACACGCGCGAGGCGGGCGTTCGCAACCTCGAACGCACCATCGGCACGATCTGCCGGAAGCAGGCCCGTCGACTGGCCGAGGGGAAGACCGAAAAGCTGCTCGTCGATAAAGAGATCATTCAGGACTTCCTGGGTGGCATCAAGATCCGTAGCGAAGGCGAGATTGCGGAACGCACCGAGCGTCCCGGTGTTGCTGTTGGTCTGGCCTGGACCCCGGCGGGCGGAGACGTGCTTTTCGTCGAAGCCAATGCCATGAAGGGCAAAGGTGGATTCACTATGACTGGGCAGATCGGTCAGGTGATGCAGGAATCGATGCAGGCAGCTCTAACCTGGGTTCGCTCCAATGCGGATCGGCTTGGCGTGGCGGAAGACTTCTTCGCCAACCATGACATCCACATTCATGTCCCGGCGGGCGCAATCCCGAAAGACGGTCCGTCGGCGGGCGTGACCATGGCCACCGCTTTGGTTTCACTGCTAACCAAGAAGCGGATTACTCCGCTGACGGCAATGACTGGCGAGATTACGCTGAGCGGGAATGTGCTCCCGGTTGGCGGAATTAAGGAAAAGGTTCTTGCCGCAAAACGCGCCGGCGTCCGTGACGTGATTCTTCCCTCCGAAAACAAGATGAACGTCGAGGAGGATCTCACGCCTGAGCAACTCGAGAATCTGAGCATTCACTACGTGAAGACGATCGATGAAGCTCTGCGCGTTTCCTTGCCGTCGGTGGAAGAAAGTGCAGCGGCGAAACTCATACCCGCCGCTCCCCCGAAGGATCCCAAGCAGGACTACCACCCAACGGAGCCTGTCAAAGAGCCCGAGCCTGTACATGATCGCGTCCTAACTCAGGCGTAGAACTCTCGCACAAGACTGGTCAAAGCCAACCTTCCGCCAGGTTGGCTTTTTCTTTCTGGTGAGTCAGGGAGGAAGTGAACCCCGCGCTATTTCCCCAACTGTCGACTCCACTCGACAAGCTTCTGCAGTAACTGGCCCATCAGTTTTCTGGCCGTTTCATCATTCAGATTCCCGTCTGCGTCGAACTTCTTATCAGCTTGCGCGATCATTACCTCCGGCAGATTCACTGGGTGCATGTCAAGAAACACAAGCATCTGCCGCAGATGATACTGGGCTCTTGCACCACCCAGGAGGCTGTGAGCTGCGCTAATGAGTGCGACCGGCTTACCTTTCCAGGCGCTGTCGCCGAGCGGACGCGATGCCCAGTCGATCGCGTTCTTCAGAACCCCCGGCACACTGTAGTTGTACTCCGGTGTCGCGAATAGGATCGCATTGGCCGCCCGAATACACTTCTTGAAGTCCGCAACCGGAGCCGGAGGAGTCCTCTCCTGATCCTGATTGAACAGTGGAATCTCGTGCAGGTCGTAGATATCGATCTTTGTGTCCGCGGGCGTGAGCTTTTGGGCTTCCACGAGGGCCATTCGGTTGTATGAACCTTTGCGCAAACTCCCATTGATTCCAAGAATCGTGAGCGGAGTGTCCAGGGACATCGGTATTCCTTTCATGAAACAGCGTGGAAGCTAAGATGACCAATTCACGCCCTGGGTGCGTTTTTTTCGCGATACACTAATGGTCTCCATGCGAGTGCGCGTGCTTTTTTTCGGAGTGCTAAAAGAGCTTATCGGAAAATCAGAAGATTCCGTCGAACTGCGCGAGGGCGCCTCGGTACGGGACTTGCTCGCTCACTATCGATCCCTGCCTCGCTTCAACGGAGCTCTGAGCTCGATCGCGGTGGCAGTGAACCAGCAGTACTCCGGAGCAGATACAGTGCTGCAGGCTTCCGATGAAGTCGCATTATTGCCTCCCGTCAGTGGTGGACTTCCCGATTCCAGTGCGGCCTCAAGCCGCGATTCGCAGTCGGTAACCGTCAAACACCAACGACATGCCGCAATCGTCCGCTCCCCGATCGATACCCACCTCGCCCTGACCAATCTTAAAATGGGAGAAGACGGAGCTGCTGTCGTGT
Organism: Binatia bacterium; assembly: GCA_035577905.1. Classification (GTDB taxonomy): domain Bacteria; phylum Acidobacteriota; class Terriglobia; order Terriglobales; family Acidobacteriaceae; genus Sulfotelmatobacter. Next base: position 39,441 of record DATKAP010000144.1, read on the forward strand.
TTGAAGGTGTTGTCCGCAATCAGACCCGCGGTCGCCGCACGCTCTATCTGGACTATGAAGCCTACGAGGTGATGGCTCAGCAACAGCTGGAAGGACTTGCCTCAGGCGCACTCCAGAAATTTCAGATTCGAGATGTGGCGATCATTCATCGGCTCGGACGACTGGGAATCGGCGACACCAGCGTGTTGATTGTGGTAGCCTCCGCGCATCGCGGGCCCGCCTTTGACGCATGTCGATGGATCATCGATACCCTGAAGCTTACGGTCCCCATCTGGAAGAAAGAGTACTTCGAAGATGGTGCGGTTTGGGCCGATGGTGAGCCCTTTCCTGCGGAGATTCCTCGCGCAAATTGCTGAGCCTGAGGCAGCCCAGTGTGACAGCCCGCATCTAAGTGATGGGTGTGGCCGGACTTGCGGCCGTAGCGGATCCATCCGGTCTCGCCCAACTGCGAAGGTATAATTTCGTCACTCAATGAAAAAAACCGCCACGAGCCTGCTTCTGGCCACGCTGATGTCTGTCTGCAGCCTGAGGGCGCAACAGACCTCGGCTCCTCGCCAAGGCACAGCTCCCTCTGAACAGCAGTCGGAACCGGCGACGACGCTGAAAGTAGATGTCAATCTGGTCAACGTATTCGTGACCGTCACGGACCAGCATGGAGCTCCGATCGGCGGGTTAACCCGGGAGAACTTCATTCTTAAAGAGGACGATCACGAGCAGACCATCAAAGTCTTCGACAAGGAGTCTGCCCTGCCCCTGTCCATAGCCTTGGCAATTGATACCAGTCTCAGCACCCGGCACGATCTCCCCTTGGAGCAGACATCAGCGAAACGATTCGCGCATGAGATCCTGCGGCCAGTCGATGCCCTCTCCGTCTACGCTTTTAGTGAGACCGTCCGCGAAGTGACGTCGGGGTACACGGCGGATCTGAAACGGATCGACGAGAGTATCGATCACATTCGGGTCGGCGCCGCGACCGCCTTATACGATGCGATCTACCTTGCCTCGCGCGCCCTCGATCATCGTAAGGGCCGCAAGGTAATCGTCCTGATCACTGACGGCGGCGACACCGTCAGCAAGGTCGACTACAAGGAAGCCGTGCGAACTGCCGAGGAAGCGGAAGCTCTGGTTTACTCGATCATTGTGGTTCCGATCGAGAACAGTGCCGGGCGCGAGACTGGAGGAGAGCACGCACTCGTACAGCTCTCGGAGGATACGGGCGGTAAATACTACTACGCGACATCGATCACGCAGCTCGATGATGCCTTTCGCAAGATCAGCGACGAGTTGCGCACCCAGTATCTGCTCGCTTACTACCCTTCGCAACAAGCCTCGTTCTCTGAGTTTCGCCGCATCGAGGTCAACGTTGCGGGCGTCCCGAACTCGGCTACGTACCGGGTGCGACACCGCGCCGGTTACTACACCGTGAAATCCGAGTTCTAGAACCATGAACTCGGCGAGCATCAACAAATAACGATACTGAGTGTTTCAAAACAACGGATCATAACAATCGCTGGATCGAATAGAATTGTCCGCTGAGTACGATTTTCGGAAGCCCAAGCTACGTGTTTTGGAATGAGTGCGAATACAAACGCTGGAAGTGCGCGGGTATAACTTCCGTTTCATCTTTCGCAAGCAGTTGAAAAGAAACTTACCAGACAACATGTGCGGTCAAGCGGAACATGTGGCTTAAGAATTGCTTTGCACTCGGTCACTAACATTCCTTTGTGCCGTTCGCTGTGGTCGTTCGTACCGAAACAAATGTCGTCGTAATGGCGGATGTCTTCCCGGATTCTGGGGTTAGCCGTTCAAGATCACATCGAGGCTCAAGGACAAGGAAGGTCTACAATGCGGAACTCTCAACGATGGTTCGCCCTGCTCGTTCTGTGTACGATGCTGATGGGAATGGTTGCCACGCCGGTCCTACGTTCACAAACTACAATCAGCACAGGAAGTATCGTTGGAACAGTGACCGATCCTTCGGGCGCTGTGATTAGCGCCGCCAAAGTCACGATCACAAACAAAGCGACCGGCCAGGTCATCACTACCACGACCACATCCGCCGGCACGTACACGTCGGGGGCATTGACTCCGGGAAGCTATCAAATCCGCATCGAAGGCGCGGGCTTTAAGACCGCAGAGCTGGGTGTGACCGTTCAAGTGAACACGACCACGTCTGGCAACATAAAGCTCGAAGTCGGACAGAGCGCACAGGTCGTTGAGGTCCAGGCTACGGAGATGGGTGTGAACACGGAGCAGGCCACCGTGCAGGGTGTGTTGACCTCGGAACAAATCGAGAATCTGCCCATCAACGGGCGCAATTTCTTGGATCTGGCTCAACTGGAGCCGGGTGTGCAGATCCAGGATGGCGGAACCTTCGATCCTACGAAGAATGGATTCTCGTCGGTTTCTTTCAGTGGGCGTTTCGGCCGCACAGCGCGAATTGAGGTCGATGGAGTCGACATCAGCGACGAGACGGTTGGCACCACTACCCAGAATCTGCCGCTGGGCGCGATCCAGGAGAGTTCGCTGCAGCAATCCTCTCTCGACCTCTCTACCGAGTTGACCTCATCCGGTTCCGTGAACGTTACAACTAAGTCCGGTACAAACTCACTGCATGGCGAGGGCTTTTATTATTTCCGGGATCAGAGCCTGAACGCGAACTTGCCAGGTGCTTCCACCAATCCATTTCAAAGAAACCAGTTTGGCGGCAGCCTTGGTGGTCCCATCATGAAGGACAAGCTCTTCTTTTTCTTCGATGCGGAACGTACCAAGCAGGACCTGCTCGACCCCGTGATCCCGGGCGGTCCCTTTGGGGGGCTGACGGGGAGTTTCAATTCGCCCTTCCGCGAGACCGAGACAATTGGGCGCGTGGACTGGCTGCCCAGCAGGTACAAGGTCTTTTATCGATTCACCTACGATCAGAACAAAAGCGTTCTGCCTTTTATCCCGAACTCGTTCCAGCCCTTTGCCAATGTCGATCACGCACGCAGCCATATTGTCGGCGTTGATTTCAGCACCGGAAGTTTCGCTCATAGCGTGCGATTCGGGTACACCAAGTTCGAGAATGGAATCACGGACGCGGTTGCGGGATCAAGCATCTTCAATCCCGCACCCGGCATTGAACTGGCGATCGGAGGTGACCCTAACTGCCTGACCGCCGGTTTGGATGTGTTCTGCTCCGGCCCGAATTTCCTGGCGCCGCAGGCGACCATGCAGTCCAACAAGCAGATCAAGTATGACGGTACGAAAGCCTACAAGAACCACATCATCCGCTTTGGAGCCGGCTACAACCATATCCAGGGCGGCGGGTACGCCAAGTTCTTAGGATTGGCACCTGCTGTCGGAGCACCGAATGCTACGCCTCCATGCGTGGCCGCGGGAAATTGTCCCTTCCCCGACGGAGCTGGAAACCCGCTTAACTATCCCGTCACGAACGTGAACCTCGGCAACGGGCAGGGATACTCGTCAGAAAAAGCTGCGTTCGGTCTGCCAGGTGGCGGCTTAGGCCCCGATAACCGACTTTCGCTGTACATCGGTGATGCCTGGAAGATAAAGCCGGCGTTTGTCTTGAATGTTGGCTTGCGGTACGTGCGCGACACCGGCCGCACCGACAGCGATCTGGGCCCGATCCCGGCCTTGGATCAGTTCAATTACAGCAATAATTACTTCACCTATCGGGGATTAGGCAATCGCGTTCGTCAGCCTAATTCCAATTTCGCTCCGCAGGTGGGATTTGCCTGGGATCCTTCTGGCCGAGGCACGACTGTGATCCGCGGTGGAATCGGTCTCTTCTACGAGAACTCGATCTGGAACAACAATCTGTTTGACCGTCCTGCGAGACTGGAACAAGGATTGTTCCTGGGCTCCACTCCTGTCTGTTCATCCGGGGCACCACAATCTTTGCCTTTCAGCAGCAATATCGACCCAGGTGCGATTTGCGGTCAGCCCATCGGAAGTGTCGCGACCGACATCGTTACACTTCAGCAGCAATACCAGGCGGCGACTCTGGCTGCTGGACCGGCGCAGAACGGAGCCTATATCGCGAATACGCTCGCCGATGGAATCGATGTGACTGGCACGAACCTGTTCTATCCCGCCTATGTGACTCCTCGTTCTGTGCAGATGAATATCGGCATGCAGAAACAGATTCACCGCGGCTCCGTTCTAACCGTTGACTTCCTTCGCAACGTGTCCACCCACAATATGCTGAGCATCGACACCAACCACGTAGGCGATTCCCGGACGCTGGTCGTATCAAACGCGCAGGCGGCCATTACCACAGTGGAAACGAACTGTGGTCGTGGAATGAACGTCCCATCCACGTACTCAGGGAATTGTTTCAATGACCCCGTGACTGGGACGACAGACCAAGGCACCTGGGTACCACGGCCTGCGACTATATCGGATTACGCTTCGGCGGGCCTCGACTCCGGCTATGCCCTCTGCGCCGGGTTCCCCTGCCCAAATGCCGCATTTCCCGGGTTCAACCAAAATTTGGGCACGAATCAAATGCTCTTTCCGATCGGCCGCTCAGTCTACAACGGCCTGCAGACGACCTTGAAGCAGGACCTGAACAATCCACTCCATGGGATCAAGAATATTAATATGCAGGTCTCGTACGCGTTCTCACGCTACGTGGCGTCAGCCCGGGACAGTGACTTCATCAACTTCCCCGTCGACAATTCGAACCCATTGAAGTACCTGGGGCCGAACGGCCTCGATCGAACTCATCAGATCTCGTTCGGCGGAGTCTTCGACTTGCCCGTCCACTTCCGTATGAGCCTCATCGGTCATTTCGATAGTCCACTTCCGCTGGACGTCAGACTACCTACCAGCGGAAATCCCGGCGGCATATTCCAGACCGACATCACCGGAGACGGTACCGGAGATGGTACATTCGGGTCCAACGGCGGAATTGGCGATCTTCTCCCTGGAACCAAGCAAGGCGCGTTTGGACGTGATTTTGGAACGGATGGACTTAATAAGAAAATAAGCACCTTCAACACGACCATGGTCGGGCAGTTGACGCCGGCAGGTCAGGCCTTGGCGACCAATGATCTTATGACTCAGGCAGACCTGACCGCTCTCGGAGGTGTCATCAACGGCGGCACTCCCATTCAGACGGCGCCCGCCGGTGCCATCGGGCAAGGCTGGCTCAAAACTTTCGACCTTGGAATCACCTGGGCATATAAAGTGAAGGAACGAGTCGAACTGCGCCCTGGCGTCACCATCTTCAACGTGTTCAACTTCTCGAACTTTACGGGCCCGGCAATTCCGTTCAACTCGATTCTCGATGGATCTGTTGGCTCCGCCAATGGCACCACCAGCGCGGACCTTCACGGAGCGGATGGCAATTCGTATCGGTTGGGCTTAGGCTCAGGAGTCAACGCGCTGGGTGCTCCCCGCGCCATCGAGTTCGCACTGAAGCTGACTTTCTGATTTCTGCTGCGTTTGCCTGAAGGCCACCATTCTCGAAGGTGGCCTTTTCGTTTGGCGGAAGGAGTGTCTTCGGGCTCAATTCCGTCTTCAACCACTGCGATAATTGGGCGATCTGCTGCAGCCCCGTTGTTGTACTCCCGGTTTCCAGTGAGTACGCCCGTAACGGTGGAATGGCGCGGGCTTTGTGTACAATGCGTGCATGTCGTTTCGGCCCCACGGAACTCCCAATGCTAAGCGCGGACGCACACCGCCCCCCGAAGATACATTCGAGGAAGCGGCATTCTTGAAGGATCTCGGAGAAAAACAGAAGCTGGTTTCAGTCAAGCTGATGGACGGCCAATTGGTCCAGGGATGGATCGAATACTACGACAAGAACATGGTCCGCCTCACGCGCCAGGATGCTCCGAATCTGTTTATCTTCAAACACGAGATCATGTACATCGCCGAGGACGGCGTAAGAAAGAAATAAGGACTCAGGTCTTGGGTGTTGGGTCTCAGGCCTTTGGACCATCCACCCGACAATTCGTTAAGGCCCACGACCTGGTACGTAAGACTCTACAGCCGTGAACGACGCACTCAACCACACCTTCCTCCCTGCAATGTCAGCCATCGCGCGAGAGGCCGGCGCCTTGCTGATGAAGTATTTCCATGAAGGACTCAAAATTGAGTACAAAGGCGACGCCGACCTGGTCACTGCTGCTGACCGCGCATCCGAGGTCCTAATCCGGGAAAGAGTCAGCCAACAATTTCCTTCGCACGATGTGCTGGGCGAAGAGCAAGGGCTCAAAGATCGCGGCAGCGAGTATCGCTGGTATGTCGATCCTCTCGACGGCACAACGAATTTCGCGCACGGATTTCCGGTTTTCGCGGTTTCACTGGCCTTGGAACAGCGTTCTTCCCGAGGAGAAGCGCGGATCGCAGGTATCGTCTATGACCCCACGCGCGATGAGCTTTTCACGGCAGAGAAGGGAAGCGGGGCGCACCTCAACGGCAAGCCCATTCACGTATCGAAAATCGGGCAACTCAAGGAGTGTCTTGTGGCGACAGGGTTCCCGAGTCACAAGCGCCACAAGAATCCGAATATTTTCTTCTATCACGAGATCACGCTAAAAACTCACGGAGTCCGGCGCGCTGGATCGGCCGCGCTCGACCTGTGCTACGTCGCGAGCGGACGCTTCGACGGATTCTGGGAGTTCAACCTCAATCCGTGGGATACGGCTGCGGGAACTCTCATCGTCGAAGAAGCCGGAGGGAAAGTCGGCCGCTTCGACGGCTCTCCCTTCGAACTCAACAGTCGCGAGACCCTCGCCTCGAATGGCCTGGTACACGATGCGTTAGTGCACGAGTTTCAAGAGATCTTCGCGGGACGCGGACTCGGCCCCCTGCCGGATCCACGCGCCTATCAGCGCTAATCCGCCGAGCCCACCCACAGCGTAACCAGCGGTACAATGAGACATGTGGGGCCGCCGCTCCGGCGCCAATTCAAGAATCCCCAGGCAAACCGTGATTAATTCACTTCTGGATCGCAAAATTGAAAAGCGGCCGGACAAAGTCCGTCTGCTCGGACGCATTCTCTTTCTTACCGAAGACCCCGATCTGATCAAGCGTCAGCTGGCGGGTGCGGATCTGCCGTGGGATACGACAAATCCGGCGAATAACCCCAAGCTGCGCGACGACATTTCGACTGACGAGATCACGCCCGCGCACTATTGTTTTTACTTCGACGAAACCCTCGGCGAGATTCCGTATCTCGGCTTGAAGTGTGGCAACGAGACCCCGGTCGGTCGGGGTGACGTGAAACGTGGCGGATTTGTTTGCGCCGTGAGCGGAAAGCGGCGTGGGAAAGGTTCCAGCCGTGAACAGTCACCCTACGCCGAAATGTGCGCCGGTATTCGCGTGGTCATCGCCGAGAACATCGAGCGGATTTACAGGCAGAATTGCCAAAACCTCGGCCTGCTGACGTCGACCAACTTTTCTCTGATTGATCGGATTCGCAACGCGGAAGAAATTCCATTGAGCGAATTTGCCTCGGGTGAGGATGAGATTACCCGGCAAGTCATCGAATACGGCGGATTGTTTCCGTTCAACGTGGCGCGCATGCAGAAGAAAGTCTTCCTGCCGCCCATCCAGACCCCCAGGCGGCCGATGACTCTGGCCGAGAAGATCTTTGCCCGGCACATGATTAACGGCAGAGGGGATGTTGGCGTACCTGCAGTGAAGGCCGGAGATACCGGCTTCGCGCGTGCGGATCTGCGCTTCAGCCACGAATATGTCACGCCCATGGCCGCGATCTTCTTCGAGCGCTATGTCGGGAAAGACGCCGCCGTTAATGATCCCTCGACGATTTTGTTCTTCCGCGACCACCTCACGTTCCTCGACGAAGTGATCTCGGAAGAAAAGAAGAAACTCGGCTTGCTCGACCTGGCGACCCAGCTAAAGCTCAAGCAGCAGGATTTCGCGAAGAAGCAGAAAGTTCGCCTGCATGGCGAGTTGACGGACCGCAAGGGCTCGGAAGGAATCTGCCACTCAATTGTCCTGGAAAGCTATGCATTGCCGGGACAGTTGAATATAGGTTCCGACTCGCACACGCCGCACGTGGGAGCGATCGGTTGCGTCGCGTTCGGTATTGGCACGACCGACGTTTTCAATTCCTGGATCACGAAAGACGTACGCGTTCGCGTTCCAGAGTCCGTGAGGATCGTGATCCACGGGAAAAAGCATCCCAACGTTACAGCGAAAGACTTCATCCTCAAGATTCTCAGCCTCGATTACGTCCGCAGTGGCAAGGCGCTGGCGAAGGTGATGGAGTACTCCGGAGAGGCCATTGAAGACTTGAGCGTTGACGAGCGCGCCACCATGACCAACATGGCAGCCGAAATCGGCGGATTCACCGGCATCGTCGCTCCGGATAACAAAGCGGTTGATTTTCTCGTCGAACGACGTAGCATCGACCGCAACCAAGCCGAGGCGATGATTGAGGGACTCTACAGCGATCCCGGTGCGCAATACGCGCATGTGATCGAGTTGGACGCTGCCGAAATCACGCCGATGGTCGCAACACCTGGAGATCCGGGAAATGGCAAATACATTCGCGATCTCCATACGCCCGTGCCGGTCGAGATCGCCTATGGCGGCACGTGCACCGCAGGCAAGAACGAAGATATGGATATGTACGCCGCCGTGCTTGCCCAAGCGTTGAAGCAAGGCAAGCGCGTAGCCGAGTCGGTGAAGTTCTACATCCAATTTGGTTCGCAGGAGACCCGCGACTATTGCGTGCGCCGCGGATACCTCGATATTTTCCGAAACGCAGGCGCCCGGGTCATTGAACCCAGTTGCGGAGCATGTATCAATGCCGGCCCCGGAGTTTCGACCCGTCCCGATCAGGTGGTCATCAGCGCCCAGAACCGGAACTTTCCGGGACGCAGCGGTCCGGGACAGATGTATCTGGCATCGCCCTTGACGGTGGCTGCCAGCGCCGTCGCCGGCTACATCGTGGAGTACGAACCGAGCGAGAAGAGAGAAATGGTTTCGGTTTAAGACGGGCGCTAGAGTATTTCAGAGTCGAGTTTCCTCGCTCACCACGCACGCTTTGTCCCGTCTGACCTGTTCAGGAGGACCCATGATCCGACCCCGCCTGACCTGCATCTCCCTGATCATTCTGGGTTCCATTATCACCTTAGCCCGGGTTCGACCTGTCTCGGTAGCTGCGCCGCATGTCGGAACCGTTACCTCGGCGCAAGCTATGCTCCAGCCTCGCTCCGGTCACACTGCGACTCTGCTACAAGACGGCAGAGTGCTCATCGCCGGAGGCATGCGGCGCAATCAGGATTTCTACAAATCGGCAGAGCTATATGATCCTTTGACAGGGAAGTTCCTCGCGACCGGGGCCATGAGCGCAGGCCGGGTAGGTCAGATCGCGGTTCTTTTGCATTCCGGCGAAGTTCTTGTCGCCGGGGGTTGGATCGGCCATGGCTGCACGGATTCCGCCGAACTTTATGATCCAGCCACGGGCAAATTCACAATGCTGGCTACCAGAATGACCAGTCGTCGTGGCGACGCACGCGCCACTGTCCTGCCCAACGGCGATGTCCTCATTACAGGAGGTGCGGACCACGACTCACCGGGTGGCATCGCATCCGCGGAGGTGTTCCGTGCCTCCGACATGAGTTTCCATTCCGTTTCTTCCATGCATCTTGCTCGCGTGTCGCATACTGCAACTTTGCTGCAAGATGGGCGGGTGCTCATCGTTGGAGGCCGCGGCGATAAGGTTAACGCCGCAGCCGAAATTTTCGATCCCAGGACGCAGCACTTCGCCGAAACAGGCAGCCTGGCGACGGCACGGTACAAACACACCGCAGGTTTGCTGCCCGACGGCCGCGTCCTCGTGGCTGGCGGTTCCGACGAACGCGATTGGAGCGGAAACCTTAGCAGCACGGAAACCTACGATCCCAAGACGGGGAAGTTTAGCCCCGGTTCGTCGCTGATCATTGCTCGGTTCAAATTGCCCGGAGAGGCCGTCGCACTGGAATCGGGAGAAATTTTGGTGGCGGGCGGAAGCAGTAAGGTGGAGGTCTTTCATCCTGGAAGGGGAAGGTTCGCATTGGCTGCAGGCGAGATCGGCGGCCCCTGGCATTTTATGACCGAAACCCGTCTCCAAGACGGGAGAGTGTTGCTTGCTGGTGGATACGCGAACAATGATCGAGCGACCGCGCAAGCCTGGATCTACAAGCCTTAGATCGTCGCTCTGCCGGTCCGGCCCATATGTACTCACGCGCCCGCGGTGACGGCACGTTTTTGTGTGAGCTCCGCTAAGGCCGGGAAGGAACTGGGCGCGATCAGCGTGCTCTCCTCGGGTTGGGTTCCTTTTGTGCGTGACATCGCGAGCAGTTGGATTGCATCTCCGACGAGAGGCGGGGAATAGATCGTGGCCGCGAGGCGTCCTTGCCGTACCCAGGCCTGACCCGCTTTCGGCACGCCATCACATCCCGTGATCGGAAGCGTTAACCAGTGATCCCGCTCCTTGGTGTCGCTGATTTCCTCAAAGGCGTGACGCGCGCCGACCGCCATGTCATCGTTTTGACAGACAACCATGCCAATGTGGAGCTCTCGCGATGTGCTTAAGCTCAGCCAGGAGCGAATCGCGTTGTATCCGCTCCGCTGCGTCCAATCACCTTTTAGAGTCTTGACTGAGACCTTCGGGGGCTTGCTGGCCATCATGCCTTTCGTACGTAAGCGGGCCACATCCCCGACGCCGGGCCCTTCCATGTAGAGAACACACCCCTGGTCTCCCAGGATGGCCGCGATCTGCTGCCCCTGGATGCGTCCGATTTCTTCGTGGTCCGACAACACTGCGAAAACTGGAACCAATGCCCGCCGACGTAAATCCTGAAGATAATCTACGCGCGCATTGATTACTCCCCACGCGATGCCGGCCGAGACCGCCGCTTTGGCCACCTGGGGCATCCCCGTGCCCACCGGTTCTACGACAAGCGCGTCCGGGCGTTTGCTCGGCTCCTGAATGAACTGCAGAAGCTGCTGAGTCTGATAGACTGCGTCGTTATTTGCGTAGATGATGTGTACCGATGCGCCGAGCTTTGCCGCCGCAGCTTGCGCCGATGCTGCTTGTTCTCGCTGATAGTCGTTCTGCTCGGTAATCAGCGAGACCACAACGTTGAGTTTTTCCATGGGCCTACCCTGTTAAGGATGTGGACCGCAGGTGCTGCAAACATTAACGCATTCCCATTTACTTGCATGCTAGGTAACTTTGGTTTGTGAGACTGCTGGGTGTTAGGACGTTGGTTCGCGTATCGCCACACCGTGCAAGCGGTGTAAGTGGTTGAATTTAAGCGGGATGGCTGAAATCAACCACCTCGAAATCCGAAACTTTTTCGCCCGCCTGCTGTTCCAATAGATAGAACGATCTGAGAGCTTCCTGGGACCCACGAGAATGCAAGCTCGGGCCACAGGTCGCCGGAGGTGATTATGCGTTGCCTGAAATATCTCGCGCTGCTGGCTGTTCTGACCGTGCCGTTTGCGTATTCGCAGGCGCAAGTTCGCGTGGGGATCGGAATCGGAGTCGGCCCCGCCTACGTTGCCGGGCCGCCGGTTTGCGCGTACGGATATTACCCCTACTATCCCTATGCCTGTGCACCGTACGGGTATTACGGACCTCAGTACTTCGTCAGTGGAGTGTTCGTTGGCGCGGGCCCGTGGTATCACTGGGGGCACCCTGCAGGGTTCTGGAATCGCGGGCCGTACGTTCGCGGTTGGGATCATGATCGTTGGTACGGACCTCGCGGTTGGGACGCCCATCGGGGTTATGCCTATGGACGCAGCTACGCTCACGCGGACAGCGGATTCCGTGGTGGACAGGCCTTCCATGGAGGCGAAGCCCATGGCGGTGGTTTCCACGGCGGCGCTCGCCGGTAAGACGTAGCATGATCAATGAACAAAGAATGGCTGACAGACACTGTCGGCCATTTTCCTTTTAGGGCTTTAAATCCGGCGCTGTACGGTCCACCCGCATTCTTGCTAGAATGGCGCCGCGCTCGACCACTGCGGGTAGTAAAATAACTGCAGACCTCTCAGGAGACTGACACCTTTATGGCCTATGTGATTGCTGAGCCGTGCATCGGCACCAAAGACACCGCATGTGTGGATGCGTGTCCGGTAGACTGCATTCATCCCAAGAAAGACGAGCCTGCGTACGCAACTGAAGAACTACTGTATATCGACCCGGTCGAGTGCATCGATTGTGGCGCCTGCGTTCCGGTGTGCCCAGTTTCCGCGATTTTCGCGCTTGATGATCTGCCGGAAAAGTGGAACGCCTTTACCGAGCGTAACGCCAAATACTACGGGCGGTAAAAAGTCACGTAACGACTCTAGGGGCGCGCGTCTGATTAAGGACGCGTGCCTTTGCGCTTTCAGACGATTCCGTTCCTCCGGCAGCGCAGCAGATTAGCGATGGGCCAGTCCGTAACTGACAGCGAAAGCCGACCCTCCCAGATTGACGTACGATGTCATCCTCTCGAGTTTGTGATGGCCGGTCTTGTGAAACCAATAGCTCACCCCCACCACCCCTCCGGTCTCCAAGGCGAAGTTCGCGGCTAATGCGGGAGTGCTGCCGCTGAATACTCGCGTCACCGGGTTGAGTTCGTTTCCATCGTGAGCGAGATTCCTGCGGGTCGTAAAAAAGTCGGCCGCGGCCAACGCGCCATTGACCACAAACAGCATCCGGTTCTGGCGGTCCCAGAATCGATGTTCGACGGGCGTCGGAATCATTACCAGGATCGCTGGGGAGACAGTGCGCACATTGCTGCTGATGACCAGGGCGTTCCGCTCAGCCGTGGCACCGGCATAACCGGCAAGTGTGGGCTGAATTTCCGCGGAACCCGGCGTGGGTTTGGCAAAGATTTCGGGCGGCGTACTCACCGCAAGCTGCTGGCCCATCAGCAATGCAGGTTGGGCAAGAATCATTAGGATGACGACAAGTGAATTTGGAGCCACAATTCTGTTTCCCGATTTCGCCATGCTGACCTTAGTACAGGTTCTCCTTTGTCCTTCTGGCCCTGTACTTTCGCATCCCCCGGGTACCAAGGGAAGGGCCCCAAAGTGCCCCCCTGCGTGGTTACTGGAGTCACCTTCTCCAGTTCTCACACCGGCCCAGCGAATATTCATGAAAGGGGATACCCCACGTCTCGCCCTATTTGCGAGACACGGGAACCTGCAGCGAGTTCTGCCTGCGAGATTTCCCGGCCTTCGAAAGCTGACGCCCGAGAGCTGCTTCCACTAGAATCACGCTCAATGGCCCTGCGGGAATCAGAAGCGATCGTGCTGCGCACCTACCCGTTGCGCGAAGCGGATCTGCTGGTCACACTCTTCACCCGGGCGGAAGGAAAGATCCACGGCGTCGCGCGCTCCGCCAAAAAATCAAAGCGTAGATTCGGCGGCGCGCTCGAACCGCTCACCTACGTCCGCGCCTTTTACGATGTCCGCGAACGCCAGGACCTGGTACGCCTCGATTCCTGCGAAGTTCTGGAGTCCCCGCTCGCCTCGGAGGTCAGTTACGCAAGGGCGGTAGCGCTGGGGCATATTGCAGAGCTCCTCGACGAACTCCTGCCCGATCACGAAGCCAACGACGCAATCTTCCGGCTCACGCTCTCGGTCTTGCACATCCTGACCGGGCCCGAGATCTGGATGCCCATCACCTATTTCGACCTTTGGCTCACCAGGCTGGTGGGATTCCTACCCGAGCTGACCGAATGCGTGGTCTGCGGCCGCAGCTTGAATGGGGACCGCGCCTACTTCCACGCCCTTGCCGACGGCTTGATGTGCGCCGATGACCGGCGCCTCGCCTCCTCGGAGATCTCCAGCGAATCGCGGGCGTTGGCAGCGAAAATGTTCCGCTGCCCGGTCGAAACCTTCGTCTGCACCAAGTGGCCGAAATCTCAAGCGGCTGACCTCCGCAAGCTTCTGATCCAGATTCTCCAGCGTCACATTGAAAAGAAACTGGTCACCGCCAGCATCCTGGAGCAGGTTTCCTTCTAGACATTCCCGTGACATCTCGTTGCACCGTTCCTATGTACAATTTCGTGTCCCCTGCACAACATCCAAGCAGGAGGACTGCTATTCATGTTCAAACCGCAAGTCACCGCGGCCGAAGCCGCAAGTCCCTACAACACTTACGACTCCATCCTCGAAATTCCCAATGGGACCGATCCCAATCAAAATGCCTGGCTCACGCTGCAGTTGCGGATCAAGCTGAATTTCGCTGACTCCCGGAACCAGGTGGCCGGATTGACCGTCAATCAGGCCGGAAAGTGGTATGCCAAGGACACCGACGGATACCTCTTCCCCCTGTTGGACTGGCCTGCTCACCTGATCGCGAGATTTCAGCGGGAATTCGTGCAAGTCTCCCAGCGCACCTGGAACTACCAATACGTGCTCATCACCCCCAGAAATTATTCCGAGCTGGATTTTCCCGCGAAAGTTGGAGATCTGAGAATCCGTCCAAACATTCTGTGCCTGTTCCGTTTATCGTTGCTTAACTCCGCGGGTACGCCGATCGACAATACGCCCGCTGCCGGACCGCTCCGGACGGGCGCTGCCCATCGCACGATCAATATTGTCAATCTCTCATTGGCGACCAGATCGGTATCGCTAGATCCGAGTGTTACACCCGGCCCCGGAAAACCCGCGGTTCGCCCCCTTACTACTGTCGATGGCTTGGCCTGGCGCTCCAATGCCAACAATTACGACGACAGTGACTTGTTCAATCCGACTTGGGAGAACAAAGAGCACAAGGTGCTCAGCAACACCGTAGGCCACGAGATCGGCCATGCCCTCGGACAGTGTCACGTCATGGGCCTGAAGGGCGTCGCAGCTTACGCGTTCAATGGCCCCAATGCCAATGACCCGGGCGCGTACGGCGTCGGCTCGCCTGACCCTCTGGATGCCTGGAACATCATGGGCCGAGGCTGCCGCCTCTATCTGTTGAACGCAGTTTCCTGGAAGGAGAGGATCGCGATCCACACCGGCACGACTCCAAACCAGTGGGACGTCACCGGCATCATGGAGACTCCAACACGCAGAATGCCGGCTGCCCTCATGAACCTGGGATTCGCACCCGCCTTGTGGTGAGGGTGCATCGCGCTGACTGACGGTGTTCATTCGCGGTGATTCCCGCTTCCCCGGTGCCCGGCAGTGTCCCAGTTTGGCAAGCTGCGATCCTGCCTGGCCCCGGCGGGTGCTGACGACTAGTGTCTGCATCCGTTACAATCGGGGATTGAATCTGCTGCGCTCCCACTGATTCCTGCGAGTCGTTCTTGTCCGCGGATTTCAGTCTATCTTTACCCTGGGGACAGGGAGAGCCAGAAACTTCACCATGAACCCTTCGACAGCCAGCCCGCTCACTTTCCAGGAGCTTGTTCTCCGCCTGCAGACCTTCTGGGCTGAGCGTGGATGCGTCCTGCAACAACCCTACGATGTCGAAGTGGGCGCGGGCACCATGGCGCCGGAAACGTTTCTGCGCGTGCTCGGCCCCACGCCCTACAAAGTCGCCTACGTACAACCCTCGCGGCGTCCCGCCGACGGCCGCTACGGCGAGAATCCCAATCGCCTGTTCAAGCATATGCAGCTGCAGGTGATCCTAAAGCCTCCGCCGCAGAACGTGCAGGAACTCTACCTGGAATCGCTCGAAGCCATCGGGATCGATCTGCGCCAGCACGACATCAAGTTCGAAGAAGATAACTGGGAAGCCCCCACCCTCAGCGCCTGGGGCGTGGGGTGGCAAGTCATGCTTGATGGGCAGGAGATCACCCAGTTCACCTATTTCCAGCAATGTGGCGGCGTCGACCTGAATCCGATCTGCGCCGAACTGACCTATGGCTTGGAGCGCATCGCCCAATTCCTGCAAGATCTCGATTCGATCTACGACATCGTGTGGGCCCGCGACCCTGGCACTGGCGCCCCGGTGAAATATGGCGCTGTCCGGCTTGCCGATGAACTGGAGTTTTCGGTCTACAACTTCGAACTGGCTGATGTGGATAAGGCTTGGAAACACTTCGAGCTGTATGAGGCAGAATGCAAGGCCCTGGTCGATAAATATGCAGAACTGGCCAGAGAGGAATCATCGGGTGACACCGACGCTCCCGAAAAAGCGCGTTTTCCGCTGCTCGGCGCCTACGATCTCTGCCTCAAGTGCTCACATTTGTTCAACATTCTCGATGCGCGCGGGGCGATTTCGGTCACCGAGCGCGTCGGAGTGATTGCCCGCGTCCGGGCCCTGGCGGTTGGGATCGCAAAGGCCTGGGTCGATCAGCAAAGCGAATCTGCCGAGCCGCCGTCTGAGCCTGAACCTGCACGCAAGAAGCAGTCCACGCTTAGAAAACAGTCGTTGTCGCCGGTTGGATAGATTGCATGGGCAATGCCAAGTGTGATCCGCATCACACTGGGCTCCCCGCAGTTTTGTCATACTTGATGGTTTGAAAGCATGCCAGATTTTCTGCTAGAGATTGGGTGCGAAGAGGTCCCGGCACGAATGATCGACGCGGGCTCTCAGGAATTGCGCGACCGAGTGGCCGCCCTTTTGGATCGTGAGCGCTTGGGCGCGGACCAGATCACCGCGCTGGATACTCCACGCCGCCTGGCCGTCATCGCCTCCGGAATCGCCGCCCAACAAGCCGATGTCGTCGAGCAGGTCGCCGGTCCCTCTGTCAATGTAGCCTACAAAGATGGTCAGCCTACGGCTGCCGCCCACGCCTTTGCCAAAAAAACCGGTGTCGACGTCTCTCAACTTCAAACCGTCTCGACTCCGAAGGGCGAGTACATCGCAGCCAAAGTCACTAAGAAGGGACGGACGGCGGCGGAAATCCTTGCCGAAGGACTTCCCAAAGAGATTGCCACCATTTACTGGCCCAAAAACATGTACTGGCGCAGGACCAGCGAACGCTTTGTGCGCCCCGTTCGCTGGCTGGTCGCCATGCTCGACGATGAAGTTATCCCGCTTGAGTTGTTCGGCATTCGAGCCGGGAATGCCTCCCGCGGTCATCGAATTCTGACCGACGCTGCGGTTACCATCGCGCGAGCCGGAACTCCTTATATCGATGCACTCCGCTCCGCCAAAGTTCTGGCGCGTGCCGAACGCGAACACCAGATTCGCGAGGCCCTCGATGCCGCCGCGCGCACTATTCCCGGCGCGCGCTGGCGTGAGGACAAGCCGCTTCTCGACACTGTCGTGAATCTTACCGAGTTCCCCTCGGTGATCCTCGGCGGATTCGACCCCCAATTTCTCGCGCTTCCGGAAGAAGTGCTGGTCACGGTCATGCGCGACCACCAGAAATATTTTGCCTTGGAAGATGCGAGTGGAAAGCTGCTTCCGCACTTCCTTGCCGTGCTCAACACCGACAGCGATCCCAGCAGCTTGATTCGTCAGGGCAACGAGCGCGTCCTGCGCGCCCGCTTCAACGATGCCCGCTTTTTCTGGCAGACCGACCAGAAGAAGTCTCTGCTGGAACGCCTGGAGTCTCTGCGACACGTGACTTTCCAGAAGGATCTCGGCAGCTATTACGACAAGACACAACGTGTGCAGCGCTTGTGCAGTTGGTTGTCCGAAATTCTCAAACAGAACAACGTTATCGTCCGCCCCGGCGTGATTCATAAAGCTGCCTGTCTATCCAAGACGGATCTGACCACTGAGTTGGTGAAAGAGTTTACCGAGCTGCAGGGAATTGTTGGCGGACTCTACGCCCGCGTACAGCAACTCGACCCCATCCTCCCGGAAGCCACACGGTTCGCGATCGCCGACGCGATCTACGATCACTACAAACCCGAGTCGACCGATGACAGCATCCCTCGATCGCTTGAAGGTGCGGTGCTCTCGATCGGCGACAAGGCCGATACCATCGCCGGAATGTTCGGATTGGGACTCGTTCCCAGCGGTTCGAAGGATCCCTTTGCTCTGCGCCGCCAGGCCAATGGAATCGTGAAAGTAATCGCTGAGAAGAAGTTGCCCATCCGCATCACCGAGCTGATGCGTGACGCGCGCACCGGCTATCAGAAGTCGGAAGCCGAGAAGAAGTTCGTCGATGATCAGAGGTATTCCGATTCGGTGAACACCTTCTTCCACGAGCGCCTGGAGTTCTATCTGCGGGATGTTTGCGGCTATCCCTACGACCTAGTCAAGGCAGTTCTTGCGGCCGATGCCGACGATGTCGTCGACGCGTTGGCCCGCGCCGAGGCCGTCAAGCAGGTGCTGTACATGCCCGAGTTCCAGGCAATCGGAGCAGCCTGCAAGCGAATCCGCAATATCCTGAGGCAGGCGGAAGAGAAGGGAATTGCTCCCGCAGCCAGCGTCGAGACCTTGCTAGATTCAAGTGAGGAAGAGAAGAACCTCATTCGCTATCTTGAGCAGAGCGATCTTACGGTGGAACAGCATCGAAAAAAGAAAGAGTATGTGCAGGCATTGCAGCAGCTCTCGACAGCACGTGAGCCGGTCGACAGATTCTTCGACAAAGTCATGGTTATGGTCGAAGACAAACAGGTGCGGGCCAATCGCCTGGCGTTGTTGCGAACTCTCTTGCGGGAGTTCTCCTCGATTGCGGACTTCTCGGAAATCGTGTCCGAAGCTAAGGCATAGTTGTGCACTGGGTGGCAGGACACCGCTGATGATCCCAGGCCGCGGAGCGGCGACAGAACATAGCCCACGGCGCAAGCCGTGGGTAGTTGACGGAAATTGAGGTCGGCCCCGGAGGGGCGTAAGAAGAATCGGTGACTTTGAATCGAAATCTCTGAACCAAAAGGACTCATACATGGCAACGATGACTCTCCCCGAAACTGAAGCGAAAGAAACCAAGAAGTCCACAACCAAGTATGTCTACTTCTTCGGCGGCGGCAAGGCCGACGGCAACGGCAAAATGAAGGACGTGCTCGGCGGCAAAGGCGCCGGCCTCGCCGAAATGACCAACGCCGGCCTTCCCGTGCCTCCGGGATTCACGATCCAGACCGAAGCCTGTCGCGAATACATGCGCGGCGGCTTGTCGCCTGAAGTAGACAAGCAGATGGATGAAGCCCTCGCGAAGCTCGAACAGCTTCAGGGACAGAAACTCGGCACCGGCGACAATCCCCTGCTCGTCAGCGTGCGCTCGGGCGCGAAGTTCTCCATGCCCGGCATGATGGATACCATTCTCAACCTCGGACTGAACGACGAAAGCGTGCAGGCGTTGGCGAAGCGCAGCAACAATCCCAGGTTCGCCGCCGATTCCTATCGCCGCCTGATCCAGATGTTCGGCAATGTTGTTCTCGACATTGAGAAGTCCGCATTTGAAGAGGTCTTCGACGCCAAGAAAAAGCAGAAGAAAGCGAAGCTCGACACCGATCTTGACGCCAAGGCTCTGCAGGAAGTCATTGCCGAGTACAAGAAGGTCGTCAAGAAACACGCCAAGCGCGACTTCCCGCAGGATCCACGCGAACAGTTAGTCCTCGCGCGTGACGCCGTGTTCCGCTCCTGGCAGAACGATCGCGCCAAGCACTACCGCCGCATGAACAACATCGACGACATGCTGGGCACAGCGGTCAATGTGCAGGCCATGGTGTTCGGAAATCTCGGCGACACCAGCGGTTCCGGTGTGGGCTTCACACGCAATCCCGCGATCGGCACAAAAGAGTTCTACGGTGAATTCCTGATGAACGCGCAAGGCGAAGATGTGGTCTCGGGCGTTCGCACTCCAGTTCCAATCCTCGAACTGCATAAGATTCTGCCTGAGGCCTACAACCAGCTCCGCGAAATCACCACCCGTCTGGAAAAGCACTACAAAGACGTACAGGACTTCGAGTTCACCGTTCAGGACGGCAAGCTGTACATGCTGCAGACCCGAAACGGCAAACGCACCGGGCTCGCCGCTGTTCGGATCGCGATCCAGATGGTTGATGAGGGCCTGATCACCAAGGAAGAAGCCATTTTCCGGGTTGAGCCGAATCAACTCTATGACTTCCTGGTTCCACGTCTTGATGAAAAGGGAACGAAGGTAGAAGTACTCGCGACGGGATTGCCCGCCTCTCCGGGAGCGGCTGTTGGCCAGATCGTATTTACTGCCGACGCCGCGGTGGAGGCTGTCCACAAGGATGACAAGGCCTCCGTCATTCTCGTGCGCGGGGAAACGACACCGGAAGATATCCATGGCATGGAAGTAGCGAAGGGTATTCTCACCTCTCGCGGCGGCATGACCAGCCATGCGGCTGTGGTTACCCGCGGTATGGGTAAGTGCTGCGTAGCCGGTGCTGGCGATGTTGATGTCAACGAGAAGGCGCGGGAAATGCGCGTCAAGGGCCAGGTCTTCAAGGAATTCGACTGGATCTCTCTCGATGGCACAACTGGCCGCGTCATCAAAGGAAAGCTGAACACCATCCCGGCGAATGCCGACGATCCGGAACTGCAGAAGTTCATGGGCTGGGCCGATCCTTTCCGCAAAATGAAAGTTCGTGCCAATGCTGATATTCCGCGCGATGCCATCCAGGCGCGAGCCTTCGGCGCAGAAGGTATCGGACTTTGCCGAACCGAGCACATGTTCTTCGGCGAAGAGAAGATCGGCCCCATGCGCGAGATGATCCTCGCCGATAGTGAGAAGGGCCGCCGCACCGCCCTCAAGAAACTTCTTCCCTTGCAGCGCAAAGACTTTGCTGGCGTCTTCAAGGCAATGGATGGACTCCCGGTCACGATCCGCACACTCGATCCGCCGCTGCACGAGTTCCTGCCGCGTCGTGAAGAACTGACCGTCGACATTGCTCTTCTGTCGCGCTACAGCGCAAAACAGAAAAAGGAACTCGTTAAGAAGTACAAGGACTACGGCATCAAGGGCATCGGCGATCTCAAGGGCGCTTTGCCCAAGCTGCTCGCCCGCGTCGAGCAGTTGCACGAATTCAACCCCATGCTCGGACATCGCGGATGCCGTCTCGGCATCACGTATCCCGAGATCACCGAAATGCAGGCGCGCGCCATCTTCGAGGCCGCCGTCGATTGCACCAAGAAGGGAATCAAGGTTCTGCCCGAAGTAATGATTCCTCTCGTCGCCACGTTGAAAGAGATGGCCAATCAGGGAGCGATCGTGCGCCGCGTAGCCGAGGAAGTCTTCAAAGAGAAGGGAACGAAGATCGATTACATGGTGGGAACCATGATCGAGCTGCCGCGTGCTGCTCTGGTCGCGGATGAGATCGCGAAAGAAGCCGAGTTCTTCTCCTTCGGCACCAACGATCTCACTCAAACTACCTTCGGCTTCTCACGCGACGACGTCAACAAGGTCCTTCCCACGTACCTGGAGGAAGGAATCCTGAAACAGGACCCGTTCGCGGCTCTCGATCAGGAGGGCGTCGGCCAACTCGTAAAGATGGCCACCGAGCGTGGACGCAAGACCCGTTCGAATCTGAAGGTCGGCATCTGTGGCGAGCACGGTGGCGAACCATCGTCAGTTGAGTTCTGCTATCGCACCGGACTCAACTACGTATCCTGCTCACCATTCCGCGTTTTGACCGCACGTTTGGCCGCGGCGCAAGCAGCTGCCGCCGAAGCTCTGAAAGTTGAGGGCGGCAGAACCAAGTAGAGACAACAAATTGCACCTCGGCCCACACCGCTCCGCGGCTGTGGGCCTTTTTCTTCTCACTTAGTTCGATCTGGCAGCCAGAGTTTTCCACAGGCCAAATCCACTGCAATGTGACGGATGACCTTTACTCAAAGCAGTCCGAATGGGCACACTAGACCTGACACGCAAAGCCATCTAGGAGAAAGGGCCTAAGAAGCAATAAGGTTCACAGTGGCAGGTGAAGTCTCGTGTTTTGAATATTTTGCGTGTAAAGGCAATGGAATCAATATTTTGCCGACCAATGTCGCAGTGCTATCGAACTAAAGCAATGGTTTTCAATAGTTTACGAAGAAAGTACAGAAAAGGACGCGATGTTGCTTCGGCGCAGGAAGTGCTTATTTTGGAATATTTTACGAGTAAAATATTTGAAATCAATATTTTGCAGATCAGAATGAGTTGCTTTGCTTTCTAAATACAATGAAATGAATATTTTGCGGGTTGCGATCGGGAAAAATCGCTCAAGCCGTCTACTGCACCCGTTGCAGGCGCGCGATCAACTTCTGCGGCAGGCTTTCATCCGATTCCGACCACAACCGCCGCGACGTGGCTCGAGTATGCATCTCGAGTTTCTTGGTGAACTCGATCAACCGCAAAACATTCTCGCGAATCCGCGCCTGGCTCTCCTCCGTCAGTTCCGCGCCCTCTTGCACAAACAACGAGTCCAATCCGAAATCGACCTGAATGTGTCCGGTCTCCTGCTGGACGCCGTCTTCGAACTCTTCTCCCTGCGCGATGATCTTGACTTGGCTCGGAATCAGATTCCATTTGCTGCTTGCGTCCAAAGTCCACATGTCCCAGTACACATCGAAGACATACGCGTAGTCGTCGTGGACAAGATCCGCCGCGACCACCGCGGCTTCCTGCGGCGTGATTCCCGGGGAAAAACGCCGCTCCAGCACGCTGGCCTCATTCCAGGATACGGGCTGCACGGCAATGTATGTGACTCCAGGCCGCTGCTCAGAAAAAGGGAACTGCTGCAGCACGGCGAGGATGTGCGGCAGCATCGCCGGCCCATTGAAATCGGAAAACCACAGACTCAGGTAAAGCGGATCAGGCATAGGAGCGCACGTCGATCACACTCCATTCTAATCGTATGTCAACGCAACGGTCCCGGTTTCACTGTCGGTACCCAAACCAGGTACGAGGCTAGATCTGAACACCTCCAAAGCAGACCGCAGGAAGGACGGGTTGCGAAGCAGGTTTCCAATTGGCGCGATTCGTCACTAACCCGCGTTTTTGACAGCACAAAAACCGTACTGTTACGATAAGAGCTTCCCGGTCCTGCTCGCCTCGCGTCCCCGTCGTCTAGCCCGGCCTAGGACATCGCCCTTTCACGGCGTAAACACGGGTTCAAATCCCGTCGGGGACGCCAAACCTCTCAATAAGTTGCGGGGACGTCAGTTTTGGCGCGCTACGCTGGTCCACAGTCAAAGCCTATACCGCGCAAGGAACCCAACGGATTGCCGACATGAAACATGATGAATTTGAAGGAGATGAACAGGCGCAAAAGGCAATGAAAGGAAATGTTATCGCCCCTTTTGGACTGCTTCCAGCTGGTTAAGAGCGCCTGCCTCTCACGCAGCAGGCCTCGGGTTCGAGTCCCTTCGCCCGCCCAACTGTCATCTTGATTTTGTGGACAATGGATCTACGCCTTGCTTTTGCCGTGTGCCAGTAGAAATCGAGCGCCCGGAGCATTTCCAGGGGAGGCTTTGATTCGATCCATCTGGTGAGCCTGGTCACAATAAGGTTTGCCCCGTCATGGAGAGGGAATTGGTTCGAAAATCCCTCCCCGGACTTTAGGAGTTCACGAGGTACTGTGGGAGCAAAAAGGGACCTCGCCGAATTGGGACTGCCGTCGCCTCCTGTTAATTACGAGTTGGACCACTGCCAGCAATGTCTGCATGCTAGACGACTTTTAAGAGCCACGAGTTGATCGATTCCGGTTCCGTGACCGCAAGTGAACGTCCGCCCGCTGGACCCTTCGCTAAAGTGCGGACGACGTCCCGCTATCGACAACCTCATGGTTTTGGGCCCCAGTCAGGAAGCGGGCAGCCGTCGGAGCACTCTGAGACTAGCGTGATCTTGCTACCATCAGGATTCATTACGAACAGATGACCTGGTGCTTCTGAGAGAAGTTGACCATTGAAAAGAATCTTGGTCCCGTCGGGAGAATAAACAGGATTCGCAGCAACAAGCTGCTCGGGTTTAGTCAATCTTCTCAGGTCGCTTCCCTCGGTGCGTGCGACCCAGATGCTTGTCGGGCGATCCGTATTTTGTTGGCTGTAAAACACCATATGCTTCCCGTCGGGTGCCATATCCGCGCCACTTGCCTGCAGCGGCGGAGCAGTTAGTTGTCTTTTATGTGATCCGTCTGTATTCATCATCCATAGAGCCGACACCAATCCGCCCATCTGACTGGCAAAGATGATGTGCTTACCGTCTGTGGTGTACTCGGGTTGGTAGTTGTCCCAAAAATTGTTTGTGAGATTCTGCCGGTCAGATCCGTCCGAATTCATAGTGACAATCTGCACGACCCCGCGTCCGATATCGGATGAAAATACAATTCGCGAGCCGTCCGGCGACCACCGTGGAAACAGATTAACGGCACCATCGTGCGTCAACTGTGTTAAACCGGTGCCGTCAACATTGATAACGTACAATTCGAGAGCCGCCGTCATATCGTGGAGAAAGACGATGCGTTGACCGTCTGGAGAGTAGTCTGGAAGCCAACAACAATTATCGGTAGGCGGTAGATTCGTCACCTGGAAGAGGTCGCTTCCGTCCGGATTCATTGTGTAGAGTTGCCAAGTTCCGGTCGTGCTGGCAGTTGTCGGTTCCGTAAATTCTGGCCCTCCTAATTCCGGAAATTCTGGCACGCCTAAAGACGAACTTATTCCGTTGGTTTACAAGGAATTGCGCCAGCTTGCTGCCAGCCAATTACGTAGGGAGCGAAAGAGCCATACGCTCCAACCAACGGCACTCGTTGATGAGGCCTACGTGCGGCTCATAGATCAAAAAAAGCCGAACTGGCAGGGCCGCTCGCATTTCTTCGGAGTGGCAGCACGTTTGATGCGGCAGATTCTGGTGGACCACGCGCGCCGCCGACGGGCGGGTAAAAGGATGGTGGCGTTAAGAGTTTCATTGTCAGAGGCGGCCGGCATCGGATTGCAGCGCGGTCGGGATCTTCTAGCCCTCGACCAGGCCCTCAGCGATCTCGAAAAGGTAGATGCTCGCAAGTGCAAAGCCGTGGAGCTTCGCTACTTTGGTGGACTGTCCCATGATGAAATTGCCCAGACGCTCAATGTTTCAGCAGTAACAGTCCGTCGCGATTTGAGGATGGCGGAAGCGTGGCTTCACAACGAACTACAAAACGGGTGAAAATCGCACCTGAGCGTTGGGCGCAGATCGAGGAGCTATTTCATCGCGCCGTCGATTGCGATTCGGAGCAACGCATTGTCTTGCTGAATCAGGCGTGCCGGAACGATCCCGAGTTGCGGCATAAAGTGGAAGCTTTGCTTGCTGCCGATAGAAGTGCCAAGGTGTACGTCAACTATGCTGTTCGCTCTGAGCTCGGCGCATTTGGTTTTCCTCTCGCCGGTGAACATGTATCCCACTACCGCATTATCGAAGGCCTCGGCAGCGGTGGAATGGGCTTAGTGTACCGAGCCGAAGATATCAGGCTGGAACGAAAAGTTGCTATCAAGTTCCTGCCTGAAGAATTGGCCAACGATGCCACTAGCCTTGCACGCTTTCAGCTCGAGGCGCGATCAGCCTCGGCGCTAGAACATCCCAATATCTGTCCCATTTACGAATTTGGAGAGCACGAGGGCCAGCCGTTCTTGGTCATGCAACTCCTGGAAGGGCAAACGCTGCAGGAATTGCTGTCTGCTTCAGAGTCTGAACCGCCATTCCCGTTTACCACGTTGATTGATCTCGCGATCCAAATATTAGCCGGTCTCGAGGTAGCACACAGTAAGGGCATCGTTCATCGTGACATTAAGCCCGGAAATATCTTCATCACAAAGCAAGGCCAAGCGAAAATTCTTGATTTCGGCCTGGCAAAACTAACCGAGAGCGCACCCTCCGCCGAAGGGGATGAAAACTCTGACGAGGTCCGCGGTAACAAACGGCCACTGGCAAGTCCGAACCTGCTTCTCAGCCGAACCGGGGTCGCGGTGGGCACTGTGGGCTATATGTCTCCAGAGCAGGTACGCGGCGAGAATCTGGATTCGCGAACCGAGCTGTTCTCGTTTGGTCTAGTTCTGTATGAAATGGCCACGTCAAAGCGTGCCTTCGACGCGAATACCCTGCTAGTACTGCATCACGCCATACTCCACGAGGCTCCCGCAGCTGTTCGAGAAATGAATGCTGCACTTCCCGCCAAACTCGAACGCCTGATAGACAAGACACTGGAGAAAAATCGAGAGAAACGATATCAGTCTGCAGCCGAGATTCGCGCGGACCTAGAGACACTCAAGAGCGAGATGAAACCACGCAACCGCCGTCGGTGGGCGGTCGCTAGCGTATTAGTCTTGGTTTTCATGGCTATTGCGAGTCTTTGGTTCTTCAAGAAACAGCCACAGTCAAGAACGATTGCATCAAATATTAAGGTCCGGCAACTTACCGTCAACTCTGCTGATAACCGCGTTGTCAGCGGAGCCATCTCTCCAAATGGAAAGTACCTCGTATATATCGATTTAAAAGGGATGCATCTTGAGGCCGTTGACACTGGGCAGACCAGGCCTATTCCTCTACCGGAAGAACTGGCGGAGCACAAGGTGGATTTCGAATGCGTGGGCTGGTCTCCGGACAGCACCCGTTTTTTGTGTAACGCTTATCCGGCTGGAACCGGGAGACTCCTGCTGACCGAGAGGGACCCGGTAAGTATCTGGGAATTTTTAGTGAGCGGTGCGAAGCCACGAATGCTTCGGAATATGGCAATTGGATGCTGCTTCTCACCTGATGGATCTCAGATCGCGTTTGGAACGAATAGAGACCGGGGAATCTGGGTGATGGATGCTAACGGAGCACATGCCTACAAGGTTCTCGAAAGTGGAGACGATAACGGCCTATATATGCACACCTGGTCGGCGGACAGCCGACGGCTCATCTACAGTCGCGAAAAATCAAATGCTTTTATAAATATGTTGAGCCGTGATCTGCGCAATGGTGCAACTGCTGAGATCAACGTCGGCTACTGGAAGGACGGGGAGACAGAGAATGTATTGCTATTGCCCGACGGTCAAAATCTTTTCGGGAGGGTAGAACCCGAATCCATCCTCCACTCATGCAATTTTTGGCTGGCACGGAATGACCTGCATACTGGCCACGTGATCGAAGAGCCACGACGACTAACCAACTGGACTGGATTCTGCATGAGTCCCACCAGTGCCACGGCGGATGGCAAGAAAATAGCATTTCTGCAGTACTTCGGTCATCCGACGGTCTATCTTGCGGATCTCGCGCCTGGAGGAAAACGCATCAGCAATCTGCGTCATTTCACGCAGACCGAAACCTGGACCTGGCCAGACGGGTGGACGCCAGATGGTAAGTGGCTCATCTTCCATTCGGCGCGGGGCGGCCGTCAGGAGATTTACAGACAATCGCTGAGCGATGATTCTCTGGAGGTTCTAGTGCAAGACTCAGTACCTCTAGGAACAGCTACAGTAAGCCCGGATGGGAAGTGGTTACGGTACGTTCGGAGTAATGTTGCACCATCGGAGATGGCTCAACTCATGAGAGTTCCTATCGCCGGCGGCCCTCCGCAGGCCGTTTTTTCCTTGCGAGGGGAACCGCGCTGTGCTCAGCCTCCATCAGGGATGTGCGCCGTATTCGAGCGGACTCAAGAACGAAAGGAGATCACCGTTACGGCCTTCGATCCTCTGAAGGGGCGTGGCGCGGTGCTCACGAGAGTCACCGTGGATCCGAATGTCGAGGACTGGTCTGCATACTTTTCTCCTGATGGCACGCGTATTGTGTTGATGCTCGGTGAAAGTGGCGGGATCAAAATTCTCACGCTACGTGGCGAGATCGTAAAAGAAATCCAAGTGAAGGGTATAACCGGACTGACGGCAACGTCCTGGGTGCCGGATGTGAAGGCACTGTTTGTCGCGGGTCGCGTGCCGCGGGGATATGCGCTGCTTCGAATAAGCCTAGACGGCCAAACACAGCCAATCATTGAGAATCATGCTCCTGATGTGATGGGGGCGATACCATCCCCTGACGGCCGGCATCTCGCTTTGTTTGCTGCCGGTGATAACGGAAACATGTGGATGATGGAAAATTTCTGATCGAACCTATTGTCACGATAAAGACGAGAGACGACGATTAAAGTCCGTGCACAATGTATAGCGTCGACAAATGCCGCGGATAAGCGTAGACGTAAATCTGCGCGTCGGCGGAGACGAGGACTGGACCGACTGCAAGAACTCCAGCAGGATCGGGTGGAGAAATGCGCCGAACCAACGATCGTGCGCCTGTCCTCACATCGACGCGATCCACTTCGGCTGGCAAACCGTAGGCTGTCAGGAAGAGATATTTACCGTCAGCATTCCAGCGATCGACTTCTTCGTCTACGTTGACGTTGCACAGTAACTTTGGAGTTCCCCCCGATGCGGGATATAACCAAAGCTTCTTATCAGCACCAACAGCGGCGACTGTTTTTCCATCGGGCGAGATCTTCAATCCAACCACACCTTCCGGTGTGAGCGGCGTCGCATTGGGAGCACCGACTTCTTGGGTCCAACTGCGAGCTGGGTGGTGAGGCTCTGCTCCAAGAAAGAGAAGTCTCTTGCCGTCGGGGAACCAAGTCGCCCAGATGTGCGAGATGGAATCGTGGGTCAGGGCCTTGGGTTCACCCGGGCCGACCGGAAGATTACGTAATTGTGTGATCTGTGTGGGGTCGATTCCCCAGGGAAACAGAACGATGACCGATTGCATGTCAGGAGCGAAGCCGGTGGGTTGGCCATCGCCCAAGAGCTTTGGAGCAGCTCCGTTAGCGGTCGGAAGGACATACGTCTTGTAAAGTGGCGTCACTCCTTCGCCCTGCCCAGAAACCAAAAGTTGGGATCCGTCGGCGCTAAGGTCGGCTGGAACACAGACGTTGAGACAACTAACAATTCGATCGGGAGTGCCGTCTTGAAAATGGCTAAAGACCTCATCACCCTGAACGTCTCGGGTAAGAAGCAGACCTCCATCTGAGGTCACATCGTGAATCGTAAGGGCGACGGATTCGCGGCGCACAAGAGACTGGCTCCCGTTGATAGCGAATCGAAATACAGCCCGGCCGCCACCGACCCCGGCTTCGCTTGCTGTGAAGAGTAGATCATCGGCGTTTTCCCAAGCCAATCCAACGATGGCGGAAAAATCTTTGGACAGAGTCTTCTGCCGCTTTCTCAGGTGCAGAATGACCGCATGACCTGCGTCATCGTTCGCCAAGGGATGCTCGAGGAATGCAATCCGATCCCCGGTGGGCGAGATTCGAGCATGGCTGATCCATGATCCGCCGGTTGCCTCGTACAGAATGTGTCCGACGGGAAACTCTAAACGACAGCTCCCGCTGGAATAATGGACAACGGCTAGTTGAGAACCGTCAGGAGACCAGTCCGCCGAGCTTACATCATCGAGGATCTCTTTCGGAACCGTGCCTGTGAGGGAGACTGTTGCCAGTGTACCTCGGCTCCAAACTGTGCCAAAGCCGAAGTGCCGGTGGAGCATAACGGCCATTTGTCCAGAGCGGGAAATTGCGAGGATGTCAGCTTCCATTCCCAAGTCGCGGATGTCGGGGCTTCCCGTTCGGACAAGAAATAATCGAAATGGTTTGCCATCCCAGGCCGCGCCGAATATGGCCTGCTGGCCGTCAGGGCTCGCGCGCGCGGAGACGATTGTTCCGCGGCGGTAGCTGAGCCGGACGAAATCTGGCTGGGACGGGGCGTGATGCCGAAGAACCTGCCATACACTAACCGCCAGAAGTACGAGCCCAACCGCCAGGAGATAAAAGAAATTGCGGCTGGGTTTTAGCGATGTCGGAGTAGGTCTGACATCGACAGCAATGCCATTGCCGCTACTATTGCCCGGCAACAGATGTTGATCATTTTCGATATCGGATAACGGACTCACTTCCGCCACGGGCGCAATGAAAATGTATCCCTTGCGTGGAACCGTCTCGATAAAAAGCGGAGTATCCGCGGAATCTCCCAATGCTTGACGGAGTTTTCTGACCGCCGTATTCAACCCCTCGTCGAAGTCGACATGGGTGCCGTTGGGCCACAAACGCGCCCGTAGTTCTTCCCGCGAAACAGCAGCGCCAGGACGATCGAGTAACGCCGACAATACTAGAAACGGAAGGTTTTCCAGTCGAACCGGAAGTCCACGTTTATAGAGTTGTTGCTTCTCGAGATCGGCCTCGAATTGGCCAAACTGCCACCGAGGAAGTTTGCGCGCACTGCCGTCCTGCAGAGCACACCCCCTAATAGACGGCAAGTTTAGCATTTGCGATGCAAGCATCGGTAATTCTTCATCTTCAGATCGCCATCTAACTCCGTGAAAGGTGGAGACTTCCTTCTTCAGACGGAAGTTCGGCAAAGCTTCGGTTGACCGCAGAACGGAATGCGGCGACTCTCTTCGCCGGGGACGCTTGGCAGACGTTCGGCTGACCCAGGCACATCTGCAAAATCTGTGGAGGAAAGCGATGAAGTTGCGCGGCGTGGCTCGACTATGCGGTGTCGCACTACTTGCTGGATTGATGACCATAACAATAACAACAGCTCTGGAGGCAAAGCCCAAAGCCAAGCATCATCGTTACAACGTAGTTGACGTCGGGACCTTTGGGGGGCCAAATGCCGACACACTCGTGCCTCCACCCGCAGCCCAGATACTCACAAACTCTGGCCTGTTCGTCGGCACAGCGGAGACAAAGATACCTGACCCTTTTGCACCCAATTGCGTTGACGCCGATTGCCTCGTTCAGTCGGGACTCCTTAACGTCGCGGGGGTTTCGGTCAACATCGGCACCCTTCGCCACGGATACAGCGGAGGGCCCATATCCGTGAATGATTTCGGAGTCTCCGTTGGTTTTTCTCAAAATGGCGAGCTTGATCCTTTGACAGGAAATCCTGAGCTCAAAGCCGCTCTCTGGAAAGACGGACACGTCATCGATCTGGGGACACTAGGTGGCAATGGCGCAAGCGCGAACGCCATCAATGACCGAGGTCAAATCTTCGGAGGGGCACTCAATACAATTCCTGACCCAGATTCGTCTTTTCCGTTCTTTGTTCCCGGGGCTACTCAGGTGCATGCGGTTCTATGGGAGCACGGAAAGATACTCGATCTCGGCACGCTTGGTGGCACGGATAGTGTCGTCTATCAGGCGAATAACACGGGCCAGGCGATGGGGATCTCCTTCACCGACACCGTTCGGCACGACAGTACGGGTCTTCCCACAACTCACCCGTTCTTGTGGGAACGGGGAAGAATGCATGATGTAGGCTCACTCGGCGGGAGCCTCAGCTGGGGTTTTGGCGTGAATAACCGAGGCGAAGTTGCGGGCTTCTCCTTGCTGGACGGAGACGCGACTGAGCATCCCATCTTGTGGAGGCACGGAGTTTTAGCGGACCTTGGCACACTCGGCGGTGACAACGGCGAAGCATGGTGGATCAACGATCTCGGCCATGCTGTGGGCAGAGCCGACTTGCCTGGCAGCCAGTCGCATCACGCATTTCTCTGGCGCAATCACCAAATGAAAGATCTGGGGACCCCTCACGGCAACGTGTGCAGCACGGGAGAAACGATCAATCGCTTCGACCAGGTGGTTGGTGACTCAGGCGAGTGCGGAGTCGGCGGCGACCCATTCCTTTGGGAGAATGACGACATCGTTGCAATACGTGACCTGATCCCTCCGGGCTCCGAACGCTTTGTATTCGACGCGTTCGACATCAACGACAAGGGAGAAATTGTTTCCTTCTGCGCAACGCCGCAAGGGCACGTTCACGTATGTCTTCTCATGCCAGTCGAAGAAACTGCCTCTGATCTTACGCCACTAGGTTCGCAGCCAAGCACCTTGATGATCCCCGCACAAAGATACCCAACAACCGGAGAGAGGCGAATCTCGATGCCAGGACGATCGCGTACATCACAGGGATCAGCCCGAACTTTTGGACGGTAAGCGGACGATTGCACGCGGCCGGCGTGGCGAACGGATGATTCAGTTGTTGGCGAGTCGAATTTCTGATGATGGGGTTTCAGAAGTTCTCCATCATCCAGACATTTTCAGTCTTGACAGAGGTCCCGATGGCAATGTGTCGCCCGTCTGGCGATGGTATTCCTGAAGTGTAGGGACCTCCCTCATTCGTCCGGAGCACGTGCACAGCCCCAGCAAGCGAAATGTGGAGGAGAAAAGCTCCTGCAGGAGCAGCTGCCGGCACGTATAGGCTCCTACTGTCCGCTGCCCACGCGATCGGCCCTGTATCGTGGTCCCACGTCGGTATTTTGATTTCCCGTAGCAGCTCGCCTTTAATGGAGAGAATCTGAAGTGGATTGGCTGTGTTTCTGATTACTGCAAGTCGGCTGCCGTCGGGTGAGATCTTGATCGGTCCAGTTTCAGTCTCGGGGTCAACAGAGATTCGCGTGAGCTCAGACCCTCTTCCTTTCAAAACGTCAAAACCCGTAATGACAACCTGCTTCTGATCGTCGGTCCGTTCTGCAACGACGCACAGAGTAGATGGCAATCTCGCGCAGCTAGAATCCACGAGATTCTTCGCGGTAAAGATTTCCTGGGAGGGACCACCCGCGATTGGAGCGCGCATGAGTCGCCAGGCTGAATTGATGCCGAATTTAATCTGAGTCAGGTACAGGAACCAGCCGCCATCTGGGCTCACGCAACAAGAGGACCCTGGCATGTCTGCTAACACCTCAGCAGTATCTTCATCTAGAGGCTGCGTGTAAAATTCGTAATGGCCACTGCGATTGGAAACAAAAATGATCTTTTTGCTATCCGGTGTCCAATCTACTGGGTAATCCCCGCTTTCAGTGAGGGTAAAGTGTCGCTCATTGGCGATCCGCATCCCTCCTGCCCTTAAATCGGCTGCAGCGATCGTTGATTGATAAGCCCACTCTATGAACGTCAGCTTCTTCCCGTCGTTGGTGAAGCTAATTTCGCTCATGCAGACTCCAGGCCAGTGCGTCAGCTGTTGTGGCCTCTCGACCGGGTTACCGGTTTTGTGGTCAATTCTTACAGTCCAAAAATTGCAACCATTACGAGAGTTCGCTTCGTGTTCTTGCACAGCAAAGATGAGTCGTCCATCGGGGAGTTCCGAACCATCCAGGACCTCGTTCCCGTCCATGGGGCCCGGGTACAACTCACCACGAGAGATCTCCTTGCCAAGGCGGTCGCCTTCCCAATAGTGCTGGATTGAGACGAGAGAAGATCCGTTATCGCGAAGATAGCTCACTCGCTTGCCGTCAGGAGACCAAGTGAAAACGCCGATACTACTGTCGTCTCCGCTTTCGAGAAGTTTGCGCGCATCGCTGCCGTTCGAGTCCATAAGCCAGATCTCATGTGTACCCAGCCGGCCCTTATTCGTTCGAAAAGAAATTAATGAACCGTCCGGCGAGTAAGAATCTGCCCAAGCCAAATCGCGGAGTTTCCGGAATGCTCCTGCGGGCATGGAGAACTCCCAAATGCTGACACCTCCACGCCTGATGGTCTCCGTCTCACTTAAGAGAGCCACGTCAACCCCGGACGGATGGGCGTTCGCCAAAAACCTAGTGCCGTCACGGGACCATGCGTAATCGGCGAGAGACAACTCCATATTATTTTCCCGCAACTGCTCGGGCAGAGTGATCGTCTGAGTCTTGCCGGTAGCTATGAGTTTCAGATGCATCCCTGTGCGATCTGTGTAAAGAAGGGATCTGCCGTCGGGGGATATCTCAGCCCGAGTGATTTGGTTTTCAGAAGAATTTGCTGTCAGTTGCTTAAAGCCGATAGCAGGCGACGGCAACTGTTGGTGTCGTCTAGCGAGCCAAAAGCTCCCAATGAGCGTGAACAGTACGAGAGAGCCTGCCGCGGCCGCCCACCACCGCACCCAACGAACCCCAAGGTCGGGTCTAAGTGTTTGCAGCTCCGCTCGAATGTCCGACGCACTTTGATAGCGTGCCTCGCGGTCAGGTTCGATACACTTTTCTATGATCTTCTCAAATTTGTCCGACACTCGATTGCTTAAAGTTTTGGTTTGAGTTCCTTTGAGTTTCGGATCGGTAGAACCTGATCGGCCTTTCGTCGCCCTCGAAACTTGCCCCGCCGCCATTTCGCGGAGGACCAGGCCGAAAGAATATAGGTCAGTGCGCGCATCGAGCTTTTCGCCACGAATCTGCTCCGGAGACATGTAAGCTGCAGTGCCGATCGCTATACCTGTGCGACTTAGGAAGGGATTCTTCGAGTCCTTGATTCTCGTTGATTCGTCGTCGCCCGGCTCAGCATCGTCGCGCAATTTCGCGAGTCCGAAGTCCAAAATCTTGGCCTGCCCTAGATGTGTCAGGAAAAAGTTGGCTGGCTTGATGTCGCGATGAATAATTCCGTGACGATGAGCGGCTTCGAGGCCCTCTGCAATTTGAAGGGCTACACTCACTAACTTGTCTTGATCCAATGCATCGGCCGTGGAAATGACATCTCGAAGAGTTCGTCCTTCCAGCAGTTGCATCACCAAAAAGGGCTGGCCTTCATGCTCTCCAAACTCATGGATTGGGCAAATGTTTGGGTGTTCCAGAGCCGATGCCGCACGTGCTTCGCGCTCGAATCGTCGCAATGCAACGGGGTCTTTCGCGGATGCTTCCGGTAGAAATTTTATAGCAACCTGCCGCCCCAACCTGATGTCCTCTGCACGGTAGACCACCCCCATGCCCCCACCATCCAAGCCTTCTAAGATGTGATAGTGCGAAACCGTTTTGCCGGCTAGGGCGAATGCTGCATGAGTAAATTCGGCACCAATTGCCGCCTGCAACTGGCTCCGCGCGTTGTTGTCGAAGGCGAGCAACTGTTTGACCTGATCACGTAGATCTGTATCGTTGCCACATGCGCGCTCAAGTAGAGTCGTCCGGCAGTGAGGATCGGATTCGACCACGCGATGGAATAGCTCTTCGATCTGCGCCCATCGTTCAGGAGTCAAAACTCACCTACTCGGTTCGGATTTGTTTGTGAAGCCACGCCTCTGCCATTCTCAAGTCCCGGCGCACCGTGACCTCAGAGATGTCTAGCGCTTTGCCGATCTCGTTTGTGGAAAGTCCCGCAAAATAGCGCAGCTCGATGACCTTGCACTTCCGAGCGTCGAGTTTTTCCAGTGCACTGAGACCAAAGTCGAGAGCCAGCAGATCGGCGCCTCGCTGTTTCTGAAAGCTGATCGCCTCGTTGAGAGGGATAGTCAGAGCAGCACGTTTTGCTGCCCACCTAGACCGAGCGTGATCCACCAATATCTGTCGCATTAACCTTGCGGCAACTCCAAAAAAATGCGCCCTGTCTCGCCAGTCCGGGCTTTTTTGATCAACTAGCCGAAGATAGGCCTCATTCACGAGTGCTGTTGGTTGCAAACTATGATCCCGGCGCTCTTTCCGCAAATAACTGGCAGCGATCAGACGAAGCTCCTTATAGACGATCGGCGTGAGATCGCGAAGCGCCTCGTGGTCACCTTTTGCCCAAAGGGCAAGCAGTCGGGTGACATTGTGAGTGGCGGACATAACCGGCTCGGTGGGCCGCCCCAATTAGCCCAATAGTGTCGCATTTTACAACGACTTAGGAAGATCTTCGGCCTTCATAGGAGATCGAACAAAGAATTTTTCTATCGTGAATGATCGTTTTCGCCACCGGTTTCCGCATGTGTGTGGTGTGAGAGGGCCGCTTGGTCAAAGGGGGGGCCCCGGAGGTCTTGAACAATGAAAAGACGTCTCATTCGAGTATTTCACCAGATGGCTTTCGGAGCAGTGCTGCTTGCTAACACCATTCCTGCCCACGCCACCTTTCCAGGCAAGAACGGACGAATTGCCTTCGTTGCTGGACCCGACATCTACACGATGAATGTCGACGGCAGTGATGTGAAGCAGCTCACTAACCTCGGCCCGGATAGCGGTGCATTTTGGGAATCTTGGTCCCCTGATGGCAAGCAGATCGTATTTAACGAATACCATGCTCCGGACTTCCTGGGTCAGCTCTGGCTGATGAATGCCGATGGCACGAATCAGAGGGTGCTCCTTTCCGAGGCTGACTTCAGCAATGAGATTCCGAGCTTCACTCCCGATGGAACTTCGATAGTGTTCAGCCGTTGCCGGCTGGATATCGAAGCATGCGCACTCTTTCAGATCGAAATCGGCGAGGGCGGCTTGCGGCCGATTACCAACTTTCACTTGGGATTTCAGGATTTTTCGGCGCAATATTCGGCCAACAACGACCTTGCATTTAGTGGGTTTTCGCGGCAAGGCATTATCAGTGCGATCGAATTCAAGGGTGAGCAACGATCAGGCTTGCGTCGTCTTACACCTGCGCCTTTTTCAGCCCACCATCCGGATTGGTCGCCCGACGGAAAGCGAATCGCATTCTCCAGCCATTGTTGTAACCCCCAAAACGAGGAGATTTGGACGGTCAACCCTAGAGATAGTTCGCTGGTCCGGCTCACCAACAATGGGAAAGACTACTTCTCCGGACCCCATGACTTCCATCCCTCATGGTCCCCCCAGGGGAATGCAATCGTCTTCGAGCGTGACGCTCCAGATTTCTCAAGCTCAGGAATTTTCGTTATGAATTCCGACGGTAGCCGATGCGCCAAGGTCTTCGCACTTGGCAGTTCCGGGCACAGAAACAAGATTCAGCTTCGCAGAGATCAAGCTGTGAACAGCCGGGCCATGCGGCGCCTGAAGCAGATTGAAGATGGCGGGGCACTGCCCCAATGGGGGCCGGCAGCTAATTAAGCAGTCCCGATACGACCGACATTCAATCAGGGGTCGAGAGGACAATATGAACACAGTCAAAGAGCTTCGCCTCTGCATGCTGGGCATCGTACATTTGCTGCTTGTTGTGGTGATGACCAGTTCGCTCAGCTTGGCCGCTGACCTGGGCAAGAATGGAAAAATTGCCTTCCAGGCAAGTTATACAGGGACCATGCAAATCTATACCGTCAATCCTGACGGGACGGACATGTTCCAGGTTACGAATCTACCCCTAACAACTAACATCTTTGCTTTGTGGCCAGATTTCTCTCCGGATGGTAAGCAGATCGTCTTTGCTCACGATATGACGGGCGCCTTGGAATTGTATGTAGTCAATTCCGACGGTACAGACCTGACCCAAGTCGCTCACGATGGCCGCGGTCACGTAGCGCCTCATTGGTCTCCCGACGCAACACATATCGTTTTCGGCACAGCGGAGAAATACGGCCTGCTTGCGATCGCTACCATCCGTGCTGATGGAACGAACTTTCGGATACTCACTACTCCTGTTTGGGAAGCTCTGGCAGGCGAGTGTACGGCGGATGGTAAGCACATCATCTTCACTTCCCAACAAGACGGATACGTATCAGCACTGTGGATCATGAACATCGATGGCAAGCACTTGAGGCGATTGTCAGATCCAAGGCTGACGGCCAGCGTGCCCGATGTCTCCCCTAACGGGAAGCAGGTCGTTTTCAACGACAAACAAAATTCCCCAGGACTTAGCAACATCTTCAAAATGAATTTGGACGGTACCGGTGTAATTCGTCTCACCAGGCCAGAAGGAAAAAACGACGGACTACCTTCCTTCTCGCCTGATGGTAAGAACATTCTGTTTGTGAGTGATCGAGAATCGGCAGGATCGTTCGACACGTGGGTGATGGATGCAGACGGCTCGCACCAAACGCTGCTAGTCAAAGGCGGGGCCGCGCCAAATTGGGGCGTTCAGCCCTAGTCTTGAAAGTTGGAGGAAGGCGGACTGTTTTCCCGCTGCAATGCCTGCTTCCTACTGAGAGCCATGAATATCTTGCTAGAGAACGTCCGAAATTCGCCTGTCGATCTCGCCGAAGAAGAGGGGTGCAATGTGGAAATATCGGGAAACTTTCGTCATTACGCTGTGAACACGATCTACGTCCTGATAGCAATAACGTTAATTAACTCGTCAGCCCTCGCTGTTCACCCTGGCAGGAATGGGCGGATCGCATTCGTGAGCAGCCTGACGGGAACGAACCAGCTTTATACCGTCAATCCTGATGGAAGCGATCTGTTTCAGGTAACCAATCTACCGCCAGCGAACGACGGTCTCGCCTGGTTCCCTGATTTTTCACCTGATGGGCAGCGGATCGCCTTTGCTCATGATATGACCGGCCTGCTCGAGCTTTACGTTATCAATACAGATGGCAGTGGCCTGACTCAAATCACTCACGGCGGCGGTCTCGTCCCTCGCTGGTCGCCG
>DATKAP010000145.1:0-4843 GCA_035577905.1 Binatia bacterium
GGGAGCTTGATCAGCAACGCCATTCTGCCATCGCTTCTGCATCAGGATCCTCGTTACTTCTATGACGGCAACGGCACAAAGTGGTCTCGGGCTCGCCATGCGATGGTGGCTCCATTCGTCTGCAAGGGAGACAACGGCAGATGGCAGCCGAATTACTCGCAGTTGGGTGGCAGTTTGATCGGGTATTCCATTTCCACCGCGTATTACCCCGGTTCGAATCGTAGTGCTGGCCACGTCCTCCAGAATTTTGGGATTGACACGGGGCTGCATGTCGTTGGCAGCCTCGCCCAAGAGTTTATCTTGGGAAAGTTCACGAGCAAAGGCAAGCACTAATTTGCAAGATTGCAAGCCGCCCCGAAAACCGGCGAGCATAGCCAATTCAGTATCCCGAATTGCAAGTTCGATTCGAGTATGTGCATCTTTCCGGGTGGAAAAAAAAGGCGCACCCAAGGGCCAAAATGCAGAGAAAAGCTCTTCGTTACTTAGTTCCGCTGCTGGGGATTCTTCTCCTGGCCTGTCTCGTACAGCGGACAAGTACAGCGGCGGTTCTTGACGGAATCAAGTCGATCGGGTGGTGGGGCTTCGGCCTGGTGCTCCTTCTCGGCGGAATCGCGCATCTCATCAAAACCTTGTCATGGCGGCTTTCCTTTCAGTGCGACATCCGGAATGTCTCCTTTGCACGTACGCTCGGACTCCGGCTGATATCGGAGGCGATCGCGATTCTCGGACTTCCCGGTCAAGTCCTTGGGGAGGCGGCTCGCGTCTCTTTGCTCGGCTCAGACATTCCCACCGCCAACAGCATCTCGTCCGTCACTCTGGATCGTGGAATCTATATAGCGACCTCGGCGATGGTGAGCTTCGTAGGGATGATCGCTGCCGTGCTGCTGCTAACGTTATCGCATAAATGGAAAGTCTATGCGCTTCTGTTTGCAGCAGGATCCGCAGTCTTGATTAGCCTGTGCGGAATAGCCGTCGCACGGCGTTGGCCGGCTTTTTCCATGACGGCGCGAGCAATTGGGCGTATCAGATGGACCAAGGCTTGGGTGAATGGCAAACAGTCCGTAGTCAAAGCCGCCGAAGAAAACCTCTTCGACTTCTGCCACAGAACTCCGGCGACATTTTGGTGCAGCTCGTTCCTTAATCTGCTCGCTCATGCCACGGCGATTCTGGAGGTATATGTTCTTTTGTATTTCATGGGCGCAAGGAAAACCCTGTTCGTTGCCCTTGTCGTCGAAGCGCTTACAAAGCTGATCAATATTGTGGGCGCACTCAATCCCGGGAATGTAGGAACCTTTGAGGGCGGGAATATGATTGTCGCCCGGCTCATCCATATTCCCGCAGCCGCGGGATTAACAATTGCTCTCTGTCGGCGAGTGAGAATTCTATTTTGGGCCGCCATCGGAGCAATATGCCTGGCCACAATGGCAAACTCACGCCGAAGTCAGGCAGCACTTACCGAAGTTGCAATGCTGCCGACTGGTTCAGATCTGTTTCTGCCTTGACATGTCAATCCGGAAAATGTTCACCGCTGCAATGCCAATGCCCACATGGAGTCGAATGTCCGCGCGCGGGCAATTGGGTCTTGCGTCCCTCGTTCTGATCTCGCTAACTCCTGGTGTTCTCAGGAGTAGCGGCTCTCATGGTGGCAGTGAATTTGCACGATAAAGATTGTGCTCATGCTTTCGATAATTCGTCACGGCACGCGGATCACCCTCAAGTTAACTGGGCGCATCGAAGGGTCGTCCGCCGAAGACTTGAGAATGGCGGTATGCCCGCCAAGCGCGCTGGACATCGACCTCACTCGCGTAACTGCCGTCGACCAAGATGGCGAGCGCGCCTTGGCGTGGCTACGAGATCGCGGCGCCCGATTTCAGGGTGAAGGAACCTTTGCGCGCAGGATACGGGAACGGATGCATCTGTCTCCAAGTGTCTGTGAAGTTGAGGTACATGAAAAGGCCGCGCAACACGTTGGCGAAAAAGATGGTGGGAATTCGGACAATGGGCTCAAGCCCCAATCGGAGGTGGCCGAAAAAGCATGATCGGGCAATAAGCCATTGGCGGAGCTGAACAAATTTACGCCGGCCCGTTGGAAGCGGTGACAAGGGCAATTGCCCTTCCAACGGACCTAGAGCGAACTTGATTACGAACCAAAACCTCTGGAGACGATCTTACGAAGATTCTCTACTTCAATCCGGAACCCTTTCATGACAAATGCTTCGACATGATGCTTCATCGAGGCCATGCGGTGGTGACTGCGATCAGCCCAGGCGAGGCACTCGCACTCTTGCACAGGCAAGTCTTTGATGCTCTGGTGGTGGATTGTGAACGGGATGCGCTGGATATCCTGAGTTTCACCGCCATGGTGCAACACCTGCAGCCTTCCCTCGCGGTGTTCGTGGCTGCCGAATGGGCAGCGGATCTGGCAAACGCATTGGACGAACTCGCGCATGGCTTTGCGATGTTTGCAGCCGATGAGTCTGACAGGCTTGCGGGCGAAAACCGGACGGCCTAAGGCAGAGCGAAGGTCAAGGCATCGCGCCAAGTAAACCGAAGCACACGGTCCGACGGGCGAGCTTATTCATGCTGCGCCGCAATCTGCAATTGCCCGGGTGGCATGGAGCCATGCATCTTTTCGAGACGAATTGAACTCCCACGCACCGCTTAGCAACGATTTTTTATAGTGTGCCCTAACCGATTCCTCATACCCCTACTACCCACGGCTACCCAAGCACACGATCCAGCCTGTCGAGGAATGCAAAATGAAGAACGAAATTGAAGTGTCGCCGTGCTGTATACATTCACGCGGTGCACACCATGGGCGAGAAGCCACACAGACGTTTACAAACAAGGCCTAGCGGAGCGATCCGGTGATCTCCTACCTTCCGTTATCCTGAACTCTGCGCCGCCGCACAGACATTGTTAAAGACGAGGAGCTCTACCTTGTCAGCCAATAGATCAGGCCGAGCCAGAACGGCAACGCGAGCAGGAGTGCATTCCTTGCGCCATGCAACATCCTTGATCTGTCTTCCTCC
Source organism: Binatia bacterium (assembly GCA_035577905.1). Taxonomy (GTDB): domain Bacteria; phylum Acidobacteriota; class Terriglobia; order Terriglobales; family Acidobacteriaceae; genus Sulfotelmatobacter. The sequence goes on from DATKAP010000145.1 coordinate 3,033, forward strand.
GCTGATGGAACCGATAGAGAGGCTTTGGTCTTTTGCGTGTCCGCAGGATTGCAGTGCTCCCAAAGGTGACGGTGCGACATGACTACCTCGACGCCGTCAGGCCCGGCGACTTGGGCGTGCTCAAGTAGCCCGTCACCTTGTTCTTCTCCACGGTGAAGATGACTACTTCACAGAGTTGCCGGTTGCGTCCGGTGTAAAACTGCAGAGGTTCGGCGACACCACGGTCTTTCTTTTCGACCACACGGTCGTCGGCCACCAGACTGAGTGTGAACTTTCCTTTCTTCACATCGACCTTCTTAAGCTGTAGAGCAACGGTTGAGAGGTGGCTGGGGTGCTGGCCTTTGTACAAGGTGAATTCGTAGTAGTTGCGATCACCACGATGTCTCAGTTCGTCCAGTTCTTCGCGTGTGCGGGCAATCAAGCTGCTTTGCCCCGTCAAATCGCCAACCGCGCGATCGAGTTTCAGTTTTGTGGAATCGAGGTCCGAACGGGTTGCCGCGATATCCTTCTTCGCCCCACTCAGTTCAGTTCGCACACTTGCCACCTCGACCGTGACCTGTTCGGCGGCCTGGTTCTGCTCGTCCTGCATCCGTCGCTCAAAAGCTCTTTGGCTCTGACGCAACTCAGCGGTCGTGCCCGCATAAGCAGCGTGGAGTCCCCTTTCGGTAACTCCCAGCTGTTGTGTCAAGGCCTGATTTGATGTTTTGAGTTCGTCCTCGGTGGCACTCTGGCGCTGCTGGAGTTTCAGGACTGCCGCATCCTCCGAGGTTGTGACCGCAGACAGACGACTGCGCGTTTCGAAAATCAAGTACAACGAAACGATCACGTAACCTGTCCCGAGAATCAGAAGCAGATAACGCACCAGGTTGTGTCTTTCAACGCCAGTACCCCTTGTGACCATCTTCGGCTCCACTTCACTTGCATTCATCACTTGTTTCTCCACTTGAAAGAATGCAAGTCATCGGCCACTGTCGTTGGTCGTAAGTGGATGACCTCACTGGGTCACGGGATTGTTTCCGTGCCCCCATTTGGTCAGTGCTCCTCCGAGGTCAAAGCTGCACCTCACAAAGACACGCGAATTGCACGCGATGCGGCCGATCGAAGCCTCATCCATTTGGAAGCTGATGTGCATTCGATAAGGCGTCATTAGGAATTTGTCCGACTTATTTTGTCTTCCCTTGAGGAGCGTCATGTCCACAGTCCCGAAATTTCGAATTGACGTAAACGTCCACAGCCTGTTGATGAATTCGGCGGCGCATCCGGAGCTGCCGGCCCACAAGGGATTAACCTTGCCAGAACCGGTTTATCCGCGATTCCCAGAGAAACTGTATGATCCTGGACCCGAGACTGCGCCGGATCACCGCGACTGGACGCTGGCCCAGGCCTATCACAAGATGAAGGGATGGCTCTTCCCCTACGTCCGCTCTCGAGTTCTGCCGGGCGAGTTCCACCCGATCATCGCTTATTTGTTCGCGGAGTATAAGTGCAACCTCGATTGCTGGTACTGCTGGGCCTTCAACAATAAAGTGAAAGGCATGACCGAGGACACAGCTCGCCGCAGCATCGATTGGCTTCACGATCGCGGATGCCGCGTATTGGCACTAATGGGAGGCGAACCGTTACTGCGGCCACAGTTCGCGCACAAGGTCGTTGACTATGCGGCGAAGAAAGGCTTCTGGATCTACATCGGCACGAACGCCCGCCTTCTACGGCCCGACCTTGCCGATCGCCTGGCGGACGCGGGCGTGTCGGTCTTCAACGTAGCAGTCGATGCCTGGGACGTAAAACCGGGTCTTCCCAAAGCTCTCGTT
>DATKAP010000146.1:0-3416 GCA_035577905.1 Binatia bacterium
AGAAGCGGCAGGCTATGGGTGGGGCAGGTTGGCGGTCTCAGCCGTTTTGATCCAGAGACAGAGAAGTTCATCAACTACCAGCACAATCCGCCTGACCCGGCCAGCTTGGGGGACAGTGGTGTCAGTGCCATGTATCAGGACCGGTCTGGCACGCTGTGGTTTGGGACGTGGACGGGCACATTGAGCAGGTTCGACGACAAGGCAAACACCTTCGTCAACTACAGGGTCAACTCTCGTGATCCTCAGAAACTCAGTAGTGGCGGCATCTATGCCATCCATGAAGACCGAGCCGGAACGTTGTGGCTGGGAACCTTGGATGGACTGTACCGGTATAACCGCGAAAACCAAACGTTTACCCACTACACGGTGAATCAGGGCCTACCCAGCAGCGTAATTCAGTGCATTCTGGATGATCGGGGCGGCAGGCTCTGGCTCAGCACCAACAAGGGCATCTCCCGGTTCGATCCTCGCAACGAGACCTTCAGAAATTATGACGTATTCGACGGCTTGCAGAGCAACGATTTCGCCATAAATTCCTGTTATGAAGACAGCCAAAGCGGAGAGATGTTGTTTGGCGGCAGCAACGGGATTACGACTTTCTTTCCTGAAAATATCCGGGACAATCCCTACGTGCCTCCGGTAGTGATCACTAGCTTCAAAATCTTCAACAAACCCGTGCCCATCGGCGCTAAATCGGTACTCAAGAAAGCCATCCCATACGCCGATTCCCTGACTCTCTCCTACCGGGACAGTGTGTTTTCGCTTGAATTCGCGGCCTTGAGCTACGCAAATTCCCAGAAAAACCGTTATCGATATAAGCTCGAGGGCCTAGAACCCGCCTGGAACGAAGTGGGCAGCAAGCAACGTCTGGCTACTTACACGAATTTGGATCCCGGCAAGTACGTTTTTCGCGTGGAGGGATCAAACAGCGACGGAGTGTGGAACGAAGAAGGGGTGTCGCTGCCCATTCTCATCACGCCCCCCTGGTGGAGAACCAACTGGTTCCGCGCCCTCTTTGCGGCGGTCGTTTTGACATTGCTGTGGGCCGCATACCAACTGCGGGTGCGGCGACTGCAACATCAGTTCGACATGACGCTGGAGGCTCGCGTCGGCGAGAGAACACGCATTGCTCGGGATCTGCACGACACTCTGCTCCAGAGTTTTCAGGCGCTTTTGCCACGTCTTCAGGCTGCTATTTATCAATTGCCGGAGGGTGCGGCCAATTCGCGCAAGACACTAGAGGAGGCTGTCGATCAGGCGTCTGAAGCGATCACTCAGGGCAGGGATGCTGTGCAAGGCCTCCGCATGTCCACGGTCGAGAAGAACGACCTTGCGCTAGCCATTCGGACGGTTGGGGAAGAGCTCGCTTCTGCTGAAGCCAGTCAATCCTCTCCCAACTTTACAGTGGTCGTGGAAGGGGCATCCCGGAATTTGCATCCGATTCTGCGTGACGAAGTTTACCGACTGGCCGCGGAGGCGCTGCGCAATGCCTTCCGCCATGCGACGGCCCAAAACATCGAAGTGGAAATCCGCTACGACGAAAAGTACTTCCGGCTTCGCGTTCGGGATGATGGAAAAGGAATTCCTTCAGACGTGCTCAGCGGAGATGGCCGTGAGGGGCATTTCGGCTTGCCAGGGATGAGGGAACGAGCCAAACTTGTAGGCGCCAACCTGACGATCTGGACGGAAGTCGATGGCGGTACGGAGATTGAACTCAATGTTCCGGGAGCGAGGGCGTTCGTGAAATCGACACGGCCTTTCTGGTACTTTGGAAAGCGCTCCGCGACGGATAACGATGTAAAGGAAATGACCGACCGTGACTGATGGGTCAGCTCAAATTCGCATTCTGGCGGTTGACGACCACGCCCTCGTAAGAGAGGGCATAGCCGTACTCATCGGCACCCAGCCGGATATGACTCTGGTCGCCGAAGCCTCGAACGGCCGCGAGGCGATCCAACAGTTTCGTACGCATCGTCCAGACATCACGCTGATGGATTTGCAAATGCCGGAGATGAACGGCTTCGATGCGATCTTAGCAATTCGGGGAGAGTTTCCCGATGCAAGAATCGTCGTGCTGACGACCTACCAGGGCGACATTCAGATTCTTCGGTCCCTCAAGGCAGGAGCACAAGGGTACCTGTTAAAAAATACGTTGCACAAGGAACTCTTGGAAACGATCCGAGCAGTTCATGCCGGAAGAAAGGCGCTTTCTCCCGAAGCCTCGTATGAAATCGCCGAGCATGCGACGGCTGATGCCCTGACGCCAGCGGAAATTCTTGTGTTGCGCCTGATCGCGGCTGGGAATGCGAACAAGCAAATTGCGGATCAGCTCTCCATCACAGAGGAAACCGTCAAGAGTCGAGTCAAGTGCATCCTTTCAAAATTGGGGGCAAACGATCGAACGCACGCCGCCATGATCGGCATGAAGCGAGGAATCATCGAGCTGTAGCTTCCACAGTAGCCCCCTCGTCCCAGACGCATGGCAGAACTCTAAAGGGTGACGATCCTAGCTCTTTTTGGGGTATCGGTTCGCCTTCACTACATCACAATATAGTAATGTCCAGAAAGGCGTATTTTGCGCCGTCTATATTCCACCTTCGCTGGCGGTTGGCCCGGAGCGGGTTTGTTTCTCATGCGCTTAGTTTTCGGCTCCGCCCTGATCGCGCGCGCGAGCTTGAGGCTGTGGAGCGATCCACCACCGATGATTGTGACGATTCCCGCTGTGCTCTTAGTAGTAGTGGGAATCCTGCTCATCGCAGGCTTATGGACTCCCATCGTGGGAACTGGCATAGCATTGATTGAAACCTGGAAGATGTTTGCGCCACCCGGAGACAAATGGGTTTGGCTGCTGCTAGGAACCGCTGGTGCCGCTCTCGCAATGTTAGGACCAGGTTTATTCTCCATCGATGCTCGCCTTTTCGGGTGGAAGCGCATCGAAGCTCCGCCCCGCAAAAACAACCTCTAACGCTCCTTAAAAGACTTCCCCACATACCAAACTTTCTTGCCTCAAAAGAAGGCTGCTATTCGCTCCCCAAGAGTCTGAGATTTGCCCCGATGTGGGGCTGCCCGCAAACGGAACTGGGTTGACAATGGCTTCGTCAATACGACAACAGGTGCAAAGGTCGAAAGGCGCTTATGTGGAAGATCACGACTCACGGTTTCACGCTACAGGAGGTCCTAATTATGGCTGCAATGAATGTTGCACCCACACTGATAGCGACGGACCGAGGCGAGCGAACCACCTGGCACAGCCGCGCGCACCGAGATTCACTAGTATCCAGGAGATTGTCATGCCAAAAGTAATTGAGTTTTACATACCGAAGAACTTTCGGAAGCCGTTAAGGACGGTAGCTCAGCCGCAACTCGGGAAAATCATCGAGTTTTGCGCACAGACGAAAAGATCAGCTTAACGACAA
>DATKAP010000147.1:0-5144 GCA_035577905.1 Binatia bacterium
GCACCGGCACGGACTTGCCCGACTGGTCGATCAACGCCACATCGTGAACATAAAACCGGAAGTCGCGCGGCGAGATCTTCGACGCGGTCGTGCCGATACCACTGTAGGTTTGACCGCACGCCAGTTTCTCGTCCCCTACCCGAGCTTGAAATCGGATGGCGACCTTCTGGTCGGCCGCCCACGCCCCCGCTCCCGTCAACACGAGCGCGGCGAACGCGAAAAGGTACACGTTTCTCATCAGAACCTCTCTGGTCAAAAACAGCCGATCACTCCAGCCGCCGGATTTCGATGCCCCCGTCCTGCTCCCATGCCGCCAGCACTCCTCCTTGCGGGAGGCTCGTCATCGACGGAAAGGCGCCTGCCTTGGCCAGAGCCGCGGCCTTGCCACCGGTCCAGGCTTCGATGGCCCCGCCGTTGACCCACATCACGTAGGTCCTGTCGCCATTCACGGCGAGCGCTACATCCTTCCCGGTACCGATCTGCGTTTCAGGCCGCCCGGGCTCAGCCAGGAATACGTTTTCGCCGCGCCGCCACGCGGTCACGACCTTGGCCCCGGAAACAGCCAGTCCGCCGCCATCCATCGGGCAGGCATTCAGCGCCCAACTGACGGCGCCCAACTTCTCCTGCCTGGCGAACGTGACGCCATCCGCGGATCGTGCCAGATACATATCCCGATTGCCGTTCAGCCAGTTACGCCACATCACCAGCACCTGCCCGATGCCATCGATCGCTACCGATGGGTGGCAACATTCGCAAATCGTGCCCGCCGGAGACTCGTACACTGGCGCGTTCTTCTGCCACGTGGAGCCTGCATCGGTCGATCGCGCCCCATAGAGTTTGGTGCCCTTCGCGCGTTTATCCAGCCAAACCGCGAAGAGAATGCTCTTCCCGTCGCCGGCCAGAGAGTGCAGACCTTCCGTGGCCGCGCCTGGAACATCGTTGATCGCGGCTCCCGCCGACCAGTGCTTCCCGCCGTCCGTCGATCGCCAGGCCATCAGGTCGCCATCCGACGGCAGGCCATGTGCATGGGCACCCTCGGCGGCCTTTTGACCGGTAACTGCCGTGATCACGATCGTGTTCCCGATCATCGCGATCCGCGGGCCCCGGTGACGGCTCAGCGGTACGATCCCCCCGGCGGCCACTTGGACAGGAGCGGAGAACGTCTTGCCTGCGTCATACGATGCGCGGAAGTAGATGCCGTTCCCGGCGCCGTACGTCAGGCCGACCATCGATGAACTGGCCGCCATTTGCGGCTCTCGCAGCGGCGCTTCCGGGGCCAGCGGCCCTAGATGCGCTGCCAGTATTACTTGGAAAAGAAGCGTCTTCACGGGGGATCTCCTGCTCAGAACCTGATGCGAAGCGCCAACTGAAGGGACCGCGGATCGTTCACCGCCGTAACCTGCCCGAACGAGGGAGCTGGGTTGGTTGGGTACGCTCCGGCGCCGAACGCCCCGTTGAGAGTGAGATTGTTGCGGTGATTGAGCGCGTTGAAGGCCTCGGCTAGCGCTTCCATCCGCACACGTTCCGTGATGGGGAATGATCGACTGACTCGGGCGCTCACACTGAAGTAGTCGTTGCCCGTCCCGGAGTTGCGCCCGATGAATACACCATTCACCGTCGGCCTGCCGGCCGTGCCCTGAATCGTGGTCACTCCGGAGGTGATATTCAGCGGCAGTGCCGAGTAGTACTGCAGCATGCCGGAGAGTTGGAACCCGTGGCTGAGCCGCTCCCATGCGGTATTGGCTTTGCCCATCGACGAATGAATCGTCCCGTCGAATACCACGCGATGCCGCTGGTCGTCGTCGGAACGTCCATAGTCCTGCCAGATGTTGTAGAGGTTGATGGGCGAGCTAAAGAAGAATTCGCCGACATTGTTCAGGGACTTCGACCACGTATACGACACACGAACACTTCCCCAGCGAACCGGCCGCTGCACGAATGAGACGTGCAGGCCGTCGTAGTGCGAATCGGCCAGCGAGGAATACTGACTGTTGTTGGCGAAGTTCGGATTGGGGCGGCATCCGTTGTTGTTCCCCGATGCCGTGCAGCTTGGCACGTTCTGATTCACTGAAATGATCAGGTGCAGTCCGCGTAGATGCTGGTAGCCCACGCTCAATGTGCTGTGCGCACCCAACTGCTGCTCGATCTCAAAGCTACCTTGCTCCGAGTAGGCATTCTGCATGTGCGGATTCATGGTGGTGAAGTTAATCAGCACGCCCGACGGCACCGTAGAGAGAATATTCGGAAACAGCGGAGCGCCGGTCTGTGTGGGCGAAAGACTCACGCTGGCCTGGGTCGAGCTGGTGATGTCGGTGGTGTTTCCGCTGGAAAGCAGTGCGTTCGCCAGAGCGCGCAGCGGAATCCGGTCATAAAACAGTCCGTAGCTGCCGCGAACTACGGTGCGGCGGGACGCGAACGGCGACCAGGCGAAACCGGCGCGAGGCGAAATGTTGTTGGTGTCGGTCGCGATGGTTTTCAGAAATTGCAGATCGTAGCGTGCACCCAGATTGAGCGTCAGGCGCGAGCTGATCTTCCATTCGTCCTGGACGTAGAAGCCGGTATTGGGATTGGTCTGCGGCACTACTGCATTGCCGAATGTCTGCGTGAATCCCGCATTGTTGTACGTGCCCGACAGGAAATTCGCGAGCGACGAGAAGGTGTAGGCGCCGCGGATGGACCGGGGGAACGTGATCGTGGTGTCGTTGTATAGGAAGTCGACGCCTGCGCGCAGAGCGTGCGCGGCGTGCCGGTGCGAGATGCTGTCCACTACCTCGTAAAGGTTGTTGAGACGGCCGGTCGGAGAACCCGACAGGGTACCGAACGAGGCCACACCCGATATGCTGACCGCCGGGCCGATCGGATCGCTGGGAAGCGCCAGCAGATTACTGTGGGTAAACTGGCCGCGAGTTTCGTTCACCGTGGTGGGAGAAAGCGCCACCACATTGCTCACCGCTACCGTTTGGTCGGTGTTGTCCAACCCAGCGGAAGCGCTTGCCGCGCTCAGCGCACCCGCTCCCCGCGAGTTGTTGCTGTGAACGTCATACAGGCTGTACCGCAGGCTGAACTGATCGTTTGAGCTGAACTGGTGGTCCAGCTTTGCCAGGAAATTTGTATTGTGGACCGGATTCGGGTAAAGGCCCGTCGCAATCTGTGCTCCGGGATAACCGACGGCTGCCAGCCGCGCGTTGATCACGGCCACGTTCGCCGGTGCGATGGTGATCAGTCCGCTCTGGTTCAGCGACCGCTGCTCGAAGTTGGCGAAATAGAACGTCCGGTCGGCACGGATCGGACCGCCGAGGCTGGCCCCGTATTGAGCCTGCGTCGACGGCAGCTTGGTGTTGGAGAGAGGGTTGGCCGCATTGAAGCGCTGGTTGCGGAAATAACCGTAGAGATCGCCGTGCAATGTATTGGTGCCGCTCTTGGTGACCACGTTGATGTAGCCGCCTAGCGCGCGTCCCAGTTCCGCTTGGCCCCCCGAGGTCACCACCTGAAATTCATTGACGACATCCAGCCCATAGAAGATGCCGCTCAGTCCGGCGGCATCGTCGTTGGCGGAGAGGCCATCGACAATGAAGCTGTTCGAGAAATTGCGCTGGCTGCCTATGGAAATGCCCTGTCCAGGTACGGCAGAGGTCTCAGCGAAAAGCTGATTACTGGCCGTGTTGGTAGGCGAGACGCCGGGAACCAGCAGTGCTAGATCCAGGAAATTGCGCCCGTTTAGTGGCAGCGAACGTACCTCGGCTTGCTGCACCGTGCCCGCAATTTGCGTGCGCGCAGTCTCCAGAACGGCGGCCTCCGCGTTTACCGTGACATTGCTCTCCGCCGCCGCCACGGTCAGTAAGATCGGCAGTTCAAACGCCGACCCCACGGAGACCGTGACCTTCCTTACCGCGACTTGGAACCCCGGATGCTGGACCTTGACTTCATAATCGCCGACACTAAGATACGGAAACAGAAAACGTCCGTCCCGGTCGGTCATCAGCGTACTGGCGCGGTTAGTTTCGGTCTGGCGTGCCGTGACCACGGCGCCGGCAACAACCGCCCCCGACGCATCCGTGGCCTGACCGCCGATGCTGCCGTAGTTGATGGTTCCTTGTGCATTCGCGACTTGTACGGCCGCGGTTACAGCCAAGACAAAATGAAAAAACTTGCTAAAGACTCCGTTCTTCACGCTTACATCCCCCTCGCACTTCATGAGTTATCAATTGCTCTTCTGGTGCTTCGGACTTCCTTGAGTTTTCCTTGAATCCAGCCTTGCCATGGCGCCATCGCACCGGCGGTGACCCGTTGTGTGGTTGAAACGCAACGATCTCCATGCGGTTGGCAGAGCAGCGAAGCAGGTATCCAGGGACCGCGGCCTAGGTCCTTGTGCCGCCTTCAACCTGACGTTATGTTCGGAAAGAGGGCAGCATTCTCCCGTCGAGAATCGCGGACCTCCTCCTAGAAACGTGGATTAGAGGGAAACGGGAGGCGGGCGCTCGAAGAGCTCGAAGGCTACAAGAGTGGAAGAGGCGCGTTGGTCAGTTGTCCGCCGAGCCCGCGAAGACACCGCGACTGGGGCTGTTTCGGAACGCGTTGTCCCGAGGCTTGCGGCCAGACTGCCCGGTGTGGCGGGAAGTTGTCCGCATCCATCAGGGCACTTCGATGACGAGGACCACGCCGGACCGTCCTGGTGAGCCTTATGGCTCGAATTACGGCGACAGCAAGACTTCTTCCCCTTGCAGCACTGCATGCCGCAACTCGAAGCATCGCGGTCGAGCAGGAGAGAAAGCGAGGCTCCATACGGCGCCAGAAGGAAGAGTAGGAGCAGGAGAGTCGATGCGGCTCGCCCAGAGGGCAAGCGGAACCGGGCACACACGCGCCATGCCGTCTCTACAACGAGTCGCGCCCAGCGGTGCCCCTCCAACGAATCTCGCTCCTTCGCGTCAGTTTAGCACGGCGGACCCGCATTTCTTTGCACAGGGACAAGTATTGCCACTGAGCAATCCTACCGGGAGCGTTTGCCGTGACGATGTTGATTCGCAAATGGGTCCGGCTCGATCTGATCCGAGGCATTCAGACGCGCGGTGCTCTTGCGTGTTACGCCGGCGGGGAAGGGTCGCGGGAAAGGCGGGTTTCCTGCAAATCGTGCTACAAAGACAGTT
>DATKAP010000148.1:0-2936 GCA_035577905.1 Binatia bacterium
GTGGCACGTTCCCGCATCCCGGGCAAGCCGTAGTGTCCTTTACTGCCCTGGCTGGATAGAATCGCTGGATCAATGCCTTTTCCATCGTCCCGCACCCGTAGTCGGAATTGATCGTTGTCATAACGGATTTCAACTTCGATCTGCCGTGCCTGAGAATGGCGAAAGGCGTTCCGCAGCGCTTCGGCAGCAATTTTGTAGATCTCGTCTCGGAGGATGGGGTGCAAATTTCGCGCCTCGCCCCCAACGGCGACACGGAATGCAGGTCGGCGGTTGGCTGAGTCGGTTTCGAGTTCTTGCCCCAGGGTGCTTACGGCCATTGCGAGATCATTGCCTTGGATTGTGGAATCCCGCAATCCCTGCACCTCATCCCGGGCTTCGGTGATGAAGTTCGCGGTCTGGTCGATCGCATTGTCCAGCTTCTCTTTCGCTTCCATCGGGCGGCCCGGCAGCAACTGGGAAACGGTTTGGAACCGCAGCAGCACCCCGTGTGCGCTTTGAAGCAGAGTGTCGTGAAGGTCTCTCGCAATCCGTGTTCTCTCGCCGACGCGCACCTCCAGCGTCATGTCGAATTGACGTTGCAATTGCCGGACACGCCACTGGTAGGCCGCCCACAGCAGCGCCAAAAAAATGCAAGCGCAGAGAGCGCGAAACCAATTCGTCTGGTAATATGCAGGAGCGATGGATAAATCCAGCGTGGCGCCCCGCTGGTTCCAAACCCCACTATTGTTGCAGGCGATCACTTGAAATCGATAGTGCCCCGGCCGTAGACCCATGTAGTACGCCTCACGCCGCGCTCCAACCTCCTGCCAGTCCTTGTCAGCACCCCAAAGCGCGTAACGAAATCGAACCTTCTCCGGCGAAACAAGGCTCAGCGCCGCATAGTCGATCTCTAAATCGTGCGTTAAGGCTGGAAGTGCGACGCTGGTGAGCGGGCTGAATATTTTGCGATCGCCGATTACCCTCAGGATGTGCACGGGCGGCGGTAGCTCGTTATGGGGAAGGTTGCGTGGGTCGATCATCTGAAGTACCGAGCCGTTCGCAAACCAGAGTTGGCCGTTCGGTGTTCTGGTATGTGCCGGCTCGAAGCTACCCCGACCGGCGCGGGCTCCATCGAGCACGTCGTATAGCCTGGGGCTCAGAGGGATGCTTCCGTCGTCGGACCAGGCATCCAGATCGCGTTTGCTGATATTCACAAAACCACAGTCCAAGTGAAGCCAGAGGCCACCGTCCTGATCGTTTGCCGAATCCTGCACTGTGTCGCACGGCAGGCCGTTCTTCTTTGTTAGACTGGACCACCTTCTATCTTTCCAGCGGTATAGCCCTTTAGTCGTGCCCACGAACAGCGACTCTTGATCGTATGCCAGCAGGTTTTGACCCGTCCTTGGACCTGTCGGTAGCGGAACATCTTCAAAGGTACCGTCGTTACGAAGGATGTAGATCTCACCAGAGAGAAACGAAAGTAAATACACCACCCCATTCGGGCTTCTCGCGATCCTGCTTGGGCTCTGTGGCTTCGCCACAACCTTAGTAATTCCTGTTTTCGGATCGAACCGCAGTAAACGGTCCTTGACCGCGGTAACAATCCATAGAGATCGGTTGGCATCCTCGGTCATCCCAACGACCATACCGGTCGATTGTCCGTCACTACGGAGCTTTTTTGTGAAGTGACCATTTGAATAAGAAAAGAGATCTTGATCGATGCCCATCCAAAGAACACCCCGATCGTCTTCAAAGAGCGCAGTGACTTGCTGGCCTGGCAATCCCTCCTTCCGCGTGATTACGGTGATTTTGCCGTCCCGCATTGCTGTGAGGCCCTGTTCGCCATCGGTCCATATCGCATGACCGTCGCGTGAGGCAAGTACCGCACTACGCCCCGGCCCACCGAGCCCTTGTTTGCTCGAAAATGAAATGACGCTAAGACGATGAAAACGGTCGATTCCATTAGTAGTAGCAACCCAGACATTCCCCTCGTGATCCTCATACAAGGCAGACACGCTGTCATCGGATAAGCCATCTGCTTCTCCGAAGTGATCTGCGATTCCATTGGCCACATGGTACACGCCCTCATTTGTGGTACCAATCCATAGGCTGCCCCCGCGGTCGTAAAGCAGTTGCGATCCTCTTAGTTTGTCAGCATCCAGCGAAGCGCCCTGGAATCTGACGAAGCTCCCTCGGTCAAGACGTTGAAGACTGCCCGCGCAACCGATTAACATTGAGTCATCGAAATCTGCCAGAAGCGAACCGATTGCCGGCTTGCAAGCCGTGTTGGTGACCGACACAGAATATGCCTTTGCCGTTCCGTCCTTCCAACTGCACACTCTCCCTTCATCGCCCACCCAAATCGCTCCGCCCTTGTCTGCTGCCACGACGTTGCCATTCCGGCACCCCAATCCGTCGTTTTGACTGTGACATTGCACCTGCATGCCCTCGATTTCGCAGAGCGGACCTTTGCTGTCACGGATGCGGCTCCTCGCCGCCCAAATCCGCCCTTTGTGATCTTCAATGATGCTGTTATATCGAGCATCGCTTTTCGTTACGGCAGAAAGCTTACCTTCTCTCAATCTGGCCAGCCCTCCACCTGTCCCTATCCACAAACTGCCATCGCTCGAACCAAGCAGGGCAAAAGCGCAACAAGTACCAATTTCGTGAACACGATCATTCCAAGATTCGAAGTGGGCGCCATCGAAGCGGACAAGCCCATTGAGGGTGCCTATCCAAAGAAAGCCGTCAGTCGTTTGCGCGATTGAAACAGGGGAAGTGTCGAATACACCATCCTGCAGCCTCCAGGCGGTGTGAGCATACTGAGTCAACTGCTGGCCGTGCGAAGTAGACGGAGCGAGCAATACGACCGCTAATCCGATCAGCCAAACAACGGCCGCGATCATGTTGCAGGTGCACTTAAAACGAAGCAGAAGGGCTCGGCGAGAAGTTATGTT